>JANSYI010000079.1 GCA_024742475.1 bacterium | reverse complement strand
TGTCGGAGATCCGGGCGATGACGTCGGCGAGCCACGCCTGCGGGTCGATGTCGTTGAGCTTGGCCGTTCCGATCAGGGTGTACATCGCCGCCGCGCGCTGGCCGCCACGCTCTGAGCCCGCGAAGAGCCAGGATTTCCGGCCGAGGGCCACGCCGCGCAGCGATCTCTCGGCGGCGTTGTTCGTCAGGCAGATCCGCCCGTCCTCGAGGAACCGCGTGAAGGCAGGCCAGTGGTTGGGGGACAGCAGGTAGTCGATGGCTTTCGCCACCTTGGCGTGCTTTGATAGCAGCGCGCGTTCGCTGCGGAGCCATTGCTCGAGGGCCGTGACCAGCGGCGCCGATTGGCTCTGTCGCATCTCAAGCCGCGCCTTTGCGGACTGCCCGCTGACCGTACGCTCGATCTCGAACAGCGCGTCGATGCGCTTCACCGCCTCGACGGCAATGGGCGAGATCTCCTTGGCCGACTTGCCCTTGCGGATGTTGGTCTGCACGTCAGCGAGTTCGAAGAACTTGCGCCTCGCGTGCGACCAACACAGCGCCGATGCGACCGGCCCGGGTTTCCGGGTGGCGTCGTAGAGCTGGTTGTACCCGGCATAGGCGTCCGCCTGCAGGATGCCCTGCCAGCCCTTCAGGTGTTTCGTTGGATGTTCCCCGGCACGATCGGGGGAGAAGCGGAACACGACCGCGGGCGGCGCAGTTCCGTCGAAGGGACGATCATCGCGCACATAGGTCCAAAGCCGGGCGGTTTTCGTGCCACCACGAGCCAACAGCGGCACGGTCGTGTCGTCACCATGCAGCCGGGCCGCGGTAAAGACATGCGCTTCGATTAGGGCGTTCAGCGGCTTCAGCAGCTCGGCCACCGCGCCGACCTGGTCGGCGAGCGTGGAGACGCTGAGATCCACGCCTTCACGGGCGTAGCGTTCGGACTGACGGTTGAGGGGCTGATGCTGGCCGTATTTTTCGAAGAGGATCATGGCGAGCAGGCTCGGTCCTGCCCATCCTCGTGGGATCGGGTGGAAGGGTGCCGGGGGCTGGGTAATCTTCTCGCAGGCCCGGCAGGTAAACTTCTCCCGGACCGTCTGGATCACCTTCCACTGGCGAGGAATGACCTCGAGCGTCTCGGTGATGTCCTCGCCCATCTTCACGATACGATCGGAGCCGCAGCACGAGCAGACGCTGGGGGCTTCGAGCACCACGCGCTCGCGCGGCAGGTGTTCGGGGAAGGCTTTCTTGACCGGTTTGCGTCGCTCGAAGGCACCGACCTTGGTCGTTTTCCGTTCGGCCTGCACCTGATCCTCGGCGGCGTCCGCGACCAGTTCCCCTAGTTGGAGTTCCAGCTGGTCCAGCAACTTGGCGCTCCGCTCCGCGCTGCGGCCGTACTTGTCGCGCTTGAGCAGCGCGATCTCGAGCTTGAGGCCAGCGATCATCGCCTCGGAGGTCGAGACCTCCGCGCGTGCCCGCGCCAGATCGGCCTCGGCCGCGTCAGCTCGCCCCTCGGCAGCCTGAGCGCGCCGCTCGGACGCCGCAAGCGCGGCGCGCAATTCTTCGAGTTCAGAGCGGGCTTCAGACATGGCAAGAGCCTACCACATCCGTCCGCCCAGAACCAGTGAGGCGAGGGCCTCAGAGTGGGTTTATCCAATCTTTGCAGGGCGTTGGGTCCAGCGCGGGTTGCGCCAGTCGATCCCTTCGAGAAGATAGCCAAGCTGTGCCGCAGAGACCTGAACGGCCTCCCCAGAGCCGCCTGCTGGCCAGATAAACTTTCCCGCCTCGAGCCGCTTGGCATAGAGCGACATGCCGACCCCGTCATGCCAAAGAAGTTTCACGAGATCGCCTCGCCGCCCCCGGAAGCAGAAGATTTCCCCCGCGTGCGGATCACGCCCGAGGCCCTGCTGAACCTTCAACGCCAGACTGTTCATGCCGCAACGCATGTCCGTCACACCACCCGCAATCCAGACCTTCACACCCGGCGGAAACGCGATCATGGCCCGTCCACCGCGGCCAGGATCCGGGAAAGCGCTTCGGTATCGATGCCCGATGGCACGATGAGCCGACGCCCATTCGGTAGGGCGATCTCGACCTGGCACTCCGCAGGCGGACAGGGATCAACGTGCCCCGACTGTGGAGTTGGAATGTCCGTCGTCACGGTCATCGGCGCGAACGATACCGAGCCAGAAGATCCAAGCTCACCGTTGCGATATTGCCGCCGCCACGTGGTCAGCAGCGACCGGCAAATGCCATGCCGCCGCGCCGTGGCCGCCGCCTGGCGGTGGCCGACGAAACTCTCCTCCACGATGCGCAGTTTGTCATCATCGGACCAATACCGGCGGCGATCACCGTCAGCAGCGGACAGAACTTCGATTTGCGGGCGGTGGATAAAGTCGGACATAAGGTCGGACTTACCATCGCAGCTTAGCTGCGATCAGACGGCCCTCGCCGGAAGCATAC
>JANSYI010000077.1 GCA_024742475.1 bacterium | reverse complement strand
TTGAATCAATTTGACAACCTAAGATCAGAAACCAAAACTCAAGATTTGGAGAACCTGAAACTGATTTTGATGAATTTGGGAGATCGAATTGAGGAAATCAAGAATCAAAAATCAGGTTGAATCTTCCGGAAATTGAGACCTGAATCCTGAATTAGGTTGATTATCGTGAGATTTTTGGTTGATTTTAGATTCAAGAAGATCAAATTGAAGAATCAAGATTTTGAAACTGAACCAACTGAAAACCAAGAGATTAAAATCAGTTGAAAAGATTGAATAGCCGCCTTTTGGTTAGTCCAGAATTTGAAATGGGCCCTTTTTTTGAAATGGTGAAAAGAATAAAGCGGCAACCCATAACAATGGCTACACTCAAGCTGGGTAAAAATCTACGATTGAAAAAAGAGAATGAAAAGGCCGCTGCAGTCAGCAAAAGCCAGGCTTTGCCAGTTTCGTCTTTTGCTGTCTGCGCTAGTATTGGTGAAATCAAACAAAAAGAGTAGATTTAGAATCCCAGCCTGCGTGTAGCCGGGCCGTTGGCTGCTACAACAAAACTTAACTATGGAAAAATCTCAGTTGATAAGAAAGATTGATTTTGGGCAAAGAATTGCAGAAGATGAGAAAGATAGCTTATATAAGTATTTTTCAGAAACAGTTCAATGGGAACAAATAGAAGATGATGAAATCGATATTGTTTTTGGAAGTAAAGGGTCTGGAAAATCAGCTCTTTTTGCTAGATTAATTGGTCCAAATTATATAAAATCAAAAAAGAGAATTTTGGTAATTCCTGGTGAAAACTTAACAGGAGCGCCAATCTTTGAAACAATAAATGAAGAGGAATTAATAGGAGGCAGAAGTGTCGAAGAGCTTAGATTGATGCGGGGTCATGAATTCGACCAATTAGAAAAAAGGCTGATTAAAATCTGGAAGATTTATTTTTTAATGTTGATTGCTAATGAGCTAAAAAGGTTAGAGCTCATGGATAGAGAGTTAGAACTCACATTCAACGATTTAGAAAGACTTGGAGTATTAGAAGAAAGTGCGAATCTAAAAGATGTATTCGAAAATGTTGTAAAGTATGTGAATAGAGCTAATGTGACAATTGGGGTTAAATTAGGCCCTGTAGAATTAGGTCTTGAGAAGCAAAAGTCAGGAGAAGAAAAAAAGAAGGATTCCTTAGATTCTTTTGATACAAGTGCCGTATTTAAATCTATTGATAGTTACCTGCAAAGGATTGATAGACCTATTTGGATTGCTTTAGATAGATTAGATGCTGCATTTGCTCAAAGTGGGATTCTTAGAATGTCGTTTTTGCGATCATTGTTAAGAGTTTATCTAGATTTGAAAGTATACTCTCAAGTCAAGCTTAAGCTCTTTTTGAGAGATGATATTTGGGATGAAATAATTTCGGTATCTTCGAATAGAGGGTTCGTTGAGTTGAGTCATATAGCAAAGTATTCTATTATTGAATGGAGAAAGGAGTCTTTACTAAACCTAATAGTTAGGAGGATTTTAGAAAATCAGAATATCATAAATTTCTTCTCACTTGAAAAAGAAAAAGTCCTTAAAAACTTCAAAGATCAAAGTGATTTGTTCAATAGTATGTTTCCTCAAGAATTATGTGAAACGGAGAGAGGATCAGCCTTTGATTGGATATATAATGAATTAGAAGATGGAAATGGACAGGTTTTCCCAAGAGATATAATTCATTTTTTTCAAGAATTAAAAATAGAGCAGAGAAAACTGTTTAAGATAGGTAATGCAAACTTTGAGAGGGAATTACAATTATTTTCTATTTCAGCTGTTGAAAAATCTCTTTCAAGTGTATCCGAAGCTAAACTGAATCAAACAGTTTTTGCAGAGTACCCTGAAGATAAGGGAAATATTCGCGCATTAACGGAAAAGCCTAATTTCCTATCAATAGAAGACTTGTCAAAAGTATGGTTTGACGAGTTTTTTATGAAGAATGAAAAGAGTGCAGATATAGTTAGAGGTATCGCTAGTAAATTATGTAAAATTGGAATATTGCGTGAAAGTGATGATAAGTCTAATTATGATTATTCTGTTGGGAATATATACAAACGAGTTTTGAGAATTGAGGGATAAATAGCAGCAGCCAACAATGGCTACATGCCATGCCGGTAAAAATCTTCGATTGAAAAATAGAGATGGAAAACCCGCGCAGGCACCAAAAGCCAGGCTGCGCCAGTTTCGTCTTTTGCTGCCTGCGCTAGTATTTGAGAATTGAAACGAAAAGGGTAAATTTAGAGTCCGGCACGTCACGTAGCCGGGCCGTTATGGGGTACCGCATCAGAATTGGCATTCTATGGAATTGAAAATATGAATTCTCCCGCCTCAAAAATGAAAACTCAGAACCGAGAATTGTCCATAAATCGAGAACTTGATTTTCAAATCGGGGAATTGAAATTAAAAAGGCGGGTAAAAGTCCTGTCGAGTATTGTATTCTTTACGGTGAATCGGGCAGAAAACGAAATAATTGGATTCTTAAGATTAACCGGGCCCATCTTGAAAAATGAGATTGGTTTTTTCAGAAGGAGATTAGGTTTAGGCGGCTTTTGAAATAGAAATCAGGAATTTGAGTGTCGTCCAAAAACAGAATTTGTAAATCTGGGATCTGGAAATTTTGAACAGGGAATCGTTTGTTGAATCAATTTGACAACCAAGATCAAAAACTCGAGATTTGGAGAACCTGAAACTGATTTTGATGAATTCGAGAGATTAAGTTGAGTAAATCAGGAATCAAAAATCAGGTTGAATCTTCTGGAGATTGAGATCAGAATCCGGAAACAGGTTGATTATCGTCAGATTTTTGGTTGATTTAAGATTAGGATCGATCAAATTGAAG
>JANSYI010000073.1 GCA_024742475.1 bacterium | reverse complement strand
GCGAGTTTCGGGCCCGCTTTCGGTCCATCGGCGCCCATCAAGAATCCGACGACCCCGACAACGACGCCACGCCAGCGACCACGCGAACCGCTGTCCTCGTTGCCATCCGCCTCAACGACGAGGCCAAGAACCAGACTGTCAGAGGCTTCAAGCAACGCAATCGAGCTCGGAGAAAAGCCCGCTAAGCCGCTTTGAAGTTGCACCAAATGGTTGACGCTACCAGCGCGCGTCGGCGTCGTACGACGGCGGACCGGGTCGGCTTGCAACTGCAGCTCTCTCCTCCCACGCCCCACGGTTTCCTGAGACCACCCACTGCAGGATGCTCCCGGCCCGGTCATGGTGAGGCCAAGAACGAAGAACGCCAAGAACGCCGGCCGGAGCCGAGGGCCGGTTCTCGGCCGAGTGGTGCAACCGGGAACTCTCGTGTACGTCGTAGGGGTGATGGGGCGCGTCTCGTGGACTTCCTGCCTGGCACTGCTCGTGGGCTGCACGGTCGGCGACTCCGGTGACCCGTTCCCGAGCGTGAACTCGGGCTCGGCAACTGCGACGGCGACCGCGGGGTCCGCCTCCACCGGCGGCGGTAGCGAGGGGTCCGGCGACGGCGGGACCGGCAGCTCCGCGGAGGCCGGATCCGAAGATGGGTCGAGCAGTGGCGGCTGGAGTCCCGGCGATCCGACCACCACGACCACTTCGCCGGGAGGATCGACGGGCGCCGAGGGGGACTCGAGCGGTGGCGACAGCGAGTCCTCGGGCGGCGGCGAAGGGGCCTGCATGGGTGCGCCCCTCGATCCGCAGCTCGCCGTCCCGCCCTCTTGCGAGCCGACCTGCACGGGCATCGGCTTTGGCAACGACTGTCCCGGCCTCGGGGAGTACTGCCGACTCAGAGACAGCCAGACCGCGGTCTGCGAGAGCTGCGATGCCTGCGGCAACCTTCACGACCCGTGCGTGACCACGGCCGACTGCGACATCATCTTCACCTGCTTCATGGGCCAGTGCACCGCGCAGTGCGACCTGAGCACGCCGCAGACCTGCGGCAACCCTGCGGCCTGCACCAACGTGGGGCATCCAACCCACGGCGTGTGCGACCCGAACCTCTGAGCCAGGCGCGGGTCGGCGCGTCGACGAGATCGCGAGTTCGAACCGCGGACACCGGAGTCTGTGTGTGCCGCCGCTCAGCCGAGCCCGAGAACCCATGCCCTCGAACCGCTGGAGCGCCAATGAAGGCGACCAGGTCGGCGCCCTTGGGCGCATCCATCATGGCGACGCCGGGGATCCGTGACTCGAGCTCCGACCGGACGGTATCCGGTCGCGCAGAGCCGGACCGCGGGTTGAGGATGGCGAGGACGGCGCTCAAGTACGCGTCCTGAGCCGACTGGCCACCGTGTCAACCGCTCGAGCGAGTGCGGCTGACCGACCGGGTCGAACCCCGATGATGACCCGCTTCGTTCGGGTGCCGTGTCGGAGCGCAGCGAACTGAGCGTTTGCGCCGTCGAGCGTCACCAAGACTTCGTACGTACGCACCGTCCTCCGACGCGCGAGTCGGGCGGAGGATGGCGTACGCCCCGTGGTGGGGCGACTCCCCATCATCTACGATCTGCCCCGCTTCTTGATCGATCTCTGGGCCGTCTTCCTGAGCGGGGGCGTGATCGTGGACGATAGCGGGTGGTCTCGCCTCCGTCGACGGTCCGTTCGAGCGGACACTGTCTACGACCCGCGGATCCTCCGCGCAAACAGGAAGCTCTTCGTACGCTTCACGACCTCCCACGCGCCTGGGCGCGCGTCGAAGTAGTCGTGGATGAGCGCGCGGTTCTTCGGCACGTCGGCGATGAGCACGTGGCCCCCCTTGCGAGTCAGGCGCGCGGCCAGGCCGAGGCCCGCGAGCCGCTCGTCGTCGTCGAGCAGCAGGTGCAGCACGCGGTCGAGCAGGACCACGTCGAACTTGCGCCGCGAGCGGAACGAGAGCACGTCCGAGACGATGCCGGTCACCTCCAGTCCTTCGGCTTCGGCATCCTCGACCATCTGCGAGATCCCGATCTCCGAGAGATCGACGCCGACGACCTCGTGGCCGTGCCGTGCCGCAAGCAAGGCGTCGCGCCCCTGCCCGCAGCCGAGGTCCAGCACGCGCGACCTCGGTCGGTCGCCCTCGAAAAAGGCTCGGAACTCCGGAAACGGGTCGCCGCATTGACCACGACCCTTCCGATAGTGCGTGTCGTAGTCCACCGAAGAGCCCACAGCGGGGCGTGTAGCGCACGGGGCGTCCGTGGTCCAAGTGATTCTCGGACCGCACAGCGGTGTCGCGGCGCTCGAGGGGCTCACTCGAGCGCGCACCCGCTGGTGCAGCCGTCGCCCACGCTGGTGCCCCCGTCGTCGCACAGCTCCCCCGGCTCGAGGGCCGCGTCGCCGCAGATGGGCAGGTGATCGACGTCGAGGAGCCTGCTCGTCTCGAAACGCCTTCGAGCAAAGCGCGTGTCGTGCTCTCGGAGGAACCCGAACAGCTTGCGCCCCTTCGCGACACGCTCGAGGACGCGTATCGCCGATGGGCTCGTCTCGGTGGTGGGGGCCAGAGCGATAGGGCCACACCCGACAGGATCATGTCGGCCAGCCGCTATCGATGATGCTCGCCCGACTGTCGGGCGCCGAGCTCCTGCGCCAGACCGCCACGGATTTTTTCTGAGCATTCGCGTGATCAAAACCGAGCGCCGACGAACAGTCCTGGCGCTTCGGGCACGCTGCCGATCTGGTCGTGCAGTTGAGGTCTGGAGCCTCGTGAACAACATGAAACAACAGAAGCAGAACAGAAAACTGGTCCTCGTGGCTGTCGGTTTGCTCGCCGGCACGGGCACCGCCGTTGCGGCCCCGACCGCGCAGGCAGGTGAAACCTGCCAACTCAAGTCGCCGGACGAGCAGCCTGGTGGAGAGGTTGCGATGGCGATCCATGAGCTCGAGGAGGCTCAGCAGATCGACGAAGACATCTGGGCCGTGTTTGTGAGTCCAGAGCGCCTCGCGGGCATCGAGGTCCCTGAGGGGCTCGAAGTCGTCGAACTCCATCTGACGGGCGAGCAGCTGAGCGTGGCACATGAGGTCGCGGCCAGCGCAAACAGCAAGACGGCCGTGTTCGCCGTGCATTCGGAAAAATGGGTCAAAGAGGTCGAAGAACGCCTCCTTGGCGGGTTCAGTGTGAACTTCAAAGCCTCGGTCTGCGAGTACTCGCAGCCCTGGAGCTGAATATCTGCGGCGCGCTCACCACCATCGGTGAGCGCTTCGCTCTCCTGCAGACTGCATTACCAGACACGAGGACTCAATGCTCCCCAGCGGATACACGGAAGCCCAGCTCATCAAAGACTATACCCACTGCGTGCAACTGAGCGGGGGTGAGTCGCTCGTCTTCAACCTCATTACGGGCCTGGGATGGCGTGGCCCCGCTCGCCAACGCGTCGTCGCAGAGCGACTCGTCGCGGGCTCCAACGCCGATCGACCCGCTGCTGAGGTGCTCGACGAACTCGAGGGCGAGTTTGAAAAGGGCCGGCGTCCCATGAGTTTTCAGCTGATTCCAACGTACGGCTGCAACTTCAAGTGCGCATACTGCTACGAGGGCTCCCTGACGAGCGAACAGTACCAATGGTCCGATGCGGATATCGAGGAGGTGGTCTCTGCCTGCACCCGTCTTGCCGAAGACTCTGGAAAGACACTGGGCGAATGCAAATTTACCGTCTTGGGCGGAGAGGTCATCCGAGAGTCTACGTTTGGCGCCGTCGAGTCGTTGGTCGCTGGGCTCAAGCGAGGCGGCGGCAGGACGTTTGAAGCGGTGACCAATGGGTACGAACTCGCGAGCCACGCCCCGAGGATGAAGGAACTAGGGATCGGCAACGTTCAGATCACCGTGGACGGACCGAAGGAGGTACACGACAAACGTAAGCCCTTTACGGACAGCCTACTCCTACGCGCGGCGTGACCATGCCATCCTGGCCGGCCGCCCTCACGAGTTCGTCAACCGCGAGCGGTGGCCCAGTTCTGCGGAAGAAGCTCCGTCAGGCGTCGGGCGGGCCAGCCG
>JANSYI010000070.1 GCA_024742475.1 bacterium | reverse complement strand
CTGCTCGGCCATGATCGGCTTGGTCTTGGCGCTCCACAGCGCTCGCGCGAGGCCGGAGCGGAGCACCCAGTCGTTGCGCCCGAACTCGGCCACCTGGGCGTAGGCGGCCTGGTTCATGTGCATGTTGAAGTCGGTCTCGGAGGCACGTGCCGGGATACGAGCTCATCGGCGACTGCGACAGCATCCTGCCCCAGCACATCGCGACTGTCGGTGGCGGGACCAAGTTATTGCGGTCGTGAATTGGGCGTAGATGGACGTGGAGGTCCGCCGACTCGAGATGGACCGCCTCACGCACCCCGCAGAAGCTTCTCACCCGGGCGGAACGTAGGGCTGCACCGGTTGGCAGTCGTCGCGGACGTTCGCGCCCACGTTGTTGGTCAGGAAGTCCTGCGCCGCGGCGTCGCGAGCCGTGAGAGCTCCGTCAGGGCCCGCGCCGGACATTCCGAAGTTGTTGCGCAGCGCCGCCGGGATCGAGGCGTGCTCGTAGTGCGTCGAGTCGGAGGCCGCTGCGACGCGCGGCGACACGAGAATCGCCGGGACGCGAATGCCTAAGCTCTCGAAGCCGAAGTCCACCGGATTGTCCGGCTGGGTACCCCACCACTTTTCGCCCTGCTTCGCCTTCAGCGACCAC
The DNA here is from genome assembly GCA_024742475.1 of bacterium. Classification (GTDB taxonomy): domain Bacteria; phylum Myxococcota_A; class Polyangia; order Nannocystales; family Nannocystaceae; genus CAJXVA01. Next base: position 3,663 of record JANSYI010000070.1, on the reverse strand, counting down.
GGGTCAGCGGGGGCCGCGACGGTCGCCGTGGGTAGATGGCTGTCTGGCATGCCTCCGTGCTCGTCGAACACGATCAGCAACGCCGTGTCCGACCACGCCGGAGACTGCAGCAGCGCGTTGTAGATCAACCCGGCCATCGCGTCGCCCGCGAGCGGTGATCCATTGCCAGGGTGCATCGACGTGGGGGCGAAGTCGGCGCCCGGCAACTTGCCGTTGGTCGAAGCGCTGGGCGAGATCCAGGCGAACTTTGGGAGCGTGCCATTCGCGATGTCGGTTAGTAGGTTCGCCACAGGCGTTGTCTGTTGCAGCTGCGCCTGCACATCCGCGAGTGCACGCCACGTGTACACGCGCCCGTTGTTGCCGTTGGGCTCATAGCCACCGTCCCAGTAGATTTTCCAGTCTTGTGTCGACGGCAGCGCCCCGAAGATCGACGGCAACGGCACCGGTGTCCCCGCAAACGACCACGCTGCCCCGCAGTACCCTCCGCTCGTTCCGCACATTGCGAACAGCCGGTTGGGTCCCGTGGGCCCCGGCACCGAGCTGAACCAGCGCGTCATCACGGTGAAATCCTGGGCCAGAGCATGGAGGCACGGAAGCTGCCCGGTGGCGTACGCAGTCAGCGGCCACTGCGGCCCCTGACCACCCGTGGTGTTCGAGCCCATGAAGCTATCGACGAACCACCTGCCCTGCGGCACGGCGTCGAGCCCCGGCGTCTTGGTACCGTAGATCTGGTAGAGCGCGTCGTCCGTATTGTGCGGCGGATCCGGATCGCCCGGAGGCGTCGGCGTGGAGCCGGAAAGCTCCACCTGGGGTTGGCTCTTGTAACAGTGCTCGTCGTACTCGTTCACCATGGGGCGCTGCACGAGCGTCCCGAACGGCTCGACGTATCCGAGGACGTGATCGAACGAGTTGTTCTCGAGCATCAGAACCAGCAGGTGTTTGATCTCGGTGGTCATCTTCCCGGCTCCTCTCTCTCAGCTATTGCGGCCGATCGCGTACCAGTGCACTTCCCAGTTCCATTCGGCGCTCTCTACGTCCGCCACGGAGACCGACTGGCCCGGGATCTGGGCGTACGACCGAAAGCCGGTCGTCTGCGGGTTGTAGATCACGCCTGGACCGTTCGCGTACAGCCCGTTGCCGACGCACGTGAGGCTCGAGAAGAAGATCGGAGTCTCCACGAAGCCTTGGGCGCTCGCGTCGATGTCGACGTACAGGTTGCCCGCCGCCGTCTGCTTCCACGCGCGGCTCGAGCCGGAGCCTGGCGTTCCCTGTGGGACCCCGTGCCAAGCCATCGCCCACTGCCACTCGTTCGCCTGCTCTGGCGTGATGTCGCCCCGCAGGTACTTCACGTAGATCCGGAACGCGTTCTTGGTGGAGCCGTAGGTAACGTTTGCCCCGCGGGTGTACAGCGCGTTGCTCACGCCCATGAGCGACGCGAAGTAGTGCGGCGTCGAGGTGAAGCCCGCGGAGGAGGTGTCCACGTCGAGATAGATTACGTCGGAAGCTTTACCCTGCTTCCACTCCGTGGCGCCGACCGAGGTCATGCCCGAGGCGAACCCAGGCTCGACTGCGTGCCAATAGACGCGCCACTTGTTCGCGTTGGCCTGGTCGGGGGTCACGGCGCCCTTCTGGAACTGTACGTACTGCGTGTAGTGAGACGCGCTAGCGCCGTACACGATGCCCGCGCCGTTCGTGTACAGCCCATCGCTGTAGCACGCCAGCGATGTGATGAAGACCGGCATGCTCACCAGTCCCGCCCCCGATGCGTCGAGCGTCGTCGACACGACGCTGTCGTCCTCGGGGTATTGCTCCCAGTGCGTCGCTCCCTCGGCGGTCGAGCCATACTCCGCGTCGGCCGGAGGAAAAGTCGGCGATGCGTCCTTGCAGTTGTTCTTGAGGTAGAGCTGCGTGGACCAGCCCCACCAGTTGTCGGTCATTTGTGAAACCGGCGAGGTGCGATCGCAGACGCAGCCCCGCCGCAATAGCGCGGAGCCTCCCTGCTGCAGCGCAAACATGGGCGTGTAGTTGTGCTGTTCGTTGGCTACGTAGTTCGTGGCGGCATCGATATTGGGGATCAGATCGAGCGCCGCGTAGCTCGAGGCGCTCGGCGCCACGCCGCTCACGAACGCTTCGAACACCTCGTCGGCCGAAGCCTGCACGGCCGACTCGACGATGCCCTTGTTGGTCGCGTCGACCGTGTCGAACAGACGCTTGTCGCCGTAGGCCGGCCACGGTTGGTCGGCGCCGCGGTCGTTGTTGATCACGTTGAGGCCGTACTTGCTGTCCTCGTCGTGCATGTACTGCGAGAGCCACCCGCCGATGGAGGTGCCACCCGTGACGTCGCTGTAGAGTTCCTTGCGCGGGGTCCGGATGTGGCCGCCCGAAAAAAGGTCGGACATGAAGTGGTCGGCGAACGCGTTGTAGGCGTACGCCAGCATCAACGCGGCTCGCTGCGCGGTGGGGTCCGTCGTGTTGTGCGCGGTCACAGCCTGCTGCAGCGCGACCTGGTGCCCGATGGAGTAGGCCGTCACCGCGTGCTTGCCAAAGTGGTCCCAGTTGTAGACAGCGAGGCGGAGGTATCGCCCGCCCGTCGCGAGGACCCACTGGTTGTTGAGGTTGTCCACCAGACCGCTGGTGTAGGCCGTGGACGGCTGCTGCCCGTTGGCCTCCGCGGCGTTGACCGCATCGATCTCCGCCTGAAGGATAGAGAGGATCTTCGGGACCTGGCTCGCCACCGACGACCCGGCTCCACCGAGGGTGTCGAAGTTCGCGATGAAGTTGGCCGCGGTCGGCGAGTCGGAGATCGGGGAGCTAGGGATGCCGAAGAAGTCGCCGCCGAGCGCGAGGATCTGGCCGTACGTGAGCGTCTGGCCGCTCGCGAGAGCGATCGGAACCTGCGAGGCCTTGGTGTTGGGACCGCTCTGCGACGTGCGCAAATCGATGTTGTCACCGAGCCACTCGTGCTCGTTGGTCTCGAATAGCCGCTGGCCCTTGGGGACGTAGTGGGTGAGTAGCTTCGGCCTCACTCCGAAGTGGGCACTCGGCGACCCGTCTCGTAGCTCGGCAGGTGATTGGGGTTTGGTGGGTTGGTCCATACCCCGAAGCAGCCCCACATCGGAACGAGGAGATCAGATGTTTTTCGCCAAGAGGCACTCTGGACGGGCCGATGTCCATCCGATCCGTTGACGTTCTCGCCGCGTTCGCTCTCGTCACCTCCGCGAGTGTGGCCGCAAAGCCACTGCAACCATCGACGACGCTGAAGAGTGACGACGGTACCCGCGGTCGGCAGCCACCAGCAGCGCCTCGAGCACTCCGCGCGCGCGGGTGAGCCGGCTCCGAAGGGTGCTCGGAGAAGCACCGGGGATCTCAGCAGCTTCAGAGGCGTTCACCCTTTTTCCAGTAGGTCAGCTCGACCGTGAGCTGCGTGTCGAGCGGCAGTCCCGGCAGCGCCGCGACGAGGGCCTAGCGCAGCTCATCGCAGGGCAACCGCCGCACTGCTCCACCCAATGACTGAGGGGTCAGCCGACCACGCGCCACTCGTCGATGCCGAGCGCGTCGGTCACGAACGGCGAGAGCAGGGCCTGGGCGTCGTCGGCCGAGAGGACGCCATCGGGCCCGATCGAGATCAGCTTGGCGTAGACCGCCGCGTGCACCCTGTCGTCG
>JANSYI010000016.1 GCA_024742475.1 bacterium | reverse complement strand
GCTGCGCGGGGGTTTTTCGGTCAGCCGCAGGCCATCTTTAGCGCTGCGCGACCCTTCGGGTCTGCTCGCTTGGGCTTCGAGGGTGGGTGCTGACGCCTCCTCTGCGTCGCCTCCCCCCTGCGGGGTGAGGGGAGGCGGCGAGGGGGGTTGCTGGTCAGCTGTTGTCGTTGCGCGGGCGGACGTGGGACGAGGCGCGTGGTTGCACGGGGGGCGTGAAAAACAGCGTGTTTTCGATGTGATGGAGCGCGCTGGCAAGTCGTGTCGCCAGAGGGCGGCAACGGTGGTGGTCAGGTGCGTGCGCGCTCGCACGGAGAAACCCGAGGGATTTCGGCGGCTGCACTTCTTGTGGTCTTGGCACATACATTGCCTTAGCCGAGGGCGCGATGAAACTCCGTCTGACAGCCCTCGCCGCTTTGACCTTGTTTGCTGGATGCGCCGACGGAGCGGACACCCACGATGACGCCGAGCCCGCTGCGGACTTCCGTGACGGCTCGTACTTCTACGTGTTCGGCTACTCCGGGCCCGACGGGGAGCAGATTCGCGGGGGCGCCCACGCGGTGGTCGGGTTCGACAGCGAGGGCAAGAAGGAAGCGATCGACGACGCGAACCGCGTCTCTCGACTCCACCCCGACATCGTCGAAGGCAGCGTCTATCACCGACTCGAAGGCACCCCGTCCTCGGGGCACACCGACTGGAACGTGTTCGCATCCCAGTGGTGGCCGCAGTCCAAGAACGGAACCGCGTGGCGCTGGCAGCCGGGCGCAAGCGAGGACTACAACGACCACTCCGACGTCGACCGGCTCTCACCCATCGAGAAGTACGACGTCATGTTCCACCCCGGCCAAGAGGTCGACGTGCCGGCAGTCTCGCACTGCACCTACGCCGACTACGTCGACGACCCGGACAACTGCGAGGAAATCGAGCACCCGCAGGTGCGCGTCACGGGTCCGGCCACCGCGTGGGAGATGCAGAACCAGGGCCAGTACCAGTGGGTCGAGCCCGAGAGCTGGTGGGGCCACTGCAACGGCTGGGCGTCGTACGCCACCACCGAGCCGCTCGGCTTCCCCCAGCGTGACATCACCGTGCGCATGGAGGAGGGCCGCGTCGTCGAGTGCGCCCAGGGAGACGAAGGCTGCGTCACCTGGCGAATGGCTGACATCGAAGCGCTCATGACCGAGCTCTACTTCAGCGACCAGGCCACCTTCAGCGGCCGCCGCTGCAACACTCGGCCCGACGAGATCGAGCGCGACGAGTTCGGTCGCCCCACCGAAGTCGCCTGTCGTGACCTCAACGCCGGCTCGTTCCACGTCGCCATCACCGGCATGCTCGGTCGAGGCGCGCGCGAGCTGGCGACCGGCACCGCCGACGCGCGGCCGGCGTTCATCATCGACCACAACTGGGACTACCAGATCTGGAACTTCCCGGTCGTGTCCTACGACATCAGCGCGCAACACGAAATCTCGGCCGATCGGGCCAACGAGCTCATCGGCGCCGCCGGCAGTGACTACGAGTTCAACGCGGCGGCCGAGCGCTTCGTCCAGATCACCCTCAACTACGAGATGATCAGCGACGCCGTGCCCGTGGACGAGCTGATGCGCCGCGCCGACGACCGCGAGGTCGCGCCGGTCGATGTCGAGCTCAACTACGTGCTCGAGCTCGACGGCGACGGCATGATCCTCGGTGGCGAGTGGATCGAAGACCCCGTGGTCTCGTGGGGCCCCAACAACAAGGAACTGCACCCCGACTTCATGTGGAAGGCGATCAGCGCGATCGGATGGGGCGAGAACCAGGACGACACCGGGGGCGACAACGACAACCCCTACGTCTCGTACGATCGTGCCCGTGCGCTGCTGCTGTGCGCGAACGAGCCGGCGAGCTGCGCGGCCGAGCCCGGCGGGGGCGGTGAGATCGAAGCCTTCCTCAGCGCCGCGGGCACGGTCGACCGCGACGCTCGCGACATGCACGAGGTCCAGCTGGAGGCGGGTCGATACACCGTCACCTTGGCGCACGACCCCACCGACCCCAGCGGCGATGCAGACCTCTACGTGCGCGTCGGCTCCGAGCCCACGCTCGAGGCGTACGACTGCCGCCCCTACCTCAACGGCAGCGAAGAGACCTGCGAAGTGGTGCTCGAGGCTTCGGCGACCGTTCACCTGATGGTGCATGGCTACGGCGACACCAACTCCTACCGCCTGACGGTCACCGGCGAATCCGACGGTGGCTCCGATGGTGGTGACGACGAGGGGTGGGCCGGGATGGACGAGAGCGGCACCGTGGCGCGCTCGGAAGAGCTTCGCTTCGAGACGCCGCTGGTGCCCGCGGGAAGCTACGACTTCACGATGACCGGCACCAACGACGCCGACCTCTACGTGCGCGTGGGTGATGCGCCCAGCACCGCGACCTTCGACTGCCGGCCCTACGCCGCCTCGTCGAACGAGACCTGCTCGGTCAACCTGGCCGAGCCCTCGGTCATCCACGTGATGGTCCGTGGCTACGCCAACAGCTCCTCGTTCGAGCTGGTCGGCGCCAGCGGCTGAGTCCTGCCTCGCAAGCGCTCGAGAGGCCCGCCACGTGCGGGCCTTCTTCGTTTGGGGGCCTGGTAGACTGCATGGGTGGTGGCTCGGTGTGGTTGCGGTGCGCTCGTCGTCCTCTTGGTCGGAGGGTGCTTCGCCGATCCGCCCGGCGGCGACGCGCAGGGGGACGCGTCGACGAGCACCACCGACCCCAGCAGCTCGACGACCGCGGCGGTCCCCACCACGATGCCGCCGACGACCGTCGCGACGACGGACGATTCCACTTCGAGCAGCACGACCAGCGTCGCCGGCTCTTCGTCGTCGAGCGGCGAGTCGGGGGCAGCCTCGACGAGCACGACCGGGCCCGGCGACTCGACCGGCACGGAACCAGCGTGTCCGGGTTCAGAGGTTCTGATCGGCACGCTGTGCGTCGAGCCGCTCGTCGTCACCGACGCGTTCACCGTCGTCGATCCTGCGACCCTCCTGCCCATTCTCGACGACCCGCCGTGCCTTCGCGCCGAGTGCTCGGAGAGCCGGCCGCTCGGCGGCGGGTTCGTGCTCGACGGGCTGCTGGCACACACGTCCCACCGCACCGCGGACATGATTGCGTGGACGACCTGCACCGGTCCCGACCCGCAAGACCCCAGCGCCCTCGGGCAGGGCTATGCTCGCTGTACCGAGGCACAGGGCGACGTGTTCGTGGTCAGCGAGACCTACCTCCTCGAAGGGGACGAGGGGACCAGCTGCTACGACGTGCAATGCCCCCCGGGGAGCACCCTCGTCGGCGGTGGTGGCCGCTGGGGCCCCGACTTCGAGTTTCAAGGATCCGAGCCCGACGAGGACGGGAGCCACTGGCGCGTGTGTGGGTCGGGCATGTTGCAGCCGGCCGAGGTCGAGGTCGACGCCTACTGCACCGTGCTGCCGCGGGGTGCCCAGACCTCCGTGTACACCGAGAGTGTCGAAGTCGAAGGGGGTGGATCGTCCGACTGCGTCGAGGTCACGTGCCCGACTGGAATCGCAGTGTCCGGCGGCGGCTTCGGTGTGGTGACCTCGGTCATCGAAGCCTCACATCCGCTGCCCGGCCAGGCCAACGGGTGGCGAACCTGCGGGCGCGCCGACGGCATCTTCTCGCTGACGATTCGCGCCCGGGCGCTGTGCCTGGAGCCCTGAGCCGGATCCCTGAGCCGGATCCCTGAGCCGGATCCCTGAGCTGGGTACCCGACGCAACGAGGCCGCCGGAGCAGAGCGCTCGGGCGGCCTCGAAGGTGGAGAGGGCTCGCTCAGACGTGACGGCCGAGCAGGTCGGCGATCTTCGACTTGCTGCCCGGGTTGCCTACGAGCTGGTCCACGACCTCGCCGCCCTTGAAGACGAGCAGGGTGGGGATGCTGCGGATGCCGTACTTGGCCGGGGTCTGCGGGTTGGAGTCGATGTCCATCTTCACGACCCGTGCCTTGCCCGCCAGCTCGTCGGCCACGGCCTCGACGTGGGGGGCGATCGCTTTGCAGGGCCCACACCACGTGGCCCAGAAGTCCACGAGCACGGGCGTGTCAGACTCCAGGACGTCGCTGGAGAAGCTGCCGTCGGTGGTGTTGGTCACGTTGTCGCTGGCCATCAGTGCGCAAGATATCCCACTGTCGACCCAACCTGACAAGGGCTGCAGACCGCATTTTCGCGGCCGCCCCGCGGCTCAGCGCTGCTCGAAACAGACCCTGGCGGACTGACACGACTCTGGCAGGCACGGGGCCTGGTCGGGCCCCGTGATGAACTGGGTCCGCAGGCAGTGATAGCTGCTGGAGTGCGAGGTGAGGTAGGCGTCGGGGGTGTCCTGCCCGTACACGTGGAGCGCCTTGGTGCGCAAATGACGGCAAACCGGGGCGTCAGACTCGGCCATCTGGCGGGAGAGATCGTCGAAGTTGGGCATGGTCCTGCTCACGCGGGGAGGGGAGTGGAGGTCGCGAAATGGAGCGCGTAGCGGAGTACGCCTTGGGCGAGAGGCACCTTGTACGCGTTGCCCTCGAGAGGCTCTGCGACCGAGAGTGCAGCCTGCGCGGCCTTGGCGAAGACCTCGGCCGATGGCGCCGCACCTTCGAGCACATCCTCGGCCTCCTTGCTGCGCCAGGGGATCGGAGCGACGTGCCCCAAGGCTACGCGCAGGTCTTGAATCACCCCACCTTCGACCGTACAACGCACGCTCGCTTCGGCCAGCGGCCAGTCTTGAGACTGCTTCTCTTTGGCGAAGTGGTAGGCGGAGCGCTGTCCCGGGAGGGCAGGCGGCAGGTCGACGCTGACGAGGACCTCCCCCGGGGCGAGGGTGTGCTCACGGGTGGGATCGACGGTCGGAGGTGCGAACAGCTGGTCCGCGGGAATGGTGCGTAGGCCGGACTCGCCGGCGATGGTGACCTTTGCGTCGAGCGCGACCACGGCCGAGCCGAGGCTCGAGGGGTGCACGATGAAGCTGGGGCCGCCGCCGAGGATCGCGTTGAAGCGGTTGTCGCCGCTGACCGCGAGGCACTCGTAGCCGCCCTTCTTCAGGCACAGCAGGTCCGAGTGCCGGAAGTACCAGCACCGCGGGCGCTGAAGCAGGTTGCCGCCGACGGTGGCGCCGTTGCGAATCGAAGGCGTCGCGGCGTTGCCGGCGGCGTCCTTGATCGCCCCGTAGGCGGGGGGCAAGTCGTCGTAGCCGGCGAGCTGCCCGAGCGTGACGAGGGCGCCGATCCGCCAGCCTCCGTCTTCGGTGGCCGCGATGCCGCGCATCCGGGCGCCGTGTTCACCGGCGATCGCGTGCAGCTCGATGAGCTCGTCGGGAGCGTCGAGGCCCTCCTTCATGCGGTCGAGCAAGTCGATGCCGCCGGCCCGAAACGTGCGGCGCTGGGGTTCGGCGGAGACGCGCTCGCGCGCGGCGTCGAGGGTGGGGAGTCGAACGAGCGTGAACGGGTTCATCCAAGGCCTTTCGGGGCGGGCACCGCGCCCAAGGCGGCGAGCACACGGGATGGTGTCATGGGCAGGCGACGGACCGGCTCGCCGAGCGCGTCGAAGACGGCGCACGCGAGCGCCGCCGCGGTGGGGATGGTCGAGGGCTCGCCGATGCCGGCGGCGCCGGTGTTGTTGGCCCCGGTGTACACGTCGGTGAGCACGACCTCGATCTCGGGGGTGTCTGCGGCGCCGCAGATCTTGTACGACTCGAGGTTGGGGTTGAGCATGCGTCCGACGTCGTGGTCCATGACCCGCTGCTCCATCAGGGCGTAGCTCGTGCCGAGGATGACCCCGCCGTTGACCTGGCTGGTGCAGGTCAGGCGGTTCATCACCCGGCCGCAGTCGTGCATCGCGAGCACGTGCTTGGCTCTCACCACGCCCGTCCAGGTGTCGACTTCGACCTCGGCGAACTGCACACCGGCGATCTGGGGCATCGGCGCGCCCAGGAACGGCATGGGGTGGTTGCCGTAGGTGGCAGGGCGGTCGGCCGTTGCGGTGATCGACTCGCCGGGGATCTTCTTGCACGCCTGGGCAAAGGTGATCGACGCCCCTCCCGCGGAGAGGGTGCCGTCGTTGGCCCACGAGACGTCGGCCGGCTTCGCTCCGAGCAGCTCGGCGACGTGCTCGATGAACTTCTCCTTGGCGTCCTCGCAGGCGTTGCGGACCGCAGGCGTGACGCTCGAGGTCGTCTGCGAGCCGCCGCTGCCGACGGAGCTGCCCAGCTCGCTGTCGCCGTAGCGGACGATGATGGTGTCGAGCGGGCGGGTGAAGACCTCGGCCCCGATCTGCGCGAGCACGGTCGGGATGCCGGTGCCGATGTCTTGCACCCCGTTGCGAATCTCGACCGATCCGTCACGGAGGACCGAGCACGTCACGACGGCGGCCTTGGGGCGGCCGAAGTCGCCCCAGATCGACGCCGCCACGCCGCAGCCTCGGCGAATGCGGGCCTTACCCTCGCGCAGGCGCTTCGACTCGGCACGCTTGGCCTTCCAGTCGAACCGCTTCGCGCCCTCCTCGAACTGCCACAGCCGCACGGGGTGCTCGTCGTTGGCGAGCCTCAGTTCGATGGGGTCGACGCCGAGCTTCGTCGCGAGTTCGTCGAGCGCGAGCTCGAATGCGAATGCGCCCTGCGGGTGACCCGGGGCTCGCATGGCCGTGCCCGGGCCGGCGTTGGTGAACACGTCGCTGCTGTCGACGAGGATGTTGGGGCACTTGGTGTACACGGCGAAGGCGTTGCGCCCGACGCCCGCCCCAGTGCCGATGCCGGCGGTGCCGATCGACTGCACTTCAATGGCGGTGAGCGCCGTGCCCTTGCCGGCGACCTTGACCGTCTGAATCGAGTCGGGGCGGTTGCCGGTACAGACCTGCTCTTCGTGCCGGTCGCACATCAACTTGACCGGGGCGCCCGTCTGCTTGGCGAGCCGCGCGGCGATGGTGCCCAGCCGGGATCCGGGCGCCGAGGCGCCGAACTTCGCGCCGAATCCACCCCCGAGGTAGTCGGTGTGCACGCGAACGTTGGTGGGCTTGAGGTCGAACACCTCGGCCAGCTCGTCGCGCACGCTGAAGATGCTCTGCGTGGAGGCCCACACCGTCAGGTGCTCGTCGTCGTCCCAGCGCGCGACGATTCCGTGGGTCTCGAGCGCCGAGTGGGTCTGCACCTGCGTCTCGTAGACCGCCTCGTGCACGGTGGCGCCTTTGAGCCCTTTGCTGACGTCGCCCTTCTTCATGGGACGCAGCGGACGTTTGTTGCCCTGGGCGTCACCGCCCCCGCCTTCGGTGACGTGGCCTTCGGTGCGTCGCTCCTCGACAGCGCCCCGATGCACGAGCGGGGCGTCGGGCGTGGCCGCGAACGCGAGCCGGGTGACGAAGCGTCGCTGCTCGTACTCGACCTTGACCGCGCGGGCGGCCTGCCACGCCTGCTCGGGCCGCTCGGCGACGACGGCGGCGACGTCTTGGCCTGCGAAGAGCACCGCGTCGCCCTTCTCGGCGACCTGCACGACGGCCTTGACCCCGGCGATCTTCTCGGCCGCGCTGGTGTCGACAGAGACGACCTTCGCTGCCGGCAGGGGCGAGCGGACGACCGCGGCGTAGAGCATGCCGGGGAGGTTGACGTCGTAGGTGTACTTGGCCCGGCCGCTGACCTTGAGCGCGCCGTCGCGCCGCGGGATCGGCTTGCCGACGACCTCGAGCTGCGCGTCCGCGTCCCAGGGCTTGGCTTCGCCCTTGGGGAGCTCGACCGAGACGGCCTTCACCTGGTCGCCGAATCCGACTTTGATCTCCGTCTTGGCCACTTATGCGCGCTCCTTGCTCGCGTCGAGCACCGCCGCGATCACGTGGGGGTAGGTGCCGCAGCGGCACAGGTTGCCCTTGATCGCGTCTTGGACCTCCTCCTTGGACAGCGCCGAGCCTCGACCCGCGGTGCGCTGCAGCAGCGCCGAGCAGCTCATCAGCATGCCCGAGGTGCAAAAACCGCACTGCAGCGCGTCGTGCTCGACGAACTTTCGCTGCAGCACCGTGAGGTGACCGTCGTCGGCCAGCCCCTCGACGGTGGTGACCGTTCGGCCTTCGACGTCGTGGGCCAGCATCATGCAGCTGTTGCGCTGCACGCCGTCGACCAACACGGTGCAGGCGCTGCATGCCCCGCGGTCGCACACCTTCTTGGTGCCCGTGGTGTCGAGGTCGACCCGGAGGGCGTCGAGCAGGGTGGTGCGAGGTTCGACATCCACCTGGACCGCCTTGCCGTTGAGCTCGAAGGACAGCCGGGAGGGGCTGGGGCCGATCTCTCCGGGGCTCAGGGCCGCGTCGGTGCTCGGGGTGTTGGTCGCGGTGCCGGGGTGGGTCCGGGTACAGCTCGCGACCACGGTGGCCGAGCCGATGCCGCGAAACAATCCGCGTCGGGTGAGCGCGCTACGATCCGCCATGCCCGGCGGAGTGTATCGGCGAGCGGCGGCGCCGTCACCGTGGGCTCACGGGGTCCCGCGCCGAGCCTCGATAAGGGCCTGAATCCGCCGCTCGAGCTCGTCGCGCCCGGCCCCGTCGCCGCACGCGGCAAAGTTGGCGCGGGCGATGTCGGCGGACAGCTCGGAGTCGGTCTGCACGCTCCGCTCGAGCATCGAGCGCAGGACGGGATCGTCCCCGTGGGCCTCGAGCAGCTTGCGGAACGCGGCCTGCTGGGCCTGGGCCCGCGCGTGCTCGAGGACCGCCCCGTTGACGCACTGGATCACCGGGTCGGGCGTGCGGCGGATCAGCGGGACGAGCGTGTCCTTGGTCAACGGGCGCGAGGCGTCGATGGTCTCGTCGAGTCGCGGATGGAACGGCACCATGAAGTACAGCGGGGCGTTCAATGCCTCGTACGCTTCGCGAACGGCGGTCACGAAGACGTCGAACGCGGTCGGCTCGTCGTAGCGACCCTCCTCGTCGATGAACGTGACGAGGATGATCTCCGCGTCGGCGTGGGTGCGCGCGCACGTTGCCACACCCTCGGCCACGTCCCGGGCCGTGGGCGACGCTGCGTCGACGCGGAACAGCGGTCGGTGGACGCGGCCCTGCTCCCGGCTGCGTCGCGCGAACGGGCACAGGCCGAGCTCCTCGACGACCTCCTCGAGGTAACGAGCGTGAATCCGGTGTACCTCTTCGTCGGTCGGCACCGCGGCAGTGTACTGCTATCGTCGTGCGGTTGGCCGAGACCCGCGAGCGACTGAGTCCGTGGTTGACCGCGCTCTTGGTCGTCCTCGCGCTGCTCCGCGTGCTCTACCACTGCACGTATCTGGCCGAGGTCCCCTTCGCCCTCGCGACGTTCTCCGACGGCCGTCAGTACGAACTCGCGGCGCGGGACATCTTGGCGTCCCCACCGCTGGGCACGCGGCCGTTCTACCTGCAGGGCTTGTACGCCTATCTCATGGCCCTGCCGATGGCGATTCGTGCCTGGGTCTCGCTGGCGCTGCTGTTTCAGCTGGCGATCGCAGGCCTGACCCACTGGTGGTTTGCGCGTGCCCTCGCGCGATGGCGTGGGCGCACCGAGGCCGCGTGGGCCAGCGTCGCGCTGCTCTCCTTCCCCATGCTGGCGTTCTACGAGAACAAGTTCCTCACCGGGTCGCTGGCGGTGACGGTGAGCGTCGCGGTCCTTGCGGCCGCGGTGCGGGTGCGCGAGGCGAGCACCCCGGCGCGCTGGGCCGCGCTCGGGGTCGCGGTCGGCGTGGCCATCTTGGCCCGCCCCAACTTCGCGCTGCTCGTCCCGGTGGTCGGCGTCGCGGCCCTGCGCGGCGCGGGTGCGAGGGGCAGGACCACCGCCGCCTTCGTGCTCGGCGTCTTCGTGGCCGTGCTGCCGATGGCGGCGCGCAACGCCGCGGTGACGGGGCGCGCGACCGTGTTCCCCGCCCACGGGGGCGGCACGTCCTTCTACATCGGCAACAACGCCCATGCACGGGGCGTGTGGAACGACGCGGGCGGCCTGCTCTCCGGCGACGTGTCGCGGGAACGGCAGGAGCTTCGGGAGACGCTCGGCGTGCCGCCGGGTCCCGAGGCCGAGGAGATCGCAGCGATCGGCCGAGCCCTGTATGCTCGTGGGCTCGCCGAGATCGCCGATGACCCGATGCGCTGGATGGTCCTCGAGGTCCGCAAGGTCTGGCTGATGCTGGGCAACGACGAGCTCACGCAGGACTACGACCACTTCGGCGAGCGCGAGCTGCTGTGGTGCTCGCCTCGGTTTGGCCTCCCGTTCGGGGTGGGCTTTGCACTGGCCGTCTTCGGCATCGGGCGGGCGCGCAACGAGGGCGCGGTCTCGGCGGTGTTGCTCGGGCTGGCGCTCTCGACGTTTGCGGCCAACGTCTTGTACTTCACCTCGGCGCAGCATCGACTGCCGTGGGTGCTGCCGATGGCCGTGCTCCTGCCCGATGGCGTCCGGGCGCTCCGCCGTGCCGCGGCGCAGCGACGCTGGGTCCCGCTCGTCGTCTTCGCGGCGCTCCTGGGCGCTTCGGTGTGGCCACGCGCGCGCAAGACCGACCCCTCGGCGGTGCACTACTACAATCTGGCGATCGCGTGGTTCTATGTGGGGCAGCCCGACAGGGCCATCTCGACGCTGGACCGCGCCCTCGAGGTGAACCCCGACCACCCCGTCATCCGGCTGCAGCGGCTCACGGCGCTGCGGGAGCGGGGGCACTTCGAGGCGGCCAAGGCCGACCTCGACAGACTCGACGCGCAAGAGAACCTGCCCGGCTGGGTGCGCGCGAAGATGGAGGACGAGCGCATGCGTCTGCGAACCTGGCTTGAGTACACCCGTCGCCATGGGGGATCCTGAGCCCGCATGCGAGACGAGGTGACGGCGGAGCAGGGCAGGGCAGTGCTGGACGCGTTCGGCTTCGACGTGGTTGCGACCGTCGAACCCCTCGGCAGCGGGCTGATCAACGACACGTTCGCCGTGTCTGCCGACGGATCGCAGTGGATCCTGCAGCGCGTGCACACGGTGTTCTCGCCGCAGATTCATCACAACATCGCCGCGGTCACCGAGCACCTGTCGGCCAAGGGGGTGCCCACGCCTTTGCTGCGCCCCAGCGCGGGCGGGGCATTGTGGGTCGAACGGGATGGTCGCGCCTGGAGGGTCATGACGCGCCTTCGCGGGGTGACCTTCGACGCGGTCCGCACGAGCGCGCAGGCACGGGCCGCTGCGGCCGCGCTCGGTCGTTTCCATCGCGGCCTCGAAGACCTCGAGCACGCGTTCGTCGGGCTTCGGGCCGGCGTTCACGACACGCCCGCCCACCTGCAGCGGCTGCGCGCGGCCCTCGAGGGGCACGCCGAGCATCGCCTCTACGACCAGGTCGCGCCGCTGGCCGAGCGACTCCTCGCCAAGGCCGCGGCGCTCCCCGACTTGGCCGGGCTGCCCACCCGCGTCGCGCACGGTGACCCCAAGCTCAACAACGTGATGTTTGCCGGGCCGCAGGGCCCACTGGCTGAGACCGCGGTCGGCTTGATCGACCTCGACACGGTGGGGCCGATGCCGCTGCATCTCGAGCTCGGCGACGCGTGGCGCTCGTGGTGCAATCCCAAGGGAGAGGACGAGACGCAGGCGATCTTCGACCTCGACGTCTTCGAGGCGTCCGTGCGCGGGTACGCGTCGGACGGGCCGACGCTGCGGTCGGGCGAACGCGAAGCGCTGGTGTTCGGCGTCGAAATCATCACGCTCGAGCTCGCGGCCCGCTTCCTCGCCGACGCTCTCGCCGAGTCGTACTTCGGCTGGAACCCGCAGCGCTTCGCCTCGGCCGGCGAGCACAACCTGGCGCGTGCGCGCGGGCAGTTCTCCCTGCACGAAGCGTCGCTGGCGACTCGGACCCAGCGCGCTCGCTTGCTTCGTTAGCCCTTCGGGGTTGGTTCCGGCTTCGACTCCGGTTTGGGGTCGCTCTTGGCTTGCTCGCGGAGCATCGCGATGCGCTGCTCGAGCGCGGTGCGGACCTTCTCTTCAGGGGTGGCCTGCTCGAGGTATGCCTCGAAGAGGTCCGCGGCGCGGGCATGCTCGCCGCCTTGGCCGAGCAGCGTCGCTCGCTTGCGCAGCAGCTCGTGCCGCGTCGGGTCGAGGGCGTAGGCGCGGGCGTAGGCGTCGGCCGCTTCGTCGCGGCGACCGCGGGTGGCTTGCAGGGCGGCCGCGAGCTGTTCGAGGTCGTCGGCCGTCGCAGTCTCTCGCGCCATGAGCACCCCGTAGGCGGCCGCCGCGGTCTCGTGCTGCGACTTTGACATCGCCGTGTCGCCCATGCGGCGGTACAGGCCGTCCTCGAGCTCGGCGGGAGCTGCGGTGGCGGCCTCGGCCAGGTAGTACCGCGCGTGAGCCAGGTGCTGGTTGGCCGCAAACATCGTCAGGCCGATTTCTGCCTCGCACCGCACGCTCTGCGGGATCCGGTTGGCGCACTTGCGCAGGGTCTGAATCGCGACGGTCTCGCGGCCCTCGGCTGCCAACGCGACGCCCCGCGCGATCGTCGTCTCGAGCTCCTTGGCGGGCAGCTGGGTCTCGGCGCGGGGCCCCGGCGGGTCCACGTTGGGGTTTGCGAAGGGCCCTTGCCGCTTGGGTCGCACCTTCGGCTTCACCACGGGCTCGATCTCCGCCACCTTCTTCGGTTCGGGGGGGTCGCTGCGGCATGCAGCCAGCACGGAGACGACGAGGGCCAATTCCAGCCGAGCGGCCATGGGCACAGTATACTCCCGCGGTGAGCGATCGACCGCCCACCGGACGCCGCGTTGCGGTCTACCCTGGCTCCTTCGACCCGATGACCCTGGGCCACATGGACATCCTGCAGAGGGCATCCAAGCTGTTCGATCGCGTCATCGTGGGGATTGGCAAGCACCCCACGAAGCGGGGATGGTTCGACCCTCAGGAGCGTTGTGACCTCATCGCGCAAAGCACCGAGCACCTGCCCACGGTCGATGTCGCGGTCTTCTCACACCTGGTCATCGACTTCTGCAAGGACGTCGGCGCTCAGTTCATCGTCCGGGGCCTGCGAGCGCACGGCGACTTCGAGTCCGAGTTCCAGATGGCGCTGGCCAACCGCGACCTCGAGCCGAGCATCGAGACGGTCTTCATGTTGCCGCGCCCCAACCGAATGGTCGTCTCGAGCTCGCTGGTGCGCGAGGTCGCCTCACACGGTGGCGACTACCGGCGCTACGTGACCGAGCCGATTGCGGCCGCGATCAAAGCCAAGTTGGCCGATGCCCAAGCGTGAACCGACCGCGCTCGCGCCCAAGGCCGAGCATGCTCTGGCGTGGAGTGGGGACGAGCACCGCATTCGCGTCGCGGCCGCCAAGGAAGCGGGCCTGAACGCCTCCGCGGTCGAAGCCGACTCTTTTGCCGAGGGCTTCAAGGCGGGCGTCGTGCTGCAAGACCCCTACGACGGGGCACTGGTCGCTCGAGGGCGCACCGTGCTCGGGCAAGAGGAGCTGTTCAGGGTGCTGCGTCCGGCGTTGCAGTACCTCGGCGTGCGCAAGGACGACTACAAGGTCAAGGTCGACGACGACAGCTTCGAGCTGCGCGTGGACAAGCAGGTGGCCGAGCAGACGGCACCCGTGCTCGACGCGTCGAAGGTCGCCTTGGGCGTATTCATCGGGTTTGCGGCGGCCGGTTCGGTGGCCTACCTCTACGTCTCGGCGGCGCTGGCAGGCGTGCTGTGGGGCGCTGGCTTGCTCTTCGGTGGCTGGCAGCTTCGCCGCGGCGTCGTCAGCGGCCGGGCGATGCTCGGGGCGAGGGTCGCGATGGCGCTGGGCATGATCGCCCGCGAAGAGAAGCTCATCCTCCCGCCAGCGTTCGAAGACCTCGGCCGGGGGGATCGGCAGCGATGAGCCCGGGCCTCTGCGAACAGTGCGAGCACGCACGCAGGATTCAGAGCGCCAAGGGGTCGACGTTTTGGCGCTGCTCGAAGAGCGACTCGGTCCCGGGCTGGCCCAAGTACCCGCCCATCCCGGTTCGGCGGTGTCCTCACTTCACGCCGGGCGCGCCGCGGAGCTGAGAGCGCGTGGGAGTTTTCCGATGTCCTGCTAGAGTCCCGCCGCGATGACCCCCGACGCCGAGCTGCCCGCGTTGATCTGCGAACTCTGCCGTCAGTTCTACGGGCTCGGGTGGGTGTCGGGGACCGGCGGCGGCATCTCGGTCCGGGGCGAGGCCGGCGTGTTCATGGCCCCCTCGGGCGTGCAGAAGGAGCGGATCGCTCCGCAGGACGTGTTCGTGCTCGATGGGAGCGATCTCTCGACGTGCACGGTGGTCAAGCCGCCGGCCAACCCGAACCTGAGGGTCTCGGAGTGCCAGCCGCTCTTCTACAACGCCTTTCGCATGCGTGACGCAGGCGCGGTCCTGCACAGCCATTCGGTCTGGGCGGTCTTGGCGGCGCGGCTGTTCTCACCGGGTGGCGAGCCGGCCACCTTCGAGTGCCAAGGCCTCGAGATGCAGAAGGGTCTGCGAGGCAAGGGCTGCTTCGACACCGTGCGCGTGCCGATCATCGCCAACACTCCCCGTGAGGCACAACTCACAGAGTCCATGGCGGACGCCATCGAGGCGCACCCAGACGTCGACGCGGTGCTGGTGGCCGGACACGGGGTCTACGTCTGGGGCGAGACCTGGGTGAAGGCCAAGACGCAGGCCGAGTGCCTGGACTATCTTTTCCGCGCCACGGTCGAGCTGCATCGGCTGGGTTTGGCAGGAGACGCGCGATGAAGCTTCAGTGGCTCGAGCCCCAGTCCGACGACGAACCGATCACCGGCGCCGACCTCACCGCGGTTGGCGTGCTGGCCGAGCGCCTCGAGCTCTCGCCCGACGCCTTCCAGCCCGCGCTCGACGAGCTCAAGACCGAGCGCGGCTACGTGGAGCAGGACATCGTCGAGCTGAGCCCCGAAACCCCCGACCTCGAGGCGTTGTGCGCCAAGTTCGTCGATGAGCACCTGCACACCGACGACGAGGTCCGCTACGTGCTCGAGGGAGAGGGCATCTTCGACCTCCGCTCCGAGGACGACCGCTGGATGCGCGTCACGGTCGAGCCTGGCGACCTGCTCGTCGTGCCGGCCAACCTTCATCATCGCTTCTCACTGACCTCGCGCAAGCACATCCGCTGCGTGAGGTTGTTCAAGGACAGCTCCGGGTGGGTGCCGCACTATCGCGACGCCTCCGAGGCCAATGGCTAGGCCCACCGACGGGCCGAGGAACAAATCATGGACACCAGTTCGCAACCCCAAGGGGACTTCAAAGTTGCTGACCTTTCGCTCGCCGAGTGGGGTCGCAAAGAGATCGAGATCGCAGAGAAGGAGATGCCAGGCCTCATGGCTCTGCGCGCCAAGCATGGCGACAGCAAGCCGCTGGCGGGCGCCAAGATCGCCGGCTGCCTCCACATGACCATTCAGACCGCGGTGCTCATCGAGACGCTGACGGCCCTGGGCGCAGAAGTGCGGTGGTCCTCGTGCAACATCTTCTCCACCCAAGACCACGCCGCCGCGGCCATCGCTGCCACCGGCGTGCCCGTGTTCGCGTGGAAGGGCGAGACCGAAGAGGAGTACTGGTGGTGCGTCGAGCAGACGGTCAAGTGGCCCGACGGCACGCCCCCCAACCTCCTGCTCGACGACGGCGGTGACCTCACCATCGTCATGCATCGCGACCACAACGAAGCGCTCAAGAACGAGTGCAAGGGCGTCTCCGAAGAGACGACCACCGGCGTGCATCGCCTCTACCAGATGGCTGAAAAGGGCGAGCTCGTCATCCCGGCGATCAACGTCAACGACTCGGTCACCAAGAGCAAGTTCGACAACCTCTACGGCTGCCGTGAGTCGCTCGCCGACGGCATCAAGCGTGCGACCGACGTCATGGTCGCGGGCAAGGTCTGCGTCGTCGCGGGCTACGGCGACGTCGGCAAGGGCTGCGCCCACTCGCTCAAGGGCTTTGGCGCGCGCGTCATCGTCACCGAGGTCGATCCGATCTGCGCCCTGCAAGCGGCGATGGAGGGCTTCGAGGTCACCACGATGGACGAAGCTGCGCCGCAGGCCGACATCGTCGTCACCGCGACCGGCTGCATGTCGGTCGTGACCAAGAAGCACATGGCGTCGATGAAGGACGAGGCGATCGTCTGCAACATCGGCCACTTCGACTCCGAGATCGAGGTGCAGGCCCTGGTCGACGACCCCGAGGTCAAGGAGATCGAGGTCAAGCCGCAGGTCGACCGCTTCGTCTTCCCCGACGGCCACGCGGTCATCCTCCTGGCGCGTGGTCGCCTCGTGAACCTGGGTTGCGCCACCGGCCACCCCAGCTTCGTGATGAGCAGCAGCTTTACCAACCAGGTCCTCGCTCAGCTCGCGCTGTGGCAAGAGCCGGGCAAGTACGAGGCTGGCAAGGTCTACGTGCTTCCCAAGCACCTCGACGAAGAGGTCGCGCGTCTTCACCTGGGCAAGCTGGGCGCCAAGCTCACCGAACTCAGCACCGAGCAGGCCGAGTACCTGGGCATTCCGCGTTCGGGCCCCTTCAAGCCCGAGCACTACCGGTATTAGTTTGGGGGAACCTCTCGGTTCCCGACGCTGCGGGGGCGGAGCCCCCTCCGCGCCTCCCTCCAAGTTCGGGCGCGGGGCGCCCTCGCTCGCGGACCCGAAGGGTCCGCTCCTTCGCCTCCGGTCTTCGGTGGTGGAGGCCGGTAGCCGCCCTTCGCTCGCCTTTGGCTCGCTCCTCCGCGTTCGCTTCGGCGGTGGTGGGGCGGGGGCCCTCTGACGAAGACACGCTATCGCTGGCTTGCTGCTCGCGGCGGCGTCGTTCGTTGGTTCGTTGGGGTCTTGGTGGCTGAGGAGAACGGGCTACACTGCGGCGCGATGCGCCGTTTCTTCGTGATCTCGTGTCTGTTGTTCCTGGGGTGTCACCCATCGCGGGCGGGCGTCGCGAGCATGCAGGAGCGCATGGCGGCGCTCGAACAGGAGCAGGCAGCGCTTCGCGCCGAGCTCGAGGCGGCCCGCGCCGACCAGCGCTCGATCGAGCAGGAGGCGGACACCGCGGCGATCGAGCGCCGCCGGGCCCGAAGCGCCATCGACGACATCTCGGGCCGCGTCACCGAGCTCGAGGCGGCCAAGGTCGCGCAAGTCAAGCCAGACGTGCGTCCCGGTCGCCCAGACCCCGACGCCCGCTACGCCGCGACGATCGGGGATGCACACACGAAGGGCCCTGCGGATGCCCTGGTCACGATCGTGATGTTCTCGGACTTTCAGTGCCCGTTCTGCGGCCGGGCCAACCCGACCCTGGACAAGATCGTCAAGGAGTACGGGAAAGACGTGCGCATCGTCTACAAGCACAACCCGCTGCCGTTCCACCAGAAGGCCGTTCCAGCCGCGCTGGCGAGCGAGGCCGCAGGGCGACAGGGCAAGTTCTGGAAGATGCACGACCTGCTCTTCGACAACCAGCGCGCGCTCGAAGACGACGACCTGCTTCGCTACGCGAAGAAGCTCCGCCTCGACCGCAAGCGGTTTCGCCGCGACCTGAAGGACCAAGGGCTCGCGCAGAAGGTCGAGGACCACCAGAAGCAGGCCGCGAAGCTGGGCGCCCGCGGTACGCCTTCGTTCTTCATCAACGGCCGCTTCCTCCAGGGCGCGCAGCCGTTCGATCGGTTCGCTGAGCTCATCGACGCCGAGCTCGCGCACGCCAAGGGCATGGTTGAGGACGGCACGAAGCGGCGCGAGGTCTACGATGCCCTCATGGCAAACGCGCGGCCGAGCGTCTGAGCTTCTGAGCCGCCTCAGGGCCGTGCGAGCACGCCGAACGTCACGCCCGAGGCATGGGTCGCGCTGCGGTGGACCGTGTGCGTCGCCTCGATGAAGTCGTCGTCTTCGGCCTCGAAGATGTTCTCGACCCACGACTGCGGGTTGATGTCGACGAGGGGAAACCAGGTGCTCTGGACCTGAATCATCACGCGGTGGCCGGGCTCGAAGGTGTGCAAGACGTCTTGGAGCGGGACGGTGACGGTCTCCACCGCGCCCAGTTTCATCGGTCGGGGCGCGCTGTAGTCGTTTCGGAAGCGGGCGCGGAACACCTCCGAGCGCACCATCATCTGGTAGCCGGAAAACGGACGCACCGTGCCGTCCTCATCGGGCATCACGGCGTCGTTGGGGAAGACGTCGATGAGCTTGACGACGAAGTCGGCGTCGCGGCCCGTGGTCGAGACGAATAGCTCTGCGCTCAGGGGGCCGGCGATCGTGAGCGGTTCGGTGAGCGGTTCGCTCTGGTAGGTCAGCACGTCGGGGCGCCGTGAGGCGAAGCGCTGGTCGTCGGTCATGTACTCCCGCGTCATGCCCGTCGCGATGTCTTCGCTGAACGGCACGGGGTGTTCGGGGTCGCTGACGTAGCTGTCCGATCCGCGCTTCGAGGAGGGCCGCTCGGATACCAGCGCGCCTTCGGAGCCGAAGTAGAGCACCCGAGGTTCGGTTTTCGGAGGCCACGCGTCGAAGGTGCGCCACGCGTTGCGTCCGGTCTCGAAGACGTGCGCCTCGGGCAGCCCCGGGTCGGGACCGTTCCCGAGGTGGTGCTCGAAGAACGGCGCTTCGATCTTCGTCTGGTAGTACTGCGAGGTGTCGGCGCCAAAGTCCACGTTGCCCAGGCGGCGGCCGTTCGTGCGAGCCCAACCTCCGTGTGGCCACGGGCCCATCACCAGCATGTTCGTCACGCCCGGGTTCTTCTCTTCGATCGCGCCATAGATGTGAAGTGGCCCGTAGAGGTCTTCGGCGTCGAACCATCCTCCGACCGTCATCACCGCCGGAGCGACGTCGTGCAGGTGGGGGAGCAGGTTTCGCGATTTCCAGAATTCGTCGTAGTTGGGGTGTTCGGTGACCGCGTTCCAAAACGCAATCTCGCCGTCGAGGTACCGCTCGTTCGCGTTGCGCAGCGGCCCGAGGTCTCGAAAGAACGCGTAGCCGTCGGTGGTGCCGTGCTCGAACCGTGGCGGCCACTGCGTCGTAGGGCCGCGCCGCTTCTGGCCAAACACCGCCAAGAAGTTGAACGCGTGCGGCAGGAAGAACGCGCCGTGGTGGTGAAAATCGTCGAAGAACCAGTCGGCGATCGGGGCCTGGGGGGACACCGCACGCAGGGCCGGGTGCGCGTTGACCATCCCCGCGGCGGCGTAGAAGCCCGGGTACGAGATGCCCCACTGACCGACGCGTCCGTTGTGTCCGTCGACGTTGTCGACGAGCCACGCGATGGTGTCGTAGGTGTCCGTGCTCTCGTCGACGGCGTCTTCACTCGCGTCGGAGACGTGGGGCGTCATGTTGATGAACTTGCCCTCCGACATGAACCGTCCGCGCACGTCCTGGTAGACGAAGATCCAGCCCTTGCGCGCCAGCGTTTCGCTCGGCCCGAGCTGTGTCGGCATCGCGTCAGGGCCGTAGGGCGCAACGGAGTAGGGCGTCCGCTTCAGCATGATCGGGGCCGGCGCAGCGGCGTCCTTGGGTGTGTAGATCGTCGTGAACAGCTTCACGCCGTCTCGCATGGGGATGCGGACCTCGAGCTTGTCGTAGTGCGCCGCGATGTACTCGGCGAGCGCGTCGGACTCCGCAGCGTCTTCGCCCGTGGGGGCACTCGCCGCAGGCGCCGGGGTGGGCGTCGGCGACACCGTGGGCTGCGCGTCGGGTTTGCATCCCGCCAACGCGAGGAGGAGAAGCCAACCATCCCAGCGAGCGTGCCGAATCATGCCTGCACCCTGCCTGCCCGCTCGCGCGAGCGCCAGGGGGCAGGGCGCCGGCCCGCTGCAACTACTCGCCGCGGAGCTCGGCGAGCTTCGTCTCGATGTCGGCCACCTTTGCCTTGGCCTTCTCGAGGTTCTGCTCGACGACCCGCTTGCTCTTCTCGTACCGGGCGAGCGCCGCGGTGGGATCGGGGCTGTCTTCGGCCTTCTGCTTGACCTTGAGCAGGCGCTCGACGTTTCGCTCGCGCGCCTGCAGCTGCGTGTTCGCCTTCTCGAGCTTCTTCTCGTACCAAGCGATCTCGTCCTCGACGTTGTCGAACTTCGGCGGCGGCTCCTCCTCCGGAATGCCCGGGGCCATGCCGACCTTCTTGGGCAGCAGCGCGGGGTTGACCTTGCCCTTGATCGAGGCGCCGGGGGTCGCGTCGTCGACCGCGCGCGCTGCCACACCACCGCCGCCGCGAGCAGCGCCTTCGCCGCCCTTGCCTCGGCCACGTCGATTCGCCTTGGCGCTGGCCGACTTGCCGTCCTCCTGCTTTGCGCTCTTCGCGTCGTCGTCGCCCGACGGCCAGAAGACCAGCAAACCGACCACCGCGAGGATGCCTGCGCCGGCTAGAATCGCCGGAACGAGACCGCCTTCGCTGTTTTCTTCCCCGGGGCCGGAACCGTTAGGATTGTTCTCTTTACCGGCTTTGGTGCTCATGGAGCCTACACTATACCCCAAAGCGGCAGGCGAGGCTGCCGAGCTCGACTGGATCGAAATCCGGTTCGAGGTGGAAGAGGCGCTGCACGGCTATCGCGTCGATCGCTTCCTCCAGGCCCGGATCACGCGCCTCTCGCGGACCCGGATCCAGTCGATCATCGGCACCGGAGCGCTGCGGTTCGAGGGCGGGGCGAGCATTCGTCGGGCCTCGGCGCGCGTTCGTGCCGGCGACGTGCTCATCCTTCGACGACCGGCGCCGGACGAGCCCGCCGTCCCAATGCACTACGAGGAGATCTATCGGGACGAGGTCCTGATGATCATCGACAAGCCGTCGGGGCTCCCCGTGCATCCCACCGCCCGCTACCACCGAAACACGCTGACCGCGTTGATGCGAACGCGGGAGGGTGCAGAGCACGGCTGGCAGATGGCGCACCGGATCGACCGCGAGACTTCGGGGGTCTTGGCGCTCGCCCGCGGCGCGGCGGTCAAGTCCCGGCGCCAGCCTCCATCGCCCGCGGGCGTGCTCAAGCGATCGTTCGCGCGACGGGACGTGCACAAGGAATACCTCGCGATCACGCGCGGGCTGCTCGAGGCGCCGCTGTCGATCGAGACTCCGCTCGGCTTCGATCCTCAGTCGACCATCAGCATCAAGATGGGCGCGGTCGCGGTGGAGGACGGCGGGGCTCCTGCGCGCACGGACGTGGAGCCGCTCGCGACGTCGAGCTTCCGTGGCGAGCCGATCACCCTCGTGCGCGCCATCCCGCACACGGGTCGCCAGCACCAGATCCGGATCCACCTGGCGCTCGAGGGCAGGCCCCTGCTCGGCGACAAGCTCTACGGCGTCGACGAACACCTCTTCCGCGACATGGCGGACGGGCTCATGACCATGCAGGAGGTCTCCGAGGCGGTCGGCTTGCCCCGTCAAGCCTTGCATGCCCACGTGCTCGAGTTGCCGCACCCCGTGGGCGGGCGCCGCATGCGGTTCGAGTCGCCGTGGCCGCCGCTGCTGGCCGAGGTGATCACTTGTCCGTCCGGGTGACGTCGATGCGGCCGGTGAGCACCCGCAGCTTCACGGTCCGCCCGTCTTCGACCCGAACGCTGATCTGGGCGCTCTCGTAGCCCTCGGCGAGTCGAAGCTCGCGGTCGGGAAGGACGATCAGGTTCACGCCCGGCGGATCCTTGGAGAGGCCCAGACGGGCCGCACCGCTGTCCCAATGCATGACGCGGTCCTCGGCGGACACCGCGGCGGGGGGATCGGCGTACTCGGGCTTCATGCCGCGGCGCGCTTTCTTGCGCAGGTAGTCCTCGTACCAGCTGCCTCCCCACAGGGCCGCGATGACGCCCAGCGCCAGCGTCCCGCCCACGAACCACCGCACCCGGCGGGACCGGACGTACCCGGCGAACGCTCCCTCGCTTGCGTCGTCGGGGGGAATGTCGGCGAGCAGCTCGTCGTCAGCGCCCTCGGTGGGCGCGTTCCGGGCTGCAACGTTGGCGTCGAGCTCGTCGCTTGGGGTGGTGCTCACGTCGGCCACCCGCTCAGATGCTGTCGTCGCGATTGGCCTCGTCGATCAATCGCGCGCCTTCCATCAGGAGGTGCGTCGTGGAGCTCTTGATCTCGTCGTCCATCTCGACCTCCATCGCGTTGAAGCTGAAGGTGCCCGCCTTCCAGCTGAGCATCTCGTAGACGGACTCCTTGCCCGCGAGGTTCGACTCCCCCAGCTTTGCCGAGATGACCTGACCCTTGCGCAGGAAGATGCGTCCGACGGTGCCGGTGACGCTGTCCTTGAGGGAGAGCAGGCCGTCCTTGCGCTCCATCTCCATCAT
This sequence comes from bacterium, assembly GCA_024742475.1. Lineage (GTDB taxonomy): Bacteria > Myxococcota_A > Polyangia > Nannocystales > Nannocystaceae > CAJXVA01. The sequence goes on along the minus strand of JANSYI010000016.1, from coordinate 184,586 downwards.
CACCAGGAGGCTGGAGAGCTGCAGCTGCTCGAGCCGGCCGTTGAGCGCGGTGGTCCGGCGGGGCCGACGGTCTTCGGTGACGGCGCTGAGTTCGGAGGTCTTGGGGGGCTCGCGCAGCGGCTCGGGCTCGGGGGCTCGATGACCGGCGTCGCGCTGCGGGAACTCGGGGGCGAACCCCGTGGAGGGCGGGGGGGCGTGGTGCGCGGGGTTGGCAGGCGCAGGCGCGGCCGCCGGTGGGGCCGGGTGCTGGGGCGTGGCCGGAGCGGCGGACGGGTTGCTCACGCCGTAGACACCCGGTGACCGGAACGTGCCCGGCGGAGGGGTCGGGTAGCGTCGCTGAGACTGCGGCTGCTGCTGCTGTTGCTGCTGCTGTTGTTGTTGGGCGAAGGGATCATGGTGTCCGTAGCCGACAGGTGCCGGTGTTGGTACGGACGTGGCCGCGGGCGCGGTGCGGCTCGACAGCGCGACCGCCACGCGCTTCTCGAGCGCATCGAATCGGAAGGGCTTCGCGAGGAAGTCGTCCGGGCTGAGCCCGAGCTCTGCGATGCGAGCCTCGTCCTTGCCCAGCGCGGTGAGGAAGATGACCGGAATCGTCGACAGTCGTGGGTCGCGGCGCAGCTGCTCCACGAACGTCCACCCGTCCATCACCGGCATCATCACGTCGGAGATGATCACGTCCGGCGGATTGGCCGTCGCACGCTCGAGCGCTTGCCGACCTTCTCGCGCCGTGTCCACCACGTAGTCACGCTTTTGAAGCGTGGCGGTGACCATGCGGAGAATCCAAGGGTCGTCGTCGACGACCAGCACTCGGGCTCCCATTGCTTTCAGCGTAGGTCTCGGCGAAAACCTTTGTCAATCCGGCCCGCTAGCGGGACGCATGCGGCATCCAGCTGGGGCGAACTTGGGCCCACATCACCGCGGCAACGAGCCCCAGCTTGTCTTTTGCGAGCGCGGCGGCACCGCGGGCGCGGCGGACACGGTCGGCGACCGGGAAGCGCCGGGCGTGCTGGGGGACCAGGCTGGAGCTGAGCGCATGTCGAGCGGTCTTGAAATACTCGGCGAGGAACACGGACGGGCGCCCCTCGCTGCACGACAGCAGCGCCATCGATCGGCTCCGGGCGGAGCGTCCGCTGCCCCAATACTCGAACAGGGCCCGGCGAATCGCCCTCGACCCTTCGCGTTCGCCGCGAAATGCCTCGTAGATTGCGCTGGCGAGCGCTTGGCGGGTGGGGACGTAGCGATCATGCTGCGTGCGGTATCGGCGGAGGGCGGCTCCGTCGAGCCAGGGTTCCCCGCGGGGGGCCGCGGCGCGCCGTCTCGCCTCTTCTCCGAGGGTCTCGGCGTCACGCAGCCCCATGGTCATCCCGCTCGCGGTGATCGGGTGGGAGCATCCGCCGGCGTCCCCCACCAGCGCGAGGCCCGGCTGAATCGCGGCGGGCGCAGGCAGGTCGACCGTGGGCGCCATGTAGAGGTTGCCGGGGTGACGACGGATCGCCTCGGCCACCTGCGTGGAGAGCGGAGCCGGGAGGAATGGCACGTACGCCTCGAGCAGGTGATCCTTGAGGGCGGCGCCCTTGGCGGGGAGCTCCTTGGGGAGGTCCAGCGTGACGCGGGTCGTCACCGTGCCGTCGGCTTCGTTCTGGATGGGGTAGGCGAGCACGGGGCCCCACGCACCGAGCATGACGTGGGCGTAGGTGTCGCGCGTGAGCGTCGCGTCGGTGACCGAGACGCCGGCGGTGAACCCGATCGTCTCGCGGCCTTCGTCGCTGATGCCGGCGAGCTTGCGGACGCTGCTGTTCTTGCCATCCGCGCCGACGACGAGGTCGCACGTCAGCGTGTGGCGGGTCTTGTCGGGCCCGGAGAGCACGACGCCGCAGATGCTGCCGCTGTCGCTGCGAACGAGCTCGATGAGCGACCAGCCCTCGCGCAGCTCCACGTCGCCAGCCCGGCGCAGCTCGCCGCGGAGGGTCCGCACGAGCGTCTTGTGGTGCACGGCCAAACCGCGGGGTCGCCGGTTGGGCACGTCGGCGTAGTCGAGCTCGACCGGCTGGGCGTCGGCGTGTTCGAAGGCGAGGAAGCCGTCGACATCGACCGCCCCGGCCTGGACGAGGGGCGCGTAGAACCCGAGCTTGTCGAGGATCTCCGCGCCTCGAGGGTGAATGAACTCACCGGAGAACTGCGGGTGCACGTCGGTGCACTTGTCGACGAGCAGGATGCGGCGCGTGCCGGTCGGGTCGGCGTCACGCAGCGCGCGGGCGGTGGCGCAGCCCGCGAGGCCGGCACCGATGATCACGACGTCGTAGTGGTTCGGTTGGGGACTCATCGCATCACCTCTGGGTCGAACGCCCACGGCGGCCGGTGGTCTGCGCGACGAACGTGCGAAGCGCAAGCGACACTTCACGGGCCGTGGCTGAAGGGTCTTCCAGTCGCGGGCTCAGCCCGAATCCTTGGCAGGTGGCCTGGCTGGCCCGCTCGAGATCGTCGCCGTGCCGGTCGACGGCCTCGGCGAGGTGCCGGGCCGCGCGGTGGCACTGGACGCACGCACCCGAGAGCTCGAGCAGCGCGGACAGGGCGTGCGCGGTCGCGACGAGATCGCCGAAGCTGCCGTCTTCGCGCTGCCGCGCTCGGAGGCGATGCTCCATCTCTTGCCGCATCGGATGCGAGGGCGGGCACGTGGCCACGGCCGCGCCGGCGAGCGCGGAGAGCGTGCGGATCGACCGGGTCTCGTAGGCGTCGGCCGTGACGTTTCGGAGCCAGTCGATTCCTCGGGCGACACGATCGTCGTCGATGCGGAACCCGGTGCGCCCCAGGTGGGTCAGCGATCGGGCGGCGAGACGAACGCGGTTGGGATCATCGTTGCTGCCCTGGGCGAGCAAGTCGGCGTCGGTCCAGGGGAAGCGCTGCATGAACACGTCGGCCTCGCCACGTTCGAAGCGAGCGAACCCGCCGGGACCTTCTTGCATCGCGAGCAGCACGTCGGTGGCCCGCCGCCTTGCGGCCCAGGCCGGAGCGCGAAGGGGGCTGCTCTCTTCGATCGAAGAGAGGACGGCGAGCACGCTGCAGGTGGCGTCGACGTCGAGGTGAGCGCCCGCTCCAGGTTCGTGGGGCCAGCCGCCTGCGAGCGCGTTGGCCCGGTCCTGCCACGGCCCCGCGGAGCTGAGCTCCATGCGAAGCAGGGAGGCGACGTCCGAGGGGTGACGGTCTGCGAGCACGAGACGCGCGGCGGTCGAGACGCGGCTGCCTCCCACACCCTGCGCGAGCGCGGTCTGGCCTCGGCCGACGCCGCGACGAACGACGACCTGGCCCCGCGTGGCTCGCAGGTGGGCGAGGCCGCCGAGGATGCGCGGGTCATCGACCCTCGCGCCTTGGACCCGCATCGCGAGCAGGGCGAGCAGCGTGGGGCGGGTCGAGAACCACCCGCCGTGACGTTGACGCGTCTCGTCGAGCCAGTCCACGGCCCGAGCCACGGCGCGACGCCGCAGCGGACCGCGGGGAAGCTTCTGGGTGAGCTTCACCGTCTTGTCGAACGCCTGCAGGATGTCACCGGCCAAGCCGGGCCGCGTCAGGCGTGGGCTGACCAGCGCGGTGGCGTCCGGATCGCGCCGCAGCATCAGCGGGGAGGGGTCGGGCAGACGCACCGAAGCGCTGGCCCGCGCGAGCACGTAGTAGGGCGTGAGGATGCCGCGCGCCCAAGGGGCGAAGCGACTCGGAGAGACCCAGGTCGACCGGGGCAGCAAGAACAGCTCACCGGGGATCGCGGGGAGGAAATCCCACGGTACCGCGCCGGCGAGCGCGAGCCACAACCGCACTCCAAAGTTCGCCCGTTGGGCTCCGCCCAGCGAGTGCACGACCCGCTGGGCCTTGACCATCGACGCCTCGCTCGGGTCGTCGCCGGCACATCGCCGAGCCCACCAGCCCAAGACGGTGAGCGAGAGGTCGGGGCTGCCCTCGACGCTCATCCACGCACCCGAGGCGTCCTGCGATCCTCGGACCCACTGCATCAGCGCCTCGGTCTCCTCTTTCCCGAGGTCGCAGAGCAGGCGGTCGGCCAAGAGCACCTCGCACGTCGGCCCGATGTCCGGAACGGCGGCGAGCCAGCGCTGGGTTGGCTCGGTGCCTTCCATCGAATCCAGCACGCGGCCACGCCACCGCGCCGCGAGGGGATGGACGGCGGCGAGGCTGCGCTCGATCGGGCTGCCTTCGACGACGGCGGACGCGACGTTGGAGGACGCGGTGGGGAGCGGCGAGTCGAGCATGGCCAGATGCGCAGGAGAGCAGGGAAAGAACGATGGAACCAAAGCTGTGCAAAGCGCGCAGTCTCGCTCCGAGTGGACATTAACACGCTCCTGGAGCCTCCCCGCGCCCAGAAAACCCACCTGTGATCGGCGTCACCTCACCGCTGGACCGCGCGTTGCCCTGGGCGCACGTCGGCGCGCAGGGCCGTGGCTGGGCACCGGCCCGGTGGGATATGCTGCGCTCGATGAGGATCGCCTCCGCAGCAGCATTCGTACTCGCCCCATTGCTCGCGCTGACCGGCTGCGAAGAGCCCCCCGCGGACGACACGCACGGCTACGTCGAGGTCAAGTTCGCGCGCGCATCGTCCGAGACGGAGAACCCCTACAACGGCACGAGCCAGGTCCAGATCCAAATGGCCTATGGCGACTGCTACCAGCAGTTCTACGCCGCCAACCCCAACTGGGCGATCGACGGTGAAGACGGAGCGCTGGTCTTCGGCACCGAAGAAGACGGCGGCGAGGGCTGGGGCGAGAGGCTGTGCACCGAAGACGTCGGTGGCCGCGCCGAGTGCGACGTGACCGAGATTCAGCAGCTGCTCGAAGGTCAGGCGCAGCGGCTCAGCGTGACCTACACGCTCACCGGACCGCTCGAGAGCCGGGTCCTGCTCTTCGGGCCTCTGCCGCTGCGCGACATGACGGCGTGTGATGGTGGGTTCGCTCCGCGCGTCGCGATCGAGAACGGCGGCACGCGAGGCCTCGACGCCAACGGCAACCAGGTGTGGCAAGTGCTCTCCACCAGCACGACCGAGGTCGCGCCCGGCGACGCGCTGACGATCAACGGCGCTCGCTGATGCGGCGCGGCACCCTTGCCACCCTTCTCGCCGCGGTGGCATGTGGAACGAGCGGGGGCTCGCCGGGCACCCCGCAGGCCGAGTCTCCGACGGAAACCGAGGTCGACACCGTGCCGCCGTGCGCGGAGATCAGCGCGGTCGGGGCCCTCGCTGCGTTCGCCGGGTCACCGTGCCCGTGGACGCTGCGACCCACGGGCGCCGGCGTCGAGCTCGTGCATTCCACCGTACCGCCCATGACGCGAAGCGGTGTGATGCCCGAGCCGTGCGAGTCGCTTCCGTGCACGTTCCGCGGAGTCGAGACGCCGGTGGGTCCGTTCGTCATCGTCGAGGTTCCCGGCTCCGGCTCCGAAGTCCCCGCCGGTGTGTGGTTGGGGACGGTCGAGGGGGAGACGCTCTCGTTCATCGATCTGTGGGCGGACGCAGGCGAGCCCGTCATCGACGACGGCATCGAGCTGGGGCCGCCGCACGCGTTGGCACCGTTCGACTGCGAGGGGACGCTGGCGCTCTTCGTCCAGCCTCGCATCCCCGGGGCCCGCGGGCTCGCGCCGGCACCGGCCCTGCGAGATCGCGAGGGACCGGTCGCCTCGAGTGCCGGCGCGCTCGACCGCACGCGCTGCGAAGCGCTGCCGCTGCATCTCCCCTAGCCGAAGTGCCTGGGCCGTTCACTTCAGGCGCGCGACCGTTGAGCGCTGCGGTTGCTCCCGTCGAGCAAACGCAGGTGGGGGCATCTCGTCACGCGCGCTAGCCCTGTGTTCGTGGATTCCCCGACGCCTCCCCCTTCGTCTACGCCACCATCGTCTTCGGACGCGCCGCGCGAGGCGACGCTGCGCGGCACCGGCCGGCCCCTGGCGGCGGGGTTGGCCGAGCTGCTCGGCGCCCTCGTGCAAACGCCCGCAGATCTCCTGGCGGAAGCCCATCGTCCTGGGCGTCGGCCGATCGCCCGTCTCGCGATGTTGGCGTTGGGGGCGATGGTCGTGGTGGGTCTCGTCGTGGCGTCGTTCTCCGGTGGCGCGCAGCTGTTCGTCGTGCCGCTGAAGTTGTGTTTGGGCCTAGGGCTGTGCGCGCTGCTATGTCTGCCGAGCCTGTACGTGTTCTCCTCGGTGGCGGGCGCGGGGCAGTCGGTTCGGGAGACCGCCTTGGCGCTGGCCATGGGGGTGGCGCTCATCGGCGTCTTGCTCGTCGCGCTGGCTCCGGTGACGTGGCTGTTCTCGCAGAGCACCGACGACCCGCTCGTCATGGGGGCGTTGCACGTCGTCGCGCTCGTGGTCTCGGCCACCGTGGGCGTTCGCCTGGTGGCCAAGGTGATGCATGCGCTCAACGGTCGAACAATCGCGGGGATTCGCGGCTGGGGAATCATGTTCATCGTCGTGATGCTTCAGATGACGACGACGCTGCGGCCGCTGGTGGGGCCGTTCGACGGCGTCGTCCCGCCCGAGCGCATGTTCTTCCTCGAACACTGGGCCGCGCCTGCCGGAGGGGACGCGCGCCGGTGAGCGCGGGGCTCGTTCGAGGCGTGCTCGCGCTCGAGTCGTCGTTGATCGACCGGGTGGCTTCGGGCCGGGGGCTGGGCAAGGTCCTGGCGACGGCAACGACGGTGTTGGCGCTCGGCTGCGCAGCGTACGGGATGGCGATGGGGTTGTGGCGGAGCCCGCTGCAGTCGCTCAGCGCCGGCCTCAAGCTCCCCGCGTTGTTCCTCGCGACCGCGGCGCTGACGGCTGGGCTGGACGTCGTGTTGTGCGGTCTGCTTCGGGCCCGCATTCGTCCCGCCCAGGCGCTGACCGCCTCGGTGTTGGCGATGGCGATCCTCGGCTCCGTGCTCGGCAGCCTGGCGCCCGTCGCTGCGTTCGTGTCGACCCAGGCCAGCCCGCCTCAGGGGGCCGCCTCTCTGCCGACGTCGCATTGGCTCCTCACCGCGCACGTCGTCGTCCTGGGCGTGGCGGGCATCATCGCGGTCAGTCGGCTCCGCGGGTTGCTCGATGCGTTGATCCCCGACACGGCGATCGCACGCCGAGTCCTCTGGGCGTGGATGGTCACGCACGGAGTGGTGGGAGCGCAGATGTCTTGGGTCCTGCGGCCGTTCGTCGGCAACCCGACGTTGCCGGTGCGGGTCCTTCGTTCGCGGCCATGGGAGGGGAGCTTCTTCGAGGCGGTGTTCGACATGACGGTGGCGCGCATGGGTCCGGTGGGGCCACTGGTCATCGTGATGCTCTTGCTCGGAGTCGTGGTGGTCGTCGCGTCGCACCTCGATCCACCCATCGAGGCGTTCGAGATCACACCGCAGCACATCGCGCTGCGTCGGCGGGGCGCTCGGGCAGGGTTCGAGGTCCCGCTGTCGTCGATCTGCGACGTGTCCCGGGAATCCGCGGGGGTGCGGATTCACTGGATCATGCCAGGTCGCCTCGAGCGGTCGACCGAGCTCCTCCGGCTGGCGTCACAGGAGGAGGCCCGCGCAGCGTTCGAGCGCATCGCCTGGGCGAGCGGAGCGCGCCGGGGGTATCGTGCGCCGTCGTGAGGGCGCTATGCGGGCACGAAGCACGCGCCGATCGACTCGAACCCAGGGGCGGGGGCTTCGAGCGCGGCCGTGCACGTGGAAGGGGAGGAGCACGTGTCGGGCCCGGAGAGATCGCAGAACGTGACGCAGCACCCGGCCGAGGCGCAGTCGGGCACCAGCGCGCCCGAGACACACATCAGCCCCTCGGCACAGCCGGCGTCGCCCTCGAGCAGGCACGGATCACCGGCACCTCCAACGTCGCCCTCTTGGGCGTCGACGCACGAGAACCGCTCGACCTGACGACGGCACTGCAGCGTGCCCGTGCAGGACGGCTCGAACGGAGAACAGTCGTTGGCGCAGTGGGGGACGTCGCGAAGCGGATCTTCGACGCACGTGCCGTCGGTACAGTCGGCGTCGCCGTTGCAGTGGGCGCGACACGAACCGGCGTCGTCGCCTAGGCAAACGGTGCCTGTGACGCAGCCGTCGAGCCCATCGTCGAGGCTGACCGTGCAGTCTTGGCCAACGCCCTGGGTGCCGGTCTCGCCTACGCAGGTGTAGGCGAGCGAGCCCCCGTCGATGACGGCCGTGCACTTCTCCCCGTCGGTGCAGGGCACATTGGTGACCGCGTCGCAGTCGATCTCGACGCCGCCGTCGTCCGAGCCCTCTTCGCCGCCGCTCTCGAGCAGGGGGCCTCCCGAGCCGTCGTCGTCGAGGAAGTCGGTTTCGAACGCGGAATCGTTGGAGTCGGACCCGGGGTCGTCGAGACGCTGACAGCCAAGCGTCGCCGATGCGGCCAGACAAAGGCAGGCCCAACTCGATCCGAGAGCACGCATGGGGGTCACCATAGCGGGCGGCCGCCCACCCGTCGCGTCAACGGTCCAGGTCGCGGCGCCTTACATGCCGTCGGTGCCGGTGTCGCCGCTGCTCGCGCCGGTCCCGTTGGAGCTCGAGCCGGAACCGTCGTCGGTACCCGAGACGGTGCCGGTTGGAGGCATGTCGCCGCTCGACGACGAGCTCTCCTCGGGCATCGTCGTCGCGTCGCTCTCGCTCTCGCTCTCGCTGGCGCTGGCGCTGGTCATGTTGGGCGAACCGCTGGTGGCCCAGCTGCCCGCGTCGAACTTGGGCGGGGGCGTGATCGCGTCCTCGTCGAAGCTCACGTTGCCTCCGTCGACGCACACGCCGGACTCGAGGTCGTTGCTGACCGAGGACACACACTGACCGTCGCGCAGCACGGCGCCGTCGGCCGCGCAGACCAGGCCCCCTGCGCATTCTCCCGCGCAGATGCAGCGCTCGCCCTCACGGGGGCGACACGCGGACGCGCTCAGCAGGGCGAGCAGGCTCAGGCCCAGAGTCCTCGAGGAGATCATTCGAGCGCCTTGTACTCGATCGAGACGACCTCGAACTCGCGGTCGCCCTTGGGGAGCTTGAGGGTGAAGTCGTCGCCTTCTTCTTTGCCCATCATCGCGCGGGCGATCGGCGACTTGAAGGAGATGTGGCCCTTGTCGATGTCGACCTCGTGTTCACCGACGATCGCGTAGGTCTCTTCTTTGTCGGTGTCCATGTCGAGCACCTTGATCGTCGCCCCGAAGGCGACCTTCTCGGAGTTCATCTTGGCGGGGTCGATGACCTTGGCCCGGCTGATCCGATACTCCGCGAACCGCATGCGAGCGTCGAGCTCGGCCTGCTTCTCCTTGGCGGCGTGGTACTCCGCGTTCTCCCGCAGGTCGCCGTGTTCGAGGGCCTCCTCGATGTCCTTGACGTTCTGCGGACGGTCGACCTCTTTGATCTGCTTGAGCTCGGCCTTGAGGGCGTCGAGGCCCTTGGGGGTCATCGGGTAGCTGTCGTCGGCCATGAGTGCCTTGAGGCGCGGGGACGCGCCAGAGGTCGGTAAAGATACCCGAGTGGCGCAGCGCGTGCACCCGCGGCCGGGCTACTCGGCCGCGTCGGCGTGATAGCTCTGGAGGGAGCGAGCTTTGGGCCTGAAGTTGGTCTCGCGCGCGCGGGCGATGGCGTGGGCCGCCGCCAAGGCGCCCGAGACGGTGGTGAAGTACGGGATACGCTGGATGAGTGACGTACGTCGCAGCGAGAAGCTCTCGCGACGGTCACTGATCCCACTGGTGTTGACGACGATCTGGATGTCCCCGTTCTTGAGGGCGTCGACGGTGTGAGGTCGGCCCTGCCAGACCTTGAGGATGTCGGTGCACGGGAGGTCGGCCTTGCGAAACGCCTCGGCGGTGCCCCCGGTGGCGACGAGTGAGAACCCGGCCTGGTGCAGCGTCCGCGCGGCGGGAAGGATCGCATCCTTGTCTTCGTCCTTGACGCTGAAGAGCGCCGCGCCGCCCTTGGGGAGCACCTCGCCGGCGCCGAGGTAGGCGTGCATGTATGCGGTGCCAAAATCGGCGCCGATGCCCATGACCTCACCGGTGCTGCGCATCTCGGGGCCGAGGATGGTGTCGACCCCGGGGAACTTGCGGAACGGGAAGACGGGGGCCTTGACCGAGATGTGCTCGGGGATCTGCTCGGTGATGCCGAGCGCGGCGAGCGACTCGCCCGCGGCCACCCGCGCGGCGATCTTGGCGTAGGGGACACCGACGGCCTTGGAGACGAACGGCACCGTACGCGACCCGCGTGGGTTGACCTCGATGACGTAGAGCCGATGTCCACGAAGGGCGAACTGAATGTTCATCAGGCCGATCACGCCGAGCTCGCGGGCGAGCGTCCGGGTGGTGCCTCGGATCTGCTCGAGGATCGCCTCGGACACCCCGACCGGCGGGAGTGAGCAGCTGCTGTCGCCCGAGTGCACACCGGCCTCTTCGATGTGCTCCATGATCCCCGCGACGACGGCGTCTTCGCCATCGGCGACCGCGTCGACATCGAACTCGGTCGCGTGGGGCAGGAACTCGTCGATCAGGACCGGATGGTCGGGGGAGGCGCGCACCGCCTCGCGCATGTATCTGTCGAGCTGCGCGTCGCTTTGCACGATCTCCATGGCTCGACCGCCGAGCACGTAGGAGGGACGCACCAGCACGGGGTAGCCGATGTCGTGGGCGATGGTGAACGCCTCTTCGCTCGAGCGGGCGACGCCCCAGCGTGGGCAGTCGATGCGAAGCCGGCCCATCAGCTCGCCGAAGCGCTCGCGGTCCTCGGCGAGGTCGATGGCCTCGGCCGGGGTGCCCAGCAGTGGGTAGCCCGCGGCCTCGATCGACTTGGCGAGCTTGAGCGGCGTCTGGCCGCCAAACTGCACCAACACGCCGACGATGGTGCCCTTGCGCGCCTCGGCGTCGAGCACCTCGAGCACGTGTTCGGCGGTGAGCGGCTCGAAGTAGAGGCGGTCGCTGGTGTCGTAGTCGGTGCTGACCGTCTCGGGGTTGCAGTTGACCATGATGGTCTCGTAGCCGGCCTCGCGCAGGGCGAAGGCCGCATGGACGCAGCAGTAGTCGAACTCGATGCCTTGGCCGATGCGGTTGGGCCCGCCGCCGAGGATGATCACCTTCTTGCGATCGCTGACCTCCGCCTCGCACTCCTCTTCGTAGGTGCTGTAGAGGTAGGGCGTGTGCGCCTCGAACTCGGCGGCGCAGGTGTCGATGCGCTTGTAGACGGGGCGGATGCCGGCCTGCAGTCGCCGCGCGCGGACGGCCTCTTCGCTCAGGCCGCACAGCTGCGCGATGCGGCCGTCGCTGAGCCCGTTGCGCTTGGCCGACGCGAGCACGGCCGGGGCGGGCACGCGACCGCGCCGCCCCTCACCCACGCGTCGCTCGCAGTCGATGATCGCCTTGATGTGGTGCAGGAACCATCGGTCGATCTTGCAGCGGGCGTAGATCTCCTCGAGGTCGACGCCGAGCCGCAGCGCGGCGCCGACCTGCCACAGCCGCGCTGGCGAGGGGCGACCGAGCATCGCCGCCACGTCCTCGGGGCCGAGGTCGGGCTCCCAGTCGAAGCCGCAGCTCCCGGTCTCGAGGGCGCACATCGCCTTGCCCATCGACTCGCGCAGGGTTCGGCCGATCGCCATCACCTCGCCGACCGACTTCATCTGGATGGTCAGCGTGTCGTCGCTGCCCGAGAACTTCTCGAACGCGAACCGGGGCACCTTGGTGACCACGTAGTCGATGCTCGGCTCGAAGCTGGCGGGGGTGACCTTGGTGATGTCGTTGTCGAGCTCGTCGAGCGTGTAACCGATGGCGAGCTTGGCGGCGAACTTGGCGATGGGGAACCCGGTGGCCTTGGATGCGAGCGCCGAGCTCCGCGAGACCCGAGGGTTCATCTCGATCACGATCATGCGCCCGTTGTCGGGGTTGAACGCGAACTGGATGTTGCAGCCCCCGGTGGTGACGCCGATCTTGCGGACCACGGCCTTCGCCTGGTCGCGCATGCGCTGGTACTCCTTGTCGGTGAGCGTCTGCGAGGGCGCGATGGTGATCGAGTCCCCGGTGTGCACGCCCATCGGGTCGAGGTTCTCGATCGAGCAGATGACGACGAAGTTGTCCTTCGCGTCGCGCATGACCTCGAGCTCGTACTCTTTCCAGCCGAGCACCGACTCCTCGAGCAACACCTCGGAGTCGAGTGACTCGGCCAAGGCGCGGGAGACCTTCTCGTCGAACTCTTCGCGGTTGTAGGCGATCGAGGCTCCCGTTCCGCCCATGGTGAACGAGGGGCGGATGATGACCGGGAACCCGTAGGCGTCGATCGCCGCGCTCGCCTCGCTTCCGTCGCGGATGTACATCGAGCGCGGGACGTCGAAGCCGAGCTCGATCATCGCGGCCTTGAATTTCTCGCGGTCCTCGGCGCGCTCGATCACCTCGGCGTCGGCGCCGAGCATCTCGACGCCGTGCTTTTCGAAGATGCCCGCGCGCTGGCAGTTGATCGCGAGGTTGAGCGCCGTCTGACCACCGACGGTCGGCAGGACCGCGTCGATGTTCTCCTGCGCCAGGATGTCGTCGATGAACTCCGGGAGCAGGGGCTCGACGTAGGTCCGATCCGCGATCTCCGGGTCGGTCATGATGGTGGCCGGGTTCGAGTTGACGAGCACGACCTCGTAGCCCTCTTGCTTGAGGGCCTTGACGGCCTGGGTCCCCGAGTAGTCGAACTCGCAGGCCTGGCCGATGACGATCGGGCCCGACCCCAGCACGAGAATCCGTTTGATGTCCTCGCGTCGTGGCATGGTCGGCTCCTTCTCTTTCTCGCTAGCGTTTGACGATCTTGCCGCCCTGCAGGGCGTGCTCTTGGCCGATCACCTTGGCGATGGCCTCTTTGTGCTCGCTGACGTCCCACCCGAGCTCGGCGAGTCCGTCGAGGATGCGGGTTCGTAGCCGCAGCGAGTCTTCTTCGGGGTTGGTCAACCGGGAGACCAGCGGCTCCTTGCTCGCTTCTTCGGCGATGTCGACGAGCTGCTCGACACAGAAGTAGCGGACGCCTTCGTCGTGGTCTTCGAGGTAGCCGGCGAGCAGCTCGTGGACCTTGGGGTCGTCGATCTCGGCCAGGTGGGTGAGGATCTGGCGCTTCTTGGCGGGGTCGCGCTCGTAGCCGGGTGGGTGCTTCTCCAGCAGCGCGTCGAGGATTTCCCACTCTTGGGTCTCGTCGGCGACGTCCTCGATGATGCGCAGCGCCCAGGCGACGTTCTCCGACTCGAGGCAGAAGCGCTTGGCGGCGGGGAGGACCTTGGCACCGAGGCCGGCGAGCTCCCGGTATGCCCAGCTCTTCTCCTCCTCGTCTTCGATGCTCTTGGTCGAGACGATGGTGAAGCGCTTGAAGATCCGAAACAGCGCCTCGTCCGAACCCTCTTTGATCAGGTTCTGCATGGCGTCGTAGCGCTCGGCCGACTGCGTGTACGGGCTCGTTGCCGTCTTGGTCCACTTGTCGAGGCGATTCTTCGCGCGCCCCGAGCTGCTGAATAGATCCTTGAGCCCCACGATTCTGCGGCTTATTAGCGCAACGCGGAGCCGGGCGGCAAGGCCGAGATGCTTCAGCCCCCGGAGCGACCACTCGACCCTGCACCGGCGTCGGTGTCGGTGTCGGTGTCGGTGTCGGTGTCGGGACCGGCGGTCGAGCTCGAGCCAGGGTCGGTCTGCGTCGAGCTGCTGCTCGGGTCGGTGTCGGACGGGTCGAACCCCGAGGTCGCCCCCGAGTTGCAGGCGCCACGCGACGCCTCGACGTCGGAGCCATCGCGGTGGCAGCATCCGTCGGGTTGGCACGTGTACCGGGGCGGACACTCGGGCGCGTCGTCGGGATCGCACGAGAACAGCACGTCGGCCGAAGGGGCGGTGAAGCAGCCCCAGGCCGCCGCGACGACGGCCACGGCGAGCACGCGGAGACCGCGGCCCATCAGAAGCTGACCTCCAGTGAGCCCGGTCCCACGCGGGCACGCCGCGCGGTCGCCGAGGGTGCTTTGCGCCGCGCATCGATCGCGAACAGGGTGATCGCGGCGATGGCGGTGGCGCCTGCGAGCGCGCCGACCACGATGGCGCTGGTCTCGAGCGCCTGCCCCCGGTCGAGGATCTCCTCGTACCGGGCCTGTCGGTCCCTATAGAGGATGGCGGCGCCGGTTTCGAAGTCGTAGCCGGACGCGATCCGCGTGGCGCGGTCCTCCTCACGCTCGGCCAGCCCGGCGAGCAGTCCCGCGGTGGTGCCAAGCGTGAAGGCACCCAGCACGTGGTACCAGCCGATCCGCTGCAGTCGGGGGAGTCGGTCGGGCAGCGGGTTGGAGGGGGCGAGATCCGCCTCCTCGACGCCCTCGGCGTAGATCTCGTCGTCCGGCTCGTCGTCGTCCGGCTCGTCGTCGTCCGGCTCGTCGTCGTCCGCTTCCCCCGAGGGCTCGGCCGCGGGCTCGTCCTCCGGCTCGTCCTCGGTGGCGGGCTCGGGTTCCTCCTCGGTCTCCGCGGTCCCCGGCTGCGCGTCGTCGGTAGGTGCGGCCTCTGCGGGGGCATCGGCTGCGGGCTCGGCGTTGGCCACGCGCGGCACACCGAGCCCCAGGGCGATCAAGCAGCGCAGCGCGAGACGGCGAGAGACCATGAGCGGGCGGAGTGTAGACGCATGCTCGGCCCTGGGAAAGCGAGCCGAGGACTCAACGTCGTTTTCGTCACGTTGACGCCCCGAGGCCGCATCGATCGCGCCGCAGATTCGTCTCCTTGTGTACGATGCGCCCCGCTTTGGCAGCTCCCCCCGGCCGTCGGCGCTTCGTGATGCGCCTCGTTGCGATCGCCTGCTGCTCGGCCGCAGGCTGTGGGTTCGTCAACGCGGGTCCGTCGCACCCGCCGCCCGAGGTCTACGAGAGCCCCAGTGACTTCTCCGGGCGCTGGCGCGGCGAGGTCGACGGAGCAGCCGGTACCCTTCAGGTCGACCGGCTGTCCAAGGGGAGGTACTACGGCAACTTCCACGCCAAGGGCGGCAAGCGCTACATCCTCTCGATGGTCCAGGAGCAGGCCGCGGAAGGCGAGGCCGAGCCGGAGCTCGCCAACGTCTGCGCGTTCACCTGGATCGACGGCCGCGGGTCCGAGGGCAGCGGATGGTTGCTGATCAACCGCGAGGACACGACGATCACCGGGACGTTCGGGCGCGGAAGCGCGACGTCCGGGATGGGCGTGTGGACGTTCGTCCGCGAGGGCGTCGGGCGGTGAGTCCGAGCAGCAGCACGCCCAGGCACCCCAACGCACCCCAGCCGTCGCTACCGGGACGCTTGCTGGTCGCGCACTGACAACCGGTCCCGCCCGCGCCGAAGGTGGCGGGGTCGACGGGTGCCGTGGGATCGATGGGCGCGCTTCCACTCTCGCCGGCGTCGTCGGTCGTGCCAGAGCCCGAGGCGTCGGTGGGATCGACCGTGGGGTCGCCCGAGGTGCTCGGGTCCGAAGAGTCGTCGGAGTCGCTCGGGTCCACGCCGCCGGTCGTGTCGTCGCCTCCGGTGCTCCCGGTCTCGCCGCCGCCCTTTCCGTCGACGGTGACCGTGACCGACGAGGTGACGGCGCCTCCATCAGCGTCGATCGCCTCGACGTCGAGCGTCCAGGTGCCCGGCGGGACACCCTGCAGCTCCCAGGTGTAGGGCGGCTCTTCGCTGCCCTGGCTGACTTTCATGCCTGCGATCTCGGTGCTCATGGTGACCGTGAGCCCGCCAAACCCGTCCTCGACGTCGGCCGCGATGGTGAAGGTGTCGGTGACCGTCGATCCGTCGGCGGGCTCGGTGATGGTGACCACCGGCGGCCCATCGTCGACGCGCGCGCCGACGACCACGTTGAGGTCGGCGGTCGCGTTCTGCTCTCCATCGGGACAGCCGGGGTGCGTCGGGCACGTGCCGCCGGAGATGCCGACGCACTCGTTGCCGAACTGCAGGCCAAAGACGCTGTAGCTCCCCATGATCTGCCCGGTGGAGACCTCGTTCTCGAGCCCCCAGCCGAACCCGAGGCCCGTCAGCGAGTAGTAGGCGATCCGGCGCATGTCGGTCTGCTGCGCGATGGGCAGGCAGCCTTGAAAGACGAAGGAGATGTTCTGGCCGCTGCTGTCGCCGCAGTCGGCCAAGCCGATCGCCGGCGGGCAGTCGCTGTCGGCGAAGAGCGCGTCGGCGTCGGTCTCGTTGCCGAAGACGACCATGTCGTAGGAGCCCGCCGCCGGTCGTTCGAACACGAACTGGATGTCGAAGGGTGTCGACGCCTCCTTGAGATAGAACTCGAGCAGCGCGATTTCTTCATCGGTGAGCGCGAAGCCCGACGCGGTGCCGGGCGTGAACCCGTTGCTCGAGTACGAGTCGAGCGTGGGGTCCTGGCCGTTGTCGCTGTTGAGCGCGACGGAGCCGAGGTTGATGAACACGACCCGCTCGGCGGCCGCCTCCGCGGATGCAAACAGCGTGATCGCGCCGACGGCCAGGGGCACGCCACGCCAGAGGGCTCCAACCCAATCCATGAGGGACATCGTACCGGGCGTAGGGGGCACTACGCTAGCAGCCTGTGCGTGGCGAGTTGCACCACAGGCTGCGAGCGACCTCGACGCTCCGCGGCGGATTCAGGCGCCCTGCAGCACCAGGCGCGCGTTGGCGGTGGGGTCGATCTGGCCCTTGATGTCGGCCTGCACGTTGAGCGTGTGGGCGCAGCTGACGGAGGACGGCTTGCAGTCCACGGGGACGGTGAGTTCCACGTCATGGGCGCTGTGCGCGGACGCCTCGAGCTCCTGCGCGATGTCGACGCGTAGTTCGGCGATGGGGCGCCGCTCCCAGCCCGCCGTGAGATGGTCGCGATTGTCGAGCGCCCCGGCGTCGGACTCCTCGAGGCGGTCGCCCTCGGCATCGACCCAGTGGCGATCGGCTTCGATGAGGCGCAGCATCAGCCCCTCGATGTGGGCCGCCTGGCTCCCGCCCTCGAGCTCGACCCGGGCGGTCAGCGTGCCGCCGGGGCTCAGCGGATCGCTCGAGGGGATCACGCGCACCCGTACACCCGTCGCACCCAGACTCTCGCGCATCTTTTCCGAAAAACTCATGGATCCGGGCGCGACGGTACCGCGGCGCGGCGCACTCCGACAAGCGCGGCCCCGCGGTCGAGCGCACTCGCTGGAACACGCAGGGCCTGGGCTCGGTATGCTTCGCCCATGCGCTCTTGGAGACCGCCCCGCCACCGAGGCCTGGCCATCCCGTTGGCCCTCGCGTTCCTCTGGAATACCACCGCCTGCGACAAGGTGGAGGAGCTCGCCGCCAAGGCGAGCGGCAAAGAGGACGAGGAGGCCACGAAGAAGGACGACGCGGACGGAGACGAGGCGAAGACGGACGCGGACGAGAAGGACGCGGACAAGGAGGCCGAGGCTGCCAAGCCCGAGCCGATCAAGGTCGAGGCGCTGCACACCGGCCTGGACCTGATGCTCTCGTTCGTCCCGGACACCGAGTCGGAGTTCATCATCATCCGCGACGCCTCGGTGCTCGAGGACTACTACGAGGAGGGGATGCGGTTCATGGACGCGCCGCTGAAGACGCTCGCCGCCTCCAAGTCTGCTCCGTCCGACATTCGCGACGTCAACGAGGCGTACGCCACGATGCAGACCGAGGGCAAAGCGGTCGTCGAGGCGCTGGGCGCCTCGGGCCTCCGTCTCAAGGACGGGGGCGCGCTCATCCGCGACAAGAAGGGCAAGGCGCTCATCGTCTTCGCCGCCGACGACCCCGCCGCCATCGCCAACCTCGCCAAGGCGCTGGGCGAAGACGACGTCGAAGCCGAGGACTGCGGACCGCTGGCCGGGCACGAGGGGTGGAGCGTCTGCGCGGAAGACAAGGCCATGCTCGAGGCGTACGCGCCGGCCGAGGACCCCAAAGCCGTCCGAGACGCGCTGCAGGCCAAGCTCCCCGGTGTCGAGCTCGACGAAGCCAACGTCATTGCGAGCCTCCCAGTCGAGGGGGAAGACGCCGCGTTTGCGATCACCACGCTGCCGGGTCTGATGCACTTCGCGGGCGCCGTGCCGCTCGACCGCGAGGCGCAGCAGGCGTTCTCTGCCCTCGAAGGAGGCGACACGCACACGCTCGCCAACGTGCAGCCCGGCGCGGGCTTCGTCTGGGGTCGAGCCAACAGCGCGCTGCTCGGCATGGGCCTGGCCGCCGCGGCCGGTGACGCGCCGCCCGAGGTGAACAAGATCGCCGCCACCCTCACCGGGGAGTTCGTCCTCGCGGGATCGGTCGACCCCGGAGGCTTGGTCTTTCAAGCGGGCATCAAGGACGCGGGACCCTACTCGGCGCTGTGGGAGATGGCGCTCGAGGCCTCCAAGGACGCCCCGAAGGAGATCCCCGAGCTCGAGGGGAGCACGCTGACGGTCGAGAAGGTACCCGTCAACCACGGCACGAACATGGCCGACGCGCTGCACGTCAGCGTGCGTGGCATCCCCGAAGCCGACATCGTCAAGGCGTTCGCGGGCATTCACTTCGACGGCTGGGCGTTTGCCGGCAACAAAGCCCTGACCGTCGCGGTCGGCCCCGACACGACCAACGTGGGCAAGCTGCTCGACGCCAGCGGTGATGGCATCAGCGCCGACACGCTCAGCTCGCTCCCGGCGCCGTTGGCCGAGGGGTTCAAGCGCAAGGAGGTGGCGTTCGCGATGCACCTGCCGGCCGACTTCATGCAAGGCGAGCACATGCACAAGCTGCTGCGAGCGGCGCTCAAGAAGGTGCCCGATGCCGATCCCGAGACGCTGATTGCGGCGATGTCGCTGATGGCCCCGGTCTCGAGCAGCTCGCTTTGGATCGAGAAGAAGCCCGGCAGCGCGCAGCCGATCGTGCACATGGCGGTGCAGGGCATCGGCAACCGCGCGACCGAAGAGGGGCGGGCAGCGCTCGACGCAGCGCATCAGGTCACCGAGGGGACGGCGCCCGCGACCGCGTTCGCGCCTCTGGCCGCCAAGTACGACAGCTCCGCGATGGCGTTCGCCTACCACACGCGCGCGGGTAGCGAAGGACCCGGCAGCATGGTCGGCAGCGGTGTCGGCGGCCTGATGGTCGCCGGCGCGGTGACCTACGCCGCGATGGAGGGCCTCGCCAACGAGTCGCTCGCGGCGGACCTGGGCGTCAAGCCGACCGATCCCGAGCCCGAGATCATCCCCGAGCACACGCCGAGCAGCCCCGAGGTCGTCATCGAAGAGAAGAAGGACGGCGGGAGCTCGGCCGACGGAAAGACCGACGACGGCAAGACGGAGCCCAAGACAGACGGCGGCAAGACCGACGAAGGCAAGACGGACGGCGGCAAGACCGACGAGGGCAAGACCGACGGCGGGCCCGTCGTGGAGCCGACCAAGCCGCCCGTGCCCACGCCGACCGTCGACGACAAGAAGAAGGGCAAGAAGAAGAAAAAGAAGGGCAAGAAGAAGAAGAAGGGCTAGCTCACGAGCTTCGGCCGTCGCCCCCTCAGCCGTGCGTGGCCTCGCCCGCACGGCTTTGTCGTGCCGCAGAGCGCCGTTTGCGCCGCGCGCGAGTTGTCTAACCCTTACGTACGGGTTAGGTTTTGCCCAGGGCGAGGTTGACAGGCCGGCGACGGACCTCCAGACTCCCGCCGCCGAGCTGAGGCAAACCTGCCCCTACGTAAGGGTTAGAGTTCATGACCACCCCATCCCACACACCGCACCGCATGAAGGTCGGCGAGCTGGCCCGCAAGACGGGCAAGACCGTCCGTGCGCTGCGACTGTACGAGGAGATGGGTCTGCTCAGCCCCGCTCGGTCCGAGGGGAACTTCCGGCTCTACGGCCCCGACGAGGTGGCGCGCGTCTACTGGATCGCGAAGCTGCAGGCCCTGGGGTTCTCGCTGCCGCAGATCCAAGGCTTGCTGCACACCGTCGAGAGCTCCTCGACCGGGCCCGACGCGATGCTCAGCCTTCGCGAGATGTTCCGCGGTCGGCTCGACGACACACGTGCTCAGGTCGAGAAGCTCCTCCAGCTCGAGCGCGACCTTGCCGAGAGCCTCGCCTACCTCGAGGGATGCCGCGCCTGCAGCCACGACCACGAGGTCACCGGTTGCGTCGAGTGCGACGGTGTCCATGCCGACACCCAGGCGCCGTCCCTCGTCGCCGGCATCCATTCTCCCTCCCCTGGACGAAGTCACGACATCGTTCAGATCCGGTCCAGCTCCGCCTCCGCGGCAGACCCCAACCCCACGTGATTCGCACCATGAGCGTGAAGACCCCCGTTTACCTCGACTACGCCGCCACTTGTCCCGTCGACCAGAGAGTCGTCGACAAGATGATGCCGTTCTTTACTCAGGCCTATGGCAACGCCGCCAGCCGCACCCACGCCTTCGGATGGGAAGCCGAGGAGGCCGTCGAAGCCGCGCGCGAACACGTGGCGAAGACGATCGGCGCCGACCCCAAGGAGATCACGTGGACCAGCGGCGCGACCGAGTCCAACAACTTGGCGATCAAGGGCGTGGCCGAGTACCTGGCGGAGAAGGGCAACCACATCATCACGGTCAACACCGAGCACAAGGCCGTGCTCGACACGTGCAAGTACCTCGAGCGCCGCGGCGCCCGTGTCACCTATCTCGAGGTCGACCAAGGGGGCCTCATCACGCCGCAGCAGGTCGCCGACGCGATCACCGAGGAGACGGTGCTCGTCTCGGTCATGCACGGCAACAACGAGACCGGCGTCGTCATGCCCCTCGCCGAGATCGGCAAGGTCTGCCGCGAGCACAAGGTGTTGTTCCACACCGACGCGACGCAGGCGTTTGGCAAGATCCCCATCGACGTCGAGGCGATGAACATCGACCTGCTCTCGATCTCGGCGCACAAGATCTACGGCCCCAAGGGCATCGGGGCGCTGTATGTCCGGCGTCGCAAGCCTCGGGTGCGCCTCTCGGCGCAGATTCACGGCGGGGGCCACGAGCGGGGCAACCGTTCGGGCACGCTCGCGGTCCCCAACATCGTCGCGTTCGGCGAGGCGGCTCGCATCGCGCGCGAAGACATGGCCGAAGAGGCCGAGCGCATCGCGGGACTTCGCGACTACATGCGCGAGCAGCTGACCAGCACCATCGAGCACGTCATCCTCAACGGGCATCCCGAGCACCTGCTGCCCGGACACCTCAACCTCAGCTTCGCGTACATCGAAGGGGAGTCGCTGCTCATGGCGCTCAAGGACGTCGCGCTCTCGTCGGGCTCGGCGTGCACCTCGGCCAGCCTCGAGCCGAGCTACGTGCTGCGGGCGATGGGGCTCAATGACGAGCTCGCGCACTCCAGCCTTCGCATGACGATCGGCCGCTTCACCACCAAAGAAGAGATCGACTTCGTCGTCGACCTGCTTCGCACCCACGTCTCCCGCCTTCGCGAGATGTCCCCGCTTTGGGAGATGGTCCAAGAAGGTATCGATCTCGACTCCATCCAGTGGGCGCACCACTGAGCCGCACCCTCCACGCGACACACGCGACACACGCGACACACAAAGGACTTCGACAATGGCGTACAGCGACAAGGTCATCGAGCACTACGAAAACCCCCGCAACGTCGGCAGCCTCGACAAGAACGACGACGGGGTTGGTACCGGCATCGTCGGCGCACCCGCATGCGGTGACGTCATGAAGCTGCAGATCAAGGTCGAGGACGGTGTCATCAAGGACGCCAAGTTCAAGACCTACGGCTGCGGTTCGGCCATCGCGAGCAGCTCCCTGGTGACCGAGTGGGTCAAGGGCATGAGCGTCGAAGAGGCCGGCTCGATTCAAAACAGCCAGATCGCCGAAGAGCTCTCGCTGCCTCCGGTCAAGATTCACTGCTCGGTGCTGGCCGAGGACGCGATCAAGGCTGCGATCAAGGACTACCAAGAGAAGAATGGGGAGAAGAACGGCACGGGCGCAGGAGAGACCAGGTGAACGCGGCCCCCGCATCGCCCAGTGGCGCTGCGCCCGAGGCAGCGCCGGTCCCCAACACCGTCGTCGTGACCGCCCGCGCGGCCAAGGTCATGCGCGGCCAGCTAGAGAAGCGGGGCACCCCCACCGGGGCGATTCGCTTCGGCATCCGCGGCGGCGGCTGCACCGGCTACTCGTACATGTTCCAGTTCGAGGACGGCGAGCCGCGACCCAACGACCACGTCGTCGACGCGTACGGCGTGCGGGTGTTCGTCGACCCCAAGAGCATGGTGCTGGTCAAGGGCACGCGCATCGACTTCGAGACGGGGATCCGCGGCCACGGCTTCAAGTTCGAGAACCCCAACGTCGGTGACTCCTGCGGCTGCGGCGAGTCCGTCGCCTTCTGAGAGCCATCTCGCACCTCATCCGGACGCCTCGCTGCCCCGCGCAGCGGCGCCTGCATATGGACATGGATCATTTCGAACGACTCGGGCAACCCGCTCAGCACGCGCTCGACCGGGACGCGCTCGAGCACGCATACCTGCAGCGGGCCGCGGCTGCGCACCCCGACAAGGTGGCGCAGGACGACGCCTCGGCCAAGCGCGCGGCGATGGAGGCCAGCGCGGCGATCAACGAGGCTTACCGGACGCTGCGCGACCCTGTGAAGCGCGCGGAATATCTCGTCAAGCTCGCCGGGCGCGACCTCGATTCGTCCGACCCAGACTCGGGCGCGCCCCAGATGCCCCAATCGTTTCTGATCGAGATGATCGAGCACCGCGAGCGCGTCGCCGAGGCCCAGGCCGGCGGGTCACTCGACGCACTGCGCGACGACATCGAAGCGCAGGAGTCGGATGCGCTGTCGGCGGCCGTGTCCGCCATCGACGGCGGTGACCACGAGGCTGCGGCCCGACATCTGGTCGTGCGGCGCTATCTTCAGCGGCTGCTCGACGAAATCGACGAACTGGATTGAGCACACGATGAGCGCAGACGACTTCGACCCCGGGGCTCTCTTTCAGATCGAGGAACCCGACGCGCCGGCGTCCCGCAAACGTGCCCCCGGCCGCGGTATCGGCATCGATCTGGGCACGACACACAGCCTGGTCGCGATCGCCCCCAACGGCGCGCAGCCGCAGCCGGTTCGCGACGCGTCCGGGGCGGACATCCTCGCCTCGGTCGTCTCCTACGTCGACCCGAGTGTCGTGGTGGGCGCCGATGCGCGGGCGCAACAGGTCGAGCACCCCTCGCGGGTCATCAGCTCGGTCAAGCGCTTCATGGGGCGAGGCCGCGCCGACATCGGCGAGCACCCGTACCCGATCGCTGCGCCGAAGCATGACGAGGACCAGGTGGTCCGCTTCGACATGGGCGGGGGCCGAGACGTCACGCCGATGGAGGTCTCGGCCGAGATCCTGCGCGTGCTCGCGGCCCGGGCCGAGGCCGAGCTCGGTGCGCCGATCGACGGCGCCGTGATCACCGTGCCGGCTTACTTCGACGACGCCCAGCGCCAGGCCACGAAGGATGCCGGCCGCATCGCGGGCCTGAAGGTCTACCGCCTCCTCGCCGAGCCCACGGCCGCCGCGCTCGCCTACGGTCTCGACCAGACCAAGGGCGGCAAGCAGGGGCTCTTCGCCATCTACGACCTCGGCGGGGGCACCTTCGACATCAGCATCTTGCGGCTGCGCGAGGGCGTCTTTCAGGTGCTGGCGACCGGGGGGGACTCGGCGCTCGGCGGCGACGACTTCGACCGAGCCCTCGCCGCGCACCTGCTCGAGGCGGCAGGGGTCTGTGAGCCCAGCGACCGACAGCGCGAAGGGGCGCTCGCCGAGGCGCGACGCGTCAAGGAGGCGCTCAGCGATGAGCCGCAGGTGGTCGCGAACGTGGACAGCTGCGGTCTGACCGGCTTCGCCGTCACGCGCGAGACGTTCGAGGGCCTCATCGACGGGATCGTTCGCCGCACGGTCAAGGCATGCCGCCAAACCCTCAAGGACGCCGACGTTCGCCCCGACGACCTCGACGGCGTAGTGCTGGTCGGAGGGTCCACCCGGGTGCCCAAGGTGCGGGCGGTCGTGGAGAAGACGTTCAAGCAGCTGCCGCTGTGCGACCTCGACCCCGACCGCGTCGTGGCCTACGGAGCCGCGATTCAGGCAGACATCCTCTCGGGCAGCGCTCGGGAGGGCGTCACGCTGCTCGACGTGGTCCCGCTGAGCCTCGGGCTCGAGACGATGGGTGGCATCGTCGAGCAGCTCATCCCTCGCAACGCCACCATCCCCATCGGCGCGCGTCAGGTGTTCACGAACTACTCCGAGCAGCAGACCGGCATGGTGTTTCACGTCGTGCAAGGCGAGCGCGAGCTGGCGTCCGACTGCCGGTCGCTCGCCAAGTTCGAGCTGCGCGGCATTCCGCAGCTTCCACCGTCGATGGCACGCGTCGAGGTCTCGTTCCAGCTCGACGCCGACGCCCTGCTCACCGTCACGGCCAAGGAGCTGATGACGGGGGTCAAGCAGACCGTCGAGGTCAAGCCCACCTACGGCCTGGACGAGGCGGCGGTCGATGCCCTCGTCATGGAGAGCCTCGACAACGCCGAGGCCGACTTCGAGGCGCGCAACATGGCCGAGGGCCGGGTCGAGCTGGGCCGCGTCGCGCTGGCGGTCCGCACCGCCGTCGAAGAGGTTGGGCACATCGAGTCGCTGCTGCCGGCCGACGAGCGCACTGCGATCCTCGCTGCCCTACAGGCCGCCGACGAGGCGATGGCCGACACTGCGGGCACTCCCCAGCGCCTCAAGCAAACCCGTGAGCATCTCGAAAGCGTCAGCGAGGCGTTCGCGCGGCGCCGCATGGAGCGGGCGCTTCAGGCCGGCATGGGCGGCAAGTCCCTCGGCGAGATCGAATCATCCTTGGCTGCCGAAGACGCCCTCGAAGAGCGGCGTGGTAGCCATTCCCCCCAGCAGACCTGACCCCCGCACGATCATGTCCCAGCTCATCAAGATCACGTTCATCGACCCCGAAGGCACCTCCACCGAAGTGCAGGCCGAGCCGGGCAAGGACAACCTGCTCGAGATTGCCGAGGCGTGCGGCGCGAAGTTGGGGTCCGCGTGCGGTGGCGTCTGTGCGTGCAGCTCCTGCCACGTGTACGTCCGCGAAGGCCTCGACTCGCTCGACGAGATGGAGGAGGCCGAAGAGGACCGGCTCGACATGGGCTTCGATGTGCGTCCCTCGTCGCGACTGGGCTGCCAGTGTGTGCCTCGCGACGCCGACCTCCGGGTCGAGATCAGCGAGGAGTCGCTGCAGACCTGGTACAACGAGCACCCGGACCGCCGCGACGAGCAGAAGAAGGGCTAGCAGAAGAAGGGCTGCTAGGCGCCGCGGAGCGCTCGCTCGAGCACCCAGAAGCGGTCTTGGCCCCACACGGTGGTGTCGCCGTATCGGATCACCGGCACGCCCCAGTGACCGGCGTCGAGCAGGGCCTGGCGATTGGCCTCGACCTCGTCTCGCCACCCCTTCTCGGGCAGCGCGCGAGCGCACTGGTCCCAGGGTAGCCCCGCGCGTTCGGTGATGCGCGCGAGCCCTGCATCGGACGCCGCGTCGACGCCTTCGCTCCACACCATCGTCGCAAAGGCGAGCACGAACTCGCGAAGTCGGTCGTGCTCGCGTGCGACCTCCAGCAGCGCGTAGCAGCGCTCGACGCCCGCCCCGACCGGGTCGCACACGCGTCCTAGCGGCACCCCGATCCAGTCGGCCTCGCGCTTGGCGTCGTGCAGGATGTAGAAGCGCTTGCCGGCGGGCACCGAGAGGTTGCGCATGACCATCGGCAAGACCGGGCGGATCCGCAGTGGCACACGGTAGTGGTCGGCGAGCGCGAAGGTGCGCGCGAGCGCGAGGTAGGCGTAGGGGCTGCGTGCGGACCAGAACAGCTCCAGCTCCCCGGGCGGGGGGTCCGTGGGCCGGGGCCCCTCCAAGAACGCGAAACGCCGCTCGAACGCAGGCTCGGCGGAACCCCTTGCGATGCCGAGCCCACGCAGCCGCTGCTCGAGGTGGTTGAGCCGATCGACACCCCAGTACCATTCGCCCCCGTAGTGGACCATCGCGCTGAGGTAGTGGCCGCGCGCTGCTCGCTCGCGATCGTTGGCGTCGACCCGAGCGGCGTCGCCACGGCCGCGGAAGTCGACGCCGCGCCACCACTGCTCGAAGGCGTCGCGAATGGCCGGCAGGGGATCTTCGGTGGTCTCGAGCGCGGACACGGCGGCTGCGTCGGCACGGGTCGCCCGAGCGTCGACGAACGGCGGCGTGGGGTAGTCGTAGAGCGCGGCGAGCCGGGCGGCGTCGAGTCGCGCCCATGACCGCAGCGCCTCGGGGGCCGGATTCATCGCGTCCGGTGTCGCTCCCACTACGCGGACGTCGATGGCGACCTCGAACCGTTCTCGAAGCGTCTGCAGCCCGTGCAACAGCACCAACGCGTACGGGTCGTCGAGGCGAAGGTATGCGGTCAGCCGATGTGCCTCACCGCGTAGGCGTCGGCGTTGCTCGTGAAACCAGCGCCGGGCGTCGCGCCGCGCGTTCGAGGTGAGCAGCGCGGCGAAGGTGGGCTGGAACGTGGACTTCAGGCTCACGTCGGACTCAGGAGCCCTTGAACTCCGGCGGGCGCTTCTCGAGGTAGGCGGCCAACCCCTCCGCGGCGTCGTCCCCCTCGAAGAGCCGCTGCTGCAGCTCCCGCTCGAGCGCGAGCCCGTCTTGCAGCCCGAGGTCCGCCCCCGTCTGGCAGGCCCGCTTGATGAACCCGACCGCGCGCGAGGGGGCCTTGGGCGGGATGAAGTCGCGGACCCACTCGAGGACGGAGGCGTGAAAGGCGTCGTGGCTGTCCGACTCCCAGACCTGGTTGATGACGCCCATCGACTGCGCCGTGTCGAAGTCGAACGTATCGCCGCGCCCCATAAGTTCGATCGCCTTGGACTTGCCGACCACCCGAACGAGTCGCTGGGTGCCGCCGGTTCCGGGCAGCACGCCGAGCTTCACCTCGGGCAGGCCGCACTTGCCCGAGCCTTTGCGGGCGATGCGGATGTCGGCTGCGAGCGCGACCTCGAGGCCACCCCCAACGCAGTGCCCGTCGATCGCCGCGACCACGAGCTTGGGCGTCTGCTCCAGTCGACTGATCGTCTCGTTGGCGTGCAGGCAGAAGTAGTACTTGAAGTACGGATCGGCGCCGCGGAGCATGTTGATGTCAGCGCCCGCGCAGAAGAACTTCTCGCCCGCGCCCTTGACCACGATCGCGTGAACCTGGGGATCGAAGCGAGCCTCGAGCACCGCGGCGTCGAGCGCCTTCATCATCTCGAACGAGTAGCAGTTGGCCGGCGGGACGTTGAGGGTGATGACCGCGATGCCTTCGTGCGTGGAGAGTTCGACCAGCGACATGCCGGGGAGGATACGCGAAAGGCAGGCTGCTAGGCTGCCCCCCATGGGCGTGCATCAGCACCGTGTCGTGGTTTATTGGGGGCACTGCGACCCCGCGGGCATCGTGTACTTTCCGCGCTTCTTCGACATGTTCCACGAAGCGATGGAGACGTGGTTCTCGGCCTGCCTGGCGGCGCCATACGACGACGTGATCACGCGTCGCAAGATCGGCTTCCCTTCCGTACATACCGAAGCCGACTTTCGAAAGCCGACCGCGTTCGGCGAGACGGTGCTCGTCGAGCTGCGGCTCGAACACCTCGGGCGCAGCTCGATGCGCCTGGCCTATCGCATCATCGGCGCGGGTGGAGACGACGACGTCCGCGGTACGGGGGCCACGGTGTGCGCGGTGATGGACCTCGACGCCGACTCCGAGCGGTTTCGCAGGTCGATGCCGCTGCCAGACGACCTGCGCGCGGCGATGCAGCGCTTCATGGATCGTCCGTGACGCCGTAGATTCTGCGCAGCTCGGCCTTCATCGCGTCTTCATCGGCGCGGAGCCTGGCCAGCCCGGGCTCGTCGCCTTCGTCGAGCTCGTCTTCGATGCGCTCGGCCGCGGAGTGTCCTCGCATGTAGACGTCGCGGGCGAGGTCCTGGTGGGAGTCGTCGAGCCGCCGCAGCTCCGCCAGGGCGTCGTCGAGGATCGCCTGTGCCTTGGAGCGCGCGTCCGGACCCCGCTCCTTGCCCAGCTTCAAGCCTGGAAGGCGCGGGGGTCGGGGGCTGGCCTCTCGCGGCGCGGAGGGGGCGGGCGGCCGAGCGGGCGCCCGGGGGACGTCGGTGTGTGTCGTCCCATCGCTCGAGGGGGTGGAGGTCGCACGTGTCCCCTGTCGCAGGACGAGCAGCGCCCCGACGAAGACGACGATCGCTGCGCCGCCTCCCACGACCAAGCCGCGGTGCATCGGCGCAACCGTAGCAGATTGCGTCCGGACATCGCGCGCGTGACCATGGCGGCATGAGCCTGCTCGTCGGCATTGGACAGCGAGCGCGGCGAGGGTTTGGCCGCATCGTGCCCGAGCCCTTCGTCATCGCGGTGGGGCTGACGACGCTCGTCCTGTTGGCTGCGCTCGGCGCCGGCGTCCCCCCCTCGGAGGTGTTGCGGGCGTGGAGCGGAGGCGGCGGGCTCTGGGCGCTGCTCACCTTTACGATGCAGATGTGCGTGATGCTCGTGCTCGGCACGGCGCTGGCGACCGCCCCCGCGGTGCAGCGGGGCATCGCGGCGTCGATCGGCTGGGTTCGCTCGCCACGGCAGCTCGTCGCGGCCACCGCGTTCATCGCGATCGGGCTCGCGCTGCTCAACTGGAGCCTCGGGCTCATCGGGGGGGCGGTGGTCGCTCGTGAGGCTGGACGGCTCGCGCGCGCGCGAGGATTTCGGCTGCACTACCCGCTGCTGTGCGCGGCCGGCTACAGCGGGCTCATGACGTGGCACGGAGGCTTCAGCGGGAGCGCCCCGCTGAAGGTCACCACCGCCGCAGATCTCGCCGAGGTGTTGGGGGCCGACCTCGGCGCCGCCGTGGGGGTGATGGGGCTCGAGCAGACGGTGCTCGGCCCGCTGAACCTGCTGGTCAGTGGGGGGCTGCTCCTGCTGGGGCCCCTGGTGTTCATGGCGATGACGCCCGCCGACGACCCCGACGCCACGACGGCACCCGGCTCGTCGGCCCCGGCCGCCGGTCGCGAGGCTCCGCCGCGCGGCGCGATCGAACGGATCGAACGCTCGTCGGTGTTCAACCTGCTGCTCGCGCTCCCGCTGTGCGCGGCGCTGGCGATGGTCCTGGCCGAAGGGGGGCTGTGGCGGCTGTCCTTCAACACCGTGAACCTGGCGCTGTTCGCCCTCGCGCTGCTGCTGCACGGGCGCCCCAGTCGCTTCCTCGCCGCGTGCGACGAGGGGGCGCGCAGCTGCGGCGGCGTCATCATCCAGTTCCCGCTGTACGCCGGTGTGATGGGGGTGATGACCGCCGCAGGGCTCTCCGCTGCGCTCGCAGGCGCCTTCGCGCAGGTGGGACCCGGAGCGTTCGAGGGCCTCGCGTTCCTCTCCGCGGGGCTGCTCAACCTCTTCGTGCCCTCGGGGGGCGGACAGTGGGCGGTTCAGGGCCCGATTCTCATGCGCGGCGCGATCGACAGCGGTGTCGACCCGGCCCGCGTCGTGATGGCGATGGCCTACGGAGATCAGTGGACGAACATGCTGCAGCCGTTTTGGGCGCTACCGCTGCTTGCGATCACGAAGGTCAAGGCGCGCGACATCATCGGATACGCGGCGGTCTGGATGGCGATCGGGGGGCTCTGGATCGTCGGCGGGCTGCTGCTGACCGCCGGGTAGCCGGGGGGTCGGGCCTTCGGTAGCCTGCGCTCGTGGTCCGTACCGCACGCGTCCTCGGGTTCGTCTTGCTCCTCGCTGGCTGCGATCAGCAGCCCTCGCCCCCGCCCAAGCCGCCCGCGCCTGCCGAGCGACAGCAGCCCGCCGCGGTCGAGCAGGCAAAGCTCGCCGGGCACGTGGAGTTCCTCGCCTCGGACGCACGGAAGGGGCGGGCTCCGGGCACGCAGGGCGACCAGGCCACGCAGGACTACATCGAGGAAACGATGCGTGCATACGGCCTCGAGCCGGGCTTCGGCATGACGTATCGACAGACGTTCGAGGTGGTCGACGGTGTGCGGCTGGCCGAGGGCGGCTCGTCGGGCCTGAGCATCGGCGAGACCGCGGTGCCGCACAGCTTGCTTCCGTTCGCCGAGAACACCCTCGCCTCGGGCCCGGCCGTGGCACCCCTGGTGTTCGTCGGCTACGGCATCACCGAGCAAGGCGGCGGCGCGGGGGACTACGCGGGCATCGAAGACGCGGTCACCGGCAGCATCGTCGTCGCGCTCGCCGGCGGGCCGTCCAACAACCCGCACCTTCCGCCCGGGGCGACGCGCCCTCAGAACAAGATGATCGCCGCGCGCGACCGCGGCGCGGCGGGCTTCGTCTTGTGGGACCCCACCTCGGCCGCGCCGTTTCCCAACCACGGCCGCGCCGACGCGCTGGGCCTCCCGGCGGTTGCGGTGGGCTCCGACGCGAACATCGCGCTGCAGGTCGCGTTCGGGCTTCGCAAGCCCCCCGCCGCGGTGAACCCGGACTCGCCGGGCATCGCCAAGGGAACCAAGAGCAAGGACCCCGCCTCGCTGCGCAGCGACGTCGAGCGGATCGTGCACGAGACCGCCAACGTCGGCGGGTTGCTGGTGGGCAACGGGACCTCGTCGCGCATGGTGGTCGTGGGCGCGCATCACGATCATCTGGGCATGGGGACCTCGAGCTCGCTCGCGCCGGGGGAGGTTGCCGTCCACAACGGGGCCGACGACAACGCCTCGGGGGTCGCAGGCGTGCTCGAGCTGTGCGGCTCGCTGGCGGCGTTGCCCGACGCGCAGCGCCCCTACGACGTGCTGTGCTTGACGTTTGGGGCGGAGGAGATGGGCCTGCTGGGCTCTCGCTACTTCGTGGAGAACCTCGACGACGTGCGGCGTGATGCCATCGTCGCGATGGTCAACTTCGACATGATCGGCCGGCTGAGCGACAACCAAGTGGTCGTGGCGGGCGTCGGGACGGCGCCGCAGTGGGACGCCCTGCTGTCCGGTCAGGACACCTCCCTCGACGTCGCGACGAAGGCGGACGGGCAGGGGCCCTCGGACCACGCGGCCTTCTACGACGAAGGCATCCCCGTGCTGCACTTCTTCACCGGAGCGCACGAGGACTATCACAAGCCCTCGGACGACACCGACAAGCTCGACTATGCGGGCATGGCCGCGATCACGAACCTCGCGCTGGCCGTGGTCGACGACGTCGTGCACGAGCAGGTGGAGTTCACCTTCGAGAAGACCAAGACCAAGGCGCCCGCGGGCCGCCGTGCGTTCAAGGTCTCGCTGGGCACCATTCCCGACTACGCCGCCGACGTGGATGGGCTCAGGCTCTCGGGCGTGCGAGAGGGCGGGCCCGCAGCGCAGGCCGGGCTTCAAAAAGGGGATGTCATCAAGAAGATGGGCGAGCGCGAGATCCACAGCATCGACGACTACATGGCCGCGTTCGGCGAGCTGGTACCCAACGAGGCGGTCACCGTGGTGATCGAGCGCGATGGCGCGCTGGTGGATCTGCAGCTCACGCCGGGCACGCCCAGCAAGCACTGACGTCTTCCTCGTTCCCCGGCTCGCGCCGGTCATGCTACAGATTCCGGCCATGCGAACCTTCGCGTTGCTTTGCGCTCTCGCGGCCATGACGGCCTGCGACAAGGACACGACCACCGCGGTGCCGCAAGACGCGGCTCCGGCCACACCTGCGCCCGAGCCCGAGCCCGAGCCCGAGCCCGAGCCCGAAGAGCCGGAAGAACCCGTGGACCCACGCGCCAACCACACCCGGGCGTGCGAAGAGGAGAACGACGCCGAGGTCTGCACGGCGCTGGCGGTGATGTGGGAGCGCGGTCGCGAAGGCCCCCAGGACGAAGCCAAGGCCCGCGGCTACTACGACAAGGCGTGCGAGGGAGGCCACGACCTGGGCTGCTACAACCTCGCGGTCATGCTGCAAGGAGAGCGCGGCGGTGCGCCCGAGCTCGACAAGGCGCGCACGTTGTTCGTCAAGTCGTGCGAGGCCAAGCTCGAGGGCGCGTGCCTCAACGCCGCCATCATGTTCGAGGGGGCTCAGGGCGGCGACGCTGACGGGGTCAAGGCGCGCGAGTACTACGGCGCCGCGTGTGAGGCCGGCGAGATGCCTGGCTGCAGCAACCTCGGTCGCATGTTGATCCTCGGCGAGGGGGGCAAGAAGGACGCCAAAGAAGCCCGCGCGAAGTACCAGCAGGCTTGCGACGGCGGCGACATGAGCGGCTGCTACGGGCTGGCGCTGGCCTGGGAGAAGGGCCTGGGCGGCAAGAAGTCCAAGAAGGAAGGCGCCGCGCTTCGCAAGAAGGCCTGCGAAGGCGGCATGCAGGCCGCCTGCAAGTAGGCCTACTCGAACGACAGCTCGAAGCCCGCCGCTTCGAGGTACGCCCGCTGGTTGTCGAGGTCTGCTCGCGTCAGCGGGCGTTTGTCGAGCCAGCCGGGCCCAAAGCGCAGCTGAATCGCCTGGCCGGCGGCGGTGATCTGGAACGGGGGCAGGGGCTGCGGGTTGCGGCTGCGGGTCAGCGCAACGGCGAGCCGCAGCAGGACCGCCAGGCGGACACCCGTCTCGCCGCCCCCGACCTCGCGCAGGCGTTCGACGAGCACGGGCTTGAGCCGGCGGCGGTGGGCGGCGATGAGCGCGGCGAGCTGCTGCTGCGCGCGCCGGGAGAAGCCGGCCATGTCCGAGTTCTCGACGATGTACGCGCCGTGCTTGTGATAGCCGCTGTACGAGAGGCTCAGGCCGATCTCGTGCAGCCGGGAGGCCCACGAGAGCATCCAGCGGTGGTCGGGATGATGCAGGCCCCACGCGATGCAGACCTGGTCGAGGCAGCGCAGGGCGGTGGACTCGACGACGCTGGCGTGTCGGCGGTCGACGGCGTAGCGGTCGACGAGCGACTCGACGGTGCGCACGCGAACGTCCTCGTGGGTGTTGCGCCCGATGGTGTCGTAGAGCAGGCCCTCCCGCATCGCGCCAGG
Source organism: bacterium (assembly GCA_024742475.1). Classification (GTDB taxonomy): domain Bacteria; phylum Myxococcota_A; class Polyangia; order Nannocystales; family Nannocystaceae; genus CAJXVA01. Next base: position 151,717 of record JANSYI010000016.1, on the reverse strand, counting down.
AGAGACGGACATGCGGTCGATCTTGAGGCTCTTGAAGGCGCCCTGAAGGATGGCGAGACCCGCGGGCAACACGCTGAGCCGCTCGGGGGAGAGGCCCGTGAGCTCGACCTTGGACAGCCGGCCCACGGAGATGAGGTGCTCGCGAAGCTGCCGCAGACCGGCCCGCGTGATGCCGTCGTCAGCCCAGCCGTTGGCGCTGAGGATGTTGTGGATCGCGGTGACGGTGCCGGAGCTGCCCACGGCGCTGACCCAGCCCATGCGGCGATACTCCCGCTCGAAGGTGGCGATCTCGACGCGCGCCGCGGTGCTGGCCTCGCGGAACGCCTCTCGACGCAGGCGGCCGTCGGCGAAGAAGCGAAGCGTGTGGCTGACGCAGCCGACGTGCACCGACTGGACGAGCTTGGGCTCGAAGCGCTCACCGATGATGAACTCGGTGCTGCCGCCGCCAATGTCGATCACCAGACGGCGGCCCGTGTCGTCGGCGAGGGAGTGGGCGACGCCCAAGTAGATGATGCGCGCCTCTTCGTGGCCGGAGATGACGTCGATGGGGTGCCCGATGGCGCGCTCGGCCTTCTCGAGGAACTCGTCGGCGTTCTTGGCCTTGCGCAGGGTGTTGGTGCCGACGGCCCGGACGTCGACGCTGTCGAGGTCGCGCAGGCGCTGGCCAAACCGCTCGAGGCAGTCGAGCCCGCGCTCCATCGCCTCGGGCGTGAGCTTGTTGGCGTCGTCGAACCCCGCGGCCATCTGGACGCGCTCCTTGAGGCGGTCGATGACCTCGAGCTGTCCGCTCCGGACCCGGGCGATCATCATGTGAAAGCTGTTGGACCCGAGGTCGACCGCCGCGAGTTGCTTGGCGCGTGCCGGCATGCGTGACAAAGATGTACCCTCACGGGCGTTTGCGCCAAGGGCGAATCTGGGCCTTCGTGGCGCTGCTACTCTGCGGTGCGTGTGGATCCACCTGCTTCGCCACGGCATCGCGTTCGACCGCGCTGACCCGCGGTGTCCGCCCGACCCGAAGCGACCGCTCACCGACAAGGGGATCGCGCGGACGCGGGCGGCGGCCAAGGGGATGCGTCAGCTCGGCCTCGAACCGGACGCGATCCTCACGAGCCCCTATCTGCGGGCGCGGCAGACCGCGGACATCGTGCACGACGTGCTCGTGCCGGAGGTTCCGATGAAGCGCGTGTCGTCGATGGTGCCCGAGGGAGAGCCCGCGCAACTGCTCGAGGCGATCGTCGCGGCGGGCTTCGACGCGCCGCTGTGTGTCGGGCACGCACCCAGTCTCGACGACCTCGCGGGCTTCCTCATCGGCTGCGCGGGTCCGGTGCTCAAGCTCAAGAAGGCAGGGCTTTGTTCGATCGAGGTCGAGAAGCCGGTCGCCGGTGGTGGTCGGCTGCGTGCCTACCTGCCCCCGTCGCTGCTGCGCGGGCTCGGCGGGTAACGAGCAGCACAGTCGTGTCGGTAGTCTCCGGCACGAAGTTCCCGCTTCGGACCGACGCGCGGGCGCGGGACAATCTGTGCATGAGGGCGCGCTTCGTCGGGTTGGTGTGCTGCGTACTCAGTGGCTGCTACGTCGGGCTCCCCGAGGGCGGGGGCGAGGCGTGGGACGGCGGGTCGACGGGCGAGGCATCGAGTGCTGGATCGGGCGGCGCAGGGTCCGGGCCGTCGGGACCGGGCGAAGACCCGAGCGAGGGCACCGGCGCAGCGGAGGCCACGGGCGAGGAGACCGGAGATGGTGAGACCGGCGGGGAGGAGACCGGAGGCATCCCGGGCGAAGATGGGATCTGCGGCGACGGGGTCGTGCAGCCCGGCGAGGAGTGCGACGCCGGCGAGGCGAACGCGGACAGCGGGTCGTGCAAGCCCGACTGCACGCAAAACGTGTGCGGCGACGGAGCGGTCGGGCCCGGTGAAGCCTGCGACGACGGCAACCTCGAGGCTGGGGATCGCTGCTCGCCAACGTGCGCGCTGCCGACCTGCGGGGACGGTGTGCTCGACGCGGGCGAGGCCTGCGACGACGGGCAAGACGGTGACGACGACGATGGATGCACGGACGCGTGTTTGCTCCCGGCGTGCGGTGACGGCATTCACCAGCCCAACGAGGGCGAGGCGTGCGACGACGGCAACGACGACGACCTCGACGGCTGCACGAACGCGTGCGCGCTGCCCTCGTGCGGTGACGGCCTCGTGCAGGCGGGGGAGGACTGTGACGATGGCAACGGCAACGACGGGGACGACTGCACGAACGCGTGCGAGCTGCCGATCGACGGGGGGCTGCCCGACAACGGCTACTGCATGCCGGTGCACGACTGGAACGAGAGCTGGGTGGACTGGGAGCTCGAGGTGATCGCGCTGGTCAACCAGGCTCGGGCGACGCCGACGAACTGCGGGAGCGAGGGCAGCTTCGGCGCGGCAGACCCGGTCGTCTACGAGCCCGCGCTGACCTGCGCGGCACGGGTCCACTCGAAGGACATGGGGGACAACGGGTTCTTCTCGCACACGAACCCGAGCGGGGAGGGGCCGGCGGTGCGCATCGCGGCGGCGGGGTACGACTGGTCGACGTGGGGCGAGAACATCGCGGCGGGGCAGGGGTCGCCGAGCGCGGTGGTCAACGGCTGGCTGGACAGTGATGGTCACTGCGCGAACCTGATGAACCCGAACTTCTCCGAGCTCGGGGTGGGCTACTACCACGCGCCAGGCAGCCCCTACACGCGCTACTGGACGCAGAACTTCGGCGCGCCGGGTTGAGCCATGGCGGCCTGCGGGCCGCGGGTAGGATCGCCATCGTGGATGGTGGTGGTTTTTTCGTGATCCATCGGAAGCCGAGGCGGGCTCCTTGGTCGTGGTCAGTTCGGCGGATGCCTTCGAGGCAGGGATCGTGAGCACCGTCGGTGACGATGACGTGCTCCGCTCGCCGGTGCCGACGCCCGATTCGGTGCTCGGGGAGCGCGAGCGCGTGGCCTCGGCGTTGTTTGGTCGTCCGTCTACGCCCAAGAGGGTTGGCCGGTATGCGGTCGAGGCGGTCTTTGGGCGAGGGGCGATGGGGGTCGTGTACGAGGCCTGGGACGAGGAGCTACAGCGCACCGTCGCGGTGAAGCTGATCTCCCGCGACATGGACATCGGCAATGCGGAGCACAGGTTCCGTCGAGAGGCGCTGGCGCTGGCGAAGCTGGCACACCCGAACGTGGTCACGATCCACGAGGTCGGCAGCCACGAGGGGCGGTTGTTCCTCGCGATGGAGCTGGTGCGGGGACAGACGCTGGATGCGTGGCTCGCCGAGGAGCCCCGAGGTTGGGAGGCAGTGCTCGAGGTGTTCGTGCAAGCCGGTCGCGGGCTCGATGCGGCGCACGCCGCTGGCCTGGTGCACCGCGACTTCAAGCCGGCGAACTGCATCGTGGGCGAGTCCGGCCGGGTCCGCGTGCTGGATTTCGGCCTCGCCCGAGGCGTGGCCGACCTACTCGACGACGAGGTCGCCGCGACCGCGCCCGTGGTCAGCACGCTGGACGTGTCGGTGACCCGGACGGGCGCCACCGTAGGGACGCCCGCGTACATGGCCCCCGAGCAGCTGCGCGGCGGCGAGGTGTCGGCGGCCAGCGACCAGTTCGCCTTCTGCGTGGCGCTCTACGAAGCGCTGGCGGGCGTGCGCCCCTTCGCGGGCAAGAGCATCGTCGAGCTGCACGAGAACATCGAAGCCGGGAGGCTGCAGGACGGGCAGGGCAGGGCGCCCGCCGAGCTGATGCGGGTGGTCCAGCGCGGGCTCTCCGTGTCGGCGACCGAGCGATGGCCCACCGTCGGTGAGCTGGTGGACGCCCTCGAGGACGTGCCGCAGCGGAGGGGGCGTCGCCGTCGTCTGTGGTCGATGGCAGGCGGCGGGGCACTCGCGGCGGCCGTCGCCGGGGCGGCGTGGCTGCCGGAGGCGCCGTGTGGGGATGTGCCTACGACGGACGTTTGGAATGAGGAACGGCGGGCCGAGCTGCGCGAGGCGATTGGTGATGGGCCGGTTTGGCGGGCGATGGATCGTGCTGCGTCGGACTGGACCCACACATGGGATTCCATTCAACGCTCGTCGTGTGAGGCCGCGAGGATCGAGCACAGCATCAACGAGGTCTCCCGCGCGCGCCAGCAAGCATGCTTGCAGCGCCACCAGTCAACGCTAGCCGTCGTGCTGGAGAAACTCTCGCAGTCGGAGAACCCGTCTCAGGCAACGCCGGCAGTCATCCGAGGTCTCCCGTCAGTTGATGATTGTGCGTCTACAGACGCCCTCATCCGGGTGGAGCCCCCGGCCTCCGCTGCTGGGGATGCTGTAGCAGAAGCTCGTCGACGCGTGGACGAGAGCCTCGCAAGCTCTCTGCTCGGCGATCTGCCGGAGGCCTTCTCGGCGATCAAAGACGCAGAGGTCTTGGCGGAGGAACTCGAGTACGGTCCTCTCGACGCGGAGATCGCTCTTCAACGTGCATGGGTTCAGCGCTATCGCGCTTCCGACGATGCGCTCGATGCGATTCACGAAGCGTTGGCTGCTGCCGAGGCGGCAGGCTAGACCCTCTCGCCGCTGATGCTGCGATCGCGCTATTCGCTCTGCACCTCGACAAGCAGAGGGTCGTCGATGCCGGTCGGTGGATGCAGGTCGCCGAGGCCAAGCTTTCGCGAATAGATGCCGGTCCCGAGCGTCGCGGGCGGATGGCAGCACAAGCTGCCCGCCTAGGTGTTCTGTCTGGTGATCTGGAACTCGCCGACACTGCAAGCCAGCAAGCGCTCCACTACTACGCAGAGACTGATAGCGAAGCCGGCTTGCTCTACGCCGAAGCCTTGTCGGAGCGGGCGAAAGTCGTGGAGCAGTTGGGGGCGCCCGATGACACCGCGAGGGCGTACGACGCGTCCGTATCGGCCCTGATCCGACACCTTGGCCCGGACCATCCCGAAGTTGGTGGGGAACTGCTGAACCGAGGTCTCTTCCGTTTCTACAGCGGAGACTCGAGTGGCGCCCGTAGGGACTTCGATGCCGCCCTGCCCGCCTTGGAGGATGGGGGCGCGTCAGATCTGGTGCTGAGGCTAGTCGTGGCGCAGACCCAGCTCGAGACCATGAGTGGGCCCGTGGACGCGGCGCAGGTGCGGCGCATCCAATCGCTCTACGAGGACCTCCCAAGTGATCATCCCGAGAAGGTCGCGACCGGCGGACTCCTTGGCTCCCTCTATCTCCGGCTCGATGAACCCGAGCGTGCACTCGCGCTCTTCTCCCGGATCCTCGAGGCCAGTCGGGCAGATGCGGGGCTTCCGCGACCGACCTTCGCCATCGATCAGAGCAACGTCGGAGAATGCCTGCTGGCACTCGGACGCCTCGAGGAGGCAGAAAGAAATTTTCGCGCCGCACGGTCCGTCCTCGAATCTGAGCTGCCTAGCGATGACCTCAGGCTTGCATACCCCCTTGGGGGCTTGGGGCGAGTACTCGTCCGTCAAGGACGCCTGGAGCTCGCGCGCCCGCACCTTGAACGCGCGCTCGAACTCGCGCTCGACAACCCCGGAGACCAGCTGAACCTCGCCTACGTTCGAGGTTCTCTTGCGCTGGCACTTGAGCCTTCCCCGCGCCGCAATGAACTCCTTCGGCTTGCGAAGGATGCGTTTCGCGACCTTGGAGTCTCCACCGACACCAACGAGCACCAAACCCAAGAACCTGAAGACGAGTAGAAGAACGATGGCTAAAGAAACCGCAAACCTCACCCTCTTTTCCAAGCCCAGCGACAGCGACTCGCGAAAGTTCTACCCCGACCTCCAATACAAGGGAAACACCGTAGGCCGGCAGACGATGGTCGAAACGAAGGCCCTCGAAGGAAAGCACTCGCAGAGCAATGCCACGACGCAGGTGACCATCAGCTACAAGACAGCGGATTTTCGCAGCGTGGTTGCGTCCGTCGGGACCGACACGGGCAACAGCTCCGTGGATGTGGACACCACGACGATCACGTTCGACCTGTCCGAGCCCCCTGGGACGCTGGCGGAGGACTTCGGTTTCACGGTCCAGCTCACTCTGACCGCCGAAAGTATCGATGGAACCGTCGGGGATTGGACTCGCAACAACGACCAGTGGTTCCTCGATCCCTTCGTCCGCATCAAGCGCTCCAGCTATAGCGTCCGCGCCGGCTGACGACGGCTCGGGCGGGCGGTACCCTGACCCTCGTGACAGTCTCCGACGCCGAACTCCTCCAACAGTGGAAATCCGGTGACACCCGCAGCGGCGAGCAGTTGTTCTCGCGCTACTACGACGCGGTCTCACGGTTCTTTGGCAACAAGGTGACCCGGGACCGCGCCGATTTGGTTCAAGCGACGTTCTCTGCCTGCCTCGAGAAGGTCGATGGGCTCAAGAACGCGGCCAGCTTTCGCTCGTTTCTCTTCGGCATCGCGCGCTTCGAGCTGCTTCACTACTACCGCCGCAAGTCTCGGCGCGAGACCGAGTTCGATGCCGAGAACGTGTCGGTGTACGACGTCGACCCCACGCCCAGCCGCGTCATCGCCAAGCATCAGGAGCAGCGCCTGCTGCTCGAGGCGCTGCGCCACATCCCGCTCGAGCTGCAGATCGTGCTCGAGCTGACGTACTGGGAGAAGCTGACCAGCGCCGAGATGGCCGACCTGCTCGGCATCCCCGAGGGCACCGTCAAGAGTCGCGTGCGGCGGGCGAGGCAGAAGCTCGACGAGCAGCTGACGCAGCTGGCCGAGTCGCCCGCCCAGCTCGAGACGACTACGAGCAACCTCGACGGGTGGGCGGCCAAGCTCCGCGCGCAGCTCGGGTAATAGGCCCCGACGAAGGACGCCCCCGCGCGACGAGGTCGGGCGGTCCCGCGGGCTCGCGAAAAATGCAGCCAACGCGACTTGACGCCTCGGCCAACGAACCCAGGCTGAGGACCGTTCGCAGCTCGCACCGCCTCCATCGGTGGGGGCGAGTACGTGAGCGCGAGCGGGATTTTCGCAATGCATGCATTTCGAACGACTCCCCTTCTTCTTGTCCTCTCCCTCGGCTGCAGCGTCGCCAAGGACACCGCCCCCGCTGACACTCCAGGGGACGAGAACGCGGACGCGCCACGGGTCGAACGGGTCGAGAAGGTCGTCGCCAGCGAGGCTGCGATCGACGACCTCCAGTCCGCCTTCAAGGCTGCGGTCGGCGCCGCTGGTCCAGCCGTCGTTTCGGTGTACAGCCGAAAGACGGTCACGATGGCGCGCTCGCCGATGGAGCAGCTCTTCGGTGGAGGTGGCCTGCCGCAGGAGCGACAGCACCGGGGCCTGGGCAGCGGGTTCGTCATCGACGACGAGGGCCTCATCCTCACCAACAACCACGTCGTCGACGGCGCCGACTCGGTGAAGGTGAAATTCTCCGACGACCGCGAGTTCGATGCCACCGTCGTCGGTGCCGACCGTCCCACCGACCTCGCCCTGCTTCGCATCGAAGCCGAGGACCTCACCGCGCTTCCCATCGGGAACTCCGAGGTGCTCGAGGTGGGCGATTGGGTGTTGGCGATCGGGAACCCATTCGGGCTCCCACAGACGGTCAGCGCTGGCATCGTCAGCGCGAAGGGCCGCGCCGATGTGGGCATCGTCGACTACGAGAACTTCATCCAGACCGACGCCGCAGTGAACCCCGGCAACTCTGGGGGTCCGCTGGTCGATCTCGACGGCAAGGTCGTCGGCATCAACACCGCGATCGCCTCGCGAAGCGGCGGAAACGACGGCATCGCCTTTGCCATCCCCATCGACATGGCCATGGAGATCGTCACGCAGCTGCGTGAGAAAGGCCGGGTCGAGCGCGGCCATCTGGGGATCATCATCTCGGACCTCGAGCCCGATCTCGCGAACAGCTTCGGATACGAGGGGGAGGGGATCCTGGTGCAGGATGTCGTCGAGGGCGGCCCGGCCGATGCGGCGGGCCTTCGCAGCGGTGACATCATCATTGGCCTCGCAGGCGAGCCGGTCGCCAAGATGACCGCGTTCCGGGCCGACGTCGCCGGATTCGAGCCCGGCTCCAAGGTCGCGTTGAAGGTCTGGCGTGACGGCAAGTCGCTCACGCTCCATGCGGAGCTGGGAGCTGCTCCGAGTGATGCCGTCACGCCTCCTGCCGTCGGTGGGCCGCCAAAGCTCGGTCTCGGCCTTCAGAACATCACGCCCCAGACACGGCAGCGCTTCGATCTCGCCGAAGATCGCGGCGTGCTCATCACCTCGGTCGAGCCTGGGTCACCCGCGGCCGACGCCGGTGTGCGACCCGGTGACGTCCTCGAGAAGGTGGGCGACACGCAGGTCCGAAGCGTAGCGGAGGCGGTGAAGGTGATTCGAGACGTCGACCTCGAGCGGGGCGTTCGCCTGAGGATCAACCGAGGGGGCCAGGGGCGCTTCGTCTTCGTCAAGGTCGAGTAGGGGAAGTCCGCCCTGTCTCTCATCGAGGGAGCCCGCCGAGAGCCCCGATGGATCACGACGTATCCCCTTGATCTGCGCGGTCGCGTGCCGGGCTGAACGGTCGTGGAACTGCAACTCGTCCCTCCGTTCACGCGTCTGCTCGACGACGCCATCGGTCGCACCACGCGTTGGTGCGACGCTCGTTCGATTCACGCCTTCGGGATCTGCTGGGGCCTGACGCTGGCTTGTGCCCCCGCGCTCGCGGGTCTTGGAGCGGGTTCCTGGCGCGGCGGCGTCGCGTTGGCCGTGACGCTGGTGCTCTACCTACGGGTGTTCATGCGTGTGAAGCGATGGCTCATCCCCGGCGCCCGACGAAAGCTGCTCATCGACTTCGGCCTGTTCGTGGGCCCGGTGTTCCTCGGCCTGTGCGTGTGTCTCGGTCTCGATGCTGCGTCGGCGCTCCGGGGTCTGTGCCTGGCGATCCCCTTCGGCATCGCGACCTTGCGCATGGGCTGCTTCTTCTCCGGTTGTTGCCACGGCGGCTCCTGTCGCTGGGGCCCACGGTATCCCGCGCAAGCGCACCGCGTTGCCCCGCTGCCGCTACTCGAAGCGGGGATCGGCGCGGCGCTCCTGCTCGCCGCGGGACTTGGTCTTCTGTGCGGCGCGACCTCCTTGGCGCTGTCGGTCGGGCTGCTCGGGATCTATGCCGGCTACCGCTTCTGCTCGGAGTTCTTCCGCGCCCGCAGCGGACGCTTCGCCGTGCGTCGGTTCGCCGGCCTGAGCATTACGCAGTGGATGTGCGCTGCGCTCGTGGCCTCGGTCGTCGTGGGGGTGGGGTCATGACCGCCCCGGTTGCGCCTCGGGGTGCGGGCTGGGTCCTCGTGGCCCTCGGCTTGGTGCTCGTCGGCGGTGTTGCGCTTGCCTTGCGGAGCGCAGGCGCTCTGGGCTTTTTCATCGCTGGCATCGCCGCGTTCCATCTGCTCGAGTTCGTCTCGGTTGCCCTTTGGCGCCGGGAGCAGCTCTCGATGGCGTCTTTCGCATTTTCCGGACGCGCATACTTCGTCGCGATCGGTCTCGGCTTGGCCGAGTACGGAGTCCGCTCCTCGCTCGTCGGACCCTTCGAAGGGGTCGCGAACGTCCTGCAGTACGTCGGCATTGGCCTGATGCTCGTCGGTGGCGTCACCCGCATCTGGGCGATGCGCACCGCGGGGCGCTTCTTCAACCACTTCGTACAGTCCGAGCTCGGCGAAGAGCACCAGCTGGTCGAGGGGGGGCCCTACCGCTGGCTGCGGCACCCGTCCTACTTCGGCTTCTACTGGTTCTCGATCGGCACCCAGCTGCTCCTCGCCAACCCCCTGACGCTTCTGCTCTACTTCATCGCCCTCGGGGCGTTCTTCTCCCGTCGCATCGCGGTGGAGGAGGCCGCCCTCGAGCGTCGGTTCGGCGACGCGTACTGCCGCTACCGTGACGCGCGGTCGCTGGGCTTTCCAGCCTGACCGCCCAAGGGCAACCAATGAAAGACCCCCGCACGAGCCTCGTGCGGGGGTTTTCGATGATTGGCTCAGTTGCTCAGCACTGGCCGTTTTGGCCGTTGCCGCCCATGAAGGGCTCGAGGACGGAGGAGAGGGAGAAGAGGGTTTCGAGGATCGTGGACATCGTTCGTTTGCTTTCCGAGTCCGGCGCTATTTGCCGGCTCATCTTGGCAGCCCGTCTCCACCCCGAACGGATCACCCCATCGCGCCGACCGGATCGGCCACCTCGAAGTCGCACCCCGTCTTCTGCCGGACCTCGTCCACGCTCACGCCCGGCGCGAGCTCGGTGAGCGTCAGTCCGCCCTCGGAGCCCACGACGAAGTACGCGAGGTCGGTCGCAATCTCGTGCACCACTCGCTTGCCCGTCAGCGGAAGCGTGCAGGCCTCGAGGATCTTCGGCGCGCCCGCTTTGTTGACGTGCTCCATCATCACGATCACCCGCCGGGCCCCCGCGACCAGGTCCATCGCGCCGCCCATGCCCTTGACCTTCTTGCCGGGGATCATCCAGTTGGCCAGGTCGCCGTCCTTGCTGACCTCCATTGCCCCGAGCACGCACAGGTCGAGGTGTCCGCCGCGGATCATCGCGAAGCTGTCGTGGCTGCCGAAGAACGACGCGCCGGGGTTGGCGGTCACCGTCTGCTTGCCCGCGTTGATGAGGTCGGCGTCGACCTCGGCGTCCTTGGGAAAGGGCCCCATGCCCAGCAGGCCGTTCTCGCTGTGCAGGACCACCTCGACCCCCTCGGGGACGTTGTTGGCCACCAGCGTCGGCATGCCGATGCCCAGGTTGACGTAGTCGCCGTCGCGGAGCTCCTTGGCCACGCGGGCTGCGATCTGTTCACGATTCAGTGCCATGTCGCGGTGCCTTTCAGTCGGAGGTGGTTCGAAACTCGATGGGTTTGTCGTAGTGCGCGCCCTTGACGATGCGCTGCACGAAGATGCCCGGCGTGTGGATGTGGTTCGGGTCGAGCTCGCCGGCGGGGACCAGCTCTTCGACCTCGGCGATGGTCACCGTCCCGGCCATCGCCATGGCCTGGTTGAAGTTGTTCGCCGTCTTGCCGAACACCAGGTTGCCGTGCGTGTCGCCCTTCCAAGCCTTGACGATCGAGAAGTCGGCTTTGAGTGGGAGCTCCAGCACGTACATGCGCCCGTCGATCTCGCGGACTTCCTTGCCCTCTGCGACCGGCGTGCCGTAGCCGGTGGGCGTGTAGAAACCTCCGATGCCCGCCCCGCCGGCTCGGATGCGCTCGGCGAGGGTGCCTTGAGGTACCAACTCCACCTCCAGGGCGCCCGAGAGGAACTGTTCGGCGAAGTTCTTGTTCTCCCCGACGTACGACGAGGTCATCTTCTTGATCTGGCCTCGGGCGAGCAGGATGCCCAAGCCGGCGCCGTCGATGCCGCAGTTGTTGGAGATGACGTCGAGGTCTTTGATGCCCTTGGCGGCGATGGCGTCGATGAGACGCTCCGGGTTGCCGCACAGGCCGAAACCACCCGACATCAAAGAGATGCCGTCCGTCATGTCCGCGACCGCTGCCTCGGGGGAGGGATAGGTCTTGTCCACGGCGGCAGTGTCCCCCGCCGCGCTGCTCGTCACAAGCTCAGGCGCCCGCGGCCGCGCGAATGGCCGCGATGGCCCCCGCGTAGTCGCCTGGGTGCCGGGGATTCTTGAACACCGCGCTCCCGGCCACGAAGCAATCGGCCCCATCGCCCGCTACCTGAGCGACGTTGAGGTCGCTGACCCCACCGTCGACCTGAATGTGGGTGTCCAGACCGGCCGCGTCGATGGCCTGCCGCAGGGCCCGGATCTTCGGCCGGACCGCTTCGATGAACGACTGGCCCCCGAAGCCGGGGTTGACGCTCATGATGAGCACCAGGTCGCAAAGCTCGAGGCAGTGCAGCACCGACGAGATCGGCGTGTGCGGGTTGAGGCTCACCCCGGCTTTCACTCGACTGCCGCCGTGGTGCTTCAGGTCGCGGATCTGCTGGAGGTTGCGGTGCAGGTGCGGGCAGGCCTCCACGTGCACCGTGATGAGGTCGGCGCCCGCTGCCGCGAAGTCGGCGACGTATTTCTCCGGCTCGACGATCATCAGGTGGCAATCCATCGGCTTGGCCGTGTGTGGGCGTAGCGCCCGGACGATGCCGGGCCCGATCGTCAGGTTCGGCACGAACCGGCCGTCCATCACGTCCACGTGGATCCAGTCGGCGCCGGCCTCGTCGATTGCGCGGACCTCATCGCCCAGGCGGGCGAAGTCGGCGCTGAGGATCGACGGCGCGATGCGAGGAGGATGTGCCATGCGGCGCAACCTACCCGATGTAGCTCAGGTAGACGAACCCGCCGAAGCCCGCCAGGAGCAGGATGCCCTCCCAGCGCACGAGTTCTCGCCCCGTGAACGCCAAGACGCCTGCGAGCGCAGCGCAGCCGACCATCACCATGCTGGCGAGGCGAAAGCCGCTGTCGACGCTGCCGGGGCCCAACGTGCCCGCGACGCCCGCGACGGCGAGCGCGTTGAACAGGTTGGAGCCCACCACGTTGCCGATGACCATGTCGTGCTCGCCGCGGCGTACGCCCGCGATCGACGTGGCGAGCTCGGGCAAGGACGTGCCCACAGCGACCAGCGTGAGCCCGACGAACGCCGAGTCGACGCCGATCTGGTCGGCGAGGTCGGTCCCGCCGCGGACGAGCAGCTCGGCGCCCAGGAGCGTGAGCGCGAGCGCGAGCAGCCCCATGCCGAGCTCGCGGTTGCGGGAGATCTCCGCGATGCTCGCGTCATCGTCGTCGGGCATCGCCAGCCCGGCACGCTGATCCGCACGCGCCCAGCGGACCACGAGCAGGGCCGCGAACGCCATCGAGCCCAGCAGGGCGATGCCCTCGTAGCGCTGCAGCTCGAGGTCGTAGATCGCGGCCGCGAACCCGCACACCGCGACGAACATCAAGATGCCCTCGCGCTGAAGGACTCTGAGGTTGCCCGTCAGCGGGGCGAGCACGGCCGTGGCCCCCAAGACCAACGTGACGTTGGCGACGTTGGAGCCCACCGCGTTGCCGATCGCCAGGTCGACCTCGCCCGAGATCGCGGCGAGCACCGAGACGAGCAGCTCGGGCGACGAGGTGCCCATGCCGACGACGAGCGCGCCGATGAGGATGGGCGAGACGCCCCACAGCTTGGACAGGCGCGCGGCCGCCAGCACGAACCGATCGGCCGCCGTGGCGAGCAGGACCAGGCCGCCGAGCAGCATGACGGCGGGCAGCAACCACCCCATCAGCGGCCGAGCTCCTGACGTGTCGAACGCATGCGAGGCGGAACAGTACCGCGAACCCTCGCCTCGGGGAACGACGACATCATCGCGGGCGCAGCCGCGCGACGTAGAATCCCTCGGTGGCGTCGGCCTCGGGCGTCCAAGTGCGCTCGTGCTCTAGCGAGGCCTGACCCTCTTCGACGACGGCCGCGACGAGCTGTGAGCCCTCTTCGGGAGCGAAGCTGCACACCGCGTAGACGAGCGCGCCGCCGGGCCGCACGCGGGCGAGGTTGCGGCGAAGCAGCCGGGCCTGAAGCTCGGCGCGCGCTCCGATGTCCTCGAATGTTCGGTTCCATCGGATCTCGGGATGCCGGGCGAGGTTGCCCAGCCCCGTGCACGGGACGTCGAGCAGCACGGCATCGAACGGCTCGGCGTCGAGGGCAGGGTGGTCGGCGGTGAGATCTGCCTGCACGTGCGTGAGGGTGAGCGCGTCGCTGGTCAGTCGGCCTCGTCCGAGCTCGGCCTCGGCCTCGGCGACCTGGCGCTCGTCGAGATCGGCCGCGACGATCGTGCCCTGGCCGTCCATGAGCTCGGCGAGCTGGAGCGTCTTGACGCCCATGCCCGCGCACGCGTCGAGCACTCTCGACCCCGGCGCGGGGGCCAGCACGCGGGCGGGCTGCTGCGCGGCGAGCCCCTGGACGGAGACGAGCCCCTCCCCATGCAGCGGACCGTAGAAGAGGTCGCCGCCGCCGCGGGTCCGCAGCGCCTGGGGGTGCTCCTCGAGCCGCTCGATCTGCACGCCGGGGTGGTCGGCCTGCAGCCTCTGCGCAGCTTCGTCGGCGCTGATGCGCCCGAGGTCGACGCGCAGATCGACCGGGGGGGCGGCCGCGACGGCCCGCGCGCGAGCGAGCGCTTGGTCTTCGCCGAGGTGCTTGAGCCAGCGGCCTCCGAGCCATCGCGGGATCGACCAGCGGCGCTCGAGCACGTGCAAAGGCTTGCCCGTCGCCCACTTGGCGTCGAGCTCGGGTCCGTGCCGTCCGACGGCGCCGAGGATCGCCTGCGCCGCACCCCGCAGCGGTCCGGCTCGCTCGAGCGAGCGTAGGGCCTCGCTGATTGCGATCGCCGCGGGACGTTCGAGCTCCAGCATCTCGTAGGCCGCGATGCGCAGCGCTTGGCGCGTCTCGCCCTTGAGACCCTTGGGTCGCTTTGCGTGCGCGTCGATGTGCGCGTCGAGTCGTGCGCGGTGTCGCAGGACCCCGTAGACCAGCGTGGTGGTCAGTCCGCGGTCGCGCGGATCGAGGCCGGGATGCCGCTCGAGCTGCCGAGACAGCGCCCGGTTGCTGAACCCGCCGCTACGCTCGACGTCCTGCAGGACGCGCACCGCGATCCGGCGCGCCGATGGACCCTTGGCCATGCGCTCGTCTACCACGTACGCTGGTGTCGTGCGGATTGCCTCCATGGTCGCGCTGCTGGGGCTCTCGGCGCCCGGCTGCCTCGCGTCGGAGCCCGACCGGGTCGAACTCGCGGACGACGATGCAATCGCGCTCCTCGCCAGCGTGCGGGCCGACGGGTACGAAGCGTGGGAGGCTCCCCCCACCTCCGCCGACCTCCCACGCAGGCGGCTCGCGGCGGGGCCGCACGGGGCATACGTCGAGGTTTATCTACACCCCGACCTGCTCGCCGCGTTCTTTGGCGACGCGCTCATCGAGACGTGGCCCACCGGCGCCACGGCAGTGTGCGAGAGCTACGCGACCGAGGACGACTCGGATCCGTACTTGGTCAACGTGATGCGGCGCAACGACGGCGGCTGGTCGTGGGCCCAGGTCGACGGCGAGGACCGACCGCTCACGGGCGCCCGGCCCGACGACTGCATCGGCTGTCACGGCGCGGCCGACGACTTCGTGTTTTCGCTCTTCTTGCCGCGGGAGTGAGGCGTCCGCTCAGCCACGCGGGGGCCTGCGGTCGTTGAAACCCTCGACGCCCAAGAGGTCTGCGAGACGACCCCAGTGGTGGAGTCGGACCAGGCCTTCGACGCGGAGCACCTCGCGCCCGTGGTCGAACACGACGATCGCAGGGACGTCTTCTCCGACCCCGAGCGCCGCGCGGGCGTCGGCACCTTCGGCCCACGGGATCCTCTCCCAGCCTTCACTGCTGATCGCTTCGTCGACGTCGCCCACCAGCGCGCCCTTGGTCGCGGACAGCTTCATCTTTCGGGCCAGCGTCACGCTGCGAACCGCGGGGTCGAGCATCTTCGCCAGCCGAGCATCGTCGTCGCCCTCGAACCCGCCGGGACGGATGCCCGGGATGTCGGCGCGGGTGACCTTGCCGGGGCCGACGAAGACGAACGCGCACGTGGTCTGTGCGCACGTCTCGGGGTCGAGCGCCCCGGCCCGGGCCGCCTCGGGCATCGCCGGGCCGGCCTCGGGCTCGCGCGCGCCGATCGTCTCTCGCAACGCGTCGAGCTCGTCGCCGACGAGCCCCCCGCTGTGTCGCGCGACGATCTGTCCGTCGGGGCCGAGCACGACCAGGCCGTGATGCCCCTTGGGCAGTTTGAACGTCTCGATGAACACGCCTTCGTAGTCGACGTACAGCGGGAATCGAACCTCGCTGGCGTAGCTGGCCATCGTCGTTTCGATGCGGTCTGAGAAGACCCCCATGCCACCCGCGTCCGCGACGACGTAGCCGACGGTGTCCTCGGGCAGGACCCAGCGGGACAGGGCGCGGTTGGTCGCCTCGCCTTCGTCCGACTTCGCGGACCACGTGCCGGTGACCACGACGATGACCGTCTTGCCATGCAGCGACGCCAGCTCGAGGGGGGGCTGGCCCCGAAGGCCGGGGATCGAGACCGTCGCGGGGTCGGCCTCGACGGTCTCGAGGACCTCGGGGATCGGCTCGGTGCGGGTGAACCACCACGCGCCCACGCCCCCGAGCGCGAGCAGCACGACACCGAGCGCCGCGATCGTCTTCTTCATGATTCCTCGTCGACGCGGAGCGTCCCGCGATGAACGTCGCGACCTCGGCGGCAGGCGAGCGAGATCATGCCCGACTCGGCCGCGTCGGGGGTGACCGGCACCGCGACCTCGTCGCACGCGAGCCCCTCGAGCAGGAAGACGCGGGTGGCCGCGCCCGTGCTCAGCAGCGCCGCGACCGGGGTGTCGACGCCCTGCGGGACGAGGAACACGGGCAGCCCCGCGATGACCGTGCTGGTCACCGGGGCGGAGACCTCGTCGAGCACGGACAACGCGTTGGCGCCGGGCGCGATGTCGGCGGATCCGCCGCGTGGCCGGTCGTCGAACTCGCGGAAGAACACCCGGGGGCTGTCGTCCTGCAGCGGCGCGAACACGTGGCGTGCCCGGAGCGAGCCGAGTACGGTCTCCGGCCGCCCCTCCATGTCGCGCAGGGCGCTGAAGCGATCGTTGGCGCCCGAGGGCCGCTCGGACACGCCCCACGTGCTGGCCTCTACGTCGTAGGACACCGCGCGGACGCCCGCCGTGCGCGCTGCGAAACCCGGCGTGCCGCCGCGCAGGTGCGTGGAGAGGTCTCGCGCCGGAGCGATGCGGTCGACGTCGCGTCCGGCACCGGCGGCGCTCGGGCGTGCCGGGCCAAACCGGGCGTCGGCGGGATCGATGACGCTGGCGAGCAGGGTGTGGTCGCCGGGGGCAGGACGCTCGACGTCTTGGGTCAGCAGCGCCTCGGTGACCACCAGATCGCCCAGGACGAGCGGTCGACCCAGACGCGAGTACTCGAACCCGTCGAACTCGGCTTCGGCGGTGAGGTCGACGACCGTCTGCACCTGGATCGAGGGAGGGGGCCAGAGCAGGTCGGAGCCGAGCAGGACGCGTCCCTCGGCGCCACTGCGCCAGACGATGCGAACCCGGCGTTCGTCGTCGACGTCGCGAAGGCCCGCGCTGAGGGCGAAGCGTGGCGTCCCGGTCCGGTCGAGCTCGGGAAGCTCGAGCGTGACCCGGTCGGCGAGGGACCACCCGTCGCCTTCGCTCGGGGCGAGGGTCATCAACGCCGGCTCGGAGGCGAGGTCGACACCCCACAGCACGCCGTCCCCGCCGTGCCCGTGCGCATCGATGACGTCGGCCTCGAACGCGACGGCGTCGCTCATCGTCGCGGTGAGGCCGGCGACGGTCGAGGGACCCACGAATACCGTCACGACCTCGCTATCGATGAGCGCGTCGGAAGCCTGGGTCTGCAGCATGATCGTGTGCTCCCCGACGACCATCGCACCGTCGAGCCGCACCGTCAGCGCGTCGGCGCTCAGGCGGGCAGGACTCGACGCGTCCGAAGCGATGCCGACGCTCCGCTCGTCGATGACCACGCCCGTCAGCCCCGGGCGAACGCCGCGCACGCTGAAGGCGAGGTCGTCGGTGCGGTCGATGCCGATCATCACCTCGCCGCCGGCGGGCTCGAGGAACTCGGGCACGTCCAACGCCTCGCTCGGAGGCTCGTCAGAGGAGTCGTCGGCGCCGGACTCACCGCCCGGTGCGCAGCCCAGCAGGACCACGAGTCCGAAGATGGCGGCCCGCCCCATGCGCAGAGCTTGCCCCAATCCCCGGGCGTCGTCCAAGGCCGCACGTCACAGGGCGCCGCCGCTGGCCGTCCACAGCAGCAGACCCCCGGCCCCGTGCACGGTCCCCAGCAGCAGTCCTGCGCGGCGCAGTCGCGTGGCGGAGGCGAATACGACGACAGCCCAGCACAGGCCCAGCCCCACCCCGAAGCGCAACAGCATGCCGTCGATGTCGAGGGGGGCGCGAACGTCGACCAGCGCGCTCGCGGTCTCGATCGCCAGCCACAGTGACGCCCACCACGCAACGCGGAGCATCACGGCGCAGACGACCCGGCGGTGGGTCCACGTCGCGCGGATGAGGCGCTGCAGGCCCGCGAGGGCGAGACGCGCCGCCGCGGCGAGGAAACGCAGGGTGCTGCGGGCTGCGGGCGCGAGGTCCATCATGCCGAGTGTTTCCAACCGAGCGCTCAGGTCAAGTTTTCGGCGAATCTGGGCCTGCTATCCTGCCCCCGAATGCACGGTGCGCTCTCTTTTGCCCTCGCGGCCCTGTTCGCCGGTCCACCCCAGGATGACAGCTGGACGCCGGCGACCGCGCCCCCGCCCACCGCGTGGGCCCGCGCAGGCGCGAGGCCGTGGCGCACCTGCGACGCGGCGGGGCGCCAGGCGCTGGCGATCCGTTTGGGCGCGCAGGGGCGAGGCAAGTTCGAGCGGGTCTGGCGAGCCCGGGCCCGTCAATGCCCACGCGAGCCCGACGTGCTCGTGCTCGCGGCGCAAGAAGAGGTGCTCGGCGGTGTCCCTGTCGGGTGGATGCCCGAGGCCGACGGGACGCTCGACGCGACGATCGAGCGGCTCGACGAGGGGGCGACGCGGGCGGTCGAGCTGCTCGATGCGGCCATCGACGAGGCCCACCTGCGAGGTGAGCGTGCGCCCTACGAGGCGTTCTACTTCCGTGCATACGCCAACTCGGTGCTCGGCAACGCGAGCGCGGTGCGAGCCGATCTGGCCCGCGCGCTCGAAGCCGGCGATGCGGAGCGCTATCGGATCGAGCGCATGGGCGCAGTCGCGGCGCTGTACGAAGGGGAGCTCGAGGACGCCGTGCGGCTCGCGCGGCTCTCCCTCGACGATGCGCCAGTCGAGGCCGACGAACGCTCCATCTCGCGGTACGTCTGGGCGTTCGTGCTCGACCGAGCGGGAGATTCGGAGTCGGCGCGGGCGGTCTTTCGTCAGCTCCGACGCGAGCCCGGGGCGTTCGGCAACCGACCCGTCGTAGAGTCGATGCTGCCCGCGCACGAGCGCATCTTCCTTCGGGCGATCGAGCACCAGGCCAACGGCGAGGACGCCAATGCCACGCGGCTGTGGGATGCATATCTTCAGCGCCCCGAGCCTGCCGAGGCCGACCGCGTGCTCGCGCAGCGCCATGCCGACGAGCTTCGCTGAGGACGAGACGCCATGCAGATCATCCGCGACGTACCCGAGCTGCGGGCGTGGAGGGACACGCTCCCTGCCGCACAGCGCGTAGCTTTCGTGCCCACGATGGGCTTCTTGCACGAGGGACACCTGAGCCTTCTGCACGAAGGCCGGCGCCGCGTTCCGCGTGCCCAAGGCTCGCTCGTGCTCTCGATCTTCGTCAATCCCACGCAGTTCGGGCCGGGCGAGGACCTCGACGCATACCCTCGTGACGAGGCTCGTGACCTCGCGCTGGCCGAGTCGGCCGGGGTCGACGTGGTCTTCACGCCGTCGGACCCGGGAGCGATGTATCCCTCGCGCCAGACGTGGGTGGACGTGGAGGGCTTGTCGGCGACCTTGTGCGGCGCTGCGCGGCCGGGTCACTTTCGCGGCGTGTGCACCGTGGTCACCAAGCTGTGGATGCTGGTGCGTCCCGACGTCGCCGTGTTCGGGGAGAAGGACTACCAGCAGCTCGCGATCCTGCGGCGCATGCACGCTGACCTCTTCCTCGGCGGTGAGATCGCCTCGATGCCGATCATGCGGGAGCCCGATGGGCTGGCGATGTCCTCACGCAACGCCAACCTCGACCCGCAGGCCCGCACGAGCGCGCTCAACCTGCCTCGCTTTCGTGGTGAGGTGGAGCGACGCTTCGCTCGAGGCACGCGCGCCGCCGGCGAGCTGGTCGCAGGTGCACCCGAAGCGCTGGCGCCCGGTCGCATCGACTACGTGCAGGTGGTCGACGCCGCGTCTCTGCAGCCCGTGGACGAGGTCGCCCGCCCCACGCTCGTCGCGTTCGCCGTGCACTTCGGCGGCGTTCGGCTCATCGACAACGTAGTGTTGACGCCGTGAGTGCAGACCCGTCACTGGGCATCGGCCTGACGGTGGGCTCCGCGCTGTGCTGGGCCGGCCTCGATGCTTCGCGAAAGATCCTGGTCCGCTCGCTGTCCCCGGTGGCGCTGCTCGTGCTGCTCACGCTCGGGCAGCTGCCGCTTTTTCTGGCCTGGGCGGTGTCGGCCGGCGACACGATCACCTCGGCCGACTACGTCGCGCCCGCGGTCGCTTCGCTGGTGCTCAACATCGTCGCGAACCTGGCGTTCTTTCGCGCGGTGACCGTCTCTGCGTTGAGCCTGACGGTCCCGTTGCTGGCCTTCGTGCCCGTCTTCACGACGATCGCTGCCAACCCGCTGCTCGGCGAGCTCCCCGGCGCGCAGCAGATCGCGGGCATTGGCGTGGTCGTCGTCGGTGCGCTCACGCTCAACGCGGGGTCGGCCGAGGGGGGCGGCCCGCTGGCGTTCGTGCGGGCGCTGTTCCGCGAGCGCGGCAGCCTGCCGATGCTGGTGACCGCGCTGTGCTGGTCGCTGACGATCGTGGTGGACAAGCTCGCCACCGAGCACGCCGGCTACGGAATCCACGGCGCCGTGCTCAACGCCGGTCTCGGCGGGTTCGGCCTGGCGCTCTTGGCGATCCGCGGACGGCTTGGCGATCTCGCGGGGATCAAGAAGGCTTGGAAGCCGTGGCTGTTCTCGATCACGCTCGGCGCCGCGGGCTTGGGTACACAGCTCATCGCGGTGCAGCATCTGTTCGCGGCGCTGGTCGAGGCGGGCAAGCGGGCGATCGGCGTGACGATGTCCGTGGTCGTTGGACGCCTCGCGTTCGGCGAGCCCATTACGCGGTACAAGGTGGCGGCGGTGGTGCTGATGAGCATCGGCGCGGGCCTCATCGTGTGGAAGTGAAATGACCGACCCCGTCTTCGTGGCCGCCATCCTCGCGGCCTGCGTCCTCGCCTCGCAGTGGCTCGTCGACCACACGCTCCTTCGTCACGCAGGCGTGGCGCTGCTCGTCATCGTGGTCACCGCGGTGGTGTCGAACCTGGGCGTCATCCCCACGAGCGGGAGCCCCGTGTACGATGGTGTCTTCGGCTACGTGGCGCCGCTGTCGATCTTCTGGCTGCTCTTGGGCGTCAACCTGCGTGCGGTCCTCGAGGCGGGCCCCAAGCTCTTGGTGCTGTTCCTGCTCGGAGCGCTGGGCACTGCGCTCGGCGTCGCGCTGGCGCTGGCGCTGCTCTCGGACGCTCCTTTCGGTGAGCAGACCCCCGCGATGGCCGGCATGTTCGCCGCCACCTACATCGGCGGCAGCGCAAACTTCAACGCGATCGCGCTGCACTACGACATCGTGCAGACCGGGCCGCTCTACGCCGGCGCGATGGCGGTCGACTCTGGCATCACGGCGGTGTGGATGGCCGCGACGATCGCCCTGCCGCGCTGGCTCGGCGGAACGGTGGGCGAATCACTCGGCGATGATGCGAGCGCCGAGGACCCGGACCGAGAGGCCATCGCCCCGCGCGACCTCGCGGTGCTGCTGGCGTTGGGGCTTGGGTGCGCGTGGGTCAGTGGGCTGCTCGCTGGGCCGACCGGGCTGCCGAGCATGCTCATCCTGACATCGCTCGCGCTGGTGCTCGCGCAGTTCCGGGTCGTGGCCAACCTCAGCGGCGCACGGTCGGTGGGCATGTTTGCCGTCTACGTGTTCCTGGCGACGATCGGCGCCCTGTGTGACGTCGCCGCGCTTGGGTCGCTCGGCGCGCTGGGTGGACGCCTCGCAATCCTCGCGGTCGCCGCGGTCGGCATGAACGGGCTGGTGAGCTTTGGCGCGGCCAAGCTGCTGCGCATGGACCCCGTCCTGGCCGCCGTCGCCTCACAGGCCAATGTGGGTGGCGGAACCACGGCCCTCGCGCTTGCGCGCAGCCTCGGGCGGGCGGACCTCGTCTTACCGGCCGTGCTCGTCGGTTCGGTGGGGACCGCGCTGGGCACATTCGTCGGATTTCTTCTCGCCGGATGGCTCGGCGCGTGATCGTTGTGGGGTCGAGCCGCACTACCGGCGTATGCGTGCTTGGACTCTGTTCTCTGCCCTGTCCGTCGCTGTAGGTGTCGCAGCGGCGGTCACCCCCACCGAAGCGTCGGCCTGCGGCGGTACGTTCTGCGACGCCGGCCCCTCGTCGATGCCGGTCGATCAGAGCGGCGAGAACATCCTGTTCGTGATGGACGGGCGGACGGTCGAGGCGCACGTGCAGATCCAATACCAGGGCGACCCGGACCAGTTCGCGTGGATCGTGCCGGTCATGGCTTTGCCCGAGATCGAAGCCGGGTCCGCCGCCTTGTTCCAGAACATGCTCGACGCGACGGTCCCGACGTTCGTCACCAACCCCGTCTTCGAGAGCTGCGGCCCCGACGACAACGACATGGCGCTGGGGTGCGATGCGGATTCGGTCGCATCCGCGGACGGCTCACTTTCGGGCGACACGGACGGGTTCGGCGGTGAGCCCGACTTCGACCCCGAGGTCGTCGCTTCGGGCGTCGCGGGTGCGTTCGAGTACTCCGTGCTCGAGGGCGGAACGGTCGACGGCGTCGTCGCGTGGCTCGACGAGAACGGCTACGCCCAAGACGACGAGGCGCCCGCCGAGCTGCAGGCGTACTTGGACAAGGGGTTTCTCTTCGTCGCGTTCAAGCTCCGCGGGGGCACCGGCGTCGACGAGATTCACCCCGTCGTGATCCGCTACGAGGGCGACGAGCCGTGCGTGCCGATCCGTCTCACCCGGATCGCGGCCACCGACGACATGGGCGTGCGAGCGTTCTTCTTGGGCGAAGCCAGGGTCGCGCCCACCAACTACCGCAGCGTCGAGATCAACCTCGCGGCGATCGACTGGAACACGCTGGGGAGCAACTACGAGTCCGTGGTCACGCGCGCCGTCGACTGGGACGAGCAGGGCCACGGCTTCGTCACCGAGTACGCGGGCAACTCGGGCGTCGTCGAGAGCGACGGGCTGTTCGACTCGCGCTGGCAGTCGCAGATCTTCCGCGAGGCCGACCCCGACGAGGCGATCGCCGAGCTGGACCTGCAGGGTCTGCTGGCGTGCGAGGGCAACAGCTGCATGCCTGCGCACCCGCTGATCGAGGGGCTGCTGGGTCGCTTCTTGCCGCGACCCGTCGGGGTGACCTTCGAGGCCTACTACGGCTGCGTCAGCTGCTACGAGGACGCGGACCTCGAGTCCTGGGATCCCTCGGCGTTCGCCGACGAGCTGCACGCGCGCATCATCGCCCCAGGGCAGCATGCGCTCGAGCTGCTCGAGTCCCACGACTACCTCACCCGGCTGTACACCACCCTCTCGCCGCAGGAGATGACCCTCGACCCGATCTTTCACGTCAACCCCGATCTGCCCGTTGTCTCCAACGTGCACACGGTCGACTTGGTGTTCCCCTGTGAAGGTCCGAACTACGTCGAGTTCGAAGATGGCAGTCGTTTGGCGTTGAGCGGGAGCGTAGATCCCGATCAGCCGGCGGCCCTTCGCCTCGAGGACGTGCCCGAGCAGGGCCCGCCGATGATGCTGCTCGACCTCTCCGCGGACATCGTCGCGGCGCGTGCCGACTGGAACGACGCGCAAGGTCTTCAGGCCGGGGGCGGCGAGGAGGGCTGCAATTGCCGCGCTCGCAAGAGCGGCGCCTCGGGCGTGGTGTGGGCCGTCTTCATGGTGGGGATGGGTCTTTGGGGGCGGCGTCGCCGTTGGCGTCGAGCCACGCCTCGATCGCGGTGATCCGTTGCTCGACCGTCGGGTCGTCGGTGCCCTCGAGGCCGCGCAGCGCGTCGCGGGCCAGGGCTCGCGCCCGCTCCGGGTCGCCCTCGGTGGAGACGAGGGCCCGAGCGAGCGCGAACTCGGTTTGCGCCCGCTTGCGCGGCGGCGCCTCGGTCTCGTTGCGGATCGCGTGGGCCTCTTCGAGCAAGGGCAACGCATCGTGGGCGCGGCCCTGCGCGAGAAGGGCCCGCCCCTTGCCCGTGAGGCTGTTGGCGACGTAGGCGTGCTGGTCGCCGTGGACCTTCCTGCGCACCTCGATCGCCGCGTCGAACCGGGGCAGGGATTCTTCGGTCTTACCCCACTCGAGCAGGCACGTCGCAATGTTGTTGTGCGTCGTTCCTGCCTCGCGATGCACGGGTGGAAACGACGCCTCGACGATGCGCTCGACGGCGAGCATCGAGGCGTAGGCCTCTTCGTAGTTGCCCCGGAGCCGTTGAATCTCCGCCGTGTTGCCCAGGGAGAACAGCAGCTCTTGGCTGGTCTCGGGCAGCACGGCCGAGAGGATGTCGTACGCCGCGCGGAACGACGCCTCGGCCGTGGCGAGGTCCCCCGTGGAGTACGCCACCACGCCGCGCCCGTTGTGCACGGTGGCGTAGAACGGGTGGTCCTCGCCGTGGCTCTCGCGTAGCTGCGCGCCGGCGGCCTCGAAGGCTCTCGAGGCCGCGTCGTAGTCGGCCTTCCAGGTGTAGATGTTGCCGAGCAGCAGCTCCTCTTCGTAGGTTCGCGGCGCGCCGGGCTCTCGACGCTCGTCGAGGCGCGCGAGCTCGGCGAGCGCCTCGTCGAGTCGCCCGAGCTCGGCGAGCACCGTGCCTCGCGCCTCTCGCAGCCGGATCTCGAGCCAACGGTTGTTCGAGGCCTCCGGAAGCGCCGCTTCGGCGTAGTCGAACCACCGAAACGCCTCCTCGTGGCCCGAATCCGCCAGCGCGATGTGTACGGCCATCTCGGTCCACACGTGAGCGAGGAGCTCCGCGTCGCCGACCCGAGTTGCGAGCTGGGCCGCCCGATGGAAGGTCGAGAGCGCCTCCTCGCGCTTGGAGTTGTAGTTGAGCGCCAGCGCGAGCTCGAAGGCTGCGGCGGCGATCGTGGGCGGATACCCGGAGGCGTCCGCGGCCTCGTTCGCGTCTCGAAGCGCGGCGAGGGCGTGGTCGTCGCGGCGGGCACGAAGGAGCGCGCGGCCCCGTGAGAGCAACGTCTCGGCGTGCTCGACCGCCTCGCGTTGCTCGGGTCTTGGGGCGGGATAGGCGGACACCAGCGACTCCACGTTGGTACACGCCTGCAGCTGCGGGAGCTTGCGAACCAGGCTCGCCGACTGCTCGACGGTCGCAGCGTCGGCTTCGGCGAGCACCGTGGCGGTGGCTTCGAAGTCACGGCGATGGCGGTCGAGGCAGGCGCTCGCGAGATCGTGTGCGGTCTCGGAGCGATCATGACGAACGCGCGTGGCCTCGCACACCTCGCGTCGAGTCTCGGCCCAGTCGGCGGCGTAGCGGTCCAGGGACTCGACTGCGAGCGCGAGCGAACGGTCCGCGTAGGGGACGTGGCTCGCTTCGAACGCCGCCCGGATCGCCTGCCGTTCGTCGTCGCCAAACAACGCCTGGGCATCATCGATGCCCGCGCATGGGGACTCGGAGCCGTCGCCGAGACTCACCGCGACGATGCCGCCGAGGGCCGCGACCGCCAGACCACCCGCGGCGATCGCCCGGCGGGACGTGGGCGGGCGCTGGAGCTGCTCGAGAAGCGCGTCCATGTCGGGCCATCGGTCACCAGGCTTGGGTTCGAGGCCGCGAAGGATCGCATCCGTCACCCAGCCGGGCACCGGAGTGGACTTGGGCACGGGGCGTCGCTGGCCTTGGGTCGTAGCCAGCATCAGCGACATGCGGCCCTTGCCCTCGAAGGGGCGCACGCCCAGCAGCGCCTCGAAGGCGGTGATGCAGAAGCTGAACTGGTCGCTCTTGGCGTCGAGCTCGGCGCGAGCGTGCTGCTCGGGGCTCATGTAGGCGGGCGTCCCGGCGACCGCACCCGTACGGGTGAGCTGCTCGGTGTGCGAGTTCGCCGAGGAGGAGTCATCGTGGTCGGCGGTGTCACTGTCGTGCGCCTCCTCGCCCGTGCTTCCGAACCGTCGCGCGAGGCCGAAGTCGAGCACCCGAACCAGGCCATCGTTGCCGACCAGCACGTTGGCGGGCTTGAAGTCCCGGTGGATGAGCCCTTGGACGTGTGCGGCGGCGAGACCTCGACCCGCCTGTACCAGGAACTCGAGCACGTCGCTCCAGACGTGGTCCCCCTGCGTCAGCCATTGCTTGAGGTCGACGCCGTCCACGAGCTCCATCGCGATGAACAGCCGTCCCTCGACCTCGCCGACGTCGTGCACGGTGATCACGTTGGGGTGCGAGATGCTGGCCATCGTCTGCGCTTCGCGCAGTAACCTCGCAGGGCCCGTGCCTTCGCTGGCGGCTCGAGCGAGCACCTTCAGCGCGACACGGCGGTCCAGCTCGGGATCATAGGCCGCGTACACGACCCCCATGCCGCCCGAACCGATCTCGCGCAGAACGACGTATCGGCCGAAGGTTTCCCCGCGCTGGGCGACGGCGGGGCGCGCCGCGGGAGCCCAGGCCTCCTCCTGCGCGATCAGGCCGGAATCGTCCAGCGTCCCTGACTTGCCCGGTGGCACGACATCCAGATCATGCCCGAGCCGGGCGGCGCTGTCTGCTTGCGTCGCAGCACACACCCGATCGGATCCATCCTGCGGCGACGTGTCTCGGCAGTGTCGCGGCCCCTTTCAAGCGCTGGCCAATGTTTCGATACTGCCACCATGGTTCGATTGGTTTATGGAATCGCGATGATGGGGCTGTTGGGGGCGGGATGCGGCTGGGCGATGATGCCGCCTCGGTGCGACATCGGGATGGCACGGGTTGATGGGCAGTGCGTGCCCAAACCGACGATTGTCTTCCGGCAATGCGTCGAGGCGTTCCGCACCACCCGGGTGCAGAGGGAGCGGGGCGATGCGATCGCGGTGGGTGGGGCAGTGCCCCGTGCCGGCAGTGCGAGGCTCGAGCGAGAGCACAGGGACACCGAGGAGCGGGAGCTGGCGTCCCTCCCCGAGGCGGACACGGACGCGATCATCGAAGAGTGCCGGCGGCAAGAACAGGCCGAGCGATCGCGGCTGCTCGAGGAGGCGTGGGCGGCCGCGGAGGAGGCGAGGGCTGAGGCCAAGGCGGCCCACGCCGATGCGCGGCAGCTGAGGTCCTCGATGGCGGCGTTGGACGCTGCCATCGAGGAGGCGGCGGAGGAGCTCGAGCAGGAGCGCGCGCGTGCGGAGGCTCGCGAGGCAGAGCTCGCAGCGATGCGGGCGCTCGCCGAGCGCGATCACCCCTGTGCGCTCGAGCGTTGGTCCGCCTGCGCGGAGGCTGCCGCCGCCGACCACGAGTCAGGGGAGTTTGCGCGCGCCCACCAGCGCTACGCACTCGCGTGCGAGGCCGGCCAGCCCGAGGCGTGCGGCAACTGGGGGGTGTTGTTCGAGCACGGGCTGGGTGTGCCCGTGGACCACGACCGCGCGCTCGCGCTGTACGACCGGGCGTGCGACGAAGAAGATCTGCAGGCGTGTGTGCGTCTTGGCGTCGCGCGGCTGGCAACCGAGGGGACCCTTGGCGAGGTCGAGGCACAGCTGCGTCGCGCGTGCGATGAGGATGTGGCCCGGGGCTGCACGGCGTTGGCTCAGGGGCTCCCCGCAGCCGATGACGACATCGGAGCGCTGCTGGAGCGTGGCTGTGCGCTGGGCGACGCTCGTGGCTGCCGCTTGCTCGGCGTGCATCTCGAGCGCGAGGTGGCGGGTCGCAATCCAACCTCCCCCTACCGTGCTGTACACTGAGCGGGTGGAGGCGATCTGGGTCGACACCGACGACGCGCTGCTGACGTGGTGCGAGCGGCTTGCGGACCAGCCCCGCATCGCGGTCGACACCGAGGCCAACTCGATGTTCGCCTACCACGAGCAGATCTGCCTCGTCCAGGTGAGCACCCCCGAGGTCGATCTCCTCGTCGACCCGCTCGCCGTCGACCTGGCCCCGCTGGGCAGGGTGCTCGAGGACGCGTCGGTTCAAAAGGTCATGCACGGCGCCGACTACGACGTGCTGATCTTCAAGCGTCGCCAGAACGTGGGAATCTCCAACTTGTTCGACACGATGCTCGCCGCGCGTGTGCTGGGGTGGCCCAAGTGCGGGCTTGCCTCGCTGCTCGACGAGCACTTCGGGTTCAAGGCCAACAAAGCGTTCCAGCGCTACGACTGGGGGCAGCGCCCGCTCTCGGACGCCGCCTTCGACTATGCGCGCTTCGACACCCACTATCTGCTCGCGCTGTGTGACATCCAGTCCGAAGCGCTCGATGCTGGGCCGCACAGGGAGCTCTTCGACAGGGCCTGCGTTCGCCAGACCGCGGTCGTCCCGCGCGAGCGCCCCTTCGACCCCGACGGCTACTGGAAGATGAAGGGCGCGCGCGACCTCGACGAGCCGGGGCGCGCGGTGCTCAAGGCGCTGTACGCCTGGCGGGAGAAGAAGGCCGCCGCACTCGATCGGCCGCCGTTCCGCGTGCTCCCCGAGCTGGCGATGATCAGCGTCGCCCGGTCTCGGCCGGGCTCGCGCGGAGGCTTGGCCGTGCTCAAGGGCATGCCCAAGCCCGTGGCGCGCCGCGACGGGCCCGAGCTGCTGGCGCTCATCGCCGACGCCGCAGCGACGCCGTGCCCACAGCCCAAGCGCCCACCGGTCGACAAGGCTCGCGTCGAGCGCATCGACAAGCTCAAGGCGTGGCGCAAGGCCGAGGCATCGCGCCTGGGCGTCGACCCCGAGATCGTCCTCGACCGAGCCTCCCTCATGGCCGTCGCCGACGGCGGCATCGAGGCCCTCCCCACGTGGGAGCGAGACCGCTACGGCGACGCCCTCGCAGCAAGCCTCGCCTGAACGGGCCTTGCATCGCCCCTAGATTGGCGGTGGCTCGGAGACGACGGTGAGCTCGAACTCCTGGGCGAGCGTACCCGAGTCGAAAGGCTCGAGCTCGACGCGCAGCGTGGCGGTCTTGCCGTCGAGCGTGGCGACGTCGACGCCGTCGGGCATGATCACGCGGACATACATGAACTGCAGGGTGCCGTCGTCGAGCAGCTCGAATGACATCGGGTAGTTCGCGACGCACTTGAAATGCCCGCAGAAGCCTGGCTCTTCGCCCTCGATGTCGAGCGTGACGTCGAGGATCGGCGCGCGCTCGTCGGTGTAGTCGGCCGGGTCGTCGGGCACGGTGATGCCGCCTGCACGGATCGGCATGGGGAACATCGCCGAGCCTTGGGCGCCCCAGACGACGCGAAGCTCACCGCCGTCTTCGATGGGAGTGAAGTCCGTCTCTCCAAAACCCACCTCGAGGAACCCGACGACCTCTTCGCCGGATTCGTCGGAGGACTCGGTGTCATCGTCATCGTCGACGTCACCGGTGTCCATCGACTGGCTCGGCGGCTCGTCCTCGCAGCCGCTCAGCGGTGCGAAGAGCACGGCGACGCCGAGCCAGGTCCGCAGCAGGGTGGGGGGAAGCATCGAGCGGGACATCATCAAGCCAAGGCGTCGCGAGGCGACGAGGATCAAGATGAAGCCGGTCGAAGTTCGCCGCAAGCGTGGCCGCAGACTGGCTCTGCGGGCGGGTGAAGCCGAACTGCGCGGGGTGTGACGTGGCTGTCAGACCCCGCTGCGTAGCCAGCGCAAGGTGAGCGGGCAGCCTATCCGAGGGCTTTGGAGGTGAGCTCGAAGACGTCGCGACTGAGGCCTTCGGTCTCGCGAATGCGTCGGAGGGCGTCCTGCATCATCGCTCTGCGCCCCTCATCGAACCGCCGCCACGACATGAACGCTCCGGTGAGGCGGGCCGCGACCTGCGGGTTGAGGCTGTCGAGCTCGACGATCGTGTCGGCGAGGAGCGTGTAGCCGCGACCATCGGCGGCATGGAAGCGAACCTGGTTGCGGACGGAGAAGGTCCCCAGGAGGCTTCGGACCCGGTTGGGGTTGGTGAGCTTCATGTCGGGGTGGTCGCACAGCGCCCGGACTCGGTCGAGCGTGTCGGGGCGCTCGCTGATCGCCTGCACGGCGAACCACTTGTCGATGACCAACGGCTGCGTCTTCCACCGGTCGTAGAACGCGACGAGGGCCTCGTCCCGGGCAGGGTGGTCCTGGTCGACGAGCAGAGACAGGGCGGACTGCGCGTCGGTCATGTTGTCGGCGTCGTGAAACTGAGAGCGCGCCGCGTCGATGGCAGCGTCTTCGCCGGTCGCAATGAGGTAGCCCAGCGCGACGTTCTTGAGGCGGCGCCAGCCGTTGGCTTGGCGGTTGTTCACGTACGGCGTGGTCTTCTCGCGGAGGTCCCGATAGATCGCCCACAAGCGAGGCGCGTGCGCCGAAGCGAGCGCGCCTCGCAAGGCGGTGCGCGCTGCGTGCAGGCCATCCACGTCGACGACGTCCTGGCGCTGCCCCACGACGCGCTCGTCGGGCAGCGTGAGCGAGAACGCTGCGAGGGCGGGGTCCTGTTCGCCGTCGTCGAGCACGGCGCCAAAGGCCTGGACGAACTTGGGGTCGACTTCGAGGGCGGAGCCCGACGCGTGCGCTTGGGCGAGGGAGAGCAAGAGGTCGGAGGCGAACGTCTGCCCCGCGTCCCAGCGGTTGAAGGGGTCGGCGTCGCGCGCCATGGACAGCGCGAGGTCCTCGGGCGAGCGCATCTGCTCGAGCTTCACGGGCGCCGAGAAGCCTCGCAGCACCGAAGGCAGCGGCGTCTGGGGGACGCCTTCGAAGGTGAAGGTCTGCTTCTGAGCCCGCAGCTCCAAGATCGCTGTCGTGCCCCGCACGCTCACCGAGGGGTCGCTGGGGCGCAGGGGGAGGTCCGACCCGTCGCTGCCCAAGAGCCCGGTCGCGATGGGCATGTGCATCGGCGCGTAGACGGCCGGGCCCCCCGCCGCGGGGGGCAGCTGCTCGAGGGTGAGGCTGTAGGTCTGCGCCACGGGGTCGTGCTCGCCGTAGACGCGCAGCCGGGGTGTGCCGCTTTGGCTGTACCACAGGCCAAACTGATCCAGGTCGACGCCGCCAGCGTCGGCCATCGCCGCCCGGAAGTCGTCACAGGTGACGGCCTGGCCGTCGTGGCGTTCGAAGTAGAGGTCCATCCCCTTGCGGAACGCGTCGGGGCCGAGCAGCGTGTGCATCATTCGGATGACTTCGGCGCCCTTGTTGTACACGGTGACCGTGTAGAAGTTGTTCATCTCGATGTACGAGTCGGGGCGGATCGGGTGCGCGGTCGGGGACGCATCCTGTGCGAATTGGGCGGTGCGCAGCACTCGGACGTCGCGAATGCGCTTGACCGCGGGCGAGGTCATGTCCGCTGTGAACTGCTCGTCGCGGAAGACGGTCAGTCCCTCCTTGAGCGTGAGCTGGAACCAGTCGCGACACGTGACGCGGTTGCCGGTCCAGTTGTGGAAGTACTCGTGCGCGATGACCCCCTCGACGTCCTCGTAGTCGTCGTCGGTCGCGGTGTCGGGCCGGGCCAGGACGTACTTCGCGTTGAACACGTTGAGGCCCTTGTTCTCCATGGCGCCCATGTTGAAGTCGGACACGGCCACGATCATGTAGATGTCGAGGTCGTACTCGAGGCCGTAGACCTCCTCGTCCCACTTCATCGACTTCTGCAGCGACGCGAGCGCGTGGTCGCAGGCGTCGATGTTGGGGTGCTCGACCCAGATCTCGAGCGCGACCTCTCGGCCGCTGCGCGTGGTGAACGTGCCTCGTTTGCAGGCGAGGTCCGCAGCGACCAGCGCGAACAAGTAGCTGGGCTTGGGGAAGGGGTCCTCCCAGGTGACGCTGTGTCGTCCCCCATCGAGGTCGGCGCGCTCGACCGCGTTGCCGTTGGACAGCAGCACGGGGTACTTCGCCTTGTCCGCGACGACGGTGGTGCGGTACTTCGCCATCACGTCGGGGCGATCGAGGAAGTACGTGATCCTCCGAAACCCCTCGGCTTCGCACTGCGTGCAGTAGTTGCCGCTCGACTTGTAGAGCCCGCTGAGCTCGGTGTTCGAGTGAGGCTTGATGTGGACCTCGGTGGTCAGGGTGAAGGCGTCGGGCACCTCACGGAGCGTCAGGTGTTCTTCGTCGACGGTGTAGTCCTCATGCCGGGACCCGTCGACCTCGACCGAGCGGATCTCGAGGCGCTCGCCGTCGAGCACCAGCGGCCGCGCATGCTCGCCGTTTCGCCGCACTCCGAGCGTCGAGCGAACGCTCGTATGCGACTCCAGCAGGTCGAAATGCAGCTCCACCGTGTCGATGAGAAACGCGGGGGGCTGATAGTCCTTGCGATGGATCGGCTGGGGCGCAGGGTCCTTCATCTGCCCGCAGCATAGCCCGCGTCGAACGCTCCGGGCCCCCTCAGCCGCGGATCAGCGCTTGGGCCCGCGTTTGGTCGGCCGCATGTCGAACTTGTCGAGCAGCCGAAGCAAGTACGCCCGGTCGATCTCCGCGGCGCGTGCGGCCCGAGTGATGTTGCCCGCGTGGCGGGCCATGAGCTGCTCGACGTAGGCCCGCTCGAAGTCGGCGACGAGCAGAGCCTTGCTGGTCTTGAAGGGGATCTGCGGGTCGATGGCCGCGCTCACCCGAGGCGCCTGGGAGGTTGGGGCCGACGGGGGCTCGTGGGGATCTTCGAGGTCTCCGAGCACGGCGGCGCGCTCGAGCACGTTGCGTAGCTCGCGGACGTTGCCGGGCCAGCGTCGCGTCTGTAGGCCGGCGATCGTCTCGGGGCTGATCTCGAGCGAGAGCCCTTGCTCCTCCCATTCGTCGATGAACGCCTCGACGTACACCGGCAGGTCGTCGATGCGCTCGCGCAGCGGAGGCATGTGCACCCCGACAACGCTGAGGCGAAAGTAGAGGTCCGCGCGAAAGGTCCCTCGGTTGGCTTCGCGGCGGAGGTCGCGATTCGTCGCCGCGACGAGGCGGACGTCCACCTCGTGCATGGTCGAGCTGCCCAGCGGCTGCACCGCTCGCCGCTCGATGACGCCGAGCAGCCTCGTCTGGAGGTCGAGGGGCAGCTCGCCGATCTCGTCCAGAAACAAAGTGCCGCCTTGGGCGGCCTCGAAGGCGCCCTTGCGTGCTCGCGCGGCCCCGGTGAACGCGCCGCGCTCGTGACCGTACAGCTCGCTCTCGATGAGCGTGGGGGGGAGCGCACCGCAGTCGACCACCACGAACGGCGCATCGGCGCGGGGGCTGAGCTCGTGAATCGCCCGCGCCGCGAGCTCCTTGCCCGTGCCGGACTCGCCGGTGATCAG
Source organism: bacterium (assembly GCA_024742475.1). Classification (GTDB taxonomy): domain Bacteria; phylum Myxococcota_A; class Polyangia; order Nannocystales; family Nannocystaceae; genus CAJXVA01. The sequence goes on along the minus strand of JANSYI010000016.1, from coordinate 118,685 downwards.
GACGGTGCTCGGCGTCGGGGCGACGCGCTCGATGCGTTCGAACACCCGCCGCATCGCGACGCTGCGGCCTCGCAGAGGACCACAGCGGGTCATCGACGTGACGCCGAGCTCGACGGCGGTCGAGCCCATCCGCATCTTGATGCGTGTCTCGCCTACCGTCAGCGTGGCGGACTTTCCCACCCGCGCATCGAAGACGCGCACCCCGTCGACGTCGAGGCCATTGAGTGAGTCGAGGTCGCGGATCCGGTAGCCGCTGGGCTCGAGCTCGATCTCGAAGTGTTGTCTCGAGACCGTGGGGTCGCTCAGGACCAGGTCGCAGGACTCGTGGACTCCCACCACGATGCGGTCGCTCGTGAAGGTGCCCGCGAGCTTCTTGTCCGGGCCCCGAACGACTTCCAGCTCGAGCGGGTTGCGACGAATCGCGAGCGCGTCGTTCGAGCGGATCTGCTGGGTGTGGAGCGTCGTGTTCATCGGAGGCCGTCCCAGGTCTTGATGGAGGTCGTCTTCGATGCCGAGACGACGACGGTGCCCTCGACGCGTTTGCCCGTCTGCGGGTTCTCGAGGACGACACGGTGCTTGCCGACCGGCAACGTGGTCGTAGTGGGGGTCTGGCCGTAGTCCTTGCCGTCGATGCGGACCGTCGCGTACGGCAAGACGTTGATGCGCACCGAGCCGCGCTTGGCCGGGGCGGGCGAGCGGGTGGGCTCGTCGTCTTCGGCGGCGGGTCGCTGCTCGGGTGGAGGTGGTGGCACGCTCGGAGGCGGATCGAGCTCGAGGGGCGCCGCTTCGGACAGAGGCGGCGCGGGCGTGGCGGATGCCGGCGGCTCGACGCGCACGGGCGGGTCGGGCCACAGCGCGACCCCGGCCGCGAGCAGCAGGATGGCGGCCGCCGCGACGGAGAGCGCGGCCACGCGGCTGGGGGGGGGCGAGGCCGTCGCGAGCGACTGTGCCGGGCTGGGCTCGGTCGGCAGAGCGCCCAGCGCGGCATCGAGCGAGACGACCCGCTTGTGGCGCGGGGCAGCGGCGCGGTCGACGAGCACGGCGAGGCGCTGTGGGTCGGGGCAAAGGCCCTGCTCGACGCGCCATCGCTCGAGCGCGGTCCGGAATTCCAGGGCGGTGCGGTAGCGCGCCTGCGGTGACAGCTCGGTGGCGCGCTCGAGGATGGCGGTAGGGCGCTCGCCATCGGCGGCCTCGCACAGCTCGCCGAAGACGATGCCGAGGGCGTAGATGTCGGCCCGACCGTCGAGGGGGCGTCCCGCGGCCTGCTCGGGCGCGAGGTACCGCGGCGTCCCCTTGACGAACCCGGGGGCGGTCTCGGTGGGCAGCGTACGGGGCTTTGTGAGACCGAAGTCGGTCAGCTTGACCACGCCCCGGCGGCTGAGCAGGATGTTCTCGGGCTTCACGTCCCGATGCACAAGGCCTCCGCCGGGGTGCGACGGTGTCTCGAAGCGGTGCATGTAGTGGAGGGCGTCGGCGACCTGCTCGGCGATCGAGGCCGCGTCTGCCAAGGGCAGGGTGTGCCCGCGCGACTCGAGGTGGCACAGAAGCGTACGCAGGGAGCAGCCGTCGACGCGCTCCATGACGATGTACGGTGCGCCGTCGTCCTCGCCGTAGTCGAGGACCGCAGCGATGTTGCCGTGCTGTAGACCGCGCGCGACCTCGGCCTCCTTGCGCAGCAGCGACGCCGCCTGGGGCTCGCCGAGCAGCTCGGGGCGGATGCGTTTGACCACCAGGGGCTTGCTCAGCCCTGACGCATCGTCCGCGCGGGCTTCGAACACGTCTGCGCTGCCACCCGATCCGAGCTTCGCGCCGAGCGTGTAGCGGCCGGCTCGCCTGGCGGCATCCACGGGGCCGATGATACCGTAGCGACTCGGGATGCCGTTTCCAGCCTCGGTCGCGTGGGTGGCCTCGATCGGCGTCGCCGCGTCAACCACCGGTCCTCCTCGCGTGCTCGTGTGGCCCGAGGATGGGCACGCGTCGGCGGTGGATGTGCAGATCGTGACGGAGGCTGGCTTCGAGGCGGCCCACTTCGGCGCGCAGGCGGAGCGCATCGCGACGGCGCGGGCGCGGGTCCGAACGGAGACCAAGACGCAGCTCGAGGGGGTGCGCGACGACCTCGCCCGCGCGCAGGCGCTGTACCTCGAGCAGGACTACGCGCAGATGGATCGCGTGCTCGCCGAGGCCGAGGCGCGGGCGCTGCCCCTCCTCGCCGTGCCCTCGGCGTGTGAGACGCTCTGGGAGCTCGAGTTTCGGCGTGGGCTCGCGGCGCGGGGACGCGCCGATGCCGACGCCGCGCAGGCGCGCTTTCGGCTCGCGGCGGCGCTCGTCCCACAGCGGCGGCCCGAGCTCGGGTACTACGGGCCCGACGTCGCCCAGGCCTTCGCCGAAGCGGCGCAAGCCGAGCGGGCGTCGGTGAAGACCCCGCTCGGGTTCTCGGTGATGCCAGCCGATGGGACGCGCGTGGTGGACTGCCGGCCCGTGGATGCGCGCGAGGTCGAGGTCTCCATGGGGCTCCATGTGCTGTGGGCCGGCGCGCCCGGCCACCGCCCCGAGGCGCGCATCGTCGACCTCTCGAGGACGCAGACGCTCCGCGTGGTGCTGCCGGCGGACGGTCTGCGCGGTGTGGATGCGATCGCCGCGTTGCCGGAGGTGGTCGAGCTCGAACTCTCGGGGCCGTCGAGCCGAGCGGTCCTCTGGCAGGCGGCCCGAGCCGAGGCCGACGCGATGGTCTGGCTGAGCCACGACGGGCAGACCTGGCGTGCGCAGCTCCACCTCGAGCGTGGACGAGGCAAGGTCCACGTCGCGAGCACCCGGGCCGAAGCGATCACCGCTGCCGTTTCGGAGCTCGACGCCGACGGCACGCTCCGCATGCTCTCGCCCAGCGTCCAGCCCACGCCCGCGCCCGCGCCGACTCGGAAGCCGCTGGTGCGTCGGTGGTGGTTTTGGGCCGCGACCGGAGGGGTCGTGGCCACCGCCGTCGCGGTCGGCCTCGCGGTCGGGCTCGGTCGTCGCGCGTCGTCGGGCTCGGGTCGACAAACGATCACCGTAGAATGAGGTCACATCGCGCAGGGGAGGGGGGCGTCGAACGCCCTGCCGCGCGGTCCCCGGACCCGCGCCTCGTCGCCACCGTCGTAGGCCCACCGCAGGACCTCGCCGAAGCCGTAGATCACGTTCACGCTGCCGCCCTCGGGGCAGGCCTCGCCGCACCGCCGGTAGCCCTCGACCTCGAGCACGATCTCCCCGATGCGCGCGTCGAGGTCGTCGAGCGCTGGGTCGACGTCGACCAGGCGCATGCGCCCGCTGAAGTCGGCGTCGATGCAGTCGGTGTCGTCATCGTAGACCCACGACGCCTCCGAGGCGTAGGCGAGGGTGCCGACGCCAAAGGCCATGGCGAAGTCGGGGCCGGTCCGCCAGGTCATGCGCGCGTCTGCGTCGAGCGGCGAGCGGAGGCCCAGGGTGCCGTCATAGGTCGGGTTGGACGCGCGAAGCGGGCTCGCGAGCTCGAGGCCATCGAAGACCAGCGTCCACGCGATCGCGACGGCGCACATGTCCTGCGCGCCGTCGCACGGCGCCTGCTCGACCTCCACGGAGGCGGTGAAGCGGCCTGTGGGGCGGACCAGGCCGTCGCAGGTCTCGTCGAAGCGCGCCTCGAGGCTCAGCGCGTCGGTGGTGAGCAGGCCATCGGGCGAGCACCCGAGCGTGCGCTCGTACCACTGCTCGAGCGCCGCGACGACGATGTTGAACTGAATGCCCGCGACGACCTCCGGGGCGAGGCCTTCGGCGCCGCCACTGGCACGAAACGCCTGCCCGAGCCGGACCAGGCCTGCGCTCCCGCCGAGCGTCGCGGTCGTGCGGCTGGTGACGACGGGATCCGCAGAGCGCGTGTCGATGAGCGGGTCCTCGCCGGGGCGCTCGGCCGCGCACCCCAGCAGGAGCACCGCGACCGAGGCGACACCCAGCACCACACGAAACGCACCCATGCCGGGGGAGCTTTGCAGTACGCGTTCCGTCGCGGCGCTCGCCGGGTTTCGGGCAGTTGCGGGCACGTGCCGCGGGCCGCCTTGGACTCGAGTCCATGGTCTGCGGGCCATCACGGGGGACACAGCTCCTGGGCTCGCTCGGGGCAGGGGGCCTGGGTCAGCGTGACCTCGAGTCGCCCATCGGCGTCGGCGTCGGCGAGCTCCGCCACCCCGCACACGAGGTCGTTGGCGCCGCAAAACGGCTCTCCGGCGCCTTCGGACTGGGCGCAGAAGCACCCGTCGGCGCGCGTGCGGCCGACGACCGCCAGGCCGATCGCGTCACCGCTTGCGAAGTCGAACAAGGGCTGCGCTTCGCTCTCGAGCGCCGCCTGAAGGTCCTCGACGGCGGTCGGCACGGAGTCCTCGCCCAGCACCTCGAAGAAGTCGGCGCAGCGCTGACCGAGGACGCAGCGGCCGCCCGCTCCGTCGTTGCCCTCGAGCACGGCGACGACCAGCTCGGTCTCTTCGAGCGCCGCTGTGAAGGCGGGATCGTCGTCCGCGCCGCCGCGCAGGCCCAAGACGAGGTCGCCGGGGGCGGGCGCTGCGGCTTCACACCCCACGAGGAGGAGCAGGGTGAGGGCTGCCCGCATCAGTTCTCGGGCGCTCCGCCTTGCACCCAGTCTCGGATCAGCTGCTGCTGGGTCGGCGTGAGCGGCATCGCGGGAGCCGGGGGCATCGGCGAGCCCGCGCTCTCGACCCGCTGCACGATCGAGCTGGCGTTGGGGTTGCCCGGGTTGATGTAGAGCACGCCGCCGCCGCCCGCGACGCCGACGATGAGGTCGTAGGCCACCGAGGCGCTGGGGTTGCCAGCCCAGGGAGGGAACCCGCCACCATGGCACCCGCAGTTGGCGGTGAAGATCGGGTGGACCTCGCTCGACCAGCTCGGGATGTCGACGCAGTTCGACGTGTTGAACGACAGGCAGTTGCCGGCGCACGAGAGGCTGCCGCCATCGAAGCCCAGGCCCGTGCAGGTCTGTCCGCCGAGGTTTCCGCCGTCGCAGGACTCGGCCGGGTCGATGGTGCCGTCGCCACAGTCGCCGCAGTTGGCGGTGCTGATCGTGCCGCAGTCGTTCTGGCAAGAGAGGCTGCCGTTGTCGAAGCCCTGGTTTTGGCAGGTCGCGCCCCCGAACTGGTTGGTGTCGCAGGTCTCGCCGTCGTCGAGGATGTTGTTGCCACAGAAGCTGCAGACGGCGCTGCAGTCATTGATGGCCTGGTTGACGCACCACCCATCCCAGTCGGTGTCGCAGCAGAAGGGATCGAGGTCGCACACGCACGACTCGATATCGGGGTCCTGACAGCCCGGGTCGTTCGCGCCGCCGGCCGTGCAGCAGTCCGTCGCGCACAGGGCGGTGTCGAACTCGCAGTTGTCGTCGCAGGCCAACGCGCCGGCGAAGAAGCCGAGGCCGGGGCAGGTCTCGCCGTCCAGGTCGTCGCCGTCGCACAGCTCCGCGCCTTCGGCGATGCCGTCACCGCAGGTGGTGCAGCCGGACGTGTCGTAGCCGAGGCAGTCGGCAGCACACGCGAGCGTGCCGCCGTCGAACCCGAGGGTGATGCACGTCGCGTCGCCGAGCTCGCCGTCCTCGCAGGTCTCGGCGAGGTCGACGACGCCGTCCCCACACATCCCGCAGCCGCCGGTGTCGAACGCGAAGCAGTCCACCGCGCAGCCGAGCGCGCCGTTGTCGAACCCGAGTGTCTCGCAGGTCTGCGCGTCGAGGTTGTCCCCGTCGCAGACCTCTTCGCGCTCGATCTCACCGTCGCCACACAGGTAGTTCTCGCAGGCGTCGAACTCGAGCTGGCAGATGTCGTTGCAGGACAGGTCTCCTGCGACGAAGCCGAACTGGCTGCAGTCCCAGTCGAGCAAGTCGTCGCCGTCGCACTCTTCGTTGCCTTCGGCCACGCCGTCGCCGCACTCGGCCGGTGTATCGGTCGTGGGATCGTTGGTCGTCGAGCTGCCCGAGGGGTCGTCGGTCGTCGAGCTGCCGGAGGGCCCGGTCGTGTCGGACGTGTCGGTGGGGTCCGTCGGGTCCGTGGGGTTGGTGGGGTTCGTTGGGTCGGTCGCGTCGGTGGGATCGGTCGGGCTCGTGGCCGACGTGTCCGCGCCGCTGCTCTCGCCTTCGGTCCCGTCGCCGTTGGAGGCGGGCGCGGAGTCGCAGGCACACAGGGAAAGACCAAGACCAAGGAGCCAAGCGAGGTCGCGCCGGAGCTCGAGCATCGACCGATGATAGCGGAGCGCACCCCCTGCGGATCATGCGCGCAATCGGGATGGCATCGCGTGGAATCCGGCTGCTCTCCGGATTGATGGTAAAATGGTATGACCAGTTGAAGGTCCGATGGGAAGCGCGCATAGTCAGCGCATGGGCTTGTCGAAGATCGACCGCCGAACTCTCTCGGACGCCGTGTTCGACCAGCTCTCGCGCGAAATCGTGGATGGTCGGATGGAGCCCGGAGCGCTTCTCCCGTCCGAACGCGAGCTGGTGGAGGTGTTGGGCGTCAACCGCGGCGCCGTCCGAGAGGCGCTCAAGCGCCTCGCCCAGAGCGGTCTGGTGCAAATCCAGCAGGGCGGGGGCACGCGGGTGCTCGACTATCGGCGCTCGGCGGGTCTCGACCTGCTGGGATCGCTGATGGTGCGCGGCGATGGCGAGGTCGACGTCCGGGTCGCCCGGTCCGTCATGGAAATGCGCTCGGCGCTCGGTCGCGATGTGGCCAGGCTTGCCGCAGCGCGGCGGACCGAGGCGGCGCTCGACGCGTTGCGTGCATGCGTCGAGTCGATGTCGAAGACCGACGATCTGGGCCAGCTGCAGGTGTTGGCCCTCGACTTCTGGGACGTCCTCGTCGAGGCGTCCGACAACGTCGCCTATCGGCTGGCGTTCAACACCCTTCGCGAGACCTACGAGCTGATTCGCGGCGCCCTGGTCATCGTGATGGCTGACGAAGTGTCGGATCTGGACGGTCACCGTGAGGTGCTGTCCGCGATCGAGGCACGCGACGAAGATCGAGCCCAGCGCGGCGCTGCTGCCTTGGTCCAGCACGGCGCCGCCCGGGTGTTCGATCTGCTCGATGCACTGGCAGCCGAGCAAGACCCACCCCATACGCAATCGAAGGACCCATCCCAAGGAGCATCGTCATGAGTACTTCCCCCTCGAGCCCGCGGGCCTCGCATCCGCGCGCCCCGGGCCTTCGTCTGCCGGACGCGGCCCGCATCTTCTTCCGTCACGGCATGCCCCGCATCCTGGTCGGGTTCGCGGTCTACACCGTGGCGTACCGTGTGTGGGTGGGAGGGTTCACGGTGTGGGACTTGGCACTCGTGTCGCTCCAGGTGGCGTTCCAGCCGATGACCGAGTGGCTGATTCACGTGTTCGTGCTGCACGCTCGCCCGCGGCGCATCGGGCCGCTCACGCTCGACCCCCGGCTCGCCCGTGACCACCGCTCGCATCACACCGACCCGCACGAGCCCCGCTGGTGGTTCATCCCGATCTCCAGCGGCATCCTCGTGTTCGTGTCCGTCGCCGTCCTCAGCCACCTCGTGCTGCCTCAGCCGCTGGCGGCCACCTTCACCATGACGACGGTGCTCATCGGGCTGGTGTACGAGTGGACGCACTTCCTGTGTCACAGCAGCTACAAGCCACGCTCGCGGTACCTGAAGTACTTGGTGCGGCACCATCGCCTGCACCACTTCAAGAACGAGCACTACTGGATGGGCGTGACCGCGGTCGGCGGCGATCGCCTGCTGGGCACCCTCCGCAGCCCTCGCGACGTGCCGACCTCGCCCTCGTGCCGCGACGTGCTCGCGGCCTACAAGAAGGCAGACAAGTCCCCGCGGTAGCGACCCGCGCGAAGGGTGCGAACACCGGTGGAGGCCCGCCCGCTTCGCGTGCTACGACCCTGCCATGCGATCGGCGTGGTCGGACACCGAGGCGGCGGACGCCATTGAGCGCTGGGCGAGCGCGCCGGGCAGCAACGAGGACGTGGCCCTGCGCGTCTACACGTCGCGGCTCATCGGCGCGGAGCCGGCGCTGGTCCTGCACGGCGGGGGCAACACGTCGGTCAAGACGACGCTGCCTGACGACCTCGGCGAGCCGACCCAGGTGCTGTGCGTCAAGGGCAGCGGGTGGGACCTCGGAGGCATCGAGCCGGCGGGGCTGCCCGCAGTTCGGCTGGACACCCTGGCGCGGCTGCGCGCTCTGCCGTCATTGTCCGACGAGGACATGGTCAACGCTGCGCGCACGCGGCTGCTCGACGCGAGCGCGCCGAACCCTTCGGTGGAGACGCTGCTGCACGCGTTCTTGCCGCAGCGCTTCATCGACCACTCCCACGCCGACGCGATCTTGAGCCTGGCCGACCAAGCCGACGCCGCGTCGATCGCCCTCGATGTGTTCGAAGGCCAGCTCGCCGTGGTGCCGTACGTCATGCCTGGGTTCGCGCTGGCCAAGCTGGCGGCCGAGGTCTTCGAGGCGCACCCGGACTGCCGCGGCCTCTTCCTGCAGCAGCACGGCTTGTTCACGTTCGGCGACACGGCCAAGGAGGCGTACACCCGTCACATCGACGCCGTGTCGAAGGCCGAGGCGTTCATCGACGGCCGGCGCGTGCAGATCGCCGTGCCCGCGGGGCGGGCCGACTACGCAGCCCTCGCGCCCGCGCTGCGCGGGGCCTTGGGACAGGTCGTGCTCGAGCGCCGCAGCACCGACGCCGCGCTCGCCTTTGCTGCAGATCCCGCGGTCGCCTCGCTCTCCCAGCGCGGGCCCGCCACGCCCGACCACGTGATTCGCACCAAGGCGCTGCCGCTGCTGCTCGACCCCGCCGAGGCCGGTGACGACTGGCCTGGCCACGTGCGGGCGCGCGCCCAGGACTTCCGTCGCCGCTACGACGCGTACTTCGAGGCCCAAGTCGCGGCCAAGGGCGCCGCGCGGACGAAGCTCTCGTCCGACCCCGTCGTCGCGCTGATCCCCGGCGTGGGCATCGTCGCCGCAGGGGCCACGCGTAAGGCGGCCCGCGTCGCCGCCGACCTCTACGAACACACCATCGAGGTCATCCGCGGCGCCGAAGCGATCGGCCGCTATCACGCGCTTCCCGAGGCCGACCTCTTCGACATGGAGTACTGGTCGCTCGAGCAGGCCAAGCTCGGGCGCAAGGCGTCGCCGCCGTTGGCCGGACAGGTGGTGCTGGTCACCGGTGCCGCGTCGGGCATCGGGGCGGCCACGGCCTCGGCGTTCGCGGCCGGGGGCGCCGCGCTGTTCCTGGTCGACCGCAACGCAGCGGTGGCCGACGTGGCCGCGTCGTTGGGCGCGGAGTACTTCGTCGCCGACCTCACCGACACGTCGGCGGTCGACGCAGCCCTCCGCGCGTGTGTCGAGGCCTTTGGCGGCGTCGACCACGTTGTCTCCAACGCGGGCACGGCCCCGCAAGCCCCGATCGACGACTGCCCGCCCGAGGTGTTCGAGGGCAGCTTGGCCATCAACCTCACCGCCCATCAGAGCGTGGCCGCGGCGGCGACGCGCGTGCTTCGTGCGCAGGGCCGCGGCGGAAGCCTGCTGTTCAACGTGTCCAAGGCCGCGTTCAACCCCGGCCGGGGCTTTGGCCCGTACGCCGTCGCCAAAGCGGGCTTGTACGCCCTGATGAAGCAGTACGCGATCGAAGGCGCAGACGCAGGGATCCGCAGCAACGCGATCAACGCCGACCGCGTGCGCACCGGCTTGCTCGCCGCGGGCGACGTCGCCCTTCGAGCCAAGGCGCGCGGGCTCGACGTCGACGCCTACTTCCGTTCCAACCTGCTGGGGCGCTCGGTCACCGCGGGCGACGTCGCCAACGCGTTCGTGTTCCTGTCCGGAGCCCAAAGCACGACCGGCTGTGTCATCACGGTCGATGGGGGAAACATCGCCGCCAGCCCGCGGTGATTGGGAGACCCGATGGCGAGGCTCGCTCGAGGTGCGCTGGCGCTCTGCCTCATCGCGGCGTGCCACGACTCGGACGCGACGCGCACCGTGTCGGTCTTCGCCGCGTCGTCGCTGACCGAGGCCTTCGAAGCGCTCGAGCCGGGGTTCGAGGCCGCCCACCCGGACACCGACTTGCAGCTCGTCTTCGGAGGGAGCCAGGTGCTCCGCCTGCAGATCGAACAAGGCGCGCCGGCGGACGCGTTCGCCTCGGCCGACGCCGCGCACGTCGACGCGCTTGCACGCGCCGGTCGCATCGCTCGAACCCAGCACTTCGCGACCAACCACCTGGCCGTCATCGTGCCGCCGAACAACCCTGCCGGCATCGCTCGGCTCGACGACCTGCCCCAGGCCTCGCGCATCGTCCTGGGTACGCAGGAGGTCCCCATCGGTCGCTACACCGCGGCCATGCTCGCGCGGGTGGGGGAAGACTTCTCGCGAAGGGTGGGGGAGAAGGTGGCATCGCGGGAGAGCAATGTCCGGCTCGTGCGAGCCAAGGTCGAGCTCTCGGAGGCCGACGCGGCGGTCGTGTACCGAACCGACGTGAACACGCGGGTCCGTGCCGTGCCGGTGCCCTCCGAGTATGACGTGCCCGCGCGCTACGTGCTCGGGGTCGCCGAGCAGGCCCAGCATCCCTCCTCCGCAGACGCGTTCGTGTCGTACGTCCTCTCGGCCCAGGGGCGGGCCGTCTTGACCCGGCACGGCTTCGACGTGCCTGCCTCGGGCGGCGCCGAGGAGGCGCAATGACTCGCGCGCTGCGAGCGATGGGCGGGCTGCTCGGGGTGGCGCTCGTCGGGCTGCTGTTGATCCCGCTCGTCGCGTTGGCCCTCTCGGCCTCGTGGGCGGATCTTCGCGCCGGGCTGGCGCACCCTGCGTTCGCCGACGCGCTGCTGTTGAGCCTGCGGACCACGCTCACGAGCGTCTCCATTACCGTCGTCCTCGGGACGCCGCTGGGGTGGTGGCTCGCCTCGTCGCACTCCAGCCTCTCGCAGGTCGTCTCCGTCGCGGTCGAGCTGCCGATCGTGGTGCCGCCGGCCGTCGTCGGCGTCGGACTGCTGCAGGCGTTCGGTGCTCAGGGGCTGTTCGGCCCCGCGCTGGCCTCGCTGGGCGTCGTCGTGCCGTTCACCGAGCTGGCCGTGGTGCTGGCACAGCTCGTGGTCGCCTCGCCATTCTTCGTGCAGGCGGCGGCGTCGGCGTTTCGCAAGGTCGAGCCCGATACGCTCATCGTCGCCCGCACGCTGGGCGCCTCGCCGGTCGGCGCGTTCGTTCGGGTGGCGCTGCCCATCGCCGCCCCCGGTTTGTTGGTCGGGGTCTCGCTGGCCTGGGCGCGGGCGCTCGGAGAGTTCGGTGCGACGCTGCTCTTCGCGGGCAACATGCCGGGCCGAACGCAGACGATGCCCCTGGCGATCTTCTCCGCGCTCGAGTCCGACGTGCAACTCGCGGTGGTGTTCTCGCTCGTGCTCGTCGCGGTGGGCGGGCTCATCCTCGTCGGGCTGCGCTGGCTGTCGAGGGCGCGCGCGTGAGCTGGTCGGCCACGATGCGGGCGTCTGTGGGCGACTTCGTCCTCGACGTATCCCTCGGCGCAGAAGGGGGCGTCCTCGCGCTGGTCGGACCCAACGGCAGCGGCAAGACGACCGCGCTTCGGGTGCTCGCCGGTGCGCTCGAGGCCGAGCACGCGCAGATCGAGGTCGGCGCGCGCGTGCTCGCCAGCGCCGCGGGGGACCGGGTGCCGATGGAGCGGCGCCGCGTGGGCTATGTCCCCCAGGGGTATGGGCTGTTTGGCCACCTCTCGGTGCTCGACAACGTCGCGTTTGGCCTTTCGCTGCGGCCGCATCGCCTCGCCCGGGCCGAACGGCACGCCCGCGCGCAGCGCATGCTCGAAGCGCTGCACTGCGGCGAGCTCGCCCGACGCCCGACCAGGGGGCTCTCGGGCGGCGAGCAGCAGCGCGTCGCCTTGGCCCGGGCGCTGATCACCGAGCCCGACCTGCTGCTGCTCGACGAGCCGCTCGCGGCGTTGGACGCGACCACGCGGCGCAGCGTCCGGCGGTACCTGGCCGAGCACCTGCCGCAGCTGTGTGGGCCGTGCGTGCTGGTCACCCACGACGTTCGTGACGTCGAGGCAATCGCCGAGGGGGTGGTCGTTCTCGAGCGTGGACGCGTCGTGCAGCGCGGGTCGCTCGACGAGCTTCGGGCCGCGCCGGCGTCGGACTTCGTCGCCGAGTTCCTGGGTGTTCACTGAGGCTGAAGTCGCACCCAGATCACGCTGTCGGACTCGTCCTCCCGCGTGCTGTCGAGCACGACCTCGACGTCGCCTTCGAGCGCGCGCACGCCCCAAATGTCGGTCGTGAAGTCCGCGTCGTCGTTTTGGGGGATGCGCAGCTCTTCGCCGTCGACGATGAACAACGCGCCCATCGGGTTGCGGTTCTCGGTATGCCGGCTGCGAATGCTGATCTCGTAGGTGCCGGCGATGACGTCGTCGAAGGCGAACGTCGCGGTGCCGCTTCGCGGACCTCCGGCTTCGTACAGGCCGCCGCAATCGAGGGGGACGTGCTCGTCTCCGCGGGCGGTGTAGGCGTAGTCGAACGCTTCGCAGCGGTGCACCCAGTGGTCGCGTTCCGTGTAGACCGCGTCGCTGTAGTGCATCTCGCGGACGACCGGCATCTTGGGCGGTGCCTCCATGCACGCGGCGATCTCGACCTCCACCACGAGCTGCACGTTGCCGATCCGGTAGAACGATCCCTGCGCAAAGGTGCCGGCGCCGAACTCGATCGTGTTCGTGCCGGGCAGCACGTCGGCGGTCACCTCGAGCGAACCGGTGCCGGCGGCGTTGTCCCAGCCCGCATTGGCCGGGAGGTCGTAGGGCGCGCTGCCGTTGACGAAGACCACCCCCTCCTCGCCGGGGTGGTCAGCGTCGTAGCTGTCGAAGAGCAGGGTGGCCGACAGCACGTTGGGCGGGACGTCCTCGATGGTGAACGAGAGCCGAGCGCGCGAGCCCGGCTCGACGTCGAGCTCGAGCGGTGGGCTGCCGAAGTTCGTCGCGGGGTAAGCACACTCGCGCAGCTGTGCTCCGCCGGTGCTGCTCGCATCCTCCGCGCCGGTACTGTCGCTGGCCTCGGTCGTCGCGGCCCCGGATGTGGCCGGGCCAGCCGAGCTCGAGCCGGCGGCCGTCGTTGTCGAGGATCCGCTCGACCCGTCCCCGAGCGAGTCGCCCAGGCCTGCGCCCGACGTCGCTGCGCCGGGGCCGTCGGCGCAGCCGGGCGTGGCAGCGATCAGGACCATCGCAAAGCACGCCTCCGACATCCGCATCACCTCCGAGGCTATCGCGACGGCCCAGACCTGGTACAACCGGGCGCCGAAATGAGCGAGGAGTCCGAAACCGAGCCCCAGCGCGGCAGGTTCACGCCCGACCGCATCGCCCTCGCCGCGCTCGTGTTGGCGACCGCGGTGCTCTACGGCCTCACGCTCTGCCCCACGGTCTACTGGTATGACAGCGCCGAGTTCTCGGCCCACGCAGTGACCTTGGGCGTGCCGCATCCACCCGGCTATCCGCTCTACACGATGGTGGCGCACGTCTTCACGTGGCTGCCGGGGGAGCCCGCGCTGGGCGTCAACCGCATGAGCGCGGTGTTCGGCGTCGGTGCGGTCGTCGTCCTCTATCACCTCATCCGTCGCCTCGGCGGCAGCGTTCGGGCAGCGGTCGTCGGCGCGGCGACGCTGGCGACGCTGCGGACCTTCTGGGCCAACGCCGTGGTCGCCGAGGTCTACACCCCCGGGCTCGTGATGACGCTCGGCGCGCTTTTGTTGCTCGTCGTCGCGCACGAACGACGGTGGCGGCGCGGGGTCTGGCTCGCGGGTCTGGTGGGCGGGCTCGGGGTCGGCATGCACATGTCGATCACGACGTTTGGCCTCGGGTACGCGTGGCTCGTGTGGACCTACGACCTGCCCGAGCGCCTCCGCCCGGCAATGCTCATCGAGCGGATCCGCAGCCGGCTGGCGCTCTCGACGTATAGCGCCCTCGCGGCGGTCGGGGGGCTGCTCGTGTTCCTGTACGTGCCGCTGCGCAAGTTCGAGCGGTGGGACGCGCGGGAGTGGACGATCTTCCGCAAGAACTCCACCGGCGGCGCGTTCAAGCGCAAGTTCTTGCGCGAGTACGACCTGGGCAAGCGCTCCGAGCTGGTGTGGGACTTGGTCGTCGACAACCTGCTCGTCGTCGGTGTCGCGCTCGCGGTGCTCGGCTTGGTCGCGCTGGTCGTTCGCAAGCCCAAGACCGGAGCCGGCGTCGTGCTCGCCGGAGCGGGCAACGCGTGGTGGTTCTTCAACTACGAGGTCCCCGACCTCGACGTGTTCTACCTGCCTTCGCTGGCCGTGGGTTGCGTCGGCGTCGGGCTGGCCGTCGAAGAGCTCTCCTCGCGGCTGGGTCGCCTCCGTCCGCAGCTCGCACATGCGGGGTGGGTGCTGCTGGCGCTCCCGTTGTTCCTCGTCAGCCGAAACTACGGGACCGTCGACCTCAGCGCGGCCACCGAAGCGGCCGAATATGGTGAGGCGGCTTGTGACGCCGTGCAGGGGCCGGCGCGCATCATCAACTACAGCTCGCCGGTCGAGTGGCGGTACTACTCGGTCTTCATCTACATGCAGGCGACGCAGTCGCGGTGCGCGGAGGCGACGATCTGGAAGAAGCCGCGCGCACGACCGATCGACCGTGCAGTGAAGAGCGGCGAGGCGATCTTCGCGTTCCGGCCCGTCAAAGGGCTGCAGGCTCGGTACACGGTCACCGAAGCGGGCCCGCTGTGGCGCATCGAGCCCAAGACGAGGCGGCGGCACTCTCGCGCGGACCACGTCGCGCCCGTTCCGCAGTAGGGGGTCTGCGGCGGTGTGCCGACAAAGGACGCCCACGCGCAGCTGGGGGAGCCCATAGATCCATCGTGGGAGCGTGGACCTCGCTGGCCTGCGACCGGGGCGTCTCCGTCGCCGTCGACGACAGCACCTTGTGCATCGTCTTTCGCGGCCCGCACAGCGACCAGTACCCGGCAGAGGCCACGCTGTGGTTCGAACGCGCGCTCGAGGTCGTCACGGGGCCGGAGCTCTCGCTCGTCATCCTCATCGAGGACTGCGCCGAGTCGCCCGACGCTGTGGCGCGTCGAAGCTACTCCAATGCGCTCTCCGAGTTCCGCGCAGAGATCGGGGCGTACGCCCAGGTCATCGTCTCCGAGGGGCTCAAGGGCGCCGCGTTTCGGGCGATCTGCAGCACGATCTTCCTGCTCTCCCGGTCCAACGGCAACAGCAAGGTGTTCAGCGATGCCTCGGACGCTGCGCGCTGGATCGCCGAGAGCAACTCGGGGCGGTCAACTTCGCCCGAAGCACTCGACGCCTTCATCGACGACGTGCGGCGGGCGTGACCGGCTACGCGGCGAGCGCTCGCTTTCCTTCCATCGTGCAGTGCCAGAAGCGGCGGAGCGCGTGGCGGACGTCGCTGATCCTCTGGTTGCGCACCGGCTCACGGAGCGCTCGCGTGAACTGAAGCGCGACGCGGTTGGCGTGCAGGTAGCGGGTGTGCATCGCGGCCGACCCGGGGAGTAGCTCGAAGCGGACGTAGAGGCGCTCGACGAGGCGTTCGAACGTGGCCATGTCGACGGGCCAGCGATGCAGGACGACCAGGGCGAGCTTGTCGACCTCGGCTTGGGTCTCGAGCTCGAGGCCGCTGATCGGGCGCTCGACTCGGGCGACCTCGGCGAGATAGGCGAGGTGGCTGAGGCCCTCGAGCACGGGCAGCGCTTCACCGAGGCCGGCGTCGCTGAGGGACTCGTCGAGTGAGCGGTGTGAGAGCTGGGCGAGGGTCTGCTCGCCCAGCAACAGGCTGACCTCGAGCGCGTCGTCGGACTCGCGGACGAGCACGGTCTCGCGCGGGCCGTTGGCGACCGGCTGAACGAGCGCGGCGGGGTCGAGCCCCGAGCGGGTCTGGTAGAGGGCTTCGATGCCCCCAAAGAGCGCGCGCAGCTTGCCCTCGGCGCACCTCACTGCACGACGTCCGAACGATCCGGGTCGATGAGCACCCCGGCGGCGACGAGGCGTCGGAGGTCTTGGTCGGACCCTTCGCGGCGCCAGCGGTCGTACAGCTCGAGCAGGCCGCCGTCGTTGGCGGCCGGCCGCGCCACGTCACCGATCACGGTGGCGACGTCGTCGAACATCGCCGCGATGCGGCGCAGCACGTCCAGATGGCCCCGGCTCGGCCCATCGGTGACGGATCGGTACGCGGCGGTGCCGATGCCCTTGACGTAGCGGACCCCGACGGGGCTCCGGCTCAAGCTGCGCGGCACCACCCCCGAGATGTACAGCGCCCGATCCCCCACGCGGCGCAGCGCCTTGGCCCGGCGCGAGCCGCTCTGTCCTCGCGCCTCGAGGTAGTCGATGGCCAGCGGTCGGGTCGTGCGGCCGGCGACGTGGGTGCGCTTGGCGTATCGGGCAAGCAGCCCGACGACGTAGGCCTCCACATCCGTGGGTAGAGGGCGGTCCCGCTCGGACTGCACCCGCTCGATCTCCTCGAAGAAGAAGGACTCCAGCGATGGCTCGATGGCGACGTCTTGGTTCATGAAACCGGCCTTTCGGAAGGGTTGCTCCTTAACTGTGGGAGTGCTCACGAGTCTCGACCAGTCCTACATGCGATTTTTTTCGATTCGGGCGGTTGACCGCACTAGGTCGCGCCTTATGCTCGCGCTCGCTAGCACTCGGGTGTCCCGACTGCTACTCGCCCGAGATTCCAGAGTCATTTCGGCGATGCGTGCGCCCGCATTCGTGCGTCCCCGCATGCAAAACCGGCCGAAATCCATCTCAACGCAACACCCATTTTTTGGAGCGAAAAACCCGATGAAAATCCGTCCCCTCCACGATCGTCTCGTCATCAAGCGCGTCGCCGAAGAAACCCAGACCGCCGGCGGCCTGTTCATCCCCGACTCCGCCAAAGAGAAGCCCGCCCGCGGCAAGGTCATCGCCGTCGGCGAAGGCAAGCGTGACAAGGACGGCAACCGCATCGCCCCCGACGTGAAGAAGGGCGACGAGATCCTGTTCGGCAAGTACGCAGGCACCGAGCTCAAGCTCGAGGGCGAAGAGTGCATCGTCCTGCGCGAAGAAGAAGTGCTGGCAGTCCTCGACTAGTCCGCACCACCAAGCCTCCCCACTCAAGAGCCAACTCAACAAAGAGACAAGACAATGGCAGCCAAAGAAGTTCGATTCGACGAGTCCGCCCGCAAGGCCATCCTGCGCGGCGTCAACACCCTGGCCGACGCGGTCAAGGTCACCCTCGGCCCCCGCGGTCGCAACGTGGTCATCGAGAAGTCCTGGGGATCCCCCACCGTGACCAAAGACGGCGTCACCGTGGCCAAGGAGATCGAGCTCGAGGACAAGTTCGAGAACATGGGCGCGCAGATGGTCAAAGAGGTCGCCTCCAAGACCTCCGACATCGCCGGTGACGGCACCACCACCGCCACCGTGCTCGCGCAGGCGCTGTTCCGCGAGGGCCTCAAGATGGTCGCCGCCGGTCACGACCCCATGGAGATCAAGCGCGGCATCGACCAAGCCGTTTCCGTGGTGACCGAGTCGGTCAAGAAGCTCTCCAAGAGCACCAAGGGCGAAGAAGAGATCGCTCAGGTCGGCACCATCTCGGCCAACGGTGACTCGGAGATCGGCGGCCTCATCGCCGAGGCGATGAGTAAGGTCGGCAAAGAAGGCGTCATCACGGTCGAAGAGAACAAGTCGGCGGCCACCGAGCTCGACGTCGTCGAGGGCATGCAGTTCGACCGCGGCTACCTCAGCCCCTACTTCGTCACCGACCAAGAGCGCATGGAAGTGTCCATGACGGAGCCCTTCCTTCTCCTCCACGAGAAGAAGATCTCCAACATGAAGGACCTCCTTCCCATCCTCGAGCAGGTCGCCAAGCAGGGCCGTCCGCTGCTCATCATCGCTGAAGACGTCGACGGCGAAGCGCTGGCCACCCTCGTGGTCAACAAGATCCGCGGCACCCTTCAGGTCGCGGCGGTCAAGGCTCCCGGCTTCGGCGACCGTCGCAAGGAGATGCTCAAGGACATCGCCATCCTCACCGGCGGCAAGGCGCTCACCGAAGACCTCGGCGAGAAGCTCGAGAACCTGTCGGTCAAGGACCTCGGCACCGCCAAGCAGGTCACCATCGACAAGGACAACACCACCATCGTCGACGGCGGCGGCAAGAAGGCCGACATCACCGGTCGCGTCAAGCAGATCCGCGCTCAGATCGAGGAGACCTCCTCGGACTACGACCGCGAGAAGCTTCAAGAGCGCCTCGCCAAGCTGGTCGGTGGCGTTGCGGTGATCAAGGTCGGCGCTGCCACCGAGGTCGAGATGAAGGAGAAGAAGGCTCGGGTCGAGGACGCCCTGCACGCCACGCGTGCTGCCGTCGAAGAAGGCATCGTCCCCGGTGGCGGTGTGGCCCTCGTCCGCGCTCAGAAGGCCCTCGACAAGTTCGAAGCCGAGACCGAAGAGCAGCAGTTCGGCGTCCGCCTCGTGTCGCGCGCGCTCGAAGAGCCCCTGCGCCAGATCGTGCGCAACGCCGGCGGTGAGCCCAGCGTGGTCGTCAACGACGTCCGCAAGGGCAAGCAGACCTACGGCTACAACGCGCGCACCGGCGAGTTCGTCGACATGGTCGCCGACGGCGTCATCGACCCGACCAAGGTCGTCCGCACCGCGCTCGAGCACGCATCGTCCATCTCGGGCATGATGCTCACCACCGAGGCGATGATCGCCGAGGCGCCCAAGAAGGAAGCCCCCGCGGCCCCGGCCGGCGACCACGGCATGGGCGGCATGGGCGGCATGGGCATGTAAGCCCGCCGGTCATCACGACCCAAGACGAGCCCTCCTTCGCTTCGGCGGGGGAGGGCTTCGTGCGTGGTGCGAAAGGGCGGTGCGGCCGCGCACGCCTCGGCCGCGGCCGCGAGAAAATGCGTGGGCACGGGCAATCGATTCGCCGACGGGCCTTACCACCCCATTGTGACTCGATACGGTGCATCGAAACCCTGCCACCACCTCCTCGTCGTGGGCCTCGCCATCCATGTGGGTCGCGCGGACGACGGTTCCGCTCGCGCCCCCACCTCGGCGCGGTGCCATCCGCAGCAAAACCCTCGAGAGGTTCGGGGTGAGCGCGCGTTCCCTGGCTGTCTCCGAAGTCGGTGATCATCTCCGGTGAGGGCAGCGCACGGCTGACCGCCGACCCGCCGACGGACATCGAGCTCGAATGGCAGGGCAAGGAGCGGCGATACACGTGGCCGGACGATTACGCAGGGAAGCTCGCCATCCTCGTCATGCGCGGCAACGCGCCCCTGCGCCCACTGGGATCGCGCTCGGCTTCGCAATCTTCGTGAGGCTGAACCCAGATCCGGCGTTCGCGACGCTGCAGAGTGCCTGTCCGGTGGTGTGCGCCACCAACTCACCATTTGTCCTCGGATGCCACATCTGGGACGCTGGTGGTGGGGATGAGAATGCGCGGGATCATTGCTGCATGCTGTTTGCTCGTGGGCGGTTGCTACTCGGGCGTCTCGACCAGCCAGGCATCGGACTCGGACACCGACACCACGCCGGGCGCGGAGGGCGAGGGCGAAGGGGGCGACACCGACGGCGGTGGCGACTCGGAGGACTCCGGGGGAGAAGACGCCGAGGTCGACGTCGGGCGGGTGACGCTGCACCGGCTCAACCGGGCCGAGTACAACAACACGATCCGCGACCTGTTCTACGGACTCGACGTCTCGCCGGCCGACGTGTTTCCCGCCGACGATCACTCGTTCGGCTTCGACAACATCGCCGACGCGCTCAACACCACGCCGTTGCTCGTCGAGCTGTACGAGCGGGCGGCCGAGCAGGTGCTCGACGAGGCGTTTGCCGCCCCCGCAGGGGAGCCGATGCGCGTCGAGGCCGAGACCGCGGGCGGCTCGGCGGGCGCCGAGTGCTGTGGCGGCTTTTGGAACCTCACCACCAACGGCACGATCGACTTTGCCGTCGACGCGGAGGTCGACGGTGACTACGCGCTCATCGTTCGCGCGGCCGGCCAGGATGGACCGGGGCCGGCCCCCAACATGGTCGTGACGCTCGACGGCGCCGAGCAGCTCGCCGTCGACGTGATCGGGACGGTCGACGCGCCCGAGGACGTCGAGCTCGACGTGAGCCTCACCGCGGGCGCGCACGTGGTCACCGTCGAGTTCACCAACGACACCTACGACCCCGACGCGGGCATCGACACCAACCTGCTCGTCGACTACGTCGACCTGATCCCGCCCGCGGGCGAGGGCGGCGTGCGGGATCAGCTCGTCGCGTGTGCACAGGGCGAGCCCGGCTGCACCGACGAGACGGTGCGGACCTTTGCCGAGCGTGCGTGGCGGAGGCCGCTGACCGACGAGGAGCTGGCCGAGCTGGTCGCCTTCGTCGAGTTCGCGCAGGACGACGGGGAGACGTGGGACGAGGGTCTGAAGCTCGCGATGAAGGCCGCGCTGCTCTCGCCGCACTTCATCTTTCGGGTGGAGATCGATCCCGAGCCGCAGTCGCTCGAGCCACACCTGGTCTCGGACTTCGAGCTCGCCTCGCGGCTGAGCTACTTCCTGTGGAGCTCGATGCCCGACGACGCGCTGTTCGAGCTTGCGCGGGCGGGCGAACTCAACGATCCCGACGCCATCGCGCAGCAGGTCGAGCGCATGCTCGC
This sequence comes from bacterium, assembly GCA_024742475.1. Classification (GTDB taxonomy): domain Bacteria; phylum Myxococcota_A; class Polyangia; order Nannocystales; family Nannocystaceae; genus CAJXVA01. The sequence continues at coordinate 98,028 of JANSYI010000016.1, read as the reverse complement.
CGACCCCAAGGCTTCCGCGCTGGCGGAGAACTTTGCGGGGCAGTGGCTCTACACCCGGGCCCTCAACGAGGAGCTGGTCAAGGACTCGCAGACCTACCCCGACTTCGACACCGCGCTTCGCGAGGACATGCGCACCGAGATGGAGCTGCTCATCGCGGCCGTCATCGAGGAGGGGCGCGGGCTCGACGAGCTGTTCAACGGTCGTGAGACCTTCGTCAACGACCGCTTGGCCGCGTTCTACGGGCTGCCGCCGGTCGGCACCGACGACTTCGTGCGGGTCAGCCTCGAGGGCACGAATCGCAAGGGCCTGCTGACCACCGGCGGACTGATGTCCGTGCTGGCGCACCCCAACGTCACCTCGCCGATCAAGCGCGGCAAGTGGGTGGTCGAGCAGCTGCTGTGCATCGAACCTCCGCCTCCACCGCCGGACGCAGAGACCACCGTCGATCCTTCGTTCGACGAAGGCCCCATGCGCGACCGGCTCGCCAAGCACCGCGAGGATCCCAGCTGCGCGGCGTGCCACGAGCTGATGGACCCACCCGGCCTCGCCTTCGAGCACTACGATGGCATCGGAGCGTGGCGCGACATGGAGGGGCCCTACGAGATCGACCCCAGTGGCACGCTGCCGATCGGGGGCGACTTTGCCGACGCGCTCGAAATGGTCGACCTCATCGCCTCGAGTGAAGAGTTCTCGCACTGCGTTGCGGAGAAGGTGCTGCTGTACGGCCTCGGGCGCGGCATCGAGAAGTACGACGAAGACATCATCGGTGAGGCCGCCGACGCGTTCTCGGCCTCGGGCTACCAGCTGCAAACGCTCATCACACAGCTCGCAACGAGCGACAACTTCCGCATGCGTCGCGGTGAAGCCGAATAGGAGACGGGATCATGACCAAGCGCTCATCCATTCTCTCTCGCCGTACGTTCCTCGGTGGAGGCAGCGCGATCGCCATCGCGCTCCCATTCCTCGAAGCGATGATGCCGACCCGCTCCGCGCGTGCGGGCGGCATGGCCAACCCGCAGCGGCTCATGACGTTCTACGTGCCGTGCGGGATCAACATGCAGGACTGGACCCCGGCGCAGGCCGGTGCCGGCTACACGGTGACGCCGATCCTCCAGCCCTTGGCCGACGCCGGCCTCATCGAGGACTTCACCCTGCTGTCCGGCTTGGACAACGAGCCCGGGCAGTCGGATGGTCCGGGGGACCACGCATCGGGCACCGGGTCGTTCGCGACGGCCGTCCACGTCAACAAGTCCGAGACCGAGATCACCAACGGGACGTCGCTCGACCAGGCCTACGCCGACTTCATTGGTGCGCAGACGACCGTGCGGTCGATGCAGCTGGGCATGGACGGCGGCGGCAACGTGGGTAACTGCGACAGCGGCTATGGGTGCGCGTACATCCGCAACATCTCGTGGCAGGGCAACACCCCGCTGCCGAAGCTCACCGAGCCCCAGACCGCCTTCGACCTGCTCTTCTCGGGATTCGACCCCGGAGCGTCGGCGGCCGAGCTGCAGCGGATCAAGGCCAAGCGCCTGAGCGTCCTCGACTACGCGCTCGACGACGCCGCCGCGCTGCAGAGCCGGCTCGGGGCGACCGACCGCGTCAAGGTCGAGCAGTACCTTCACTCGGTGCGTGACCTCGAGCTGCGCGTGCAGGCCGAGCCCGATGCGCCCGCGTGCGAGATCGAGCCCGGCTTCCCCGGCGAGTCCGGTGGCGACATCACCTCGCGGGTCCAGCTGATGCTCGACATCGTGGTCAAGGCCTTCCAGTGCGACCGCACGCGCGTCGTGTCGTTCATGCTCGCCAACGGCGCCTCGGGCCGTGACTACGGCTTCATCGGCGCGCCCGGTGGCCACCACAACCTCTCGCACCACGGCGGCGTGCAGGCGACGCAGGACATGCTCACCCTCATCGACCGCTGGGAGGTCGAGCAGCTCGCCTACCTGCTCACCGGGCTGAAGAACTCGCCCGAGGGCGAGGGGAGCAACGTGCTGGAGAACTCGATGATCTTCTTCTCTTCGGAGATCGAGGACGGCAACAGCCACAGCCACGACAACATGCCCGTGCTCGTCGCCGGCCACGGCGGCGGCACGATGCCCGTGGGCGAACACCTCCGCTTCGAGGGCGACCCGCTGGGCAACCTGTTCGTCGACATGCTGCAAAAACTCGGCATGGACGTGAACAGCTTCGGCGACGACGGAACCGCGCCGCTGGGGCTGTAGCGGTTGTTGGCCGCTCTGTGCGGGTGTGCCATCATCCGCCGATGCGCGCGTCGCTACGGTGGAGCCCGGCGTTGGGGCTGCTGGGCCTGGGGGGGTGCCTCAGCGCCGACGTCTCGGTCGTGGACGACGACGGCGGTGAGGGGACGACCGGCTCGGGCGGCTCCGTGACGCTCACGTCCTCGGGCAGCGCTGCGGAGGCCTCGAGCTCGGAGAGCGGCTTGGTCACCACGGCCTCCGACTCGACCGGTGTGCAAGGCGAGTGCGAGGACACGCCGCTGCGGGTCGCCACGTTCAACATCGAGGCCGTCTCGTCGCCGGGCAGTGATGCGTTCGTCGGCCTGGCCGAATCGATCGTCCGCGTCGGCGCAGACGTGGTCTGCATGCAAGAGGTCAACGAGGGCGAGGACGCGTGGCTCGGCGCCTTGGCCGAGGAGGCTGGATACGACACGGTGATCCTCGCCAACGAGTCGCCTCCGATCGGCGGTGAGATCTTCAACGCCTGCATGGCCCGCGTTCCGCTCGAGCTGCTCGGTAGCTACGGCGGCAGCGCGCTCAGCTCCGACCCCGACGCGAACGACGTCGGTCGCGACATCCTCGGCGTGCGCGCCCAGCCCGAGCCCGGCTGCTTCGCGGGGCTCTTCACCGTACACCTCAAGTCCGGGGGCGAGTATGAGGACCTGTTCCGTCGACAGGTCGAGGCCGAGCGCCTGGAGCGAGCCGTGCGGCTGTACCGTGATAACCGCCCCGGCGACGCCGTCCTCGTGCTCGGCGACTTCAACGAGCAGCTCGACGATGCCGACCTCGGCACCTCGCTCGACGCGCTTCCCAGCACGCTCCCGTCCTCGTACGAGCTGGGAAGCGACATCGAGCTGCCGCTGCGTTACCACCCGTTCGAGCCCCTGACGGAGCAGGGCTTTCAGCTGGCCGACGCCTTTCAAGAAGACTCCACCAACGCCGACACGTTCGTCGGAGGCAGCTTCACGACGCGCCTGGACTACATCTTCTACGGGCAGGCGAGGCTCGAGGGGGCGGAGGTCTACAACGCCTGTGCCGACAACGGCGTCGACGACCCGCCCGAGGGCGGCTGGCTGCCCAAGCAAGGCGAGCCGCTGTCCTGCTTCTCCACGCAGATCGCCTCGGACCACCTCGCGGTGTTCGCCGACTTCACCCTGCCGTAGCCTCGGCGATCGCCTCCTCGAGCGCGCCTGCGACCAGGTCCACCTCGCCGAGCGCGTTGGGCCAGTGCGGAGCGCAGCGCAGGCGTCCGTCGGGCAGGGCTACCGAGACCCCGCGGGCTGCGAGACGCTCGGGCAGCCGGGTCGGCTCGAACGCCTCGGGCACGTCGAACGAGAGCACGCCCGAGCGCTCTCCGGGGGAAGGGGAGCGGAGCGAGGTGAGCCCGAGCGCGGACAGCTTGGGCTCGAGCGCGTCGTGATAGGCCTGCACGTGGTCGTAGATGGTGTTCACGCCTAGGGAGCGGATCAAGCCCACGGAGGCCTGCAGCGCGACGAAGCCCAAGGTGTTGTAGGCGCCGCCTTCGATCACGCTGGCGTCGGTCTTCAGCGGACGGTCGTAGCGCAGGTGCCCCGGGCCGTCGAAGAGGAACCCGAGGCCGTCTTGGTGGCTGAGCCACGCGGCCAGGCGTGGTCGAAGCTGCGGGCCCAGGGCGCGGCGAACATAGATGAACCCCGCACCCTCGAGCCCCATCAGCCACTTATGGCTGCCGCAGGCGGCCAGGTCGACGCCGAGCCGCTCGAAGTCCAGCGGCACCACTCCGCAGGCCTGTATCGCGTCGACGAACACGGCCGCGCCGCTTCGGTGGGTGAGGGCGGAGATCGCCATCAGCGGCATTCGCAGCCCGGTCTGAAACTGCACGGCCGAGACGGCGATCAGCTTGGCGCCGGCGCGCAGGGCCGTCTCGAGCTGGGCGAGCCCCTTGCCGGGGTCGGGGCTGCAGAAGTCGGCGGCCCGGATGCGGTGGATCCTCAGGCCGTACAGCTCGGCGGCCTGCTGCCAGGGCGTGACGTTGGTGGGGAACTCGCCGTCGAGCACCACGACGCCATCACCTTTCTCCCACGGAAAGCACATCGCCGCGAACACGACGCCCCATGAGGTGTTCGGTGCGAGCCCGATCTCGTCGGGCTGGGCGCCAACGAGGGCGGCAAGGTCGGCGCGCAGGTCCTCTCGGCGCTCGAGGTACGTCGAAAAGGCACCCATGCCCTCCTCGGTGTAGTGACGCAGGCATGCCGCGACCGCGTCTTGCACGACCGACGAGGGCGGCGAGATCGCGGCGTGGTTGAGGTACGCCTTGGGCGTGAGGGACGGGAAGAGCGTTCGGTCGCCGAGCGTCGCAGGCATGGAGCGACGTCAATCGAAACACACTGGCGAGTCGGTGGCGATGTGCGAGCAGTGGATCTCCGGCTGGAGGCTGGCGAGCGTGAGGTGCCGCAGCCGGCAGGCGTAGCTGTCACCGTCGGGGGTGTTGGCCGAGTACTCGACGTCGGCCGGAAACGCTTCGCACTGGGCAATGCAGTCCTCCGTACCTGCGAATGGGGACAGCTCGCCGCAGGTCGAGGCCGCAATCGAGCAGAAGCTCTCGCAGTCGGCTCCGCAGATGTTGTCACCCGCAGGTCCGGCGTGTGGGCAGTGGTCCGCGGGTCCCTCGGCGGCGAGGATGGCGTGAAACGTTCGGCAGGCGACGCTGTTGCCGAGCTCGTCGCCCGCGGCGCCCGGCGGGATGTTGGCGCAGGTCGACGCACAGATCTCGGAGCCGGGGTATTGCGGGAGGACGTCGTCGCAGTGGTCGGTGATGAGGGCGCAGTAGTCCTCGCAGGCCTGTGCGGCTGCGTCGTCGCCACCGGAGCTGCTCTCGGCGACGGCGGGGCCGGAGCTGCTGCTGTCGGCCGCGCCCATCATGGACCCGGTGCTGCCGGCCTGGCCGGTCGTGCCGTCTTGGCCGGTCGTGAGGTCGAGGTCCTCACCGTGGTCGGGGTCGAAGCAGCCGACGGCGATGCATGCAAACAGGAGCAGCCAAGTTGCGCCCCGGCGTGGGCCGGATCCGTGGAGCATGGACGGAGTATGCCCTCGCGTTGCCCGCGCGCGATTTCGGCCCCATATCGCGGCCGGCCGGCGCGGTGCGCTCCCCTTTCCGAGCCCACGTGCTAGGAGCCACCCATGATTGCAGACGTCGTCATCGTAGGCGCAGGGCTGGCTGGCATCGCGTGCGCGCGCAGGCTCGTGGGCCAGGGGATGTCGGTCGTGCTGTTCGACAAGGGCCGCAAGCCCGGTGGACGCCTGTCCACGCGGCGCGCGGGGGAGATGACGTTCGACCACGGAGCGCCGTTCTTCACCGCGTTGGACGACGGGTTCGCGAAGGTCGTGGAGTCGTGGGCGCAGGCGGGGTGGGTCTCGCGCTGGCGCGGACGGTTCGTCTCGGTCGAGCCGCAGGGCCGCGAAGACTGGTCGATCGAACCGTGGGTCGGGGTGCCAACGATGAGCGCGCTGCCGCGGGGGCTCGCCGAGGGGCTGGAGGTTCGCGCGCCGCTGCGCATCGCTTCGATCGAGGCCGAAGAGGACGGCTGGAGGTTGATCGACGAAGACGGCGAGCCGGTCGGCACGGCGAGCACCGTCATCGTGAACACGCCGGCGGGCCAAGCCGCGCCGCTGCTGCACGGCGGGCTGCAGGCCCAGGCGGTGGCTGCGGGCGACGCGATGGATCCATGCTGGACGGTGATGGTCGTGCCGACAGAGCCTTGGGACCCTGGCTTCGACGCCGCACGGTATCGGCAGGGCGCGCTGTCGCATGTGACGGCGCAGAGCACCAAGCCGGGGCGCGACGAGGCGGCCGGCTGGGTCCTCCACGCCTCGGGCGCGTGGACCCGTGCACATTGGGATGACGCGGCAGAGGCCGTCGTCGAAGCCCTGTGTGACGCGGCGGGCATCCCCCAGGCCCACGCGTTCGCCAAGGCGCACCGCTGGCGGTACGCGCGGGCTCGAGAAGGCGTCGAAGGGGCCTGCCTGTGGGACGTGGACGCGCGCATGGGTGCGTGCGGCGACTGGTGCGGCGGCCCCGGACTCGAGGGTGCCTGGCGCAGCGGCGAAGCGATGGCGGCCCATCTCCTGCGCTGACGCCCGTCGAAATCGCGCGTCGGCTGAAACCCAACCCGGTCTTCTCGGGTCGAAGGCGCGCCCAGGGGTTCCCTGGGGATCGGACCCCTCATGAGCCTCCCACTTCACCGACGATCGTTCCTTCAGAGCGCGGCGGCAGGCAGCGCCGTACTCACGGTGCCTGGCGTCCTCGCCGGCTGCGTCGACGCCCAGCGCCGCGGCGTCCCGACGTCTCCGGCCACCGCCGTGACCGCAACGCCGCCCGCGAACCCGTTCGATGCCTGGTACGGCATCGACGAGACGGCGGTCCGCCGGGCGATGACGGCGCTCGCGTCGCGTGGTGCCGATCACGCGGACATCTACTTCCAGCACTCGCGCAGCAACAGCGTGTCGTACCAAGACGGCATCATCGCGCGCGCCTACAGCAACGTCACCCAAGGCGTGGGCATGCGGGTCGTGATCGGCGAGCGCGTCGGCTACGCCTACACCGAAGAGCTCACCCCCGAGGCGCTCGAGCGCACGGCCAAGAGCGCGGCGTTGTTCGCTCAGGGGTCTCCCGTCGCGCCTCCCGAGTCGTTCGCGGCGGTCGGTCGTCCCGATCGCTACGCGCTCGAGGTCCCGTGGTCCGAGGTCGGGGTCGATCAGAAGCTGCCGCTCATCGAGAAGGTTGCCACCATGGCCGCGGCCTCCGATCCCGCGGTCGAGAAGGTGTCGGTGCATTGGTCCGATGGTGAGGAGCGGATCCTCGTCGCCACGCTCGATGGCAAGCTGGTCTCCGACGCGCGCCCCATGACGCGCCTGCGGATCAGCCTCACCGCAAAGAAGAACGGACAGACACAGTCGGGGGGATCGAACCTCGCGGCGCGCGATGGCATTGGCTTCTACACCGACGAGCGTCTGCGGACGGTCGTCGAAGAGGCGCGCGAGAGGACGATGGTGCTCTTCGACGCACGTCGTCCGCGGGCGGGGGAGCTCCCGGTCGTCCTCGCGGCAGGGGCCAGCGGCATCTTGTTGCACGAGGCGATCGGCCACGGCATGGAGGCCGACTTCAACCGCAAGAACACCTCGATCTACTCCGAGATGATCGGCAAGAAAATCGCCCCCGACTTCGTCACCATCGTCGACGACGGCACGCTGGACAAGGAGCGAGGTGCGCTCAACGTCGACGACGAGGGCAACGAGGCTCAGCGCACGGTGCTGGTGGACCGGGGCGTGCTCGTCAGCTACCTGCACGACGGCATCAGCGCTCGTCACTATGGCGTCGAGCCCACCGGGTCGGGACGAAGAGAGTCCTACCGCCACGCGCCGCTTCCACGGATGCGCGCGACCTACATGGAGAACGGCCCCCACACGCGCGAAGAGATCATCGCGTCGGTCAAGAACGGCATCATCGCCGAGACCTTCACCAACGGGCAGGTCCAGATCGGCGCGGGTGACTACACCTTCTACATCAAGAACGGCTGGCTCATCGAAGACGGCAAGGTGACCGCGCCGATCAAGGACACGAACATCATCGGCAACGGGCCCGAGACGCTGCGCGCGGTCACGATGGCCGCGAACGACTCGAAGCTCGACACCGGCGGGTGGACGTGCGGCAAGGACGGGCAGGGCGTGCCCGTCTCGCAGGGGTTGCCCACGGTGCTGGTCTCCAAGATGAACGTCGGAGGTGAGAATCGTGCCTGATTCCCTTCTCGATGGAGCACAGATGGCGGTGGCCCTGGCGACGGGGTCGGGAGCCGATGGTGCGTTCGCGTCGATGAGTCGCCGCCGCAGCGTATCGCTGTCGGTGCGCGACCAGGAGCTGGAGAAGGTCCAGGAGAGCACCGACACGTCGCTCTCGCTGCAGATCTACGCGGATGGTCGCTTCTCCAGCCATGGGACCAACGACCTGCGACCCGAGGCGCTCGAGGCGTTCGTGGCCGAGGCCGTCGCGCTCACGCGCGCGCTCGAGGTCGACACGTTTCGCGCGCTGCCCGACCCCGCCCGATACGCCACGACGCTGCCCGAGCTCGATCTGCACGACCCCGCCGTCGAGGCCCAGGCGCTCGAGGACCGCCTCGAGACGGCGATGGCGCTCAACGCCCGGGTGGCGGGCAAGGACAAGGTCATCTCGGCAAGCTCGTCCGTGTACGCCGGCTACGGCGAGAGCGGGGCGGTCAGCTCGAACGGCTTCTCGGGTATGTACAGCAGCACGTCCACCGGGATGTACGCCAACGTCACGCTCGAGGGGGAGGGCGATCGGCGTCCCGAGGGCGGCTGGGGGATGAGCGCACGCCACCTGAGCGCGCTGCTCAGCCCCCAAGAGATCGGAGACGAGGCCATGCTCCGGGCGCGGCGCCGCCTGGGCAGCAAGAAGGGCCCGACGGCCAAGACGACGATGGTCGTCGATCGCGACGCTGCGACCTCGCTGATCGTGCGCCTGCTCGGACCGGCCAGCGGCGGCGCGGTGCAGCAGGGCCGCTCGATGTGGGCGGACAAGCTCGACAAGCGCGTGCTCGACGAGAAGCTCAGCATCACCAGCAACCCGCTGATCCCCGGCGCGGTCGCGTCTCGACCCTTCGACGACGAGGGCGTCGCGTCCTTCGAGATGCCCATCTTCGAGCGCGGCACGCTGAAGCACTACTTTCTCGACAGCTACTACGCGCGTAAGCTCGAGCGGACGCCGACCACGGGCAGCTGGGGCAACATCATCGTCGAGCCGGGCACGCGCGACCTCGACGCGATCGTGCGCGATGTCGGCAACGGCGTGTACGTGACCTCGTGGCTGGGCGGCAACGCCGACCCCACCACGGGAGACTTCTCGTTCGGCCTGCGCGGTCACCTCATCGAGGGGGGCGAGATCGGTAGTCCCGTTGGCGAGATGAACGTGACGGGCAACTTGATCACCTTGTTCGCGGGGCTCGAGGAGATCGGCAACGACCCCTTCGAGCACTCGATGTTCCGGACGCCTTCCCTCGTGTTCTCGGGCGTGCAGTTCAGCGGCGAGTAGGCCTCGTCGTCTCCGCGCTCGCGCACTCGGGCGGACTGCGGCCTGGGCGCGAGAGGCGGCCCGGGGCGTTCGGTTTCGGCTCAAGGTCGGCCCATCGGCGGTCGATGGTCGAGACCGGCGACTCGTATGGCAACCGCACGCTCGATCGAACACGAAACGACACACGACGTGGACCCGCCGATGGACGGTGAGCTCCGCGTGATCTGGGGCGCAGCGGCTGGCTGCTTCTTGTGCGTCGTGGTGGCCGAGCTCTGCCTGCACCTCGAGCTGTTCTCCAACCCCGTCTGAGGACGCACATGCACACTTCATCCGAACCCAGCTCTGCGCACCTGTCCTCGGCTCTATGGAGCGAGCGAATGCTGACCGGGTACTGGAAGGCGATCTGGGCCGGGACGGGCGGTTGCCTGTTCGCGCTCGCGCTCGCGCAGCTCGTGCTGCGGCTCAACGTCGACTACACGCTCTAGCCGGCAGGGGGGAAGACGCCCCCCGCTCTCACAGGCCCATCTGCCGGGCTGCCAGCTCTTTCATGATCTCCTCGGCACCGCCGCCGATCGCGAGCACCTTGGTCTCCCGGTAGATGCGCTCGACCTTGACGCCGCGGATGTACCCGGCGCCCCCGAGGATCTGCACGGCCTCCTTGGCGCAGTGCTCCATGCACTGCGTTGCGGTGTTCTTGAGCATGCAGACCTCGGCGATCGGCCACTGGCCCTGGTCGACGCGCCAGGTCAGCAGCTCGAGCGCGGCGCGAGCGGACTGGATGCGTTGCGCCATGTCGACCAGCTTGTGGCGGATCACCTGCCGCTTGATGAGGGGGCGGCCGAAGGTCTCCCGATCACGCGCGTACGCGATGGCCTCGTCGAGGCACACCTGGGCGCTCGCGATGGCCATGCCCGCGAGCATCAGGCGCTCGTTGTTGAAGTTCTGCATGATGCCCCGAAACCCCTCGTTCTCCTGCCCGATGAGGTTCTCGGCCCGGACGCGGCAGCCGTCGAAGTACAGCGTCGCGGTGTCGCTGCACCACCAGCCCATCTTCTTCAGCGGCGTGCGCGTGAGCCCGGGGGTGTCCCCGTCGATGACGAGCATCGAGATGCCGCCCATGCCCTCGCCGCCGGTCCGGACGGCCACGGTGATGACGTCGGCTCGCATGCCGGAGGTGATGAAGGTCTTGCTGCCATCGACGATGTAGTGGTCTCCGTCGCGTCGTGCGGTGGTGCGCAGGTTCGCTACGTCCGAGCCACCCGAGGGCTCGGTCACCGCGAGCGCGCAGATCTTCTCGCCGCGCAGAATCGAGGGGACATACTCTTCCTTGAGGGCGTCGCTCCCCATGTTGGTGATCGGGGGCAAGCCGATGCCGTGCGACATCAGCCCCGCGACGATGCCCCCCGACCCGGGACGGCACAGCTCCTCGGTGAGCAGCAGCTTGTGAAAACCGTCGGCCTCGGTGCCCCCGTACGCCTCGGGGAAGCCCACCCCGAGCAGACCAACCTCGCCCGCCTTGGCGTAGAGCTCGCGGGGAAACGCGCCGGCTTCCTCCCACGCCTCGATGTGTGGGCTGATCTCGCGTTCGACGAACTTGCGGACTTGGGTGCGAAAGGCTTCGTGTTCGTCCGTGTAGAACAAGCTCGCGGGCATGGATCGGGGGTATCAGCCAGCGCGGGTAGGCCGGAAGGGGCGAGCGTGCAGGCCGGCCCTGCGGTCACCGTCGTCGCTGGGGGCGCGGGCGTTGGGCCAGCTCACCGAGCGTGACCTCGAAGTCGCGCTCGATGCCCTCGCGCCACACCCTCACGCGGACCTTGCTGCCTGGCGGTAGTGCGGCGACGTCGGAGCGAAACGCCGGCATGTTGGAGACGGCGCCGCCGTTGAGCCGGGTGATGACGTCGCCGCCGCGAAGGCCGGCTCCGTGCGCGGGGCCTCCCTCGGGAGCGTCTTGAATGAGGACGCCGGGGCCCTCCCAGCCGAGCTGCTCTGCACGCGCTTCGTCGAGATCGGAGATCACGACTCCGAGCTGTCCACGCGCGACCCGGCCCTGGTCGCGGAGCTTGGCGGCTACGTCGATGGCCATGTTCACGGGGATGGCGAACGCGATGCCGTTGTTGCCACCGCTGCGCGAGGCGATCGCGGTGTTGATGCCCACGACCCGACCTCGAAGGTCGATGAGGGGTCCGCCGGAGTTGCCTGGGTTGATCGGCGCGTCGGTTTGGATGAAGTCCTCGTAGTCGACGATGCCGACGTTGGCCCGGCCCTTGGCGCTGACGATGCCCGAGCTGACCGTCTGGGGGAGGCCGAAGGGGTTGCCGATGGCGAGCACGAAGTCACCGACCTCGACGACGTCGGAGTCGCCCAACTCGACGGCCGAAAGGTCGGGCCCCTCGATGCGAACGAGCGCGAGATCGGTGGGAGGGTCGGTGCCGATGACCTCGGCGTCGAAGGCTCGCCCGTCGGCCAGCTCGACCCGTATCTCGTCGGCATCTTCGACGACGTGATTGTTGGTCAGGATGTATCCCTGCGAGTCGACGATGAAGCCGCTGCCCAGGCCCCGGCGCGTGCCCGACGGCCCGCCGAACAGGGCGCCCATGACTCCGCCGCCTTCGACCACCTGGGTGCTGTAGACGGAGACGACGGCGGGTCCCGCGGCGGCGATGGCGGCCTTGTACGCCGACTGCAGGTCCTCGATTGCCCGGGCGCTGACGACGACCCTCTCGCCGGTGGCCACCTCCGGCGACGCCACGGCGGATCGGGTCGAGGGCGGCGTCGGGGTGGGCTGTTGCCGGGGCGAGCTCGCGGTTGCGCAGCCCAAGCCGAGGGAGAGCGAGAGGACAGCGAGGGCGCGTGGTGTGTTCAAGGGACCTCCATGCCTCCAGGCGGCGGACCGCCAGGGACCCCTCCACCATGATCCACGCCGCAGCGCCGTCAAGTCGCCGGCGGTGTCACGTCGGCAGGACGTCCTGCTCGCAGATAAGGACGTCGTCGATGCCCCACTCGACGCCCAACGCGTCGCCGCAGACGTTGTCGAACTCGAATGCGACGCGTACGGGTCCCGCCCAGGGCGACAGGTCGAGCTCTACGAGCGTCTCGACGTTCTGCACGAGGCCGTCGGCGTCGTCATACTCCTCGACCGTCTCCCACGTGGCGCCATCGTCGGTGCTCACGAGGACGCGCAGCGTGTCGTTGCTCGCGAGTTGAGCGGCGTGCGAGAAGCGCAGCGAGACGACGCCCCCGGCCACGACCGTGTTCGCCATTTCGACCCGCTGCGTGGTGGGGCAACCCGCGGCGAAGCCCAAGGTGTCCCAGATGCCGGCCATGACGCCGTCACCGGCTTGGCCGAAGTCGGCACCGTCGGCGTACATCCAGTGCGTCCCGAGCACCCAGTTGCCCGCGTCGGCCTCGAAGTCGTCGGCAAATACAGTGGTGTAGGCGTCTCCACACGGGCTGGGCGCGGGGTCGGTGCAGATGAGCACGTCGTCGACGCCCCATTCGACGCCGAGTGCGTCGCCGCAGATGTTGTCGAACTCGAACGCGATGCGCACCGGGCCCTCGGCCGCGATGGCCGAGAGGTCGAGCAACTCCTGCGTTTCGGCGAGCAGGCTCAGGCCTGCGGCCGAGTCCCACTCACCCACGACGTCCCAGCTGAGGCCATCATCCGAGGACGCCAGGACGCGCAGCGTGTCGTTGGTCGACAGTTGGGCCGCGTGGGAGAAGGCCAACGAAGCGTTGCCGAAGAGGTCGACGGGCTCGGCCAGCTCGAAGCGCTGTGTGGTAGGGCAGCCCGCCGCGAACCCGAGCTGGTCCCAGTATCCGGCCATGACGCCGTCGCCGGGTTGCGCAAAGCCGACGCCGTCGTCGTAGAGCCAGTGCGTACCCAAGATCCACGCGCCGTCGTCGCCCTCGAAGTCTTCGAAGAGCGCGACGACCTGCCCGCCCTCGCACAGCTCGGGCTCGCAGACCGCCACATCGTCGAGCACCCACGTCACCCCGAGAGGGTCGCCGCAGACGTTGTCGTACTCGAATCCAAAGCGGACCGGGCCGCCACCGTAGGCAGCCACGTCCAGCTCGACGACGGCCTCCATCGCGCCGGGTCCGGTCATGTCATCGTAGGCCGCGACTTCTTCCCAGGTCGCGCCGTCGTCGGTGCTGGCAATGACGCGCAGCGTGTCGAGCTCGGCGAGTTCGCCCGCGTGTGCGAAGCGAAGCGTTCCTTCGTTGCCCAGGTCGACGGGGTCGGTCATCACCACGCGCTGGGTCGTCGGGCACCCGCCGCCGCCGACGTTCCAGGCACTGGCCATGACGCCGTCACCCGCCATCTGACCCCAGGCCCCGCCATCGGCGTACGCCCACTTGGCGTCGAGCTGCCATTGGCCGAGGTCGACGGAGAAATCGTCGGAGAAGACGCTGACGAGGTCGCCGCACAGCGGGTCCTCCTCCGTGCCGCCTGTCTCCGTTTCGCCGGTGTCGGAGTCGTCGGTGGTGGACCCGTCGGTGCCCGAGTCGTCGGTGGTGGAGCCGTCGGTGTCGGTACCCGCGTCGTCGGTGTCGCCCCCCGAACTGGTCGTATCGCCGCTGTCGGTATCGACGTCGCGAGTGTCCGACTCACTCCCCTCGGAGCCGCCGCTGGTCGAGCTTGCGCCGCCGCTCGATCCGGCGGAATCGGACGCGCTGTTGGATGCCGCGGAGTCGCTGTCGGACTCCGTGCCTGAGTTCGAGTCACTCGCGCTGGCCTCACCGGTGGTCCCGCCGGAGTTGCCGTCGGTTCCCGTCACGGACGTCGTGTCATCCCCGCAGGCGACCAGCAACGTCGCGGCTGCCATCCAAGCCCTACCCAGAAGTCGTACATGCATCGGGCGGCACTATAGGGGGACGAAGACCTGACAGTGCCTCACAGAACCGCAGCATGTGAGCCCAGAACTCACAGTGGTCTCCATGAGGTGCGTGGACGGCGAGAACGGCTCAGTCGGTCACTCGGCCGGCGCGGCCGCGACGGTGGTGCTCGGCCACGGGCGCGGCTGCACGATCGTCTGGTGTCCGACCTCTTGCAGGGCCTGAATGCCGGCCTTGTTCAGGATCACGCGGAAGCGCTCGTAGGACCGCTCGCCCGAGGCGGCTCGCAGCGCCATGACCACGTTGAGGTGGTAGGCCTTGTCACACGGGACGAGGCGCACGACGTCACCGTCGAAGCGTTCGATGTGCTGCACCGGGTCGTCCATGCGGGTGAGCATGCTCGAGACGTTGACGCGAACGATGTCCTTCACGTCGAGCAGGCGCCCGTGTGTCTTGGCGATCTTGCGGCCGTGCAAGGTGACCTCTTTGACGTGCTTGATCACGACCTCGGGCTTGCAGCGCGGCTCGAGGGTGCTGGTGGCGTCGGCGTGGCGTGCATCGAGCACCGCGCGCGGCACGGACTTCGTGTCGGCGAACGAGACGACCTCGCGGCAGCGTCCGACGACGGCGTCGTTCTCGGGGTCGCGGATGGTGACGCTGAAGTCCCACAGCCAGCGCGAGAACTGCCGGTTGAAGTAGGTACGCAGCCACTCCTTGATGCGATCCTTGAAGACGTACGAGATGACCAGCGCGACGACGAAGGGGTAGCTGTTGATGCCGTAGCGGTTCTGGCTCCAAATGGCCGCGATGGTGGAGAACAGCATGGCGACCGCCGCCGCGATGCCTGCGCCGATGTTGGCGATGCGGCGGCCCTCGCCCTCACGCGTCATGTCGAGGAAGAGCACGGAGCTGATCAGCTTCTTGAGGGCGCTCTTGCGGTGCAGGAGCATGCGTCCCTCGTCGAGTGCGCTCGGATAGCGTGCCGACACGCGGTGAGCCTGCTCGGCCGAGACCCGCTCGACAAGCCGGGCCCGTGCAGCCGCGCAGGCGTCTGCAACCTCTTCGTCTTCATCGTCCAACGTGGCGATGAAGCGTGTGAAGCTCTCCTCGACCGACAGGCTGACGTACTCGTCGGCGAACGCGTAGAGGTCTTGGATCCACGCGGCCCGCCGTGGGTGCACGAAGTCGGGGCGTAGGCTGCGAAACTTGGCCAGCACCTCACCGACGTCGGCGGCCAGTCGTAGCGCGAGGCGATCGATGTCGCGGACGAGAAGGGGGTGGGCCTCCGCCTTGCCGCCGAGCGACTCGAGTCGCTCGCACAAGCCGCGTACTTGGTCGCGTACGCCGACGCGCAGGATGCAGCCGAACAGCCGCACCTCGTGACCGAGGCGGCCGTCGAGGTCGACGACCTGGTCGTCGCCCAGCGCGGGCATGCGCTCGCGCATCCGAAGCAGCGGCGATCCTTCGTTGGCTTCGTCGACGAGCGCGCGCAGGGATACCGTCGGGGTCTTGAACCGGATGTAGGACTGCAGGTCGCCGTAGAACTGCTCGCGGCCGTAGGTGTGCGCGTCGAGCCCGAGGCTGCGCGGCACGAAGAAATACGTCTCCACCACATACCGACCTCGACGCGCGGTCGCGTCGATCGTGTAGTCGAGCTTGACCTCGAACTGGTTGTCGTCGTGGACACCGATTCGAGAGTCGATGAGGTCTTCGAGTTGCACAGCGCGTGTCTCAGTCGTGCGACCTGAGTGTTACAGGAATGTGACGCGATGCAACCCCCCATGTCGGTCTCATTCCGACATCACATCGCGGACGCTTCGCGCGGCGCTGCTAGAGTCCGTCGCATGCTCGCTGCGTGGGCGCGTACCTGGACCGTGCTGGGCGCTTTCATCGGAATTCTCGCGCCCACGGTGGCGTTTGCGTCGGTCGAGGCTCGCATCACGGCGAGCCGTACGTCGTGCGTCTCACCGTGCGCGGTGATGGTGTCCGCAGAGGGCACGCGCTCGTCCGCGACCGACAACGCCTGGCACGAGCTCGGATACTTCTTCGACTTCGACGATCCAGGCGCGGGCATGTGGGAGACCACCGGGGCCCCCAAGGCAACGCAGGCCGGCGGTCCGATGGCGATGCACGTGTTCGAATGCGAGCGCGAGCAGTGTGTCTTCGTCATTGGCATGCGCGCCCAAGACTCGCAGGGCGAGGTCGGTGACGCCTGGGTGGAGATCGTCGTCGACTCGCCAACCTTCCGCTACCCGCCGTCACAGACGGTGTGTGTGTCGAGCACGTCGTCCTTCTTCGACGATGGCGACGACGAGCCGTGCCCCGAGGGCGCGCGAACGGTGCAGTCTCTCCCCGAGATCGGCGAGTTCACGGGGCGCAGGGTGCTGCTGCGGCGCGGGGAGTCGTTCGGGCGGGCGTGCGTCGGCTTCGAGGAGATGCGCGTGCTGATCGAGCCCTTCGGCAACAGCGACGACCCGCTGCCCGAACTCGAGGGCGTCGAGCTTGGGCGGGCGGGCTCGTGTGGCGACACCCTCCCCAACAACGAGCAGGCCCGCAGCTACGGCGCTCGGTGGGCGTCGGATCTCACGGTGAGCAGGCTGCGGACGCCATCGGTGGCGATGGGCATGGCCTACGAGAACGTGTCGGTCATCGAGTGCGATCTCGACTATGCCGACGCGCCCGGCGGAGGCGAGATCCTCCTCTCGGAGAACGGGCGCATCTGCACCACGCAAGAGAACCTCGACTGCGACATGGTGCCGTACCCGTACGGGGCCTACCTCGTCGACAACCGCGTAATCGGATCGCGAACCAACCCTCCACCCTTCAACATCAGCGCGTTCAACTGTCCCATGCTCAACTGGGTGGGGCTCGCCGGGAACGTGGTCGAGCGCGCCGTTGGCCACAACTACCGCTCACAAGGGCACTGGCGGGGGCTGTGGATGCACAACGAGTTTCGCGGCGTGCACTCCACCGCGGGCAAGCAGAAGCTCACGATCCGCGGCACGGGGCTGCTGGACTACGAACCGGTGGGCGTTCGCGGTGACCATCCCGAGTGCACCTCGGCACAGGACGGGAACATCAGCCGCTACGGGCTCGTCGCCGACAACATCATCGGCAACGCCGACTCCCCGAGCGACGATGGCTTCAAGAGCGGAGCACACCCGCAGAACCGCAACTCGGTCGAGGGGCTCGAAGACATCATCTTCGAGCGCAACGTCTACATCGACATCGCGGGGCAACCCACCACCGACATCACGCTCGCCGGCCGCAACCTGACGTGCCGCGCGAACAACGTGTGGTCCAACCCGGGCGATCCCAGCACGAACTGCCGGGTGGGCGATCACCCGCAGCTACCCGACGAGTTCGACGGCCCGTACCAGCAAGACCAAGTGCCCCCTGCGCTGCCCGGGGAGCTGCCGCGGACCGGGAACGAGACCTCGACCGGCGGCGAGGACGATCTGCTCGTCTCGTGCGCGTGCACGGGGGCGGGGTCGCAGGCGCCCTGGGGATTGCTGCTCGCGGCGCTGGGCTTCGGGGCCGGCCGTCGCCGCTCGCGGCGTTTGTAGGCCGTCAGGTCAGGATCGCCGAGCAGGGCGTCGTCGACAGGCCCAGATCGCCGCCTGCGCTGGTGGCCGTGGGATCGACGGTCTGCAGGCATGACAGCAGGATGTCCGAGGTGTTCTCCCCCGACGCGGAGCGGTAGTGCACGCCCGGGTGCACCAGCGACCCGCCGCCGCCGCCCGCGACGATGCAGGGCTGGTCGAAGACGGAGTGGGTGAGGCCCGCCGAGGCGTCGCTGCCCAGCAGGATGCAGCTGTTGTCGAGCACGTTGCCATCGCCCTCGGGCATGTCGCGGAGGGCCTGAAGCAGGACCGCGAACTGGCCGATCGTGAAGATGGTGGCCTGGTCGACGGCTTCGTTCTCGGCCGCGTCGTGGGTGAGGTCGTGGTGGCCGCGATCGAGCCCGAGCATGTCGAACACCGTGTAGCCGACCGAGCCCGTGAACTGGATGCTCCCCACCCGCGTGATGTCGCACGCGAAGGCGATCGCGAGCAGCTCGCTCATCACCGCGTTGACGGCGACGAGCTGCTCTTGACCCTCGACATCGTCGTTGGTCTGCGTCGCTTCGGGGGGCAACGTGCACGAAGGTGCGAGCGAGTCGATCTGGTTGCGCAGCTGGGCGACGGCGTCGAGGTGCGACTCGAGGCGCATGCGGTCGTTGGCGCCGACGCGCATCTGAAGGCGCTGCACGTCCTCCCGAACGGCGTCGAGGGCGGACAGACGCGCCGGCTTGTCCGGGTCGTCGGGGACGGTGAAGTTGCCAAAGAGCTTGTTCCACGCCTCCCGGGGGTCGAAGAACGGCGCGAGCGGCTGGTCGGGGCCCTGGTGCGAGAGGTACTGCAGCGTGGGGCCTTCGCCACCGACGATGCGCTTGCTGATCGCCAGCTCGACGGAGGGGATGACGGTCTGCCCGGCCAGGCGCTCGGCGGCCACTTGATCGATGGATGGCCCCCCGAACTTCGAGGCGTAGTTGGCCCCGTTGGGCGGCAGCTCGATGAACGGATAGCCGGAGAAGAAGCCGGCCACGCCGTCGTGGTGACCGCGGCGGTGCTGGGCCGCGGCGTAGATGTCGAAGCCGCTGAGCACCGAGCAGTACTCCATGACCCCCGCGTCGGCGAGCGGCTGAAGCTGCGGCGTCGGGCTGTAGCCCGCTCCGGTCTCGGCAGGCGCGAAGCGAATGCCCGCGCCGGTGTCGTTGACGTCGGCGACGGCGCAACCGTTGCCAAAGAACCAGGTGACGAGGCGGCAGGGGAGGGCGTCGCCGTTGGCGTAGGCGTCCCCGTTGCCGTTGAGCATGGCTTCGAGCACGGGCAGGCCGAGCGCGACGGTCGAGCCTCCGAGCATGCCCCGGAGCATCGTGCGGCGATGAAGTCGGAATGGTTTCATCTGGATCTCCTAGAGGGGCTGGCCCACGACGCGGAAGGCTGGGCTGGTGACGATCTCCACCAGCGCGGTGGGGAGGTCGTAGCCGCTGCCCAGGTAGGCGGCGGTGACCTCGGAGAGGACGTCGAGCTCGCTCGGCGACTCGATGTGCCCGGTGGCATGGCGGTAGAGGTTGCGGACGAGGCACGCGTGCGCGGCTTCGTTGGCGCCGAGCGCTGCGCCGAGCTCGGCGGCGCCGGAGACCGACACGCCGTCGAGCTCGCTGGCGTCGTCGATGGGCTTGTCGTTGTCGGTGGTGCGGAAGGCTCCGACCCCGTCGTAACTCTCGAGCGCGAAGCCGATGGGGTCCATCAGGGCGTGGCAGCCCGCGCAGGACGGGTCGACCATGTGCTGCTCGAGTCGCTCTCGCAGCGTCTCCGTGCCGTCGCCGATCGGCAGGTCGGTGGAGACGCCCGGCGGCGGCGCGGGGATGGTGGTGCACAAGAGGGACTCGCGCACGAACTTGCCGCGGTGCGTCGGCGAGCTGCTCGAGACATGGGCGAGCACCGAGAGGACCGACGCGTGGCCCAAGATACCGCCGCGCTTCTGCTCGGGGGGCAGCTGCACCTGCACGAACTCGGGGCCGAAGTCCCCGGGGATCTGGTAGTGCGCCGCGAGGGCGTTGTTGACGAACGTGTAGTCGGCGTCGAAGAGCTCGGAGAAGTCGCCGCCCTCGAACGCCACGTGCTGAATGAACAGTCGCGTCTCCTCGCGCATCGCCTCGGCCAGCGCGGGGCTGTAGGTCGGAAAGGTGGCCGCGTCCTTGGGAAGACCGTCGAGTTCACGCAGCTTGAGCAGCTCCTCGGAGAAGTCCGCGAGCGCGCCGCGGGCCTCGTCGCGCTCGAGCAGGGCGAAGGCGGCCTCCCGCAGGCCCTGCCCGTCGTCGAGCGACCCGGCTTCAGCCGCATCGAGCAGCGCGGCGTCGGGCGTGGACCCGGTGAGGAAGAACGAGACGCGCGTCGCCAGCTCGGTGCCTCGGAGCCGGCGCGTGGCGTCGTTGTCGGGATCGGGTTCGCCCACCTCGACCTGGTAGAGGAAGAGGGGAGACTGCAGCATGGCGGCGATCGACGACTCGACCCCGGCGTAGAAGTCGGCAAAGTCGGTGGCGCTCGTCAGCCCCACGGCTGTGTATCGGCCCAGCTCGTCCTCGTCGAGGGAGCGGCGGAAGGCGAGCCGCCCGAAGCGGCCCACGAACTCGCGCATGCAGGGCTCGTCGTCGGGACTGCCGGGCAGGCAGTCCATGTAACGAAGGTGAGTGCCTTCGACGACGGCCGCGGCCGCGATGTCGCGGGCCGAGGCCTCGTACCTGTCGACCTCCGCGCTGCCGAGCGCGAGCTGTGCAGCTCCGACGGCGGTAAAGCCGTTGATGGCGGCGTCGTCCGGCGGGTCGGCGACTGCGGCCGCCGCGTCCCCGAGGAGCAGCCCGACGGAGGCGACGTACTGGGTGGACAACAGGCGCCGAAGAGCAACGGGCGCGGGGTCGTAGTCCTCGGGCACCGGGTCGTCACCATCCCCTCCGTCATCGCCGTCCGTGCCGTCGCCAGCCGTGGCGGTGATGCCGTCGGAGCCTGCCGAGAGCGCCCCGGTCATCGACGCTTCGGTGCCGGAGTAACAACCGGCCACGAGCGCGGCGATGACGCCCAAAATCCCAAATCTACGCATCCCTACGATCCCCTGGCCCCTATGCTGCCAAGGAGTCGCCGTTGGTTGCGCCCGCGTCCCAGATAATCTTCCCCGGCGCAGTTCTTGTGCCGGGAACTACATTCTCGGCGCGATGCATCCGCAGTAGACTTCCCGGGTGAGTTCCTCCCCTGCGCTGGCCAAGGGAGCGTCGACGCGTCCGTTCTCCGAGTATCTGCGGGTCCTGGACGCCCAAGGCGTCGACACGAGCGCGCTGTGCGACGGCCTGCCGGTTCAGCTGAGCGACCTGCGACGGGTCGACCACTGGCTCGACTGGGACACGGCCTGCACGCTCCTCGAGCGCGTTCCGAATCTGCTCGGCGGCGACAACCCATGGCGCGTGCTCATCGATGCGATGATCCTGCGGCCGAAGGCTTGGAAGTTCCTGCAGCTCGCGGTGAGCCCCGGCCAGCTGTATCGTGTGACGGCCGGATTCGTCGCGGCGCGTCTGTGGCCGCTGCATCGCGGTCACGTTCGCGTGGTGGATTCGACCCGGATCCGCATCGAGCTGACCGTCCCGACGAGCCTGCGGGGAAGTGAGGACTTCTTCATCGCGGCGAGAGAGGTCTACCGCGTTCTGCCTCGGACGATGGGGTTGCCCGAGGCGCGGGTGGTCGCGGAGATTTCGCCGCACCACGGCCACTACGACATCACCGTGCAAGCGTCGACCACGCTCGTCGCCAAGGTTCGGCGCCGTGCGTCCTTGTTCCTCAGCCCCGATCCCGTCTCCGAGATGGTCGAGCAGCAGCAGGTGCTTCTTCAGAGCCACGCCGAGCTCTCCCGCGCCAACGATGAGCTGCGTACGCGGCAGCAGGCGCTGCTTCGGGAGATCGAGCAGCGGCGGGAGACCGAACGCGAGCTGCGGCTGCGAGACGAGCAGCTCCAGCGTTCTCAGAAGCTCGAGCTCATCGGCCAGCTCGCCTCGGGCATCGCCCACGATTTCAACAACCTGCTCATGGTCACGGCGGCTTGCACCGAGCTGCTCACCGAGTATGTCGACCATCCCGAGGGGAACGCGCTTCTGCAGGACCTGCGCGGCACCGTCGAGCCGTCCGGTCGCCTGGTCGCGCAGCTGCTGACGTTCTCGGCGGGTCGTCGCGTGCGGCCGTGTCGGCTCGACGTGCGGCAGGCCATCGATGCGCAGCAGCCGATGCTCAGGAGAATCACCAGCGGCCTCGACCTCGAGGTCATCCTGCCCGATACCGCGCCGTGCGTGCTCGTCGCGCCCGCGCAGCTCGACCAGATCTTGCTCAACCTCGTCGTGAACGCGCGCGACGCCATCGAGGATCGCGGAACCATCCGCGTGGAGCTGCGACGCGTGGACGACACGGTCGTCCTGGCCGTGTCCGATGACGGCCCGGGAATCGAGCCGGCCGTGCTCGAACGCATCTTCGATCCCTTCTTCAGCACCAAGGGCAGCGGGGGGACGGGGCTGGGGTTGGCGACCGTCAACGCGCTGTGCCAGGAGGTCGGCGCGAAGGTCTCCGTCGACTCGACGCTGGGAGCAGGCACCCGGTTCGAGGTCACGTTTCCGTCGGTCGAGGGCGAGCCGGAGGCCGCCGGGGTGCAGGACGCCGGGCTGGTCGAGCGCGGGGCTGGGGAGCGCATCTTGCTGGTCGACGACGACACCGTGCTGCTGCGGCTGCTCGGCACCGCGCTCGAGCGCGGCGGATATCGAGTCTTCACGGCGCGCGGCCTCGAGGACGCGCAGCGGGTGCTCGACGCCGTCGATTCGCCAATCGACGTGCTCGTCTCGGACATCAACCTTCGCGGCGACCGGGGCCCGGACGTCGCGAAGCGGGTGCGCGCACGTTTCGCCGACGTACCGGTGATCTACCTCTCGGGTGCGGAGGGCGACCCCGAGGAGTCGGGGACGTGGTTCCTGGCCAAACCGTTCTCTCCCGCGCGCCTGGTGGACATGGTGCACGGTGTGCTCGGCGGCGCCGACCCGGCCTGATCGCTACGACTTCTTCGCCCAGCTGTCGCGCAGCGTGATGGTGCGATTGATGACGAGGGCGTCTGGGCTGGAGTCGGGGTCGACGCAGTAATAGCCGAGGCGCTCGAACTGGATCCGCGTGCCAGGCTCGGCCTGCGCCAGGTCGGGCTCGACCCGGGCGCCTTCGAGGACCTCGAGCGAGTCGGGGTTGAGCTGGTCGAGGAAGTTCGTCTCGCCCGCGCCGGGGTTCTCGACCGAGAAGAGCCGGTCGTAGTTGCGTACCGTGGCCGGCACGCCGTGTTCGGCGCTGACCCAGTGGATCGTGCCCTTGACCTTGCGTCCGTCGGCCGGGTTTCCACCCTTGGCCTCGGGGTCCCACGTGCACACGAGGCGGACGACGTCACCGACGTCGTTCTTGACGACCTCCTTGCAGGTGACGAGGGCGGCGTAACGCAGCCGGACCTCGACGCCGGGCGCGAGCCGGCGCCACTTCTTGACCGGCTCCTCCATGAAGTCGTCGTGCTCGACGTAGACGACCTTGGTCAGCGGGATCCTTCGGGTACCGCCGCCGTCTTCGCGGCCAGGGAACTGCGGCGCCTCGAACCACTCGGTGTGGTCGTCGGGGAAGTTCTCGAGCACGACCTCGAGCGGGCGCATCACGCCCATGTGCCGCGGGGAGTGTTGGTTGAGGTCGTCGCGCACGGCGTGCTCGAGCAGGCTGACGTCGACCTGGCTGTTGCGCTTGGACACGCCGACGCGCTCGCACAGGTTGACGATCGCCGCGGGGGAGAACCCGCGCCGGCGCATGCCGGAGAGGGTCGGCATGCGGGGGTCGTCCCAGCCGAGCACGTGGTCCTCTTCGACGAGCTGTCGGAGCTTGCGCTTGCTCATCACCATGTAGGTGAAGTTGAGCCGGGCGAACTCGATCTGTCGGGGCTTCGAGGGCACGTCGAGGTTGTCGATGAACCACTCGTACAGGGGGCGGTGCGCCTCGAACTCGAGCGTGCACAGCGAGTGGGTGACGTGCTCGATGGCGTCGGACTGGCCGTGGGCGTAGTCGTAGGTGGGGTAGATGTGCCAGGCGTCGCCGGTGCGGTGGTGATGCGCGTGCAAGATGCGATAGAGCGCCGGGTCGCGCATGTTCATGTTCGGGCTGGCCATGTCGATCTTGGCCCGCAGCACGTGCGCACCCTCGGCAAACTCGCCGGCCTTCATGCGGCGAAAGAGGTCGAGGTTCTCCTCGACCGAGCGGTCGCGGTAGGGGCTGTTGGTTCCCGGGGTGCCGAAGTCGCCGCGGCCCTCCTTCATCTGCTCGGCGCTCTGGCTGTCGACGTAGGCCTTGCCCGCGCGGATGAGGTCCTCGGCCCAGGCGTAGAGCTGGTCGAAGTAGTCGGAGGTGAAGCGGATGTCGGACCACTCGAAGCCGAGCCAGGCGATGTCTTCCTTGATCGACTCGACGAACTCGGTCTCCTCCTTGACCGGGTTGGTGTCATCGAAGCGCAGGGTGCAGCGACCACCGAACTCCTTGGCGAGGCCGAAGTCGACGCAGATCGCCTTGGCGTGGCCGATGTGCAGGTAGCCGTTGGGCTCGGGCGGAAAGCGCGTGACGATCTGCGGGTGCTTCCCCGACCGAAGGTCGTCGGCGATGATGTCTCGCACGAAGTTGGGCGCCGCGGACTCGTCTTTGCTCTCGCTCATGGCGCGCGCAGTATAGAGCCGCTGCGGCCGGGGAGCGGGCAAATTGTCGTGGATGTCCTTGGCGACCGCGTTGGCGCTGCTGAGGGGGGCTATCGCTTCGGATGGGCGTCGAAGAAGTCGATGATCGTCTCACCGTAGACGAACGTGTTCGCCTCGACGCAGGCGAAGGGGAACACCTGTCCGGGCAGGCCGCCTTCGAGGTCGGCGCTGCCGGGGTAGCAGTGCCCAGCCAGCACGGCAGCCGCAGCGGCGTAGTCGTGGTCGATCATCTCCACGCTCGGCAGGTCGCCACCGCCCCAGCGCCTGTGCCGGTGCCCGTCGGACTCCTCGAGCAGGTCGCCTTCGCCCTCGAGCCCGTAGGCGTCCAAGACGGCGTCGCGCTGGGGCTCGGCGCACCCGGCGTACCCCACGAGCGCGTCGAGTCGGCCATGAATGTAGAGAATCGACGGTGTCCCCTCGGCGCATCCGGCCAGGCTGTAGGTGGGCGTGCACATTGCCGCCGGCGCGATGGAAGCGTAGACGTCGGCGTGGTCGCAGAGCATGCGCCAGCTCATCGCGCCGCCCTGGGAGAAGCCGGTGAAGTGCAGGCGGTTCGTGTCGAGCTGCAGGACGGATGCTGCCCGAAGCGCGAACGCGTGCACTGGGCCGTCGTCGACGCCCGGGACCCAGCTGGAGTTGATCGCGTTGGGCTGCACCACGACGTAGCCGCGCTCGGCCCCGAGGGCGCGCATGGTGGTGTTGGCGTCCTGCATGTCGGCGTCCATGGTCAGGCCGTGCACGTCGACGATGAGGCCGCAGGAGCCTGCGATGCACTGCGCAGGGATCTCCACGTCGAAGTCGTAGCCGTCGCAGGTGAACACGTGGTGACCGGGGCTCACGTCGGTGATGCAGTCGTCGGGCATCAGCGCGGTGTCGCCCGAGGCGCTCGTGGTGCTGCCCGTGGTCTCGCCGGCGTCGCTGCTGCTGCCGGTGCTGCTGCTGCTGCTGCCGGTGCCCGAGCCGGAGGACGAGCTCGTCTCTCCCGATGTGCTGTCGCCGCTGCTCGCCTCGCTCGACGGTTCATCGGACGTGCTGCTCGAATCGCTGCCCACGCCGGATCCGGTGCTCGCGCACCCCGCGAGTGACAGCGAGACCAGTCCGATCAACCTCTGATGCATCGCGGGACTATCGCACGCGTCGCGACTGCGCGGGCCTCAGCTTCGCGGTACGAAGCCGGCTTCGCGGACGAGATCGGCCAGGGCATCGGCGTCGAGGTTGCCCCGCACGCTGGCCGAGCCCGGGTCGAGCTCGACGGTGGCCGACTCGACGCGCGCGTCGTCGTCGAGCGCGCGGGTGAGCTTTCGGACGCAGCCTTGGCAGGTCATGCCGTCGACGCCGACGGTGAGCGAGGCGGGAACGCTGGCGGCGCTACGGCGGCGCAGCCAAGCCCGGACGTCGTCGAAGGCGAACCAGGCCATCATCCCCAGCAGGAGGGCGGCGCTGGCCTGAGCGATGATGGACGCCTCGTGGGCGTGCTGGTGCGGCGCGGTGACCGACATGGACACGAGGGCGTCGAAGGCGTAGGCGAGCGCGACCGAGCCGATGACGATGGTGGCGAGATAGACGGTGAGCGCTTTGCGGCCCAGCGCGCGGTAGACCGCGCCGAGGGTGGCGAGGTTGGTCGCGGGGCCGGCCATCAAGAAGACCAGCGCGGCGCCGGGCGGGAAGCCCCCGGCGACGAGCGCCGCGGCGATGGGCACCGAGGCCGTGGCGCACACGTACAGCGGAATGGAGATCAGCAGCGCGAGGCCCAAGGCGAGCAGCGGACTCGAGGCGCCGACGCTCGCCAGCCAGGACTGGGGCATCACGGTGGTGATGAACGCCGAGAGCAGCACACCGAAGACGAGCCAGCCCCAGATCGAACGCAGGACGTCGAGGCTGTGTGCCCACGCGGCGGCCACGGAGCGCTCGGTGGGGGCGGTGTGGCCGCTGGGTGTCTGCTTCGCTGGCGTGCAGCTGGCATCGCCGACGGCGTCGGTGAGCCAACCGCCGACGAGGCCCGTGAGCGCGGCGGCGCCCAGCTTGAAGATCGCAAAAGGCCACCCGAGAAAGCTGGCCGAGACGAGCACCGAGTCGACGCCGGTCTGCGGGGTGCTGATCATGAACCCGACGGCCGCGCCATCGCTGGCGCCATCCTTCTTGAGGCCGAGCCCGGCAGGAATCACGCCGCAGGAGCACAGCGGCAGGGGCACGCCGAGGGCGACGGCCGTGAGCACGCCGCGGCGGCCGACGAAGGCGCGCTCGATGAACCCCGGCGGCAGCGCGACGTGCAGGACGCCTGCGATGAGCGCTCCGAGCAGCAGCCACGGCGCGAGCTCGAGGGTGACGGCCCACGCCGCCGAGAGGAACGCGGTCATCGGCCCAGCCCTCCGTAGCGGGCGAAGACGTCCATGAGCTCGTCGACCTTCTCTTCTCGGCTGTCTTCGTCGCCGCTTGCGAACGCCTCGGCCACGCAGGTGCGGATGTGTTCGCCGAGCAGGACCTGGCCGGCCTTGCCCAAGGCGCCCTGGGCGGCGCTGATCTGCAGGAGCACGTCGACGCAGTAGGCGTCTTCGTCGAGCATGCGGCGCAGCGCGGCGATCTGCCCCTCGGCGCGCTTGAGGCGGGCGGTCAGCTTGCGTTTGGTGGCGTCGTCGAGCATGCGTTCGATACCCCTGGGGGGTACCGGAAGTGTAAACCCCCCGGGGGTATCTGCAAGCGGCCTGCTACGCTGTCGGGGATGAGGGCTTGGTCACGCGTACATGCGGCGCCTTGGGCGTTGCTGGGTCTGGTCGCGGTGTCGTCGGCGCTGCTGCTCCACGGACGCGACGAGGCGCCCCAACCCGACGATGCGCGACTGGCCGCGGTCACGGTCGAGATCGACGACGAGGCGGTGCGGCAGTGGCTGCTCGCCGAGGCGGTCGACCTGTGGAGCGACACCGACGCGGGCCCGACGCTGTCGGTGGTGCTGGACGCGGAGGCCTTGGCGCAGCTGCAGGCGCGCGGGGCAGCGTTCGAGCTGCTCTCGGCAGACATCGAGGCGGACGCGGCCGAAGAGCGTGCGCGGCTTCGGGGCGCCGAGGCGGCGCGGCCGGGCTCGTGGTTTTCGGAGTATCGCGACTTCGCGACGGTCGACGCCTACCTCGACACGCTCGCGGCGCGCTCGGAGCTGGCCCGCGTCGAGCACCTGGGCGTGTCGACGCAGGGCCGGCCGATCCGGGCGCTGCGGATCTCGGACGCGCCGCAGGGCGCCCCGGCGATCGTGCTCAACGGAGGTCAGCACGCGCGGGAGTGGATCTCGGTGATGGTCGCGACGTGCATTGCCGACCGCCTGGTGACCGACGCGCAGGTCGACCCCGCCGTGCAGGGGCTGCTCGCGCGCAACACCGTCTGGGTGGCGCCGGTCATCAACCCCGACGGCTACGTCTACTCGTGGGAGTCGGACCGCTACTGGCGGAAGAACCGGCAGGGCAAACACGGCGTCGACCTCAACCGCAACTGGTCGGTGGGCTTTGGCGGCCGCGGGTCGAGCTCGAACAAGCGCTCGCAGATCTACCGTGGCCCACACGCCTTCTCCGAGCCCGAGACGCGGGCGCTTCGGGACCTCATCGTCCGCGAGCCCGTGGTCGCGCACGTCGACTTTCACAGCTTCGGCCAGCTGATCCTCTACCCCTGGGGCTACACCAAGAAGCCCGCGCCCGACCTCGACCGGCTCGCGTCGCTGGGCCGTTCGATGGCCGCCGCAATCGAGGCCACGCACGGCGAGGTCTACCGGCCCATGGCCGCCCAAGACCTCTACACCGCCGGCGGCACCGCGCTCGACTGGTCCTACGGCGAGCGCTCGGCGATGGGCTACACGATCGAGCTGCGCCCCTCGGGCGGCAACGGCTTCGTGCTGCCGCCCGAGCAGATCGTACCCACGTGCGACGAGGGCTACGCGGCGGTGCGCTCGATGGCCGCGCAGATGGAGCTTTGAGCGGTTCTGCGGCGGTGCGCCGCGCCTTTGGCTCAGCAGTCGGCGTTGTCTTCGACGGTGACCCAGTCGATGCCCTCGAAGCGCTCGGCAAAGGCGAGCGCCTCGGACTGACACAGGTTGGGGTTTTGCACGATCTCCAGCCGCGCGCCGATGCTCTGCACGGCGGAGAATCCCTCGAGGGAGGAGAGGGACGTCTGCACGATCCACAGGCTGTCGTCGACGGACTGCAGGTCGGTGAAGCTGGCCTCGACGATGGGGGAGTCGACGAGCCAGAGTAGGTCCATGGACTCGATGCCTCCGCCGTCGACGACGGCCACGGACGCACAGCGTTGTATTCGCGATGAGCGGGGGTGAGCTGCCGAGAGGTCGACTCCCGAGATGAGTGGAACTTCACTCAGGCCGACGCTCTGCAGTTGGGGCAACGCGCCGAATGGGACGTTGGCCAAGAGCCGGTTGCGACTGAGCGAAAGGCTCGTCTCGATCGCATCGAGCTCCGCGAGTCCGCTCAGACTCGTGATGTCGGTGTCAGTCAACGAGACTCCATCGACGCTCTGCAGAGATGGAGCGCTGAACTCCGACCAGGCCCGACCGACGAAGATGAGTGACTGCGCGGTCGCGAGTCTTGGAAACCGTGCCTCGGAGCCGAAGGAGTGGGCTGAGACGACGTCTCCGCCCACCGTGCGGAGGCTGGAGAAGTCGGCCTCGGTCACACTCGGCGCAGCCGCGAGCCAGAGGTCTCCTCCGACTCGCTCGAGCCCCGAGAGGGGAGCCAGGGACGAGAGCGCCGTGGGTCCGCGCCACTCGTCGTCGTCCTCAAAGCGGTTGAGGTCCCAGCCGATCTGGAGCGTGCCGGTGACGTCACGCAAGTCCTCGAGCCCCTGCAGCGAGGTCAGCGCGTCCGCTGGGCTGCAGGCGCCGCAGGGGTCGCCTTCGCATTCGGGGCAAGGGTCGATGATGAGGTCACCGTCGATGGTGGTGCAGCCACGCAGCGCGAGCGCGTCGTCGTTCGTCGCAATGAATGCGGTCCCGGCGTGCCGTCCGTCGGCACCGCAAGCGGGCTCGGGACGGGGACCGCTGGAAGAGGAGCTGCTCGCGTCCGAGTCGCTCGTGTCCGCGTCGGAGTCTCGGTCCATCTCGGCGGCCCCGCGCTCGGTGCAGGCGAGCTGGAGACACGCGAGCGTCAGCCCAGCTGTGCATGACCGGATCACACACCACGCTCCTGGGGCTCGGGTCGGTGTCGGTCTCGGTACACGCTGCACTTCTTGCCTCCGCCTCGACTCTACGCCATGCCCACGAGCGCCTGCATGGCGTCGCGGACCGCCGGGCGCATCTGCGGGAGCGGCACCTTGGCGAGCGCACGAACCGAACGCTCGGCGCACACGAGCCGCGCGACCTGTAGGCCGTACCAGTACCCGGTTCGCACGGGGCGGCGACCGAGTTTCGGGGAGGCCCGGCCCAGGAAGAACGTGGCGTAGTCGTCCTGCGCGCTGGAGTCGAGCGCGGCCAGCAGCCCGGGGCCCATGCTCGCCGCATGTTCGGGCATGTCCCGGCTCCACACCACTCGACGCGCGGGGGCGTCGAGCTGCGGGTCTTCGGGGTCATGCAGGTGGCTTTGCGGGAGCGCCTCGTCGTCGGACGTACCAGGGTTGAGCTCGATCGAGGCCAGGGTGGCCAGACCCTCCACCCACAGCGCGTCAGCCAGCACCCGGGCGCCGCTGGCCTGGTACATGTGGAAGAGTTCGTGGTGCATCAGCACGGCCAGGTCCTGCGGTGGTGAGGTGCGGGCGATCACGTCGAGCCCGAAGAGCAGCGCGGCACGGTCGCCGACCCGGCGCGACGCTCCGTTGAAGGCGTCGATGGACGCCATGAGGAACACGCGCCCATCCCAGTCGAAGTCGTCGAAGGCACTGACGAAGCGGCGCGCGTGGCCCCGCAGGTTGGGGCCGAAGTCGGCGTGAATCGAGCGCATCGTCTCGACCTGGGCGCGGGGGAGCCATGCCTCGACGCGGGAGCGCAGCGCGGTCCCATCGTCGTAGCCGATCACGTTCGGCGCGTAGACCTCCGGGTGCTCGGCGACGACCTCGCGGAGGAAGGCGTCGGTGGCTCGGGGGCCGTGCGCGTCCCAGAAGGCGAAGAACGCGGGCATCAGGTCGACGACGTCGAAGGGGAGCGCAGGCGCGGGCGGGGCAGGGGCAGTGGCGGGGGCGGGGGCCGACGCGCAGCCGCAGGCCGCCAGGAACCCGGAGCAGAACGAGCGACGGTGGAGGCGAGCGGGCATCGCAGGCTTGGATGCCGCCGCCGCGCGGAAGGTTGAAAGCCCGCTGACGCTACGACTCGCCCTCGGCGACGTTGCGCAGGAAGTTTGCGACGTGGGCGAAGCGCTCGTCGAGAAAGGCTCGAAGCTCGCCCTCGACGCCGCTTTGATCCATGGCGGTGCTCATCGCCCGCAGCCACGCGTCTCGCATGGCGATGGTGATCGGCACGCTGCGATGGCGCATGCGCAGCCGCGGGTGGCCAAAGCGCTCCATGTAGTCCTGCTCGCCGCCGAGCCAGCCGACCAAGAAGAGCCCGAAGCGCTCGCGGGTCGCGTCGGTGACCCTGCCGGGAGCCTTGCAGGCGTGCAGTGCGGTCAGCTCGGGCTCGTCGCGCTCCATCGCGTCGTAGAAGCGGTTCGCGAGCGCGAGCACGGCATCACGTCCGCCGAGCAGATCGTAGGGCGTGGGGTCCACGGGCGGGAGTATGACATCACGAAAAAGCCCCGCGAATGCGGGGCCTCTTTGCACGACTCGAATTGCCGCTCAGTCCAAGATGGTGACCTTGACCATCTGAATCGGCTCGACCGGCCGATCGCGCGAATCGGTGGGCGCGCTCTCGATCGCCGTGATGACGTCCATGCCCTCGATGACCTTGCCAAACACCGGGTGCTTGGACTGACCGGGGCTGAACCAGTCGAGGAAGCTGTTGTGCTTGGTGTTGATGAAGAACTGGCAGCTGCCGCTGTTGGGCGCGCCCGTGTTCGCCATCGACAGCGTGCCGGGCTCGTTGGAGTACTTCGCGGCGTGCTCGTCTTGGATGTTGCCCTGCGGACCCTTGCCCGTGCCCGCGCGGGCGCTCTGCGGATCGCGGCTGTGCGGGCACCCAAACTGGCACATGAAGCCCTGGATCACGCGGTGGAAGTGCAGGCCGTCGTAGAAGCCGTCTTTGGCGAGCTTGATGAAGTTGCCGGCCGTGACCGGCATCTCATCGGTGAAGAGTTCGATCTTGACGTCACCCTTCGAGGTCTGCAGCAGCGCTTGCGTATTGGCCATGCGCGCCTTCTACCACAGCCTCACGATGTGCGCGGCGTGCTCTGCGTGATGGCCACGTGCACGTCTCCGGGCGTCTTTGCGGCGCGCAGATCCGTGAGCAGCGTCGTCTCGAGCAGACGCTGAGCGATGAGAGAGAGCAGGCGCAAGTGGGTCTGCCGGTCGCCCGGTGGGCCGACCAGCGACAGCACCACGTCGACCCCCGTGCCGCGCCCGTCGTAGTCGATCCTCTCTTCGAGCACGATGACGGCGAGCTTGGTGCGCAGCAGCCCCGGGACCGTCGCATGCGGGATTGCGACCCCGTGCCCGACCGCCGTGCTCTGCGTGCGCTCCCGCTCCCACAGCAGCGGCTCGAGCGTGTCGGCCACGATGCGGGGCGAAGCGCCATCGAAGAGCCGGGCCAGCTCGGCGAAGAGCTGTTCCTTCGTCTTGGCCTGGCTTCCGATGCTGACCGCGACCGGATCGGGCAGCTCGACGTGCGAGCCGTCGTCGGCGGCGATGATCGAGCCGTGGGCGGCCTTCTCGGGCGCGAGCAGCTGCAACACGGCACAGTGCGCCGCCTCGGTAAGCCTCTCGTGGGGCGTGGCGCGCAGGTACGACCGGAGCGACGGGCGCGTCTGTGCGCCGGTGAGCGCGAGGTCGTAGCGAGCGGTCGCGCGGACGAGCGCGTCGGTCGGGTCACCATCGTCGCGGAGCAGCTCCGAGGTGGTCGGCCGCTTGCACAGCCGGCCCAGCTGGTGGTGGTACTCCGCCAGCTCGCGCAGGCGCGCCTCGCTGACGTCGCTGGGCACCACGTTGATGAAGGTGACCTCGGCCCCGTGCAGCTCCGCCAACGCGTCGGCAGTGGTGGCCACCAAGGCGTCGTGCGGGCCCGGCTCGGCGTGGGCCATGATGCGCCGGATCGTCCGAATGCCCGCGTCGCGATACAGGGCCACGTTGCACGGCAGATGCGTGGTGAGCCACTGCAGCGGGTCGCGCACGATGATCCCGCGCTCGGTCCGATCGCGCCAGCCCATCACGACCCACCGCGAGTGTTCGAGCGCCGCGTGGTCGTAGAGCGTGCCGCGGAGGTCACGGGTGTAGACCACGTCGAATTGCACGCCGACGCCGTGTTCTTTGCCCAGGTGCACGAGGCGGCGTTCGATCGAATCGACCCGGTCGTCCTTGCCCCTCGCGAGGGCGGCGAGGTTGGTCTGCTCGGGCACCTCCTCGAGGTGAAGCACGCAAAGGTCCTCGCCGGGCGTGAGGCTCAGCCCCAGCTGCACGAGCGCCTCCGAGGAGCCCTCCGTGCCGAGCAGCGCGACCGTGGTCTGCGCGCTGTGCCCCCCGACGATGGTGCCGTGGGCACGGGAGTCGTCGAGCAGATCGTCGCGCGTTGCCATCTGGCGCAGCACGCCGACCCGGTCCACGCGGCGCCGGCCGTAGCCGAAGTAGAGCGCGCTGCCGACCCCGACCCCGATCGCGATGCCCAGCAGCGGGAACGTGCCCAGGCTGACGAGGATTGC
This sequence comes from bacterium, assembly GCA_024742475.1. Lineage (GTDB taxonomy): Bacteria > Myxococcota_A > Polyangia > Nannocystales > Nannocystaceae > CAJXVA01. The sequence goes on along the minus strand of JANSYI010000016.1, from coordinate 64,793 downwards.
GCCCCCGGCAAGGATGCCGAACACCTGCAAGAAGGGGTACAGCGGAGCACGAAACGTGGGCGAGTACCACTTGGCCCGGCTCTCGCGAAAGATGATGACCGAGACGTTCACCGCCATGAACGCCGCGATCATGAAGGCGCTGGCAAGCTTGGCGATCTTGACCACGTCGAGCGTGAGCAGGAAGACCGCCATCGTCGCGGCCGACAGCGCGATGGCCGGAATGGGGGTGATGAAGCGGCGGTCGATCGTCGCCAGTGTGGGCGGTGCGAGCTGCCCGCGCGCCATCGCAAACGGGAAGCGGGACGCGGCGAGCAGGCCCGCGTTGGTCATGCCCAGCAGCGCGAACACGGCCGTGATTGCGATGAGCGTCGCACCCCAGGGACCCAGGGCGTCGTGGGCGAGGGTGGCGATCGGCGTCTGGTCGCCGGCGAGTGCGTCGGGCGTGTAGCTGCGGGCGAGCACCCAGCCCAGCCCCGTGTACAGGGCCGCGATCGTCAGCAGGGAGATCAGCATGCCGAGGGGAATCGTGCGCGAGACGTCGCGAACCTCTTCGGCGATGGCGGCGATCTTGGTGACGCCTGCGTAGGAGATGAAGACCAGGCCCACCGCCGCCGAGAAGCCTCCGATGCCGCCGGACATGAACTCCAAGCCCGCGCTCGCCGGCGGCAGCTCGAGCCGACCGATGACGAGCAGCGCGGTGAGCACGACGAGGCAGCCGCCGACGATGTACTTTTGAATCGCGCTCACGCGTCGCACGCCGACGACGTTGAGCACCGAGACGAACACCAGCAAGAGCAGGCCGACGACCGTGGTCGAAACGTCGACGACGATCGAGAGGTAGCTGCCGAGTACTGCGAGCGCGAAGGTGCTCTTGAGCAGCAGCGACAGCCACAGGCCGATGCCGGCGACCGTGCCCGACAGCGGTCCCATCGCGCGTTCGATGTAGAGGTAGGCCCCGCCCGAGTCGGGCATGGCGGTCGCGAGCTCTGCCTTGCTCAGCGCGGCGGGCATCACCAGCAGCGCCGCGACGAGATATGCGAGCCACAGGGATGGACCGGTCAGCTGGGCGGCCACCGCGGGGAGCACGAAGATCTCGCCGCCGAGCATCGCTCCGACGGAGATCGCCACGACCGCGAACAGGCCGAGGCTGCGCTCGAGCGACTTCACCCCGAGAGCCTAACCGGAACGCGGGCCGGACTGCGTCGAAAAAGGCATGAGAGCGCTGTGTTCGCCCTGCGATGATGCGTCGGCTGAGCAGTCCCGTGCGGCGACCTCGCGCGTGCCCGCCACGTTCGGTCGTCCGTCGAAGCGCGCCGAGCAGACCTCGGTGCCATCGACCCGGCGTACGCGCAGCCGCAACGGCGCGTCGCGGAGCTCGAGCGGCGCGAAGGGTTCGAGCCACCGGACCGTCCACGCCCACGGACCCCGACCCGCGCGGCTGACGTAGGTGATGAACTCGTCGCTCTCGTCGTTCACCAGCGGTGCCCAGCCGTCGTCGAGCTCGACCTCGACCCAGACGCGTGGCGTCGTGTCGCCGCTGGTGGCCGGCCAGCGCGGACGACTGTCCTCGAAGGTCATGGTGACCGCGCTGCCGTCTCCGAACGCGGCTCCGACCGCATCTGCGGCGTGTCGGGCTGAACGGCCGAGCTTGCGCGTCAGCGCGCGTGTGGAGGTCTTGCCGCGACCACGGTAGACGAAGGGGCCCACATCCTCGACGCGAGGGGTGGCGGCGAGGTCTTCGGCCGCCTGTGCGATCGCCTCGCCGGCGAGGCGCCCGTACATCATCGATGCGCCCTCGTAGTGCTGTAGATCGTACTCTTCGGGGGTGACGAAGTACGAAAGGTACTCGCCCGAGAGCCCGATTGCGATGGTGGGGCCCGAGACGCCCCGCGCTTCGGAGACCCGCCGCTCGATTCGCTGACCCAGCACCGTGGTGAACTCACCGGGCAGAGTGACGAAGCTCAGCGGCCCGAGCGAGACGACACCCAGGGGGACCGAGGAGGGAAAGTGTCGCGCGGGATGGGCCATCGCGATGAGTGGCAAGGGCAGGGCAGGGCGCTTGGCGCCGTGGCCCTTGCGTCGGGACCTTGCGACGGTTCGGCCCTCGTCGAAACCGTGCTCGTGCAGCCTCGTGCGACCGTCCTCGGCGCCGCCGAACTGGGAGCGACCGGGGAACGCCCTACGGCCCGTCCGCCCCGGCGCGACGGTGGTTGGCGCTGTGACCTCGACGTTCGACATCGGGGCGCGCGCGAACGCGTACCCGGCGGTGCCGCGTAGCCGCTGGCCGTCGGTCCGCAGCGAGCCGGTGACCGCCTCGCCCAGGCCGTGCCCCAGCGCGACCGTCGCGGCGTAGCCCTGGGCGCGCCAGTTGGGAGAGACGTCGCCCTCGGGCCCGTTGAACACGGCGACCACCGCTCCGGCGTGCCCCTGGTCGCGTAGACTCGACTGCGCGTGCTGGGCTGCGAGGCCGAAGAGGTCGCCGTGGTAGACCGGCGTGCGATTGGGCATCGCCGTGGCGTGCACGCCCACGAAGGACGCAACGGCGATGACCCGCTCGGAGTTGGCGTCGCGGGCGACGAGCGTGTCGAGCGTCGGATCGACCGCGTGGCAGGGGTCTTCCGCCAAGCCCGTGTCGACCCACGTGGCGTTGTCGGGGTGCTCGCACCCGGGCAGGCCAGCGTTGGCGTCGACCAGGTCCGTGGCTTCGGGGTTACTCGCGAACGGGGCGAGGCTGCGATTGCGGGCCACGGAGGGGACGGCTACGCGGTGGTGGTCGAGCGTGGCGCCGCGCCGAGCCGCGTAGGCGTCGGCGGCGGCCCGAGACAGCCGCGTGACCAGGAACTCGAAGAGCTCGGGGTCGAAGCCAGGCTCGGACGCGGCGTGGTCGGCGTAGCCGGGAGCGGTGTGAAAGTGACCCGGCCCGTGGTGCGTGTGCGTGGCGGCGAGCACGACTTGTCCGCGTCCGATGCTCGTCAGCCCGTGCTCGGTCTGCAGCCGCTGCGTGATCGCATCGGGCAGCGCCGAGGGGATGGCCCACAGGTCGGCGGAGATGAAGACCAGGGGCGTGCCTTCGCGGTCTTCGATCGCGATCGCCTGTGCACGCAGTCGCGTCCACACGCCTACGCTCGTCTGCGCCTCGATCGCGTGCCCCGCCATGCCGTAGCCGACCGGCGGGGTGATGTCGACCACCGACGCTCCCACGCGCCACGGCGCCGGATCGGTCGGCCGGGTGGGAGCCGCGGCGGGCGCGAGCGTGCCCTCGACCATCACGCAGCCGCCGAGCGCGAGCAGGAGAGTCAGTCCGTATCGGTTGGTCGACCGCATCGTCTCTACCGCCAGATCACCGTGAACACGCCGACGCCCGCGAGCACGAAGAGCACCGCCGTGATGGCGGGAATGCCGACGAGCCCCCACACCGGCAGGCCCAGACCCAAGGAATAGGTGCCGCAGACCATGCACGTGACGGTGAGCGCCGCACGGATCGCGCGGCGGCTGCGGGCGTCTGCGTCGTGTTGGATACGGTCGAGCGTCTCGGGGCTGGTGCGGACGGTGAACTTGCCAGCCCGCAGGTCGTCGACAACCGCGGGCAGCGAGTGCGGAAGCTGCCGCGCCATCTTCGAGAACAGCGAGAAGTCGCGGACCGCCATCTGCTTGATCCGATCGGGGCTGTAGCGATCGGTGACCATTTGCATGATGTAGGGCCGCGCGAGCTCGATCGGGTCGGTCTCGGGGGCGATCATCTTGGCCATGCCCTCGGTGGTGATGATCGCCTTGAACATCATCGTGAAGTCGGTCGGCATGCGCACGCTGTGTCGCGCCGCGCCCGCGACGATCTCGCTGAAGAGCATGCCGATCTGCACCTCGGACAGGGGCAGTCCCGAGAGGTAGCGCTCGCCGAGCTCGATGACGTCGGCCTCGAAGCGCGGGTAGTCGACCAGGTCGGTCTTGATCGACAGCTCGTAGAAGGTGCGGGCGACGCCCTCGAGGTCCTCGTTGAGCACCGCGTGCAGGATGTCGATGACCTTGTCCTTCATCGCCGGCGAGAGGCGCCCGACCATGCCGCAGTCGAGGACGCCCAGACGCTGGCCCTCCATGACCAACACGTTGCCGGGGTGAAGGTCGCCGTGAAAGAAGCCGTCGATGAACAGCATCTTGTAGGCGACCTTGAAGTAGGCGTCGGCCACCTCGCTGACGTCCTCGCCCTCCTCGATCGCGTGGGCGAAGTTGCGGCCCTCGAGGAACTCCATGCACAGCACCTCTTCGGTGCTCAGGTGCTCGAAGACCTCGGGAAAGACGACCTGCCCGTTGTCGCGATGCAGGGTCCGAAAGCGCTCGAGGTTGCGCGCCTCGATGCGGAAGTCGAGCTCCTGCAGGATCGACTTGGTGAAGCTGGTGATCGTCCCTTGCAGGTCCATTGCGGCGGCCTCGGGGATGGCCTCCTCGAGCCATCCGGCGAGCGCATGCAGCACGCCGAGGTCGCCGGTGATCTTGGGCTTGACCCCGGGGCGCTGAACCTTGAGCACCACCGCTCGCCCGTCCTCGAGCGTCGCGCGGTGCACCTGGGCGATCGACGCCGAGGCGAGCGGCTCCTCTTCGAACGACTCGAAGTGCGCGCGCCAGTCCTCGCCGAGCTCCTTGACGAGCTGCGTCTCCACGTCCTCGAAGCTGACCTGGCCGACGTTGTCTTGCAGCGTCGCGAGCTCGGAGGTGATGCTCTCGGGCAGAAGGTCGGTCCGGGTGCTGAGAATCTGGCCGAGCTTGACGAAGGTGGGCCCCAGCTCGTTGAACGCGGCGACGAGCCGCTTGCCCGTGTCGGGGGAGGCCAAGGTGGCCTTGGTGAGCTCGGTTCCCTCGAGTTCGACCTCGAGCTCGCGCCGGAGCTTGAGCTGGCTGTAGGCCCAGCCGAAGCCGTGGCGGATGAAGACGCGGGCGATCTCCTGGAAACGCGCGACCTCGCGGGCGCCGGTGATGAAGGCTCGCGAGCTGCTCACCAGGGTGCGGAGCAACGACACTGCGCCGGAGGATAGCGCGCGAGGATGGGAGAGCGGTATGGTCGGCCCCTTGAAGCGCGCGCTCCCCCTCACGCTCGCAGCCGGACTTTCGGCGCTGCTCTGGCACCCCAGCGCTCGGGCCTCGGGTCTGGATGCGCCCCAGGTCGGCTCCCAGGGCAGCAGCCCGCTGACGCCCGATGCGGCGGCGGTGCACTGGAATCCCGGTCAGTTGGGGTTCATGGGGCAGGGCGGCGTGGACTTTGGCGCCGGGCTGATCGTCGGCCGCATCGGGCACCAGCGCGATCGCCTCGGCCAGTACCAGTACGAGGACAACCTCGACTTCGCCGAGCCGATCGCCCCGGGGGACATCGACCCGACCAAGACCGGGCCCGCGCGCGCCGTGGGTTCGACGGTCGTCGGGCCCGTGGTCGACGCGTTCGTGGCCTCGCCGCTGCTGGCCGACCGGGTGGTCATCGCCGGCGGCGTCTACATCCCCTACGCCGCGATCCTGGACTTTCCCGCCGACGGGCCCAACCGGTTCGCGCTGCAATCGATCAGCCTGGTCTCTCTGCACACCACGCTCTCGGCGGCGGTGAAGGTGCACGACCGCGTGTCGATCGGGGCGGGCGCGACCTATGTGTTCTCGTACCTCGAGCTGTCGAAGGTGCAGGACTTCGGTGCGGTCGATCTGCTCGGCGACGCGCTGGCGGGCGATCCGATCGCCCAGGACAACGACTTCGGGTCCGACGCGCCCTCCACCGTGCGCGAGCTCGATGTGATGGCGCGGCCCATCTCGATCGAGCGCGCCGTCTCTCACTCACCGAGCTTCAACGTCGGCATGGCGATCGAGGCCACCGACCGCCTCCACCTCGCGCTCGTCTACCAGCACGGCTCGCGACTGCGCTTTCGCGGCGACTTCCAGCTGAACATGGACGACGACTTCTTCACGCAAGATCTCGCGTCGCAGGGCCTGCAGTACCCCGCGCTCGTGCGCGGAGACGCGCTCGTCGAGATGAGTCTTCCCAAGCGCGTCACGCTCGGCGCGGGCATCGATGCCACCTCGAAGGTTCGCGTGGACGTCTGGGCCAGCTACGTCGGGTACCAGGAGTTCGACGTCATCGGCATCGAGCTGTCGTCGCCCGATCTCGCGCAGCCCGAGCTGGGCATCGGCCCGGTCGCAAACCAGCCGCTCGTTCGCAACTGGCGCGGGGCGGTGCACGTCGAGGCTGCGCCGCGCATTCAGATCACCGATCGCGTCCGAGTCAACACGCTCGCGGGCTACCACTCGCCGACCTCCCCCGACTCCACGGTCGACCTCGCCTCACCCGACGGGCACCGCGTCATCTTCGGCGGCGGCGTCGATGTCGGGCTGAGCACGCGGTGGTCGCTCCTGGCCGACATCGAAGGCCAGGCGATCCTCCCGCGTACCGTCACGACTTCGGACTACGACCTGGGGAACGGGCGCTACGACATCTTCCTGGCGCAGATCGGGCTGCATGCCCGCTGGCGCTTCGGCGGGGGCGCGAAGTCGCCAGACCCGGCGCCGGCGCCGAAATGACCGCAAAACAGGGCTCGCGCGTGGGCGCGACTTGTACGAACATCGAAGGCATGGTCTTGGGTCATGGGAGAGCCTGGGTCGGGCTCGCCGCAGCGTTGCTCGTCGCGTGCGCCGACGATGGTGGGGTCCTCGAGACGGACGGGGAGCCGAGCACCAGCGGGGCGAGCACCGACGCCGCGGGCCCCGGTGACCCTTCAGACACCACGGGGGCGCCGCCCTCGGACTGGGGGCCCGAGCAGGAGTACGAGCTGCGGCTCGGCGAAGACGACGTGCCCCCGCTGACCCTGTCGATGAGCCGCGACGAGGTCGCCGAGCTCTTCGGCGATCGTGCCGACGAGGTGCTCCTGCTGCGGCTCGACTCCGAAGCGCTGCTCACCAACACGCTCGAAGAGGTCAAGCTCGCCTGCGGCATCGCCTGGCAGCTCGACAGCGAAGAGCCCAACCACGACTGCGGGACGACCGCGTTGGGGCAGACCTTCGAAGGCCCCGATGGCACGTGGCGGACCTCGCCCGAGTACGCGATGGTTCGCATCCTGACCATGACGCCGGCCAACGTCGACGTGTCGGGCACGAGCAGCGACTCGCTCGCAGCGCTCGCCGACGCGCTGGGCGTGGGAGGTGGCTACTCCGAGATCCTTTCCGATGCGCTGGGCACCCCACGCACCGTGGAGATCGTGAGCACCGAGTCGCTGGTGTACGCGTTCCAAAACGGCTTCGTGGGCAGCCACCCGGCGGTGGCCGAGGACGGCAGCATCGAGATCCGGCTCAGCGACGCGCTCGCCGACCTCGCGACGATGAGCGAGCGGCTCGGCCCGGCCGCGCCACATCCTGGCCTGGTCGATCCCGACTTCGAGGTCCGCGGCGAGGTGTTCGGCCCCAACTTCGCGATGAACGCGGTCGCCGAGTCCAACCTCCGGCTGGTCGACGGCATCGACGCCGACGGCGGCAAGGGGTTCCTGACGGTGGTCGAAGACCAGATCGGCCCCACCTACGACGACGAACTCGAGTTCGATTTCGCCGACCCCGAGCGGTTCTCGCTCGAGGGCATCATCTCCGAGCTCGAGGTCGACATGCGCTTCGCCATCCCCGAGGCGGATTCGTTCATCGATTCGTGCCTGCGGGGCAGTTGCAATACCAACTACCCCGAGTCGCCGGTGGGCTCGGGCAGCGTCTGGCATCTCGACCCGTGGACGCTCGAGTACAACGTCGCGCTTGCTGCCTACGAGGAGTATCGAGAGCGCACGTTCTCCGAGTCCTACCTGTTCGGCACCGCGAGCGTCGAGCTGGGCCAAAACGGCAACCCGCCGGGGTGGACGGAGTACTCCGTGCCGCTGGGCATCGGCAGCCCCCCCGAAGACCAGTTCGTGTGGGAGACGATCCTCGAGGTCGCTCAGGTGGCGCTGCACAATACGCCGTTCACCACGTTCTCCGAGGGCGATGCCGACATCGCCTTCACCGTGCGCGACATCCCGATCGGACTGACGGGGGAAGACGCAGCCGAGGCGGTTCGGCCGTTCCTGCAGGAGCAAGCGTCGCTGCTTTCGGACTTCATCCTCGGCGACTACCGCGAGGACAACGATCGGGTCGACCTGTATTGGCGGCGGGCCGAGGACGGCTCGCCCTACCTGTTCTTCGCCGAAGCCGACGACCTGCCGAGCACAGCCGATTACGCGGTGTCGAACCCCGGATTCTTCGCAGCGCCCACGCTCTCGCCCGGCAGCAAGCTGAGCACCCGCGAGGTGACCGGCCTCTCCGATACCGCGCACGAGAAGTGGTCGCCCCCCGAGGGACAGAGCACGATCTACTTCGAGGATGACGTGGGCACGGTGTTCCGCCTCCGCATCGAGCGGACCGGCGAGACGCTGCGCGTCTTCTTGGCGGAGGGGCTGACTTGAGCCGCGGGCTGCTCGCGGCGGTGCTGCTGTCGGTCGGCTGCGCCGAGTCGGAGGCGCTCGTGCCCGAGGCCACCGAGTCGGTCGAGCTCGCCCGAGGAGAGACGCGGTCGGTGCAGCTTCGGCACACGCGCTTCGACGTCGAGGGCTTCGTCGAAGAGCATACCCTCGAGGATCTTCGCCGCATGCCGCGGCGCGTGCTCGAGGACATCTGGCTACTCGACCTCGACGTCACCCCGCTGACTCAGAACGCGCTCGAGCAGCTCCGCGGGCTCGAGCCGGCCGAGGCCGCCGCGCAGCCTCAAGCGGTCCAGAACATGCGGACCCTGCTCACTCTCACACCCGACAACGTGGTGCTCGAGGGGACCAACTTCGAGGAACTCGCGGCGCTGTCCAACGGGGTCGGCATCCCCACGGCGCGGGCCTTTGGCAACCTGCTCGAGGTGGACGTCACCGACGAGTTCGTGCCGCCCGACATCGTCGCGGGCGTCATCGCCGACAACCTGATCGGCACCCACCCCAACGCGCAGTTTCGCAAGGGGGTGGTCGACGACGAACACCCCGATGGCCTCTACCCGGTCACGCCGCGCTCGATCCCGCTGACGATGGCCGATGTGGTCACCAACTTCGAGGGGCTCGCGGACCGCTTCGGGCCGACCGAGGACCACCCGGGGTTCATCGTCGAGGCGTTCGGCGTCTCGGTCGTCGAGGAAGACTTCCGCATGCGGTCGCGCGTGAACGTCAACGCGCTGCCGTACAAGGGCATCGATCTCGGCGACGCGAGCCTGGCTTCGGTCAGCGGGGTCGGCGACGAGATCGACAGCCTGCACGACTACGACAGCGACGACTGGATCGAGCTCGAAGGGCTCATCGAAGACCCGCGGGTCGACACGCTCACCATTCGCGTCGACGAAAACCCCGCGTTCGTGCGCGGCGGCACGTCACGGGCACCCGAGGGCAAAGGCGACAGCCCCGTGTGGGCCAACCCCGTCTGGGAGTTCGAGTCGGTGCTCGCCGAGATGACGCGGCGCACGGTCGAGCGCATCTCGGACCACTGCGACGACTACACGCTGGCCACGGGCGCGGTCGCGTTCTCGGCGTGCATCGACGAGGCAGGGTGGGTCACGCTCGAGACGTTCAACGAGCTGGGCTCGCCGCCGGACCCAGCCTATCTGTGGGACCTCAACCTCGAGATCGGCCAGGTGCGACTGCACGACGGGGGCTTGGCCGAGGGCGAGGCGAACGTGGAGTTCACCGTTCGCGACGTCTCGGTCGGCGTCTCGCCCGACGAGCTCGTCGAGCAGCTCAAGGCCAACCTGCGCGCGCAGCCCGAGGTGCTTCGCGAGTTTGCGACGCTGCTCGTCGACAACGCCACCGGAGACGCCGACGTCTTCTACCGGCGCGACGACGACCGCGACCAGCTGGTGTTCGTCGTCGCCGAAGACATCCGGCTCGACGAAGACGGCGCGCTCGTGCGTCCGTACGCCTACGAGGCGGTCGGCTTCTTCGGGGACGAAGGCCTTCGCGAGCAGGTCTCCACCGAAGGGGACGATGGGAGGCACGCCGTGGAAATCGAGCCCGGCGACGTCCTGTACGCAGGCGACGACGAAGGCGGCGTCTTCCGCATCGACGTGGGCGCCAAGCCGGGGCGGGCGACCGTCGACCTCGACATCACGCGGGTCCGCTGAGGACTAGCCCGGCCAGGCCTGACGGAGCATCTCCCCGAGGGCGCCCGCGTCGTTGGGGCGCTCGGTGGGTTGCTTGGCGAGACACTGTTCGACGACCGCGCACAGATCGTCGGACAGCTCCTCGGGGTCGACGCGAGAGCGAAGCGGGATCACGGGGTCTTGGGCGTGGGCGCGAAGCCACTGCAGCGGGCTGTCGAACCACATTTCGATGACCTCGCTGACGATCTTGTCGGGCACGAAGGGGGTGAAACCCGAGAGCAGCTCGTACAGGAGCATGCCGAGGCTGTAGACGTCGGCCGCGGGCGTGAGGGTGTTGGTCTCGAGCTGCTCGGGCTGCGCGTAGTGGGGGGTGCCCACGAGCATGTTGCCCACCGTCGCGCTGCGGCCGACGACCGAGGACTCGTCCCAGGAGCGAGCCAGGCCGAAGTCGAGCAGCTTGGTGTGGCCGTCCTTGTCGATGAACAGGTTTGCCGGTTTGAGGTCGCGGTGCACCACGCCACGCGCGTGGGCCTCGCGAAGGCCCAGGCACGCTTGGTAGACGATGTGGCACGACCACTTGGGATCGAGGCGATTGCTGAAGTCGTGGAACTCATCGAGCGGCTTGCCTTGCAGCAGCTCCATCAGCACGAAGATGTGCCCGTCGCGGTTGAGGCCCGCATCGAGCACGGTGACGACGTAGGGGTTGGTGAGCTCGCGCAAGACGGTGACCTCGCGAAGCGCCCGCGCGGCCTCGTCGTGTCCCTTGACCGGAGCGCGGCTGAGCTTGAGCGCGAGCGGCTGCTCGTAGCGGGGGTCCTTGACCTTCCAGACGGTGCCGAAGCCCCCCTGACCCAGGCGGCCCAAGATCTCGTAGTGCTCGTACTGATCGCCAGGGCTGAGGTCCACCGCCTGTGAGCATACGACACCCCAGGGGGGAGTCGAGCCCGCGATGTCGGGTCAGGTGAGTGCGTCGAACAGCCGGGGCAGCGAGACGTCGAGGCGATAGTCGATCGAGGAGTGGTTGTCGTCGAACTCCTCGTAGGTGTGCTCGATGCCCGCGGCGGCGAGCTTCTTCACCAACCGGCGCGCCCCGTAGTGGAGGTGGTACTGGTCGCGGGACCCGCAGTCGATCAGCAGTGCCTCGAGCGAGCGCAGCTGCTCCAAGGCGCCGGGGTCGTCGACGATGCGCAGGGGGTCGTGCGCAAGCCAGCGCTGCCACTGCGCCTCGTCGACCTCGGCCGTGTGCAGGTCGACGGGCAGCGAGATGCCCAGCGGGGCGTCGGGGTCGGGGGCATAGCTCGCCGCCATCGCCAGCATCATCAGCACGTGAAAGTCGGCTCCGCGGACCTTGGGTGCCGACTCGAAGCGCTCGAAGAAGGCCACGGGGTTGCCGCCATGTCGCGCGAGCGCGTCGCACACCGCCACGAACTCGCGCCGGTAGACGAGGTCGAACCCGATGTCGCCGCTGTGGCACGCCACCGCGGCCCATTGGTCCGCGTGCCGCAGCCCCTGAATCAAAGCCCCGTACCCGCCGCTGCTCTTGCCGTAGACGGCACGGTGCGCTCGGCCCTTGCGGAGGCGGAACTTCGCCTCGAGCTGAGGCACGAGGTCGCGTGCCACGAACGTCTCCCAGCCCCCCAAGGCCACCGAGTCCACGTACTGATTGCCACCCAGGCGCGTGAACCCGTCGGGAAACGCGAAGATCGCCGGCCCCATCGCGCCTTCGGCCACCAGCCGGTCGACACGCTGGTGCACCGACTCGCCGTAGGCCGTCCATGACAGCCGCTTGAGACCCGAGGAGGTGTACGCAGCCAGGTCGACGAACAGCGGATAGTCCGCGTCCGAGGTGTCGTAGCCCTCGGGCAAGTACACGGCCACCGTGCGCTGCCACGGGTCGCCGAGCATGTTGTCCTTCACGCTCGGCGCATCGACCTGCACCTCGACGAGCGTGCCGCGGGGACGTTCGTAGCGATGTCGCGGCATCTCAGTCGACCCAGTCGGCGATGAACACGTTCGTATCGCCCATGCTCTCGTTGTTGCGGTTCGAGGCGAAGACCAGGGTCTTGCCGTCCTTGGAGAACATCGCGAACCCGTCGAACGAGTCGTTGTAGGTGATGCGCTCGAGGTCCTTGCCATCGGTGCCGATGGTGTACAGCTCGAAGGTACGGCCCATGGCCGAGTCCATGTTGGACGAGAAGATGATCTTCTCGCCGCCCGGGTGGAAGAACGGGCCGAAGTTCGCCTTGCCGTTGTCGGTGATCTGCGTCTGCTCGGAGCCGTCGGCGTTCATCACGAACAGCTCGAGACGGGTGGGACGCACGTGCCCCTTGTCGATGATCTCCTGGTACTTTGCGAGTTCGTCCTCGCCCTCGGGGTGGTTGGCCCGGTAGACGATCTTCGTGCCGTCGGCGGAGAAGAACGGGCCGCCGTCGTAGCCCTTGGTGTCGGTGAGCTGTTTGACGTTCGAGCCGTCGATGTCGGCGATGAAGATCTCCGGGTCCCCGGTGCGGGTGGACGTGAATACGATCTTGTCGCCCTTGGGGGAGACGGTGGCCTCGGCGTCGTAGCCCTTGCCACCGATGAGCACCTTGGGATCGCTGCCGTCGGCACCGGCGACGTAGATGTCGTACTCGTCGTACAGCTTCCACACGTAGCCGAGGCTTCGATCCGGTGGCGGGAGGCAGCCCGGATCGGCGCCGTGCGTGGACGCGTAGATGATCTTCTCGTCGCCCGGCAGGAAGTACGCGCAGGTGGTGCGGCCCTTGCCCGTGCTCACCCGCGTCACGTCCGTGCCGTCGGTCTTCATCGTGAAGATCTGGTCGCACTTCATGTCATCGCGGGTGCTCTGAAACACGAGTGCAGACTCGTCGAAGCTGAAGTACGCCTCGGCGTTCTCTCCGCCGTTGGTCAGCTGGCGGAGGTTCTTCAGATGCTTCTCCTCGGGGTTGGGCTCGAGCGGGCGACCGGGCACGAAGGGGGTTTTCGCCTCCTCGTCGGGCTTGGCTGCCCCACCGTCGGCGTTGGCAGCGTTGTCGGCCTTGACGTCGGATTTGGAGCCGTCGTCGGCCTTCTTGGCCTCCGACCCTCCATCGCACGCAAGGACGGCGAGCATCGGCAGAATCCACAGCGGTCGCATCGGCGCGAGCCTACCCCGAGGCAGCCTCGGCACGACAGCCCCGGGTCGCCACGGTGTACAACGGGGGCATGAAGCCGCGCCCGTGGACCGTCGAGCGGACCGAACCCCAAGGCGACTATCGCGTGTTCACCGTGGACGCCCTGCATGCGCGGCGGGACGGCGACACCGAGCCGCACGTCTTCTTTCGCATCAACTCGTCCTCGTGGGTCAACGTGGTGTCCGTGACCCCCGAGCGCCAGTTCGTGATGGTGCGGCAGTTTCGGCTCGGTTCGGCGTCGGTCACCCTGGAGATTCCCGGCGGGCTCGTCGACCCGGGCGAGGACCCTGCCGTCGCGGCGGCGCGCGAGCTCGAAGAGGAGACGGGGTTTCGCCCCGCCTCGGTGCGCAAGATCGGGCAGGTCAACCCGAACCCCGCGCTGTTCGCCAACGCGGTGCACACCTACCTTGCCGAGGGCTGCGTGAAGGTTGGCGAGGTGAAGAACGACGCCTCGGAGGAGACCGTCGTCGTGCTGATGACCGAGGATGAGGTGCACGCGGCTGCGGCTGCGGGCGAGGTCGACCACGCGCTCGTCCTCGCGGCGCTGTACTGGCTCGACCGCGACACCGCGACTAGCAGCCCGTGGTGAAACCCGACACGACGTCTCACTCGTCTTTTTCGCTCCTGGCGGCGTCGCCAACACTTGCAGTACACTCGGTACAGCGGCGTTTCGGCTCCTACCCAGGAGCGAAAAATCCTTCGCGATCCGCCGCGCCGGGTTTCACCACAGGCTGCTAGATCCGGCCCGAGAGGCTGAGGCCCAGGCCTCCGAGCGACAGTGAGGGCCCGATGGACAGCGCCCGGTCTCGCGTATAGCCGTCGTGCCGCCGTCGGTAGCTCTCGGCGAATCCCAGCATGCCGCCTCCCGCAGCGACCATGCCCGCCGACAGATCGCGGGTGATGAAGGCCATGAGGCGCCCGCTGTTCACGCATCGCGCCGTGCCGCAGTTGCCGACGATGCCCCACGCCGCCGCCCCCGTGGTCAACCACGACACAACACCCGCTCCGATCAAGCTGATGCCGGCGATGCGCAGACCCGCGACTTTGCGCCGTCGCCCGGGTGGGTCGAACACATCGGCGTAGGCGTCGTGGTTGCCGCGCGTGATGCCGCCCGCGGTGGCCAGGCCGATCGCCGCGAGCAAGCCGATGTCCGAGTGCACCCGCAGCGCGAGCGCGGGCAGGACCCCAGGGGCGCAGCCGGTGAACACGTCACCCACGTCTTCGCTGGTGTCGAACTCACCGCGCCCGATCGGGTCGATGCAGCGCGTCTTGACCAGCCGGTGCGCGATGATTTGCTCGGTGAGCGCGACCGTGAAGGAGACGCCCGCCCCGATGAACAGGCCGGTGCCTCGATAGGGCGGGCGCGTGGGTGGAGGGAGGCGCATGTATCCCCTGGCTTCGTCTGCGTCGCGGGGCTCTTCGCCGATGAGGCCGGGGGCAGCCGGGGGATTGTCGCTGCGCTCCGGTTCGGCCTCGACGGGCGCGGGGGCGGGCGCAGGAGCGGGGCCCGTGGCCTCCGGCTGCGGAGGCTCTTCGGTGGCGGGAATCGAGAAGGTGCCCTCGTCGCGCGGCGGCTGTGCGCTCGGAGGTGATGCGTCGCTCGGCGGGGCCGTCTGCACCGGCTTCGCCGTTGGGGTCACCGGCTTCGCCGCGGGAGCCTCCGGTGCGGGGGCGGCTTCGGGCGGGGTCTCGCCGGGGAGGGGCGGAAGCGCTGGCGGTCCTGCCAGCGCGAGCAGGAGCGCGAGCCACACTGCGCTCACGGTAGGCCGCACGTGGTCGGGGGGTCAATCGCCGTGCCGTCGATCGTGCGGTGCCGGCCCCGCAGACGCCTCAGCGTCGGTCTTCGAGGACGGGGAACTTCGTCCGAGCCTCGGCGACGACCTGCGGGTCGACGTCGGCGAGCAGCATCGTCTCCTTCATCGCCGCCGCCGCGACCGCTTCGCCCCACGGGTCGAAGATTCGCGAGTCGCCGCTGTACTCGAGGGCTCCGCCGACGCCGACGCGGTTGATGCCCACGACGTAGGCCTGGTTTTCGATCGCGCGGGCTCGCAGGAGGGTCGTCCAGTGCTCGCGTCTTTTCTTGGGCCAGTTCGCGACGACCACGTAGCAGTCGGTGTCGTGTGCGGTCGCCCAGAACTCGTCGGCGAAGCGCAGGTCGTAGCAGATGAACCAGGTGATGCGAACGCCCTCGATCGTGACGGAGACGAACGCCGATCCCGCGTCGTAGTGCTCGTGCTCGCCCGCGAACGTGAACGGATGGATCTTCGCGTAGCGGGTCAGCGTGCCGTCGGGAGCCGAGACGATCAGCGTGTTCTTGGGGCGGGCACCGGCCTGCCGCTGGGGCACGCTCCCCGCGATCCAGACGTCGTGCTCGGCGGCCATCTGTCGCAAGAAGGCCGTGCTCGGGCCCTCGGGGGGCTCGGCGATCGCCTCGGCGTCCATCGAGAACCCGCACGCGTACATCTCGGGCAGCACGACCAGCGATGCGCCCGCGGCCTTGGCCGCAGCGACCCAGGAGCGCAGCCGCTCGAAGTTTGCGGCCGGGTCTTCCCAGACGATGTCGGACTGAATGCCGGCGACTCTCATGCGCTCGCCTTCAGGTTGCCGATGTTCTTGCGCAGCCGGGCGATGCCCTCGTCGAGCACCGGGTCGGTCTTGCAGAACGCGAACCGCACCAGATGGTTGCCGCGCCGGGGGTCGAGGTAGAACGCCGAGTTGGGAATCGCGGCCACCCCGACCTTCTCGGGCAGCAAGCGACACAAGGTTCGGTCGTCGTCGAAGCCGAGCGTGCGGATGTCGACGCACGCGAAGTACGTGCCCGCGGGCTCGAGCACGGTGAACCCGACGTCGCGCAGCCCGGCGCAGAGCTTGTCGCGTCGCACCTGGTACTCGCCGCGAAAGCCCTCGAAGAAGTCGTCGCCCATGCGCAGCGCGTGGGCGATCGCGTGCTGAAACGGGGTGCCGTTGCAGAAGGTGACGAACTGGTGGCTGGTGCGGATGGCCCGCGTGACGTCCTCGCCTGCGCACGCCCAGCCGATCTTCCACCCGGTGAACGAGAAGGTCTTGCCCGCCGAGGAGATCGTGATGGTTCGGTCCTTCATGCCCGGCAGCGTCGCGATGGGGACGTGGGGCTCGCCGAAGGTGAGGTGCTCGTAGACCTCGTCGCTGAGCACCAGCACGTCGTGCTCGATGCACAGGCGCGCGATGTGCTCGAGCTCAGCCTTCGAGAACACCTTGCCCGTGGGGTTGTGCGGGCTGTTGAGCACCAGCACGCGGGTCTTGGGCCCTATCGATAGGTCGAGCAGGGCGGGGTCGTAGCTGAAGTCGGGGTCGCGCAGGGGGATGACCCGCGGCGACGCTCCAGCCATCGCCACGGCGGCCCGATAGCTATCGTAGAACGGCTCGAAGAGCACGACCTCGTCGCCGGCTTCACAGACGGCGAGCAAGCTGCTCGCGATGGCCTCGGTTGCCCCCGTGAAGACGGTGACCTCGCGCTCGGGGTCGTAGTCGAGGTCGTAGAAGCGCTTCTGATGCTCGGCGATCGCCGCTCGCAGCGCAGGGATGCCGTGACCGGGGCAGTACTGGTTGTGTCCCGCCCGCATGGCCTCGATCGCCGCTTCCTTGACCTCGGCGGGGCCCTCGAAGTCTGGAAACCCCTGGCCCAGGTTGACCGCGCCGTGCTGGTTGGCCAGCGCGGTCATCTCGGCAAAGATCGTGGTGCCAAAGCCCTGGAGGCGCGTAGTCAGGTACGGCAGTCGCGACACGGCCGGAGCGTATCGCAGATCACCACCTACAGCGGCTCAGCCGAAGGGGCTGTGACCGGCCGGGGCTTGCGCCGCGAACGGACTGTGCGCAACCGGGGCCGCCACAACCTGGTGCGACGCTCGATGGGCTTCGAACGCGTCCAACGCGGCGGGCTTGAGGCGCAGGTAGAGGTAGTCGTCGGCCATCTTCCGCAGCTGAAACGGGCGGTGCAGGAGCGCGGCGAGGAGGATGCCGACGAACAACCCGAGGATGCCGAAGACGCCCAGCAGGGCGCCCGACTCGGAATCCATCGCGAAGCCTGCGATCGTCACCAGGAGGGAGGCGCCGACGACACCGAGCCCGATCGTCAGCCCCTGCTTGCGCTTGGCCTGCGCCTCCTCGCTGAGCGAGAACGTGACGTTGGCCGTCTTGCGCGCGATGAGCATGCAGATGAGCCCAACGATCCGGATGAGGACTAACACGATGATCGTCCACGGCGGGACCCACGAGAGCTTCTTGGTGCGCATGCGCCCGCTCGTGGGCTGGCCGGTGCGAATGCAGATCTCTGGCAGCGTGGACTCCTTACGCACGACGAGGTCCTGCCCCTCGCGAAAGTAGTCGAGCGACGGCGCGCCGGCGCCCCGGTGGTGGCCGGTGGGTGCGGTCGGCGGGGCGTAGGGGTTCACGGGTCCGGGCGCGGCGTGGTTCACACCCCCTACGACGCGACTGTCGGCCTCGCATTGCAAGGAAATCGTGCGCGCACTCGCGAACCCGCCGCGGGTCTTCAGACGCCGTGCAGGTCCAAGACGTCGAACATGTCGTAGAGCCCCGGCTCCTTGCCCGCGACCCAGCGTGCGGCCCGGAGGGCTCCGCGGCTGAAGATGGCGCGGTCCATCGCGCGGTGCGTGAGCTCGATGCGCTCGGACTCGCCGATGAACATGAGCGTGTGCTCGCCCACCACGTCGCCGCCACGCAGCGCCATGACGCCGATCTCTTCCCGGCTGCGTGGCCCGGTCTCGTCGCGGTTGGTCTTGCGCACCGCCTCGAAGTCGCGCCCGGTCGCGTCGGCGACGGCCTGAGCGACGCGCAGCGCCGTGCCGGAGGGGGCGTCTCGCTTGTGGCGGTGATGGATCTCGAACATCTCGGCCTCCCAGTCGGTGCCCAGCGCCTTCGCGGTCGCACCCGCGAGGTGGATCATCAGCGTGACGCCGACCGAGTAGTTGGCCGCCGCAACGATTGGTATCTGTCGAGACGCCTCGATGAGCTGACCCTGGGCGTCCTCGCTGAGGCCCGTGGTGCCGAGCACCAGCGGAGCGCGGTGCTCGACGCACGCACGCAGCACGCCTTCGGTCGCTTCGGGCAGCGAGAAGTCGATGACGACGTCGTTGCGCCCTGGGATGAGCTCGTCGGCCATCTTGATGCCGACGGCGCGGCGGCCCACCAGGGGTCCCACGTCTTCGCGCTGACCGGGTGCGCCGGGTCGGTCGACCGCGCCGGCGAGGGTGAGATGGTCGGACTCGAGCACCTGCGACATGAGGGTCTGCCCCATGCGTCCGCGGGCGCCCATGATGATGACGGAGGTGAGACGGTCGTCCATCAGACGAGCTCCAGGGCGCGCAAGGCGTCCATGACTTGGGTGTGGGCGGCGGTGCCTTCGGTGACCGCCTGCAGGGGAGAGCGGACCTCGTCGGTCATGATGCCGAGCTTGGCGAGCCCGGCCTTGAGCGGCCCGGGGTTGCTGGCGCAGAACATCGCGCGGTTGAGGGGCTGCAGCTTGAACTGCAGGTCGCGCGCCTCGTCGTAGCGTCCGTTTGCTGCGGCCTCGCACAGCCGAGCGAACAGACCCGGCACGATGTTGCTGCCGACCGAGATGACCCCGTTGCCGCCGACGCTCAGGAACGGCAGCAGCGTGAAGTCGTCGCCGCTGAGCAGCGCGAAGTCGTGCCCGACCTGCTCGCGGATCTCGATGGCACGGTTCATGTCGCCGGTGGCTTCCTTGATGGCGACCACCAGCTCGTGCTTGGCCAGCTCGGCCACGGTCGCCGGCTGCAGGTCGACGACCGTGCGGGACGGGACGTTGTAGAGCACCGCGGGCACGCCGGAGGCCTCGACCACGCGCAGGATGTGGTCGCGCATGCCCTGCTGCGATGGCTTGTTGTAGTAGGGCATCACCTGCAGGGTCGCCGCGACGCCCAGGTCCTTGCAGGCCGAGGCCATTTCGATCGCCTCGGCGGTGCTGTTGGATCCGGCGCCGGCAATGAGCGGCACGCGCCCGGAGGCGGCCTCGGCCACGACGGTGATCACCTCGATCTGCTCGGCGTGGCTGAGCGTCGGAGACTCTCCGGTCGTGCCGCACGGCACCAAGCCGTCGATGCCACCTTTGATCTGCGCCTCGACGAGTTTTTTCAGGGCCTCCTTGTCGAGGGCACCATTGCGAAACGGAGTGGCGAGGGCAGTGAAGGCTCCACTGAACATGATCGCCGCGGACCGTAGCATGGTGCCGGCCAACGCAGGCTGCGCGGCGTCAGGCCTCGTCGGCTTCGCCGTTGGACCACACCAGCGGGCTGGTCACCGCCTCGGCCACGAAGCCGCCGGGCCCCACGAAGCCCACGCAGATCGATGCGCTGCCGGGCTCGCGAGGTCTCTCAAAGGTGCATGCCCCGGCAGCGTCCTCGCAGGCGACCGAGGTGACCACCGTGCGGGGTCGCGCGCGATCACCCAGGAACGAAACGATCACCACGTGCCGTTGGGGCTGCGCGCGCACCGATTCCCACGTGACCTCCAGCTGTTCGTCGTCGACGGCTGCGGTGACGGTGGGGACGGTTGTCGCCTCGAGCCGCTCGCGGAGGTGAAGCGCGGCGCCGTCGGCGGGGTCCCGCTCGATGAGCGCCTCGAGCATACGGGCGGCTTTGCGGCGGTGCCCCTGCGCGAGGTACAGGCGAGCGATCGTCGTGCTCGCGATCGGGTCTCGGGTCCTGCTCACGAGGCCAACTCCGCGGAGGGTGGCGCGAGGGTGTAGGCGAGCGCTTCGTCGTCGACCAGCGCGGCGGCAGTGGCGGCGTCTCGCTGCATCTGCTCGACCAGCGCTTCGGCGCCGTCGAACTTCATCTCGTCGCGGATGCGCTGCACGAAGGACACCTCGACTCGGGCGCCGTACAGCCGGTCGCCGAGCGCTCGGTCGAGCACGAACGTCTCGACCGACAGTGGTGCGCCCGCCTCGGTGAAGGTGGGGTTGTGGCCGACGCTCGTGACCGAGGGCCACACCGCGCCGTAGTCCGGCGAGCTAGGGTCCCAGACCGAGAACACCGTGGCGTAGATGCCCACGGGGGGGACGGTGCCGCCGGCTGGGGCGAGGTTGGCGGTCGGAAAGCCGAGCTCGCGGCCGCGCTTGGCCCCGTGGACCACGGTGCCCGCGACCGCGTGCCAGCGGCCGAGCATCTGGCCGGCCATGGCGACGTTGCCGTTGCTCAGCGCTCGGCGGATGTCGCTGCTGCTGACCTTCTTGCCGGTCTCGGCCGAGAGCAGGTCGACCACGTCCACGTCGATGCCCTCGGGCTGAAGCTGGGCGGCCATGCCCGCGGCCGTGCCCGCCCTGCGCGCGCCGAACCGGAAGTCGGCGCCGACCACGACGGCGGCCGGACGCAGCCCGTCGGTGAAGAACTGCTGGAGGAAGGGCTCGGGAGGCATCTGCGACATCTCGAGGTCGAAGGGCAGCAGCACCAGGTGCGACACGTCCAGCGCCGTGGCGACGCGCTCTCGCTGCACCGGCGCGTGCAGGAGCGGTGGCATGCGCTCGGGAGCCAGGACCGCGGTGGGGTGGGGGTCGAACGTGACGAGCGCGACGCGATCGGCGTGGGTGCGCGCGCGTTCGATCAGGGAGCGGTGTCCGCGGTGGAGGCCGTCGAAGGCCCCCATGCACACGGCGACTCCCGGGGGGAGCGCGGTGGGGTCGCGTTGGACGTGCAGCGCCACGGGCGGAAGCTATCACGGCTTGCCCAGGGCGCCGCCGTGCTCGACAATCCGCCGATGCGGCTCGCGTTGGCGGTCGGCTGGGTGGCGTTCGTGGTGTTTCTCGCCTTCGCCTCACCTGCGCACTACTGGCTCGACTCGGGCGAGATCGGCGCGGCCGGGTTCGAGCTCGGCGTCATGCACCCCCCGGGGGCGCCCGGCTATGCGCTGCTGCTTCGCGCCGCCACCACGGTGCCGTTGGGCTCGATCGGCTTTCGCATGGCCGCCCTGTCGTCACTGCTCGCGGGGGTGACCGTTGGCGGCCTCGTGGGTCTGCTTCGCGCGCGCGGCGTGCATCCTTTAATCGCGGTCGGTGCAGCAGCGTGGCTCGCGGCCGGTTGGACCTTCGCCCGACAGGCCAGGGTCGTGGAGATCTACGCGCTGCAGGGCGCGCTCATGGTCGTCGTACTGTGGGGCTTCCTGCCGCTGCGTGAGGAGGAGGTCGGCACGCGACGTCGTCTGATCGGAACGATGGCCGCCGTGTGGTCGGCGTGGTGTTTTGGCGACGCCCGCCTCGCGCTCGTCGTGCCGGTCGTCGTCGGGTGGGCGCTCGCGCTTCGCCGCCGGCGACCGTGGGCCAGATGGGCGCCGCTGTGCGTGCTGGCTGCCAGCGCGGTCGTCCTGGCGGTGCCGCTGGCCTCCGCGCGCGCTCCGGTGACCGATTGGGGCGACCCCGACACCCTCGGCGCGCTGTGGGACCACCTCATGGCAAGCTCGATTCGCGCCGCGTATACCGAGCAGATCTGGCCGTCGACCGCGGCGGTGTGGCGCCTCAACGTCGAGGCGGTGCTGGCCGGGCTCTCCGAAGATCTCGGCCCGGTCGGACCCACGCTCGGGCTGTGCGCCGTCGTGGGGCTGGCGTGGCGCCCCGAGCCAGCCGCCAGCGATCAGCGCGTCGCAGCGTTGCTCGCGTGGCTGGTCGCGGTCGAGCTGCTCTACGCCGTCGCGATCAACCCGATGGGCGTGGCGGAGCGGCAGACGGGGCTGGTCTTGGCTCTGCTGCTCGCGGTCGCCGTGGCCGAGCTCGCGCGGCGGCACGTGCAGCCGCGGGGACGCGCGGTCTGGGCCGTCGTCCCGTTGCTGTTCGTCGTCTTGGCGCTCCCGGGGGCCCTGCGCACGGCCGAGGACCTGGAGAACACCGCCTCGTGGGGTCCGGCCGCGTGGACTCGCGGTGCGCTCGGCCAGGCTCC
Source organism: bacterium (assembly GCA_024742475.1). Taxonomy (GTDB): domain Bacteria; phylum Myxococcota_A; class Polyangia; order Nannocystales; family Nannocystaceae; genus CAJXVA01. The sequence goes on along the minus strand of JANSYI010000016.1, from coordinate 42,570 downwards.
GCCGGGAACCCTCGTGCTCTCGCAGTCCGACGATCTCGCCGCGGGGCTGGTCTTCGCCCAGGTCGTCGAGGGCGCGCGCCCCGACGTGGTGGCGGTGCCGGCTCAGCACCTCTACAAGCCGGTCCCCGACGCGCTGCTCCCTGGCTCTGCCGGACATGCGGTGTGGAGCGCGGCGCAGTCGGGTACGAACGAAGCCGAGCGGATCGTCGCGGCCATGACCGCACACCACGCGCCGGTCGCCGTCGAAGCACCCACCGTGTCGATCTTCGGCGGGGTGGGGTGGTGGTCGGATCGCGGCGTGCTCCCGGTGCGCGTCGCCGGCCGCACGCCCGCGCAACAAGCCGCGCTGCCCGAGGCACCCAGCCCCGCAGGCATCCTCGTCGCCTGGGACGCGCGCCTGCCCGCAGCCGAGGACCGACGCCGCCTCGCGTGGGCGATGGCCAACGACGCGCGCGGCCGGATTCGAGTCACCCAGGACGCTCGGGGCGCGCTGAAGATCCTCGAGGTCGTGACCGCGCAGGTCAGCGACCGCGAGCCCGGTCCATGGGTGGCCCTGGGGTCGCTGCAAGATCGCTTTGGCGACCGTCAGGGCGCGATCGAGTCGACCCGGCGCGCGCTGGCCCTGCAGCCGGGCCGGGCCGCGGCGCTGGAGAACCTCGCGCTGTATCTCGCGCGTGATCGGGCGACGCTGCGCGAGGCCGAGGACGTGGCTCGGCGCGCCGTGGCGCTCAGGCCCGAACGCGCCAAGGGCTGGATCCGGCTCTCGGCCATCTTGGAAGCCAAGGGCGACGCCACAGGGGCGGCCGACGCCCGCGAGCGAGCAAACGGGCTACAGTAGATCCGATGCTGCGCTGGATCGTGACCGCCCTCGCCCTGTGTGCACTCGCCGGGTGCGGGGAGAGCAAGTACGACGTGTACATGCGAGGCCTGGAGATCGAAGGCGACGCCGAGCGAGGGCCTTGCAAGCTGCACTACGCCGAGGGGGAGCACGCCGCGCGCCTCGAGCGGAGTCAGCTCACCGCGTGCCTCACCGAGACTGAGCGTGCACTCGCGCAGTACGAAAAGGCCAAGTCGATGGGCTACGCCGACGCCGACTTCACCAAGGTCTACCAGCGCGCCAACGAGCGCAGGGCGCGGCTCGAGCAGATGATCGAGATGGTGGGGCAGATGGAGCGCGACGCGGTCACCGCCAAGCTTCCGGGCGGACGATGAGGGCGCTGATCTACGACGACCTCGTCCGCTTCTATCCGCTGCTCGACCCGCTCGAGGACCACGCCGACGAGGCCGAAGCCTACGGCGGGGTGCTCTTGGGCGAGGTCCCCGGCGCGCAGTCTCTGCTCGAGCTGGGCGCGGGAGCCGGACACGGGGCCCACTACATCAAGCGCCACTTCACCTCGGTGACACTCACCGATCTCTCCTCGCCCATGCTCGGCCGCTCGCGCACGCTCAACCCCGACTGCGAGCACCGGGTCGGGGACATGCGAACCCTTCGGCTCGGCCGCACCTTCGATTGCGTCCTGTGTCACGACGCGGTGGCGTACATGCTGAGCGAGTCGGACCTACGCAGCGTGCTCGAGACCGCGTGGGCGCATCTGCGCCCCGGTGGGGCAGCGCTGTTCGTGCCCGACGCTCTGGCCGAGACCTTCGTCGAGACTCACGAAGATCACGCCGGCGACGACGGGGACCGCAGCCTTCGCGCGATCAGCTGGTCGTACGATCCCGACCCCAGCGACACGACCCACGTCTACGACTTCGCCTTCCTTCTGCGCGAGGGCGGTGAGGTTCGAGCCGTACACGATCGGCACGTGTGCGGCCTGTTCCCCGAGGCCACCTGGGTGCGGCTGGCCGAGTCGGTGGGCTTCGAGGTTGCGACCGCACAGCGTCCGCTGCCCGCCGAGTACGCCGACTCCGGCTACACCGACACCATGTTCGTGCTTCGCCGCCGTGGCGGCTAACGCAGCGCGCCGTCCTCGATCCACCGCGCGAGCATCACGTAGTCGCCGTAGGGGAGCTCCGTGTCTCCAGGGGGCATCGCGTCTCCATGTACGCCCGGTAGGGGCGCGCCGTCGTCTCGCATGACCTTGTGCAACAGAAAACTCTCCGAAGGGCGCCGCGGTGTGACCATCGGATAGCCGGTGTCGCGGAGGCGAGAGTCGAACAGAAAACCTTCGTAGGCCGCGTCCGCGGTGCGCAGGTCGAGCAGCTCGTTCGCCTCGTCCTCCTCGTCGAGGTGGCAGCTACACGTCGCTCGCTCGGGGTCGAACACGCCGCCGGAGGCGAAGAGCGACTCGAGCGTGACGGGGTCGCCGGGCTGCTCGGGGTCGACCGACGGCGGAGTCGACTCCTCGACGATTGCGAACTCCACGAAGAAGTTCGCGCTCCCGTCGTCTTCGACCACCCAGCCGTCGGACTCGACATCGGGCCGCTCGCCCTCCCAGCCGACGGCTTCATCGGCCAGGCGCATCCGATACCGCACGCCGGGCTGTAGGTTCTCCTTGGGGGTGACGGTGACCACGCTCCCCGAGCACCACGGCGAGGCCGCGTCGGCACCCAGCGGGTCCCCCTGCGGCGTCGTCCAGGGCCGGAGCTCGAACGACAGCGCCGCGTCGGTGAGCAAGCTCCCCGAACCCATGACGGCGTCGATGTCGGTCAGGGCGGCGGGGTCGAGCAGCGCCGACCAGCACAGGCGGATCGAGACGTCGGGCGGAGCCTCTGCGCCGGCCTGCGGAACCGTCTGGGTGACCTCGATCGTCTCGGGGTTCGGGGCGAAGCGCTGGCGGTCGGAGACCCGGGTGCACCCAGCCGTCAGCAGGAGGCTCCAGGCGAGCATGGTGTGGGTGCGCGACACCGCCGAGGAGCGTAGCAGCCCCGAGGAGATCGCTCGGCTCACCCCAGTTCAGCGCCACGGGCCAGGCCCTGGAACGTCCCAAGGCGCGGGGGCTGGCGAACGGACGCCGGGGGGTCGACCACTGAGGTGCCGCGACCCTCCAGCCCCGGCAATCCGGGCATCCAGCGGCTGCTGCAACCCTGCATGCGCGTGCCGGGTGTCGGACACGACCGCTCATCGGGCGACAGTCGGGGCTCGCCGCCGCGCCACCGTGGGGGCGCGCCGACCTGGACACTCGCACACCCTGGCGAGGCAGCGGTTGGTTGACCCTACGTCCGCGCGGTTGCTATCGTCCGCGAGCGCGAAAAACGCTAGCGATGCTCGGGATCTAGCGCCGGAACGTCCGCCCCGAGCCGCACATCGCCCCCTGGACTGCCGGCCTTCGTACCTGTGCGTACTCGATCTCTTCGATCTTCTTTGCTCTTCCTCGCCGCCTCCGCCGCACTGCTCGGTGGATGCGGGCCATTCGGGTACCTCGGCAAGGTGTCGCGCGACGCGTCAAGGGCGGTCGCGGATGCCGAGCAGGCGGGGGCCGAGCAATACGCGCCCTACGAGTACTGGGGTGCGGTCACCTATCTCGAGCAGGCCAAGATCCTCATGGCCTACAGCGAGTACGAGCGCAGCTTCGACTACGGCGAACGAGCGTTGCAGCTGGCCGAAGAGGCCAAGCGCAAGGCGGACAAGCGCGAGGGCGGCGCAATGAAGGAGACGCTCGAGGACGACGAACCCGACACGAGCGGCGCGAGCGGCGACGCCGACGGGACTGCGTCGGCCGGCGACGGCAAGGCCGAAGCGTCGGGCTCGATCTCCATCGGGGGTGGCAAGTGAGCGCTCGCCGATCCGCACCTGCACTCCTCGCCCTGCTCACCATCGCCGCGCCCGGCTGCATCGGGCAGAAGCTGCTCGGCGAGGTCGAAGGGACGCAAACCCAGCTTCAGCGGGCGATCCGCGACGGCTCGAAGTCGATCAACTGCGCGCCCAAGGAGACCGCGATCGCCGAGGCGAACATCAAGTTCGCCGAGGACGCGCTCGCGATCGGCGAGTACTACCGCGGCAAGCAGGCCGCGGAGGCGGCGGCCTACTACACCGAGAAGGCCCAAAAGCTGACCGATCCCGAGCGCTGCCGCGACAAGCCGGTCGCGCGCGTCGGAGACCGAGACGGTGACGGCTACGACGACGAGGCCGACGGCTGCCCCGACGATCCCGAGGACTTCGACTCGTTCGAGGACGACGACGGCTGCCCCGACAAGGACAACGACGGCGACGGCGTCCTCGATGCCTCCGAGTTCAAGGACGGCGAGTGGGTCAACCTCGACCAAAAGGACGGCAAGGACTGTCGCAACGACAAAGAGGACGTCGACAACTTCGAGGACGAGGACGGCTGTCCCGACCCCGACAACGACAACGACGGCATCCTCGACGAGCCCGACCAGTGTCCCAACGACCCCGAGGACGCGGACAACTTCGAAGACGAGAACGGCTGCCCCGACCCGGACAACGACGCGGACAAGATCTGCGATCCGTGGGTTGCGGGGTCCGACAACGCGGCCAAGTACGCCGACATCTGCAAGGGCAAGGACAAGTGTCCCGACGAGCCCGAGGACTACGACGGCGTCGAGGACGACGACGGATGTCCGGATCTCAAGGCCAAGTTCGACGGCTGCTCGGTCAAGATCAGCGAGAAGGTGTTCTTCAAGTTCAACAAGTCGGAGATCGATCCGAAGTCGTTCGAGCTGCTCAACGACGTCGCCACGGTCATCCTCTCGGTGCCCGAAGACCTCAACTTCCGGGTCGAGGGCCACACGGACTCCAAGGGCGGCAACAAGTACAACAAGAAGCTGTCGCAGCGCCGCGCAGACGCGGTCGCCAGCTACCTGCGGGGCAAGGGCGTCCCGGCGAGCCGCCTCGAGCCGGTCGGATTCGGCGAGGAGCGCCCGATCGACAGCAACCGGTCGGCCAGCGGTCGCGCCAACAACCGGCGCGTCGAGTTCAACGTGTCGAACGTCCAGTGCGAGAAGTAGGCCCGGGACCGTCCACGTCCTGAGCACACCCCGAACCGGCGTCGCGCGGAAAGCCACGCCGGTTCGCACTTTTGTGCCCTCCCGTAGTAGAAACGGGGACGGTGTACGGAGTCAGAGAACGCTGCAGCTCCCTTGTGGCTCGGGTACGCGGGGCGGCCCTGGCCGTCTGCGTGGTGGCCGGGGCTTTCTTGGCGCCCGGTGTCGCGCACGCCGGCCCTAGGGACGACCTCGCCGACGCGTACATCACCGCGGCCGACCAGCTCAACAACCTCGACCTCGAGGGGGCACTCGCCAGCCTCGACGCGGCGATTTCGAACGCGCTGAACGCTGGCCTCGCCGGCGATCCCTCGCTCGCCAAGATGTATGCGATGCGCGCTGGCATCGTCTGGTCGCTCGCCAACGACCGGGCGGCGGCGCTCGAGTCGTGCCTCGAGGCGGTCAAGGTCGACTACAACGCCAAGCTCCCCATCGAGCTCGCCTCCGAAGAACTCACCCAGATCTGCAACGAGGCGAGGGCCGGTGTCACGCGTCCCACCGACGCGGTCGTGCACACGCAGCCGCCGGGCACACCCAACGCCGACATCGAGTTCGTCGCCGTCGCCAACACCGTGATGCCCGTCGGCAGCACGCTGGTCATGTACTGGCGCACCGTCGGGTCCGACGCCGAGCACGCCGGTGTCGAGATGGTCGGCGACGGCGAGGGCAACTGGGGCGCGATCACGATCACCGCGTCCGAGCACGGTGGCAAGGACATCGAGTACTTCTTCTACGCGTTCGACCCCACGCAGAAAGCTCTGGCCAATCGCGGCGACAAGCAGAACCCTCTCGTCCTGAAGATGGACGAGAACGCGGTCGCTCCGGTCGCCGCCGGCGGTGACACCGGTGATGGCGGCGAGGACAAGGGCGAGGACAAGGACGACAAGGACGACAAGGACGACAAGAAGCCCAGGGGCAAGTCGAGCCTGCCTCGCGTGTTCATCAACCTCGGCATCGGCACGGGTCTGGGCATCGCGCGCGGGACTGCCGAGCTGACGTACGAACAGTACACACCCGGCATCCCCGGCGCCGTCTATGGCACCCGCGAGCAGGCGTGCGCGCTCGAGCGTTGGTACGCGGGGCAGCAGCCCCTCGCCGGGGACGCGTTCGCCTTTCAGCAGCACCTCATCGAGGTCGAGCCCGTCGGCGCGACGCCCTACACCCCCGGCGACGAGGCGGCCCGTACCGCCTTTGCCACAGCGTACGACCCCGGCTACTGCAACCGCCGTCACCCGGTCAGCACGGGCTTCGCCCTCGCGCCCTTTCACATCACCCCGGAGATTGGGGTCCGCGTGGGACGGGCGCTGGTCATCTCGCTGTACGGTCGTCTGCAGGTCGTCACGGGGTCGCGCGTGTTCACCGACGACACCTCGCTCGACCGCGCGACGAGCTACAACACCAACGTCCGCGCGGCGGCGCCTCCGGGCCAACAACAAAAGCCGCCGTTCACGTGGGCCATCGGGGCGAAGGCCAAGTACTTCTTCGGCAAGGACGATCGGAAGTTCAGGGTCTTCGCGGGCGGCTTCGCGGGCTACGGTCAGGCGCGCCTACGCGTGCCGATGAACTTCGCCAACGACCGCAACGGCAACAGCGTGCCCGACCTCGGTGAGGTCGCGCTCAGTGGCCCGCTCAACGCCCAGGGCGAGGTCGAGCCCTCGACTTGCACCGCCGTCTGGCCGTACCACGCCGGCTGCACTGCCGGCGCCGAGGGCGATGTCGATCGCACCCTCGCGTTGAACCTCCGCGGTGGCACCGACCTCGACGACGAACGCATCGACACCGTGGTCATCGGCCCGGCGATGTTCGGCGCGTTGTTCGGGTTCAACTATCAGCTGCACAAGAACTTCGCGTTGTTCGCCGAGCTGAACATCGGCGCGTGGTTGCCCGACACCACCAGCGCTCTGTTCGATCTCAACGTCGGTCCGGCGATCACCTTCTAGAGGCAACGCTCAGCGACGCGAACCGGGGTCGCTCGATTCGCTGCTCAGCTCGAGGATGCCCGAGTCGTCGGCCTGCGTGCGCGGGTGGAACGGCGGGAGCCGGAGGCTGAACCGCGTCCCTTCTGGGGAGGACTCGCAGACGATCGTGCCGCCGTTCTCCTCGACGATGCGGTGCACGATCGCCAGCCCAAAGCCGGTGCCGCTCTCCTTGGTCGTGAAGAAGGGGTCGAAGATCTTCTCCAGGTTCTCGGTGGGGATGCCCGGTCCGTCGTCGACGACGTCGATGCGCACGGCCCCCGTTTCGACCTCGACCTCGAGCGCGATCCTTCCGCGACCGCCGAGCGCCTGGCCGGCGTTGCGCAGCAGATTCCACAGGACCTGGGCCAGCTGTGAGGGATCGACGTAGGCTTCGGTGTCGTCGTCGTGCTCGATGCGAACGTCGAGGTCGATGCCAACGCTCGACGGATCGGCTCGAAACGCCTCGGCAGCTTCGCGGGCCGCCTGCCCGACGCGGGTGCGCTGGCGCTGGGGCGGACGAGGGCGTGTGAAGGAGAGGAGGTCGGTGATGAGCGCCGAGAGGCGTCCCGACTCCCGCCGAATGATGCGCAGCAGCTTGGTGTCTTCGCCCGAGAGATCGGCCGAGGCCAGCAGCTCCGCGGAGCCGCTGATCGCCGCGAGCGGGTTACGAATCTCGTGGGCAACCGAGGCCGCCAACCCTCCCAACGCGGCGAGTCGATCGTTGCGTCTGACTTGTTGAGACAGCTCGTGCAGGCGGGTGAGGTCTTGAAAGTTGACGACGTGGCCCAGCCGCGCGTCGTCGGCGTCGGTCAGGGGCGCAAGGCTGAGTCCAACCCGAACCTGCCTGCCTGCCTTGGTGTCGACCACCAGCTCCTGTCTCGCGTCGACCCCTTGGGCTTCGTCGAGCGCACAACCGGGGAGGAGGACATCCAGCGGCTGACCGATGTCAGCGTCCTCGAGGTCGAGGATGCGGCGCGCCATCGGGTTGAAGTAGAGCACGCGCCCATGCATGTCGACGGTGAGCAGGCCCGAGCTGATCGACCGGACGATGTGTTCGTTGAGGAGGCGAAGCGTCCCCAAGGCCGAGACGGACGTCGTCAACTGGCGGTTGAGGTACGACGACAGCACCGCGACGCCCGCGATGCCACCGACCGTCCGCAACATGCTGAACCCGAGCGCACGGGGGCTCAACGCCACGTAGCCGTCGATCGTCATGGGCTCCAAGACGCCGGTGATCTCGAGCGTGGCGCTCGTGGCGTAGAGCACCGTGGCTGTCGCGGCGGCGGTCCAGGTGAGTTGGGCCCCGCCCATGATCGCAGCACCCAGGACCGCGATCAGGTAGAGCGTGACAAGCCCGGAGTCCATGCCCCCCGACAGGTAGACGGCCAGCGTCGCCATGGCGAGGTCCGTGGTCGTCTGAACCCCGGCGAACCGCCCGAGAGCACGCACGCGCGGCAGCAGCCGCGCGAACACGATGGTCAAGCCGAAGCCGATGCCGACGACGACCCACAGCGCGGTGATGTGGGTCGCGCTGAAGTCTTCGCCACGCGTGTAGGTGACGAGCGACGCGAGCGCGGTGAGCCCGGTGATCATCACCAGGCGCACGAGCATGAAGTAGGAGATGCGTCGGGCGTGCTCGGAGAGGGGAGGTGGCTCCGCCTCGCGTTCGGGCTTCGAGGGGGCGACCACCTACTTGATGTTGCCTGCGACCTCGAAGATCGGGAGGTACATCGCAATCAGCATGCCGCCGACGGCACCACCGAGTCCGACGACCATGACCGGTCCGAGCAGCGAAGTCATGGCGCCCACGGCGACGTCGACCTCTTCCTCGTAGAAGTCGGCGATCTTCTGGAGCATCTCGTCCATCGCGCCGGACTGCTCGCCGACGCCGATCATCTGCACGACCATGGGCGGAAAGATGCCGGTCTCGAGCAGGGGCGAGGCGATGTCCTTGCCCTCCTCGATCTTGCCGCGGGCATACATGATGGCCCGCGAGACGACCTTGTTGCCGGAGGTGCGGGCGACGATCTCGAGCGCGTCGAGGATCGGGACGCCCGAGTTGAGCAGGGTGCCGAGCGTCCGCGTGAAGCGGGCCACGGCGATCTTGCGGATGACGGGCCCGATGATCGGCGCCTTGAGCAGGAACGCGTCGATGATGTAGCGGCCTCGCTCGGTTCGGCTGGCGGCATAGCCCCCGCCGATGAGCACGGCGAAGCCGATGAGCACGACGATGATGTTGTCGGCGACGCCGTGCGAGAGCGCGAGCACGAAGCGCGTGAGGGCGGGCAGCGATCCGGCGCCGAGGTCCTTGAACATCTTCTCGAAGACCGGAAGCACCTTCGTCATCATGACGATCATGACGATGATACCGACGACCAGAATCGCTGACGGGTAGATGGTGGCCTGCATCACCTGGCGGCGAAGAGACGCGGCCTTCTCCATGTAGACCGCAAGGCGGCGAAAGATGATGTCGAGAATACCGCCGGCCTCACCTGCGGAGACGAGCGCACAGAACAGCTGATCGAACACCCGAGGGTGGGCTGCCATCGACTCGCTCAGGGACTTACCCGTCTCGACGTCGGCTTTGACGCTCGCGAGGATGCGGCGGAAGTGCAGACTCTCGGACTGCGTCGCGAGCATCTCGATCGACTGCACGATGGGCAGTCCCGCGTCGATCATGGTCGAGAACGTGCGGGTGAAGACGACCTTGTCTCGAAGGCTGACACCCGAGCCGATGGTCGGGATGCGAATCTCGATCGGCTTGCGTTTGACCTTGGTGACGTTGAGGCCTTGGCTTCGGAGGCGCTCCTGAACCACCGCTTCGCTGTCGGCGTCGACGGTGCCGCTGCGGAACTCTCCCGCGCGGGTGGTGGCTTCCCAGAGATAGGTTGGCATGGCGTCTCTCCCGTGGCCCGGTCAGGTCCGTCTAGTAGCGGCGCTTGACCTGCTGAAGGCCCTTCCCGGCCTCGATCATGTTGCTCAGCTCGTCCGGATCGCTCGAGCGGGCCATTGCAATGTCGTAGTGAATCACGCCGCGTTGGACCAGGTCCGAGAGGGACTGGTTGAACGTCTGCATGTTGTGTTTGCCCTGACCGAGCTGCATCTGCGAGTAGATCTGGTGCAGCTTGGCGTCGCGGATGAGGGCTCGGATGGCGTCGTTGGGCACCATCACCTCGACCGCCAGGGCACGCCCTCCACCCTGCTTGGGGATGAGCGACTGCGTGAGCACCCCCTCGAGCACGAAGCTCAGCTGGGTGCGGATCTGGTTTTGCCGGTGCGACTCGAACATGTCGACGACCCGGTTGATCGTCTGCACGGCCGAGTTGGTGTGCATCGTGCCGAAGGTGAGGTGCCCCGTCTCGGCGAGCGTGAGCGCGGCCTCCATCGTCTCGGTGTCGCGAATCTCGCCGACGAGGACGATGTCAGGGTCTTGCCGAAGGATGTGCTTGAGCGCGAGCTTGAAGCTGTTGGTGTCTGCGCCCACCTCACGCTGGTTGACGAGGCAACCTTTGTGGTGGTGCAGGAACTCGATCGGGTCCTCGACCGTGATGATGTGCCCGCGCCGTTCTTCGTTGATCAGGTTGATCATCGAGGCGAGCGAGGTCGACTTGCCCGACCCCGTGGGGCCGGTGACGAGGATCAGCCCGCGAGGCTTGCGGGTGAGCTCGGCGACCACGGGAGGCAGCCCGAGCTTCTCGATCGGCGGCATCTCGTAGGGGATGAGGCGAAAGGCACCACCGGTTGCGCCGCGCTGGACGAAGAGGTTGGCCCGAAAGCGCGCCAGTCCCTTGACGCCGAACGAGAGGTCCAGCTCCATCGTCTCCTCGAAGCGCTGCTTCTGCTTGTCCGAGAGGATCGAATAGCAGAGGTTCTTGCACTCCACGGGCCCCATCTTCGGAGCCTTCAGCGGCACCAGGTCCCCGTCGATGCGGAGCATCGGAGCCGCACCCGTGGTGATGTGAAGGTCGGTCGCCCCCGAGTCGACCATCGCCCGAAGCAGCTGATGCAGCGTGACGCTCACTGTCCCCAGGATATCGAATTCGCAGGCGATTCACGATTTCATCGCGTTTCGCCCGCGAGTGGGGGCTGGAACCACCATCCGTCGGCCGGGAGGCGGCCGCTAGTCGGCCGCCGTGACCCGGAGGACCTCTTCGAGCGTGGTGACGCCCTCGCCCACTTTGTTCAGCCCTGAACGGCGCAGCGTGGCCATTCCGAGCCGTATCGCCTCCGATTTGAGCTCTGCGGTGGACGCACCCTGCAGCACGAGGTCCTTGAGGCCGTCGTTCATGACCATGACCTCGTACAGCGCGACCCGGCCCTTGTAGCCGCTGCCCCCGCACGTCTTGCAGCCCTTGCCGCGCTTGGGCTTGCACCCCTTGGCCTCCTTGGCGGACATCCCGGCCTCGACGAGGGCCGCCTCGACGACACCGCTGTCGTTCTCTCCGCAGTCCTTGCAGATCCGCCGCGCGAGGCGCTGGGCGAGGATCATGTTGACCGACGCGGTGACGAGGAACGGCTCGACACCCATGTTCAGCAGCCGGTTGATCGTCGAGGGCGCGTCGTTGGTGTGAAGCGTCGAGAGCACCATGTGTCCGGTGAGCGCCGCCTTGACCGCGATCTCGGCTGTCTCGAAGTCCCGGATCTCGCCGACCATGATGATGTCGGGGTCCTGGCGCAGGAACGATCGCAGCGAGGCGGCGAAGTTGAGGCCGATGTCCTCGTGCATCTGCACCTGGTTGATGCCCATGAGGTTGTACTCGACCGGGTCCTCGGCGGTGGAGAGGTTGACGTCCTCTCGGTTGAGCTCGGAGAGGGCGGAGTACAGAGTGGTCGTCTTTCCCGAACCGGTGGGGCCGGTGACGAGGCACATGCCGAAAGGTCGGTGAATGCAATCCTTGAAGTCGGCCAGCGGCTTCTCTTCGAAACCGAGCTTCGTCATGTCGAGCTGAAGGTTCTCCTTATCGAGGAGTCGCAGCACGATCTTCTCACCGAAGAGCGTCGGGAGCGTCGAGACGCGGAAGTCCATCTCCCGGTTCTTGCCGATGCGGAGCTTGATGCGCCCATCTTGCGGGAGGCGACGCTCGGCGATATCGAGCATCGCCATGATCTTCATCCGGCTGGTGATGGCGTTCTTGAGCTTGACCGGTGGAGTCATCTCTTTGTGAAGCACGCCATCGACGCGGTATCGGACCCTGTAGGACTTCTCATAGGGCTCGATGTGGATGTCGGAGGCGCCCTTTTGAATCGCATTGAGCAGGATGAGGTTGCAGAGCTTGACCACCGGGGCCTGCTCCGCCTCGGCCTGCGAGTCGAGGACGTTGAAGTCATCCTCGCCGTCTTCGCCGAAGTCGATGTCCTCGAAGTCCAGGTCACCGATCACCTCGTCGTAGGTGTCGAACTGCTCGGGCGCTTCGTAGTAGCGGGTGATCGCCTCTTCGATCGCGGCGTCGGTGGTGACGACCGGCTCGATGTTGAGGCCGGTGAGGAACTTGAGGTCGTCGATCGCGTAGATGTTGCTCGGGTCGCTCATCGCCACGATGAGCGTCGAGCCGGCGCGCTGCACCGGCAGCACGGTGTGCTTGCTCGCGACCTCCTTGGGGATGAGGTCGATCACCTCTGGGTCGATCTCGAACTCCGAGAGGCTGATCGAGGGCACCCCGTATTGCCTGGCGAGGAAGTCGGTGAGTTCCTTCTCACCGAGGATGCCGAGCTTCGCGAGGCTGTAGGCCAGTCGCTTGCCCGAGCCCCGCTGCTCTTCTTGCGCTTGGCGCAGCTGCGTGGCGGAGATGATCGATTCTCGTACGAGGATTTCGCCGATGCGGTCATTGCTCATGGATTTGGCTTCACCTCTGGGTTCGCGGGGCCGGCGCGACCCTGCGTTCGGCAAGGTTAGCCCCCCGAGGCGCTTTTCCGCTATGTTGCCGCGACCTCATGGCCTCGTCTTCCTCAAGCAAGAAGGGTCGCGCGCGTGGCAGCAGGCGTGACAAAGGCCCACAGAAGCCTACCGTCCGCCGGTTGGGCAAGGACCGCGGTCTCAAGCTCGCGCTGCCAGCGGTGCGCAGCATCCAGTCCGGTCACCCGTGGGTCTTTCGCGACAGCCTGCTGCGCCCGCTGGACGGCGTCGAATCCGGCACGCCGGTCTCGGTCGCCGACGAAGATGGCCGGGCGATCGGGTGGGGCCTGTACGAACCCGACGGAGCGGTCGCGGTGCGCATGGTCAGCCACCAGCCCGACTTCAAGTGGGGCCCTGACGTCATCGAAGCGCGGGTCGCCGCGGCGCTCGCCCACCGCGAGTCCGTGCTCGATGACGGCAGCCGGGGTGCCTGCCGGCTCGTGCACGCCGAGGGCGATGGAATCCCCGGGGTCGCGGTCGACAGGCTCGGCGACTTCGTCCTCGTCTACAAGTACGCGCGATGCGTCGACGCGTACCTCCAGCCGCTGATCGACATCCTCGACGCGCGCCTGTCTCCGGCGGGGATCTACCTGCAAGACCGCGTCAAACCCGTCACGCCCGAGGAGCGCCGCCCTGGCGCCGCCCACATGAAGGGCAAGACGGCCCCGACCGACCTCGTCGTCGAAGAGGACGGCCTGAAGTACTTGGTCGACCCCAGCGCGCCGGTGTCGCCCGGGCTGTTTCTCGATCTCCGGGAGGGCCGCCGCTGGGTCGAGGAACTCGCCCGTGGTCGGCGCGTGCTCAACCTGTTCTCGTTCACCGGATCTCTGGGCATGAGGGCCGTCCGGGGGGGCGCGAGCGCGGTGCTCAACGTGGATGCGGCCGCTCGCTCTCACACGCGTTGCCGACAAAACCTCGAGGCGTCCGGGCTCGATGGCCAGGCGTGCAAGCCGCTGACCGGCGACGCTTTCAAGCACCTCGAGAAGCTCCGCCAACGCGATGAGAAGTTCGACCTCATCGTCGTGGACCCGCCTCCGTTCTCGCGCGTGAAGGGCAAGGTGTTCTCGGCGCTCAAGGACTGGCGTTCGCTCATGCAGGCGATCGCGGGCGTGTGTGCTCCGGGTGCAGACGTCCTGGCGATCTCCAACGCGTCCCGGCTGCCCGACGATGAGTTCATGGCCGCGCTCGGTGCGGGCGCGCTCGCCGGTGGCTGTAACGCCCGGCTCCTCGGAGAGCGGGGCTTGCCGCCCGACTTCCCGGTGCCCCCAGCGTTCGTCGAGGGTCGCTACCTCAAGGTGAAGCGGCTCGGTGTCGAGCCCTCGTCAGCTTGAGGCGCCGCGCTGGTGATCGTCCAGGCTCGCCTGCGCCCAGCGGGTGAGCAGGCGTGAGCGCGCGAAGCGTGCGCTGATGCCCACGAGTCCGTCCGCCTCCGCGACCCTCCCCAGCACCGCGAGCGCCTGGTCACGCGTCAGGCGCGACCCCGACAGGCCGAGCATTTCGGACGCGTCGTGGATCGCAGCGTGGGCCCGTTGCTCGCCGAGCGCCGACTGAAGCGCGTTGCAGAGTTCTTCAAGCGTGACTTGCATGGCGCCTCATCGCGGAATCGCCAGGACGACGGTCGTGCTGTTGTGGAACCCGGAGTGGTCGGCGACGTCCAGCGCGATCTCTCCGTAGGTTTCGAAGCCTGCCACCGGGGCCCCATCGAGCGTCCTCGAGATCGCATCGACGGCCTGGGGAAATCGCTCGCCCAAGATCAGCTTTCGGCAGACGCAGTCGAACACGAGCGCGCCGGCGCACGCGTGCCCCTCGAGCTGGGCCTTGGCGCTCTCCGCGGCCGCGCGAGCGCTGTCGAGTTGGCGCTGCACCGTGCTGCCGGTCACCCGGATCACCGACCCCTCGGGCACACCGCAGGCGAACGACAGCGAGCCGTCGTCGCCCTTGCCCAGCGGCGCGCGGACCTTGATCTCCGAACCGGAGGCCAGTGATGCCGAGTGGGTAAAGAAGAAGCGGGCCAGGTCGTTGCCTTCGAGCGCGTCGACGTCGATCTGCGCAGCCTCGGCCATGGGGCGCGTACGCTCGCGCCAGACGTCCCAAGCCGGACGTCCCTCGAGCTCGGAGACGACGTTGGCCTCGGCGCGGGTGACCTTGATCGGCTCGGACTCGGCCTGGTGTCCATGCTGGACACCGATGCCGAACGGGGTCTTTCCGTGGAGGAACGCGACCACGGCGGCGTCTTCGCGGGCCTGCTCACCGACGCCGACCCAGGTATTCTGCATCGCGAGGTCGTCCCCGGCCGCGCCGCCGACCAGTCGCACAGGCGCCTGATCGTCGAGCAAGGTGGCGGCGAGCAGCGTCGCCTCTTCCCCGCGGCCCGACATCGAGTCGAGCAACAAGATCCCGACACGGTGCGGATGACTCTCGTGACGTGCGTTCAGGCGGGTGGCGAGCGACCCGATCACCGTCTCTGCCGACTCGCGAAGCCCCTCGGCCATGGCGGCTTCGGCCTTGAAGTCCCCCCACAGCGCCCACCCCGAGATCGACTGCGGCCGTTCGCTGCGCTCGTTGAACTCGCCGGACGACGAGGCACCGATCACGGTGGCGTCGGGCCATCGCGCTTGGATCGGGCGCAGCACATCCGCCAGCGAGAACGTGCTCGAGACGAAGACGCAGACGAGCACGGGCGAGTGTGCAGACGGCGCGGACGCCAGCTGCGCGAGGAGGTCGGCCGGAGCCTCGGGCCCGCTGGCGAGGGCGGTCTGTACATGTGCGGCGTCCATCGAACGTGAGTCTACCGCGGCCGGCCGGTCTGCGGTCTCAGGGGGTTGCTGAGTGGCCCAGATCCGAACAGAGCGATGAAAGGCGCAATCTCGCTCGATTTTCGCTACGTTGGAGGTGATGAACGAGATCTTCGACCGGGTCCTTCAGGCTGCGCGCAAGCTCGGCGCGTCGGATGTCCACCTCAAGGTTGGACTGCCACCGGTCTTTCGGATCCGCGGGTCGCTGCGAACGCTCAAGGACGTGCCACCGATGACCAGCGACGTCATCAACACGTTCGCGGTCAACATCATGACCGAGAAGACCCACACCAAGTTCGTCGACACGTGCGACGTCGACTTGGCCTACGCCACGCCCGACGGGCTCCGCTACCGCGTCAACGTGTTCAAGCAGCGCGGAGAGACCGGAATGGTCATGCGCGTGATCGCCGCTGACATTCCCGCGTTCGAGCGGCTCAACCTCCCGGGCCGCGTTCGGGACCTGGCGAAGGAGCACCGGGGCATGGTGCTCGTCACGGGCATCACCGGCTCGGGCAAGTCGACCACGCTCGCCTCGCTCATCAACCTCATCAACACCGAACGCGCCGCCCACATCATCACGATCGAAGACCCGATCGAGTACGTGTTTCGTGACCACCGTTCGGTCGTCAACCAGCGCGAGCTCGGCTTCGACACCCACACGTTCTCGGCCGCGCTCACCGCCGCGCTGCGCCAAGACCCCGATGTCGTCCTCGTGGGTGAGATGCGGAACCTCGAGACGGTCTCGACCGGCATGCTCGCCGCGGAGACCGGGCACCTGGTGTTCTCGACGCTTCACACGCTCGACGCGCAGGAGACCATCGCTCGCATCGTGCAGATGCACCCGCCGCACCAGCAGAACGCGATTCGGCTGCAGCTGGCGTCGATCCTCACGGCCATCGTCTCGCAGCGTCTGCTGCCCCGCGCCGACGGCCGCGGGATGATTCCGGCCGTCGAGGTGTTGATCAACACCCCGCGCATTCGAGACCTCATCGCCGACGAGACGCGGACCCACGAAATCGTGGACGCGATCAAGGACGGGGCACACCCCTACGGCATGATCTCGTTCGACCAGTCGCTCACCGAGCTGGTGAAGCGAAACCTCATCACCTACGAGGTGGCCATCGCCGCCGCGACGAACCCGGACGACTTCGCGCTGCACTTTCGCGGCGTGGGCTCGGGCACCGGCGGGATGCAGTTCGAACAGGGGTATTGAAGCCTCGCGCGGGCGCCGTCCGGGCTCCTTCAGGCCCCCCCTTTGGGTGAGGGGGGCCTTACGGAGCCCTCCTCGGGGGGGGCTCGTCTGCTTCGGCTTCGTTCTTTTTTTCCCGTCGTCCGGGCACGTCCGTGCCCTCCCTCCTCTGGGGAAGCCTCGCGCGGGCGCCGTCCGGGCTCCTTCAGGCCCCCCCCTTTGGGTGAGGGGGGCCTTACGGAGCCCTCCTCGGGCGGGGCTCGTCTGCTTCGGCTTCGTTCTTTTTTTCCCGTCGTCCGGGCACGTCCGTGCCCTCCCTCCTCTCGTGCTGAGGTGGGGCGGTGGCGCCTTGCGTTGGGGCCGTGCGGGCGAGGGCTGTTGCTTCGGCTTCCGGTCGGCCCGAGGGCGCATTGTGGGCGGGAAGCTGCTACGAAGACCGAGTCATGAGCATTTCGGCCAACGAGGTTCGGCAGAAATTCGTCGAGTTCTTTGAAGGGCGCGGCCACGAGCACGTGGCGAGCAGCTCGCTCGTCCCGCACAACGACAAGTCGCTCTTGTTCGTCAACGCGGGGATGAACCAGTTCAAGGACGTGTTCACGGGGCGTGAGACCCGGCCGTACAACCGCGCGGTGTCGGTGCAGCGGTGTTTGCGGGCCGGCGGCAAGCACAACGACCTCGACAACGTCGGGTTCACGCCGCGGCACCACACCCTGTTCGAGATGCTCGGCAACTTCTCGTTCGGCGACTACTTCAAAGCCGACGCGATCGAGTTTGGCTGGACGTTCCTCACCGATACGCTGGGCATCGACCCGGCGCGGCTGGTCGTGACCGTGTTCAGCGGCGAAGGCGAGTCTGCCCCCGAGGACACCGAGGCCTACGCCCTTTGGACCAAGTTCATCCCCAAGGACCGCATCTACAAATGCGCCGCAAAGGACAACTTCTGGTCGATGGGCGACACCGGGCCCTGCGGTCCCTGCTCGGAGATCCACATCTTCAACCAAGGCGCGGCGCCGGGGCTGGCCGGGACGCCGGGCAAGGGTCCCGAGTTCGAAGACGACCTCTATCTCGAGCTGTGGAACCTGGTGTTCATGCAGTACGAGAAGCACAACGACGGGCCGATGACCGCGCTGCCCAAGCCCAGCATCGACACGGGCTCGGGGCTCGAGCGGGTGGCTGCGGTCGTAGGCGGCTTCGACAGCAACTACGGGTCGTCGCTGCTCGCTCCCCTCGTTGACCTCGGCAAGGCGCTGGCCGACGGCAACGACAGCAAGGGGGAGTCGCCCTACCGCGTCATCGCCGACCACGCGCGCGCCACTGCGTTTCTCATCGCCGACGGCGTCTTTCCCGACAAGAAGGACCGCGAGTACGTGCTGCGCCGCATCATGCGTCGCGCCATCCGACACGGCTCGGACCTCGGGCTCGACGAGCCGTTCTTCCACCGCGTCACCGCAAAGGTCGTCGAGATGTTCGGTGAGCAAAACCCCGCGCTCGTCGCCCGTGCGTCCACCATCGAGGAAGTGGTCAAGACCGAGGAAGAGGCGTTCCGGCGCACCCTCGCTCGAGGGACGCGGTTGCTGGTGGGCAAGCTCGAGGGCTTGCAGAAGGGGCAGGCGCTCAACCCAGACACCGCCGCCGACCTCTACGACACCTACGGGTTCCCCATCGACCTGACGGGCATCATGGTCAAGGAGCACGGCTGCACCCTCGACGAGGCCGCCGCCGAGGCCGCCGTGAAGACGCGTCAGTCCGGCGGCGCCGACTCGCAGATGGGCCCGCACAACACGGTGGCGGAGCTGTACTTCCAGCTGCAGCAAGCACACGGTGATTCCGCGTTCACGGGCTACGGCGAAACCGCCGGCACGGCGAAGGTCGTGGCGCTGGTTCAAGCCGGCGAGTCCGTCGCCTCGGCCAGCGCGGGGAGTGTGGAGGTCGTCCTCGACACCACGCCGATGTACGCCGAGAGCGGCGGTCAGGTCGGGGATACGGGCACCCTCTCGTTCGAGGGTGGGCGAGTCGACGTCACCGACGTCAAGAAGCCCGTCGGCGGCCTGCACGTCCACATCGGCACGCTGACAGAAGGTCCGTTGCGCGTCGGAGACACGGTCGAAGTGCGCGTCGACGAGGCGCGTCGCGACGCGATCCGACGCAACCACAGCGCCACCCACCTGCTGCACCTCGCGTTGCGTGAGGTGTTGGGCGACCACGTCGTGCAGAAGGGCTCGCTGGTCGACGCCGACAAGCTGCGCTTCGACTTCAGCCATCGCGCGCCGCTGACCTCCGAGGAGACGGCCCGGGTCGAGCACCGGGTCAACGCGATGGTCGTCGGCAACGCCGACTCCGACACCAAGGAGATGACGCCCGACGAAGCCGGCGAGGCGGGCGCGATCGGGCTGTTCGGCGAGAAGTACGGCGACCGCGTTCGCGTGGTCCGGATCGGCGGCGACAGCCTCGAACTGTGCGGAGGCACGCACGTGCGCCGCTCGGGCGACATCGGCTTGTTCGCCATCACCTCCGAGGGCGGCATCGCGCAGGGCGTGCGTCGGATCGAGGCCGTCACGGGCATGAACGCCCTCGCGCACGTGCAGTCGATGCGTGAGGTGCTGGGCAGCGCGATGGGGCACCTGCACGTCGGCGCAGCGGACGACCTGCCGGGACGCATCGAGAAGCTCCAGGGCGACCTCAAGGCCAAGGACCGCACCATCGAGCAGCTCAATCAGAAGCTGGCCACCGGAGGCGGGGGCGACGAGACGGAGGTCGCGGAGATCGCGGGCATCAAGCTGATGGCTCGCAAGGTCGCCGTGGCCGACGGCAAGGCCCTGCGGGGAGCCGCGGACACGCTGCGCGACCGGCTCGGCTCGGGTGTGGTGGTGCTCGGTGCCGACACCGGCGGCAAGGCCACGCTGTTGGTCGCCGTCACCCGGGATCTCACCGATCGTGTGCATGCCGGCAAGCTCGTCGGTACCCTTGCTCGACACGTCGATGGTCGCGGAGGCGGCCGTCCGGACCTCGCGCAGGCGGGCGGTTCGAACGTGGGCGGACTCGACGCGGCGCTGGACGCTGCGAGTGAAGCACTGGGAGCGATGCTGCAATGAGCGAAAACCTCGGACAGGACCTCGAAGAGCTGCTCGCCCGCGAGGGCACGGACGACGTCGACACGCTCATGGCCTGGGCGCGCGAGCGGGCGTCCGCGTTGGCATCCTCGGCCGGCGAAGACCCCGAGCTGGGGCCACTGCTCAGCGCCGGAGGCCAAGCCGGTGATGCACCCCCGCCGCCCGAGCCTTCGTCCGCGCAGGCCGGGCCGTCGGTCGAGCAGCCGCCGCTCGCGGCTCGCCGCGAGCCGTCCAACGCCGCGCCGCTGCCACCGATTCCCGTGACCACCCCGGCGACGCCCACGGACGAGCTCGAGATCGACGAGATCGAGGAACTCGACGTCGAGGAGCTGGAGCTGCTCGATGACGTCGACGATGACGATGACGACGGCGTCGATGAGGGCCAGGGCGCCCGCGGCGAAACCGACGAGGAAGACGCCGACACCAACGTCGGGCCGCCGCCCAATCCCCCCGGCGAGGCCGAGCCCGCCGACGAGGACGCGCCCTCCTACGGCCCCCCCGACGGGAACGACGTCGTCCCCGAGTGGAAGGCCGCGTTGATGAGCACGCAGACCGACAGCGACGAAGAAGCCGCCGCCCGGGTCAAAGAAGCCTCCTCTGCCGAGCCGCTGCCCACCGCGCCCGAGCCCGACCCCTCGGCGATGCCGCTGTCGGGCCGGCTCGAGGCCGAGGAGGACGAGATCTCGCGTCACTCGATCGACCTCTCCGACCTCGACACCGACGACGAGTAGCTCGCCGCCGGAGCGCGGCTCAGCCCTTGGGCGGCGCGATGCCGTTGGCTGTCTGGTCGCCGATCTCCTCGAGGGCCCCGGGACATTCGAGCGAGCCAAGGAACGCGACGACGTCTTCGACCTCGGCCTCGCTGAGCTTGCGGTCGAGCAGCAGCGGGTCGACCGTCAGGCCGTCTTGGGGCTTCCCGCCGCCGGACATGAGGGTGACCGCCTCCTCGAGCGACGCGACGGATCCGTCGTGGAAGTACGGGCCGGTCTTGGACACGTTGCGCAGGGTGGGCGTCTTGAACGCGAACTTCTGCTTCTCGTCCTGGCTCACCTTGAAGCGACCCGGGTCTGCGCCCTCGTCCGACGCGTCGATGCCGATGCCGGTGACGTGGTAGATGCCGTCGCTGAAGTTGTCACCGTTGTGGCAGGTCATGCAGCCGCCCTTGCCCATGAACAGCGCTTGCCCGCGCTTTTGGGCGTCGGTGAGCTCCTGCTTGTCGTACGCCGTGTCACCGCACAGCAGGGTGCGCTCGTAGGCCGACAGCGCCTTGGCGATGTGGTCTGGCTCGACCTTCGCGTCGGCGGCGAGGCCGAAGACCGCCGTGAACTTCGCCTTGTACTCCGGCAGGGCCCCGATCTCCGCCGCCTTGGCGGCGAGGGTGTCGCCCAGGCCCATGTTGCCGCCCCCCAGCGCGCCGATGGCCTGCTTCTCGAGGGATGGCGCCCGGCCGTCCCAGTACAGCTCCTTGTGCAGACCCACGTTCCAGATGGTGGGCGAGTTGCGGGTGAGGGCCTTCTCCTTCGCGCCCATGGCGGTCTTGCGGCCGTCGGCGTTGCCCAGATGGTTCTGGTGGCAGCTGTAGCAGCTCCGCGAACCGTCGGCGCTGAGCCGCTTGTCCATGAACAGCGCGTGCCCGAGTGCGACCTTCTCGGCGCTCATCGGGTTGTCCGCGGGGACCTCGGGCGCCTTGGTGATGCCGCCGGGAAGCGTCCACGTCCAGGCGACGGCCTTGGTCTCACCAGCGTCTGCCGGGGCCTGCGCTGCCTTCGAATCCGCCTCGGGCTTGCCTTCGCCCTTGGTGGGGCTGGGGGCCTTGCCCTTGGCGCTGGACTTTGCGGGCTTCGAGGGCTTCGAGTCGCTCCCACCATCACAGGCGAGCGCGACAGAGAGCAGACCGACGAGTCCGACCGAGAGCGTGCGTTTCATGCCCGCACTATGCCTGCTCGCCGGGGCGAGGAAAATCCCGGAGCCTCAGGCCGGCGGGACCCGGGGCGGCCCGTCGTAGTCGGCCATCAGCGCGTCGCTGAGCACCCGACCGAAGTGCAGATAGCCCAGCGGCGTGAGATGCAAGTGGTCGTCCTTGGCGAGCTTGGGCTCGGCGGCGACCCACAGGGGCATCGAGCCCAAGCCGCCGGTCAGTCGCGATGTGTCGAAGAAGCCGCAGCCTCGCTCGGCCGCGACGGCGCGTTGGGTTTCGAGGATCTGCCGCAGCCGCGGGCGAGCCCCCCAGATCTCGGTCTGCGGGTCCTTCAGGGGGTAGTCGACCGGTCCGACCAACACGCAGCTCGCCTCGGGCACCGCGGCGGCGAAACGGTCGAGCACCGCCTCGAGGTTCTCTCGATAGACCTCGATGGGTTCGTCCTCGTCGACCGACTCATTCGCGCCATACGCGAGGACGTACAGCGAGGGGGCGCGCTCGCGGAGGGCCGCGGTCCACTGCGGCTGGTCCCACTCGAGCATGTTGGCGCTCCGCGTCCCGCCGATGCCGAGCGCATCGACCACCACACCCGCTTGGTCGCGCTCGAAGATCCCGCCCATCAGGCGGACCTCTCCATCGCCGCGGGCGCGGATCTGCAGGGGGATGAACTGCTCGGGGAGCGTGACCGACGTGGTCTTCAGCGCGACCGCGGCGGCCTTGGTATCGAAGGTCTGCGTCGTGGCGGCCTGCTTGGTGCCGAGCTCGAGCGCGAAGCTGCCGCCGCCGGGCTGCACGAGGTACTGCAGGGCGAACGTGTCGCTGTCGGCGATCTTCGACACCGCCGTGCTCTTGGGGACGAGCTTCGATCGCGCACGCTCGTGGGTCGTGTGCGCCGAGGCGCCGAGCAGCCCGTAGTACCCGTCGAGCTTGCCGGTCTTGCGCTGGCCGTGCTCGATGCGCCAGTGCTTGGAGGCGTCGAGCCTCAGCGCGTCGTGCCGGTGCCAGCGCCACAGCGGCACCAGCGTGACGAACCCGACGCCACCGTCGCCAAAACGGCGCTGCAAGTAGCCTCGTAGGTAGGCCGTGTAGCGATCGGCGGCGACGCTGCTGGCTCCGTAGAACGCGATGCGAACCTTGGCGCCCTCGGCGGGTCGTTCGGCCAGGCTTCGGAGCGCCGCATGGAAGGCGTGCAGCGCCGTGCCCGACGGGTCTTCGATCGGTGCGAAATGGACGTTGGGGTGCTCGCCCAGCGCCTCGCCGTGCATGGTCGTCTGCACCTCCGCGTGCGCTGCCGTTGCTTCGGGGCTCGCCGCGGGCGCGGTGGGCTCGGGAGCGACGACCGGGGGCTCGTGGAGCTGCGTTGGCTCGGGTGTCGCGACGGCAGCGGCTGGCGGTTTGCGTTCGGTCGGCGAGGCGGGTGCCGGTGCCGCGCCTTCGGGGCCCGAGCACGCGACGAGCAGGCAGGCCGAGGCTGCGAGGACGAAGCGCGACACCCCGTCAACGTAGCAGGCGCCAACAGCGGGCCCAAAAACTCAATCGGTGGCGTCGACGGGCCAGCCCGACTGCATGAGCGAGCGGCATGTGGCGCCCGCGCCGACGGGGGCGTAGGCAAACGGACCGGAGACGACCTCGTGTGTGTCGGTCGCCACGACCGACAGGCATGCGCCCTTGGCTCCGAGGATCGTCTGGTCGATCGTCACACGGGCGGTCCCTCTCAACGCGTCCCCGTCGAGGGAGGCCCGCGCTTTGGTACGGGAGTCGTTGCCGACGTACAGCTCGCCGCTGCAGACGTTGGAGTCGACGCGAACGGTGAGCCCTGGGTTGCCGTCGCCGTCGACGTCCTCCTCGGACCAGGACACGAGCGAGCTCCCCTTGAGGTCGACACCGTTGGACGAGAAGGCGAAGTCGTTGGCAGGCAGGGCCCGCGCGTCCATGAACACCTTCACGCCTGCGACCGGCTTCATCACGACCATGCACGCCTCCTGGGAGAGGGTGATGCGGTCGTCGTCGTGACGGACGCGCGCGATCATCCAGGTGTCGGTCCGGGTTCGCACCTCCCCCTTGAACGGCACGTCACGCTTGCCGAAGCTGACCTGGTGGCCGGCCCAAACCTGTCCATCCATCGACTGGGCCGCCATCTGAGCGACCGGGTCGGTGAACAGGGGGACTGCGGACAACATTGCGAGGGTTAGTAGGCTCACTGGGATCCTTTCGCGGAGTGGGTCTTGGGGCCGCGACGCCGGCGGGCGATGCTGCTCTCGATCGAGCGGATCGCTTGGCGTACGTCGTCGTGGGGGACCACCACACCCCCGCGCTCCTCGACGAGCGGCTCGAGATCCGCGGCGGCTTGCCCCCCGACGACCCATGGCGTGTCCGCGCACGCGTCGGCGTAGGCGTCGATGAGCTCGCGGGCGCGATGGGGTGGGGGCGGCATGGTGACCGACAGGCCAACGCACGCCGGCTTGAGCTTCTGCACGGCCTGTCGGATCGCTGCCGGTGGCGTGCGCGAGCCGAGCATCACCGTGCGGAAGGACGCCTGCACGAGGTGCAACGCGATGCCGTACAGAGGAAGGGTGTGTTCGTCTTCTGCGAAGCACGCCAGCAGCACCCGCCGTGCGCCCATGGAGGGCTGCATCAGTCCGATGAGCTTGCGCGCGGTGGTCTCGAGGATCTGCGTCGCGAGGTGCTCCTGCGCGATCGTGATCTCCCCCGAGTGCCAGAGCCTGCCGACCGTGAACATCACCGGGACGATCACCTTCTCGCAGATGACCGACGCCGAGCCGAGCGTGAGGGCGCGGTTGACCGCCATCTCGATGCGGTCGGGGTCGAACGCCTCGACGGCGTCGACGATCTGGCTGCGGACCTGCTCGTAGGGGTCTCCGATGCCCGGGTGCGCGAGCGGCTGCTGGGCCTCGGCCAGTACGACCTTGGCCGCTTCGCTGGGCGACATGCCGTCGCCGCACAGGGCGCGCAGGCGCTGAATCAGCGCGATGTCTTCATCACTGTAGACCCGGTAGGAAGACTCGGTGCGTCTCGGGACGGGGATGCCGTAACGGCGTTCCCATGCCCGGAGAGTGGCGGCCGAGATGCCGGTCTTTTGTGCCACCACGTTGATGCGGTATTTGCCTTCGTCGTCTGCCACGGTTGCCTCGCTGAGGTGATGTGAGTCTGATTTGTACAAGGTTCATTGTCAAACGTTTGACAAAAGTTATACTCCCTGGCGATGAATCACTCACCCGCGACTTTCACTCCCGACTCGGACAAGCCCCACGCCGTCGTCATCGGAGGAGGCTTTGGCGGACTCGCCGCCGCAGTCCGCCTGGGGGCGCGCGGGTGGCGCGTCACCGTGCTCGAGCGGCGCGACCAGGCCGGCGGTCGAGCCTATGTCTACCGGCAAGATGGCTTCACCTTCGACGGCGGCCCGACGGTCATCACCGCCCCGTTCCTCTTCGAGGAGCTGTGGGAGCTGTGCGGCAAGAAGATGTCCGACGACGTGGATCTGCGCCCCGTGGCGCCCTTCTACCGCATCCGCTTTCATGATGGCCAAACCTTCGACTACACCGGAGACGCCGACGCGATGCGGGCGGAGGTGGCGAAGTTCAACCCCGACGACGTGGCCGGCTACGACCGGTTCTACGAGATGAGCCGCAAGATCTTCGAGGTCGGCTTCGAGCGCCTCTCGTTCGAGCCGTTCTCGAGCTGGTGGGACATGGCCAAGATCGTCCCCGACATGGTCCGGCTCAAGAGCTACCGCACGGTGTGGGGGTTGGTCGCCTCCTACGTAAAGAGCCACGAGGTTCGACAGGTCCTCAGCTTCCACCCCTTGCTGGTCGGCGGCAACCCCTTCGAGACCACCTCGATCTACTCGCTCATCTGCCACCTCGAGCGCAAGTGGGGCGTATGGTTCCCCATGGGCGGCACCGGAGCGCTGGTCAAGGGCCTGGTCGGGCTCGTCGAAGGGCAGGGCAACCGCGTGCTCTGCAACCAGACCGTCGAGCAGATCACCGTCGAGGACGGCAAGGCGACGGGCGTGGTCATGGAGGACGGCCGGGAGATCAAGGCCGACCTCGTGGTGTCCAACGCCGACTCGGCGTGGACCTACAAGAAGCTGCTCAAGGCCGAGCACCGCAAGCGCTGGACGGACGAGAAGGTCGACAAGGCGCGCTACTCGATGGGCTTGTTCGTCTGGTACTTCGGTACGAACCGCAAGTACGAGGATGTCGCGCACCACACCATCATGCTCGGCCCCCGCTACAAGCCGCTGCTCGAAGACATCTTCAAGAACAAGACGCTGGCCGAGGACTTCAGCCTCTACCTGCACCGCCCCACGGCCACCGACCCCTCGCTCGCGCCCGACGGCCACGACGGCTTCTACGTGCTCTCTCCGGTGCCGCACCTCGATGCGGACGTCGATTGGGAGCAGGAGACGGAGCGGTACCGCAAGAAGATCGAGGCATTCCTCGAGTCGACCGTCATGCCCGGGCTCGGTGAGTCGATCGTCACCTCGCGCTGCCTGACGCCGAAGGGGTTCCGCGAGGACCTCCTTTCGGTCAAGGGCGCCGCGTTCGGCATGGAGCCGGTGCTCCTGCAGAGCGCCTACTTCCGCCCGCACAATACCAGCGAGGACGTCGAGAACCTCTTCCTCGTCGGCGCGGGCACGCACCCCGGCGCAGGGGTGCCTGGGGTGCTCTCGTCGGCCAAGGTGCTCGAACGCGTGCTGCCGGACCTCCCCGCTGCCGCGCGCGAACCCGAGCAAGCCCCGGCTGCCCCGCCCGCGGGTGAGAAGCCCGATGCCGCCTGAGCCAGGCGCGCTGGTGGTCAGCTCCGAGGCAGCCTCGGACCTGGCCGTCTGCAAGGCCTTGCTCGCCCATGGCAGCAAGAGCTTCTCCGCGGCGTCGTGGCTGCTGCCCAGCCGCATGCGCGATGACGCGGCCGTCTTCTACGCGTTCTGTCGGGTCGCCGACGACGCCGTCGACGAGAGTGGAGACCCGGCGCGGGCCGTGGCGCGCCTGCACGTTCGGCTCGATCGGCTCTTCGCCGACCAGCCCGAGCACAACGCGGTGGACCGTGCGCTCGCCCGCGTGGTGCAGCGGCACGAGATGCCCAAGGCGCCGTTCTCGGCCTTGCTCGAGGGGTTCGAGTGGGACGCCGCGGAGCGCCGCTATCGGACCCTGTCGGATGTGCTGGCCTACTCGGCGCGCGTGGCCTCGGCGGTCGGGGTGGTGATGACCTATCTCATGGGCGTGCGAGACCGCGACACCCTCGCGCGGGCGTGCGACCTGGGGGCTGCGATGCAGCTGACCAACATCTGCCGCGACGTCGGCGAAGACGCCCGGCGCGGTCGAATCTACGTCCCCGAGGACTGGCTCGAGGAGGAGGGGCTCGACTGCCAGGCGTGGCTCGCCGCGCCTTCGTTCGAGCCCGCCGTCGGTCGAGCGGTCGAACGCCTGCTCCGCGAAGCGTCGCGGCTCTACGAGCGCGCGCAGCCGGGCATCGGCGCGCTCCCCTCCGACTGCCGCCCTGCGATCCGCGCGGCGGGGCTCATCTACGCGGACATCGGCCGCGTCGTCGCGGGCCGCAACTTCGACTCGGTGTCGGGCAGAGCCAGGGTCGGCCTGCCGCGAAAGCTGTGGCTTCTCGCCCGTGCGTGGTGGCAGACCCGCGGCGACGAGGACGGGCTGGACGCGGCACCGCTTCGAGAGGTCGAGTTCCTCCTGCCATGATCCCGGCGGTCCGCTGGTCGCCGTTCCTACGGTGGTTTGCCCGCCACGCGACCGGGCGGCTGCGGGAGAGCTTCGCGGCGGTGCACGTTCGCGGACTGACCACGCTGCAAGCGGCGGTGGATGAGGCGCCGACGCTGGTCGTTGCCAACCATTCGTCATGGTGGGACGCTCTCGTCGCGCTGTGGCTCGGTGAGCGCTGCCTGCGTGGGGCGCAGACCTTCGGCATGATGGAGGCGGCCAACCTGCGCCGCCTTCGGTTCTTCCGGTGGGCGGGATGCTTCGGCGTGGACCGGACGTCCCGCCGCGATGGCGCACGAGCGTCTCGATACGCCATCGACCTCCTGCAGCACCGCGGACATGTCGTCTGGGTGTTCCCGCAGGGGCAGGAGCAGCCGCCTCACGTGCCGCTGCGCTTCGAGCTCGGGGCGGCAGGCATCGCGCGGCGCGTCCCGAACGCGCGCGTCGTTCCGGTCGCGCTCGCCTTCGTGTTCGAAGGGGATGAGCGCCCGCATGTCTACGTCAGCGTCGGCGATCCGCTGACGCCCGAGCACGCCGCGGATCGCGACATGCAAGCGCAGGCGGTCGATCGGGAGCGCGAGAGGATCCGCCTACAGCTCGAGTCGCGCGCTCAGGGGTTCGAGACGCTACTGCACAGCCCCGAGTCGAAGCTCAGCGGCTGGGCGACTGCGTGGTTGGACGCGGTCGCCGGGTGGCTACAGCCGCGCCAGATCGGCATCCGCGCGGCGCTGCCAGAGCCGAAGCGCAGCAGCGCGGAGACCACGACGGAGACCTGAGCGCGACGCTCTAGGCCCCGTCGGGGCTTGGCTCGAGCGCAGCCAAGCGTCCGCCGTCGCCCAGGCGCAGCGTTCGCCCGCGCCAGGTCACCTCGGGACGACCGAGCGCGCGCACGAAGGCGATGAGCAGGACGATGTCGGCGAGCAGCCACTCGTAGCTCGCCGCGGCCACCACCCGTCCACGGGGGATCGCTGCACCGACCGCGACGCCGACGCGCGTCACCATGACGAGCGCCCCGAGACCCAGGGCCCAGGCCGGGGCGAGGGTGGAGAGGACGAGGAGCAGGGCGAGCAGCAGCGGGGCGGCCGCGAGGAGCAGGGGGTAGGACGCGAGCAGGCTCGGTCGCTGCGCCCGAATCACCCACAGCCAGCGGGTGTAGCGCGCGAGGGTGGCTTCGAGGCTGCGCCCGGTAGCCATCGCCCGCACGGGCATGCGCCTCATCGCCGTCGGCCATCCGCGCGCGCGCAGTCGCTTGGCGAGCTCCATGTCCTCGCCGAGGTGCTCGGTGAGCCCGTCGAAACCGCCGACCTGGTGCAGCGCCTCCGTGCGGACCGCGAACGTCTTGCCGACCAGACCGCCCTCGTCCAGCTCGCCGAGCAGGCTGAAGGCGTGCATCGACGCGCCGAGCACCGCGGCGGAGGCTCGGTCGCCCCATCCTTCGAGGGCGCCGACCTCGACCGGGGGGGCCCAGACCGCGCCGACCGTGCCCGTGCGCAGCGGCGTGACGAAGACGTCGAGGTCGAACCCACTGAGGTCGACGTCGGCGTCGACGCACATGACGATATCGGCGTCGGCCAGACGGGTGACCTCGGCGAGCTGTCCAACCTTGCGGTTGTACGCGAACGTCGGGGCGACCACGGCGTCGGCACAGACGCCTCGCTCCCGCAGCCAGCTCGCAGCCCGCCGAACGATCGGCCACGCGGGGTCGGCAGGGCTGTCGACCGTGAAGAGGACCTGGAGCGACCCGCGATGCTTCAGCGAGGCGGTGGAGCGCAGCGCAGGCTCGAGGGTGGCGTCATCGCCGGTGCACGGCCGAACCAGCAGCACGTCGCTCGCCTGGGTCGGGCCCGGCGCGAGGCCCCTCCGCGCCGCGCGGGCGAGCGCGACGCCGGAGATCATCGTGTACACGGCAGCCCACGTCGTGGCGCCCGCCGTGAGCAGCAGGGCGGCGGCGTTCATGCCCTCCACCCTCTCCGGATGCGGAACGGCAGCAAGAACTGCACCCAAGGCTGGACGAATCGTTGCATCGACAGGCTCTCGTGCATTGCGAGGGCCGGGCGCCCGTCCAGCGTCGTTCGCAGCAGCGAGCGCGTGTAGAAGGGGGTGTCTTCGAGGGTCCGCAGCACCGACGCTTCGCCGTGTGCACGGGTCTGTCGACGTACGCCCCAACGCCCAGGAGCGAGGTCGGTCGCGACGGGCGCGACCAGGGGCTCGACGTCGCCGCCTGCGAGCCGAACCCCGAAGGGACGCTGGGTCCCGTCGACCTCGTGCACGTCATAGGTGATGCAGACATCGTCCCCGACCTCCGCCCGCGACCAGTTCCACGAGTCGAACGAGTCCTCGAGCGGGACGCGGCCGAAGTTGCAGTCGTGATACGCGCTGCCGCGAAATCGGACGGCCGGCGCGTCGAGCTCGACCTCGGCCCGAGCTCGAGCACCCAGCGGCCACCAGTGGTGGTCGCCATGCTGGTCGAGGGTGAAGGGGCTCGGCGCGCCTGCGAGCAGGTCGATGCGGACGCGGCCCCGGAGGGCGCGCCCCCACGGCGCCGTGCGTTCGTCGAGGTGCACGGTGAGCGTGTCGGCGTCTCGCTCGATGCGAGATCCCGAAAGCGCGAAGACGTCGGCGCGGCGCTCGATGCTCTGCGGGCGCGCCTCGGTGAGACTCCACGCCCCCCCGCCGGGTCGATACAGCACTGCGTTCACGGCACAGACCGACGCGGCCGGCATTGCGGGATCTCGCTGCCGGGCGGCGTAGTAGGTGGGGGAGAAGACCGACCCGACGAAGAAGATGAGCGTCAGCGCGAGCTCGCCATCTTCGCTGAACGCGTCGACGTACCACCACGCGTAGCCGCCCGCGGGGACGGATGCGTCAAACCCAAGTGGTCGAAGACCCTGTCGGCCGCGATGCGGCCCCCCAGCGTCACCATCGGCACGCCGGCTCCGGGGTGCGCGTCCCCACCGACCAAGAAGAGCCCTGGGATCTTCGTGCTCGCGCCCGGTCGGGCGAACGCTGCGGTCGCTCCATGGGTGGCGGGCCCGTACAGCGCCCCGCGCGTCTGCGGGAACATCGAGGCGAACTGGGTCGGCGTCGTGACGACGGAGTCCTGCAGGGTCAGTTCCAGACCGCAACGAGAGAGCAGCTGCTTCATGTTGGTGTGGCATGTGTCGATGTCCTGTTCGAAGTCGTGAGCGTCGCCGCGGGCGGGCGCGTTGATCAGGCAGAAGAGCCGCTCGTCGGCCCGTGCTTCGTGCAGCCGTCCTCGGTCCTGCGCGCAGATGTACGTGGTGGGCTGGTCGGGGATGCGCCCCTGCTCGAAGATCGCCTCGAACTCCGCCTCGTAGTCGTCGGAGAAGAAGACGTTGTGCCACTGCAGGTCGAAGCCCCGGGCCTGTCCGATCCCGCAGAAGGTCATCGCCGAGAGCGAGGGGGTGGGGCGTTTTGAGCTGGCCGCGCGTCGGCACGGCTCGCCGAGCAATCCGGCGGACAACGCCGCGGGGCTCCCATTGAACACCACCGACTTGGCCGACAGCATTCGGCCGTCTGCCAAGCGAACGCCGGTGACTCCGTCGCTGTCGGTCTCGATCGCGACGACCTCGGCGTTGGTATGGACCTCGCCCCCGAGTCGCTCGATGGCGTCGGCCGTGGCGCGGGCGAGCGTCATCATGCCTCCCTCGACGCGCCAGACGCCCGCCTGTTCGACCGCCGCGATCAGGGACAGCGTCCCCGGGGCGGAGAACGGGTTGGAGCCGTAGTAGGTGGCGTATCGCGCGAAGAGCTGGCGAAGCCTGGCGTCCTTGAAGAACGAGCCGAGCGTGCGCCACAGCGACCGATGCCAGTCGATCTTCATGAGCTGCCACAGGCCACGAGGCCCGGTGTTGGAGAGGCCCGCGAGGATGCCCGGCGTCTCGGCTTCGATGAACGGAGCGCGCGTGGTCTCCAAGATCATCTCCGCGTGCGCGTGAAACCTTCGAAACGCGTCGGCCTCCTTGCGGCCGGCGAACGCAGCGATGGCCTCGGCGGAGCGGTCGACCTCGGCGAACAGATCCAAGGTCGCGCCGTCGCTCCAGCCGTGTCGCGCGAGGACTTCGAGCCGCTGCGTCGGCACCGCGGCGTGGAAGTCGAGCCCGGCATCTGCCCACAGCGACTCGAACACGCTCCGCATGGTCAGCACGGTGGGGCCGGCGTCGATCTCTTGGCCGCCTGCGCGAACGACCCGCATCTTGCCCCCGACTTCGGCGGCACGCTCGAGCACCGCAACACGCGCGCCAGCGCCCGCGATGCGCAGCGCAGCGGACAACCCCCCGACGCCACCGCCGACGACGATCGTGTCCAAGGTTGAGGGAGTGGGTCGGTCGTGCCTATCCATCGTTCTCGGACAGCGTAGTGCACCATGCAGGCCGCGTCCATGCTTTGCAAAAGGATTGACAAACCTACTTCCTTCGACACACTCTCAGGCATGGGTCGCCACGAGGCCGAGAGATGCCTGGAACGAGCTTTCGAGTGGATCACCGGGCCAACGACGCCCCCTCGGCTCGAGGCCGCGATGCGTCACGCCGTCTTCGGTGGCGGTGGTCGGGTGCGACCCCGCTTGGTGCTGTCCGTGTCCAAGGCGTGCGGACGCGGGGATGCCCAGGTGGCGGCCGCAGCAGCCTCCGCCATCGAGTTTCTGCACTGCGCGTCGCTCGTCCACGACGACCTGCCCTGCTTCGACGACGCACCTCTGCGTCGCGGGCGCGCCACCGTTCACGTCGAACACGGCGAGCCTCTGGCGGTCCTCGTCGGTGATGCGCTCATCGCGGGCGCCTTCGAGGTGCTCGGCCGCGGCTGCGCATCGAATCCGATGCTCCTGGGGCCCTTGGTCGCGACCGTGGCCCGCTCCGTGGGAGCGATCCGCGGAATCGTGGCGGGCCAGGCGTGGGAATCCGAGCCCGCGCCCAACCTGCGTCTGTATCACCGCGCCAAGACCGGCGCACTGTTCGAAGCGGCCGTCTCCGCGGGAGCGATCGCCGGGGGTGGAGACCCTGCGGCGTGGCTCCCCGTCGGCTCGAGGCTGGGCGAGGCCTATCAGATCGCCGACGACATCATGGATCTGGTGGGCTCGGCCAAAGCGCTGGGCAAACCCGTCGGTCAGGACCATCGGAACGACCGGCCCTCAGCGGCGCGAGAGCTCGGGGTGGGGGGCGCGTGCGAGCGTCTTCAAACCTTGTGCAACTCGATGTTCACCTGCGTGCCCTCTGTAGAAGGTCGAGACGACTTCGTCCTCTGGGCGATGAGCCTGTGCAAAGCGCTGTTCCCTCAGATGGAACAGAAGGCTGTACAGCCCGAGAGTACGGCCTATTCGGCGGTTCAAGCCCTCTAGAGCGCATGCACCACCGGTGTGAGCGTACAAACTAGCGATTGATCTTTGCAAACCTTGTACACGGTGGTAAGACGTTGGACAGGAGGTTGACGATGCAAACCGCTGCGACTTCGATTCACCCACGAGCTTCTGTCCAACGTTTCGGCTCTTCACAGCGCACCGACACGGACGCGCTCGAGGTCTACTTCAAAGAGCTCGAACGCGAGTCGCTCATGCAGCCGAAAGAAGAGCTCGCTGCGGCGCAGCGGATCCTTTCGCTCCGACAGCGCTACTGGGCCGAGATGCTCACGTACGTGCCCCTGCACGGAGGCATCCTCGAGCTCATCCTCGCCTCGATGCCCGAGTCGAAGCGCGAAGGTGTCGACCTGAGCGCCGCCCAGCGCGAGGTCTTTGGGCGTCGCGGGCTCACCGTAGACTCGCCCAAGCTGGTCGCCCTCGCCGAGCAGCTCGCCGACGCCGACCCCTCATGTGACGTCGCGGACCTCGTGACCGCAGAGGTTCAGGCCCTGCTGCGGGGACGCAACGACGGAGGCCACCTCAGGCTCCGCGCTGCGCAGCGCAAGTCCGAGCGGTTCGAGACGTACGCCCGCCGGGTCGAGCGCGCGCGCATGCACCTGCACGCGGCGCGGTCCGAGTTCGCCCGCGCGAACCTCCGGCTCGTGGTCTCGATGGCCCACCGTTACCTCCGCAGCGGTCGCATGAGCCTCGACGACCTCATTCAAGAGGGCAACGTCGGCCTCCTGACCGCCGTCGACCGCTTCGACCCCCGCCGTGGCTTCCGGTTCTCCACCTACGGGAGCTGGTGGATTCGCCACGCGATCAGCCGTGCGTTGTCCGACCGCGGTCGCGCGGTGCGTCTCCCCGTGCACGTCATCGAGCTGCAAGCCAAGCTCGCCAAGGTCCGCCGGGAGTTCGAGCACAAGCACGGTCGCGAGCCCGATGCGGGCGAGCTGGCCGCGTTGGCCGACGTGCCCAGGGAGAAGGTCGAGCGTCTGGGACGCGTGCTCGTCGAGCGGGACAACCCCCGTGAGGCCAGTCAAGACAGCCCGCGGCCGCGTGGCATCGACGCGCTGGCCGACGAGGACCCGGCGGCCGATACCCGCCTCGAGTCCTTCGAGCTCGACGGGGCGCTGCACGAGGCGCTCGACACCCTGCGGCCCATGGAAGCGGAAATCCTTCGCCTTCGTTTCGGCCTCGACGGCAACGAGGGCCACACCCTCCGCGAGATCGGCGAGGTCTACTCGCTCTCCCGCGAGCGCATCCGTCAGATCCAGCAGCGCGCGCTCGACAAGCTCCGCGAGGCGCTCGTCGTCGACGGCTTCGGCGCTGCCCCTGCCGAGTTTGCGGCTGCGCTGCAGGCTTGCTGAGATGCGCATCTCTCGGTCGCCGTCGGGCGTCCACCCACACCCAACGGCTGAACCGACATGCGCGCCGAATACCTGCTCTTCGACCTCCTCATCCTCGCCGGCCCGCTCGCGCTGAGCTTGATGCCCCGGCACGACTTCCTCGGGCGGGCGAAGAGCTTGGCATTCGCCACGCTCGTCGTCGCCGTGCCCTTCATCGCGTGGGACGCGGCGGTCGCGGGCAGTCACTGGTGGTTCGACGACCGCTACATCGTAGGCCTCGAGCTGTTCGGGTTGCCCGTCGAGGAGGTCCTCTTCTTCTTGGTCGTGCCCTATGCGTGCGCGTTCAGCTGGGAGACGCTGATCGGCGGAGCGAAGGGGAGGGCGTCGCTGCCTTTGGCACTGTACCTGCTCCCCGCGCTCTCGCTGGCGGTGGGCGTCGTCATCTTGGTAGGCGGCGGACCGGCATACACCGGCCTGACGCTGCTCGCGTTGGGGCTGACGGGCGCGCTCGACCACATGCTCGGCACAGGCCTGCTCCGCATGCCCCGCGCGTGGGCGTACGCAGGGCTGGTGCTCGCGTTCACGGGCGTCTTCAACACCTATCTCACCGCGCGCCCCGTCGTGCACTACGGCGAAGCCCACCAGCTCGGACTCCGCGTTGGCACCATCCCGATCGAGGACTTCGGTTTCGGTCTAGCCTTGTGCGCGGCGACAGCGGTCGTCTACCAGTGGCATCAGCTTCGCGTCACGCAGCCGTCGTGGCTCGCCCGACTGATCGAGCGAGGGTTTGGGGGCTACCGCCACGTCTTGGGCGAGGTCGATACGTCGCTAACCACGACGCTCTCGACACCGCAGCGCGTCGCCGTGGTGGGCGGAGGCTTGGCCGGGCTTTCGGCGGCGAGCATGCTGGCTGAGCGAGGATTCGAGGTGACGCTGCTCGAGCGCAACCACTACATCGGCGGCAAGGTGGCCGGGTGGCGGGAGACGCTGGAGGATGGCTTCGACGCATCGGTCGAGCACGGCTTTCACGCCTTCTTCCGCCACTACTACAACCTCGACGATTGGCTGCAGCATCTGGGCATTCGCAAGTCGATGCGGGCCGTGGGCGACTACACGATCCTCACCGAAGACCTGCGCCGCCTCTCCTTTCCCGACCAGCGGGAGGCGCCGATCCTCAACCTCGTGAACCTCGCGCGCCGCGGACTGTACGCACTCGGTCCCGTGGCGCGAGGTCCTGCGGGGCAAGAGATGGAGGCCTTCTTGCGATACGACGCGGAGAAGACCTTCGAGACCTTTGACGACGTGCCGTTCTCGGAGTTCGCCCGGCGGGCGCAGCTGCCTCGAGATCTTCGCACCGTCTTCAACGCGTTCTCCCGCGCATTCTTCTCCGACGACGACCGGCTCTCGACAGCCGAGCTGATCAAGAGCTTCCACTTCTACTACCTCAGCCACGATCACGGCTTGGGCTACGACTTCGTGGACGGCGACTACGCGACCGGCTTCATCGAGCCCATCGTTCGGCATCTCGAGGAGCATGGGGTCCGCATCCGTACGCAGACCCCCGTCGAGTCGCTCGAACGACGCGCCGAGGTCTGGGAGGTCAACGGCGAGGCGTTCGACTCGGTCGTGCTCGCGACCGACGTCGGCGCGGCTGGAGCGATCCTCCGCGGCAGCGAATCTGCGCGTCGTGAGGCGCCTGAACTCATCGCGCGCTTCGACCACGTGCGCGCCGGCCAGCGCTATGCCGTGCTGCGCCTTTGGCTCGACAGACCTTCGCCCGAGGACCTGCCGGTGTTCGTGTCGACCGAGCGACTCGGCGCGATCGATGCGGCCGCGTTCATCGACCGGATCGACCCCGAGGCGGCCGCGTGGGCGCGAGAGCACGCAGGCAGCGTCGTCGAGCTGCACTGCTACTCCGTGCACGACGACATGGGCGACGACGAGGTTCGTGACTCGCTCCTCGAAGGGCTCCGCCACTTCTTTCCCCGCTACGCGGACGCGACGGTGCAGCACGAACACATGCAGCTGCGGCGCGACTTCACCGCGTTTCACGTCGGCATGGGCGCGCACCGGCCCGGCGTGGAGACCGAACTGGGCGGGCTCGTGCTCGCGGGCGACTGGGTCAAGCTGCCGTGTCCGGCGATGCTCATGGAAGCGGCACATACCTCGGGCCGCATGGCTGCCAACGCGCTCGCTCGCGCGGCTGGCCTGCAAGAGGCGCCCGTGTACACGGTGCCGCGCAAGGGCCTGCTGACCAAGCTTCCCGCGCGGCCTTCGGCAGCGGCCGTTCCGGCTGACTTGCCCGCCCAGTAGACTCGGGGGAGTCGGCTCAGGGCTCGAAGCCGGCGAAGCGCCATGCGCGGGCGATGGCCGTGCGCGCGGTCGCGTCCGTTCCGACTTCCTCGGCGCTCAAGCTACGCAGCGTCTCTTCTCCAGGCGTGAGGCCCTGCTCGACGAGGGGCTGGAGCGGATCGAGGAACCGGCTCTCTCGACGGCCCTTGCCATCGAGCACGTCGAAGTTGTCCAGAGCGTGGCGTGCATGCTCGAGCACGCGCTTGGCGAGCGTGTGGACCCTCGCGGAGGCAAGACCCTCGTTGGCGGCCTCGTGCCACAGCGCCATGCGTTCGTCGAACGAGAGCGCGTCGAGAGGTGCCATCGCGTCGCGGCCTGCGGCGTCGTCGTACAGCAGACCCTTGAGCAGCGCGGGCAGGGCACACAGGTACTTGCTGCCCACCGCGTCGGCCGACCGGAACTCGAGGTGCGGCTTGAGTCGAACCTCGGGGAACACGGTACTGAGGTGAAGGACCCAGTCGTCCCAGCTGGCGCGGACCGGCGTTCCGTCGGGGCACTGCGCACCGTGCTCGAGGAAGTGGCGGAACGGGCGGTGGTGCGCGACGTACTTGCCCTGACGCTTGAAGAAGAACATCGGCACGTCGAGCACCCAGTCGACGTAGCGCTCGAACGAGAACGAGGCGTCGAAGAAGAACGGTCGAATGCCGCAACGGTCGTTGTCGACGTCGGTCCACACCCAGCTGCGCGAAGAAACCCGTCCGCTGCGACGACCCTCGACCAGCGGCGAGTTGGCGAACATCGCCATCACGATCGGTGCCAGGGCGGAGGCCCGCCGCAGCCGCTCGCCGGCTTGGGCCTCCGAGGTGAAGTCGAAGTTGGCCTGCACCGTGCAGGTCCGCAACATCATGTCGAGGGCCATGCTGCCCTTTTGGGGCAGGTAGGCACGCATGACCGCGTAGCGACCCTTGGGCATCCAGTGGATCTGCTCGCGCGTCGCGAACGGGTGGTGTCCGATCGCCATCCACGTGACGCCGAGCGGCTTGGAGACCGCGTCGAGCTCTTCGTAGTGCTGGGAGAACTCCGCGCACGTCTCGTGCACGTTGGTCAGCGGGGCGCCGGAGAGCTCGAACTGACCACCGGGCTCGAGGGTGATCGAGGCGCCGTCACGGCGGAGCTCGACGATCTCTCCTTCGATGCCGCGGTCGCTGCCCGGCTGCCAGCCGTGGTCGCGCATCAGCGCGCCAAGCACCTCCTGCACGTGAGGTGCGTACCGTACGGGCATGTAGGCACCCGCCTCGTCGTCGCGGGCGACGCCAAAGCGCTCGAGCTCGGTCCCGATGAGGTGGGTCGAGGGATCGGGCCTGATGGCGCGCTCGAAGTAGGTGACGAGTTCGTCTCGACGAAGCGCCGGCGCCTCGGTGTTGGGCTGAGTCACGGGCTCGGCTCCTTCGGCTCGCTCATACCACCGGCCGCGAGGAAGCGTCGAGGGCCGGAATTCGGCGTCATGTGTCTGCGTTCGACGCGGGCGGCGGCGGGGTTACTCCGCGTGGGGTGGGGCCGGCCGGGGATCGACCGGTGACCCTTGCGCCGGCTCGCCCGGCGCTGCTACCGTCCGCTCCCGCTTTTCCGAGGAAAAGACCCCCTGATGGCCAACACCAACTCCCGTGCCACCGCCCCCTCGTCTGACGCCTGCGTCATCGGTCCCGAAACGGCCGTCCGCGGAGCGCTCAGCGGCCAGGAGGACCTCGTCATCGAAGGTCGCGTAGAGGGCTCGGTATCGCTCGCGGGCCACCTCATCGTCGCCGAGACCGGCGAAGTCGAGGCCGACCTGGACATCGAGAGCATCGCGGTGCTCGGCCACGTTCGCGGCGACATCGTCGCGTCCCGCTCGATCACGATCGAACGCGGAGCGCGAGTCTCGGGCAACGTTCGCGCTCCGCGAGTCATCATCAACGACGGCGCGCACTTCGACGGCGCCGTCGAGATGGAGGTCGATCTTCCCGATGACCTCCGCAAGGCCGCCCGCTAGGGCACCGCTCGACCTTCTCCCTTTTCTCTGTTCGAACTCAGAAAGCACGCGTTCATGGCCAACACCGTCATAGGAAGCACCATCGTCATCGACGGCGAGATCACGGGCGACGAAGACCTCGTCGTTCAAGGCACCGTCAAGGGGCGAGTCGGCCTCCGCCAGAACATCTACGTCGAGGAGAGTGGCGTCGTCGAAGCCAACGTCGAGACCGCCACGATCACCATCCTCGGCACGGTGACCGGCGACGTCGTCGCGACCGAGCGCGCCGAGCTCAAGAGCAACTGCCGCGTGGTCGGAGACATCCACGCCCCCCGCGTCCTCATCGCCGACGGAGCCTCGTTCAAGGGCAACGTCGACATGGATGGCTAGCCGATGGCGCGTCAGTCCCAAAGCACCGCCGCGGACGCGGCGACCCTGATAGGTCCGGGCATCAACGTCCGCGGACGCGTCAGCGGTGAAGAAGATCTCCACATCGAGGGCCGCCTCGAGGGCAGCATCGAACTCACGGAGACGGTCTACGTCGCCACCGGCGGGGTCGTCGTCGCCACCGTCCAAGCCCGCGACGTCGTGATCAGCGGCGTCGTGGTGGGCAACGTCACCGCCGACGACTCGGTCACGCTCAACGCGGGAGGCAAGCTGATGGGTGACATCACCGCGCCGCGCATCATCGTCTCGGACGGGGCCTCGTTCTCCGGCAACGTCGCGATGGGTGGTGAGCCGCCTCCGCCACGCAAGCAGCGGCGTCAGGCTGCTCGCCGCGCGCCAGCCAAGGCGCCCGAGAAGGGCACCAAGCCCGCCGCGGCCGCCAAGAAGGCCCCCGCCAAGACGGTCTCCAAGAAGGCGGCAGCCAAGAAGGCCCCGTCCAACAAGACGACGGCCTCCAAGAAGGCGCCGACGCGCGTGGCCGCGATCCCGACGCCGCGAGGCGCCCGGCGAGACGATGATGACACGGTCGTCGTCAAGCACGCCGAGGTCGAGTCCGGGAAATCGGCTCGTGGCGTGGCCAAGAAGTCGTCGAAGAAGGCCGCGAAGAAGAGCCCGCCACGCGCTCGCGTGCCGAAGCCGGGCAAGCGACGCGTCGGCCGCCGATAGTCCCCGTTCGCCCCAGGCCCGCCCCGGACCCGACCAACACGCGTCGTTCGCTGTGTGCTCGCCACATGGCAGCGGCGCGTCTTTCATTCATCATTCCTGCTTGGCGCAAGTTGCGCCCGAGCGTAGGATGTCGGCTCTGAATCGGTCGCGGAGCCCCCAACCGCCCAATCACCTCGGAGGAGGAAGTCCCATGCGCAAGCTCATCGTTTCCACGCTGTTTTCGACGCTCGTCTTGTCGAGCGCCTGCAAAGAGCCCGACCCCAACAAGTTCGAGACGCACGTCGAGCGGATCAAGAACGCCGACACCCGGTCCCAGGGATTCATCGGCCTCGAGAAGCTGACCAAGACCGTCCTCGACGCGCAAGAAAACGACGACCTCGTCGACGAGTTCGCCACGAAGGCGATCCCAGCGTTCGAAGAGGTGTGGGGCGAAGCCGAGGAGCAGCAAGAGAAGATGCTCGAGCTGTTGCGCGCGGTCGGTCGCCCCGAGGCCGCGCCGGTGTGGAACATGGCGCTCGAACTCGACGGCAGCGCGGGCGCGCGCAAGAAGGTCATGATGGCGCTCGACGGCATCAAGAAGTCGAAGGCCGAGGGCTCGGTCGAGAAGATCATCGAGCTGTACGAAGAGATCTTGGCCAAGCCGGCGCTCGACGACTCGGAGACCGACGCGGGCAAGGTTCGCCTCATGATGGCCGAGACGCTCGGAGCGATCGGCGACGCGCGTGCGGTGCCAGTGCTCATCAAGGTCATGGAGCAGACGACCGAGACCCAGCCCGTCGCGGTGCACCGCGCCGCGGCCAAGGCGCTCGGACGCATCGGTGACCCGTCCGCCGTGGATGCGCTGCTGACCGTGACCTTCCGGGTCCCCGACGCGCCGACGACCACCAACATCGGCATGCGAGCCAAGCAGGCCCTCGCGGCGATCGGCGAGCCGGCGGTGCCCAAAGTGCTGCAGATGCTTCGTGGCGACCACGAAGCGGTGCAAGATCTCGCCGCGAAGAACGGCGTGCCTCAGCCGGTCATTCAGCAGACCGCAGCAGGCATCCTTGGCGCCATGGGCGTCAGCTCGGCGGTCGACGAGCTCGTGGGCTTCATGCCGACCGAGGACTGCCAGCCCGCTGATGACAAGAAGAAGAAGGGCGACGAGGAGACCGATGTCGCCGCGTCGGCCGGCTTGCGGGCGGTCATCGCCAACGCTCTGGGCTTCATCGGCGACGAAAAGGCGTCCGACGCCCTGTGCGGCTGCACGATGTCGACCAAGAACCCCGGCGACATGTTCCCGATCATGGAGGCGCTCGGTCGGATCGGCGGGGAGAAGGCCGTCTCGTGTCTCAACGAGGTGATCAAGGCCGGCGAGTACGACACCGAGATCGTCGTCAGCGACTTCAAGTACGAGCCGCGTTGGGACGCGGCCCGCTTTGCCGTGCTCGCGGCGTCGCCGAGCAACATCGCGTCGATCAAGGAGGCGATGGCGACCAACAAGGACGCCAACGTGACCAAGCAGCTCGCCCAGTGGGACGCGGGCATCACCTTGGTCGAGACCTGCAAGGAAGACGCAGCTTGCTACGAGAAGACGCTGCAGGACGTGAACGCCGACTGGTTCTCGCGCGAGAAGGCCGCCTTCGAGGTCGCCCGGTTGAAGAAGGGCGACGTGAAGTCCGCCGAGGCGATCTCCAAGGCCTTCAAGGTGCGTAATCCCGACGCGCGCATTACGATGGCGTGGCTACCGATGCACATGCTCGAGCGCGGCACCGAGTGCGGCGCGTGCGTCGACGCGATCCAGGGGGTTCTCGACGCCGAGAAGGGGTCGATGGACGCCAAATACCAGGCGTCGGTGCTACGCGCCCGCGAGACGATGGCGGCGCTGCGTCCCTCCGATGCCGAGGGAGGCGCGGACGAGTAGCACCCTGGGCGGGATGCGCACCTGCTCGCACGCTGCCTCGGCGTGTGCGAGCGACGGTGCGCAGCCGCGTCTGGGCCCCTTTTTGGGGGCGACCTACACATCCCGTGTTGACACCACCGGAACGCGGGGATATACACCGCGCCCAGCTGGCGCCATCGCCAGCCTTCCCAAGGAGTCCCGAGAAGACGACGCAGCAACCTGCTGGTGTAGCTCAACGGTAGAGCACCTGATTTGTAATCAGGGGGTTGCGGGTTCGAATCC
Source organism: bacterium (assembly GCA_024742475.1). GTDB lineage: Bacteria > Myxococcota_A > Polyangia > Nannocystales > Nannocystaceae > CAJXVA01. Next base: position 743 of record JANSYI010000016.1, on the reverse strand, counting down.
CATCGCCAGCTCTCACAGAGAACACCGCTTGTCGGACTTCGAAGTCTCGAGGGAAAACTCAAGGATGGATGCCCGAGCTGGCCAAAGGGAGCGGACTGTAAATCCGCCGCGTTTCGCTTCGTAGGTTCGAATCCTACTCCATCCACTACTCGACTTCTTCATCGCTTAGATTACCGTCTTCAGACAACGCCTCTCGCGTCACGCAGACGTCACAGACAGAGGCCCCGCGGGAGTAGCTCAGTTGGTAGAGCGTCAGCCTTCCAAGCTGAATGTCGCGAGTTCGACCCTCGTCTCCCGCTCTCTTCGCCTTCGTAGCTCAGTTGGTAGAGCGCATCCTTGGTAAGGATGAGGTCTCCGGTTCAAATCCGGTCGAAGGCTCCAAACGAGAACGCCGCCCCTGAAAGGGGGCGGCTTTTTCGTTTGGAGCCTTCGACCGGATCTGAGCGAGAGGGGAGCGCGCGAAGTCTCACCGCGGAGCGTCTCCGGAGGAGCCCTCCGTCTGCCTTCGGGGGGAGGCGGGCACCCTCGCGAGCGGAGCGGGTTGACGCCATACCCGCCGCAGCGTAGAACGACGCCGAATTCACGACGCAAGAGGTCGCCTGAGATGTCCAAAGAGAAGTTCGTTCGCGATAAGCCGCACGTCAACATCGGAACCATCGGTCACGTCGACCACGGTAAGACGACGCTTACCGCTGCCATCACGAAGGTCCTGGGCCTTCGCGGTTGGGCGGAGAAGGTCGACT
>JANSYI010000026.1 GCA_024742475.1 bacterium | reverse complement strand
GTATGCAGAACGGCGTCATCGCCATGCAGAGCAAGGCGGGAAGAGGGAGCTGGTTGGGCACCAGTGACCGATGACCAACGAAGCTATGCATGGTGAGGGCGCCGTTATGCACTGCGTGGGACTTCTTCCACAGCCTGCTAGAAGTGCACGGCGATGCCGCTGGCCGTCGGCTCGATGGCGACCTTGGGCGGCGGCTCGCGGTTGGGCTCGGGCGCGGCGTCCTTGGGCTCGGGCGTGGCGAGGGTCTTCCTCTCGAGCACGCCGCCCCCGACACGCAGGCCGATGCCGATCGGCAGGAACACGGCAGCAGCGATGAGCCCGCCGAACCCGACCTGGCCCGACAGCAAGAACCCGTTGCGTCGGCGGCGGTCCTCTTCGGCCGTGGCCAAGCTGGGAGAGTTGGGATCGCCGGTGGCCGAGTTGTCGAGCACGACCTTGTAGGCGGTGCGGGCGAGCACGCCGCCGAGGCCGACCGCCGCCGCCGAGGCGCCGACGACGATGAGTCCGATGCCCGCGCCGTTGAGGCGGCGGGCCGTGGCGAGCTTCTTCTCTCGCTGGATGCGGCGCTTCTCGAGCGCCTCGATCTCCGCCGCGCTGGGGCCGTTGACGATGACCCGGTTGCGCTCGGCTTCTCGCGCCTCCTCGAGCTCGATCTGTGCGTCGAGCTTCTCGATCATGTTTTGCACGTAGTCGGCCTCGCGAGCGCTGTAGCTCGGGTCGGTCTTCATGCGCTTGTCGTAGTTGACGAAGAACGTCCTGGATTGGCGGAGGTGGTCGATGTCGGGGTCGACCTCGAACCAGCGCCGGTGGGCCTGACCGAGGTTGAAGAGCAGCTGGGGCACGGGCGCGAGCTTCCACGCGGCCTCGAACTTCTCGATCGCCTCGGGGTACTGCCCGAGCTCGTAGAACATCGAGCCTTCGCGGAACAGCGCTGCCGCCTCCTGCTGCGTGGGGTCCGCTTCTTCGGGTTCTGGCTCGGGTTCTGGCTCGGGCTCGGGCTCGGGCTCGGAGGCTGCGGGGTCGCCTTCGGAGACTTCACCGCCTTCGCCGGGGTCGCCTTCGGAGGTCTCGCCTTCGGAGGGCTCGGCAGTCGCGTCTTCGGCCGTCGCGGCCTCCGAAGGTTCGGGCTCGGGTGCGGCCTGGGCGAGAGAGCTTTGCAGCAGGGCAAGGGTGCAGACGGTGGCGCAGACGCGGGACAATGCGGTGCGGGTCATCGTTCAGCCTCCAGAGGTTGCGGCGCCGTCGGTCTCGCCATCGGTGTCGGTGTCTTCGTCGATGCACTCGACCAACGCGTCGTCGAGTGCGTTCTGGCAGAGCTGCTCCGCGGCCGTGTTGCCGTCTTCGTCGGGGATGCAGACCGTGCCCGAGCGCCACGCGAGCCCGTCGGGGCCAAAGAAGCGCTCGAAGTCCTCGGCTTCGTCGGTGTCGAACTTGGGGCGGCCCTCGTCGAAGCACATGTCGAAGACCTCCTGGCAGGCAGGGGGCTGGTTGCAGAACTGACACTCACCGGCGAGCTCGTCGATCTCTCGACAGCTCGGCGAGTCACAGCTGCTACAGCGCAGCACCACGGTGACGTTCTCGGCCGGAGACACGACGAAGTCGCCGTCTTGGGTGCCGTCACCGTCGACGTCGCCGGTGACGTTGCGGGCGACGGCGAACTGCTGCGTCTCGATCTTGTGGCACAGCGGAGGGACCTGGTCGCAGATGTTCGCGTCGACGACGTAGCCGAACTGGATGCGGCCGCGGTTCTCGCCCTCGAGGCCATCGATGAAGGTCCATTGGATCTCGTCCGAGCCGGGGAACTGGATCCCGCCGCCGACGACGTTGTTGTTGTCGGCCTGAAACTCGAGGTCGACGGTGAATGCCTCACCGGGGTTGGCGATGATGACGTCCTCGTTCGAGATGATGCTGACGCTGCTGTCGGTCGCAGGGTCGAGCAGGGGCTCCTGCGGATCGCCGGTGTTGAAGGGCGAGCCGTTGGTGCCGCCATCCTGGCCGGCCAAGATCTCCGCGGGGTCGCCGTCGCCAGGATAGGGGGTCAGCAACCCGCACCCGACTCCCGCGGCGAGTCCGCCGACCACGTAGACCACGAAGCCACGTCGCATTGCCTCTCGTATATCACACAGGCGCGCACCACGGCCCCGCCCCCAGCCCGCCGGGGACCACGATTAAGTGCTGTGAATAGGCTGTCTTGCGGCGACGCGCGGACGCGCCCTGGCGACGTCGCTCGCCCGGCACGCAACGGCCGCAGACAGCTGACACCGGGCTGATATCTTCGCCGCCTCATGCGGACCTCTTGGCCTCTTTGGATTGTGTTGGCGCTCAGCGGCGTGACGGCATGTGGCGATGACACGGGCGGGACGGGGACCGATGGCGCCTCGGACAGCGAGACCGACTCGAACTCGAGTCCCACGACGCAGACCCCGACGACGGGCGTCACCGAGGGGACCGATACGGACCCCGACGACACCGACGGCACCGACACCGACGACCCGACCGGCGGCGACGTGACCGAGTGCGGGACGGAGCTGACGCCGGCGGCCAACGGCACGTGCGAAGTGAGCGGAGGCGGCGACGGCTACGTGCTTCGGGGCGTCGTCCTCGCGCCCGAAGAGACGCTGCGCGGCGGCGAGGTGTTCGTCGACCCCTCCGGCCAGATCGCGTGCGTCGACTGTGACTGCAGCGGCACGCCCGGCTATGACGACGCCACCGTCATCACCTGCGCCCAGGGGGCGATCTCGCCGGGTCTGATCAACCCGCACGAGCACATCACCTTCGCGGCCAACAGGCCGATCGGCGATGGCCCCCAGCGCTACGACCACCGTCACGAGTGGCGCACGGGCGCTGGCGGCAACATCGAACTCGACGTCGACGGCGGGGCGTCCCAAGAGGAGGTGCTCGCGGCCGAGTTGCGCTACCTGATGAGCGGCGTGACGTCGATCGCCGGGGCGGGCGGTGAGTCCGGCCTGCTGCGCAACCTCGACATCTCCCCGCTGCTCGAAGGCCTCCCGGTCGCCGCAGCCAACACCGACACCTTCCCCCTCGATGACGCCAACGGGACGATGATCGAGCAGGGCTGCAACTACGGCGGCGGGGCGACGACGGCCTCGGACATCGCCTCGGAGGCGGCCTACCTCCCGCACATCGCCGAGGGCATCAACCAGGCCGCACGCAACGAGCTGACCTGCACGAGCATGGGAAGCCTCGACCTCGTCGCGCCGCAGACTGCCGTCGTGCACGCCGTGGGGGTGGGGGCCGCCGAGGCTCAGCTTCTCGGGGACGACTACACGCGGGTGATCTGGTCGCCGCGCTCCAACATCGTGCTGTACGGCAACACCGCGCCCGTCACCCTGCTCGACCGCATGGGCGTTGCGCTCTCGCTGGGCACGGACTGGGTCGCTTCGGGTTCGATGAACATGCTCCGCGAGCTCCGCTGCGCCGACGAACTCAATGACGACTACTTCGGCGGCCACTTCTCCGACGCCGACCTGTGGAAGATGGTCACCACCAACGGGGCGCTGGCCACCGGCACGCACCAGGCGATCGGCATGCTCAAGCCCGGGTATGTCGCCGACATCGCGATCTTCGCGCTGGGGGACAATGTCGACCACCAGGCGATCGTCGAAGGCGAGTTGGCCGACGTCGCGCTGGTCATGCGCGGCGGCGACCCGCTGTACGGCGACGCGTCGGTGATGTCGGGCGCGGGCAAGGGCAGCTGCGAATCCATGGATGTCTGCGGCACGGAGAAGCTGGCGTGCGTGGCCGACGATGCGGGCCCGTCGCTTGCGTCGGTGACCAGCGCAATCGAGTCGACCTATCCGCTCTTCTACTGCCAAGAGCCCCAGGACGAGCCCTCGTGCCTCCCCACCCGCCCGGAGTACGACGGCATCAGCGACGGCGACGGCGATGGCGACGGAGTGGCCGACGGCGACGACAATTGCCCCGCGGTGTTCAACCCCGTGCGGCCCTTCGAGTCGGCCCAGGGCGACGCCGACCAAGACGGCATCGGTGACGCGTGCGATGTGTGCCCGCTCGACGACCAAGACGCGTGCGCGGGCCTCGAGGGCAACGACCTCGACGCCGATGGTGTGCCCAACGGCGAGGACAACTGCCCGCTGGCACCCAACGGCAACCAGGCCGACGCGGATGATGACGGCAAAGGAGACGCGTGCGACAGCTGTGCGCAGCCCAACCCCGGCGCGCAGGCGTGCGCCGTGTCCATCGCGGCCATTCGCAACCCCGACGCCCCCGACCATCCCTCGGAGGGCACGCCGGTGACGGTGTCTGGGGTGTACGTCAGCGCGGTGCGAGACGACGGCTCCGGCTACGTCCTGCAGGACGACTCGCTCGAGCCGTGGACCGGCATCTCGGTGTTTGGAAACGCGGGTCCGCTGCAGGTCGGCGACCGGGTCACCGTCTCGGGCACCTACGAGGAGTTCTTCGACCTCAGCCAGATCACCGACGCGGTGGCCACGGTCGAGGCGTCGGGGGCGCTGCCCTTCGAGCCGATCGACTTCGATCCCGCAGACCTGGTCTCCGGCCCCGACGCGGAGCCCTACGAGTCGATGCTGGTCTCGATCGGCGCGGTCTCCATCGTCGAGATGAACCCCGATGGGCGCGAGGACTTCGACGAGTTTGCCGTCACGGGCAACTACCGCGTGGACGACCTGCTCTTCGACGCGCTGGACAACCTGTGCGCGGTGGACGAGACGTTCGCCGGCCTAACCGGTGTTCACAGCTACAGCTTTGGCAACTACAAGCTGCTGCCGCGCGACGCGGACGACATCGACACCCCCTCGTGCGTCCCGTACTGAGCTGTAGAGGGAAACCTCTACGTTCCCCCGAGCTTTGACGGGGGCCTCGTCCCTGTGGCAAATCCAATCGGTGCCCAACTTTGCCCGCGAGGCGGTCGACTTCGGATTTCGCACCGCTTACAAGACCGCGCATCGGATGCTCCGAGCGTACTGGGGCATTCGCAAGCCCCACACGCACGGGTCGCTCATCGCGGTGTGGCACGACGGTCGGCTGCTGCTGGTGAAGAACTCGTACCGCCGCGAGTACACGCTCCCCGGCGGCTACGTTCGCGCCAACGAGTCGCCCGAAGAGGCGGCCGCGCGTGAGCTGCGTGAAGAGGTCGGCGCCGACGTCTCGCCCTCGGACCTCGAGCTGGTCTACTCGGACACCAAGCCCTACGAGAACCGCCGCGACCACGTGACGATCTGCGAGGTCACGCTCGATACGCCGATCGAGTTCGAGGTCGACAACCGCGAGGTGATCTGGGCGGGCTTTCGCCGGCCGGACGAGGTCCTGGCGCTGCCGATCGTACCGCACCTACGGGAGTATCTGGCCGCGCATCCGGTTGTGACGGCGCACGACGAAACCGAAGGAGCCTGAGCTCGAGCGGGGTGGAGACCCGACCGAGCCCAGGCTCTTTCTGGGCAGAATGCAAATCAAGACAAGGTGCTGGGCGGATTCGGGGAGCGAGCGCCGAGCGAAAGAAGCGAAGCCAAGGGGTAAGAGGGCGGACCGGAAGAAAGGTAAGGGCGGTCCGAAGAAGCCAAGGTCCGGGAGAGCGTTCGTTGAAGTCAAGCCAGGTTGGTTTAAGCGGTAAGTCAGGCCAACTCTCGCGGATGTCCGAGTAGTGTGCAGTCCGTGTGCCAAAGCGTCACGAGAACGGAATCGTTGGGAAAAATCGTCAGCGCGGACCGGGAGGTGCCTCGAGGCCGGGGCAGGCATGACGCAAATGCCCGACCGAGCGCCCGATCGGCCTGTCATGGCTGACACGGATGTCGTGTGGGCCGTCCACCCTGGCTCAAGGTCCGCGGTGGGCCGCCGATGGTAGGACACGATGTCGTCCGAATCCGAGCGTCGCCGCGCACCACGCTTCAACGTCACGTTCCGTCTCGTCTGCGACGACGGCGAAGAGTTCGCCAACGCCGTCGTCATCAATCTCAGCGACTCCGGGGCGCTGGTGCAGACCGATCGCAGCTACGCGCTCGGCGACGTGCTCTCGCTCGTCCCGGTGGGCACGGCCGGGGAGATCTTGTTCGACGTGCACGCGGAGGTGGTCCGCGTGGTGGGCGAGCCCGACGCGGATGGGTCGCAGCGATACGGCCTACGGTTCGAGGGGCTTACGCCTCGGTGTATTCGCGCGATGCGTCGGCTGTGCGAGGCGATGCCCGAGACGCCCGAGGAGCTGCCCGGATCTGAGGCGCCCATCGGTGGACCGGCCCGACACGGCAGCGAGTCGCACTACCGCATCCGAACGCGTGTCGGCGGGACTCCGACGACACCGCGCTGGGCCAAGCGACCTTTCGCGCGCTGAGCTCACACGAGGATCTTCGAGCCCGTCGCTTCGACGTCGGCGGCCGCGAGCCCGTCGGGCTTTGGCGGGACCTCGCAGCCGGCCTTCACGGCGGGGCGCTGCGCGATCGCATCGAGCCAGCGCGAGAGGTGTGGAAGGCCGTCGATGTCGACGCCCGACCAGCGGTGCGTTCGCGCCCAGCACCAGTTGGCGATGTCGGCGATCGAGTAGTCACCCGCGAGGTATTCGGCCTGTGCCAGGCGCGTGTCGAGCACCTCGAGCAGGCGCCTCGATTCGCGCTGGTATCGCTCGACGGCGTAGGGGATCCGCTCGGGCGCGTAGCGGTGAAAGACGTTGGCCTGCCCCATCATCGGGCCGACGCCGCCCACTTGGAACATGAGCCACTGCAGTGCACGCGAGCGCTGCGCCGCGTGGACGGGCAGCAAGCGGCTGGTCCGTTCGGCAAGGTGGATGAGGATTGCGCCCGACTCGAAGACGACGAGGTCGTCCGCGTCATGATCGACGATGACCGGGATGCGCCCGTTGGGGTTGAGCGCCAGGAACCACGCCTGCTTCTGCTCCTCCGCCTTCAGGTCGAGCACGCGGGTCTCGTAGGGCAGGCCCAGCTCCTCGAGCGTGATGCTGGCCTTGAAGCCGTTGGGGGTCCGTGCGGTGTACAGGGTGATCATGCGCGGCGGCTCACAGCACGAACGGGATGATGGCGCGCCGGTTCGGCGGGTAGTTCGGGAAGGTGCGCCGGTACCACAGGTGATGCGAGACCGCCCGGGGCAGCAGCAGCGCGATGCTCAGCGTCGCGGCGGCCAGGCCGGCTTTCGACCAGGTCAACACGGCCCACCCGAGCCACATCAGCATCTCGCCCAGATAGTTGGGGCACGAGAGCTCCTCGAAGAACACGCCGCGCGGGAGCATGTATCCGAGGTCACCGCGGCGACGAAGCCTACTGAGCACGAAGTCCGACGCGCGGGAGATGAACATGCCCGCGAGGAAGAGCATGGACCCGTAGAGGAACCGGACCGACCACAGCCAGCGCAGCGGATACTCGCGCCAGGTCTCGGCGAGCACCAAAGCGTTGAGGTAGGCCAGCGCGGCGGTGAAGATCGTGCCCAAGACGACGATGCCCCAGGGCATCCGCTTGCCGTGTGTCCCTCGCATGAGTGCCGGAAACACGAGGCCGCGCCACCCGTAGGCGAGCATCCAGTAGACGAGCATGATGGTGGGGACCAGCCCTCCCGAGGCGCCTTGCTCGTAGATCCACGGGCACAGGAGCAGACCCGGGCTGGCCATCACGAGCCACGCCAAGCGAACCGGAACGCCCGAGGCGTCGATGCGAGCGTGTCGGCCGTAGCGCAGCGGACCCGTGCCCGCGAAGACGAACAGTACGCCCGAGGCCACGAACAGCGCGGTGAGGATCGCGGTCGTCGAGTTCATACGAGCTCGGTCCCGCACACGCGGCAGAAGTTGGCGTCGGTGGGATGCCCCTTGGCCCCGCACTCCTGGCACTCGACGGGCGCGGGCCCGTCGGATCGAGCGGCCTGCACGTACTCGGCCGAGACGATCCCCGTCGGCACCGCCAAGATCCCGTATCCCAGGAGCATGAGCAGGGCTGCAATCGCCTGGCCGAGCACCGTCGCGGGCGCGATGTCGCCGTAGCCGACGGTGGTCATCGTGACGATGGCCCAGTACATGCCCCGCGGGATGCTGGTGAACCCATTCTCCGCCCCCTCGATCAAGTGCATCGTCGCGCCCATGACGACGACCACGGTGAGGACGGCGCCCATGAACACCGTGATCTTGGCGAAGCTGGCTCGTAGCGCCGAGAGCAGCTGATTGGCCTCGCCCAGCATGCGCACGACCTTCAGCACGCGGAAGACGCGGAGCAGCCGAAGGACGCGAATGACGAGCAGCGAGTGGGCGCCGCTGATGAAGATGCCGATGAACGAGGGCAGGATCGAGAGCAAGTCGACGATGCCGAAGAAGGAGAACACGTAGCGCAGGCGATCGCGCGCGACCCAAATCCTCACGACGTACTCGGCGAGAAACAGGATCGTGAAGACCCAGTCGAGGACGCGAAGCGCCAGGCGAAACCGAGTACCGATCGCCTCGACGCTCTCGAGGACCACCGCGAGCACGCTGGCGACGATGAGCAACAGAAGCGCGACGTCGAAGGCGCGACCGGCGGGCGTGGCGGTGCCAAAGATCACCACCGCGAGCCGCTCGCGGGCCTCGGGCACGCTCGGCTTGCTCGGCTCACACTCGGGCGGTGAGGTCTCGCTCATGCGCGCTGGCAGTGTAGCGGACCGTAGACACAACCATGACGTTCGGCGACGGGAGTGTGACCCCGGGGCCGATCCTCGAACCGCATAGTTCCTTGGAGACCATGGGTGTTTTCGACATTTCCCAGCAGCTCCCTCGCGAACCGGGCATGCGTGCGCGTCGAGTGCGCGATCTCCAGTGGCGCGACGCCGGCCCGTTCGTCGTGATTCATCTGCTCGGCATCGCGGGCGTCGTGATGGGCGCGAGCTGGCAGGTCTGGGCGTTGTGCATCGCGCTGTATGTGGTGCGGATGTTCGCGATCACCGGCTTCTACCACCGGTACTTCTCTCATCGCACCTTCAAGACCAGCCGCTGGTTCCAGTTTGCCATGGCCTTCCTCGCCGAGACGTCCTCGCAGCGGGGCGTGCTGTGGTGGGCTGCCCATCACCGCGACCACCACAAGCACTCCGACACCGAAAAGGACCTGCACTCCCCTGTGCAGCACGGCTTCTGGTACTCGCACATGGGCTGGTTCTACGACCGCAACGACGTGACCAAGTTCGCGCGGATCAAGGACTTCGCGAAGTACCCGGAGCTGGTGCTGCTCGACAAGTTCTGGCTCGTGCCGCCGACGCTGCTCGGCATTGCTTGCTTCGCCTGGGGCGGGCTTCCTGGGCTGCTCGTCGGCTTCATGTTCAGCACGGTGCTCCTGTGGCACGGCACGTTCACGATCAACTCGCTCTCCCACGTCTGGGGATCGCGGCCGTACGCCACGCCTGACGACAGCCGCAACAACTGGTTGCTCGCCATCATCACGCTCGGCGAGGGGTGGCACAACAACCACCACCACTACATGAACTCGACCCGCCAGGGCTTTCACTGGTGGCAGTACGACGTGACCTACTACGTGCTCAAGATGATGAGCTGGGTCGGGCTGGTCTGGGATCTCAAGGAGCCGCCGGCACACATCGTGGCGGGCGTGAAGCGTCGGCAGTCCCAGCCGCGGCAGCCCGCTGAAGTTCGGCCCGCTGCCTAGCCGCGGCGGGGCTTCTTGGCCCGCCGCGCGACGGCCTCGTCGATCATCGGCTCGAGGCGCGGAACGACGAGCGCTTCGTAGCGCTCCCACGCCCCCTCGAGCAGGGCCCAGCGGGCGACGAGCGCCTCGAATCCCGTGGAGCTGCGGTAGGTTTGCGTGTCCTTCTTGGCGCGCAGACTCGTGGTCTTGGCATTGCGTCCTCGTTGCACGACCGCGCGTTCGTCCTCGGTGAGGTGCTCGTCGAGGGCCTCGAGCAGCGCGGCCTGAGCTTCGGCGCGTACGAGGTCGGCCTTGATCGTGTCGAGTCGATCGACGGGATAGTCACCACGTCGGCAGACGCGCCAGCGGACGTCGCGTTCGAACGCGGCGTCCCCGAGCCACGCAAGCGTGCGGACCGATCGCTGAAGTAGCGCCTCGTCACCCATCAGCGGCCCTTGAAGTCTGGCGCGCGCTTGCCGAGGATCGCGGCGACCGCCTCGGCGTGGTCTTCGGTGTTCTGGATCATCCCCTGATAGCTCGCCGCGAGCTCGAGCGCGGTGTCGAGGTCTTGATCCCAGCTGCGGTAGGCCGCGCGCTTGGTCAACGACACGGCCAGCGGCGCGTTGGCGGCGATCAGCATGGCGCGTTCGCGGGCCGCGTCCATCAGCGCTTCGCGGGGCACGACCGCGTGGACGAGGCCGATCTGCAGTGCCTCGGCCGACTCGACGATGCGGCCGGTCAATACCATGTCGAGCGCTCTAGCGAAGCCGATCGTGCGCGCGAGGAAGTAGGCGCCGCCGTCTCCGGGCACGAGCCCGACCTTGACGAACGTGGACCCGAGCTTGACGCCTTCGGCGGCCACGCGAATGTCGCACATGCACGTGAGGTCGAGCCCCGCGCCGATGGCCGCCCCGTTGATTGCGGCGATGAGCGGCTTGTCGAACTGCGCGATGCGACGGGGGATCCGCTGAATGCCCTCGATGTACTGCCGCCGCAGCTTGACGGGTCCGCCCTCGAACATGCCGCTGCTGCTCTGCATGCGCTTGAGGTCGCCGCCGGCGTGAAAGGACTTGCCCTCCCCGGTGAGGATGACGGCGCGCACCGAGTCGTCGGCCTCGGCGGCATCGAACGCGTCGATGAGGCTCTGCACCATCGCCTCGCTGTACGCGTTGCGCGCGTCGGGGCGGTCGAGGGTGATCGTGGCGAGCGGGGCGCTCACCTCGTAGCGCAGGTCCGTGAAGGGCATGCTCGGGAACTATCGAAACGAACGCGAGCTGTCGAGGAGGTTTCACCCACGCCGGGCGAGGCAGACCGTGTGCAGGTCGCAGTCCGGGTCCTCGGGCACGAACGCCTCGACGCGCATCCCCGAAGCCTCGAGCAGGGCTGCGTACTCCTGCGGGCTGAGGCTGGCGTGATAGACCGCGTCGCCCTCGACGACGCCGGTCACCTCCCCCTCTTCGGGACCGCAGGTGAAAAGCAACGTCCCGCCAGGGGCGACGTGGTGCGCGAGTCGAGGCAAACACGCCCGCTGCTCATCGGCGGTGAGATGAAAGAAGCTGTCCCATCCAACGACGACGCCGTGCGTCTCACCGAGTTCGAGCGTGCGCATGTCGGCGAGCGTCCACCGCTGCGCGGGGAAGCGCGCGCGACACAGCGCCAGCATCGGGTCCGAGAAGTCGACGCCGTGCACCGCCCGGCCCGCGTCGATGAAGAAGCGCGCGATCGGGTCGCCCGCCCCGCAGCCGACGTCGAGCACGCCGAGCTCGGCTGGAACGCCTTCGAGCGCGCGCTGCAGCCACGCGCGCTCGAGCAGCATCTTGCGCCGGTGGGCGTCCCATGCCCCGGCGTGTCGCTCATAGACCGCGCGGGTCTGTTCGGCGAGCGCTGGATCGACGCGCTGCTTCATCCCGCCATGCGCTCGCTGAACGCGGCCACGCCCGCGCCGCTGGGGACCGAGACGCCTTGGGCCTTGAAGGCGGCTTCCATTGCGGCGAGCAGCAGGATGACGTGGCGCGGCTGGCACGACGCGCCCATGAGTCCGACGCGCCAGACCTTGCCGGCGAGCGGCCCGAGTCCGCCGACGATCTCGATGCCGTGCTGCTGCATCAAATAGGCGCGGACCTTGGCTTCGTCGATGCCATCGGGCACGCACACGGTCGTCAGCGTGGGCAGTCGGCTCTCCTCGGGCACGAGCATCGACATGCCCATCGCTTCGAACCCGGCCCACATGGCCTGGGCGGTCTTCTTCACCCGGGCGGTGCGGTTGGTGAGGCCTTCTTCGTCGATGATGCGCAGGCCTTCGTACAGCGCGTAGGCGAGGTTGATCGGGCCGGTGTGGTGGTACTTCGGCGGCGTGTCCCAGTAGGTGAGGTTGAGCAGCGCGTCGAGGTACCAGCTCTGGCACGGCGTCTTGCGGGCGTTGATCGCCGCCATCGCCCGGTCGCTGAAGGTGATCGGTGAGAAGCCGGGCACGGCGCTGATGCACTTTTGCGCGCCGGTGTAGACGATGTCGGCGCCCCACGCATCGGCCGCGAACTCGACGCCTCCGAGCGATGCGACGGTGTCCACGATGAGGAGCGCGTCGTTTTTGTGGGCGAGGCTGGCGATCTCGGGGATGTCCTGCCGGACGCCCGTGGAGGTCTCGCCGTGCACGATGCCGACGGCCTTGACGTCACCGGCCTTGGCGAGCGCGGCCTCGACGTCGGTGGCTCGGGTGGGCGAGCCCCAGGCCGACTCCACCACGGTGACCTCGGCCCCGGCGCGCTCCATGATCTGCCGCAGCCGGTCCCCGAAGTACCCGTGCACGCAGACGACCGCCTTGTCGCCGGGCTCGAGCGCGTTGAAGACGGCCGACTCCATCGCGGCAGTGCCGGCGCCGGTGATCGCCAGCGTCGCGTCGTTCTTGGTGTCGAACACCATGCGCAACAGGCCGCGCAGCTCTTGCATCAAACCGACGTAGCTGGGGTCCATGTATCCGACCGTGGGTCGCGCCAGCGCGGACAGCACTCGCGCGGGGACCTCGCTGGGCCCGGGGCCGAGGAGGATGCGCGTGGGAGGATCGAAGACGAACGGCTCGCTCATGTCGGCCGCATGGTACCGCCTCACTCGTCGTCGAAGGCGTCTCGGCGGTGCAAAGTCGCCCCGCCGTCCTCTTCGTCGTCGATGTCGGCGTCCGCGAGCGCGGCGAGCTTCGAGAGGTCGAAGCCGAGGTCCGGCTCGGCGGGCGGAGCTGGCGGCGGCGAGGCATCCGGCTGCGGGGGGACCTCGAAGGGACGTTCTCCGGTGAGCGCGGCGAGCTCCTCCCGCGACAGCATGCTGCTCGAGTCTTCGTCGAGCATATCGAACGTGGCCGCCCGCAGCTTCTCCAGGGAGGCTTCGTCGAGCGCGGCGGGGGGATGGGTGTGCTGACCGCTCTCGAGCGACTCGCCCTCGGCCGCCTCGACACCCGCCCGCATGCGCGCGACGTCGTCGACGCTGAGCATCCCGGTGCTCTCCTCCTCTTCACTCGGCGGGGCGCCGAACATGCGCGCATCGGCCGGAGCTTGGGCGACGCCGACGGGCAAGAACGCGGGGGCGGGACCGGCCGCGGCGGCGGGGGCGGGCGCCTCGGCCACGGCGCCATCTTCCGCCGGCCCTTCGCCGAGCGCGGTCGGGGCGTCGGGCACGACCAGGTTCTCGAACGTGTCGGCTTGGCGCTCGAACTTCGCGGCCTGCTCGTTCAGGTTTCGCTTGCGGCACATCTGCGCCAGCGCGCGTGCCGACTCCCCGGCCGAGGTCAGCGGCGCGACCGGCCCGATCGTCTCGGCCAGCTTGACGGCCTTGGTGAAGAAAGCGATCGCTTGCGCCTGCATGCCGAGCTCGGCGGCGAGCGTGCCGGTGAGCCGGCCGCCCTCGATGGCGAGCGCGGGTTGGCCGGAGCGCTCGGCGGCGACCGTGCCCTCGGCGTAGCAGACCAGCGCGCCTTGCTTGTCCTTTCGGGTGAGCTTGCTGGCGCCGAGCGCGAACTGCCCGGTCGCGACCTGGGCGTCCTTGCCCTGCTCGCCGGCCGTCTCCACCGCGCGGGCGAAGGAGGCCTCGCTCTGCTTGGGGCTGCCCGCCGCGAGCAGCTGACCGCCGAGCATCAGCTCGAGGTTGACCGCGTCGCGCTGAAGCCCCGCCGCGGCGCTGAGATCCCTGGCTTCGCGCGTGGACTGCACCGCGGCAGCCGAGCGGCCCTGCTTCATGGCAAGCGCCGAGTCGATTAGCTTCTGCGCGACCGCGCCACGCAACTTGGCGTCGGCGGTGGGCTCGGGCTCGGGCCTGGCGGCGGGGTGGGGCGGCGCGCTCGTGGACGGGGACGCGCCCGGCGGAGGTCCGGCGGGCACGAGGTTCTCCAGCATGGATTCGACCTCGGCGTCGTGGGCCGCACCGTTGGGCTCGACCTGGACCCTGTCGCCGCGGTCGCGAAGCTGTTCGGCGAGCGGCGCGGTCGGGCCCGGGGCGGCCTCGAGCACGACGAACCGCACCGCGGCGAGGGCGGCGTCCATCACCAGCGGCTGCACCCCCGCGCGCCACTGCTCGGGACCCTCGACGCTCGTCGGTGCCAAGATCACCACAAGACCGTGCGCACCTGCGGGCTGGCCTTGGACCAGCTGCAGCAGCGCGCCCGCAAAGGCGGCGCCCTCGGACCCGCTGGGGGCCGCTGCCGGCAGGGGCTCGAGCGACTCACCGTGGTCTTCCATCAGCGTGGCCCGGTGCGCGTGTTGTGCCCTCGCATGCTCGGCGCGCAGTGCCCAGCCGGGGTTGGCGCTCGTGTGCGGCTGCTCGAATAGATAGAACGGCGCCGTGTTGGCCGGGTCGCGTTCGAACGCCATCACGCCCTCGACACAGCCCTTGCGCATGCTGGGCGTGGCCTCGACGTGCAGGAGCTTCGTCGCGGGCGTGCGAACGAAGCCCGTCATCGCCTCGAGCAGGCGTTCGATGGGGGTGCCGAGCGACTCCATGGGTCAGTTGATCTTCACCATCGGCGCTCCGATGCTGCACATGCCCGTGCCTGCGACGTCGACAGCCGCTGCGCAGAGCTTGGCGCTGGCCACGGTGAGGTCGAGCTTGGACGCGCCGGCGGCGAGGGTGACGTTGCCGCCGCTGCCGTCGATGCCCGTGGCCACGTCGAGCTTGGCCGCCGAGCCCTGCGCGGTGACGGTGCCGCCGCGCAGCACGACGTCGGTGGTGATGTCGACCGATGCCTTCCCCGAGCTCTTGGCGTTGATCGAGGACCCGATGCCGACCCAGCTCTCGGCGACGGACGTGAGGTTGACCTCCGCGTCGATGTTGACGCGGCCACCGTCGCGCGAAGCCAGGGTCATCACGTTCGAGCCGTTCAAGCCCAAATCCATCGTGGTGCCGCTATCCACCGACGCGACGGCCAAACCCAGCTCCAGGTTCATCTGCACGCCCCCGCCGGTGACCAGCGTGATCGCCTCGGGCGTCAGCACGATGGACGATCCGCCGCAGAGCAGCGAGATGCTCTCGGGGGCCGTGAGCGTGATCGCCTTTTGGTTGGAGGTGACGGTGATGTTGCCCTCGACCGTCAGCGTGTTGTTGGACGGCGTGGCGTTGGGATCGCCGCCCTCGGGGGGCGGCGGCGCGCCGACGGTGACGGCGTGGTCGCCGGTGATGTCGAGCACCCGCTTGCCGCCCACGCTCGTGGTCTGATTCGAGCCCACGCTGACGGTTTGCGTGGAGCCCACGCTCTGCCGATGCGCGTGGAGCACCTTCTCGGTGTGGTCGCGCTGCGCGTGCATGAAGATCTCTTCCTTGCCCGCCGCGTCTTCGAACCTCAGCTCGTTGAAGCCGTCGCCGCCGGGCGAGCTCTGAGTCTTGATGCCGCTTTGCGTCTTGCTGTCGGGTAGGGTGTAGGGCGGCATGTGGCTGCCGTTGTAGACGGCGCCGGTGCACACGGGGCGGTCGGCGTCGCCGCCGAGGAAGTTGACGAGGACCTCCATGCCCACGCGCGGGATGAACTGACTGCCGAAGCCCGCGCCGGCCCAGGTCTGCGCGACCCTCAGCCAGCAGCTGGTGTCGTCGTCGCGGTCGCGCTGCTCGCGGTCCCAGTGCATGCGCACCTTGATGCGGCCGTACTCGTCGGTGTGAATCTCCTCGCCGGCCGGGCCGACGACGGTGGCCGTCTGCACGCCGAAGATGCGGGGCCGCGAGTGAACCGGGGGCGCGAACGCCTGGTCGATGGAGGCGCAGACGAACGTGTTGCCGTAGTTGTGCCCGCCGCCTGCGCCGAGCTCGACCTCGGCGTTGTTGGCCGAGTGCGTGACCTGGATGCAGTAGTAAAGGCCGTTGAGCTCGGTATCGGGGTGGCCGTCGAGCTCGAACGTGGCGCCGGGGGTCATGCTCAGGACGTTGGAGCTGCCGTCGAACACGCTGGCGTCGAGGGCGATGCGCGCGTGTCGGCGCTCTAGGCGATCGGCGCTGTCGTCGAGGTGGGGGCCGTCACCGCTGGCGTCCTCTTGAAGGCGGCGTCCGCCGTGGTCGTAGAAGGCGCCGACCTGCCGCGGGGACGCCTCTTCGGGCTCGATGCGGGCTTGCAGCTGCGCTGGGGAGGCTTGTTTCCAATCCCACTGCTCGAGCTCGCCGTGGGCCGGGTGCACGCGATGTTGCCAGGTGAACGACGCGATCGTCTCGTCGCCGCTGAGCTCACCGCGGTCGCCGCGGACCGGTACGTGTTGAGGCGGCGGGGTGCTGTCGAGCCCTTCGACCGTGCGCAAGATCGACTCGAAGCGGTCTTGTTGGTCGAAGAGGACGGTGCGCTCGCCGGCCTCGTCGGCCTCGAACGCGACGGTGATGCCCTCCTCGGCGAGCACGCGCTGCAAGAAGGCGAGGTCGGTCTCGCCGTGCTGCACGCAGTAGTCCCGCAGGGGGTAGTCCCTCGCGAGGCGGTCGACCACGAGGCTGCCGCCGCGCTGTTCGAGCACGTCGGTGGCGATGTCTTGGGCGATCTCCACGACGCTGAGGTCTTGAAAGATCCGGGCGCGCTTGGTTTGTTCGAGCAAGCCGAGCGCGGGACCGACCAGCAGCCGCGCGTGATAGGCCTCGTTGAAGGCGCCGATGTACTCGACCCCCATGACGACGCCGTGAAAGAAACGCCCGTCGTTGTCGGCGGGGTTGGCCGCATCTTCTCGGAGCATGTGCAACGACAGCTCGGCGCCGGCGAGCCGAGAAGACTCGAACTGGGCCGCGTTGGTCATGACCTCCAGGGTCATGCGCCAAGGCACGCCCAGCTGTTCGCGAATGTCGACGTGGCGCACGCGAAGGAACTGTCCCTCGAGTTCGAGCGGTTCAACGTGGGGACCCCATGCCGGCGCCAGAAGGCGGGCGTGATATTGGACCAGCGGGAGCGCGTTCGGCGAGACCATGAAGACCGCTCGCAGTGTAGCGACTTTCGACCGTGCCTCCGGCGCACCCTGTCCGCAGAGATCGTATTCCGAATGCGGACGGTCAACCGGTGAGGTGGTGGTGTTCGCCTCGAAAACGCGGGGGCGCGGGTGTTACAGCGGGAAACGTGCCCCCGTCAACCCCTGCGTGCGGACCCGTAGAGACGTGCGCGCACCCTGTCCGACGCGGCCAGATCAAAAAAAAACCTCGCGTGGCCCGACATCTCGTGTTGGCCGTGTCCACGCGCTCAGAAAATGCGTATCCTCCTCGCCGTGAAGCTCGATCCGGACAAGCTCACCGATGCGCTCGTCGAAGCGTACGACCTGACCCCCGCGCAGCGGCAAGTCATCTACTACACGCTCATGGGGCAGACGATGGCTCAGATCTCGACGCGGACCGGCAAGGCCATCCGTACGATCAAGCTCCATCGCACCGAAGCGTTTGCGCGGCTGCAGGTGGGATCGACCGGTGAACTCTGGGGGCTCTTGTTCAAGCTCGCAGGTCACGAGCTCGAGCCGCTGTCCGACCACCCGGTTCGGTGGGAGGAGCTGTTCAAGACGTGCGGCGCCACCGTGGACATCGACCGCATCATGCGGCTGACCGGGCGACCCCGCCGCGTGGTGATCAAGAAGCTCAAAGAGTACGGCTACGAAGTCGCCTGATCTCTGCGGCCATCCCGACCGCTCTCACGACGAAGCCTCTCCGAGTCCCACTCGGAGAGGCTTTCTTCGTCGGGGGCTTCGTGGGGGCTTCGTGGTGGCGAGGCGGACTACTTCTTCTCGGCAGCTTTGCGGCACAGGTCGACGACGCTCCACACCGTGGGGTCGCCCGACTCCTGCCCTTCCTTCTCACACTGCGCGTACCGGCCGAGCTTGTGCAGGGCCCGGACGCGATGACGCTCTCGCTCGGTCTTGGCGCTCGTCCAGCATGCTTTGCGCTTCGTGTGTGCCAGCACCGTCTTCCACTCGCCCTCCGCGGCTGCGTCGCGCGTCTCTTGCATTACCGAAGCGCAGTCTTTGGTCTTCTTCGGCGCTGCGGCGCTTCGGGCCTTGGGCCGCTTCGACGAAGGCTTGGGCGCCGGCTCTGGCTCCGGCGCTAGCTCTGGCTCTGCCTCTGCCTCTGCCTCTGGGGCTGGGGCTGGGGCTGGCTCTGGCTCTGGCTCTGCCTCTGGCGCAGGCTCTGGCTCTGGCCGTGGAGTGACGACCGCGGGCGGGGTTTCTCCTTTGTGTTCAGGGCGTTCGGCCTGCTCGGTTTGGTCGTTGGCCACTGCGACGGCCGGCTCCTGTGCCGCTGGCGTCGCGTCAGGCTGGGTCATCGTTCGGACCAACCACCAGCCGGCCACTGCCCCCGAGGCGAGCACGCCGGCGGCGACACCCCACAGCAGGGGTCGCGCTCCCCGGCGAGGTGAGGGCGCCGATGCGGGCGGGGGCACGACGGCGGTCCCTCCCTTGTCGGCGTTGGGCGAGACGCGGGGCGCCTCGAGCATCGGGACGATGGGGGTGGACACGCCAGAGACGTCGACGCCGACGCTGGGCAGGATTTCGAGCAGGCGGCGTTCCACCTCGCGGGCCGACTGAATGCGTTGGGTGCTGTCGGTGGCGAGCATCTGCTCGAGCAGCGTGCGCAGCGATCCGGGCACCGGAGGAAGCGCGTCGAGGCTGGCCCCGGCCAGACCCCAGCCTCGTTTGGGGGGGGCCTTGCCGCTGAGCATCTCGAGCAAGACGACACCCATTGCCCAGATGTCGACCGTAGGGCTGTTGCTGATGCCGGCGGCCTGCTCGGGCGCCATGTAGCGGGCCGTGCCGATGACCGTGCCTCCCGCGGTCAGGTCTTGGCGTCGTCCGCTCTCGGCGAGGTCGGCCGAGATGCCGAAGTCGAGCAGCTTCGCGACCTCACGGCCGGCGCTGGACTCGAGCATGACGTTGGATGGCTTGACGTCGCGGTGAACGACGTCGGCGTGGTGCGCCGCGGCCAGCCCCGCAGCCACATCGCGCATGAGCGACAGAGCGCGCGGAAGGTCCATCGTCTCCTCTCGACCTGCGAGCTGGTCGAGTTCGTCGCGAAGGTCGTGGCCGCGGACGAGATCCATGACGAGGTAGTGGCGACCATCGGGTAGCGCGCCGACGTCGTGCACCGAGACAATCTGAGGGCACCCCGACAGCCGGCCCATCACCTGCGCTTCGCGGTCGAAGCGCGCCACGAAGTCGGGTTGGTGAACGTACTCGGTGTGAAGGATCTTGATCGCGACTCGAGCCGAGGTCGCGCGGTGGTGGCCCAAGTAGATCGTTGCCATCCCTCCGTCGCGCAGGACGCTGTCGATCACGTAGCGATCGACCTCGGTCCCCGAGGGCAAGACCTCGGGCATCGTGGGCGGGACGACGGAGACGAGATCGGGCACGGTCCGGCGACTCCGAGGTTACTCCGAAGCCTCGGCGGGCTCGCTGGGCTCGAGGATGAAGTAGGCGGCCGCGCCTGCGGCGGACAGCGCGAGCACGAGCCCCGCGACGAACATGAGGATCGTCTTGGTCATGTTCCGCTCCTGGACGACGAACCGGGTCATCGACGGTTCGTTGGCACCGAGGTCGGGCGTGGCGGCGTGGCCACGGTGTTGCGGCGCGGCGACGGGCGGGTGGCTCGGGCTGGGCGCACGGACCTGGCTCGGTGGGCGCGCAGCCGCGGGCGGTGCGTGGGCCGGCCCGTGGGCGCTCGGGGGCGCGACGAATGCGGTGCCCTCCTCGGCGTCGGCCATCGGGTCTACGCCCCCCGGACCGCCGGGCGCGTTGGGGTTGGGAAGGAAAGCCGTCGGCTCTTGAATCGGCTGCGGCGACGCGATGGGGGCGCCCTCGGCCGACTGCGGCGCGTTGGGGTTGGGCAGGAACGCCGTGGGCTCGGGGGCGAGGGCGCCTGGCGGCAGGCCTCCGCCGTCGAGGAACATGGTGCGCTCGGGAGGGGCAGCCGCCGCAGCGGGGGCGGCGGGCGCGACCGCAGCCGGAGTCACCGCGGCGGGCGCGACCGGCTGAGGCACGCTCGGAGCGGAGAGAGACGCGGGGGGCGGCGCGACCGAGGGCGGCGCGACCGAGGGCGGCGCCGGGGCTGGGCCAGGCGAGGGGGCGCTCGGTGCCGGGCGTGACGTGGACGCGGACGATGGCTCGACGGCCGAGCGCGGACGGGTCGAGCCCATCAGGCTGCCGACGACCTTCGAGAGCTCGACCCGGCAGTCGCGGTAGCCTCGAAAGCTGCGGAGGATCTCGAGGGCGGCTTCGGCCGACTGCGGCCGCCCGCTCGGGTCGGCCGAGAGCAGCGCTTGTCGAAGCTGTTCGAGCTCGGGCGGCGCAGCCGAGCGGAGCATGGGGACGACGCCTCGCATCACCTGCGCGTGCAGCTGTCGGTCGTCCTTGAAGTCGCCTCGAAATCGCTTGCCGTCGAGCAGCTCGTGCAACAGGGCGCCCACCCCGAACAGGTCGAGGGTTGGCGCCTTCGTCCGGGACGTGAGCTGCTCGGGCGCCATGTAGCGCAGCTTGCCCTTGACGTGCATGCCCGAGCTCTCCTCGATGACGGTGTGCGCGACCCCGAAGTCGAGC
Source organism: bacterium (assembly GCA_024742475.1). Lineage (GTDB taxonomy): Bacteria > Myxococcota_A > Polyangia > Nannocystales > Nannocystaceae > CAJXVA01. Next base: position 112,108 of record JANSYI010000026.1, on the reverse strand, counting down.
AGCTTCACGTCGCCGGCGGTCGACACCAGCACGTTCTGCGGGGAGATGTCGCGGTGCACGATGCCCAGCGGGTTGCCGCTGGGGTCGGTGAGCTGGTGCGCATACCCCAGCCCGTGCAGCAGCTGCCCGATGACGAACGCGACCATCGAGTGACGGACCTCGGCGTTGTCGATGAGCTTGAGGGCCTCTCGTAGGCGCACGAGGTTGATGCCCTCGACCCACTCCATCACCAAGTAGCTCACGCCCTGGTCCTCGCCCTCGTCGAAGCACTGGACGATGTTGGAGTGGCTCATCAGGCCCGAGACCTCGGCCTCGGTCCGGAACATGCGCGCGTACCGAGCTTCGCCCGCGAGGTGAGGCAGCACGACCTTGAGCGCCACCGGTCGACCGCGCCCTCCCTTGCGCGCCAGCCAGACCTCGGCCATGCCGCCCTTTCCGGCGGGGCGAACGAGGTGGTACCCGCCGACGACGTCGTCGGCGGCGAACGCTGCACGGCTACCGCTCACGCGGGCGCACTCCGGGAAGGGTCGGGGGAGCAGGAGCAGGTCATGCGCGTCGGACCCATCGTCGCGCTCCGCGGCCCCGAGGTCAAAGAGGTTCGGCCGAGTGGGGCACGGTGCGCTTGAGGGCGGACACGGGTAGCACCACGCGCGTCCGGGACCGCAGCCATCGTCCGAAGGCCTCCGCGTCGTGCGGAGCGGCCGCGCCCCACTCGCGCAGCAGCTGCGGGCCCGCGATCTCGACCCAGAGGCTCGTGCGCGGCCACGCAAGGGGTCTTCGCGGCCGGGGCAACCGCTCGGCCCAGCCCGAGCTCAGGTCATGGACGGTGACGGTGGCCGCCCCCTCCTCCGCGACCCACAACCGCATACCCCCAGGCATCACGTGGACTTCGGGGCGATCGAGGCCGGCCAAGACATCGCCCGGCAGCCGGGTGAAGGAGTCCTCGGAGAGCTGCCACAGCACCGCGCCTTCGCCGGGCACCTCGAGGACCAAGCCATCACCGGTCGTCACCGAGGCGAGGCGACCGAGCCCGTCGTGCTCGAAGAGCGTGTTCGTTCCGTCGTCGTCGAGCTGGAGCACTTCGAGCGAGCCCTCGGACGCCGAGGCCCAGCGCAGCGTGCCGCCGGGACCGAACGCGCAGGCGACCGGACGCATCCCCGAGGGCGGAGAGAATCTGCGGAGCACGCCGGTGCTCGTGTCCCAGAGCATCAGGTGATCCGGCTGGGCGAGCGCGACGGAGCTCCCAGACTCCGAGACGTGCATGTGCAGGGTCTCGGGGGGCAACGGCCCGGCCCCGCGCGGCGCAGCGCCATCGGTCGGGTGGACCGAGACCTCGCAGGCGCGAGCATCGTCGCACTGCAGCTTGGCGATGACCGAGCCATCGGCGGACCACGCGATCGGTCCTGCTCTCCCTTCGCCAAAGCGCTCGAGGGTCCGGCTGGAGGTCGGATCGTCGAGGTCGACCAGCTCGATTGCGCCGGACGCCGTCTCGATGGCAATCGTGCGGCCGTCGAAGCTCTGCGCCGAGCTCCGCACCGCGGCGTTCACGTCGGCGATCCGCTCGCCACGCCAGGGTCGAAGTGACCAGAGGCTGCCGTTCGCGGTGACGGCGACGACCTGGTCGCCGCGCGCGTGAACGCCGACCCCGGGCGCGTCGCCCTCGAGGTGGAACAAGCGTTCGCCGCGTGGCCCGACCCCGTCGACGTCGACACCCGTCCGCCACACCGAGACGCTCTGCGCGTGGCCCGAGGCGCCCCATCGACCGTCCGCCGACACGGCAAGCACGGTGCTGCCCTCGCTGCGGTCGAGCCGGAGGCGGGAGCCGTCACCCAGTACCGCGACCACGCCATCGCTCATGCGTTCGAGGACCACCGACCCGTCGGGGGTGGCAGCGACGGACCGGACGCGCCCTGCGGCTGGGGACGCGACGGGGGTGCCCTGCTCGCCATCCCAGGCCATCGTGCCGTGCGCGGTCTCGGCCACCACCACCTCGCCCTCGCGCATCCAGACCAACGACGAGACTCCGCCTTCGACGCCCGTGCTTCGATGGGTGTCGCGTCCGAGAAACCACAAGTTCACCCGACCGCTGTCGTCCCCCGATGCGAGCGTCGGTTTCGTCGGGTGAAAGGCGAGGGCGGCGATCGACGCGTCGTGTTCCCGCAACGCCGTGATGGAGCCCTCGTGCAGGAGCAGCACGCTGCCATCCTCGGCGCCGACGGCAACGCGGCCTCGCGCGTCGCTGGCGACCTGCGTGAGCTCGCCACCGTGAACAGAGCGGACCTCGAGCGTCTCGCCCTCGGTGTCGAGCGTCGCGAGACGACCCTGGGGAAGTAGCGCCTCGAGCGTCCCATCTTCGCCAAACGCCACGTCGATGACGTCGTCGTGCAAGACCTCGGCACGTGCCGCACCGGGGGCAGGCCAGTACAGCACAGCGCCTCGCTCGGTGAGTGCGACGAGCTGCTCACCGCGGGGGGAGAACTCGACCGATCGAACGGCCGAGGCGGTGGTGTGGATGGCGAAGACGGGCCCGCCGCGCAGGGCTCCCGACGCATGGCTGCGTGCGGCCGGCATCGCGGCGGGGGCGTCGAAGGCGAGGTGTTTCAGGGCGGCGAGCCGTGCCGTGGGGTCCGGTGCCGCGCTCGCGTACGACAGCACGAGGTCGTTCCATCTCTGCGGCATGGTCCGCGCCTGCAGTCGGGTCAGCTCCTGCGTCGCATCGCCGCGGAGCGTGTCGTCGAACGCGGCGCGCAACCGGACCGCAGCGGGCGAGAGCGCCGGCGTCATCGCGCTCGACCACGAGACGGAGCCTCCGACCAGCGCCGCCGTGAGCCCGAGTGTCCAACTGATCCTCCGCCAGGGTCTCGAGGGCTTCGAAAGCTCGAGCTGCTCGAGCAGCGCCTCCATCGTAGGATGACGCTGCGCGGGATCCACAGCGAGCCCCCGCGCGAGCGTGCGGTGAATGTGCTCAGGCACAGCCGTGTAGCGCGGCGCCGGCTCCACCTTGCCCGCGAGCACGTTGGCTCTCAGCTCGTCGAGTCGCTCGCCCGCGAACGCTCGATAGCCATACAGGGCCTCGAACAGAGATGCGCAGAAGGAGAACTGGTCGGTGCGCGCGTCGGTGGCCGAGGCCAGGTGTTGTTCGGGCGCCATGTAGGCAGGCGTGCCCATGATGAGCCCGGTGCGCGTGAGCGAGGTGTCCTCGGCGTCTGGGGCGACCTCGCCTGCGGTGTCCCCGAGCACGTCTTGCCGCTCGGTGCGGGCGAGGCCGAAGTCGACGACGCGCACGGCGAGGTCCGATGCACGGACCAGCACGTTGTCGGCCTTGAAGTCGCGGTGCACGATTCCCGCGGCATGGGCGGCGCACAGGCCTCGGCCAGCATCCACGTAGCGGGCCAGGATGTCGCGCCAGTCTCGCGAAGGCTGCCACTGCTTGAGCGTGCTCCCCTCGACGTACTCCATCGCAATGAAGACCTCGTCATCGTACGTGCCGACCTCGTAGACCTGCACCACGCAGCGATGAGGCAGTCGCGCAATGGCCTGAGCCTCACGGAGCAGCCTCTGTCGCGCGGTCTCCGAGACGGGACCACGACCGGGGCGCAGGAGCTTGACGGCGACCTTGCGGTCGAGCTTGTCGTCGTAGGCGGCGTAGACGACGCCCATGCCGCCCGCCCCGATCCGCTTGATGACGACGTAGCGTCCGATGCGATTTGGGGCCGTGCCATGTCCGACGCGCAGCGCTGCTTCGGTGTCGTCGGCGTCGGCGAACAGGCGAGCCTTGATGCCCGCCCGCATGTCGCCCATCCAGGCCTTCGACGCCTCCGATCCCGGCGCCACCGGGCTCGGTGCCACCTGGCTCGGCGACAACGTCGGATCGGTCTCGATCACCACCACCGCCATCTGAGCAGAACCACGAGCGGCGCAACAGGTTTCGCCCCGTGTTTTGTTCCAGGATTCGGCTTTACCCCCACTTTACCGCCCGTTTGCGGCCTCACACCGGGGTTCCGCGGCAGGATTCAACGAGCCCGCCATGACTTCGCCCATCGCATTCATCCGCGCCGCCTCCCTTTGCATACCTCTGGCTTTCGCAGCCTCGGTCGCCTCGGCCGCGCCTGCCAGCGCGCCGGCGGCCGCGAAGCAGGCCGAAAAGAAGAAGGGCAAGAAGAACAAGGCCGGCAAGAAGAACAAGAAGAAGGCCGGGAAGTCCTCCAAGGGCATGAAACACGCGCGCGGCTTGTGTGTGCAGCTCTCATGCTCGGAGGCCCAAGCCGCGAAGATCTCCGCTCGCCTGCAGTCGCTTCGAGAGCAACACCGAGATGCCCGAAAGGGACAGGCTTCGCTTCAGACGTCGCTGTCCCGCGAACTTGCGAAAGAGCAGCCGAGCAAGAAGGAACTCGCACGCATTCAAGAAGACCTCGCGAGCGCTGGCGCGAAGCAGGCGGAGGCGACGCTCGATGCCCTGCTCGACATCCACGCGGTCCTCGAGCCGGAGCAGCGCAAGACCCTCGCGACGCTCGTCGAGCGCAACGGCCTGCGCCGCCTGATGAAGGGCGCAAGCCCACGAGAGCACGGCCCACGGGCTCGCGGGCCGAGGAGACGTGACGGTCAGCAGGGGCGCGACGCAGCGACCCCGCAGTCGCGCTGACGGGAACTTTCGCGCGTTCCGATCGCTGCCACAGCGCACATGCGAAGACTCGCGACCCGATGGTTGGGCGCGGCGTTGGGACTGGTGTGCGCGGTGAGCTGCAACCGGTCCGACGTCGGGGCGCCCTGTCAGCACGCTGGCGGAGATGTCCCCTCCGACCCGCTCATCTCCTTTCCCGCGCTGGCCTGTGACCAGCTCCTGTGCGTGTTCGGAGAGTCGCGCACGCCGCCCGAAGAGCCCTGCGAGAGCGACACCGACTGCGCCTCGATGGCTGGTGTCGACGACTTCGTCTGCGAAGAGGGCCGCTGCGTCGTGGCGCAGGAGTCGGTGCTGCAGCGCTCGATGTGCTCGGCCACATGCGAGTCCGACGCGGAGTGCTCCCAGTTTGCCGACGGCACGCGCTGCGAGACCGGCTTCTCATGCGCACCGCTCATGCGACTGGGCGACTTCTGCTGCGAAAAGGTCTGCGTCTGCAACGACGCGCTCGAGACCGCCGTGACCGAGCAGTTGGCGCAAGACTGCGCCGCCGGCGACGTGCCGGGCTGCTGCGACCAAGACGTCGTCCCCGACGGATGCTTCTAGCAGCGACCAGGCGCTGCGCCTCCCCCGCCCACGTATCTGGGAGGAAACCTACATGGGCGTGAAGTGTGTCCTCTGTGTCCGCAGCAGTCCATCGTCGGCCGTTTCGGGCGCCAAGGGATGGAACCGCCGAAAAAGAGCGCCGATCGAAACGCGTTGGCTCCACACTACCAGGGGGGTCCGTCCTCGGACGGGCTGAACTGGCATGGTGTTTGGGGCTGCAGTGCTTGCGACCGCGTTCACGCTCGGACCGAGCGTGGCGGTCGAGGTCGTCGCCGACGGCCCGCACGGCCCCGAGGCCACCGCGCTGCGTGGCTGGCTCGTCCAGCGGCTCATCGAGGAGGGCTACACGATCGCTCCCGCGGACCAGGCCGACCGCGTGCTCACGCTCGAAGCCGATGCCGACGCGGTCTCGGTCGGCAGCGGGTCCGAAGCGTTCTCCATCGACCTCGGCCCGGCGGCGGTCATGCGCCTCGAGGCGCTGCATCGGGCCCGTCTGCTGCTCGAGCACGCCCAGCCCACGCGCACGCCCGCCTCGGAGGTGCTCGGTTTTCGCAGCACCACCGAAGCGCCCGAAGGTGCGGCGGGAGAGCTCGAGTCAGCGCTTCTGCAGGCCGGCTACGTCCTCACCCCGCGGCCTCGCCCCGACGACGTCGTGTTGTGCGTCGTCCATGCACAGACGCGCATCGGGGCCTCGGTCACCACGGGAGCCGACGTTTGTCCGGACCCGGCAGTCTACGTCCGGTACTCCCAGCTTCGGGAGCCCGGCGGAGCCGATGCCATCGTGGCGCTGATCGAGGGGCTGCCCGATGCCACCGACGACGCCGCGCCTGGGCCTGCAGTCGTGCGCGCTCCCGAGCCGGTCGAGGTCGCGTCCGAAGAGCCCGAAGCCGAGCGCTTCATCAGCCGCGACTCCCAGTTTCGGCTCGGGGTCGATGCTGGCGTCGTCAGCCGGGGATCCCTCGACGGCTACGCGCGGGCCCATATGCGACTGGGCCGTTTTCAGGGGCCCGGAGGCCAGTTTCACCTCGGCTTCATCCCGTCTCGCTCCGGGCCGGTTCGGGCGCTCGACACCACGATGGCCGTCGGGCCAGACTTCCGCTTCGGTCGGCGCCGCTTCGGCGCTGGCGTGGGGCTCGTCGTTGGTGCCCTCGTGCATGCCTATGCCGACGAGTCGGTGCGTGGCGGATCGGCGAGCTGGTACGTCGGCTTGCCGGCCAGCGTCTCGTTCGGTCGCGCCCGCGAGCGCCTGCGCGCACACCTGTTCACCGAGGCGTTCCTCACCGGCGGCCGGCTCGAGCACATTCGCGACAACGCGCCCTCGTGGGCCCGCTCCGCGTGGGGCATTCGGGTCGGCTTGGGGCTGACATGGGGGTGGAACATCTCGTGACCGAGCCCCTGTCCACACCCGACGCGCTCGATGCCACCGACGCGGCGGCGACCGAGCGGGTCGAGGCGCTCTACGTGCAGCACCGCGAGTTCGTCTACCGACTCGCGCTGCGATACGGCGGCGGCTGCCATGCGTGGGCCGAAGACGTCACGCAAGAGGTGTTCCTCCGGCTCTTCGACGCGCTCGCGCAGCTCGAAGACGATCGCGCGATGGAGCCGTGGTTCTACCGGGTCACCACCAATCGCTGCCTCAACCGACTGCGCGGCGAACGACTGCGCAACTCGGCGCCCGTGCGATGGCTCCTCGGTCGTCGCAGCGAAGACGGCCGCAACCCCGAGCGGGTCACTGCGGCGCGTCAGGGCCTCGAGCAGGCCGGGGCCGTGCTGGCCAGCCTTCCTCCCAAGGAGCGTGTCGCGTTCTCGATGCACGTGCTCGACGGAAAGAAGCAGACCGAAATCGCCGAAGTGCTCGGCCACAGCAAGGGCTACATCTCCAAGCTGATCGCGCGCGCCGAGGCAAGGGTGCGGGCTGCCGGATGGGAGGTGCCTCATGGATGAGCGCCGACCCAAGCCCGATCTCGTCGAGCTGCTCGAGGCGCTCGAACAGCAGCGCAGCGCACAGGGCATGCCGGTCGGCGCGCGCAACCGCGTCCAGCTCGCCATCCGCAACCATGAATCCAAGCGCCGCGCGCGTTGGCGCCGGTGGGTCCCGGTCGCATCGTTCGTCGCCGGTGCGGCGCTCGTGCTCGCCGTCGTGGGGAACCGCTGGCCCGAGGCCGAGGCCGAGTCCGAGCCGGCGCCAGCCGCTGCCCCGCTCGTCGTCGCGGCCGCGCCCGCGGTGGGTGCCTTCGTCGTCGAGGGTCGCGGCGGCTGTGTCCTGGGCCAGCACGATGGCGCCTCGGATCTCGCGGCGCAGTGCAGCCTGGTCGCCCCGCACATGAGCGTGCACGTCTGGGAGCCCGCCACGGTGAAGGCCGAGGGCCGCAACGTGCGGGTGTCGTCAGGAAAGGTGCTGTTCGAGGTCGACGAGGTCCCCGAGGGCGAGGCGCCCATCGAGGTCGCGGTCAGCCACGGACGCATCGAGGTCGTCGGCACGCGCTTTGCGGTCGAACAGCGCCCCGATGGTGGCCACGTCGATCTGCTCGAAGGCAAGATCCGCTTTCACCGCGCCGACGGGTCCGTCCAAGACGTCCTGCCCGGCGAGCGTCTCTCTTGGCCCGAGCCCCAGCTCGCGCCAGGCCCCGAAGTCGAGTTCGTCGAGCCCGACGTCCCCCCGCCCGTCCGCAAGCGAGCTCGTCGCGGGACCCAGAAGCAGGCCGCGGCGATCATCGAGCGCGTGACCGCGCTGCGAGCCGAGAAACGCTACGGCGCCGCGATCACCGAGGTCCGCCGAGCCCTTCGCCGCCCCTGGGATCGCCGGACAGCCCAGGTCCTCAGCTACGAACTTGGTGAGCTGTTGCGGGCCGCCGAAGACACGCTCGCGGCGTGCGACCACTTCGCGGCCCACCAGCGTCGCTACCCAAGTGGCCGATACGCCACGGCCGTCGAGCGCGTGCTCGAGCGCCTCGACTGCGAGTAGGCCGGCGGTCGGCTTCCAGTCCCTTGTGGGGGGCTCACTTCGCGGCCAGCGGCTCCTTGAGCTCCCAGCAGACCGCGTTCTCGAGCGACTGCGGCAACAGGGCGATCTTTCGCTTCCCGCCCTCGGCGTCGCCGATGATGATGTGGGATGGGCACTTCACGTCGTCGGCTTCATGCGCCGCGGCGCTGAGCATGCCTTCGTCACAGGGCACGCCGAGGTACTCCTCGCACTGCGCCATCGCCAGCCCGCCGAGTCGGTCGGCGCATGCCGAGGCGCCCGAGGTCGGTTTCGCTTCGTGAAGCACCAACACCTGGCCGCCCATGACCGGGATGCCATCACGTCCGCTCTGCGTCACCTTGCGGTTTGCGGTGCGGAGGATCGCCTGCTCGCACTTGAGGTTCTGCTCATCGAGGCTCTTGAGCAGTACGGCTTCGCCGTGGACCTCGAGGCTGACCTTCCCGTTCGACAGCGCTCCCTTGGGAATCTGCCCTGTCTCGATCGTCCAGCGTTGGCCAAACACGGAAGGGCAGTGAGTCCCCGAGTCGTCCACGGGCTCGAGCTTTCCGGAGACCCACCCGTCGACCAGGTCGATCGAACCGGTGCACTGGGTCTCGCCGAAGGTTCCCTTGCGCACGATGACGTGGTCGCGCTTGGACTCGAACATGACGGCTTCGTCGAGCGTCATCGGCTTGCCGCTCGTCGGGATGAGTTCTTTGCCCTCGAGGCGAAGCCCCTCGGCGACGGCGTAGGGGTCCTTGCGCCCGTACGACCCGGCCATGGACTCGGGGATCTCGTCGACGAGCGACCACGCCTCCCACTCTCCGTCCAGGCTCGACTCGCACTTGGCGTCGCTGCCCATCTTGAACAACGTGAGCAGCAGTCGTGAGCCTTGGCGGTCGATGGTGCCCTTGCACGTCTTGGGCTCCTTGCTGCCGGCGTCCTTTGCCCACCGCAGCTCGGCCTCGTCCACCTGGTACGAGCCGTTGGGGAGCTCCTTGCCCGCGACGACCTTCACGGTCAGCTCCGAATACCTCAGCGTGTCGACGTCGACCTCGAGCCCGAGCGTGGGGAGGAACGCGTCGACGTCCGTCCGCCCGTAGGCTCCGCGGAGAGACTCCGGGATCGGTGCGACCTCTCCCGAACTCTCGCCACAGGCGAGTGGAGCGAGGAGAAGTGTGGCGAGGGTGAGGAGCCTGCGCGTCATTTGTAGTCGGTGATGTGGCGGCGCCGTCCGGAGGCGGCGGCGCGTTCGTGCTGCTCGGCGCAGCGGATACACAGCGTCACCCAGGGCATCAGCTCCAGTCGACGCCGCTTGATCGGTTCGCTGCAGTCTTCGCACTGGCCGTAGTCGTCGGGCTCCTCGGCGATGAGGTCGAGCGCTTCGCTGATCGCCTCGAGCTGTCTGGTGCGCTCGAGGTTTCGCTTCGAGGCGATGACCTGGTTCATCTCCGCGAGGGGGGCCGCGTCTTCGTCGACCTTGCGCGCGGTGTCGTCGCCAGCGTTCTCGGGCACGAGCTCGACGTCGCCCTCGGCAAGGAGCTCGGCCCGTCGGCGCACCAGCAGGGCTTTGAACGTCTCGACGTCGTTCGGGTTCACGTCCCCGAGAGCATCGCCCAACCGGCCACCGAAAGAAAAGGGCTCAGCGCTTGCGTCGCGCCGCGAACAGGCCGAGCCCGAACAAGACGCCCAGGACGCCCCAGTTGCCGCCCTTGCCACCGGGCTGGACGGCGCATGCCGCTTCGCCCTCGAAGAGTCCCGAGAGGTCGACGGTCGATTCGACCCGGATGCCCTCGGCCTCCAGCGCGTCGATGCACGCGTCGGTGTCGTCGGCGTCGATGTATTGACCGTCGCAGAAGATGCTGCCGCTCGCGGTGCAGTTGCTCGCGCACTCTTCGGCGAACGCGTCTTGGCACGCTGCGTACCCCTCAGCCTGACAGGAGATCTGGCAGTCGAGGTTCACCTCGGCGGTGCAGGATCCACCGCAGCAGCCCTCACACTGCGCGACACAGTCGGCATCGGGCGCTTGCACCTCGCAGCTGGCATCGCACTCGGCCGAGCACGTGGACTCGCATGACGCTCGGCACTCGGCGGAGTCGTCCGATCCTTCGCACGACGCGGCGCAGCTGCCCTCGCAGTCGAGTTGGCACGACGCGGCGCAGTCGAAGGCGCCTGGGTTGGCCGAACACTCGGCCTCGCACGCCGGCCGGCAGTCGCTGGTGCAGGAGATGTCGGCATCCACGTCGCACTGCCCCGAGCACGCGGCCTGCAGGTCTGCCGCACATGCGGTGAGCGCTGCATCGATGTCGCAGCTGCCCTCGCAGGACGCTTCATAGCGAAGCTCACACGACGCGCCACGCTCGATGTGCGCCCCGCCACACTCGTCGATCCTGGCATTGGCGTCGCTGCTGGCGAGCAACGCGGCACCGAGGGCAAGTCCAATCATGCTTCGTCGAATCAGGCTCATGTTCGTCGTCTCCGGGGGGCCGGCGAGGCCCACGAACGTTGGTGGCCGATAGGGCCGCGAATTCGTGAGCTGCAGGGCAGTTTTCTCCGCTCGCCGTTCGCCCTGTGGTCAGTACAACAACCGTGCCGAGCCCGTGGCCGCCGGGTCTCGCTGGGTTCGGTGGGGCGCACCGTTGCACGCTGCAGCACGGCGAGTCGCGAGTCGCGACACCGTTGACGTGGATTCCCCGTCTCTGGCCAACGCGCGCCCTCCCGCCTTAAGATGCAGCCGTGGATCTGGCTCGACTCGTGGCGACCGGGCTCGTCGCGGCAGCGGCGTGGCTGGGCATGCCGTCGCTCGCCGAGGCGGCGGAGGACGAACGTGGCCGGCCATGGGCCCAAGGCACCATCGTCCCCAACTTCGGGTTCGGCTTTGGCTACAGCCAAGACCTGGTCTCGCTGAGCTTCGGGCTCGGCGCGGGCTACTACATCGCCAACGGCTTCTCCTTGGGCCTGCAGGTCGACGACGAGATCTTGATCTACTCGAAGTCGCTCAAGAACGACCTCCCCGACCTCGAGAACCAAGTTCCCACCAACGTGTTCAGCCTGACCCCCACCGCCCAGTGGGTCTTTCTCCGGCGCCCCCGCTTCTCGCCGTACGTGTTCGCTGGGTTGGGGCCGGTGTTTCTCAACAACGACAACGGCGTCTACGGGCAGTGGACGGCGGGCCCCGGCGCGTACATCGGCGTGGGCGGTCCGGTGTGGATCGACCTGGGCGTCGGCTTCACCGGGCTCTTCCCCACCGGTCAGTGCAACGAGCGCTTCGAGTATCAGCCCTCTGCGGTGGGCGCCGAGCCGATCCCCGTCCTCGACTACTGCTCGTTCCGCTGGGGGCCACGGCTCGGGCTCGTGCTCGCGCTTGGGGGATCGCGGCGAGAGACCTCGGCGCGCGAGCGGCCCGCAGATCCGTTCCTACCGCCTCCAGAGCCTGCGTTCGAATCCGCGCATCCGGCCGTGTTCGACTGATCGCGTCCTGCGCCTGGCCGAGAAAAAAATCGCGGCTGGCCTGCGACACCTTGCTGAGACCGCCGTCTTGCCTAGGCAGGATGGGCGTGCGGGGAATGTCGACACAAAACCACACGCAGCCGAATAAGCCCGGCTCTAGGCCGTCTGACCTAGAGCAGCACGAACCGGTGCCGTCGCCCAAGTGAGCGAGCCCGCGCGTGCGCGTCGATCCAGTGATGTCCCGTCTCGGTCGCATTCTCGCGTCCGCGATGTCTCAGTGCCACAATTACTCACACCGGTAGACACGATGAAACGCTCCTTCTCCTTTGTTGCCCTCTGTGCCCTCGCAATCGCGAGCTGCAGTTCTGCTTCGGCCGAACAGCCGGAGGCCGGGGCCAAGGCGGAGACGAGCGAGAACGACGTCCTGAGCGAATCCGAGCGGCGCACCGTCGTTCTCGACGAGGAGGGCGGCGAGACCGGCGAAGAGCCCGACGAGTTTGCGCCCGCGCCAGATCTCGTCGACGGCCCTGCGCCGGCGCGCGCGTCCGCGCCCGAACCCGCGCTCGACGTCGAGCCCGAGTCCGAGCCCATCGGTCGTCGCATCGCGCGGCAACAGCTCACCGTGTACGCCAAGCCCACCTCCGATGCCCCGATCCGCGGACGCATCCCGATGGCCGCGGCGTTCGACGTCCACGGCTACGTCGAAGGCCCCGGGTGCGAGGGCGAGCTCGGCTGGGCCGACCTGGGGCACCACGGGTATGCCTGCATGACCAACACCCGGAAGGGCGACGGCGCCAACGCGTACGCGCTGCCCAAGATGCGGGCCCAGCTCACCCCGTTCTTCTACGCCAAGGCCAAGGCGAACGACCCCGCGCCCATCTTCAAGAACCTCAGGGCCGCCCGCAACGGCGACGCGCCGGTGGGCACCATGAAGAAGGGTGTCGACTACGCCTTCAAGATCCGCCGACGGGTCGACGGGCAGGTCTACCTCATCGACGGGAACCGCCGCGCCGTCCGCGAGAAAGACGTCCGCCGCTTCCAGCCCAGTCGCTTCGAAGGTCGCGATCTCGAGGCGGAGCCGGTGCCCGAGGGCAAGGTCCTCGCCTGGGCATCCAACTGGCCCGAGGCCGCCGCCTACAGCCGCGCGAGCCAGGACTCCGAGCTCGCCGCGCAGGTCGGGTATCACGAGCAGCTTCTCCTCGAACCCGCCGACACGGACGGCTGGTACAAGCTGAGCAGCGGCGCGTTCATCTCGGCGTCCGACGTGCGGGTGTTCGCGGCGCCCACCGAGCGCCCCCCCGAGGTCGGTGCCGGCGACATCTGGATCGACGTGGACCTCGAGCAGCAGGTGCTCAGCGTCATGCTCGGCGACGAGGCCATCTTTGCCACCATGGTCTCCTCGGGCCTCAAGAGCCCCACGCCGCGCGGCCTGTTTCGCATCCGCAACAAGCTCGCCGTGGGCAGCATGAGCAGCTCGCCGGGCGCGGACGACTTCTACGACGTGCAGGCCGTGCCTCACGTGCAGTACTTCCTGGGCAGCTTCGCGCTTCACAGCGCCTACTGGCACAACGGGTTCGGGCGCCCCATCAGCCACGGGTGCGTGAACCTCAGCCCCAAGGACGCCCAGCGCGTGTTCTCGTTGACGACGCCCAAGCTGCCCGCCGGGTGGATTCACGGCTACGAGTCCACCGAGCACCTCGGCACCACGGTTCGCATCCACAAGGGCGACCAGCCCGTTCGCGACCGCCGCAAAGAGGTCGATCCCGTCTACGGCATCTAGAAGCGTCGCGCGTCCGGGTACGTGAGCGGAGGCACGGCGGGGGCGTTGCGGTGGGGCGGACGCATCGGGTCTTCTGTCCACCATGCGTGCGTTCCGAGCTGCGTTGATCTGCTCCGTGTTGGCCATCGGCTGCGACTCCGGCGACAAGCCGGCGGGCGCACCGAACAACCCCGCATCGGCGAAGAAAGCCGACGCGACGGCCGAGACGAAGGCCGAAGTGAAGCCGGTGAAGGACGCCGAGGGGGAGCCCGAAGCCGACGCGGCGAAGGACGAGTTCGAGTACTTCGCCGAACAGTTCGGCGACCTTCGGGTGCTCCGCTACCAGGTCCCGGGCTTCGATGCGCTGCCTCTGTCGCAGAAGAAGCTCGTCTACTTCCTCTCCCAGGCGGCGCTGGCGGGGAGGGACATCATCTGGGACCAGAACTACCGCCACAACCTCGCCATTCGGCGCACGCTCGAGGCCGTGATGCTCGGCGCCAAGGGGGAGCAGGCATCCGAGGACTGGAAGAAGTTCGACGAGTACACGAAGCGGGTGTGGTTCTCCAATGGCATCCACCACCACTACTCGATGAAGAAGATCCAGCCCGAGTTCTCGCAGGCGTTCTTCGAGGCCGAGGTCCGAAAGCTCGACCCCAAGTCGCTTCCGCTGGCTGAAGGGGAGGACGTCGAGGCGCTGCTGGCCAAGATCACGCCTCCGATGTTCGATCCCAAGGTCGACCCCAAGCGCGTCAACCTCGACCCCGAGGTGGACCTCATCGCGAGCTCGGCGACCAACTTCTACGGGCCCGGCGTGACGCAAGAAGACGTCGAGGCGTTCTACGCGTCCAAGAAGCCCGCTGACCCCAAGCGCCCGGTGTCGTTCGGGCTCAACAGCCAGCTCGCCAAGGTCGACGGCAAGCTCGTCGAGCGCACCTGGAAGGTCGGGGGCATGTACGGGCCGGCGATCGCGGAGATCGTCAAGTGGCTGAAGAAGGCGATCGAGGTCGCAGAGAGCGAGCCTCAGAAGAAGGCGCTGGAGCAGCTGGTGGCCTACTACGAGTCGGGGGACCTGAAGACGTTCGACGACTACTCTATCGCCTGGGTCGCGGACACCGACTCTCGCGTCGACGTGGTCAACGGGTTCATCGAGGTCTACGGCGACCCGATGGGCTACCGCGGCGCGTTCGAGTCCGTCGTCAGCATTCGCGACCTCGAGGCGAGCAAGCGCATCGACACGATCTCCAAGTCGGCGCAGTGGTTCGAAGACAACTCCTCCATTCCCGACGCGTACAAGAAACCCTCGGTCAAGGGCATCTCCGCGAAGGTGATCACGGTCGTGACCGAGGCCGGGGACGCCGCTCCGTCCACGCCGATCGGCATCAACCTGCCCAACGCCAACTGGATCCGCGCCGAGCACGGGTCGAAGTCCGTGAACCTGGGCAACATCGTGCACGCGTACGACAGCAGCGCGAAGTCCAGCGGTGTCCTGGAAGAGTTCTCCTTCAGCGACGAAGAGGTCGCGCGTGCCCGCAAGTACGGCAACCTCGCAGACACGCTGCACACCGACATGCACGAAGTGATCGGCCACGCGTCGGGCAAGCTCGCCGAAGGCGTGGGGACGCCCAAGGAGACGCTCAAGAACTACAGCTCGACGTGGGAGGAGGCGCGCGCGGACCTCGTGGCGCTGTACTACCTGCTGGACCCCAAGCTCATCGAGATCGGCGTGATGGAAGACCTCGACACGGGCCGCGCGGCCTACGACGACTACATCCGCAACGGCCTGATGGTGCAGCTCGCACGTCTCGAACTCGGTGAAGATCTCGAGGAAGCCCACATGCGCAACCGACAGATGATCGCAAAGTGGGTGCTCGAGAAGGGCAAAGAGGGCAACGTCGTCGAGAAGAAGCAGAAGGACGGCAAGACGTACTTCGTGGTCAACGACTACGAGAAGCTTCGCGGGCTCTTCGGCGACCTGCTCGAAGAGGTTCAACGCGTGAAGTCCGAGGGCGACTTCGAGGCGGCCAAGGCGTTGGTCGAGGGCTACGGGGTCAAGGTCGACCCCGCGCTGCATCGCGAGGTCAAGCAGCGCTACGAGGCGCTGAAGATCGCCCCGTACGCAGGCTTCATCCAGCCCAAGCTCGTGCCCGTGATGCGAGGCGACGAGATCACGGACGTGAAGATCGAATACCCGCGCGACTTTGCGACCCAGATGCTCGAGTACGCCGAGGCGCACTCGTTCCTCCCGCACTCGAACTGAGGCTTCAGGTTGGCGCGTCGTCGGTCGGAATCGGCCCTGTGGGCATCGGCGCGACGACCGTGTGCTCGACCTTGGGTTGCGGGGCGTTGACGGTGCGGTAGCGGGCCGTGCCTGCGTGGGCGCGGTCGGCCTGAATCACCCAGACGTTCTCGAGTCGACCCAGGTCGATTCGGTCTCCATCGTCGGGGTCGCCTTGGCCCACGAACAGCCGGCGCTCACCGTTGTGGGCGGCGAGCTCGGCTGCGACCAGCACCCAACCGCGCGTTCGCATCCTCAGCGCCAGCTCGGCGAACGTGGCGACGCCTGCTCCGCCCGACGCATCGAGGCGGGTGAAGGACTGCCCCCACGGGGAGAGTAGCTCGCTGAAGATCGTCGTGAAGCTCGGCACGACGATCGACTGGAACATGAAGAACGCGCGAACTTCGTGCAGCGAGTAGACCGAGACGTTGTCTCGACCCATCGCGTGATAGCGCCGATCGAGTCGGTGCGCGAGCTCGGGGTTGACGACCTCGGCCACGATCGCTTGGTTCGTCTTGACCTGACCGCGCGCGCCGAGGTGTTCGGTCAGATGTTCGAGCTTCATCAGCGCGGTCGCGGTGGTGGCGTCGGAGCCGTGTCGGTGTGAGGACGTGAGGATGATGGCGTCCATCTCCGGCGCGGCGCCGAATCTGCGAGGCAGCCGCATCAGCTGGCGTGACGAGGTCCAGTCGCCGACCTCGATGATCAACCGACCCACAGCCCCGCCCCCGCCATTGCCCGGGATGCACTGGAACTCGTCGTCGGTGTCGATGAGCGGGTCGAAGGTCCCACGCAGCCCGTCGAGTAGGCCGGTCCGCACCAGGTTGCTGTGCCCCTCGATCGCGTCGATCGCTTCGGCCTTGGCGTCCTCGTCCTCGACGAGCACCATGACCTCTCCGCGGGGCTCGGCGGTGAGGATCGCCTCGATCAAGTTGACGGTCGCGGGTCGAAACCCGCACAGCAGGACCTTCTGCAGAGAGTTCGGGGTCGTCGGCACCAACGATGGCAGCTCGAACTGCGAGGGCGGAATCGGCGCGCTTTGATGGCCGCCAGCGCGCTGCTCATCGGCAAAGTCGGCGGTGACCTGACGATTGGGCGCGAGCGCCACGAAGCCGCACATGCGCTCGTCGGGATGCAGCGCGCCCGCATCGGGGGCCGGATTGAGCACCACGCGTGGCGGCGTCTCGGGCGAGGCGTCGGGCGTCGCCATCAAGGCGCCGATCGGGATGACGCGACGTGCCGGCTGACGCGGGAGCCCCTGGACGGCCATCGACTCGATCGCGTCGTGTGGCGGAGGGAGGTTCGGGACGCCTCCGGCCATCTCCGACGTCCGATAGTCGTACATGTACAGCTCGTAGCCCGATGAGGCCACGATGCTGATGAAGAGGTCGGCCGCGCGACTGCGTCGTGCCACGGCGAACGCGAAGAGCGCGAGGAGTCGCTCGGTGGGGACGATGCGGGCCTCTACGCGGCCCGAGGCACGAGCGATGGCCTTCTGGGCCGCGCCGATGTTGCTTTCGTCGACGATCTCCGCGATGAGATTGGTCCGGGCGTTCTCGTCGTCGTCGGTCGCTTCGCGCAGCCGCTCCACGATGGTGATGAGCGTACGGACGGTGTCGTCGTCGGGGTTGTCGTCGTCCGGATCTGCGAGCAACACGACGCGGCGGGCGAGGGGGACGTCGGCGCGGTTGAGGAAGGCCTCGTCGTCGTCGTCGGAGTTCTCACGATAGACGATCTGCGCGAACTCCGGCTCGCGAAGGAACGGTGGTGGCTCCTCGTCACGGCCTACGACCACGAACTGTCGCTGCTGCCGGGCCCGGCGACGGAACTCGCGAATGCCCCGGACGCTGAACAGTCGGGCCCCGGTGGGGATCAGCTTCTTGTATTCGCCCACGACCTCGTCGAGCAGGGCGCGCGTCGGCTGGGTGAGGTTGAGGAGGACCGTGTGGCGCTTGAGGCCGGCGGAGCGGAGCTGACCGAGTTCCATGACCTCGGCAACCGCGTCGGTGCCGAGCCCGATCAAGACGCTGAAGAGAAACAGCCCGCAGAAGGTCAGCAGAATGCTGACGATGAGGGTGCCGACATCGTGGGGTGAGCCGAGCATGTTGCCGGGGTCGGCGAGCTGACGGACCGACCACCACATGCGCACCCAGAAGAGGTGATCGTGGTCGTCTCCCACCACACCGTCGTTGTCGTAGTCGTCGCCGACCGTGTCGGTGACGTGGTTGAGCATCACCGTGCCGCCAAACGACACGATGCCCACCGCGGCGAACAGCAGGAACAGCTGGCGTGCTCGCTGGCCTCGCTGCAGCACGCTCCACAGGTCGGTCAGCAGCGGCGCCCAGTAGCGCAGCAGCATGACCGTGCGAAACAACCGGAAGAGGCGCAGCCAGCGGGTCGTCCTCGGTGCCAGCGGCAGAAACGACAGCAGCGCGATGAGGTCGACGAGGAGCATCAGCACGTCGGCGCGGGTGGGGATCGACCATCCGGCGGCGGCGGGGTCGCTGCGGCCTTCGATCCGCTCGGTGCGGAACGCCAAGATGGCCCGGGCGACGAACTCGGGGAGGAATGCGACGAGGAACACCGCGTCGTTGGCGTGCATCCAGTCGTGCGGGACGAGGCTCAAGATGATGAGCAGGCTCAAGATGACGCGAGTGGCGAGGTGGTCGAGGATGAACTCGACCTGGCCGACCCATCCGTCGCGGCGCGCGTTGTGGCGGGGCACGGCCCGGAGGATACCGCTGCGACGCCAACGGCGCTGCGTTCGCGGGCAAACCTGACCCTACGGGAGGCCTGCGGGGGCGATGCGCGGCAGGGCGCGCGTGGGCCTGCTACAAGGTGGCGTGGCAACGCCGCGCCCACTGTTCGCGACTCGGGTCGATCGCCCCGCAGCGCCGTTCCTGCCCACGACGCGGGCCGAAATGGACGCGCTCGGGTGGGACGCGTGCGACGTCGTGATCGTCACGGGCGACGCGTACGTCGACCATCCCAGCTTCGGCATGGCCATCGTGGGGCGCTTACTGGAGGCGCAGGGTCTGCGCGTAGGGATCCTTTCGCAGCCGCGCTGGCAAGACACCGCCGACTTCGAGTCGCTGGGCCGCCCGCGGCTCTTTTGGGGCGTGACCGGGGGCAACATGGACTCGATGGTCAACCGGTACACGTCCGACCGGAAGATCCGGCGAGATGACGCCTACTCCCCCGGTGGGGAAGGGGGGCTCCGGCCCGACCGCTGCACCTTGGTCTACGCGCAGCGCTGTCGCGAGGCGTTTCGTGACGTGCCCATCGTGATCGGCGGCATCGAGGCGAGCCTGCGACGCATCGCGCACTACGACTACTGGTCCGACAAGGTGCGCCGATCGATGCTGCTCGATGCCAAGGCCGATCTGCTGATCTTCGGCAACGCAGAGCGTGCGCTGGTCGAGGTGGCGACGCGGCTGCGCGACGGGGAGTCGATCGACACGATCCGCGACCTCCGCGGGACGGTGTTCGTCCGCCGCGGGTTGCCGCAGGGGTGGGCCGAGCTCGATTCGACCGAACTCGACGCCCCCGGCCCCGTCGAGCCCAAGCCCGATCCCTACGCGGCCGAAGCAAAGCGGCCCACGTCCGAGCTCGTCGGGCTGCGCCGTCGCAGCAAGCTGGCCACGCTTCGCCACGACCGCGCGACGACGGCGGTGCGGCTGCCGTCCTTCGAGGCGGTGCGCGACGACCCGGTGCTCTACGCCCACGCGTCGCGCGTGCTGCATCTCGAGGCCAACCCCGGCAACGCCCGCGCGCTCGTTCAAGCGCACGGCGACCGCGACGTGTGGCTCAACCCACCGCCGGTGCCCTTGACCACCGAGGAGATGGACGCGTTGTACGAGTTGCCGTTCGCCCGCGTCCCTCACCCTCGGTATGGGGAGGCCCGCATCCCCGCCTACGAGATGATCCGCTTCTCGGTCACGATTCAGCGCGGTTGTTTCGGCGGGTGCTCGTTCTGCTCGATCACCGAGCACGAGGGCCGCGTCATCCAGAGCCGATCCGAGTCGTCGATTCTGCGGGAGGTGGAGCAGGTCCGCGACAAGACCCCGGGCTTCACGGGCACGATCTCCGACTTGGGGGGCCCCACCGCCAACATGTACCGCCTCGCGTGCAAGTCCAAGGCGATCGAGGCGGCGTGCCGCAAGCCGTCGTGTGTCTATCCGGGCGTGTGTTCCAACCTGCAGACCGACCACGCTCCGCTCATCTCGCTGTACCGCAAGGCGCGGGCCCTGCCGGGCATCAAGCGGGTGATGATCGCCTCGGGGGTCCGCTACGACCTCGCGGTCGAGTCGCCCGAATACGTCGAAGAGCTGGTCCGCCATCACGTCGGCGGTTACCTCAAGATCGCGCCCGAGCACGTCTCGGAGGGTCCGCTCTCGGCGATGATGAAGCCGGGCATCGGCACCTACGACCGGTTCAAGGCCATGTTCGAGCGCGCGTCCAAGAAGGCGGGCAAGAAGCAGTTCCTCATCCCTTACTTCATCGCCGCGCACCCCGGCACCAAGGTCGAAGACATGGTCGAGCTTGCGATGTGGCTGAAGTCCAATGGCTTCGAAGCCGACCAGGTCCAGACGTTCTTGCCCTCGCCGATGTCCAGCGCGACCGCGATGTATCGCAGCGAGAAGGACCTGCTTCGAGGCGTCCGACGGGTGGGCGGCGACTTGCACGTGCCCAAGGGCCTGAAGATGAGGCGCTTGCACAAGGCGTTCCTGCGCTACCACGACCCGGAGAACTGGCCCCTGCTGCGCTCCACGCTGCAGCGCATGGGCCGAGGCGAGCTGATCGGCAATGGCCCGGGCGCCTTGATCCCGCGTACTCAGCCCAGCGACACGCGGCGACGGCCCAAGCGCGGTGGCCCTCGTCGCGGTTCCGCCCTCACCCAGCACACTGGCCTTCCGCCACGCGACGACGGGTCGCGCGCGAACGCGGGACGGCGACGCAAGCGGAAGCCACGCGGGGGTCGGTAGCGATCCCGGTGGTCAGAGGGGTTCGGGGCGGCCGGGCTCGACCAGCGTGCCGCTCATCGAAAGTGACTGCACGAGGACCCAAGCGGGCGAGCGTGGGGCGTCCGAGATACGCAGCTCGTCGATCCCTCCGTGCAGCCAGCGTCCGACCCTGAGGGTGTGTTGACCGCCGCCGCCTGGCTCGACCCCCACGCCCTCGGGTTGTCCCGATTGTCCGCCGACGAAACACTGAGCCGCCGACGCTGCGCTGCGGTACACGCCGGAGACCATCGTCCACTGCCCCATCGGCACTGCCTCCGGTCCCTGCAGCACGGCGTGCTCGGGTGGCTCGAGCGACTGCGCGATGTCGAGGAACGGGAGGGGCTCGTTGGTGTTGCCCGCGGAGGTCTGCCCGCCGACGGCGACGAGTCGGTAGCCGGGGAGCTTGGCGATGAGCTCGCGGTGCCGGGCGTTGTTGAAGACAGTGTCCCAGGGCAGGGGGCCGGCCTGGTCTTCGGCGAGCCGCACCCACCCCATCAGCGAGATGTCGTGCGCACCGCTGAGGTCGAACCGTTCGTCGACCGCGGTGAGGCGCTCATCGTTGGTCTTGACGAGGTAGCGGCCGAGCCTCCAAGGCTGATTCGAGATGCCGGAGCCGTCGGCGAGCTCCAGGGGGATTCCGTGGACCGAGTCGAGGAAGGCGTCGTCCCAGAGGCGGTCGAAGTGCCAGACGGCGATGAAGCCGTTCGACCACACCTCAGCGGGCCGAAGCGCTGGTGGCGCGCACCCGGGACCCACGACCGCCTCGAAGTCGAGCGCGGCGCCCGACTCGATCCGCGGGATGCGAACCCACGCAAACCCGCCGTCGAGGTCGAGCTCGTGGGGGAGGAGGGACTCGCCGAGGTAGAACCGCACGTCGTCGGCTTCGCTGGGGCCCGCTGCCGAAAGGTCGACGAGGATTGGCACGTCCTCGAGGACGGCCTGTGGGTCGTCGAAGAACGGCGCGGTCAGCCGCAGCGGCAAGCGCCAGCACTCCACCGGCTCCGAGCCGGTTCCGCCCCCGGTCATCGTAGGGTCGACGTCGTCGGACGTCGTGCCATCGGGGGCGGTCGTGCTTCCCTGGGTCGGATTCATCGACGTCGAACCCGCGCTCACGCCAGACGTCATCCCGCCGGTCCCGAGGGCATCGTCCCCGTACGCGGGGTTGAGGGCGGTGCACGACAGCGCCGCAAGCCCTAGCAGGATGTGGAAGAAGTCCCGCGCATACATAACAACGCCCTCACCATGCATCCCTGCGTTTCTCATCGGTCACGGGTACCCGACCAGCTCCCTCTTCGTGCCTTGGTATGCAGGGCGATGACGCCGTTCTGCATACACGCGACTTCGTCCACATCCTGCTAGCAGCGTCGCAGACCGTGGCGCCGACACCCTCGCAGTCTACCGCGTCAGCCCTTCTCGTTCGCCTCGACGTCGATGACGTCGCCGCTGGGCTCGCCCGCGTCCGTCCACCCGCGCTGTGCTGCTGCGCCCACGAACCCGGCGGGTGTCATTGGCTGGAGCTGGTAGCGCGTCTCCACGTACCGCTGCAGTACCCCCGCGACGACGCGGCGACACGGCGGGATCAGCATCGCCATGCCGAACAGGTCGGTGAGGACACCGGGGGTCACCAAGAAGACGCCGCCCACGAGCACCAGGAGCGAGGAGACCAGGCCCTCCTTGGGGAGCTCGCCGCGTTCGAGCGAGGCCTGCCACTCGCGGAACACCCGTCCGCCTTCGCGTTTTGCCAGCGTCGCGCCGAGCAGCCCGGTGGTCAGGACGATGCCGACGGTTGCGCCAGCGCCGAGGACGCCGCCGAGCTGGATGAGCAGGTACAGCTCCACGACGGGGACGACCGTGAAGAGGAGGAAGAGCTTGCCCAGCACGACCTCCACAACGTAGCAGCGCGTGACAGCGCGGCTGACCAGTTGACGCTGGGCGGTTCGCGGATATAGTTGACCAGTCGGAAGGTACGTCCGACCTTCGGGAGCCTCCGACCATGGGACGCGTGAGCGACGCCAAGGACCGCATTCTACGAGCGGCCACCGACCTCATCCACGACCGCGGCTACGCGGCGGTGAGCGTGTCGGACATCTGCAGCGCTGCCGGCCTCAAGAAGGGCAGCTTCTATCACTTCTTCCCGAGCAAGCTCGAGCTCGTCCTCGAGACAATCGACCAGTTCGCGGCCAGTCAGCGCGCGTCCGTCGCCTCGATGATGGCCTCGCCCGGGAGCGCCCGGGACAAGCTTCGAGCGATGTTCAAGGGTGCGTCGGGGGGCATGAAAGCGTGCGCGGAGAAGAACGGCGCGATTCGCGGATGTCCGATCGGAAACCTGGCCCTCGAGATGGCCCACCGCGAGCCGGCGATCGCCCAGAAGCTGCGCTCGGTGTTCACGCAGTGGCGCGCGGGGGTGGAGAGCGTGCTGCAAGCCGGCGTCGCGTCGGGCGAGTTCGAGCTCGAAGACCCCCGCGCGGTGGCCGAGAGCCTGATCGCCTTCGTCGAGGGGTCGATTCTGCTCGCCAAGGCCACCGGGGACACAACAGTGTTCGAGCGGCTGGAAAAAGGCGCTGAAGCCATCCTTGATGGCGCTCTGGCGGAAAATCCGGCGAACTGATTTTTTTCCTGCGAATTAAACCGACCAGTCAACTTGCCTTCGCCCGAATCGATCCCAAGCTCCTCCCCAACGAAGGGCTCGCCATGACCGAGACACGTAAACACGCGCACGCGACGCGATCCGAGACCCGGGGCCTCCAGGCGCTGATGGAGCGCTACATCGACGGCGACGAGCACGCGTTCGCCTCCCTGCATCGCCGTCTTCAGCCGAGAATCCGCGCCCGGCTCAGCCGGATGATCCGAGATGCGGCGCTGGTCGAGGATCTCGTGCAGCAGACCTTCCTCCGAGCCCACCAGGCCCGCGCTCGCTACGAGGCCGGACCCGGAGCGAGCGACCGCGCCGTCGAAGGATGGTTTCTCGCCATTGCGCGCAACGCCGCGCTCGACTCGATGCGGCACCAGTACCGCCGCGACCGCCGTCACGCCACGCTCGAGGCGCGCGGCGAGCTCGAGGGGATGGGCGTCTCCGCCGACAGGCCCGATTCCGAGGCGTTTCACATTGAGCAGGAGCGCGAGGCGGCCGAGGTTCGGCGCGTGCGGGCCGCGATCGACTCGCTCCCGCCGACCCAGCGCGAGGTCGTCAAGATGCACAAGCTCTCGGGGATGCCGATGGCCGAGATTTCCGAGCAGCTCGGTGTGCGTCCAGGCGCGCTTCGGGTCCGCGCGCATCGAGCCTACAAGGCGCTCGCCCGCATGCTCACCCCCGAGGCTTCGCCTCACCCGGCGTAGCCACCCAGCGTAGCGTCAGCCCGCCGAGCGTTCGATCGTGCGCGGGCGCGATGCCGAGATGACGAAGAGGTCGTCGCCGTCGGCCAGCTCGAAGCCCGCGCCGGGGTTGATGTTCTGCTCTCCGCCGCGCCGCAGGCCGATGAGCATCACGTTCTTTCGGGCGAGGTCGGCGGCGAGGTCGGCGAAGGTCATGCTGCCCGAGCCCGTCAGCTTGAGGGGGACCGCGTCGACCTGCTGCGGTGTGCGGTTGGACGCGAGGTCGTTGAACAGCTGCTGGATCTGCAGCCCCTCGCGGGCTTGAGCCAGCAGCTGGGTCGTCAGCTCCGTGACGCAGATCGCGGTGGACGCACCGGCCTTGAGCATCAGCTCCTTGTGCAGCGGAGACACGCACTCGACCACGATGGTGAGACTGTCGTTGATCGACTGCAGGGCGACGAGCACGCCGAGATTGAACGAGTCGCTGTTCTCGTCTCGCTCGGACCGGGCGAACAAGATGACGTCGGCCGCCTTCGCCAGACCGGCGCGCTCGAGCGCCTCCTCGTTGATCGGCGAGCCCTTGACGAAGTGCACGTGCAGGCGCGCGAGCGACTCGGGGATCTCGTCGATCTGATCGGTGAGCAGGACCAGCTCTCGGTCGTCGAGGTGCTTGTCGTGCCGCAGCTCGTCGATCATCTCGACCAGCTTGGCCTCCCCGGGGAAGTTGATGAGCACGATGTGCCGGCGATAGTTGAACGACTGCATGCCCCGCAGCTCCTTCGTCTTCTCTTCGATCAAATAGGTGGTGATGACGGACAGGCCGTACGCGAGCACGCCGCCGCCAGCGATCATGGCGGGAAAGGCGATGAGGAACCGCCCTCCGACCGTCTGCGGGTAGTAGTCGCCGTATCCGACCGTGGTCATGGTGACCACGCTCCACCACAGCGAGTCGGCCAGCGTGAGCTCCGGGTTGACGGGAGACTCGAACAGGTAGAACCCGACGCTGCCAAAGGTCCAAAACAGCGCGACGAAGCCGACGACCTTCAGCTCGAGGCGGGTCTGCACCTGCCTGCGAATCCGCCGCAGGAAATGGAACAGGAGCCCCATGAGGCCGTGAGCTTAGCGGCGGAAGCCTCTGGGGTGAAGGGGGCGCGACCCCGCTGCGGTGTGTTATTCGCGACGTCATGCAACCGCTCGTCGTCGGGGTCGCCGGAGCCACAGGCTCGGGAAAGACCACCGTGGCCCGCCGCTTGGCCGAGTCCGTGGCCGAACACGTGTCCGTGCTGCAGCACGACTGGTACTACCGGCCTCGCCCCGAGCTCACGTACGAGGAGCGGTGTGCGCTGAACTTCGACCATCCCGACTCGCTCGAGACCGAGCTGTTGGTGGAGCACCTCACCAAGCTGCGCGCGGGGCAGGCCATCGGCGCGCCCGTGTACGACTTCAAGACGCACCGACGACACGAGGAGACCCTCGCAGTGGGGCCAGCACCGGTGCTCTTGGTCGAGGGCATCCTGGTCTTGGCCGACCCCAAGCTGCGAGAGCTCTTCGACATCAAGGTGTTCGTCGACACCGACGCCGACCTCCGCGTGTTCCGCCGCATCCGCCGCGACATCGAGAAGCGGGGCCGGACCTTCGAGCAGATCCGGCAGCAGTACTACGCGACGGTACGGCCGATGACGCTGCAGTTCGTCGAGCCTTCGAAGCGGTGGGCCGACATCATCATCCCCGAGGGGGGACAGAACGCGGTGGCACTCGACCTTTTGGCTGCCAAACTTCGCAGCGTGGTGAACGCGTGAGCGACGACGACAAAGCCGCCGAGTCTGGCGAGGGCGAGGCCGACGCCGGCAAGAAGAAGCCCTTCAAGGAGCGCTTCATGGCGTTCGTCGAGGAGTACGGTCCCATCGCGCTGGTCACGTGGTTCTCGATCTTCTTTGCGACGTGGGCTGGGTTCTACTTCGTGCTGTCGGCCGGGATGGATCTGGGCGGCTGGCTGTCGAGCGGCGAGCAGTCGGGCTGGCTGTGGAATCTGGTCAAGGACTGGGGCGTCGTTGGGCTGGCCTACATCCCCACGCAGGTCGTCAAGCCGATCCGCATCGCCGCCACGTTCGCGATCACGCCCGTCCTGCATCGGTATTGGACGAAGCTGCGCGGTGGCTAGCGCTACCGCTTCCGGATGCAGACGACGGCGGCGCGCTCGGTCTTCTCCCATGAGGAGAGCTGACGGCCCGAGCGTTCGTACACGTAGGCGAAGTCGGGGTCGTCGAGGTCGACCGTGCGCGACCAGAACGAGCCCTTGCCGAGCATGCCGATCGCACCGAGTAGCTGTAGTTCGCGCCGATGCGGCAGGCGCCAGTCGTCGACCGCGTCGATCTCGAGCTCGCGGCATGCCTGACGTGCGCCCTCCCAGCGGGCGGAGGCGGCCGCGGCGTTGGCGACGTAGTACTTGTTGGAGACCTTGACGTCCCGTCGGGCGATCGCGTCGGCGAGCCTCGCTTCGACCTTTGGGTTGGACGCGGGCTCGAGCCCAGGCTTGGCGGACTCGAGCGGCTCTGGCTCTGGCTCTGGCTCTGGCTCTGGCTCTGGCTCTGGCTCTGGCTCTGGCTCGGCTTCTGGCTCGGCTTCTGGCTCTGGCGCGACTTCGGGGGGGTCGGCCTTCGGCTCTGGCTCTGGCTCGGCTTCTGGTTCTGGCTCTGGCTCGGCTTCTAGCTCCGGCTCGGCTTCCGGCTGCGGCTCGAGTTCCGGCTCGGGCTCTGGTTCGGCGTCCGACGCCGGCTCGAGCTTCGCGGATGCGACCTCGGGCTCACGCTCGTCGGAGGCGGCCGCGCGTGCGCGCAGGTGCTCGGGCAGAAAACCATCGTAGGCGCCAAGCGTGTAGCTCGCGAATCCGGCTCCGCCGATCAACAACAGCAGGCCGAGGGCGAGAGGCAGCCACGAGCGCCGGGGTCGCTCGGCGATCGATGCGCCGAAGTTGGCCGCTGGCGCCCGCTCGGTGAACCCTGGCTCGGCCACGGTACGGGTCTCGAGGCCGGGGACGCGGACGCGCTTGCGCTTCGTCCTCGGTGCGTCTCCGCGCAGCGTTCGCGCGACGGTCGGTTGGTCGTCGAACTCGTCGGATGCGGCCGCGGCAGGGCCCCTCGGCCCTGCAGGCACGACCGGGGCCGGTCCGGTGACGGCGCGGTATTTCCGCGTGGGTTGGATGCGGGCAACGCGTTTGGGCGCCCGAATGGGCGGTGGTGCGGTGGCGGTGCGACGCTTGCGAACCTCGTCCCGTTTCACGGCGCGGTACGAGTTCGTCTCGCCCTCGTCGATGACTCGGCTGCTCGAGTGCTCACGCCACTGCCGACGCTCCTGCACGGGGTCGGGGCGCTTGGCGTCCGGCATGCGCTCGAGCGCCTCGGCGAACCGTCGAATCTGCCCCACCATCGACAGCGGCAGGCTCAAGTCGAGGACCGCCACGAACAGGTGCTCGTCGGGGCCGCCGTGGGTCGCGAGCGCCTGTCGCAGCGGGCCGACGACCGTGTCCTTGAGCGCCCCCTGCACGCACACGACGAAGATGGTCGGCTGGTCGTGCGCGCGCCCGCGGTCGAGGATCGCAGACCTCGCATCGGATCCGGTGACGACTTCGGTCCGAAAGCCCAGGCCGCCGAGCGCCCGCGCGACCTCTTGAACGATCGGCTCGACGCTCTCGGCACAACACAGCGTCAGGGCGTGCATCCGCGCGCGCGCGTCGGGCTCTGGACCCGGCAGCAACGGTGCGTTGTTGGGTCGACTGGGCGCGGGCGCGTTCGCCCGAACCGTGGTCGGCTCGTCTCCAATCATCCCGGCGCCTCGCAATCTCCAATGTAGCACCCACGAAGCAGCCAAGGCGAGGCCGCCCCGCAGCCGACCTTGGAAGGGAGGCTCCCGAGTGCAGCGAAGGCGAGGCCGCGCCGCGGCCGACCTTGGCAGGGAGGCCCCCCGAGTGCACCGAAGGCGAGGCCGCGCCGCGGCCGACCTTGGAAGGGAGGCCGCAGCGGGCTTTGCCCGCGGAGGACGGGAAACCGAGAGGTTTCCCCAAGGAACAAAGTCAGGGAGGCCGCAGCGGGCTTCGCCCGCGGAGGACGGGAAACCGAGAGGTTTCCCCAACTACTACAGCTCGTCGGCTTTCTTGGAGATCGGCCCGCGGTAGTTGTTCTCGAGGCTGATCTGCGCGACGACCGATCCGAAGCCCTTGTAGGTCTGCTTCACGCGGGTGAGCGCGTTGGAGCGCCAGTCGACGTAGGGGTTGTCGATCTGTACCGGGTCGAGGCAGCCCACGAGGACGACCTTCGAGGTCTCGCAGAAGCGGCTCATCAAGGTCTTGGCGAGGTGGCGGTCGCCGTTTTGCAGCTCGTCGACCAGGACGATCGAGCTCTCGATGTCGAGGCCGCGCAGCAGCGAGGTCGAGAGCATGTGCATCATCTTGCGGTGCTCGAGCTCGGCCATGAAGTCGTGCTCGTTGATCGCACTGAGTGCCCGCATGTGCTGCATGAAGGGCTCCAGCCACGGGGAGACCTTCTCGTTGAAGTCGCCGGGGAGGTACCCGAGCTCGTAGTTGCTCGAGGGGTGCTCGGGGCGCAGCAGGAACAGGCCGTTCTCGAAGCGGTTGGTGTGGGCCAGCGAGGAGTTGCGGGAGAACCGCATCGACGTGGGCTGGCCGAGGAGCTGATACAGCGCTGCGGCGACCATCAGCCGCGTCTTGCCCGATCCGGCTGGGCCGTCGAGTACGACCAGCTGCACCGCGGGGTCGAGCATGAACTCCATCGCGAAGCACTGCAGTGGGTCGCGCGGCGTCATGCCGAGGATCGGTCGCGGGCAGTACGTCAGCCGTTTGCGGTCCCAGTACAGCGCGTAGCGCAGGTCGACGAGGGCACGGGCGTCCATGTCGGCGCGGACCAGCAGCTCGTCGTCGCCCGCCTCGAGGATGACGCCGGTGTTCCACTTGAGCTGCCCGGCCACCGCTTCGTCGAGCACGTCGAACGGAAGGGAGCGCTCGTGGGGGTTGCCGCTCTGCAGGAACGCTTGCATCACGTCCGGGTCGACCTGTGCGCGCAGATAGCCCTTGTAGACCGACTTCGGGCTCTCCAGCTCGAGCTTGCCGTAGCGCAGCGCCTCCCCGCGAAGCCCCACCGCGTCGCACTTGAGCAGGACGTTGCTGTCTTCGGAGACGACCGTGACCGAATAGCGTCCCGGCGCGCACTCCTCGGCCAGCGCGCTCACGCGGCGCGCCCCCGCGACGATGAGGTTGTCACCCGTCGTCGCGTCGTACGGTGCCATCGTGTCCCCTTCGGGCTCCCACGCCAGCGTGCCTTGCCTGCCGGTGTCGGGAGCTGGGGTCGCACCCGAGCGCAGCAGGACGCGCAGGTCGTGCGAGATCAGCCCCTCGCCGCGCAGCGTGAGGATCTTGCGCATCACCGTCCGTGCCGCGGCGCGTACGCCATCGGACTTGTTGCGGCTCGCCTGGAGCCGACCCAGCTCTTCGATGACCTGGTGCAGCAACACGACGACATTGCCGTCGGTGAGCAGCCGGTCGAGCGAGTCTGGGTTCTCGACGAGCGACGAGGTATCGGGGATGTAGACGGTGCCGGAGAGTGGAGCCGAGTCCAGTGGCATCTGTTCACTGATTACCACGCGAGATCCGTGACTGCTCTCCACTGCCTCATGGTGTCAGGATGTCCTGTAGTTTGGATCGTTTAGCGGAAAGCCGTTTGCGTGGGGCTCGGGGCCGCGCGGCGCGTGGTGCCCATGTAGGAGTGCGAAAAGGGCCGTTGGGCCGGCGTTGATCCATCGTGGACTGGGGTGTAGGAGTGCGCCAAACCCCCTCGAGGGAAGGACGCAGCAATGACCACCAAAATTGCCATCAACGGGTTCGGACGCATCGGTCGTCTCGTGTATCGCATCGCCGCCGAGCGCGGAGACGTCGAAGTCGTCGCCGTCAACGACCTCGTCCCCGCGGCCAACCTCGCCTACCTACTCCAGTACGACTCGACCCACGGTCGCTTCAGCAAGAAGGTCGAGCTCAGCGACGACGGCTTCAATGTCGGCGACACCAAGACCAAGTGCCTCAGCGAGCGCGACCCCTCGGCGCTCCCGTGGAAGGACATGGGCGTCGACTACGTGCTCGAGTCCACCGGGCTGTTCACCAAGTTCGCCGACGCCAGCAAGCACGTTCAAGCCGGTGCCAAGCGCGTGCTGATCTCGGCGCCCACCAAGACGCCCGACGAAGTCCCGACCTTCGCCTACAAGGTCAACCACGAGCTGTACGACCCCAGCAAGCACACCGTGCTCTCCAACGCGTCGTGCACCACCAACTGCCTCGCTCCCGTGGCGAAGGTGATCAACGACAGCTTTGGTCTGGCCGAAGGCCTGATGACCACGGTGCACGCGGCCACGGCGACGCAGCCGACCCAGGACGGCCCGACGAAGAAGGACTTCCGCGGCGGTCGCAACGCCTACACCAACATCATCCCCGCGAGCACCGGCGCGGCGAAGGCCGTGGGCCTGTGCATCCCCGAGCTCCAAGGCAAGCTCACCGGCATGGCCTTCCGCGTCCCGACCGCGGACGTCTCGGTCGTCGACCTGACGTTCCGTACCGACAAGAAGACCAGCATCGACGAGATCAGCGCCGCGATGAAGGCCGCTGCGGAGGGCCCCATGTCGGGCGTGCTGGGCTACACCGAGGATCCGGTCGTGTCGTCGGACTTCATCTCCGACCCGCACAGCAGCATCTACGACGCGACCGCGGCCATTCAGCTCAACGATCAGTTCTTCAAGATCGTCAGTTGGTACGACAACGAGTGGGGCTACTCGACGCGCTGCGTCGACATGATCCAGATGATGGCCGAAAAAGACCGATAGCCCTGTTGGTGGCACACCGCTCCTTCATTCGGTGTGCCGGGCTATCGGTCGTAAGAGCCTGGTGGTGAGCCAGGCTCTCCGAGGGGGGAGGGGACTTGCGTTCCTTTCCCCCTCGAGTTGTTTTCGGCTGTTGCCTTGGGGCCCCGGTACTGACCCCACGTAGTTCTTAGCCGATCCGAAGGGGGTTCGTCACGCAAAGATCGCGAACGACTTCGGTCGACGCGCCTCGAGATCTCTTCCGCCGACGCGTCATCGCCGGCACACTTCACACATGCTCGACGTCCGATCGAAGTTGGAGATGGCGGTGGGTCGACGTCTGGTTCGCATGCCGCAAGCGTGGCTCGACCGTCTCGGCACTCGCCTTCACGTCTCGATCGACGGCAACTCACTCGATCGCCGGGTGAAGTTCGCGCTGGGGGTGATGCATCGAGCCAGCGGAGGCCGTGCGCTCCATGACTTCGGCGTCGAAGAAGGGCGTGTACAGATGCGGCGCCTTCCGATGTTGATGGACCCCGAGCCGCCCAAGGTGCTGCGCGTCGACGAGACGGAGTTCGATGGCCCGCGCGGGATGGTGCGGCTGCGGATCTACGTACCTCCGGGCGTGCAGGGGGACGCCCCGGTACTGGTGTATTTTCACGGAGGTGGCGGTGTCGTCGGTGACCTCGACACCCACGACGTGCCGTGCCGTATGCTCAGCCGCGAAGCGGACTGCGCGGTCGTGTCGGTCGACTACGGCCTTGCGCCCGAAACCCCGTTCCCCGGCGGGCTCGAGGACTGCATCGCTGCGTTTCGTTGGGTCCGCGATCACCCCGATGCCGTCGGAGGCGACGGCCGCGTCGCCGTCGGGGGCGACTCGATGGGCGGCAACTTGGCCGCGAGTGTCTCGCTGGCGACCCGGAAGGAGGATGGACCCTGCTTTCAGCTCCTCATCTATCCCTCGACCGACCCTGCCGGTCGGACCGCGTCGCGGGACGCGTTCGGCCACGGTTTCCTGCTCGAGGACGAGAGCATCGAGTGGTTCCACCGGACGTACCTGCGCGACGCCGATGCTGCCGACCCTCGATTCTCGGTGCTTCGCGCCCCGGCGCACGAGGGGGTGGCGCCAGCGTACGTTGCGACCGCGGGGTTCGACCCGCTGCGCGACGAGGGGCGCGCCTACGCAGAAACGCTCGAAGCGGCGGGGGTCCGCGCGACCTACCGCTGCTTCGGCGCGCAGGTGCACGGCTTCATTCACATGACGGGCGCCGTGCCCTCCGCAGCCGCGGCGATGCGCGAAGTGGGGGCCGCGCTTCGCGACGGCTTCGCTCGCGCGTAGACCGGCGCGGCCGTGCCATGCCATGCTCCGCCCCACGGATCATCATGCGTACGTCTGCTCTCGTCCTCGCCGTGACCTTGTGCTCCAGCTCCTTCGCCTGCGACAGCGGCGGCGCCAAACCCAAAGCGAACGCAGCCGCGGACGCCAAGGCGAGTGAAGACGACGAGCGCAAGAAGGCCGTCGAAGCTCTCCGCAAGAAGCGCGAGGCCGAGGCCAAGGCCAAAGAGGAAGCAGAGGCCAAGAAGAAGGCCGCCATCGACGCAGCGCTGACGCTCCCCGAGACGCTGCCCAAGAAGCTCGACAAGGCGTGCAAGGCGGTGGGCGAGGCTCACGACGGCTTCATGAACCGCATGTTCGAGGGGGAGACGGTCGAGAAGTGGAACCAGGCCAAGGGGACGCAGATCCCCATGACCGTCGCCCAGTGCACGAAGCAGGGCAGCATCGAGGTCGCGGCGTGTCAGGCCAACGCGCTCGACAACGCGCCGGAGGACCTCAAGAAGGAGCTCCCCGAGCTGCTGCGCGGGTGCATCGACAAGTTCGGGGCGAAGGCCGAGGGCACGACGCCACCTGCGTGAGCCCATGGGCAACATCGGCAGCATCTACGACGACGCGCCGGCCGGCGAAGGCCGCGGACCCGATCTGCGCGCGACGGTCGAGGTTCCGCGCGCGGGACTCGGTGCAGCCGACGGGGTCTGCGTACCGCTCCCGGCGGCGCTGCCTCACGAGGGGGAGGACGTCCTTCGGACGCCGCAGCCAGGCGAGCCCGAGGACGCGGTGACCCTCCGTCTGCCGGCGGACTTCCCCGACGGGGCGACGCTGAGGCTTCGTGGTGCGGGGGGACGTGGCACCGAGGGCTCGGGCGACCTCTACCTCACCGTGTCGTTGGCCGATGACGCCATCGTCGTCGCGCCGGCGGTCGATCTCGCGCCCACGCAGGGATCGAGCGCTCCCATCGTCGTCTCTCTCGCCATCGCGGCCGCCATCGCGCTGCTGTACGTCCTGCTCAGCTGACCGTGGGAGCGCGCGCGTCATCGTCGACGGTCGAGCACGCGATGCACAGCGCGCTGGCGCTGGCGATCGGGGTGATGCCCGGCGTTGCGATCGCCCAGCTGCGCGGAGCGACCTGGGTCGACGACGCGGGAACGGTGTTGCGATTCGCTCTCGCCAGCGTGCTCGTCGTCGGGCTTGGCTACGGGGGGGCGCTGCGACGGGCCGCCGACAAGGCCGGCGCGCTGCGGCGGATCAACCTGCGTGCGCTCCCGCTGCTCGGCGCACCGATCGTCGGGCTGCTGCTCGACCCCGAAGTCGCGTCGACGCGCGGCGGGCTGATCCTCGCGGCGATCGCCGGCTGGTCGATCATGGTCGGCGCGTCGAGGCTTCGAGGCCGTGACCCTTCGCCTCGGCGGCGACATCGAGTCCACCTTCTGGGGGTCGTGGGGGCAGCCGCGTTCGTCGGGGTCTGGCTCGCACGGATCGCGTGGATCCGCCACGCCTCGCTCCAGACCAACACCTACGACTTCGGCCTGTTCGTCAATGCGATCTGGAACACGTCGCGCGGGGACCTGTTTGTCTGCACGCTCGTTCCCACGGGGTCGATCCTCGACGAGCACGTCTCGCTGGCGTTGGTGCCGCTGGCGTTGGTGCCGCGTCTGGGGCTGCCCCCATTTGCCCTGCTCGCACTGCAGTCCCTGTGGATCTGCGCGGGGGCCGTGCCGCTGTACGTGCTCGCCAGACGACACGTGGGTGTGCATGGGGGCCTCACCTTTGCGCTGGCGTACCTGCTGCATCCGTCGGTGCACGCCAACGCGCTGTGGGACTTTCACCCGCTCAGCTTCGCGGCGCCGCTGCTCATGACCCTCATCCTGTACGGCGATCGGCGGCGGCTCCATCCGATGTTCGTCCTGAGCGCGGCGGGCTTGCTGATGCTCCGCGAAGAGATGGCGTTCGTGCTCATCGCCTACGCGGTCTGCGTGGCGATCGGCGGCCGAATCCCACGCGCGGTGGGTCTTGCTGCGGCATCGGTCGCGTTCTTGCTGGTGCTCAACGCGGTGATGGGCCAGACCTCGAGCCACGTAGCGCGATACGCCGACATCGCGAGCCGCGGCGGTGGGGGACTGCCCGGCATGGTGATGGCCGTACTCTTCGACCCCGCGTTCATCCTGGGCTACGCGCTG
Source organism: bacterium (assembly GCA_024742475.1). Lineage (GTDB taxonomy): Bacteria > Myxococcota_A > Polyangia > Nannocystales > Nannocystaceae > CAJXVA01. The sequence goes on along the minus strand of JANSYI010000026.1, from coordinate 77,755 downwards.
ACGTACTCCAAGGTGGTCTACATCGGCGTGCAATCGGTGAGCGTGCTTGGCCTCGCGGCTCTCACGCGCCGGGCGTGGCCGATGCTCGCGCTCGCCGTCGCGTTCTCGCTGCTCGCGACGAGTCGCCACGTCTACAACCCGTTCTTTCACTATACCTCGATGCTCTACCCGGTCGTGCTGGCGTGGGCGCCCTCGGGCGTGTCCCGGCTCGCGGCGATGCGATGGAGCGCGGCTCCGTTGCGGCTCCGGCGGGCCGCCATCCTCGCGGCGATCGTCACGGCGTCGATGCTGACGTCGTTGACCTACGGCGGGTTGCACGACAACGATGTCTTTCGGGCCGGCTTTCGAGCGCCGCGGCGCGAGATCTCTCGAGGCGGGCTCGACCGCCTCGCTTGGCTCGAGGCGCACCTCGACGCGATCCCTCAGGATGCGGCGATCGCAGCGACCGGTCGGGTCGGCCCGCATGTCGCCACCCGGCCTCACGTGTATGCGTACCCCACCGACGAGCCCGTGGACGTGATGGTCGTGTTCGCGGGGGACCTGCGGAGGGAGCACAAGGCCGACCTGCGAGCGGCCGTCGCGTCCGGCGAATGGGTCTTGGAGAGCGCCTCGGGCTCACTACAGATCTACCGCCGACGCTGAGCGCAGCGTCGGCTTGCTCAGGATCGCCCGCGGGGTATCATCGCGCTCCGAGTTGTTGTGACTCAGCGCGACCCTTCCCAAGGAGGCGCGGCTCCCCCTCCGCTCGGGCCGCCTTCGTCCCAGCCGACCGTGCCTCCGCCGACGACCGCTCCGCCGCAGAGCGGAGCGCCTGTGCCTGGGGTGATGCCGGGGACGGCACACATCCCGGCCCCGCCGCCCGGACACGCGCACGTGCCTGCGCCGCCGGTCGCTCGACCTCCGGTCGCGCACGCCCCGGCCGCTCAACCTCCCCAGCCACAAGTCACCCAAACCGCGCATCCGCCGGTGCCCCAGCCCCCGCATCCCGGGGCGCCAGGGCAGCCTGCTGCCCCGCCACCTCCGGGGCCGCCGAGCTACGAAGCGGTCGCGGCGGAGGGCGGAGGAGACGGCACCAACCAGTTCGGAACCTTCAAGGGCGTGTTCACGCCGGTCGTGCTCACGATCCTCGGCGTCATCATGTTCATGAGGACCGGGTACGTCGTCGGGTACTCGGGGCTCGTGTCGGCACTGGTCATCCTGGCCATCGCCAAGCTCATCACCACGCTCACCACCCTGAGCCTCTCGGCGATCGCGACCAACCTCGACGTCCGCGTCGGCGGGGTCTACTTCATGATCTCGCGGGTGCTGGGGCCCGACTTCGGCGGCAGCATCGGCATCACGCTGTTCGTCGCCCAGGCGGTCAGCATCGCGTTCTACACGATCGGCTTCACCGAGGCCGGCTTCGACGTGGTCGCCTCGCTCGCCTCTGCCGACATGGTGGCCTCGCTCGAGGCAGCCCACGTCCCCGAGATCGTCTCCACGCTGGTGGTCGGCGGCCTCTTCTTCCTGACGTTCAAAGGCGCGGACGTGGCGATGAGCGCTCAGTACGGCGTGCTGGCCGTGCTGCTGCTGGCCGTGCTCGCCTTCCTCATCGGCGGGGTCATCAACTTCGACCCGGATTTGCTCGCGGCCAACATGACGGGCGACTACACGCCCGCCGAACCCGACCAGGGCAAGACGCTCACCTTCATGGTGATGTTCGCAATCTTCTTCCCGGCTGCCACGGGCATCACCGCGGGCGCCAACATGTCGGGCGACCTCAAGGACGCGGGCAAGTCGATCCCCTCGGGCACGCTCATCGCGATCTTCTTCACCGCAGCGGTCTATGCCGTGCAGATCTTCTTGGTCGCCGGCGGTACCCCACGCGCAGACCTCAAGGCCGACCCGTTCGGCGCCCTCCAGACGATGAGCATCTTCGGGCCGCTCATCGTACTGGGCGTATTTGCGGCCACCCTCAGCTCGGCGCTGGGTAGCTTCCTCGGCGCGCCTCGCATCCTTCAGGCGATGGGGCAGGACAAGCTGATGAAGTCGTTCGAGTTCTTCGGCAAGGGCTCCGGCCCCGCGAACGAGCCGCGACGCGCCACCGTGCTGAGCCTCGTCATCGCGGTGGGGGTCATCTGGGCCGGCGACCTCAACGCCGTCGCCGAGATCATCTCGATGTTCTTCCTGATCGCCTACGGGATGATCAACCTCTCGGCGTTCGTCGAGAGCCGTAGCGGCAACCCGAGCTTCAGGCCGCGCTTCCGGTGGTTTCACTGGTGGACCGGACTGGCCGGCGCGGTCGCGTGCGTCGTCGCGATGTTCGAGGTCAACCAGCGCTACGCGATGGTCGCGATCGCGATCACGGGCGTCATCTACTTCTATTTGAAGAAGCGGGACATCAAGACCAACTGGGGGGACGCGAAGGCCGGCTACATCTTCCAGAGCACCCGCAACAACCTGCTCTACCTCGAGACGGCGAAGTTTCACCCGAAGAACTGGCGCCCCATTCTCGCGGTGGTCAGCCCCGACCCGCTCCGCGAGCGCCGCTTGGTGCAGATGGGCAGCTGGCTCGAGGCGCGACGTGGCCTCTACACCGTCGCCGAGATCCACACCTCTACCGAAGACATTCACGAGCGGCTCGCCTACCGAAAGCGTCGACGCGACGAGCTGACCCGACACTTCGAAGCCCTCGACATGGTGGCGTTCGGCGAGGTGGTCGTCGTCGACGACTACAATGACGGCTTCGCCACCTTCTTGCAGAGCTATGCGATGTCGGGCCTGCGCCCCAACACTCTGCTGGTGAGCATCCCCGACGCGCTCGATGTCGAAGCGCGGGAGCGCTTCCGGGGGACAGCGTCGATCCTCCGCGCGTTCGACTACAACACGGTCCTGCTCAAGCCCGGTGAACTCGCCCTCGAGAAGCCACAGCGGGTGATCGACCTGTGGTGGCGAGGATCTCGCAACGGCAGCTTGATGGCGCTGCTCGCCTACCTGATGAAGCAAGACCGAGCCTGGCGAACCGCGAAGATTCGGATCTTTCGCGCCGTGCCCGAGGCCTCGGCCGAAGCCGAAGCGCGCGAGCACCTCGACCGGTTGCTCACCAACGCGCGTATCGAGGCCGATGTGCACGTTTTCCACACCGAGGAGCAGCCGGCACGGTTCATCCCCGAACAGTCCGCTGGCGTCGCCGACTTGGTGATGCTCGGCCTGAGCTCCTCCGACCTCGAGGACTTCCCGGGGTACTTGGCGAACATGGATCCCTTGTTGTCGGCGCTCCCCACCACGTTGCTGGTGTGGAGCAACGGCGAGGCCGACCTCTTCGCCTGAGTGTTTGCCCGACCCCGCTGCACACGTGCGTCGTTGACCTCGGGTATGCCTCTCGCCGTATCATCCTCGGATGGTGGGTCGATGGGTTTGCCTCGGGTGGATTGGGGCCTCGTGCTTAGCGTGTTCGGTGGGAGACCTCGACGACAGCGCCCCGTTCGGGGAGTCGCAGTCGGTCGCCGAGGGCTCGGGTGGCTCGGGAACCACCGGGTCGCTGACCACCGGCGTGAGCGTGAACCCGACCGCCCCCGGCGGGACCACCGACAGCTCGGTCAGCGAGTCGGGACCGCTGCCCTCGACCGGCGCAGATGAGGACTCGACGTCGGGCGGCGCCGGGTCGTCGAGCTCGGGAGGCTGGACCGGCCTCAGCGGTCGCGGGGATTCCAGCAGCGGAGGTGCGGGCAGCGAGTGTGGCAATGGGGTGCTCGAGCGTGGCGAGTCCTGCGACACCGACGACCTCGGTGCCACGGAATGCGCAGACGTCGGCGACTTCGTCGGCGGCGAGCTCTCATGCGATGCCGCGTGCGCGTTCGACACGAGCGGGTGCACGGTGATGGGGGGCGAGCCGGTGTCCGTCTGCGAGAACATCAACCTCGCAATCCCCGACAACGGTGCTGCGGTCACGACGGTGGTCAACGTACCGGCCGGCGGCGAAATCAGCGACGTCACGGTCGCCGTCGACATCACGCACACGTGGATCGGCGACCTGAGCGTCGACGTAGAACACGGCGGCACCACCGTCTCGCTCTTCGACCAGGCGTGCACCTCCGAGGAGGACATCAGCCTGGTGTTCGATGACGGGGGGGCCGCCATGAACTGCGCGTCGCCGACCAGTGGCGCACCGACTCTGCCCGTGCAGCCCTTGTCCGCGTTCGACGGGCTCGACGCGGCCGGTGCATGGACGTTTTCGTTCCAAGACGGCGCGGCAGAGGACGTCGGCTCGGCGACCCAGGTCTGCGTGAACGTCGAGTTCTAGAGGTGCCGTCGGTGCGCGCCTACAGCGACGGCAGGCCCTGTGCTTCGGGCTGAGGCTCGGGCCGGGGTGTCATGTCCTCGGGCGCGAGCCGAGCGAGGTGGCCGCGGTGTTTGACGGCTTCGTCGAGCCATGGACGCCACGCCTTGGGCGGCGTCATGGTGACGAAGGAGACCTCTCCATGGCACGCGACGGTTGTGTCGATGCACTGCTCGCGTTGCACCGCGAGCGTGACGGTGCCGTTCTTCCAGTCGTCGATCCAAAACGAGTCGGCTTGAATTCCAACGCCGGTATCCGTGAAGCACTCGGTCGCTACGAGCATGCGCGAGAGCTCGAGCAGCCCGCCGTCCCACTCCGCAATGCTCGCTGCCGATGGGCAGTGCGGGTGCTCGGGCCACGGCGTCTCGTTGGGTTCGCACGTGCCTTCCATCGAACACCGCGGCGCCGTGAGGAGCTGAGAGAGCACCGGGCCGGCCTGGTCCGAGGCGTCGAGCCAGTTGACGAGGTCGAAGTCGACGTCGCCGTCGATGCGCGTGACGATGTGCGCGGTGTGGTGCTCGCCGGCCGCGTTCGCGTCTTGAAACTCGACGGTGCTGAAGAACGGGCCGACGATGCTCCGCAGCCAGATGTCCGGCTGTGACTCGAGCGCCAGCTCCCATGGGCGCTGGTCGTTGGACGCAACGCGCACGGACTGCTCCACCCCGAAGACCGACCATGCGATCGTGCGCAGGTGCACCGAGGTGGGCGGTGGCGCCTCGGTCTGAGCGGCGGAGTTGAGAGCCGTGATACAGGCGAGCAGCAGCGACAGCATCGTGCTTCCTCGTTAGACCTTCTCGACGCTGCGACCAAATATGTCGCATTTGTGCCCACCTGAACGCCTTAGTAGCCGCGCTTGGTGTTGCCCTGGATCCGGAACCGGGCGGTCGTCTCTTCCTCATCGAAGGGCGCCGGTGGAAACCATGCGCCCGTGGAGGTGCCCTCGGGGTCGCGGTGTTGCACGGGCCGCGTGTCCTCGTCGCTGTCGACCGTGGGCTGATTGCTGCGCACGTCGTCGATGTGTGAGAACGCGAACTGAAACCCGCCGTCGATCGACTCGACCACGCTCTGCGTCATGTCGAGGAACTCCGCGAGGCCCATCTCGCCGAGGCCGCCCTCGACCTGCTCCAGCGAACGGTCGAGGATCGCGTAGCGTCGCAGGATGCTGCGTTTGAGCTGGGCGTCCTCTGTGCCGTCGAACACCAGGCTGAGCGCTCGCTGGGCGCGGCGGTGGCCGACCTTCACGGCGACGACCAGATCGTGCAGCACGTTGCGGGAGGGCCGGGAGTGGGCCGCCTCGAGCCGCGCGCCGAGAAACTCCGCCACCGACTTGCGGTCCTCGAGCATGACTTCTGCTGGAGCGAGGGGCACGGCGACGCGTGCAGAGTACTCGAAGACGGCCCCGCGGGCCGGCCGACTATCCCAGACGCGAGGCCCAGCGTTCGGCGGCTTCGCGAGCGCCTGGCTGTGCCGTGCGGCTGAGCCGGAGGAGCCGCTGGGGGCCGAGCAGGGCAGGGCCTTCGTCGTCGAGGGCAGGGGCGAGCGTGCGCGCGACCTCGGCGTCTGACTCGAGCCAACCGGCGATGGTGTCGGGCGGGAGCTGGTAGAGGACGCGGGGACATGCGAACCATCGTCGACCCACGGCGCGCACCTCGGGTCGCTCGTGTCGGATCAAGAACGGGAGCAGCACCGCGACCTGCTCGGGGTTCGTGTCTCGGGCGATGCGGGCGTCCGGTTCGCGCAGCGCGTCCACGCTGATCCCCATCACCGCCGCCACGCCCTCGAGCACTTCGTCGGGACTGAGGCCGAGCGTGGAAAGGGCGTCACGCAGCGCGTCGCCGGGGCTTCGAGCACGCCCGGGGGCGGCGTCGGGCTCGGCGAGCCGCCGATGCACCAAGTCGTACAGCCAATCCCAACGTCCGCGCGTACCCATCTGAGACCCCACGAGGGTGTACCCCATCGTCTGGAGCGTCCCCAAGCGTTCGTCGAGAAGCCGCGTCGCCTCGGAATCTCGGAGCCAGCGCCAGCTGAGCGCGCGACCGCCCGAGAGCAGCTGCGGGGCCTCCCCCTCGTTCTCGGCGCGGGCCCGGGCTTCGCGGACGTTGAACATGCCCCCCACGAGGCCGACCCGCTCCATCAGCGACAGCCGTACGAAATGGCCGGCGTGCTGGGGTGGGCAGAGCGTGAACCCGCGGCGCTCGATCCAGCGAGGCATGAACAGGCGCTTCTTGCCAGAATTTCGCGGGGTTGGCCAACACGGAATCCTCGCTGTAAGGGTCCGGGCTCCGCAGGCGTTCCGGCTCGTGATGGCCGCCAAACGAGCTTCCTTGCTGCTCCTTGCCGCGCTCCTGGGTGCATGCGCGACCACCTCCGGCGACTATGCGCCGGCGTACGATCCCCCGGGCCGCTCGGTCGAAGCCAGCCCCGTGTCGATCGTCGTCGAGTCCCGCGAGGGCTCGGCGCTGCCGACCTACGCGCTCGGCGATGCCCTGTTCGTCGAAGGCCACGCCGGTGGGGAGTACGCGCTACGGCTCACCAACCATACGCCCGAGCGCTTCGAGGCGGTGGTCACCGTCGATGGGCGTGACGTCGTCAGCGGCGCACCGGGTCGACCTGCCAAGCAGCGGGGCTACATCTTGGGCCCCTACGAGTCGATCGTCATCGACGGCTATCGCCGATCGCTCGACGAGGTCGCCTCGTTCTACTTCTCGTCCGTCTACGACAGCTACAGCGCACGCCGTGGCACGCCCGACAACGCCGGGGTCATCGGTGTGGCGCTCTTCGAGGAGAAACGATCGAAGTCGAAACCCAAGCCCCTGACCCGCCGCAGCCCGCCGCCGGTGCCCGAGCCGTTCCCCGCCGCCGGTCCCGCCGAGAGGTCCGGTGCCGACGCGCGCGCGACCGATGACGCCATGGCGCCCGAGGCCGAAGAGCATCTGGGCACGGGCTATGGCGCTGCCGCCTACAGCCCCGTCTACGAGACGGACTTCGAGCGTCGCCGGGCCCGCCGCCCCGACGCCCTGTTGACCCTCTACTACGACAGCTTCGAAGGCCTGCAGGCGCGAGGCATCATCCCGCGCCGTGTCGACCCGTACGCGGACCCCTACGTCGAGCCCTACGAAGCTCCACGAGAGATCGAGCCCGGCTTCGCGCCGCCGCCGTGGGCCCGAGATCGGTAGGTCGAGCTTCGAGAGTGCAGGCGCTCAGCAGCTCTCGACGTCGAGCAGGGTTTGCGCCGCCATGACGCACTTGGCGTACTCGGCGTACTTCACGCGACCGCGCAGCTGGATCTTGTCGAGCTTGTGCTCGATGCACCGCTGCGAGAGCCCTGAGACCAGCGCTGCTTCGCTCTCCGGGTTCATCTGTGCGGACCGGGCTTCGTCGAGCGTGACCTCGACGATGTGCTCGCAGACCTCCTCGGGCCCCGGAGCCCGCACGAAGATCCACCACAGGGTCACCAGCGTGGCGACGAACAGGAAGACAGCTTGACCGACGCGTTTCATGATCCGCCGTCGATGACTCTGAACGCCGCGCGGCGCTTCTGCACCTGTTCGGTGTCAGCCTTCGACTCGGGCTTGGAATCGGGGCCACCGTCGCCCTCGCCGCCGGACGCCGCTTCCGCGGACTTGGCGGCGGGACCTCCACTCGATTGGTCGGGGGCTTGGCCACCCGATTGGCCATTCGATTGGCCAGGCGCCTGGCCTTGGCTTTGTCTTGGGGCCGACCCGTCGGTTGCGCCGGCTTCGAGCGGGACGTCGGGGCGCGTGGGCGAGTCGTCGACTCCGCCTTCGGTCTCGGGGTCCGGCTCGGGCGCCACCGGCCGAAGCGCGGGCTTGGATGGAGCCGAGCTGCGCCCCTCACCGCCGGCGCGGCCGTAGCGAGTGCGCTTGACCGAGTCGGGCATGTTCTGGTCGAGCACGATGCCGCGGCCGGTCGAACGGTCGGCGACCACATAGACCGCTCCGTACGGGAACGAGCATCGGGTCACGTAACCGCCGAAGGAAAGGTCGGCGCCAAGGCCATCCGCTTCGAACGTGAGGTCGAGCGGATAGCTTGGGTCGAGGTCGATGATGAGGCGCTCGCGCCATTGCTCCCGGATGAAGTCGGGGCAGCTGACGCCTTCGAAGAGCGCGTTGACGTGGAGTCGCGGACACCGGCCGGCGGCGTACAGCGACTCGATCACACTTTGGACCGGATGGACCACGAACGAAGGAAGCTTACTCGAAGAGGGTGCGATCGTACGAGCCCGCAATCGGGTTTGTCCCCGCCAGTCTGTGCAGTGGTGCGCGGGTTCAGTCGCGCTCCACGCGCAGAACCGACCGTCAGGCGAAGGCCGCGTGTCCCGTGATGGCCCGGCCGATGGCGAGGGTGTGCACCTCGTGGGTTCCCTCGTAGGTGAACACCGTCTCGAGGTTGCAGAGGTGACGCATGACCCCGTACTCGCCCATGATGCCGTTGCCGCCGAGCATCGAGCGTGCCGTTCGAGCCGCTTCGAGCGCCATGCGGACGTTGTCACGCTTGAGCATCGAGACCTGCAGCGGGTTCAGCTTGCCGTCCTGCTTCAGGCGCCCAAAGTGGAACGCAAGCAGGGCGCCCTTGACGATCTCGTTGTGCAGCTCGGTGAGTTTTTGCTGCGTGAGCTGGAACGCGGCCAGCGGCTTGTCGAACTGCACCCGGTCGAGGGTGTAGCTGCGCGCGCGCTCGTACACGTCCATCGCCGCGCCCAGGACGCCCCAGCCGATGCCGTAGCGGGCCTGCGTGAGGCAGGACAGCGGGCCCTTGAGGCCGGAGATCCCCGGCAGCATGTTCTCCTTGGGGACACGGACGGAGTCCAGCACGATCTCCCCGGTGACCGAGGCTCGCATCGAGAGCTTGCCCTTGGTCTCGGGCGTGCTCAGCCCCTTCATGCCGCGCTCGACCAGAAAGCCGCGGATGACCGGAGTGTCGCTGCCGTGTTCGAGCGTCTTGGCCCACACCAGGCAGACGTCGGCGAGCGGGCTGTTGGTGATCCAGAACTTCTGCCCGTCGATGATGTAGTCGCCGTTGGGGCCGTCCTGCTTGGCGTGCGTGCGCATCGAGCCCGGGTCGCTGCCGGCGTTGGGTTCGGTGAGCCCGAAGCAGCCGATCTTCTCTCCGGTGGCCATGCCCGGGAGCCACTTCTCCTTTTGGGCGTCGCTGCCGAACGCGTGGATCGGATACATGACCAGCGCCGACTGTACGGAGCAGAAGGATCGGATCCCGCTGTCTTGGCGCTCGAGCTCGAGCATGGTCAGGCCGTAGGCGACCGGGTTCATCCCGGCGCACCCGTAGCCCTCGAGCGAGCCTCCGAGGAATCCCATCTCGCCAAACTCTGGGATCAGCTCCTTGGGGAACGTGCCGTTCTCGTAGTGCGCTTCGATCGACGGCGCGATGCGGCGCTTGCCGAAGTCCCGGGCCGACGTCCAGACGATGCGCTCGTCCTCCGAGAGCAATTCCTCGAGGTCGACCAAGTAAGGCGTGGCTTCGCGGGGCATGAGCAACGCCTACCATAGCGATTCAGGAGCGAAACCCCGTCGGCCGATCCGCTGCTGGGGCCTAGCTCACGTCCCCGTGACGGGTTTGCAGGCGAGGCGGCGCGGCTCTGCTAACCTCGGCCGCGGCATGTCGGTGCTTCGCACGTTCGCCACCCTCGCCTCTCTCCTGTTCTGCCTCTTGGCGGCGCCGTCGCTAGCGCAGGCCGCTCCTTCGGCGGGCGGCTCGATCAGCACCAGCGGTGGTGCCAAGGGCAACGGGAGCGGCTTCGAATGGCCCGAGCTGGTCTATGGAGGCAACGCCATCTCGGCGCAGCTTCCGCTGCAGTTCGGCATCTTGGGCTACCTGCCCAAGGCTCGATTCGCGTTCCAGTACGACCGGCAGATCCGGCGGTCACACTGGGCACACATCGGGACGGCCCTCGTGTTCGACCGCGCCGGGTTTCAGAACTTCCGTATGAACGACTGCGGGCTGACTGCGAGCAGCGGCGTGTGCGGCAAGGGCGGCGTCGTCGGCGTCGACATCTACGGCGGCTACACCTACAAGTTCTTCCTGCAGGAGCGGCCCTGGCTCGTGCCGTTTCTGCGAGGGTCGATCGGCTGGAGCTACTTCGCGCTGCCCAAAGTGGGCGGCGGCGATGGCAATCGTCAGCAGACGCGCACCCGCTCATGGACGCTCAACCTCAAACCCGGCGGTGGCGTCCGCGTCTTCCTCTTCGCCGAGTTCGGCGTTGGTGCAGACATCAACCTTCCGATCGGCTTCTTGATCCATCGCGACGTGCCCGAGGGCGGCAGCCCGGACAACAGCGGCGAGTTCCTCCTCGGCATCGAGGTCCTACCGCTCGTCGCCGAGTACAGGTTCTGAGCGATGTTGTTTCTTGGGGAACCTCTCGGTTCCCTCGCTGCGGGGGCGAAGGCCCCTGCGCTCTCCCTCCAAGAAAGGGCGCGGGGCGCCCTTGCTCGTCGCTTTGCTCCTCCAGCGTGTTCGCTGTCGCGGTGGTGGGCGGAGGCTCTGATTTCACTCGATGGTGATGTCGAGCCAGTCGGAGGGAGGGAGGCCGGCGACGGCTGAGCCGCGGTAGCGGACCATGTAGACTTGGCCGGGCTGGACGGGGTAGCCGTGGGTGAGGTCGGCCTCGGCGGTGTGGAAGCGGCCGGGTTGGACCGGGAACCACTCGTCGGGCTCACACGCGGCTCGCTCGAGGATGGGGCCACGGAACGGCAGCTCTACGCCATCGGGGGTCCGCACCTCGAAGATGTCGTCCATCGCGCCCTCGAAGGGTGTCTGGTAGGGACAGAACGACACCGCACCCGCGTTGGGGTTCGAGACCTCCATGCGGACGCCTGTGGGCACGTCGTGGGACGGCTCGAGCGTGACGACCAGGCTGGCACCCTCGGGCGCCGACGGGGCCTGCGAGGTGGCAGGCGCGCAGGCGGTGAGAAGCGCCAGCAGCCACCCGTGTCGGTTCATAGCGCGGCCGCGTGTGCGGGGGAGGCGATGCGGGGACGCGCCGACACCTTCGGACTGCACATCGCGAGCATCTCGGCGAGGTCGCGCGCCACCTCGGTCGGCGTGTCGAACCCGGGCTCGACCTGCACGCGAATCGCGCTGTGGGGCCGCGTGACGTAGACCGGGCGGCCAGAGCCGCCGAGCATCGCGAACACCTGCTCGACCGCGTCCATGAGCTCGGCGATGGGGTCCTCGACCGCGGCGTCGATGCGGAACTCCGCCGACGACGTCAGGGGGGCACGGCTGCCCAGCGTCTCGATTCCGGGCGAATCGCCGACGGAGGCACCCACGTACTTGGTGCCCTCGCGCCGCCCTCCGTGGTTGCGCACGTAGACCAACAGCTCCATGTCGCATTCGCGTATCACGTGTAACGGAGGCCCAAAAAAAAGCCGCTGAGGGCCCGGAAAAAGCGCGTGATGTGCGCTTGGCTCGATGAAACGTCGCCTTGTTTGGGGTTCGGGTGCGTTCGGTGCGACCATGTGCGCGGCTCGAGATGACCGAGAGCACGAACTCCGACGCCAAGATGGCGGGTCTCCTTCGCGAGGAACTCGAGGCGCTCGAGCGCCAACGGGACCAGTACGCGTTGGCTATGGACACCGCGACCGACCCGAAGGTCTCCATTCGGCTAGCCCGGACGCTCGAGCGTATCGAGGACGAGATCGAAGGACTCGAAGAGTCGATTCGTGCGCTCCCCGAGCCGGAGCCGGAGCCGGAGCCCGAGCCCGTCGCGAAACCCGAGCCCGAGGCGGGCGACGCGGACAGCGACTGGGACGACGAGCCGTCGACGGCGATCTACTCGCCCGAGGTGGTGCGCGAGCAACTCGCCGCGCTCGCCGGTCAGGACGCGAGCGAAGCCGACGAGGCTGCGCCGACGGCAACGCCGGTCCCCTCGTCCGATCAGGCCGAACCGGAGCCGGAGCCCGAACCGGAGCCCGAGCCCGAACCTGAGCCTGAGCCGGAACCGGAACCGGAACCGGAACCGGAACCGGAACCGGTCGCGGAGCCAGAACCCCAGACGGAGCCTGAGCCGACACCCGAGCCCGTGGCCGCCTCGGCGCCGGAGGCTTCACCCGAGGATGGCAATCCGCTCGGTCCCGTGTGGATGGATGGCCTGAGTCCACCCACGGGCAAGGTCCAAGGCTCGTCGGCGCAGGACGCCGTACCTCCCGAGCCGGCCCCCGTCTCGCCGGACGTGCTCGGCGATGATCCGTTCGCGCTGCCCGGGCAGCCGTCGGCACCTCCCGTCGAGACCGACCCGTCGAGCCCGTTCGGCACGGCCGTCGGCGCATCGCCTGCGGTCGCCGACTTCGCCTCCCCGGTGTCCGTGCTCGACGATGAGTACGAGAGCAACGCGTGGGGCGCGGGCGGAAAGATCGCGCTCGCGCTGGTGGTCGGGGCCTTCCTCGCCGGCGTCTTCTACATCATGTCGATCGGCTGAAGGAGGCGAGGCCGGCCTCGAGTCGGTCGAGCTCTTCGGAGGTCCCCACGCTCGCGCGCACGCACCCACGCAGCGCGGGCGTTTTCGAGACGTCCTTGATGAGTACGTGATGCTCGCGGAGATGGGCGACGAGCGCCGCTGCGCGCTCGGGGGGGTGCAGTCGCGCGAGCACCAGGTTGGACGCCGAGGGATACACGGTCACCTCTTCGAGGCTGGACAGCAGCGCGACCAGGCGGTCCCGTGCCGCTCGCGAACGCTCGAGCATTGCGGCCTGCTCGTCACCGAAGCGAGCGAGCAGCGTCTGAGCGATGCACAGGGTGGTGGCCGAGATGTTGTAGGGGTGCCGGACCTTGTCGAGCTCGGCCGCGAGCGCAGGCGCGGCCACGCAGTAGCCCAAGCGAAGCGCGGCGCCGCCGACCTTGGACAGCGTGTTCATGTACACCACGTTGTCCGGGAGGGTGGGGCTCCACATGGACGCGTCCGGAGCATAGGCCGCGTAGGCCTCGTCGATCACGAACACGGTTTCCGAGAAACGAGCGGCCAGCGCGGCAATCGTGGCGGCGTCCCAAAGGTTGCCCGTCGGGTTGTTGGGGCGGGCGAGGAAACACAGCGCTGCGCCGGGCAGCGCGTCTGCCATGGCGTCGACATCGAGTTCGAAGCGCGCCGTCGTGGGGACCTCGGTGACCGGCATGCCCACGACGCTCGCGCTGTGCCGATACATGACGAAGGTCGGCGTGGGGATGACCAGGTGGCCGCCACCGCCGCTGAGCGTGGTGATCAGGGTGGAGATGATCTCGTCGCTCCCGTTGCCGAGCACGATGCGCGACGCCTCGCATCCGAGCCGCTCGCCCAACAACGCCCGTAGCCCTCGTCCGGAGGTGTCGGGGTAGCGCCCGAGCTCGACGCCGCGCACCGCCTCGGCGACGGCGTCCATGACATGTTCCGGCCAGGGCTCGGCGCACTCGTTGGCGTGCATGCGGGCGAAACTCGCGTCCGCCGGCGGGACGTCGTAGGCGACGAGGTCGGCGAGCTGGGGTCTGAGGTGGCGAGTCCAGCTCACGCGTCGTCTCCCTTCAGCCGCCACTCGACGGCGCGCGCGTGGCCTTCGAGTCCCTCGGCGCGAGCGAGCGTGGTGATGGCGGTGGCCTGCTCGGCGAGCGCGGTGCGATCGAGATGGAGCACGCTGGTGTACTTCATGAAATCCCAGACGCCGACGGGGGAGCCGAAACGCGCCGCACCAGCGGTGGGCAGGACGTGCGAGGGGCCGGCGGTGTAGTCCCCGGCAGCCTCGGGTGTCCAGGCGCCGACGAAGATCGCACCGGCGCTGGTCAGGGCCGCCGCGATCGGCTCGGGCGTGGCGAGCAGCAGCTCGAGGTGCTCGGGCGCGTAGTCGTTGGCCGCCGCGATCATGTCCGAGAGGCTGCCTACGACGACGGCCGCCCCGTGCGTGCTCAAGGACTCGATGGCGATGTCTGCCCGAGGCAGGTCCTGTAGCTGGCGGGCCAGCGCAGCGTCCACTGCGTCGGCCAGGTCCGGCGCGTGGGTCACGACGATCGCGCACGCCTCACGGTCGTGCTCCGCCTGGCTGATTAGATCGGCGGCGACGAGCTCGGGGTCGGCCGAGGCGTCGGCGAGGATCAGGATCTCGCTCGGCCCTGCAATGCCGTCGATGTCGCAGATCCCGAAGACCTGGCGCTTGGCCGCGGTGACGTAGGCGTTGCCGGGCCCGACGATCTTGTCGACCCGAGGGACGGTGGCGGTGCCGAAGGCGGCGGCGGCGATGGCTTGCGCGCCTCCGACCTCGAACACGCGGTCGATGCCCGCCAAGGTCGCGGCGAGGAGGACGACGTCGCTCGCCCGCGGGGTCAGCAAGATGACCTCGCGCACCCCAGCGACCTTCGCTGGAATGCCAGCCATCAACACGGACGATGGATAGGCCGCGGTGCCCCCCGGCGCGTACACGGCGACGCGAGACAACGGAGCGGCTCGCGAGTGCAGAGACCAACCGTCCTTGGCCACGCCCGTGGTCTCGAATTTCTGCGTGCGGTGAAACGCGTGGACGCGACGCGCCGCCAGCTCGAGCGCCTCGCGGACGTCGGCCGCCACGCGCTCACCGGCGGAGCGCCACCGCTGGCTGTCGACCTCGAGGTCTTCGGCTGCGATCGTGCGGCCCTCGAACTTTGCGACGCACTCGAAGATGGCTTCGTCGCCGCGGGCCCGCACGTCGGCGACGATCGCTCGAGCCGCGTCGTCGGCGGCGCCGTCGAGGCCCGCGCTCCGGCTGCAGCGCGCGCGCCAGGTGGAGTGCGCATGCTCCGAGGTCGACGCGGGGCGAAGATCGATGCGCGGGAGTCCCTCGAAGCCTGTGGGCATGAGCCGAAGGTACAGCAGCGCGCCCCTCGTTGCTCGCCATGACCCCGCCGCGCGCGGCATACTGCTCGCGGTGAGTGGCCGAAGACGACTCGAGCGTGCCGCTGTGGTGTGCGCGCTCGTGTGCGCGACGAGCTGCCGCGACACGGGAGGCGAGGGCGAGAGCGCGGACGCGCCAGTGCAGGCCGGCTCGACGACGGACGAGGGCAGCGACGAATCGGGGACCAGCGGCGGGCTCCCAGAAGTGGGGACGGATGTCTGCCTCTCGGCCCCGGTGACGCCGCCGGGTCGCTACGAAGGGACGCTCGCAGGCAAGACCCCAAGCGGGGGTGCGTGCGGCGAAGGGGGCCCCGAGGTCTTCTTCCGCATCGACGTCGCCCGCCGCAGCGACGTCCGTGTCTCGGCGCAGGGCGACGGTTTTGCGCCGCGTCTGGGCGTCTTTGGCAACGACTGCGCGGTGCCGTTCGGCGAGGGAGGTTTGCTGTGCACCACCGGCACCGCCGGTTGGGTCACCGACGTCGCGGCGGGCACCGAGCTCTACGTGGCGCTCGGCGCGACGACGGCCGAGGTCGAGAGCAGCCGGACCGGGCGCTACGCGCTCGAGGTCTCGACGCGCAGCGTCCTGTCGGTCGGTGCGCCCTGCGGCCCCGCGACGTGGGGTCGGTGCGAGACCGGCAGCGCGTGCCTGGGCGTCGACGAGGACGCGCCGTCGGAGTGCACGGAGATCTCCGGCGACCGTTGCGGGAATGCGATCGCGCTGAGCGTCCCCAGAGGCGAGAGCGGCGTGACGATCGATGATGTCGCGCTGCACACCGACGCGCATCATCACAGCTGCGGAGGCGAGCGGACGGCCGAGCGCGTGTACCGACTGGAGCTGCCGACGGTCTCGGACGACGCGGTCCTGCGGATCTCCGGGGACGCCGTCTCCGCGCTCGCTGCGCGAGCTCCGACGTGCCTGCTGGAGGACGAGCGGGGCTGCGCAGCCTCGTCCGAAGCGACGCCGAGCCTCGATCTGGTCGGTCCCCTGCCGGACGCGATGTACCTGTTCGTCGAGCTGCCCGAGGGGGACCCGGACGCGAGTGAGGTTACTCCGGCCATCGTTCGCTTCGATCTCCAAGACGATAGACGGGACGATTGACGGCACGACCGACGCGACGGTGGGGCGTCGGTTGAGTGCGCGTCAGCGCGGGGTTAGGGTCGCGCACCATGTCCCGCAGCCTCTTCACGAGCGAGTCCGTCACCGAAGGCCATCCCGACAAAGTCTGCGACAAGATCAGCGACGCCATCCTCGACGCCCTGATCGCCGACGATCCCCACTGCCGGGTTGCGTGCGAGACGTTGGTGAAGACCGGCTACGTCAACGTCGCCGGCGAGGTCACCACCAACACCTACGTCGACATCCCGACGGTCGTTCGCAAGACCCTCCGCGAGATCGGCTACACGAGCTCGGACATGGGCTTCGACGCCGACAGCTGCGGCGTGCTCGTCGCGCTCGAGGCACAGAGCCCCGACATCGCGCAGGGCGTCGACGGCAAGGGCGTCTACACCGAAGAGCAGGGCGCCGGCGACCAGGGCATGATGTTCGGCTACGCATGCCGCGAGACCGACGAGCTGATGCCGATGCCGATCGCGCTCGCACACAAGCTCACCCACCGCCTCGCCGAGGTGCGTCGCCGCGACGCCGAGAAGTCCTTCCTGCGCCCCGACGGCAAGGCTCAGGTCACCGTCGAGTACGACGACGCCGGCAACCCCAAGCGTGTCGACACCATCGTCGTGTCCACCCAGCACAGCCCCGAGGCGAGCCACGATCAGATCAAGGAATTCGTCATCGACTCCGTGGTCAAGCCGGTGGTCCCCGCCGAGCTCATCGACGGCAAGACCCGCTACTTCATCAACCCCACCGGTCGCTTCGTCATCGGCGGCCCCATGGGTGACTCGGGCCTGACCGGCCGCAAGATCATCGTCGACACCTACGGTGGCATGGGCCGCCACGGCGGCGGCGCCTTCTCGGGCAAGGACCCCTCCAAGGTCGATCGCTCGGCCGCGTACTACGCCCGCTTCATGGCCAAGCACCTCGTCGCCGCCGGCCTCGCCGATCGCTGCGAGGTCCAGCTCGCCTACGCCATCGGCGTCGCCGAGCCCGTGTCCATCCGCGTCGACAGCTTCGGCACCGGCAAGCGCCCCGACACCGAGCTCTCCGACATCATCGCCAAGCACTTCGACGCCCGCCCCGCGCGGCTCATCGAAGAGCTGAACCTGCTTCGCCCCGTCTTCAGCCCCACCGCCGCCTACGGCCACTTCGGCCGCGACGGCGACGGCTTCACGTGGGAGAAGCTGCCCAAGCTCGACGCGCTCAAAGGCGAGCTGTAGGGCCTCGACCCGACGAGAACCGAACGCAAGCCGAAAGCCACGTCCCCCTCTCGCATGGGGAGCGTGGCTTTCGACGTTTCGGAGATTCGGACACTCGAAGTTGTTGCGTGGGGGAGTCCTTTCGCTGGGCGGCCGCGTCGACGTTTCTAGGCCCGGATGGCGATCTTGCGGGGCTTGTTGGCGGCGGACTTGGCAAGCTGCAGGCTCAGGACGCCGTGTTCGAGGGACGCCTCGATGCGATCGGGGTCGACATCGTCGCCGAAGCCGAGCGTGCGGGTGTAGACCCTGTCGGACTCGAGGGTGGCTTCGAAGCTCAGCTTGCCCTCGTGAAAGCTGATGTCGACGTGCTCCTTGTCGGCGCCGGGGACGTCAGCACGAACCAGGTAGTGCTCGTCGTTCTCGAAGACGTCGACGGCGGCGGTGATGCGGGGGAGCGCGGGGGCTTTGGAGAGTTGTTCGGACATTGAAGACTCCTTTGGGGTGCTGCGCAGACTAGGCGGCCACGATGGCGATCTGCCGGGGCTTTTGTTCGGCCCGCTTTGGCATGGTGATGGTCAGGACGCCGTGCTCGAGCTTGGCTTCGATGGCGTCGGTGTCGACCTTGGGTCCGAGGCGAACGCTACGTTCGAAGGAGAGGTCTCCTCGCTCGCGGCGAACGGTGGTGTAGCCCTCGGGGGCGCTGGTCGAGCGCTTCGCGGAGAGCTTGAGCGTGCCGTTCTCGACTTCGACGCTCAGGTCCTCAGAGGACAGGCCCGGAAGTGGGGCCCGCAGAACGAAGGCCTCATCGGTCTCGTCGAGCGCCAACCCGCGCGGGCGGGCCGTGGCCTTGGGCGCCGGGAACAGCTCCCGGAAGAGGCCATCGAACTGACGGTTGAAGGCGAAGAAGGGGTCGGACGTGGTTTTCCACTGCATGAGCATGACGGTGCGTTTCCTTGAGGGTGTGGGGACCCCGGGTCCGCGCAGCCCCGCAGGGGATGGACGGAGGGAAGGGGAGGCGCGATGCGGCGCGGCCCGAGGACGATTCGAGGTTGTGCCGCGTGACTGCGGCGAGTCGAGGAGCTGCCCACGCCGCGTTCTTGCGGCCTTCGTTGGGGGGTCTCGTCGACCTCGAAGCGAACCTAAGCCCAGCCCTCAGGGTGTCAACACGGTGGCCATCGACTTTTTGCCAGGGCCGCCCGAACGGGCGGGACGCCCTACCGCGCCGGCAGACGGTCGCGCAGCCACGCGCCCACGGCCTCGATCTCTTCGGGGCAAACGTGGTGCTCGATCGGGTACTCGTGCCAGTGCGTCTTGGCCGTGGTCCAGCGCTCGAAGTCCGCCTTGGCTTCCTTGCCCCACGCGACGCTGACCATGGGGTCGTGCGTACCGTGGCCGAAGAAGACCTCGGTGTCGCGGTTGGCGTCGTTGCGCTCGGCTTCGAACTTCGGGCGCAGCACGTGGTAGCCCGACAGCGACATGATGCCCGCGAGCGCGTGCTCGTGACGGGCCCCCACGTGAAGCGCCATCGCGGCGCCTTGCGAGAAGCCGGCGACCACCATGCGCGAGGGGTCGATGCCGCGCTCGCGCTCGCGCTCCATCAGCCCCTCGATCTGCTGCGCCGAGGTGCGAATGTGTGCCTCGTTCTCTCGATCGGCGACGTGCTCGAGCGTGAGGATGTCGTACCAGGCCGGCATCACGAACCCGCCGTTGATCGTCACCGGATACATCGGTGCGTGCGGGAAGACGAACCGCACGTGCGGGCACTGCAAGAGGGGGACGACCGGCTCGAAGTCGTGGCCGCTGGCACCGAGTCCGTGCATCCACACGACCGACGCCGTGGCGTCCGAACCGTTGGAGGGGCCCACTTCCACACATTCTAGCAGCGCAGTCACGGCGCGCCTTGTAGCACGTGCTACCGTCGGCGCGTGGACGCACGGGGTGCGCGCCGACCATGGCTCACGTGGGGGCTGTCCCTCGTCGGGGCGGCCGTCTGCCTGTGGCTGGCGTCTCGCAGCCTGCAGCTGTGGCCCGACACCCTCACGCTCGTCTCGCCCGGTCTGCTGGCCGCGGCGGCGGTGATGCACGTGCCCTACGCGATCGTGCGGGCCCTCCGGCTGCAGTACGTCTTCGACCCGCTCGTCGCCCGCTGCGGAGGCGAGCGCATCAGCCGTCGGCTGCTCTACGGCAGCGGCTTCGTCTCGTTCTTCGTGCTCTTGGTGCTGCCGCTGAAGCTCGGGGAACTCTCGCGCCCCATGCTGCTGGCGCGCGGGCGGCAGCGCGGCTTGGGCCTGGCCGAGTCGGTCGGCGGTGTCGCGCTCGAGCGCCTCGTCGACGGGCTCATCATCGTCGCGATGCTCTTTGGGGGCCTCGCGCTCTCGGACGTTCGTCTACAGACCAGCCTCGCCGACGTGCGCACCGTCGGCGCCTCGATGCTCGCGGTATTTGCCGTCGGCCTCGTCGTGCTCGTGCTCGCCGCCCGCATGCCCGGGCGCGCCGTCGCGCTGGCCGAGGCGATCTCCGGCCTCTTTGGTGAGCGCGCGCGCGCGCTCGTCGGCGGCTTGGTCGATCGCGTGGCGGGCACGATGCGCGGCGTGCTTGCGCTCGATCACGCCGCGCCGTTCATCGCCTGGTCGCTCCTGTATTGGGCGATCACGGCGGGCCAGCTCTGGCTCGTGCTCGAGGCGTGTGGAATCCACCTCACACCGGCGGCGGCGGCGGCGATCGTCGCCGTGGTCGGCCTGTCGATCCAGCTGCCCGGAGGGCCTGCGCAGGCGGGTACGTTCCAGCTGGGCGCAGGCATGGCCCTGAGCCTCTATCTCGACGACGCGGCGCTTCAGACCGGCGGGAGCTCGTTTGCGGCCGTCATGTACATGCTGCAGTTCGCGGGGGCGGGCGTGATGGCGCTTCCGGGCCTCGCACTCCTCGCGCGGGTCCCGGAGCCCTCGAGCGAGGCGGAGACGCCCTGCGAGGCCCCGTAAGCGCGGGCGTGCTCCCCCGTTGCTGGGCGAGGCGGGTCGCGGGTATGCTCCGCCGACGTTCCGTCGCCTTGCGCACTGTCCGCAAGTCACTCGGAGAGGCTTCATGCTCGGTTTTCACGCTCTGACCACTCGACTGGCCGACACGCGATTCGGCGTCGCCGCTCTCGCCCTCACCCTGGCGCTCGTCCCGGCGTGCAAGAAGGACAAGGGGACCGAAACGCCGGGCTCCGATGGCGGAAGCGCACCCCCTCCGGGCAGCGCCGCCGCGGACCTCGTCAAAGCGGCCCAGACCAACGAGCTCATTCGGCTCGCCAACGAGGACCTCGCCAAGGGTCGCTACGTCTCGGCCGCGAAGCGAGCCGAAGAGGCGCTGGCGTCCGACGAGGAAAACGCCGACGCGTACGCAATCCTGGGCGCCTCCCGCTGGCGCGCCGGAGACTTCGTCGCCTCGACCGAAGCCTACGAGAAGGCCGTCGAGATCGACCCGAAGAACTACGGCGCCGTCTTCGGCCTCATCCGCAACCTGCAGGCCAAGGGCGCTCACGAGCGCTCCATCGAGCTGGCCGACGTGCTGCTCGCCGACGACAAGGAGCAGGTCGATCCGCGGCTGTCCAAGCTGTGGAGCTACTACACCCTCGTCGACGCCGACAACGGGGTCAAAGAGCTCGACGAGATCTTCAAGTTCCTGCCCGCGGAGGACCCGCAGCTTCCGCTGGTCCAGGCCTACGCTGCGTTCCTTCGCCCGCTCGAGGGCAAGGGCCCCTTCTTCACCATCGAGGGCGAGAAGGGCCAGATGGACGCCGGCATCAACCACGACGTCGGCATGAAGTACAGCAGCGCCATCATCGGCGGCGAGTTCTCCCGCGTGGTGTTCTTCGAGAACGTCGAGGAGTGCATCGTCGACAAGGCGCTCGTCGAGACGCTGGGTCTGAAGTCGGTCGGCAAGATCACCCCGCTGGGGCAGGAGGCCGAGACCGACATCGTGCTCGTCCCCGAGGTGAAGTTCGGCGAGCTCACCATGAAGAACGTGCCGGCGATCGTGCAGCCGCTCGACCCCTACGGCGCGGCCATCGGGGAGAAGCCTGGGCTCATCCTCGGGCACCAGGCGATGCAGGCGTTCGGGTCGTTCACGTTCGACTACCCGGCCAACACCATGACCGTGACCAAGGAGCCGCCCGCATCGGCGCCCGATGGCGCAGTCGAGCTGCCCTTCCTCTTGGTCAGCATGCACGTGCTCAACGCTCCCGTCGTGCCGATCTCCATCGACGGCTCGGAGCACACGTTCTTCGTGTACTTCGGCGGTGTCTACGGCTCGGGCTTGGCCGTGACCCGCAAGCAGTACCTCAAGAGCGGGCACCTCCCGCGCGAGCTCGACAACCCCGAAGACGAGACCAACGGCCTCAAGATGGTCTACCTCGAAGAGATGGACCTCGGCGGCAACAAGCTCGGCGGCATGGGCGGCTTGGTCTTCATCAACGCAACGCCCGATCAGAACCTGGGCATGTTCCTCGAGAACACCGCGTTCGAGATGGGCGGCTACGTCAACACGCGGCTGATCTCGACCTGGTCGGTCACCTACGCGCCCTCCTCGGGCAAGGTGTTCATCAAGACGCCCTGAGGCGTTCGGCGCCTCGAGCCGCGAGCCACGGTGACCCTGCGGTCGCGGTGGCTCGCGCAATTCCGAAGACCTGCACCATGCCGCGTTGGCTCGACAAACTCCTGGGGCGCGTGCCGAAGGTGACCGACTGGGATCAGCTCGAGTTGGGCGGGGTCGAGGTCGAAGGCACCGTGCGCGCGCTCGAGCTGCTCGAGGACCCCGTCGGTGGTCGACGCTGCGTCGCTATCGACTACCGTGCGTGGCCTCCCAGCACGACGGCAGGTGTCGACGGGGCGGCCGTCGTCGGAGATCGGGCATTTCAGATCGCGGCCGCGCAGGGCGTGGAGTTCTTGCTCGAGGCCGCTGGACGCTCGGTGTTGATCCGGCCCGAGAGCGGGGTCGACGTCGCCGGTCGGCACCACGCGCTCGAGGAGCGGTATGGGATCAACCTGCGGACCGAGGTCCACTGCATCAGCCCCGGGGACACCGTGGCGGTGCGCGGTAGGGTCGTGCACCTGACGCCGCGGGGCGGGAGCCCACACCGCGCCGAACCGCATCGGGCCGTCATCGCGGCCGAGCAGATCCGCTTGGTCTGATTTCGCTCAAGATGGGGCTCCGCCCGCCGATGGGGCGGCATGGGGCAGCCGTGTTGGAGTGACGAGGTGACCTTCGCGGACGGCGCGGACCGGGTGCTCATCCTCTGCTGCGAGCCCGATCGCGGCACAATCGAACTCGCACGGCCGAAGCTGGAGCTCGAGGGGGTCTCGGTCGACGTGGCTTCCGTCCTACACGACGTCCGCGTGGCAAGAGCTGCGGTCGTTCGGGAGACGGGCCCGCTCGTCGTAGCGGTCGTCGTCAGCGCTTCGCTCGATCGAGAGTTGGCGCGCTGCTTCGTCGATGCCGTCTCGACCTCGCTTGGCGCCGGACAGCGGCTGCTCGTGCTCGATGTGCGGCGCAAGACGAGCGTCGCCAGCCAGTGCCGAACGTTGGCAGGTGCGCTCGAGGGCTTGCGACGCACCCGCGCAATCGACCGCGTCACCTGCGGCGGGCTGACCGCGTCCGCGAGCCAAAGCGCGACGGCCAGCGGCATCGCGGCGGGCAGCGGCACGGACACCGCGCTTGCGGTCGTCGAGGCGCCCGTGCTGCTCGCCTGGCCGCTGCATACGATGGCCGAGGTGGTCCCGGCGACCGTCCGCATTCCGGTCTACCGCGGTAGTAGGTCTCCCCGCCAAGACGCAGCGACCCGCCCCGAGCTCGATGCTTCCGGCTTGCTCGACTCATGGGCGTCGGCGATCTGAAACGAAAAGAGGCCGGTCGCTGACGCGGCCGGCCCCTTCGGACGGGAAGATGAGGAGGGCTCAGCCCTTCTTCTTCTTCTTGCCCTTCTTCTTCTTCTTCTTGCCCTTCTTCTTCTTCTTCTTGCCGCCGCCATCGGGGGTGGGCACGGGAGGCTTGCCGCCTTCGTCGCCGCCGCCTTCGTCGCCGCCGCCTTCGTCGCCGCCGCCTTCAGCCGCGCCGCCTTCGTCGCCGCCGCCTTCGTCGCCGCCTTCGTCGCCGCCGCCTTCGTCGCCGCCGCCTTCGTCGCCGCCGCCCTCGTCACCACCGGCCGCAGCCGCGTCGGCGTTCTTGGGCTTGTCCTTGCCGTCGCAGTCGCCGGGCTTGACCTCGTCCTTCTTGAGGCACCAGCTACCGAAGCTGGTCATCTCGTCCTCGTTGTTCGAGAAGCGGGGTCCTCCGGTGAACGACACCGAGCACTTCTTCGGCATCTCCTTGAGCGACTCGGACAGGAACGTCGTGCCCGTCATGCGCGTCGTCTCGCCGGCCTCGAGGTAGTAGAGGTCGGTGCCGAACAGGTAGGCCGTCTCGACGCGCTCGGTCTTGCCGACGTTGCACGTGACTTTGGCCTTGACGCCCTGCTTCTGGTCGACGGGCTTGAGGATCTCGACGTCGGCCTGAAGCTTGACGTGGAACTTGTCTCCTTTGCCGCCGTAGGGCTCTTCGGCCTTGATGACGACGTTGGTGACCGCGAGGGACTCCTCACCGATGGGCTCGGAGTCGGCCGGGGCAGGGGCTGCGGGGTCGCACTTGCCGTCCTTGGTGGACGAGCCGTCGTAGCAGACCTCGTGAACGACGGTCTCGTCGTACTCGCCGAAGGTGCCTTCCTTCTGCTTCCAGACGGAGACCTTCATGTCGCACTTCTCGGGCGCGTCGGCGAAACCGAACGCGGGGTTGAAGAACAACCGAGCTTCGCGTGCGACGGTCTCGCCCGATTCGAACTTGAACGGGGCAGCCATCAGGTGCGCTTGCTGGAGATCGACGAACTTGGTGTCGCCGACGTTGCACGCAGCCTTGAAGGTGATGCGGTTGTGGTTGTCCTGCACCTCGTGGATGAGGATGCGGTAGGGGACCTTGAGCGAGTTGCTTCCGCCGAAGCCGGCGTGCTTCTCGACCGAGAGCGCCTTGACCTCGAGCGGCTTGGTGCTGCCCGACATCGCTGGCGCGAGGATCTCGGGGTCGCACTTGCCCTCTTTGGTGGACGAGCCGTCGTAGCAAGCGTGCCGGAGCTCGATTGCGGTGGTGCTCGAGCCGCCGCCGGAGATGCGGAAGTCGAACTGGCACGGCGACATCGGCTTCTTGAGGCCTTCGGAGAAGATGTAGCCTTTGAGCTCCGCTTCTTCGCCCTCTTTGTAGGCCGTCAGCTGCTTGCTGTAGTCGGTGTTGATGTAGGCGATGTCCGAGACGAAGGCGTCGCCGTCCTTGCACGTGCCCTTGGCACGGATGTAGGTACCGGAGTCGATCGTCTTTTGGAGCTTGCCCTTGGCTTTGATCTCCAGCGAGGCGGGGCTGAACGAGTTGCCCTGAGACTTGATCTCGATGCCCGAGAGGAGGATGGGCATGTGGCTCTCGTCCACTTCCTCGACCTTGGTGATCTCGGCGAGCTTGGCCTCTTTGGCTTCGAGTTCGGCCTCTTTCTTGGCTTCCTCGGCGGCTTTGGCTTCGGCTTCGGCCTTTGCTTTCGCAGCGGCTTCGTCCTCTTCCTTCGTTTTTGCGGCCTCTTCTTCGTCCTTCTTCTTGTCGTCCTCGTCCTCTTTGGACTTGTCGGACTCTTTGGTCTCTTCTTCACCGCCGCTGTCGCAGCCGACGGCTACGGGGGCGATGGAGAGAGCAAGGAGGAGAGAGAGGCCGTACTGCAGACGGTGGCAATCACGGATCACGGCCATGGCGGGAACTTTCACCGATACGACGGGCCTCGTCCATGCGGGTCGCCCTTTCAGCGGATTTATTTTCCAACCATGGTTGAACCAGGACAGTGTCCATCGGGATCAGGTCGGAATGTCAGTTTTTCGGCCGCTCGGCCTGATCACTCGTCGAGATCTTCGACGGCTTCGACGTGGACGGTATCG
This sequence comes from bacterium, assembly GCA_024742475.1. Classification (GTDB taxonomy): domain Bacteria; phylum Myxococcota_A; class Polyangia; order Nannocystales; family Nannocystaceae; genus CAJXVA01. Next base: position 52,284 of record JANSYI010000026.1, on the reverse strand, counting down.
GGCAGACCGACCGTGTAGGTGCTCGTGATCCACGACGGTGAGCGAATCCCGCGGCTGATGCGGAGCTCGTCGACGGCCCCGTGAAAGAAGCGTGAAGACGACTCGGAGGCCGACGGGGCCCCGATCGTCAGCGGCTGCATCACGTCGGGCGACGGGACGCCGAGACCTGCGCTCTGTACGGAAGTACTCAGCTGCTGGCCGTTCAGCCAGAACTCGGGTTGGTCCTCGGGGCGGCTGAGCACCACCAGATGCGCCCAACCGCGCAGCTCGAACGGCATCGATGTGATCTGCCGCTCCTGCATGTCGAGGCCGTAGTCCATCTGCAGGCGAAACGTGGGGGGCTCGCCGACGAGCAATATCGACCATCCCAGGGTCGCGACCGCGTCGTCGGACTTGTCGACGATGCGTCGGAATCCCGTCGATGCGGCGTCATCGGGGTCGATGCGCACCTCGACCGTGAACCCTTCGTCGCGAAGATCGGCCAGCGGCATCGATGCCGGGACGTCGAACCGGGCTTCCATGCCGTCGAGGACTCCGGCGCGCGCGAAGTAGCCGTCATCGAACGTCACGGTGTTCGACGGCGCAGCGTCGTTGGAGCCCGTCGAGTCCTCTCCGGAGCTGAGATGCCAGACGGCCGCGAACGATGGGTCCCACACCTTGGGCGAACGCGGAGTCAGAGGCGGAGCAGGGTTGCCGGCATAGGCCCACACCTGCAGCGCGAGCTCCGGCGCGACGTCGGCCGCGACCCAAAGCACCTCGTCGTCGCGTTCCCACGGCAGGAGCTCCCCGTCCGAGGACACGACGGTGAGGCTGGGGTCGTCGAGGATCTCCGCGTCGAGGCTGACGGGGATCGGGAGCTGTGAGACCGGCTCCTCGAGCGGGATCGACTCGATGTCGACGCGTTGTCGACGTGTCCACGCGCAGTCCCACCAGTCGTCCGGGCATACGGTCGTGCTGCCCGTGTCTTCGGAGGATGACGATGACGTGTCGGCGCTCGGCCCCGTCATCCCGGTCGAGGTCGAGACCTCGACGCCGGGCGCGGTGGACGTGGACACGTCCGTCGTCACCTCGCCGGGCTGGTCGGTCTCGGTGTCGGGCGGGTCTTCGGCGACGCAGGCGCCCGAGAGCCCGCCGCCAGCGAACTCCCCGTAGCGACGCCCCGAGTCGCACGCGGGGTCGGGGAAGCTGCAGAAGCCCGAGGCCTCACACTGCCCCGTTGGGCAACTCGTGTCGTCTTGGCACTGGTACGCCGACGGGGCGCAGGCACACGCAAGCCCGAGGCACGCGAGCGCCCCGTACCGAGTTCCCGCTCGCCTCGACCCCACCGCAGCAGTGTATCGGACTCGCCGAGAGGGTTCGAAGGGGGCGGCGTCGATGAAAGGGGGTCAGTAGCCCCGAATCTTGCGGATCTCTCTGAGGTCGCGCTTGCTCGGGCGCCCCAAGCCCCGCTCGCGACGCACCATCGGGTCGACGGCTTCGCGCGGCGGAGGCGGAGGCGTGTGGTCGACGTAGAGCTTCTGGGCTTCAGAGGCTGGACCGCGACGCTCGCCGAGCGCGGCGATCTCGAGCACCCGAAGACCCCCGGGCGTACGGACTTCGAGATGCATCCCCACGCGGACGGTCTTGGACGCCTTGACCGACTGCCCCTCGACCTTGACGTGCCCTGCAGCGCACGCCTTGCCCGCCATCGAGCGGGTCTTGAAGCAGCGTGCGGCCCAGAGCCACTTGTCGATGCGGACTTCGCTGAGTTCGGTCATGAGCGCTTTCCAAAGGCGTGGTCCCAGGCCCGACGAGCGGAGCGCGAGAACCCTTCGAGCAGAGTATACGACGCGGGCAAGAAGACCAGCGTCATCACCGTGCTGGTGACCAGACCACCGGCGATGACGATCGCGATCGCGTGGTAGTAGACGCCCGCCAGCGTGGGGTGGTGCAGCAGCATCGGCAGCAGGCCCAGCACCGTCGTGCTCATCGTCATGAGGATCGGCCGAAGGCGGTCTTCCCCGGCCGTGCGAAGCGCGTCGTCGCGCGCCATCCCCTGACGGCGGAGCTGAGAGACGCGGTCGACGAGCATGATGCCGTTGTTGACGACGACGCCGATGAGGATGAAGAACCCGACGATGGCGGTGGTGTCGAGCGTGGTGTCGGTGAGCCACAGGGCCCACGGCGCCCCGAAGCACCCCAGCAGGCAGGTGAGCAGGATGCCCAGCGGCTGCAGGTAGCTCTCGAAGAGCGACGCCATGACCGCGTAGACCAGCAGGAGGCACAGGCCGAGGTTGACCAGCATCTCGTTGCCGACCTCCTCCTCCTGCCTCCACGCGGTGCCGCGGCCCCACGAGTAGCCCGGCGGGAACTGGAAGTCTTCGAGCGCGAGGGCGATGGCGTCGAAGTTCTCCTGCTGCTCGGGTTTCATGAAGCGGACCTTGACGGTCGCTTCGGTCTGCCGATCGACGCGCTGGATCCAGTAGGGGCGCCGGGCGATGTCGATGTCGGCGATGGACGAGAGCGTGATCTCGTCGCCGGTGGCCGTCTCGAGCTTGAGGTCCCGCAGCATCGCCACGCCGGCGCCACCTTCTTCGGGGATGTCGGCGCTCAGCCGCAGCTCGACGTCGCCTCGCTCGCCTCGCGTGGTGCCCAGCGGTAGGCCCTGAAAGGCCAGCGACACCCGCTCGGCGACCTGGGCCGGGGTGAGACCGACGCGGCGAAGCCGATCGTCGCGGAGCTGCACGTGGAGCTCGCGCGCGCCTTCGTCGAATGGCGTGATGATGCTGTCGTAGCCGCCTGCGTCGGGGTCGTCTCGGTCTCCTTGCGGGAGGCGTGCCTCGAGGTGTTGGGCGACCTCCTCACTCAAAGCGATGAGCGCGCCCATGTCCTCGCCTTTGAGGGCGAACTCGACGACGTGTTTGTCGCGGTTGCGTCGCCAGTCGAAGTCGCGCTCGGCGACGCGGTAGGTGACGCCGACCTGCGGTGGGAGGGCGCGCGAGAGCTGAGCCTTGTAGGCTTCAGTCTCCGACTCGCTCTGGAACGACCGACCCGGATAGACGCGGCAGTTGCCCCAGTGGTCGGAGAAGCTGCACGAGACGGCCTCGATACCCAGGGCGTCCTTGTCGCTGAGCAGGGCCTCTTCGAGGATTTCGACGTGCCCCTCGATCTGCTCGTAGCCCTTGCTGCCGGCGAACTGAAGGCGGATCGGCAGGTTGTTCGACTCGAACTCGGCCTCGCCGAGCTCGAGCTCCATCTCGGAGAACGGGATGTAGGCGGTGCCCGCAAGCGCCAGCCCGAGCAGCAACGTCAGCCGGGGGACGCGAAGCGTCAGGCGAACGAACGCGGAGTACGCGGCGGAGAGGCGCGACAGGATCGGATGCCGCAGCGTCTTCATCTTGGGCCGAAGCACCCTGCCCATCAGCAGCGGGATCGCCGTTTGGGAGACTGCGAGGCTGGCGATCAGTCCGATGGCGAACGTGATGCCCAGGGGCTGGAGATACACCAGCATGTCATCGTGGCTCTCGGTCGCCACGAGCGGAAGGAACACGATGATCGTCGAGAGGGTGGAGGCGATCGTGGCGAAGCCGACCTCTCTCGCCCCGTAACGCGCCGCTTCGAGAGGCGGGTGACCGCGCTGAGCCTGCAGCGCGATCGCTTCGACGATGACGACGGCGTTGTCGACCAGCATGCCGACGCCCAGCACGAGCCCCAGCAGCACGATGCAGTTGAGCTCGTCTCCGCGCAGGAACAAGATGCCGCCGGCCACGACGACGCTCATGGGGATGGAGACCGAGGCCGCGAGCGTGGTGGTGCCGCGATGCAAGAACGCAAAGAGGATGACCAGACCCAGGACGCCGCCATAGATGCCCGTGTCTCGGAGGTCGCCCAGCGTCTTGACGATCGTCTCGCCTTGGTCCTCGATGACCAGCAGGTCGATGCCGTCGAGCGCGGGGTCTTGATCGAGCTCGACCATCACCGCGCGGATACGTTCGCTCACCTCGACCGCGGACGCGCCAGCCTGGGCGTAGATCTCCAGGTTGATCGCGCGACGCCCGTTGAGTCGTCGCGCCCGACGCTCCCGCTTGGCGTGGGCGGAGATGTCGGCGACCTCGCGCAGGGGTGCGAAGCGGGACGCCGCCTCGGCCGTGCTGGAGACGCCCTCGGCGTTGAAGGTGCGCGGCTCGGCGGCGCGGCGTGGAAGAGGCAGCGCGCCAAGACGATCGGGGCGGGCGCTGGTGCTGGGGGAGCGCAGGCCCGAGGCGGTCTGCCCATCGCGGAGGACGCCGAGACTGCGTCCGCTCCGGGCGTCGCGAACGGCGGCCGAGACGTCGGCGAGATCCACCCCGCTCTTCTGCACGGCCTCGAGGTCGACCTTGACCTCGAGCTCGTGGGGCGAGACGCCGTCGAGCTCGACTCGAGCGACCCCGGGCACGCGCTCGAGCTTGCGAACGATGCGCTCTTCGATGAGGTAGTAGTCCTCGGAGAGGTCGGTGCCGCTGGAGACCTGCATCTCCATCATCGGGTCGTCGAAGTTGGAGTAGGCGCCGATGAAGACGTTGTTGACGAACGGCGGGAGGTCGCCGCGGATCCGCTCGATGCGGTCGCGGAGCTCGAGCTTGCGGGCGTCGATGTCGGTGCCCGGCTCGAAGTCCATGTTGACCTTCACGCCCCACGAACCACTGCCGACCTGGATGCGCTCGAGGTCCCGGACGGTCGCGACCTGCTCCTCGAGCGGGCGGATCACCTCGCGCTCGAGAACCTCGGGGCTGGTGCGCTCGATCTGAACCCGAACGTACAGCCGCGGCTTGGTGTTCGTGGGCAGGAACGACAACGGCATGGAGAACAGACCGATGACGCCGAGCAGCAGGACCGCACATAGGGCCATGCCGATCGTCACCGGCCGGTCCAAGGCGAGGTCGGAGAGTGCCCAGCGCCGCATCGGCCGGAGAATACCCTCTGTCGCCCCGGCGAGTCGGGCGCCACCAGCTGTGCGGTGAGGTCTTCGCGCTCGCAGCGACAGCGCTGAGCCGGTCGACTACACTGGGGACGCAATGTACGTCGTGTTCGCGGTCGCAACCCTCCTCGCCGCCGACCCTGCGGGTGATTTCTACCACCCGTACCACCAGGCGCCGGTCGGGCCGCGGTTGCTCGACATGTCCACGGCGAAACCTCTGCCCGAGCGCGCTGCGCCCGAGCCGGGCCTGCGGTTCGAGGACCTCGACTCGATCCAGACCGACGCTCCGCTGGCGGTGCCCGAGCGGCGTGTCGATTCAGACGTCTCGCTGCCGCCTGCGTGGACGCAGATCGGTGATGGGGTCGTTCCCACGCCGGTCGCCCAGGGGTTCGAGGTCGACCCGGTCCCGCAAGGGGCGTTCGAGGACATCCCGGGCAACAAGTACCCCCGCAAGCACACCCTCTACCTCAACTTCGTCGGGGCGAATCTCATGCCGGTGTCCAACGACATCTCGGCCGAGGACCTGTCCGCGCTCGCCGGGGACGCTCCCTACCCGGCATTCACCCAAGGCGAGAGCACCGCCGTGGCAATCGCTCAAGCGGTCAGCAACGACCTCGCAGCGTATGGCGTGCGCGTGGTCTATCTCGAGCGCCCGGACCCGATGGTGCCGTACACGATGGAGATGATGGGCGGGAGCTGGCAGGACACCAGCCTCGATTCGCCCGCCGGCGGCGTGGCTCCGAGCGCAGACTGCGGGGCGCTCAACCAGCGCCACGTCGTGTTTACGTTCACCGAAGGCGCGGCCGGGGCCTCGCGGCTCGCCAACACGGCATCCCAGGAGGCCGGGCACGCATGGGGCCTGGACCACACGCTCAACTGCGGCAGCGTGATGTCCTACTGCGGCGGGGGCGACCAGAGCTTCTCCGACGCGTGCGACCCGCTGTGCGAGGAGCAGTGCCAGGGCGCGAACACCATCGGGTGCCGGCTGCAGCACGAGATGTTCTGCGGCAAAGGATCCGACGCGCAGAACGAGCAGGCCGAGCTTCTCTTCTTGTTCGGTGATGACACGCCCGACATCGATCCTCCGACGATCGTGATCGACTCGCCCGCCGACGGATCCGCGTTCGCCCCCGGTGCCAGCGTGGACTTCCGCGCGGTCCTCGACGACGACTTCGGCGGTGTGGGCTGGCGGAACATCGTGGTCAAGGACGGCGAGACCTTTCTCGACGAGATCGACTACGGCAAGGAGAACCTGGACGAAGACGGGCGCATCGCGATCAACCTGACCGGGCTCGACCTGGGGCACTACGAGATCACGGTGATCGCAGCCGACCACGCCGACCACGTCACCGAAGCCACGGTCGAGTTCGACGTGGTCGAGGACCCCTCGGAGACGTCCGCGGGAGACGGCTCGACCGGGGATGGCGGGGCCGAAGGTTCGTCCGGAGAAGGCGGCGGCACCGGAGACGATGACGCGACGGGGCCGGGCGCCGAATCCGGCGACGCGGGCAGCGATGGCGGAGACACCGACGATGGCGCCGCTGGGGCGGACGGAGGCGGTGGCGACTCGGGCTGCTCGGTGGGCGCGAGAGGCTCGGGCTCCTTCGGCGCGTCGCTGCTGCTGCTCGCCGGGCTCGGTCTGCGGCGACGCCGCGGTGCCTGAGTCGCCCGCTTGCCGCTTGCCGCTCGTCGGGGCGTGCCGCCGCTCGTCCGGCGGCCCGACCTCTCGTCGGCGAACGCAGGCGCGGGCCGGCGCACGCAGGCACCTTGTGGCCATGCACTGGTCATCACTCCTCGCGGTGTCCCTCCTCCTGTGCGGGTGCGCCGAGAGCACGTCGACCCCAAGCTCGGGTTCGACCTCGGACACGCCCGGGTCGACGGGGTTGCCCGATTCGCCCGATCCGTCTGATTCGATGGCCACCTCGAGCAGCACCGAACCCGCGACGGCCGAGGGCTCGAGCACCACGGAGGCTGGCGATGGCGGCTCGAGCACTGGACCTGCGGCGCCCCAGCCGATCGAGCTCGACCGAGCCTGGGTCGAGGGCGTCGAGGGCCCATGGCTCGGCCCGGTCACGGGGACGCCCATCGGCGACTTGCCCGAGTTCTTCTTGGACTTCGGGTGGACGGAGGAGGACGCGCTCGTTGCAGTCGCGGACAACGGCAAGGGCTTTCGCCTCGAGTTCACGTTCTCGCAGCGCGATGGTCAGTGGATCTTCACCGAGCTCGGAGAGCTACCCGGTGGGTTCGTACAGACCCAAGACCTGCATCCCGTGCAGCGGGACGGTGATCGCGTGCGCTTCGAGGTGATCGACCAACCGGGCTACCTCTCGGTGGAGATCGAGCCGACGCAGACGAGCTTCGAGATGGCGGTGGTGGTTCGCGGCAGCGACCACGGTAGGTTCTCTTTGGCGCGACCGGGCTGATCGGCCGGCGGCGGGCCGGGGGTCGGGCGGTGCAGCGAGGCCCGAGTTTTGTCGCTACTCTCGGGGTCGATGGCGGACATCATCAGCCCAATCGACCACGGGGTTGCGTTCACGTATCACGAGCTCTCCGAGGCCGAGGCGTTCGCGCGGCTGGACGCAGCCGAAGCCGCGCAGCGGGCGTGGGCCGAGGTCTCACTCGACGATCGCGTCGCGCTGTGTCGAGGGGTGCTCGATGCGTACCGAACGAAGCTCGACGGGCACGCCGTGGCCATCACCAAGATGATGGGCAAACCCGTGGGGCAGGCTCGCGGGGAGTTCGAGGGCGGCGTCGTCGAGCGGGTGACGAGCCTGTGTGATCAGGCGAGCGCTGCGCTGGCCGATGACGTGCTCGCCGAGCGGGAGGGCTTTCGCCGCGTCGTTCGCCGGGAGCCCGTCGGCGTCGTGCTCGACATCGCCGCGTGGAACTACCCCTTGCTGGTGCCGATCAACGTCATCGTGCCCGCGGTCCTCGCCGGCAACGCGGCGCTGCTCAAGCACGCTCCACAGACCGCGCTCGTGGCCGAGCAGATCAGCGCAGCGTTCTCGGACGCGGGCGCTCCAGCGGGCCTGGTGCAGGGGTTGATGGCGCCGCACGAGACGGTCGCCAAGGTCATCGACAGCCGCCGCGTGGGGGCGGTGGCGTTCACCGGGTCGGTGCGCGGAGGCCACGAAGTCCTGCGCACCGTCGCGCAACACAACTTCATTCCTGCCGGGTTCGAGCTCGGTGGCAAGGACCCGGCGTTGGTGCTGCCCGACGCCGATCTCGACTTCACCGTGGGCAACCTGGTCGATGGCGCCTTCTACAACGCAGGGCAGTCCTGCTGCGGCATCGAGCGGATCTACGTGCACGCCGACGTGTACGAGCGCTTCGTCGAGGCCTATGCGGCGGGCGTTGCAAGGTACGTGCTGGGCAATCCGCTGACCGACGGGGTGAGCCTCGGGCCTGTGGTCAACGAAGCCGCCGCCGAGCGCGTCCGTGCCCACAACGCCCAGGCGCTCGCGCTCGGGGCTCGGTCCCTGGTCGCCGCCGACGCGTTCGACGTGCCCGACCTCTCGCCGTGTTACCTCGCGCCTCAGGCGTTCGATCGCTGCACGCACGAGATGGACCTGATGCGCGAGGAGACGTTCGGCCCGACCGTGGGCATCATGAAGGTCTCGTCCGCCGATGAGGCGGTGGCGTTGATGAACGACTCGGCCTACGGCCTCACCGCGTCGATCTGGAGCGCCGATGACACCCGGGCGGAGGCGATTGCACGTCGCGTGCAGGCCGGCACCGTGTTCCTCAATCGCTGCGACTACCTCGACCCCGAGATGCCGTGGACGGGCGTCAAGGACTCCGGCGTGGGCGCGTCCTTGGGCCACCACGGCTTCGCCCAGGTTACCCGGCTCAAGAGCTACCACCTGCGAACCTCCATCCCCAAGTGACCCGCATGACGCCTACCGACGTTTCTACGCTCGCGACCTTCCTCGACCAACACGACATCACGCGGCACAAGATCGGCGTCTTCGACATCGACGGCGTGCTGCGGGGCAAGTACGTCAACCGCGACAAGTTCCTCTCGGCCGCCGACAAGGGGCTGGGCTTCTGCGACGTCGTCTTGGGGTGGGACGTGGGGGATCAGCTCTACGACAACGCCAACGTGTCGGGCTGGCATACGGGCTACCGGGACGCACCCGTGCTGCTCGATCTCTCCACGACGCGCGTGCTGCCCTTCGAGCCCAACACCGTGTTCGTGCTCGGCGGGTTCTCGGGCGTCTACGAGGCGGTCTGTCCCCGGGCTGTGCTGCGTCGGACGCTCGAGCGCGCGGCGTCGATGGGGTTCGACGTCAAAGCCGCCTGCGAGTACGAGTTCTTCGTCTTCGATGAGACGCCCCACAGCGCGCGTGAGAAGGGCTATCGCGACCTGAAGCCGTTCACCCCGGGAATGTTCGGCTACTCGACGATCCGCAACTCGGTGCACTACGACCTCTATCACGAGCTCCTCGGGGAGATGGAGGCGCTCGACTGCGCGCTCGAGGGCCTTCACACCGAGACGGGGCCGGGCGTCCTCGAGGCGGCGATCGCCGTGGACATGGCCAGCCGTGCCGCCGACAAGGCTGCGCTGTTCAAGACGTTCACCAAGGTGCTGCTGCAGCGTCGCGGCTTGATGGGCACCTTCATGGCCAAGTGGAGCAACGAGTACCCGGGCCAGTCGGGGCACATGCACGTCTCGCTCGAGCGGGGCGGTACCAACGTCTTCTTCGACGACGCCGATCCCGACAAGATGAGCACGCTGATGCGGCAGTTCCTGGCCGGGCAGGTCAAGTACATGCCGCAGGTGTTGCCCATGGTCTGCTCGACGATCAACGCCTATCGTCGCTTGGTGCCGGGAATGTGGGCGCCGACCTCGGCGAGCTGGGGGATCGAGAACCGGACGACGGCGATTCGCGCCATTCCAGCCGGAGCCAAGGGGACGCGCAGCGAGTACCGCCTCGGACCGGCCGATGCGAACCCGTACCTGGGCCTGGCCGCCGCGATTGCGACCGGCCTGCGCGGCATCGAGGAGGAGCTCGAGCCCATCGCGCCCGTGCTCGGCAACGCATACGAGGAGCCAGGCGATGCAGAGCCGTTGCCCTCGTCGTTGCGCGCGGCGACCGACGCGTTCTCTCGCAGCACCGCGGCGCGCGAGCTGTTCGGAGACACCTTCGTCGAGCACTACGCGGCCACCCGAGACTGGGAGATTCGCGAGCATCAGAAACACGTCGCGGACTGGGACCTCGCGCGCTACTTCGAGATCATCTGACGGAGCTCCGCATGAACGCACTGACCGGCAACTTCAACTATCCCACCGCCTACCGCATCGGTGCGGGGCGCCTCGCCGAGCTTGCGAGCGCTTGTTCCGAGCTTGGGATGACCCGACCGCTCATCGTGACCGACCCCGGCGTGGCAGCGCTGCCGTGGTTCTCGGCGGTGACGCAGGCCCTCGACGCGGCGGGGCTGGGGCGCGCCGTCTTCTCCGACGTGCAGCCCAACCCCACGGGCAGCGACGTCGAGGCGGGTGTGGCGGCCTTGCTCGAGGGCGATCACGACGGCGTCGTGCTCATCGGTGGTGGCTCGGCGATGGACGTCGGCAAGTCGGTCGCGCTGGTCGCCCGCAATCCCGGAGGCGTGTTCGACTACGAAGACGTCGGAGACAACTGGACCCGCGCCGATGCGGCCAAGATCCCGCCGATGATCGCGGTACCCACCACCGCGGGCACGGGGTCCGAGGTGGGCCGCGCGGGCGTCATCGTCGACGAGCGGGACCACGGCAAGAAGATCATCTTTCACCCCAAGATGCAGCCGGCCCTGGTGCTCGCCGATCCCGAGGTCACGCTCGGACTCCCGGCGGGGCTGACCGCGGCGACGGGCATGGACGCGCTCGCGCACTGTTTCGAGGCATACTGTGCACCTGGTTACCACCCGATGGCCGACGGCATCGCCCTCGAGGGCATGCGGCTGGTCGCGGAGTACTTGCCGCGCGCCTACACCGACGGGGCCGACCTCGAGGCGCGCACGCATATGATGATGGCAGCGTCGATGGGCGCGACCGCGTTTCAGAAGGGCCTGGGACTCGTGCACGCGCTCAGCCACCCCCTGGGCGGTGCGACGGGGCTCCACCACGGCACGGCCAACGCGATCTTCCTGCCGTACGTGATGGTGTTCAATCGCGACGTCATCGAAGACCGGATGGAGCGACTCTCACGCTTTCTGCGGCTTCCCAAGGCTGGATTCGACGGCGTCATGGCGTGGATGCTCGAGCTGCGGGCGCAGCTGGGAATGCCGCATACGTTGGCGGCAGCAGACGGCTTCGACGAGGCGATGGCCGCACGTCTTGCGCCCATGGCGGTCGCAGACCCATCGATGAGCACGAATCCCAAGCAGGCCGACGCGGCCGCGTGCGAGCGCGTGTTCCTCGCGGCCCTGCACGGCTCGTTGTGAGACAAGGGGCGGAACGCCCCAGACCGGCTGCGGCGGGTTGTCCCTTACGCAGGGCGTGCTCGTAGGTCTATGCTCGGCGCATCGTGGGCGAGACTGAGCGTCGGAACATGCTGCGGGCCTTGTCTGGGCCGCTCGCCGGAGCCACCTTCGAGGTGGGAGCGCGAGTGCTCATCGGGCGCGTTCCGTCGTGCGACATCCTCATTGCCGACGTCGAGGTCTCCCGCGAGCACGCCATGGTCGTGAGCGACTCTGGTGTGGCGACGCTGGTCGATCTCGGCAGCAGTAACGGCACCCTCATCGAGGGCAAGAAGATCAAGCGAGTCGGGCTGTCGCCGGGCGATACGTTCTCGATTTCGAGCAGCAGCTTCATCTTCGACCGCGCGCCGCCGATCAGCACGACGCCCGTGCTGGCCACGCAGTTCTCTCGACCCGAGAACCCCGAGGGCATCGACGGGAAACCGACGCGGGAGATCAGCGCTGTTGGAGGCCAAGGGGTCACCTCGACCGAGCGAGAGACCCGTCGATCGATCGAGGCGGTGACGAGCGAGGCGGAGCGGCCCGAAGCCAACGGGGGGCGTCCGACGGTGCGGCTCGAGGCGGCGGGTCCGCGGAGCTCGGCGGGTCCGGCCACCGTAGAACTGAAGGCGGTCGAGAGCGGCGTAGCGACAGCGACCGAGGAATCGAGCAACACGCGGGCGACCGCGTCGTTGGCGGCACAGCCCGGACCCGAGTCCGAGCCCGAAGCGCCGCCGACCTTCGACCCGCCCCCGCCTCCGAAGGCTACGCCGCCGAGCATCAACCCCCCGATCCGACGCACCGACGAGGTCCCGGCGGCCGAGCAGGCACGGCTCGACCCGCGCCGCGACGAGGCCTACGACGGTGACCTGATGGCTGACGTCACGGCCTACCGCGCGTTTCGGCTGCGACTTCAGCGGGGGGAGATTCCCTCGGGCGAAGAGGTCGCGGCGATGATCGATCTCGAGGCCGTGCTGCGAGAGCCCCCTGCGGAGTCCTCGCGCCACCGGGACGTGGTCACGCAGCGCTTCTTCCGGCGCTTCCCCTTCGAGGCCCAGCTGTGCGCCCGGTTCACCGCGTCGGGCCAGGTGATCGAGGCCAAGGGGGTCGCCAGCAACCTCTCCGTCGATGGCCTCCGATGCTCGCTCGAGCTGGGCGACTACGCGCCGGCGCGCGAGCAGCTGGCAATGCTGGTCATCGAGCACACGCGCGACGGTGTCGACGTCCGCTACTCGATCACCGCACGCGTCGTCTACAACCGGAGCGGCGTCGTCGGCTTCGTGTTCGCCGGCGTGCCCAGCTGGGCCGAGCGCGGGTTCGAGGACGCCGAGACGGCCGTGCGCGCTCGCCCCAAGCTTTGAGTCACGACCCGCGAATCGCGGCGGCGTGGGCGACGAAGCTGCCCGCACGCTGAGCGTCGTGGCTGAGCTCCACCTGGACGGCGGTGTCTTCGTACAGCGCCTCGACGACGGCGTTGCAGACCTGTGGGGTGGCACAGGTCGCGCGGGTCCTGCCGACCAGATCGAAGGTGGTCGCGTCGACGCGCTGGACGAACTCGGGCGGGAGCTCGATCTGAAACCGCGCGGCGGCGTCGACGGGCTGCTCGGAGACGACCTCCACGAGGTCGAAGCTGGGGATGTCGCCCACGGACGGAGCCCAGAGGGCGCGCACCTCGTACGTCGTGCCCCACCGATGCTCAAACCCTGCGATCTCTCGCGCGTGGGTGATGCCCGGCTCGCTGCTCTCGAGCACGCGCAAGCAGTAGCCCGGCTGCCCGTCGGGGCAGGGTTCGCGGAAGTGATCGACGCGCAGCGTGACTTCCTGGGGTGGCTCCAGATCGCACGCGGTGGTGCCGAGTGTGGTCAGGATTCCCAAGGTCAGTGCAATGCGGCGCATGGCGAGGTCCGTGGCTCCCATTGACTGTGCAACGCGTGTGCCACGGTACGGCGGCAGGAGCGGATGGTCGCTAGACCTGCGTGCGAGCCAGATCCTGCGAGGTCGTGGACATCTGCCCCACGCGCGTCCGGCTCACGAGCAGGGCAGCGGTGTCGCGGCGCCGGTGAATCCACGGCGAGCCTGTCATGGCCACAACCTCGGCACCGGCGGCGAACACGTCGGCTACTTGCGCGTGAAGGCGAACGCCGCGTTCTTCGAGCGCAGGACCAGACCGCGGGCGCGCTTGGCCTCGTCGAGCTCGAAGGTGACGCGGTTGCCCGAGTGGTCCTTGAAGAAGAAGCGCCCACGGCCCATGGGGTGCATCCACGTCAGACCGTGTCCTGGGACGTCGAAGTAGAGCCTGTCGCCGTACGCCCGCACGTGGACCTCTTGCAGCATCGAGAACCGCTCGGGATCGGTCAGCTGTGCGTACCGAGACCAGGTGTCTTCGGTGAGGCGATAGCTGCCCACATACCGACTGTAAGTGCTCGGCGCGATCTTGACCTCGTGGGCCTCACTGCGGCGCTCGGGCGTGTCTCCATACACGAGCATGGCCACGTCTTGCGCGACGCGACTCGCAGGTACGACCTCGGTGTTGCACATGACGAGCACGGTCGTGTCGTCCTGGTCGAAGTAGAGCATCGAGCCGTTGAAGCCGTCGATGGCCGCGGGAAAGCTGAAGACCCTCTGGCCGTAGCCGTGGTCGACGGCGAGGCCGTAACCATAGCCGTGCTCGCTCGCCTCGGTCATCTCGGTGAGGCTCTGCTTGGAGAGGATTCGGCCCCCGTAGAGCGCCTCGTTCCACTTGACGAGGTCGACGGGCGACGACACGAGACCTCCCGCGCCGCCGAAGACGGACATGTCGATGGGGTCGGCTGGGTCGAGGAGCTCTTCGTCGTTCCATACGCGACCGTGGGCCTGCTCGCCGCCCACCGCCGCGTCATCGTAGACGTCGCCAAAGGAGGACTGCTCCATGCCCGCGGGCTCGAAGAGGTGCGTCTGCACGTACTCGCCGTAGGGCATGCCCGAGGCGCTCTCGACCACCGCGCCGAGCAGGTAGTAGTTGGCGTTGGACGGACTGAAGTCGGTGCCCGGGGAGAACTCGAGGGGCAGCGAAGAGAAGCGCGCCACGAGCTGCTCGGTGGTGTGGGCCTCGTTCTTCCAGGTGTGGAAGTAGGGCAGGGCGGTGTAGTTCGGGATGCCCGAGGTGTGGCTGAGCAGCTGGCCGACCGTGATCCGCTCGCCGCCGGGGTAGTTGGAGACGAACTTGGAGACGGGGTCCTTCAGGCTGAGCTCGCCGCGATCGCGAAGCTGAAGCACGGCAGCGGCGGTGAACTGCTCGGTGAGGAGGCCCAGACGGTAGCGGGTGCTCACGGTGTTGGGCACGGTGTCATCGGGATCGGCCCAGCCGAACCCCTGCGAGGAGACCAGCTCACCTCCGCGGGCGACGACGATCGAACCGTGGAACTTGAAGGCAGGCCCCCAGTCGGCGCCGTAGTCGGACACGATGCTCGCAATCGCGTCGTCGAGGTCTTCTGGGATGGGCGCGCCTGGAGTGCCCGTCTCACGGAACTGAGGTCGGCCGAGGGGGTCGGGTTCGGCGTACCCGGGACCGTCGGCATCGACGGACATCGCGGCGGTCGCCAGAGCGTCGTCGTAGTCGCTGGGGGCGAGCGCGTAGCCCCCCGCTGCGGCCATGCCTGCGCCGAGCAGGAGCCCGCCGGCGATGCGACCCCACCGACGCAGCGGGGACGTCGAGTTGGCCGCGTTGATCAGGTTGGCCGAGTCCGCATCGTCGGGCGGATCGTCGGCGAGCCTCAGTTCGGGCGAGGTCTCGGCCGCGACGACGCGGTCGGCAAAGTCACGGTCGATGATCGACTCGACCATCGTCTCCATGGCCGGGTCGCAGCGCCAGGCGTCGAGCGCTCGTTGTTCCGCGTCGTCGGGCGGACCGAGCGAGTCATCCAAAGAATCGATATCCCCATCACGCATCGTAGACCTCCTGCAGGGCTTGGCGCAGTCGCTTGCGCGCACGGTTGAGCCGGGACTTCACGGTGCCGAGGTCGATGCCGAGCGCAGATGCAATCTCGGCGTATTCGAGCCCGTGGTACTCGCGAAGAATGAAGGCAGCCCGGTACTCGGGCGCCAGTTCGTCGACCGCTTTGGCGATGACTTCGGCGAGCATGCGTCGCTCGGCGGACTCATCGGCTCGAGATTTGGCCACCAGGTGGGTGGCGGAGGGGGACTCGAGCGGCCGGGTGTCGAGCTTGCGGCGACGCAGCTCGTCGATGGTGCGGTGGGATGCGATGGTGAGAATCCAAGTGGAGAGGCGGGCGGGACCGTTGCGGTCGAAGTTGGGAAGTGCGCGAAAGACGCGAAGGAACGTCTCTTGGGCGACATCTTCGACGAGTGCAGCGTCGCCCCGGCCCCGCAGCATGCGAGAGACCAGGGCGAGGACCGGCCGTTGGTAGCGTTCGACGAGCGCACGGCGGGCTCGCGAGTTGCCGCGCTGGGCACTTGCGACCGTGAGTTCGTCCAGCTCGGGGCAACGCTCCGGGCGGGAAGGCATGGGTTGAACCTGTTGCGCCGGGGTCAACGGATCAGAGTCACGGGCGGGGCGCCGGGTTGTTCCCGCTTTGAGGACGAATGTGTCCATGAAGGTCGGAGGACGACGCGGCACCCCCTTTTGAACCGTGATCTGGACCCGGGGATTGCGCAAACCGTATCCTCCGCAGGTCCGTGATCTCCCGCCGAGCATGGAGCGCGATCGGCCTGCTGGCGGTGATCCTCGTGGTCTTGCGCCTGCCTGTGCTGAGCACCGGGCTGCACATGGACGACATGGCGCAGCGAGCCATGGTGGCCGGGCATTACCCCGTACCTCGCGCGGCGTGGGATCTGTACACGTTCTCGACGGGCGAGCCGAGTGAGGTGCAGGCCCTCCTGCGCGCCGGGGCGTTGCCCTGGTGGTCGGATCCGCAGCTGCGGCTCAGCGCGCTGCGCCCGTTGTCCAGCCTGCTCGTTTGGGTGGACATCGCCGCCCTCGATGCGCGCGGCGCCCATGTGCACTCGCTCCTTTGGTGGTTCGCGATGCTGGCCGCGCTCGGCTGGGCGCTGCACCCGATCCTCGGGGTGCGCTGGGCCCTTGCCGCGGTGGCGCTGTACGCTTTCGACGACGCGCACGCGTTTCCGCTGGCGTGGCTGGCGAACCGCGCCGCGATCGTCAGCGGAGCGTTCGGGTGGCTGGCGCTCGGCGCCTACGTCCGTCGACGCCCCGGATGGCTCGTCGCGCTCATGAGCACGCTGAGCATGGCCGGGGGCGAGTATGGGCTGTGTGCGCTCGCCTATGTCGTGGCGCATGCGGGGTTTCTCGACGACCGGCCCTGGCGCACACGCGCCCGGGCGCTGCTTCCGGCGGTCGTTCCCGTGTTGATCTACCTGGGGCTTCACCGGGTCGGCGGATTCGGTGCGCAGCACTCGGGCATCTACGTCGACCCCGCAGCGGAGCCCGCCGCGTTCGTCGCCGCGCTCGTCGAGCGTGCGCCACGGTTGCTGCTCGACATGGCCACGGGGTCGCCGCTGGTCGTGTTCGAGGGTTGGAGCGCGGCGGTGGTGTGGGGCGTCGCCGCGGTGGCCGTGGGCGCGTCGTTCGCTGCGATCTCGTGGCTTCGTACCGAAGGCCGCAGCGTCGCCCGCTGGGCGGTGGTAGGCGCGCTGATGGCGGTCGTTCCGGTCTGCGCCTCGTTCCTCTCCGAGCGCCTCACGGTGCTTGCGTCGGTCGGCGTCCACGTGTTGAGCGCGGGCGTGCTCGTGACCGCGGTCGAAGGCGCGCTCGCGCGGCGCTGGTCCGCGCAGACCTTGGTCGCGCTGGCAGCGAGCGTCCCGATCGCGCTCGGCCACGTGTGGGTGGCATCGCACGCGTTCGCGTCCAAGGTCGACACGGTGCGTGCCTTCAACGACGCCGGACGCCGTCTGGCCGAGGCGATGCCCGTGCACGACGAGACCGCTCCACAGGAGCGCTGGGTGCTGCTGGCCGCGGGAGATCCGATGATGCTCATCTATCCGCCGCATCTGCGGGCGCTCGGCGGTCATCCTCGGCCGGGTGCGCTCTCGGTGCTGTGTTTGTCGCCGGGCCCACTGACGATGCGAAGGGTGACGCCGCGGGCGCTCGAGATCACGGCCGCGAACGGGTGGCTTCAGTCACCGCTCGAGCGGTTCTTCCGCCGGGCGGACCGACCGCTCCCGGACTCCGTCGGCTTCGACGGCCTGCAGGTGGACGTGGTGGAGCGTGACGGGTCCGTCCCGAAGACGGTTCGTTTCACCTTCGACCGGCGCCTCGAGGCGTCCGGCCTGCGGGTGATGAGCGTGGGGCTGCGCGGGGTGTTTCGCTATCCGGTCGCCGCCGTCGGGTCGACCATGCCGCTCGCGCCCGGCCCCGACGCGGTGTCCGCGGCAGCCGGTTTGCGCTGAGCGGGGTGTTCGCGGCGGAGGTCCGCTGGCCTGGTAGAGTTTGGGCGACCGCAATGACCGACGAGCGCAAGATCCCACGGGGCCGCTTGAGCCGCGTCGCCAAGCTCGCCCGGGCCGGTGCGAGCTCGGGGCTTGCGATGCTGCGCTCGAAGGATGCGTCGGGGACGGCGGAGAAGGTCGCGGGCATGCTCGGCGACCTTCGGGGCGTGGCGACGAAGGTCGGGCAGATGGCCAGCTATGTCGATGGCCTCGTGCCGCCCGAGCACGCCGAAGCGTTCGAGCGCCACATGGCCAAGCTTCGAGCCGCGGCGCCGAGCAGCTCCGCCGCGGACATTCGCCGCACGTTCGCGCAAGACCTCGAGGGCACCCCCGAGGAGCTCTTCGTGACGTGGGAGGCCGAGCCGCTGGCCAGCGCGTCCATTGGGCAGGTGCACCGGGCCACGCTCGCCGACGGCCGCGCCGTCGCAGTGAAGGTCCAGCACGCCGGTGTCGCCGAGGCCATGGAGGCCGACATGCGCAACGCGAGCCTGATGGACTTCGGCTCCCGCGCGTTCGGCTTCGGCAAGTTCGAGGTGGGCCGGCTCGTCGATGAAGCCAAGGCCCGGTTCCGCGAAGAGCTCGACTATGGTCTCGAAGCGAGTCGGTACCAGCGCTTCGGTGCGCTCTTCGCCGGCGAGCCCCGGATCGTCATCCCCGAGGTCATCGAGAACCGCAGCGGCGATCGGGTGCTCACCACCACGTTCGTCGAGGGCCTCGACTTCGAGAGCGCGTGCGGGCGCCCCGAGCACGAGCGTCGCGCGTGGGCGGAGACGCTGTGGCGCTTCGTCTACGGGTCGATCATGCTCGGCGGCATCTTCAACGCCGACCCACATCCGGGCAACTACCGCTTCTTGCCCGACGGCGCGGTGGGGTTCCTCGACTTCGGGTGCGTGCAGCCGATCAGCAACTTCAACCGCCGTCGCATCGTGTGCGGCCATGTGGCCCTGGCCGAAGGGGACTTCGAGGCGTTCGAGCGGCCGATGTCCCAGATGCTCTCGGCGCGCGACGGCACGCACCGCCGCGAGATGGCCAGTTACATGCGTTTTGCCGTGTCGCCCCTGATGGACTCGCCTTACCGCATCACCCGGGAGTTCGCCGGCGAGGTCGTCCGTCGGTTCCGCGCGATGGCCAAGTCGATGATCAGCCTGTCGAAGAACGACTACGAGGCGATGCCCGAGGGGATCTTGTTCCTCAACCGCCTGCAGTTCGGGTTCTACTCGGTGCTCGCCCGACTCGACGTCGAGGCGGACTATGCGTCGGTCGAGCGGTCGTTCCTCGAGGACGCCGCCGCCGCCGTGGAGGGGTTGCCGGACACGAAGACCGTGCCGAAACCTCCGACACGCGCCCCGACGACATAGGCAGGGGAGGCCTCCGCGCTGCGAAGCAGATCACGCTCGGGTGCATCCGTTCGCGCGCTGCAGCGACTGCCATCGTGATGGCTTACGTTGCGAGCAGTTCTCTCGTCGGGCGCGACAGGCGTGTCGCGGTGTTGCATCTTGGCAACGCTGCGCGGTCTTCGGTAAGCGCGGTGCAAACAAACGCCTGGAGCATGCATCGCTCCAGCAACGACGCGCGTCGGAGCTAGCATGCGTACCCAGCCACCCATCGAGGCCGAGGAAAGCCAAGTCGGCATGCTCTGCTCTCGCTCGGCCGTGCTGCATCACCGCCTGGGCGCCGCGGTCTGCGACGAGCAGGCCCGGGTCGACCTCTACGCGTCCCTGATGCTCGGCAAGGTGTACGTCGAGGGCATCCAGATCCTGCTCACCGACGACGGCCCGCAGGTCGAGTTCCCGACCGTGCCCACTCAAAGCGGCCCGGCCGTCGTGGCGTTCTCCTCGCGATCGCGCTGCGTCTACACCGACGATCTCGAAGCCGTTGCGTTCGAATACCTCGTGCACGCGTTGCCGCCCGGGGTGGGGGTGGTGATCGACCCGGACCACGAATGTCTGCTCGTCGAGCACGAAGATGTGGCGATGCTGCGCTCGGTCGAGCGCCCGCAGCACTAGTCAGCCGACGGAGGTCGCGGTCGGGGCGGCCGAGCGAAGCGTGGGCACGAGCTCCATGGCGCGCAGGAGCAGCTGGCGCTCGTCGTCGGTAATGTGCGAGTCGGCGAGCGCGACCTGAAACAGCTCGTCCAAGATCGTCTGCCGCATCTCGCGGAGCTGTTGGAACTCGTCGAAGTCGATGAGGCGATCCTCTTCGATGCGGTGGATCAGGTCGTCGAAGGTGTGCAGCTGGTTGTCGAACCGGCGCAGCAGGTTGCGCTCGTCGGTGGTGACCTCGCCGTCGGCCAGCGCGATGGCCCGCATGCGTCGCATGATGTCGTCGCGGTCGGGCGGCTCGGCCGTGGTCGCGGCGACGACGGCACGGGCAGAGCCATCGGAGGTCAGCATCGCGAGCACCAACCGGCGGACGAGCGCAGACCGACCGCCGAGCGGATCGAGGTGATGCAGCGCGTCGAGAAGGTCGCGGACCTCGAGCTCGAGGGTGGCGCGGAGCGCTCGGGCGATCTGGGGCGAGGTCAGCTTGACCACGCGAGCGGGGACCGCGAACCGCTGGGTCACCAGCTCGACGGCTCGGCTGTCGCCCTCGCCGCCGAGGAAGGGGGCGAGCTCGGAGGCGAGGCCAACGACGCTGCCGAGCAGGCGTCCGACCGCGTCGGCGACGGTGTCGTTCGTGCCGCGGCTGTCATCGTTGCAGACGACACATGCGACCTCGATGAGGGCTTCCTTCCAGACCCCGCGGGCTGCTGCGGCGAGGCTGGGCGTCAGGGCTCCCGCGGCGAACTCCTCGAGTCTTCGGGCCTGCGCATAGCCTGCCGCGGCGCTCTTGAGACGCCCGAGTACGGCGTCGCTGCCCAAGGCCCAGCCGGGCTCGGCTCGGAGGGCGGCGACGACGTCGCGAAACACGCTGCTCATGGGGCCCGACGCGGACCCGAACGCGCCGCCGCCTGCCGTGGCCAACGCGTCGAGGTCAGCGTGGTGGACGTGCGTTCGTAGGACTGCGTCTTCGCGATTGACGGCCAAGACGAGCACGCCGAACTCGAAGAGCGCGGTGTGGGCTCGCTCGGAGACCTCGAAGTCTTCGAGCAGGAAGTCGACGATGGCACACGCCTCGCGCACCAACGCCGACCCACGCAGGGCCACGGCCAGGGGATTGTGTCCGTCCTGGCCATAGGCGTCGACGCGGTGCCCATTGGGCTCGCCAGCCAGATCGATCCCAGTCCCCGTGTCGAAGAGTTCTGCGACCTCCACGCATGCATGCTACCAAGCCTCGTCGCACCATGCCGACTTCAGGAGAGATGGTCACCGTCGTCATCGAGGTCTCGCGCGGAAGCTTCGTCAAACGGCGTCCGCAGGGCGATGTCGACTTCGTCTCCCCTCTGCCGTGCCCGTACAACTACGGGAGCATCGTGGGCACTCGTGGGGACGACGGCGATCCACTCGACGCGGTGGTACTCGGGCCGCGGCTGCCCTACGGGCTCCGCGTCCGGGTGAGGGCGCATGCCTGGGTCCGCTTCGTCGATGCGGGCGTGGAGGACCCCAAGTGGGTCTGCAGCGCCGGGCCGCTGCGGGCTGCAGACCGGGCCGGGGTGGAGCGTTTCTTCCGGGTCTACGCCGGGTTCAAGCGGGTGCTCTACACGCTGCGGCGCGACGACGTCGGCCCGACGGCATGCGTAGGGTGGGGCACGGAGTGATAGCCTCCGGCGGTGGCGCTCGTCCCTCGACCACGTGACCTCACCGCGATGCTCGTCCAGGCGATCGCGCGCATGCCCATGCGCTCGCTTCAGCTCCCACCTGCAGCGATCCAGACGCTGTTCGAGCTCCGACGCCGGGGGGCCGGCTTGGCGCGCAAAGAGACGCAGGTCGGCCAGTTCACGCTGCCCTACCTCGAGGGCGGCAACCTCGGCGGACCCACCGTGGTCTTGATCCACGGCTTTGGCGACACGAAGGACTCGTTCGTCGACGCCTCGCGGGCCCTGGCAAAGACGCATCGGCTCGTCCTACCGGACCTGCCCGGGTTCTCGGAGGCGTCCTCTCCCCACGACTTCACCTATGACCTCGTCTCGATGGCCGACGTCGTCGCGGGCTTCTTCGACGCGCTGGGCATCCGCGGGGCCGATGTCGTGGGGAGCTCGCTGGGCGGCGCGATCACGGTCCAGCTCTCCTTGACCCGTCCAGAGCTGCTCCGCTCGATGGTGCTCGTTTCGGCCGCGGGTCTCCGCATGCCCACGCCCAGCCCGCTGCAGCTGCGCCTCGACGCGGGCGACAACCCGTTCGTCCTGCAGACGCACGACGACTACGAGGCGTTCACGCGCTTTGCGATGGAGAAGCCGCCGCCGATCCCCGCGCCCGTCCGACGGTACCTCGCCGACACGGCCATCCGCCGCGCCGAGCTCAACACCAAGATCATGGCTGACCTGCTGGCGGGCGATTGGGACTTCACGCCGCGCCTGCGCGATGTCGAGGCGCCGTCGCTGCTGCTGTGGGGGGACCACGACCGCTTCATCGACCTGTCCGCGGGCCGCGTGTACCACCGCGAGATGCCGCGCTCGAAGCTGGTCATCTTTCACGGCATCGGGCACATCCCCCAGTACGAGTGTCCGGCGAGGACGGGCCGGTACATCCAGGGCTTCGTCGAAGCGCAGGCCGCAGGCGCGTCACGCCGCCGCGGCGTCGAGGCGGTGTAGCTCTCGTTTTACCTCGTCGACGCGCGGGTGGCCCGGGCCCAGCTCGCTCGCGAGCCGCACGGCGAGGGTTTCGAGGTGTTCGCGTCGCCGTGCGACCCACGCTGCGAGCGCGGGCGGGCGTTCTCGTCGCAGGCGCGGCCCAAGCACGATGTCGGCCTCGGACCACGGACCGCCGCGCGCCGTCGGACGGAACGCTACCGTGAGGTAGGTGTGCCCGGCGTCGTCGGTCAGCGACTCGGCGTCGAGGACGGCGTGGCGGTCGGACAGCCACCTTCGGACGTGCTCCCACGCAGTGTTGGGCTGGAGGATGACGCGACGGGCCGTGCCGACGATCTCGGGGTGAGCGCGAAGGATCTCGACGATGAGGTGCCCGCCCATGCCGGCGATTGCGATGGTCGAGACCTCTGCGGGCCGCAGCGTCGCGAGCCCGCTGCCTTGCCGAATCTCTACGCCCGTGAGCCCCGCGGCGTCGAGGCTTCGCCGCGCTTGGGCCAGGGGCCCTGGGCGGACGTCGGAGGCGATGGCGCGAGGCACCGTGCCGCTGGCGACCCACCATGCGGCGAGCTGGGCGTGGTCGCAGCCGATGTCTGCGGCGGCCTCCTCGGGGATGACCAGGTCGGCGACGGCGCGGAGGCGGGGGGACAGCGTCGGGCTCATGCCTCTGGCTCTGGCTCTGGCTCTGGCTCTGGCTCTGGCTCTGGCTCTGGCTCTGGCTCTGGCTCTGGCTCTGGCTCTGGCTCTGGCTCTGGCTCTGGCTCTGGCGCCCGCTGGCGCCAGGCGTCTCGAACGCGGCCGGGGAACACGGCGTAGGCGCAGGGAATGACGACCAGCGTCAGGAGCGTCGAGAGAGCCAGGCCGCCGATCACCGCGATGGCGAGGGGCTGTCGCAGGGCCGCACCGTCGCCCAGGCCCAGCGCCATCGGGACGAGGCCCAAGACGGTGCTCGCCGTCGTCATGAGGATGGGGCGCACGCGAATGCGCCCGGCCTCGATCAACGCGTCGGGGGTGGCCATGCCGGCCCCGCGGCGATCGTTGACGGCGTTGATCAGCACGATCGCGTTGTTGACCACGATGCCGCCGAGCACGATCACACCGATGCCGACCATGGCCGACAGCGGGGTCTGGGTGAGCACGCAAGCCAAGACGACGCCCGCGAGCGCCATCGGGACCGTGCACAGGATCAGCAGCGGGTGCCCCAGGCTCTCGAAGCTCGACGCCATGACCACGTACACCAAGAAGATCGACAAGGCGGTGGTGAGCAGCAGGCTCTCGATCGACCCAGACATTTCGTTGGCCTGGCCCGACAGCTCCGTGGACACGCGCGGATCGTCGCCCGCGTGCGCGTCTAGGACGCTCTGCACGTCGGCCGCGACCGCTCCGAGGTCGACGCTGTTGGTCTGGGCGGAGATGCGCAGGCCTCGTCGCCCGTCGATGCGGCGCACCTCCGAGGGCCCTCGCGCCGGCTCCACATCGGCGACCGAGCTCAGCAGCACGGGAACACCTCCGGCGATTCCAACCTGAATCTGCGAGACGTCCTCGGCGCTGCTCCGGTCGACGCGCGGGAACATCACGCGGACGTCGAGCTGCTGGTCGGCGGCGTACATCTTGGTGGCCACCTCGCCCTGAATCGCGCGCTGCACGGCGCTCGCGGCCTCATCGACCGTCACGCCCAGCCGGCCCAGTCGTTCCCGGTCGAAGCGCACGCGGACCTCGGGGCGTCCGTCGAGGTCGTCAGGGACGACGTCCACGAGACCGTCGACGGTGGCGAGCTCGGGCAGGATGCGGCGGGCGTGCTCGGCCGAGCGCTCCGGCTCTTCGCTGAACACCAGCAGTTCGATCGGCGGCGCAAAGCTGACGAGCGAGGGGCGGCCTTGCTGCAGCGTGGCGCCCCCCTCGGGGTTGGCGGCTCGAATGCGCTCGATGAGGTCCGCTTCGATCGACGCACGCTCGGCCTCGGGTGCGTCGATGCGGACCGAGAGCTGACCGAGGTGTGCGCCGGCTGTGCCGCCCGTTGCGCTGCCTGCCGAGCTGACGGTGCCGACGCGGGTGAAACGACGGCTGACCGAGGGCGCATCGGCGATGGCGTCGCTCATCGTCCGCAGCGCGGCGGTCGTGCGCTCGAGCGCGGCGTCGCGGGGCAGGGTGACCTGCACGAAGAACTCGCCTTGGTCGAGCTCGGGCAGGAGCGTGCGCGGGCTGTCCTTGGCCAGCCCGATCGCCAGCGCGCAGCCCACCACGGTGCCCACGAGCAGCAGACCTCGGACCCGCAGCGCGACCCGCATGAGCTTGGGGTACTGGCGCTCGAGCACCTCGTACGACCAGGTCAACGGCCGCGCGATCTTGTCGAGTAGCCAGCCGCCGCCGCGGACGATCCACCCGATGATGCGGACCGCCCAGGCGATCGGCCACGTGACGACGATGATGAGGAAGGCGCGCGGCGCTGGGTCGGGCTTCGCGGCGACGGCGTGGGTGTCGGGCCCGAGGCTCTGCAGCACCGGGACCAGCGTGAGGCTGACCGCCATCGAGGAGATCATGCTGAAGCTGACCGCGAAGCTGAGGTCCGAGACCAGCTGGCCGGCGACGCCTTCGACGAACGCCATCGGAAAGAACACCGCCACCGTGGTGAGCGTCGAGGCCACCACCGAGCTTGCGACTTCGGACGCGCCCTGGACGGTCAGATCGCGTCGACCGAGGGCCAGCCCCTGGGCCAGGGCCTGTTCGCGGCGGCGTGCAATCGCCTCGAGGACGACGATGCTGTTGTCGACCAGCATGCCCACGCCCAGGGCCAGTCCGCCCAGGCTCATCACGTTGAGGCTCACGCCCAGCGCCTGCAGCGGGATGAACGTGGTCAGCAGGGAGATCGGGATCGCCAGCGCGATGACGACCGTAGACCGAAGGTCTCGCAGGAAGAAGAGCAGCACCAAGACCGCCAGCGCGCCGCCGACGAGGGTGTTGTCCCGGACCTCGGCGATGGCCGACTCCACGAACTGCGCCCGGTTGCTGAGCATCACGACCTCGTGGCCCGGGGCCAGCGGGAGGCGCGGCAGGGCGTCTCGAATGCCGTGCGAGACCGAGACGATGTTGGCGTCGCCTTCCCGGAAGACGGCCAGCTCGATCGCCTCGCGGCCGTCGACCAGGGTGAGCTCCTCGCGCTCCTTGGGGGCGCGGCGGACCTTGGCGATGTCGCGAAGCCGCAGGATGCCCCCGGCGTCACCCGTGCGCACGATGATCTCGGCGACCTGCTCGGGCGTACGCGCCTCGTGCAGCGTGCGCACGAGGAAGCGGCTGTCTCGCTCGGTGACCGCGCCGCCGGGCTGGTTGACGTTGTCGGCCTGCAACGCGGCGACGATCTCCGCCGTCTCCAGGCCGTGGGCCGCGAGTCGGCTGGGATCGAGTTCGACGAGGACCTCGTCTTCTTGGCCGCCGTGCAGCTCGACGGCTGCGACGCCCGGCAGCTTCTCCAGCTCGCGCTTGACGTAGCGGTCGGCGGCGTCGCGCAGCGTCGCGAGGTCGGCGTCGGTCAGGTCGGCGCCGCCACCCTTGTCGCGCAGCGCGAGCCGGACGATCGGCTCCTGGGCGGGGTCGTAGCGGAGCACCAGCGGGCGGTCCGCGCCCTGCGGCAGCCGAACGCGGTCGAGCTTTTCGCGGACCTCGGCCATGGCGTGGTCGACCGACGTGCCCCAGGCGAAGTCGAGCACCACCTCGGACACCCCTTCGCGCGAGGACGACTCGACCCGCACGACGCCGGGGACCGCGCCGACGCGCTCCTCGACCGGGCGGGTGATCAGCTCCTCGACCTCCACCGGCGCCGCGTCGGGGAAGTCGGTCTGCACCGTGATGGTGGGATAGGAGAGATCGGGCAGCAGCTCGACGGGCAGGCGGCTCAGGGCGACCCAGCCGAACAGCAGCAGCGCGATGGTCACCATGGAGGTGGTGACCGGTCGGAGCACGGCGCCGGCGATCAAGCGGGACATGGGCGCCGGCTGCTACCCAACCTGGTCGGGGCGTTCGGGGGCGGGGCGTTCGGGGTCGCTGGTGTCGGCCGCCGTGCGCGGCTTGTCGTTGGCGGAGCGCAGCGGCATGCCCTCGGTGATGCCCGCGCCGCCGCCCGCGACGACCACGTCTTGGGGAGCGAGTCCCTCGAGGATTTCGACGCGTGCGTCGCCTTCGAGGCCGGTCTCGACTTCGGTGCGCTTGGCTCGACCATCGGCGAGCACGTAGACGTGGGGTTTGCCCTCGACCTCGAACACGGCGGTTCGCGGAAGCGAAGGGGCGTCTTTGGACCGGGTGACGAGGACCTTGGCGCGTGCGAAGGCGCCAGGCTTGGCCGCGGCGGGGAAGGACTCCGCGCGGACGGTGAACTTCACGGTGCCGGTGAGGGGATCCACGACGGGGGACCGTCGTTCGATCGAGGCCGTCGCGACGCTGTCGTCGACCAGCGTGATCTCGACCGTCGCGTCGTCGGCGACCGAAGCCGCGTCCTTCTCCGGCACGTGAAGCTCGAGCTCGAGCGCCTCGAGGTCTGCGATCTTGAAGAGGGCCGTGGAGGTGGTGGCAAGGTTGCCCTCGTCGACCATGCGCTCGACGATCGTGCCGCGAAACGGCGCCCGCACCCACGTCTGCTTGGCTTGGAACTTGCTCAGCTTCAGCGCGGCCTCGGCCTCCTCGACCGCGTAGCGCTGGTTGTCGATCTCCTCTTGAGGCACGACTCCGCCTTTGGCGCCCTGCAGCCGCTTCAGCTCGGTGCGCAGGTTCTGGAGCTGGACCTTGGCAGCGTCGGACTGCAGGGTCAGCTCGCGCCCGTCGAGCTTGAGGAGGGCGTCGTTCTTCTCGACGACGTCACCCTCTTCGACCGCGATCGACTTGATGATGCCCAGCTGCAGCGCGTACAGCTCCGCCTCCCGAAGCGCCTGCAGCGTGCCCGAGGTCTGGTAGTAGCGCTCGATCGTCGCCGGCTCGAGGGTGGTCGTCTCGACGAGGAGCGCCTCGCGAGCCTGGCGTCGCCCTCCTGGGGGGCCGCCGGGTCCTCCCGGCCCCGCTGCACCGCCGCTTCCGCCCTCGCAGGATGGACCGAGCAGCAGGGCTGCGGCCAAGATCGTGAGACGAAGCTTCATGGGGCGGGTGCGGACGGTCAGTCGCGCCGCGGGTTTTATGCCATGCTCAGCGCCATGAGCGACCGGAAAGCCGCTCCGGACCGGGATCTTCTGCTCCAGAGTCACCAGTTCCCGGGCCAGTACGTGATCAAGGCGTTCGGCGCGACCGGCTCGACCTTCGAGCGAGACGCCGAAAACTGCGCGGTCGACGTCGTCGGTGCGGACCGTGTCACAGCGCACACAAGGTCTTCGAGCGGCGGACGTCGAAGCTGCGTCACGCTCACGCTCAGCGCGAACACGGTCGACGAGGTCATCGCGACCTACGAACGACTCCATGCGCTCGACTCTCTCCTGCTGATCTTGTGACGAGCGTCACGACGAAACCCGAATCCCACCTGT
Source organism: bacterium (assembly GCA_024742475.1). Lineage (GTDB taxonomy): Bacteria > Myxococcota_A > Polyangia > Nannocystales > Nannocystaceae > CAJXVA01. Next base: position 24,287 of record JANSYI010000026.1, on the reverse strand, counting down.
TCCAATGTTCGCACCGATGCAACGCCTGATCCTCGCCCCTGTCACCCTCGCGCTCGCGCTCGCTGCCGGTTCCGGCTGCCGACCCAAGGCGGTGCGCGGCGGAGACGGCACCGAGAACCCCAACCTCGACAACGCCGCCATGTCCACCGGGCTCGACCGGGTCGACCTCGAGGACCTCATGAAGAAGAACATGGCGTCGCTGACGAGCTCGCCGATCTGGAACAACTGGAAGAGCGCCGAGAGCCCGCCGGTGGTCGCGATCTGGCCGATCAAGAACGACACCTCCGAGCACCTCGACGACCAGATGCTCACGCTGCTCTCCGACATGGAGACCGAACTCATCAACGGTGGCGTCGTCGCCGTCGTCAGCCGCGAGCGCCAACGAGAGATGATGGCCGAGGCGAACATGCAGCAGGGTGCCGACTTCAACCCCGCCATGGCCGCGCAGCTCGGTCGGCAGATCGGCGCGCAGTACTTCCTCACCGGCAAGCTCCAGGCGGTCGACGAGCGTCAGAAGGGGGAGCGCCGGGTCCAGTACACCTTGTTCATGCAGGTGATCGAGGTCGAGAACAGCCTCGTTCGCTTTCAGACCAAGTCGGAGCGCACCAAGGCCATCGTCCGCTAGCAGGCCCCCGCCGTGCCCGCCGTGGTGCCATCTTTGTCTCGAGGCGTAGCGATGCTCGGTGCATCGCTGCTGCTCCTGTCCTGCGCGACCTACTCCGAGCGCACCGACGACGCTCGTCGGGCGCTCCGGCGTGGCGACTACGCCGGAAGCCTGGCCCTTTGGAACAAGGTGCTCAAGGTCCGCAAGCCCGAGGAAATACCGAACAAGCTCAAGAAGAACGGTGAACTCGTCATCCTCGAGCGCGCCACGGTGCTGCAGGCGATGGGCGAATGGGAGAGCAGCGCCGCGAACTTCGAGTTCGCCGACAAACAGCTCGAGCTGCTCGACATCGCCAAGGACACCGCCGGAAAGATCGGCAAGTACATCTACAGCGACAGCGCCACCAAGTACAAGACGTCGCCCACCGAGAAGCTCGCGCTCAACGCGATGAACCTCATCAACTACCTCGTTCGCGGCGACCTCAGTGGTGCCAAGGTCGAGGCGAAGCGGTTCACCGTGATGCGCAACTACCTTCGCGACTACGACCCCGAGAATGAGCACGGCGCCTTCGGGTCGTACCTCGCGGGGTATGTCCACGAGAGGCAGGGCAACTACGACGAGGCGCTTCGATACTACGACGAGGCCCTGACCGAACGAGACTTTCGCACCCTGCGCGAGGTCATCCCCGCGCTGGCCAGCAAGGGGGCGTACCGCGGGGCGCGGATCAAGGACTACCTGCCCGCCACCCCGAAGACCGCGCCGAAACCGGCTCCGGCACCCGCGCCGAAGCCCGCCATTGCGGATGACCCGTCGATCCAGCGGCCCAGCGCTCCGGCGAAGGAGGCCGCAGAGCCTCCCGAGACGAGCGCGCCACCGAGCGCCGCGCTGAGCTCGATCGCTCCGCGTTCGGGATGGAACGCGGCAGCGAGCAAGGGGGGGGAAGTCCTGGTGGTGACGAAGATCGGGCGGGTGCCCTACCGCATCCCCGAGCGCATCCCGATCGGCCTGGCGATCGGCCTCGCCGGCGCGTTCGTCAGCGGCGACACCACCCTGCTCGAGTACGGCATGTTCAAGTTCGTCGTCTATCCCGAGCTGGCCTCGGCGGAGAACATCTTCGAGACGGCCACGGTGAGGGTCGATGGTCACGCGATTCCCAACGACCTCGCCTCGGATCTCGGCAGCGAGATCGTCGCGGAGTTCGAGGAGCTCAAGCCCAAAATCATCGGCGCCGCGCTCACGCGCATGATCGCTCGGGCGGCGGCGGCGGAGGGTGCCCGGGCGGCGGGGAATCAGGCCGAGGGCGCGGGTGGATTGGTCGGGTTTCTCGCCGCGGCGGCGGTCGAGGGCACGTTGGTCGCACTCGACAAGCCCGACACGCGGTCTTGGAGCACGCTGCCCGACCGGGTGTTCATTGCGCGGTCTCGGCTCCCCGCCGGCGCGCACAGCGTCGCGGTCGAGGTCGCGGGTCCAGGTGGCCGCGAGACCCACACCACCGACGTGACCGTCCCCGAGGGGGGCTTCGTCGTGCTGGACGTCACCACCTTGCGCTGAGGCTTGTGTCATGGTGTTTGCGATGACCCCCCGACGCCTCCGACGACGCACCCGCTGGTCCCTGGTCGGCCTGCCGCTGGCAGCCGGCCTCGTCGCCGCGTTCGGGGGCCCGGGCGAGGCGTCTGCGGCCGTGCGCGGCCGGCAGGGCATCGAGATCGAAGGCGCCCAAGACCGCCGCGGCTTCTACATCGGCGGCGGCGTCGGCTTCGGCGGCACGTTCTTCTACTACGACGACTTCATCCCAGCGACGCGCATGGAGCTCGACTTCGGCGGCGGCGTCACCAAGAACTTCACGCTGGGCGCTTCGCTGCACGTCATGCCCTACCTCGTGCGTGACTCGGGCGTGGCGTTCGGCGGCGACGTGGAGGCTACCGGGTACATGTGGCGAGGGTTCTACGCCCGCGGGGGGCTCGGCTTTGCGGGCGTGCCGCGGGCCGACGAGGAGTCCGGTGAAACGCGCCCGGGCCTCTCCATGGGTCTCGGCGGCAAAGCCGAGGCTGGCTACGAGTTCTGGCTCAGCGCCACCGCGGCGATGGGCGTCGGCGTCACGTACGACGCTCGCTTCGTGCCCGGGACCACGTACCCCCGGCAGACCCTGCTCATCGGTCTCCGAGTGACACGATTCTAGGCTGCCCAGCTCGCGGTTTCGCTCGCCCCGAGTTCCAAAAAACATGTGAGGCGGGCAACAATCCCCGCTCCAGGTACACTCAGGGCTCGGATGAGGTTTGCGTGGACCGTCGGTGTGTTGAGCGTCCTCAGCGGATGCGGCGCGACGGCGTTCCAATGTGAGAACGATCTCGACTGCGTCCGTGGCAGTCGCCCGGCGGGCACCTGTGAGGTGGTCGGGTACTGCAGCTTCCCCGACTCGGGCTGCGCCTCGGGACAGCGATACGCCGAGTTCTCCGACGCGTTCGGGGGCTTGTGCGTCCCGGCGGACGGCAGCAGCATGTCGGCGTCCAGCGGAGTGACCGAGGGCGGTGGATCCTCTTCCTCCTCCTCGACCGGCGCGAGCGCCTCGGGCAACTCGGGCACCTCGACGCCCGCGACGACCGTCGAGCCAACCACCGGGACGCTCACCACCGGCCCCGACGAGACCGACAGCGCCGAGACGACGGGCGCGGATGCATCGACGGGTGAGGTCACCGAGAGCGACCTCGTGTTGTGGCTCGACTTCGAGCCGGGCGACGCCGACAAGAGCGACTACAACCACACCGTGTCGTGTGCGCCGGTCTGTCCCGCGGGGACCAGTGGTCCGTTGGGGAGCGCGGCGCTCTTCAACGACGAGTTCATCGAGGTCGCGGCCCACCCCGCGTTCGACTTCTCGGGAGACTTCACCTTCACGGTGTGGCTGCGGTTCGACGAGATGAACGGTCTCCTGCGCGCCAACGTCGTGGCCCAGCAATACGCACCCGACGCGACCGCCTTCGACCTGAGCGTGCAAGATCTCGACGGCGACGCGTTGTACGACTTGGTGCTCGGAGCCGAGAGCATGGGAATCGGGATCACCGACCGGGTCCAAGACGGGGTCTGGCACTTCGTTGCGGTCCGGATGCAGAGCGGGCAGCAGGAAGTGTTCGTCGACGAAGAGCTCGTCTCGTCCGGGCCGATCACGGTGCCCTCGTCCCAGAACGCGCCGCTGTTCGTCGGTGGTCTTCCGGCGTTTGGGTTTCCGCTCGAGGGGGCGCTGGACGACCTCCGTATCTACCGCCGAATCCTGAGCGACGGCGAGTTGACGACCGTACGGGCCGGCGACCCGCTGGACTGAGCGCTCGTGGCGAAACCCACGACGGCTCGTCTATTCAGCGGCAGAGCTGCCGAGCCGAGCCGTCGGCCTCGAAGCTCGTGTAACAAGGGTCGTCGTCCTCGGGGTGGGTGACCGCCCAGCAGCACGGGAGCGGCGGGGGGTCGTCGTCGGTGCTCGTCGTCTCGCCGTCCGTGTCGCCCGAGGTCGCGCTGCCCCCATCGCCGGGCCCACCCGGCTCGCCCAAGCCGAGGTCGGGGCAGGCGGCGTTCGCTCGCAGGCAGCAGCCGTTGTCGACTTCGACGAAGCTCTGGCAGTCGTCGCCGCAGGTCACCGCGGGCCGCGTGTCGGGGTTGTCTTGGCACAGGACGCCGAACTCCGACGCGAGGCGCACGTCGTCGAACTTCTCACCGTCGCACCACTCCGGTGGGCTGCTCACGCCTCCTTGCACGGGGGTGCTGTCATCCCGGACGCCGTCGCCACAGAAGCCGCAGCCCGAGCGGTCCCACCTACAGTCGGTCCCGCACAGCGACGAGGTGCCCGAGGCATAGGGCTTGTTGGGCGAGGGCAGTGGGGGGACCTCGTCGTCCACCGAGCCCGCGCACAGACGCTCGGTCGCGAAGCCGCCGTTGTTGGCGTAGTCGCATTCCTCGCCTTCGTCCACGATGCCGTTGCCGCACGCGTCGCACTGGCTGAAGTCGAGCATGCAGTCCGAGGTGCATTGCAGCGCACCGTTGCCGCCGGGACAGGCGTTGCCGTTGAACGTGTCTCCGTCACACTCCTCGCCCTTGTCGACATCGACCATGCCGTCGCCACAGACCGCGCACTGCGTCCGGTCGTTGATCCACTGGCAGGTCACGGGGTCGCAGTCGGCCACGCCCAGCCCGGGGCACTCGTCCTCGTAGCTCGAGGGGATCGAGGGCTCGCACTGCTCGCCCGCACGCTCGTCCACGTATCCGTCGCCACACGCGATCGTGTTGTCGAGACGCAAACAGGCGGGGCTCCCTCCGAACAGGAGAACCGCCCAAATTGCGAGCGAGCGCCGCACGGCGTGGATAATAGCTTGCAACGGCGATCCGCCAAACCCGCGGGGGTATAGTCCCGGGCCATGGCGCTCCAGAACACCACGTTCCTGCAGGCGTGTCGCGGCGAGACTCCCGCCCACACGCCTCTTTGGCTCATGCGTCAGGCGGGTCGATATCTGCCGGAGTATCGCGAGATTCGCTCGAAGGTCTCGTTCCTGGAGCTGTGCCGTACGCCGGAGTTGTGCGCCGAGGTGACACTCCAGCCGATCGATCGCTTCGGCTTCGATGCCGCGATCCTGTTCTCGGACATTCTCACGGTCTTCGACGCGATGGGCGTCACGGTCGAGTTCTCGCCGGCGCCGAAGGTCGCCGAGCCCATTCGCACGGTGGCCGACGTCGAGCGCCTGAAGTTCAGCCCCGCCGGCGACGAGCTCGGCTACGTCTTCGACGCCGTCAAGGCATGCAAGGCCGCGCTCGCGAACCGTGTCCCGCTCATCGGATTTTGCGGGGCGCCGATGACCACCGCCTCGTACATGATCGAAGGCAGCGGCAGCAAAGACTTCGTGCACACCAAGTCGATGGCGTTCTGCGAGCCGGCCGTGTTCGGTGGCCTGCTCGAGAACATCACGACGCTGCTGGTCGACTACCTTCGGGGTCAAGTCGAGGCCGGGGCGAACGCGCTGCAGATCTTCGAGAGCTGGGGCGCAGCGTTCTCGGTCGAGGACTACCGGACCCACGTTCTGCCGCACGTTCAGCGGCTCGTCAGCGAGGTCAAGGCGTTCGGGGTCCCGGTGATCCTCTTCCTGCGCGGCAACGCGGGCCTGCTCGCGCTGGCCAAGGAGACCAACGCCGACGTCATCGGTGTCGGCTGGGACATGGCGCTCGCCGACGCGCTCGACGTGGTCGGACGGGACAAGGTGGTGCAGGGCAACCTCGATCCGATCGCTTTGTTCGCCCCCGAAGAGGAGATCACCCGCCGGGCGACCTCGATCATCGAGGCAGGGCGGACGGCCAAGGGCCACATCTTCAACCTTGGCCACGGCATCTCCCGGCTCACCGACCCGGCCAAGGTCAAGCACCTCGTGGACGTGGTGCACTCGGCATGAAGCGACTCGGCGTCGCGTTGCTGCTCTCCGGTTGCGCGCCGCGCCCCACGCCAACGCCCCCGGAGGCACCCCCCCCGACTCCGCCCACTTCGGCCGTCGACGCGGCGTCCGCCGAGGCTTCGGCCGCGCCGACCGACGGGGCCCCGATCGACCTCGACATCCCGCTCGTCTCCGGTGACGCCGAGCCGCTCGCAGGGCTCCGTGGCAAGGTGGTGGTGCTGTTGCTGTCCTCGACCGACCGGGCGGGCTGGGCGGAGTTTCGCGAGCACTACGAAGCGCGTCTACAGGCGATCGGCAGGGCCCGGCTGGTGGTCATCACCGTCGCGAACGACCCCGATGCCGAGACCCTCCAGGCCGAGTGGGACCGTGATCCTCCGCCGTTCTTGCTGGGCTGGGATCCCGCCGGGGCGCTCGCGCTTCGCCTCGGCGTGGCAGCGCTTCCGGCCGTCTTCGTGCTCGACCCCCAGGGGAGGCCGGTCGGCAGTCTCGCGAGCGTGGAGGCCGCTGCGCTCACCGAGCTCGACGGGTGGGTCGATGAGGTGTTGCCACCCCCGCCGCCCCCCGAGCCACCTGCGGACGACATGCCTTCGGCCGGTTGAAGGCGACGTGGCTCAGCCGTTGCGGCGCATCTGGTTGAGGTGGGCGGCGACGGTGGTCCACTCGGGTCGCAGCTCGAGCGCGCGTTCGAAGTGTGCGATCGCCTTGGCGTGGTCGCCGTCCTCGCCACGGGCCTGAAGCGCCATGCCCAGGCTGACGTGCCCGCGGGCGTGGTCGGGCGACTCCTCGACGAGGAACTGGAAGATGCCGATCGCGTCGTCACGCTGGCCAGACTTGGCGAAAGCGATGCCGAACTCGTGAAGGATCGGGGGGCTGTACTCTCCCGCCCAGACGGTGCCCAGCAGGAGCTGGCGGGCGCTGTCGGGGTCGCGGCGCGCAAGGAGGCCTCGGGCGCGATCGAGGGCGAGCTGCCCGGGGCGGGCGAGGGTCTTGGCGCGCCGGGTGAGCTTGCCACGACAGCGGTCACACGGAGTGGTGGGCGCGTCGTCGAGCGAGGCCACCGACGGATCGCGCCGCATCACGCAGTCGTCGTGGTCGTGGTGGTGCAGGCCGAACGTGTGGCCGCCCTCATGCATGACGAGCTTGGTGAGCCGGGAGGCGTAGACGTCGGGGTCGGCGGAGCGAAGCCGGGACGTCGAGATGATTGCGATGCGGTCGCTGAGGCTCGCGAGGCCAAAGACGAACGGCTTGCCAGGCTCGAAGATGTCCTGGTCGGTGAGGTCGATCTCGATCAGCGCGTCGGCGGCTCGGTCGCGAAAGAGGAGCTCGAGACCCTTGCGCGCGTCGACCTGGCCGCGCTCCTGGTCGATCGCCGAGGCCAGGACCTCCAGCGGCCGCGCCTCGCGGACCTCGCAGCGCACCTGAAGCTGCGCCAGGAGGGAGCGACACGCCATGCGGGCGTCGGATCCGGGGACCGATCCGACCGCCCGCACGACGACCAAGGGGGGGCGTCGCGCATCGCGGACCTCTTCGTCGGAGGCTCTCGAGGGCGACGGCACGCTCAGCCCACACAGCGCGATGGCTGTGAAGACGGTCCACAACAGACCGTGAATGCTGAGACGTGGGCGGGGCATCGCGGAGGGGGCCCGGGTTGGGCCATGTCGATCCACGGTACGTGCCGAGGCCCCTCCGTCCAAGTAGGAAAATGTGCTAATCCCCGACCGGAAACGTCCAGCGCTCCAGAACGCCGCATCTTTGGCCGATGAACAGCGTTGAACGAAATCGCCCGCATCATGCCCAGCCCCTCCGATCGCGCGCCCGCATCGCCCCCCGGCGGCTCCCGTCCCGGCGGGGGACGCTCAGGTTCGCCGGCGGCGCGCGACACGATGTGGACGGTGCGCGAGTTGATGCAGTGGACCCAGGAGCGTTTCACCAAGGCCGGCATCGACGGCGCCCGCACCGACGTCGAGTACTTGCTCGCCGCGGCAATGGGGTGCGATCGCATGTCGCTGTACGTGCGGCACGACGACGTTGTGTCCCCTGAGGCCAAGGCGACGTTCCGCGGGTGGGTCAAGCGCCGGCTCGCCCGGGAGCCGGTCGCCTACCTCTTGGGGCGGCGAGGCTTTCACGCGCTCGACTTGGAGCTCGAGGTCGACCCGCGCGTGCTCGTGCCCCGACCCGACACCGAGCACCTCGTCGACTGGCTGCTCGAAGAGCTCCCCAGTGACGCCGCCGATGGGGCCGCCATCCTCGACGTCGGCACGGGCTCGGGCGCGGTGGCGCTGGCGATCGCCAAGGCTCGACCCGGTGCGTCGGTGACCGCCTGTGACGTCAGCGACGATGCCCTCGCGTTGGCGTCGAAGAACGCGACGTCGGCCGCGCTCGAGGTCCGCTTGGTGCGCTCGGACCTCATGGAGGCCGTGCCGACCCCCGAGGGGGGATGGCGAGCCGTCGCGGCCAACCTCCCGTACATCCCCTCCGCCGAGCTCGATGCGCTCCAGCCCGAGGTCGCCCGCTGGGAGCCTCGCCTGGCGCTCGACGGCGGGGCCGACGGGCTCGATCTCATTCGGCGCCTGATCGTCCAGGCCCGCCGCGCGCTCGCGCCCGGGGCTGGGCTGTATCTGGAGCTCGGCCACGATCAATCCCAGGCGGTGGCGGACCTCATGCGTGACGCGGGGTTCGAGCAGGTCGCGGCCCGCAAGGACTACGGGCAGATCGAGCGAGTCGTCCGCGGGTTCACGCCGGCCTGAGCCGCGCGTTTTTTGGTGGCGCGATCGGTGCGCGATAGCGTGGTGCCATGCTGCGCTCCGCCTGCACCCTCGTCCTGCTCACCCTCTCGTCGGGCTGCATGACGGGCGACGGGATGGCCTCGAAGATCCGCGACACGTCCAGCGCCTACAACCGGGCGCTGCGTTGGGGAGACATCGACCGCGCGGTGCAGCACGTGCCCCCGCAGTCCAAGGACCAGTTCCTTGCCCGCCACGAGGCGACCGAGGAAGAGCTCGTCGTCGTCGAGTACGAGGTCGTGCGGCTCGACCTCGACCGTGAGCGCGGTGTCGCCGCGAGCCGGGCGGAGATCGTCTGGCACACCGACCGTGAGCTCGTGGTCGAACGCACCGTCGTCGACCAGCTGTGGCAATTCCATGACGGTCGGTTCGTCCTGGTGGACGAGCGGCGAGCCGGGGGAACACCCCTGGCCATCTTCGCAGAGGTCGCCGAAGACCCCCATCCCTACCTCCCAGGGCTCGAGGCGTATCGGAAAGAACACAAGATCGGCGAAGAGAACAAGTACGACAAGAAGAAGAACCGCCGGGCGAAGCCGAAGAAAGCGTCGACTCTCGAGCCCGTGGCGGTCCGCTGACCGTGTATCGGGGCCCATACGATCGTATCGTTGGCCGCCATGGACCTTCGCCGGACCGAGCGCTCCCCGTTCACGACGGGCAGCGGTGACCTGATCGGCGACATCCAGCGGCAGAACCGTCGGCGCATCCTCAAGCGCGCGGCGCAAATCACCGCGCTCGGGCTCGCGCTCTTGCTGGCCGGCCTGGGGATCAAACACCTCGCGGACCAGCGCGACCGCGACTCGGTCATCGAGCGGGTCGAGGGTCAGTACGTGCAAGGCACGGTGGCCGACCTCGTCGGTGCGGTCGAGCTCGCCGAGCTCGGGCTGGAGCGCCACCCCGATCACGTCCCGCTGCGAGGTGCACGGGCGCTGATGCGGGCGCACTTGTGGGCGGAGTTCGGGGCCGAGGAAGAGGCCGCGCAGACGGCCGTCGCGTCGCTGCAGCCCTCACCGGCCAAGACGATCGCCGAGGGGATGCTGGCATTCGCGGCGGGCGACCTCGACGCCGCCGCGGGGGCGCTCGACGTGGGGCTCGGCGAGTCGCCATCGACGTTCGAGACGCTCGAGCTCGACTGGCTTCGGGGAATGGTGGCGGCCGCGCGGGCGGAGTCCGACCCTCAGGGGCTGGCGGAGACGACGGGGGCGCTCGGGGAGCGTGTCGAGGCGGGTGACGCCGGCACGGCCCTTCGTCGCGTGCACGCCTACCTCCTGCTCCTGTCGGGGCGGAGCCAAGAGGCGCTCTCGATGCTGGCGCAGGCGCGGGAGCAGGCGCGCTCGCACTACGGCCTCGCCGCCGACGAGGCGCTCTTCAACGCGCACCTGCACCAAGAACTCGGAGGCGTGGCCAGCGTGGCCGAGCAGCTGTTGGCGATGCCGCCCGAGGCGCTCTCCCCCCGCGATCGCGCCCACGCTGCGCTCTCGCGGGCGGTGGCTCACGTCGCCGAGGGAGAGCCGGAGGACGCGCTGTCACAGCTCGACGACGCGTGGCCCAACCTGTCCTCGTGGAACATGCTGGCGCGGCGCCTCGCCGTGCAGACCGCGCTGGATGCCGGCGACACGTCCCGCTACGAAGACTGGCTCGAGGCGTCCGCGTTCACCAAGGACGAAAAGAAGATCTACGCGGCATGGGCGACGCTCATCGGCGGGGACGTGATGAAGGCGCTCTCGCAGCTCGAGAAGGCCCCGCAGGCGCACCCTTGGGTTGCGCTGCTGCAGGCGCTCGCGCTGGTCGAGCAGAACCGCTGGCAAGAAGCCAAACCGTGGGTCGAGCGGGCGGGCAAGATGCTCCCGGGGCGGCACGACCTCGAGGTGGCGGCGGCGCGCGTCGACCTCCGCCTGGGGGACAAGGCGCTCGCGCTGCGTCGCCTCGAAGCACTCGCCGAACAAGAAGCCCACGCGCCGCGAGCGTTCACGGGCCTTGGCGAGGCCCACCTGCTGCAAGACGGAAAGCCCGAGGACGCGAGCAAGCGCGACAAGAAGGCCAAACGAGCCCTGGAGAAGGCGATCGACCGTGAGTCGGTGCCCGCAGAGGCGCAGTACCTGCTCAGCGGCATCTGGCACCGTCGCCGGATGACCGACCCGCAGGCGGAGAAGAAGGCGCTCGAGCTGCTGCGCGACGCGGCGAAGACGAACCCCACCTTGCCGCGCTACCGCGTCGCGCTGGCCCGCTATCTCGCCGACGTGGGGTACACCCGCGAGGCGCTCGAGCGGATGGACGCGCTGCAGGGCGAGGTCGGCGTGGGCTGGCCGTTCACGCTGCGGCACGTCCGGCTGCTGATCGAGCAGGGTGGGGCGCTCGACGAGGACAAGGTCGAGCGGCTGCTGAAGGACGCCGAGGAGGCAGGCGCCGACGCGCTGGCGCTCCGCAAGGAGAGAGCGCGGCTCGCGTTGCGGGGCGGCTCGAAGGAGCAGCTGGCCACCGCCCGAACCGAGCTCGAAGCCGTCATCGCGGCGCGGCCGGCAGACACCGACGCGCACGTGCTGCTGGCGATGACGCTGCTCAAGCAGTTCGACCGCAAGGGCGCCGACGCGGTCGCGCGCCGGGCCGTGGCGACCGTCCCCGAGGGAGACGTCGGTCTGCTTCGTATCGCGCGAGCCAAGATCTCCGCCCGCGTGGGCCGCACGGTTCAAGCGGCGCCGATGGCTCGCTCGGCCTGGGGGGCGATGCTGGCCTCGGACACGACGACGACGGCCGAGCTGCTCGATGCCGGGGCGCTGACGACCCGGTTGTGGACGCGCAACAAGAAGGACGCGGTCGCGCTGCGGGTCGCCCGAGAGCTCACCGAGCGCGTCGGCTATCACGCCGAGGCGTGGATCATTCGCGCGCGTACCGAGCTGGCGGCCAACGAGGCGTCCGAAGCCCGCAGCAGCGCCAAGAAGGCGCTCGAGCTCGACCCCGAGAGCCCCGGTGCGCACGAGATCCACGGGCACACGCTGCTGCGCTTCGGCGACAAGAGCGGCGCCAAGAAGGCCTACGAGAAGGCGATCGCGCTGGCCGATTCCGGCGACAAGGCGTCGTACCGCGAGAACCTCGGACGTCTGTAGAGGCAGCGCGCTGGTACAGTTCTACCAGTGGCCGAGCTTCCCTCCGTCCTGACCGTCAAGACCTTCGATGGCGAGGTCATCCCTCCCGACCAAGTCGCCACCTTCACAATCGAGGAGGAAGAGGACGAGGAATTCGAGGCGGTGTTGCGCGCGTTGATCGAGCATCGCAGCGCGTTTCCTGCGCTTTCGGCCATCGTGTTCGGGTGTGACGCGCTGCCGGCCCTCGAGGGCATCGAGGACGACGCTCTGCGCACCCTGTTCGGCTCCGTCGAGTGCGTGGAGCTGGGGTCGTACGAGGAGATCACCGCCGACTTCGCGGCCTGGTGCGAGCGCGGCCTGTTCGCGGAGGCGCAGGGGCTGCAGGTCAACCACAGCAAGATGAAGGACGCCGGCGTCACGGCGTTCTTGGACGCGGGCCCCTATCCGTCGCTGAAGAGCCTGGACCTGCGCTACAACAAGATCCGCAAGGCCGGGACGGCGGCGTTGGCCGCGACCGAGGCGTTGCCCGCACTCGTCGAGCTGAAGCTGGCGAGCAACGGTCTGGGTGCCGCAGGGGTCAAAGCGCTCCTGCAAGATGGGGGGCTGGCCGCGGTACAGAGCTTCACGGCGTTGGACCTGAGCAACACCAAGCCCGGCGCGAGCCTACCGCTGCTTCTGTCGGGCAAGGCGCTGCCAAACCTCGAGTCGCTCATGCTCACCCACAACAGCACCAAGCCGGAGCTTTGGACCAAGGGGCTTGCCGGAATGCGGCGGCCCAAGCTCCGGCGACTGGACGTCTCCGTGGGCATCGACGCGCACGACGAGCGCCTGCGCAGCGACCCGTTCGGCGGTGCCGAGCTCCCCAGCCTGGAGTGGCTCGGCACGGCCTCTACCTTCACTCGCGCGGCTGCGCTGTCGCTGGCCAAGTCCCCAAACCTGCCCGCCCTCGAGACGCTCAGCGTGGCGACCGAAGGCGACCCGACCCGCGACGACGAAGAGATCGCGGTCTAGCGCTTCGCCTCTGTCCCCTTCCCTTGCCTAGGGATCCGAGAGCAGCAGCGTGGTGTCGTCGTCGGCCTCGTTGGTCACGGCGATGTCGCCGACGCCGTCGCCGTTGAAGTCGGCGACCGCGAGGGCGCTCGGGCTTCCGCCGGTGGAGAAGGTGAACGTCTCGTCGAAGGCGCCGAGCCCGTTACCCACCAAGATGGTGACCGTCTCGTCCGTCTGGTCGACCGTGATGAGGTCGAGCTCGCCGTCGGCGTTGACGTCGGCGGCGGTGATGGCCACCGTGCCCCCGCCCACGGCGAACGGTACGCCTCCGCCGAAGGTGCCCACGCCGCTGCCCAAGGCGATCGTGACGAGGCCCTCGGTGGTGACGGCCGCGTCGTCGTTCATGTCGCCGTTGATGTCGGCGACGGCGAACGCGGTCGTGGCGGCGCCCATCGCCGTCGTCGCGGGGGCGCCAAACAAGCCCGCGCCGTTGCCCGAGACCAAGACGAGATCTTGCGCGACGATGCCCAAGACGTCGAGGTTGTCGTCGCCCGAGAAATCACCGACGAACACGTCTGCCGAGGCGCCGCCGACATCGATGGCCACAGCCTCACCGAGGGCGCCCGTGCCGTCTCCGGGCAGGAGGCTGACGTTTGCGCTCGTCTTGGCCACGACCACGTCGGGGAACGTGTCTTCGTTGATGTCGCCGACGCTGACCGCGAGCGGCCCGTTGCCGCCCGCGTCGTAGGGCGTGACGTCGCCGAAGGTGCCATCGCCCGCGCCGATCAGTACGCCGACGGTCTGGTCACCTTGCAGGGAGACGATGAGGTCGAGGACACCGTCGTCGTCGAGGTCGGCCAGCCTCAGCGAGGAGGGGTTGGTGCCGACCGTGTAGGTCGCATCGGCGATGAGGATGCCCGTGCCGTTGCCCGAGCGCACCGCGACCGCGTTGTCGGTACCGCCCGCGACGAGTGTGTCCGCGTTGCCGTCGCCGTCGAGGTCCGTGGCCACGATCGCGCGTGGTCCCGCAGGCGCGTCGAACGAGAGGCCTTCGATGAAGCAGACCTCGCCCGTGTTGACACTGCCGTCGCCGCACTCGCCCGGACCCGTGGTCGCGTCCGTCGTGCTGCTCGTGCCGCTGGTCTCATCGCCCGTCGTCGTCGACTCGGTGGTGGTCGTCGAGGGATCCGTGTCGGTGAGCGTCGGGTCGTCGGTCGTCGTGCTCGGATCGTCGGTCGTCGTGCCGTCGGTCGTCTCAGTTTCCGAGCCAACGTCCGTATCGGTGTCGCCGTTGACGTCGGAGGAGACGATCAAACCGTAGTGCACCGCGAGCGAGTCGTCGGTACAGGTGACGACGCGCGCGTCGAAGTCGATGCTCTCGCGAGGCAGCGGCGCGTAAGAGCCCCCGATGTCCCGCCCGATCACCAACCGGTTGGGATCTCGGCCCTGAACCTCGGCCACGGTGAACGTGTATTCGAGGGTCGCCGGGACGGCGAGCGACAGCTGCGGTGACACGCGGTAGGCCGCACCCAGCGCCGGCGGGCCGTCCGCGGTCGGGGTGATCGTGAACTCGGTGAGGGCTGACAGAGCCCCCGGCGGGATCGTGATTCGCAGCGCGCCTGCTTCGACCATGCCCCCGCCGGGGCCGATCGACTGACTCTCCGCCGAAGCGACCGTAGGCTCCGACTCGTTGCATGCGGGCACGATCGCGCAGGCGAGCGCCGCCACCAGGAGAGGACTTACAGACCGCATCGACCGGAAATTAGCATGCGGACTTCCCCTATCGCACTTTCCGGTACCTCCGCCCCGCCCCTGCGCATGGGCACAGGAGGCCTCAGAGGCAAAAACGCGGCGTCCCCAGGGGACAGCGCCGTACTCGTGCGCGGCAAGCGTGCCCCCTGGTGTTCGCCTGGCTTAGGACGCGTCGGGTGCGGGGGTCTCTGGCCCGCTCTCGGGGAGGGTGGGCTTCTTGATGTAGTCCTCGTCGATCTTGCCCTCGAGGGTGCCGAGGAACGTCATGATCGACTGCGTCTCCTCGGGGGTGAGCGAGCCCTTGGCCAGCTGGTGCTCGGCCATCTTGTTCACCATCTCCTCGAGGCTCTCGATCGATCCGTCGTGCAGGTAGGGCCCCGTCTTGGTGATGTTTCGCAGCGAGGGCACTTTGAACGAGAACTTGTCCGGCGCCGACTTGGTGACCTGGAAGCGTCCCTCGTCCTTGACGTTCGGCCACGGCTTCACGTTGCCGAGCTTCTGGAACTGGTTGCCGCCCAGCAGCGCCCCCGAGTGGCATTGCGTGCAGCCGACATCCATGAACGTCTTCAGTCCTGCAGCTTCGGCGTCGGTCAGGGCCGAGGCGTCGCCCCCGATGAACGCGTCGAACTTGCTCGGCGTGACCAGCTTGCGCTCGAACGCGCCGATGGCCTTGGCCATGTTGTCGTAGGTGATCGGGTCTTCGGTGTCGGGGAAGGCGGCTTTGAACGCGTCGGCGTAGCCCGGGATGGACTTCAGCACGAACACCGTCGCGGCCTCGTCGGCCATGGCCATCTCGACCGGGTTGAGCACTGGGCCCTTGGCCTGCTCTTCGACGTCGGCGGCGCGTCCGTCCCAGAACTGCGCGAGGTGGAACGCGGCGTTGTAGACCGTCGGGGAGTTGCGCTCGCCGAACTGCTTCTTGTGCCCCTCGGACGTCTTGACGCGCTTGCCGTCGACCTCGCGTACGTCGACCCCGAAGTTGGCCAGGTCGTGGCACGTGTTGCACGAGACGTCGTGGTTCTTCGAGAGCCGGGTCTCGTAGTAGAGCATCCGCCCCAGGTCGGCCTTCTCCTTGGACCAAGGGTTGGTCTCGCTCTTGGCCTCGTCTTGCAGGGGCTGGAACAGCTTCTTTGCGGCGAGTTGCACCTCCTCGGGGTTGACGCTGGGACCGGCGGGCGCGCCCTCGGCCGGCGCTTCACCGTAGGTGCGCTTGGCGGCCGGCTTGGGCGGCGCCTTGGCCGAGCCGTCCTTGCTGTCGTCGCAACCGGGCGCCATCAGCAGCGCCCCGAGCGAGGCGAACGCGAGGCGTCGATAAGTCTGCGGAGTGAAACGGGATTTCGTCGTCATATGCGTACTCCTCGGCCGTGCGTCAAACCCTTACCCCGAAGCCGCGCGGCTGGCAACGACTCGGCCGGTTCGTGCACGTCGCGGTGGCTTGCTGGCGGCGTCGGCACCTGTCACCGTTGATACATGAAGATGCGTCGCCGCCTGGCCCGAACGTCCCTTTGCGTGAGCCTGGTCGCAATCGGCCTCGGCGGCTGCGGCGGCAAGGACGACGCGACCGCGTCGGAGCGGCTGTGGATCTCCACGCTGCCGACCAGCCCGAAGAAGCCGATCTCCGCGTTCTTGGCCACCAAGGCCACCGACGGCAAGTACATCGGCGCGTTTTTCACCGGGTCGCTCTATCGCGGCGGACACGACGTCTTCACGTGGACGCCCCGCTCGGGCGGCGCCGACGTCGTCTTCTTGCAAGACGGCACGAAGGCACGTCTGCGCTTCGAGCGGTGCAAGCCGAGCAAGGGCTTCGACCACTGTCTGCTGGTCAACGGCGATCCCACCGGGACCGTGAAGTACCAGTCACGCAAGCGCTGGGCGACGCGGCGGGGCGCGTCCGATGTCATCCCGACCCAGCTGGTCACCTCCGCGATCGCACAGCTCGCCGAAGAGGACGACGACCTCGAAGCCCTGCTCACGCCTTGACCGTCGACACGCACGCGCTGCTCGAGCGCCTCGTCGGCCAGTTCGCCTCGCCGTACGACTTCCTTCGCGAGCTGGTCCAAAACGCGATGGACGCGGGCAGCGACTTGGTCGAGGTCGAGCTGCATCAACACCCCGGGGACCACGAGGGCGAGGTCGTCTTCGAGCTCGTCGTGCTCGACGCGGGTGGGGGCATGGACGAGGAGATCATCGACGGCGAGCTCACGCGCTTGTTCGGCACTTCGAAGACGGACGACCGCACGATGGCGGGTGGCTTTGGCATCGGCTTCGTCAGCGTCTTCGCGTGGGAGCCCGAGCGCGTGCTGCTGCAAACGGGCCGTCGGGGGGAGGCGTGGGAGCTCTTGTTTCACGACGATCGGCAGTTCGAGAAGCGGCCCGTCGACATGCCGCTCGAGGGCACCACGGTTCGGCTCTTTCGTCGCGGCGCGCCGTCGCAGCGTCGAGACATCGCCGAGGCGGTCGAGGATGCCCTGCGACGCTGGTGCCGCTTCGCCCCGATCGAGATCACCTTCGATGACGTCGAGTCGGCTCAGGGTCCGCGGGAGATCGCCGAGCCGCTGGAGCCCCGTGACGTACCGTGCAGCGTCGCGTGGGAGCTCGGGGCCTCTCGGGCCGTGCTGGCCTTCGGTCCTCAGCCGCAGTCCGTGCTCTTGCGTCGCGGCCTGGTCCTCCAGGAGGGGCAGAGCGCCACCTTGCTTCCGGTCTTGGGCGAAGCCGCGGGCGCAGATTCGATGGCGCATCTGGTCGCGCGCGTCGACTCGCCGAAGCTGCGCACCGCTCTGGCGCGCGACGGGGTCGTCGAGTCCGCGGACCGTGACGCGCTCGAGCGAGCGTTGGTCCCCACGTTGACGCAGCTCCGCGCGGCCCTCGTCGGCCGCGTCTGCGAGCTGGTCGCCCGGCCGCGGTGGGACCGGGCGGCCGAAGACGACTACTCGCATCTGCACGCGCACCTGCAGCTCGAGCACGGCGCCATCGAGCGCCTCGATCGGTACGACATCCTCCGGCTCGCCACGGGGACGCCGATCTCCCTCGGGGCGCTCGCCAGACGTGCTCGGCTGGGAATCGTCGCGGTGTCGGACCACGACCCCTTGGAGCTTCGGCTCGTCGCGTTGCGCTCGGGCATCCCGGTGCTGCACGGGCGCTGGTCGGTCGACCAGCCATGGATCGAGGCGCTGCTGGGCTCACGCGAGCTGCGAGCGCTGCCGCTGGCCGAGGCCGTCGCCGTGGCGGAGGCGGTCGACACCCCGCCCGCGCTGGCCCGTCTGACGCTCTCGTTGCTCGCGGACATCGTTCGACCCAAAGCGATGCAGTGGGGCGTGTTCGAAGGCTCGAGCGCCGACGTGCTCGGGGGCGTCGCGCTGGGCGGCGCAGGTGTCGTGACGGCGGCGCGATGGACCTCGGCCTTGCTGAAGGAGCGGACGCTCTGGCTTCGCGTCGACCACCCGGTCGTGCAGCGGGCTTCGGCGACCGCGGTGACCTCCCCAGACGTGGCGGCCTTTGGCTTGGCCGCGGCGATCCTCTCTCGGGGCGACGCGCCTGTGGACGCGCTGTGGGACGCGTGGAGGGCGTTCGGGTGAGCGCCCTGGATGCGCGCGTTCGCGAGGCGTCGCTCGCCGAGGGGACGGCGGCGCCACGGCGCTCGTTCACGGCGTCCCAGCGCGCAGGCGTCCTCGCGATGCGGCGCGGCGCCGTGCCGTGGCAGTTCTCGGTCGCACTGCTGCGGGCCGGCCTCGCGCTCGCGGCGGCTCTGGTCGCCAAGGCGAGGGTCCGGGAGGTCGATGGGCATCGGGAGCTTCGCTTCGACCTTCGGCTCGCCTGCGCGTGGTCGGACCTCGACCTCGCGGGGCTGCTCGAGGCCTCACTGCGCGACGACCCGCGAGACGACCCGCGGCTTCGTTGGCGCTCGTTGCTCGGCGCGGCGATCAACGGCGCGCTCGCGACCGATCCCCGCTGGCTCGAGCTCCACACCCCGGTCGGTGGCCGGCGGTGGGCGTTCGACGCGGGGGCACCTCCGGGCGAGGACCCCTATGCGCTGCAGCGGATTCCGAGCGACGTCGAGGCGGGAGGGTTCTCGCTGCGCATGGCGCACGCCGAGGGGGTCGCGGCCGTCTGGGCTCGCTGGACGGGGCGGGCCGGGCCCGAAGACGAGGTGGCGCGTCGATGGGCCGACGCGCTCGGCGTTCCGATCGAAGCGCTCGCGGTGCGCGAGGGGGTCGCGGCCGCACGACCTCCCGCCGCCGGGGCGATCGCGTTGGGCTCTCAGGGGCGGTGGTGGCCACGCCCCGACGGCGGCCTCTTCCTGCGGCGAGACGGCGTTCGCATCGCGGACTTCGGCGCGCAGGTGCGCGAGCTCGGCGGTCTTCCCCTGCATGGAGACGTCGAGGCACCGAGCGTCGCCCTGGACATCGACGGGCAGACCGTGCGCGAGGACGCGGCGTTGCACGAGCTCATCGCGTGGATGCAAGCGCCCGCCTCGGACGACGTCGAGACGGTGCGTCTCGAAGGCGGTACGTCGTGCCCGGTCGAGTCGCTGCGCGCGGTGGACGAGGTGGTCTTCACGTGGCCCCATCGGCTCACGGAGATCCAGGGGCAGGGCGCGGTCGTCGTCAACCCGCTCACGCCCGCGCAGGTGCAGCGGCTGCGCGAGCGCACGCCCGCGTCCATCGTCCCCGCGAGCCTGCTGCGAAGTGCCCGAGGCCTGCAGAGGGTCGACCTGACGTCGCTGCATCAGGGCAGCATCGGTCCGATCGCGCTGGGCGAGGTCCGTGGCGATTCGATCTCCGCCTTCGTGCACCGTCATCCGGTTGCCGACCAGGGGCGGGTGCAGGTGCATGGGTTTGGACGCGTGCTGATCGACGCGCGCGCCTCCGAGCTCCCGGGCGTGACCGTCATCGGCGCGCTCGAGCCCCGTGGCGAGGACCTCGAGCCGGCCTCGGACCACGCCGACGCGATCCGCACGTACGCCGAGTCGCGCGGGGATGTGCTGACCGCGGCGGTGCTCGAGGCCATACCCGATCTCGCGACGCGGTTTCGCGTGCCGTGGTTCGCGCATCGCTGGGCGAACCTCTCCCCCATCGACCTGGAGCTTCGCTACGCGCCCCACGCAGACGGCGTCCGGCTGTCGTGGCGCGATGACCCACTGCTGACCACGGTGGTGGCGCGCGAGGGCGACGGGACGGCACGAACCGTAGCCGACGCGCTCGAGAGGCTGCGCGATGCGGGGGGCGTGGTGGTGGCGGAGGGGTCCGGGCGTTGGCAGACCCTCGAGTCGTCGGTCCCGATCTGGACGCCGTGGCGGCTCACCTCGGTGGGCAGCGAGCTGCTCGTGCGGGTGTTGTCCGATGCGGCGCTGTGGCGGATGCCGATGGTGGCCGAGGCCGAGCTCCGCCCCTGTCCGCTCGCATCGCAGGCACACGTTCGCCTCGAGGCGGACCGCGCCGCCGAGCTCCGCGCGTCGCTCCGGTCGGTGGGGCGGGTGGCCGAGCGCGCGCGCTGTGCCTTGCTCGCGCACGCGCTGTGGGCCCGAGCGACGCACGAAGACGCGTTCGGGCTCGATGCGCTTCCGCTGCTGTCGAGCTTCGACCCGCAGTCGGCACAGCCGCGGCGTCTCGTCTCCGTGCTCGACGTGGCCGGCGGTGCCTTCGCAGGGGTCGTCCCACGAGGCGCGGCGCACCGAGATCTGGGGAGCTCAGTGCTCGAGGTGACGCCCGCGGTGGCGTTTGCGCTGGTCGAGCTCGGCCTCGTTTCGTCGTCCACCGTACCGGTCCGCACGGCGCCGCGACGCCCCTCGAGCAGCGCGTCCCAGCGTCGGCGCGTGTGGCTGCGTCAGCGCGTCGTCCACCCGGACGCCGTCGGTGCACTCCTCCTCGCGGAGGGACCCGGGGGCGTCGAGATCTGGGAGGGCGGCCTTCGCTCCCAGACGCTCCGACTCCCCCCGCCGTACGGCGCCGTCTCGGGCCGGGTCTGGATGCAGCAGGGTCGGCACTCCACGCAGGGGCTCTCCCGTCTGCTGCTGCAGTCCGCGCAGATGATGGCCGACGAGGCTCGTCGGGCGCGCCTGTTGTCGGTGCCCGGCTCGTCTCAGGCGCGGGCTCTCGAGGCGTTCCTCGAGGCGATTCGCGCTCAGCCCCAGCCGCCCCCACAGCCCCCGCGCATCGCTCCCGTTCTCGGTTCCGATCGGCTCGCCGCGACGCTGCGCTTCGCGCTCGGGCGCGCGGTGACCGTGGAGGTGTCCCGCGTCTCGTGGGCGCTCGTGCGAGACGACGAGAACCTCGAGGAGATCCGCGTCGGTGGTCTCCACCCGCTGATCCGCGCGGCGCGAGAGGACGGAGCCGAGCGATCGGCGATCGGCGTCGCGGCGCTGGCGATCTTGCTCGCTCTGTCTCGTTCGGGCCGGCTCGATCGCGTCGCCTACGACGAGGCGGCCGCACGCGTGCTGGCCGCCTTGGAGTGAACCCGTCGCGGTGGTAGACCGCACCGATGCAGCGCGCAGCCTGGCTCGAGGAGTCTCCATTCACGCTGATGCTCAGCGCGGGCTTCTTTGGCTTCTTCTCGCACACCGGCGTGCTGCGGGCGCTCGAGGAGCGTGGTCTGCGTCCCAGCAAGGTCATCGGCGTCTCGGCGGGCTCGCTCGCGGGCGGGTTGTGGGCGAGCGGTATGGACGCGGGGTCGCTCGCCGACGAGCTGGTCTCGCTGCGGCGGGAGGACTTCTGGGACCCCGGGCTGCCGCTGGGCGGGCTGCTGCGCGGCAGGAAGTTCCGCAACCATCTCGCATCGCTGCTGCGCAGGTTGGGGGTCGATCGCATCGAGCACACGCCGATGACCTTCGCCCCGATCGTGCACGACGTTTTGCGCCGCAAACCGCTGGCGCTGCGGGAGGGCCCGCTCGACGAGGCGATCGTGGCGTCCTGCACCGTGCCGGCGATGTTCCGTCCGGTGCTCTCCCAGGGCCGGGTCCTGGTCGACGGCGGGGTCTCCGATCGCTGCGGCTTCACGGCGCTCGAGGGCGACCGTCGCGTGCTGCTGCACTTCCTGCCGTCGCGCCGACGCGTCAAGTGGGGCGCGCCCGCGTCCGTCCCCTCCGAGGTGCCCGGCGCGCAGTCGCTCTTGCTGCTGACGCCCGACCTCCCCAAGGTCACCCCGTTCGCGCTGGGCAACGGCCCCATCGCGTACACGCGGACCTACGACCACGTGCAGCGCTGGCTCGACGAAGACTGCCCGTAGAGGTTGTTTCAGCCGACTGGCTCGGTCACGGGCCCGCTGGTGCCTTCGCAGCCCCACTGCCAGTTGTCGATGAAGACGTAGCTGTCGAGAATGGGGTCGGCGAGGTCGAAGACCGCGAGCACGACGGTGATCTGCTCACCGGGAGTAACGGGGGCGGTGCTGCTGAGCCACTTCGTGCCCGCGTGCTGCTTCATGCAGGTGCCGGCGAACTCGGGTAGCGACGCCGAGTCGTCACGGAAGTCGAGGAAGCCTGCGTTGAGGGAGATCGGGTTGCCGGCCTCGTCGAACGAGATGTTGCCCGTCCAGCTCTCCGACTCGAGCCAGCCGACGAACATGTCGTTGAACGAGTCTCCGAAGTAGAACGGGTACTCGGTGGAGAAGAACGCGAAGTCGTAGCTGATCGAGTTGTTGCCCTCGGGCACGTTGGCGATGACCCGCAGCTCGGCGTAGTCGAACGCCGCGCCGCCCTGCGTGAACTGACCGGCGATGGTGTTGGAGCAGTCGCCCGAGCCCAGAAGGCTGGGGTCCGCGGCGCAGTCGCCACCGACGTCCATGACCTGGATGGGGGCTGGAAGCATCGCCCCGGGGTCTGGGCTGCCCAGCGCGTCGTTGCAGTGGGTCGGTCCCCCGTTGTCGTCGCCTGGCGGTGTCTCGGTGTCGAGTTCGAGCACCGAGCCGCTGCCGATGACGGCGAACGAGGAGCCTTCGCGCGGCGCCCACTCGTCGGTCGCGCCGAAGCCCGTGCGGACGCCGAGCGCCGACGCGTCGCCTTGGGTGGTCGAGGTGATCTGGATCTCGCCCGGGCAGCCCAATCCGATGGCGTTGAAGAGGTCGCTGGTTCCATCATCGCAGGGCACGTGGGCCACCTCGTCGCATGCGTCCGGGCAGTCTTGCCCTTCCATGCACTCGAGTGGGCCTCCGCTCCCCGCGGCGCCGACGTCGAGCTTGATGTCGCCCGTGCCTCCGTCGTCGTCGTCGATGTCGTCCGAGCCACCGCCGGGGTCGATGGTCGTGAGTCCATCAGTGGCCGTCAGCCCCCCACCGTTACCCGTGTCCGAGTCTTCTCGCTCGGCATCGCAGCCGACAACCAACAGGACACCCAGAATGCTCGCTCCGACCCGAGACATGCACGGAACCTATCAGGGCCAGGCCAAGCTTCCAACGACGCCAATTCGACCGAAGGCGGCTTGACGCAGAAAACACCGCACAGTGTTCGTAGTTTTCGTGTGCGGTGATAACTCTCAGGCTTGGGGTGTTGTGACCGCGCTGACCGTGCGACCCTTCGCATCCTTCGATGACCGAGGCGAGCGCACCCCAAGAGTCCCACGCCACCCTGTCCGACGCGGGGGTCGACCTCGCCGCGCTGGGCGAGCGCTTCTCGGCCTTTGCGTCGGGGCTGCAACGACCGCTGGTCTTCTTCGATGTCGAGGCGACCGGCGTCGACCCGGCGAACGATCGCATTGTCGAGCTTTCGATCCTTCGTGTCGGGTCCGAAGGCGTGGAGCCGATCCGCACCTGGCGGGTCAAGCCGGGCATTCGCATCCCCGTCGAAGCCACCGAGATTCACGGCATCTCCAACGAGGACGTCGACGCCGCCCCGACCTTCGAGCAGATCGCCGACGAGGTGCTCGCCTTGATCGACGACTGCGATCTCGGCGGCTTCGCCATCGGACGCTTCGACGTGCGCATCGTACAGTCCGAGCTCGTCCGGGCGGGCAGGGCGTTCGACGTCACCACGCGACGGGTGCTCGACGCTCAGGTGATCTACCACCGCCGCGAGCCTCGCAACCTCGCCGCCGCGCTGCAGTTCTATCGTGGCAAGGAGCTCGAGGGCGCCCATGGTGCCGCGGCCGACACCGTCGCCTCACTCGAGGTGTTCGCAGGGCAGCTCGAGCGGTACGCCGATCTCTCGCTCGACGTCGACGCGCTGCACGAACTCTCCGCCAGTCACAACGACGCCTACTGCGACCAGAGCCGCCGCTTTCAGTGGCGTGACAACGAGCCCGTGTTCAACTTCGGCCGACTTCGAGGTCGGAGTCTCCGATGGGTCGCCTCCGATCCCACCGAGCGTCGCTACCTCCGCGTGTTCCTCGAGGGTCGCTTCGAAGACGACGCCAAGGCCATCGTGCGCGACGCACTGCAAGGTCGTATCCGGCAGCGCAAGCGCACCGACACGCCCGCGAAGTCGGCGTCCTCCTAGCTCGCAGCGAACGGAGGAACCAGACGCCGAGAGGCGTCCGTTTGGGGTGAAGCGGAGGGCGACTCGTCGGCCGCAGCGAGGGGCCTTTTCGAAAGGCGCCTCGAACGAAGGCTGGCGCCGAGAGGCGTCCGTTTGGGGTGAAGCGGAGGGCGACTCGTCGGCCGCAGCGAGGGGCCTTTTCGAAAGGCGCCTCGAACGAAGGCTGGCGCCGAGAGGCGTCCGTTTGGGGTGAAG
>JANSYI010000081.1 GCA_024742475.1 bacterium | reverse complement strand
TGCTGCATAGAAATAATAACCCTGACCACCTGGCTAATGTCAGGCGGCAGCTTGGATAGTAGGTTATTCAGTGCAGACGGTTCCATGGGATTAAATATCGTATTTTATTTTAACTTTGTCTAAAGCGGCTGAATGTTTACGAATTAAGTAGGTATGTTGCAGAAGCTTTAGTTGCATTTGCAAATGCAGATGGAGGTGCCATTTTAATAGGTGTTGAAGATGACGGTACTATATCCGGTTTACCTAATAACCCAGAAAAATATGAAGCGATTGCTGAACAATATAGAGATCTAATTATCGATCATGAATATTTACCAATCGAATTAAGTACTAGGTTGATTTTAGAGGAAGATGTTTCAATTTTGTATTTTCAGGTGAGTAAAGCAACTAATAAAATATTTCAATTATCAGATGGAAGGTGTGTTATTAGGAAAGATAAACAAACTGTTCCTGTATCATTTGACCAAATTAGTTTTGAGAGGCAAGAAATCATTTCTAGGGAATATGATCGAGTTTTTGTCGACGGTGCTACCGTAGATGATTTAGATTTAAGCCTAATTAAGTCTATGTCAAATGAGTATCTGCCTGGATTGTCCGCCGAATATTATTTGCAACAAATTGGTTTGGCAGAATTTGAAGCCGTAGAATTAAGGTTTAAAAGGGCAGCACTATTATTGTTCGCAAAAAATATAAATAAATGGCATCCAAGGTGTCAAATCAGAATAATTGAAGTTAACGGTATCGTTTTAAAGAGTGGTAGAGAATATAACGTAAAGAATGATGAAACGATTTCTGGAAATATTTTTGAGCTTTTATCTGCAGGATGGAACAGAATTAAGCCTTATTTGGCATATAAAACTGAATTCGGGGAGAACGCTGTTTTTGAGCAAAAATTTTCTTATCCAGAAGAAGCAATTAGAGAAGCTATAGTAAATGCCATTACACATCGAGACTATTCACTAAATAACGGGATCGAGTTCTATATCTATAGTAATAGAATCGAACTAGTTAGCCCTGGAAGGCTTTTATCGACAATTAGTATAGAGTCATTGAGAAATCAAGAGGGCAACCATGAATCAAGAAACAGCAACATTGCGAATACGCTTCGAGAGCATAAAATTGTGAGGGAATTAGGAGAAGGGATGAGGAGAATTTACGAAGTTCTTATGCAAAATGAAATGGATTTGCCTATTCTAGAAGAAACAAGGAATTCATTTAAAATTACTTTTAATAATTCCTCTATTTATACAGATAAAGAGCTTACCTATTTAAAATTATTTGACTCTTTTGATTTAAGTAATAATCAGAAAAAAATAGTTTTATTAGGAATGAAAAATAAAGAGATCAGCCCAAATGACATTTATTCTGCAATGAATACGAATGATAGAAATACGTATGATAGGGAGGTGACTGTATTGAGGAATAATAAAATACTTAAGTCAGTAAGAACTAATCAAGAAGCTACAAATTTAGCTCGGAAAAATAGAATCGCAAAGAATAAAATTGGTCGATTCAAAATAGCTATACCTAAAAACTAATTCACACAACAATGGCTAGCCGACAATACTCCGCTGTCGCTCCGTACTGCGGCTAGCCTGGTCGTTCACAGACAATCGCGCAACAGAAAACAGTATCTATAAGAATTTGAAAAAAGGATTCTCCCCGCCTAAAAAATGGTAAATGCCTGATTATCAATATTCAGAAAATGGGTGTTTATTGGTTAGTCCATTGGAGAATTGGACTGTTAAGGCGGGGCAAAAGAGATTTCTACAGTTTTATAGTTGGTTTAGGAGAATCGTGACAGCCCGAATTAAAAATTAGATCAAGAGCTACCGCGGCCCCGTTGAATGGAAAAGAATACGGTATCAAGAAAGGAGTCCGCGTCCAGGGGGCTTATGAAAATCAAACGGTAAATGAAAATCAATGAGCAAATAAGGTTTTATGCCCGAATATGATTGAATCTGGAGGGTT
>JANSYI010000072.1 GCA_024742475.1 bacterium | reverse complement strand
TCTGCTTTCCTGGATCTCACCGGAAGTTACTTCCTGTTGGTCGAAGAGGCTGGCCGCGAAACCGCTTCTTAGACCGCCAAACAGGGAGTTCTTCCGGTTCTTCATGTCCTCAAGCTACGCCCAGGCGTGCAACTCCCGGGTACATCAAAGCCATCAGAGGCCCTCCAAATTTGTGAATCATGTCCAGCGCGTTGAACCCTGTGTTGTCTTCGCCTGGGAAAGCCTCGCGAAGACGGCCTAAAAGGATGCTCCTCTCCATGTTCAGTACCCTCTCGGAAGTTCGTCTGGTCGTGGCGTACGAGGAACTTTATTCACTCTCCTCGCCGAACGCTACGAGCGGCGCTCCACCGCGATCACCAGCAACCTCGTGTTCAGCGAGTGGGATCGGATCTTCAAAAACAAGATGGCGACCTCTGCCGCCATCGATCGACTCGTACATCACTCGGTGGTGCTCGAGTTCGCGGTGCCCAGCTACCGCACCACGAAGGCCAAGAAGAGCTCCAAGGCGTGAACCTATGTTCGGTGTGCGACCCACCTTCATCAACGACAACTACCCCGTCGCGAGGTCGCCGCGACGGGAGCTCAACAAGCCCTCGACCGGCAACAATAGTTGTCGTCCGCCGGAAAAAATAGTGGCTCTCCTGACGGTTTAGTGGGCGAGAATCGGGGCCAGGCCAGGCACAGGAGTCCAATGCGGAGCGAGGAAGCAGGTTTGGCGGCGTGAAGAAATGCGCAGCGGGTGAGGGCGTACCCTTGGGGTTCCTACACCAACCAAAAGCAGCCCAGCCCGCATGCGTGCCACTAGTGTACTCCGAACCCTCCTCGCCCTCCACCGAACTCGCGTCGTCGCCGTCGAGTTCAACGAGGAAGCACTCATCGCCGACGTCGCGCCGAACTGGCAGATTCCCCGCTGCAGTGGCTGCGGCAAGAAGCGTCGAAACGTCTACGATTCTCGAATCCGAACCTGGCGTCACCTCGACCTCGGCGGCATCAAGACCCTGCTTCGCTATCGGATCCGTCGTGTCAGCTGCAAGAAGTGTGGCGTGGTCGTCGAGTCGGTCCCTTGGGCCGAGTCCGCGAGTCGCTTCACCCGTCCAATGGAGGGCCACGTCGCCTACCACGCCCAAAGGACCGACAAGACCACTGTCTCCACCCTCATGCGCATCGCGTGGCGAACGGTCGGCCAGATCGTCAAGCGGTACGTCCACCGTGAGCGCAAGGAGATGGGCGACCCGCTCGACAACCTCCGCACCATCGGTGTCGACGAGATCAGCTACCGGAAGCATCACGAGTACATCACGACGGTCGTCGACCACGAGCGCGGCATCGTCTCTGGGCTGCGAGAGGCAAGAGCGCCGAGACCCTCAAGGCCTTCTTCGAGATGCTCGGCAAAGAGCGAGCCCAGAAGATCGAGTCGGTCACCATCGACATGTCCAGCGCCTACATCAAGGCGGTGCGCGAATCGGTCCCCAACGCAACGCTCATCTTCGATCGCTTCCACGTTCAGCGCCTCGTCCACGATGCCCTTGACGAAGTCCGTCGGGAGCAGGTTCGCACTGCCGCTCCTGACGAGAAGGCCGACCTCAAGAAGACTCGGTGGCCGCTGCAGAAGAGCCATTGGAATCTCACCGAACTCGAGAAGGCGAAACTCGCCGACCTCGAAGAGCAGAACTTGCCGATCTACCGCGCCTACCTGCTCAAGGAGTCGCTCCTCGCGATCCTGGACCGTCGACAGGTCAACGTCGCAGCCCAAAAACTCGACGAGTGGGTTGAGTGGACGCAGTCGTCGGGGCGGCCTGCTTTCGTGCGAGCCGGCAACACGATCCAGAAGCACCGCGAAGGCATCCTCGCGTACATCCGCACTCGCCTCAACAACGGTCGCGTCGAGGGCCTCAACGGTAAGGCGCGGGTCATCACTCGTCGTGCCTTCGGCTTTCACTCCTCGTCCAGCCTCATCGCGATGCTCTTCCTATGCTGCGGCGGTGCCGAGCCTTATCCCGCCCGCGTCACCCCGTACTGGACCCACTAAACCGTCAGGAGAGCCAGATTTCCCGCCCGGCTGCCGGAGTCTTCTTCTCGCTCCCTCGTAGTCATGAGTCGGAGAGCGGGATTGTCGGCACCTCCGAAACAAGAGGTTCTGTAAGCAAAATGACCTCGTAGCCCGTACTCCAAACCGAGATCTTCCCGTCGGGGTCCGCGAAAGCGATCTCAAAGAACCGCTCGAGTTGACCATTGGGCGTCGTTCGTGATCCTAGTTCTCGCACTCCTTCGATCTGCGAGTCGAGCCCCGCCCCATCCCAGTCCATCGCAATTTTTGGGTCGCTTGCATCGCGGAAGATGAGCCGTGCTTCTGAGACGAGGAATCGATACGAAGCAGACGCGGCGGAGGGCTCGATCCACTTCAGGATGTACTGGAGGTCCAAGGCGAGGGTGAACTGGTCCCACCTCCACTGAACGCCGTGCACATGGCAATCGTGAAACGACTCGGGTTTGGCTTCAGATTCGGAGAGAACGCTTATATGTCGTCTCATCGTACAGCTTTCCTACTTGGGGATCTCGTCGCAGGTTGCGGGTCGCACTCGCACTTCCTTGCCTGGGTACGACTTGCCCGTTCTCGAGTTGACATTCGGCGCTCCGTACTCGTGCGTATGAGGGGTCTTCACAGGTCCGTGAGCCCGTCCGGTCACGTCAGTTCGCTTGACCGGATTTCCCGCAGCGTCCCACTCGGCGTGGCCGGTCACCTTGCCTGTCGCAGGATCACGTTTGAACGTCGAATGCGGTCCGTGCGCATCAGGATGTGCCTTGAGCTTGTTGACCTTAGCCTTTGGCCCCTTCGTTCGTCCCGGGAGCCTGCTACTCCCGATCTTCCAAACCAGTTCTTCAAACGCCTCGTCGTCCCCCTGACCAGCCCTTTCTACCAGATCTGCCCACTCGGCGTTCTGCTCGTCGTGCAGGCCGGCCGCTTCGTCTGCAGCGTAGAGGGCGATCGACGCGCCGACGGCATACGGATTTCCCAACAGGACCCCGACGTCGAGCGCCGTCTCGGAGGCCACGTCCAGTGCCTGGGTCAGCGCGAACGCCCCCGCCATCGCCTGCTGGACGGTCTTCTGCTCGAGTCCACGCGTCGTGCACCTGCCGCCGCTGCAGCTGTTCCCGAGTGCAACCTGATAGGCGTGCTCCTCCAGCGCGTGCTGCACCGCTGCCAGCTGCTGGAGCTGTTCGAGCTCCTGCAGCATCGTCGACCCGCGCATGCCAATCCCCGAACCGTCACCGACACCCCAGTACGCACCACCGATAGGACCTGCGACCTCCGCCATGGGTTCGGTTGGCGGCGGGACAGCGCCCTCGGCGCAAACCGTGACTTTGACTCCGCCGGACTCGCCTTGCGAACACTGCCCCTCTCCTGGCGTGCCTGCGTTCTCCGCGGCCTTGGCGATATCGCCCTCCGAAGGGCCTCCCCCACCATCATTCGACCCCAACCCCGTCGGATCCACCGCCGTGAGCGGCCGGTTCTGCACGTACGAGTACGAGTTCCACGTCTGAGCGTTGATCGCGTTCTCGACCACCGGGTCCACGCTCATGAACCGGCCAAGCCGCGGGTCGTACATCCGCCCGCGCATGTTGATCAGCCCGCCATCGAGCTCCGCCTGGTGCCCGGTGAAGCCCACGGGGATGTCGTCCGTGGCGCTGTCCGCCACGTACGCGCTCCAGTCGCTCGGGTCTCGCGCTCGACCCCACGGGTCGTACGCCACGCGATCCACCTCGGCGCCGTCCGCGTTGGTCACCAACCCCGCGGAGCCGAGGTGGTCATCGTGCACGTACCGCGTCGCCACGCGTTTCCAGTCACCCCACTGGCTCTGGTAGTCGAAGCGGAACTCCCCCACCACCGCACCCGCGGCGTTGGTCGCACGCTCCTCGAGCACGCCTTCGGAGTCGTAACGACGCTCCTAAAGGATGCGGAGTGACCGTGAACCCACCTCGGTTGCTCGTCTCGCGGATCACCCGCGCCCCGTCGGCGTCGTAGGACATCTGACGGGTCGTGCCCGCCTGAGATATCGTCCGCGCCTTGCCGAACGAAGTCCAGCTGATGCTGGTGCTGCCGAAGTTCTCGACGGCTCCGTTCGCGTCGTGCGTGTACGTCGTCGACGTCGAGCCGTTGGTCGTGTACAGCAACCGCGTGCCAGCGGTGTCGTAG
>JANSYI010000082.1 GCA_024742475.1 bacterium | reverse complement strand
TCGTCCGATTTTTGGTTGATTTGGGATTTGAAACCATCAAATTGAAGAATCAAGATTTTGAATTTGAATCAATAGAAAATCAGTAAATTAAGATCGCTTGAAAAGATTGAACAGCCGCCTTTTGGAAAGTCCAGAATTTGAAATGGGCCCTTTTTTTGAAACGGGTAAAAGAATAAAGCGGCAACCCATAACAATGGCTACACACAAGCTGGGTAAAAATCTACGATTGAAAAATCAGAATGAAAAGTCCGCTGCAGTCAGCAAAAGCCAGGCTGCGCCAGTTTCGCCTTTTGCTGCCTGCGCTAGTTATTGGTGAAATCGGATGAAAAGATTAATTTTAGAATCCCAGCCTGCGCGTAGCCGGGCCGTTAGGCCCAATAAATAAATAGATAAATAAATAAATAATCATATGAGATTTAGCAAACGAGTTAAAATGGGAAAGGGAGTAAATATGAATCTCTCTAAATCAGGAGCTAGTATGTCTTTTGGAGGACCCGGCTTATCAATGAATTATGGAAAAAATGGATTGTACCTAAATACAGGAATTCCTGGAACAGGGTTATCTCATAGGCAAAAAATCGGAACGAGAGGGAGAACCTATAGAGATGATTCAGAATCAATAACAAAAGTTGATACGAAGATATCTATTGAAGTGAAATTGGACGATAATAATTCACCTCAAATATATTGGAACAGGAATCAAAATTTACCCAATGGAGTTAGAGCAAAAAAAGGAGAAATTATAAGAAATTCGGAGGTTTTATACGAAATAAAAAGAAACCCTGTATATAAAGAATTACTAAAAGAAGCAGCCAATGAAAAGGCAGAAGAAATAAACTTAAGAACCAAGATTTTAACTGAAATATTTAGGAAGTCTCCAAAAATCATTACTACTGAAGAGCTGACTGACAAGTTAAATGACATTCAATCCCCAAATTACTTGAATAAAGTTGAAGGTTTAAAAGAGCCAACAGTCGAAGAAAGTAGAAGAGATTTAGAACTAGAGGCTAAGAATAAAATCAAAAGTTTACTGTTTTGGAGAAATAAAAGAAATCGAGAGAAATTTGTTGAATCTAGGCTCGAAGAATATCATGGAGAAAGAGTAAAGAGATGGAAAGATAATTTGGCAGAAGCCCAAATGAACCTTCAGTCAATTATTGAGAGAATAGAATTAAGCTTAAAAGGAGATACTCAGTTTATTTCCGAATCTTTTAAAAAGTTTTTAGAAGATACAGAACTACCTGTAGATTTTTATGTCGATTACGATTTTTCATCGGTAGAAAGGACTATGAGAGTTGATTTAGATCTACCAGAGATAGAAGATTTGCCAACTCAGAAAGCTATTTTGACATCAACATCTAAGTTGTCGGTAAGAAATAAAACTCAAAAGCAATTAAAAGAAGAATATGCTAGATGTGCCATTGGTTTAGGGTTTTATTTAGCATGTAATATATTTAACCTTTCTCCGTCGATTGAAGTTATTGACCTTTCAGGTTATACTCAAAGAATATCGAAGAAAACTGGAAACGAAGAAGATCAGTATGTTTATTCAATTCGTTTTGATAGGGAAACGATAGCTAAAATAAATATGGACATGATTGAGCCAACAGAAGCAATCAAAAATTTCCATCATCGAATAGATTTGACGAAAACGTATCAGTTGAGAGAAATTGAACCATTGTTTTAATGTGATACTGGGCCTAACACAGTGCAGCCGGCAATACTCCGCTGCGCTCCGTACTGCGGCTGCACAACCCGTTGGGCGCACTCCATTTGGGAATAAGAATCTGAAAAACAATTGATTAGAGATTAAGCCTGCCTTTGAAAATCGGGAATAATTGGTTTTTGGAACCCAAGTTTTGTTTGTTACGGTCAATTGAATGTATAGCCCAATT
>JANSYI010000100.1 GCA_024742475.1 bacterium | reverse complement strand
CCAACCGACGATCTTCCGACTGAAGATGTCGAGGATGAGATAGAGGTAGAAGAAGGTGCCGGCCACCGGCCCGGGCAACCAGGTGATGTCCCAAGACCAGACTTCGCAGGGTCCCTTCGCCTGGAAGCTCGCAGGCGGCTTCGACCTGCTCGGCGGCCGAGCGCGCCCGCGGCGGTGGTTCTGCCCGCGCTCTTTCAATACCCTGTACATGCTGGATTCCGAGGCGATGTATACGCCCTGATCGGCCAAACGCGGCACGATCTGGCTGGGCGGCAGGCTCGCGAACTCCGGTGCGTTGCAGGTGGCGACGATTTCGTCGCGCTCCGCCTCGCTGAGCTTGTTACGCGGGGCAGGCCGTTCGGCGGCAGGGCGACGATCCTCGCTAATCTCGCCCGTCGGATCACGCCAGCGCTGCAACGTTCGCGGGCTCACGCCAATAACTTCACAGGCGGCCGCACAGCGCGCCCCAGACTCCATAGCTTCGTTCACGAGGGCGATGATCTCCTTGCGATCAGAGGCAGAGGTCATTCGTCCTCTCCCGCCCTGCGGCCCCAGATCGCTTCGGCCTTTTTTTGGAGCACGAGCAGTGCGGCCGCCTCAGCGAGCGCCTTCTCCTTGCGCGCCAGTTCCCGCTCAAGTTCGCGGATGCGCTTCCTGTCCTCCTTGGTCTCCTGCGCGATCTGCCGCGACGCTGCGCGATCCCAGTCATTCGCCCGCCCACAGGCCTCCCGCCACACCCGAACCTGCTCCGGATACAGGCCCCTCCGCCGGCAGTACTCGGACAGCTCGGCCTCGTTCATTGCCGCCGTCTCAATCACAGCGGCCAGCTTGTCCTCGGAAGTCCAGCCCTCGGGCCCTGACTGCCCATCGGGAAGTAACTGCCCGCGCGCGCGGGCTTCCGCCCGCCATCGCGACAGCGTCCCGACCGAGATGCCCTCTTCGGCCGACAAGCGCTTCAGCGACTGGTTATGGGGTGGAAGCATCTTCGCAATCACGGATGCTTT
>JANSYI010000061.1 GCA_024742475.1 bacterium | reverse complement strand
TGGAACAACAAGCGGCTGCTCGCGCGCCTCGGCTACGTCCCCCCAGTCGAGTTCGAGAACAGCTATCATCAACTCAACAACACCCCAGCCGAGGTGGCTGGACTTGCGTAACCAGCTCTCCGGATTTCCCGGGGCGGTTCACACCGGCGCGAACGCAGAGGGCGAGCTAGGTAACGGTCTATCCGTTCGTGTCAACGTCGGTTGGGAAGCACCAGGCTACGCCGGATCCGCCTCATTCAACGGGACCACCGATCGCGCGGGCCATACGCTAGCCCATGAGCTGGGACATCTCGTCGGGCTTGCGCATGACGACGCGGTCTATCCAGGAACAACCATCCCCGGGATCATGCAAGCGGACGGCGTGGGCCTGTATCCGACAATCAACTGGGACTCCGACTCGAATCTGGGCGGCACGCAGGGAGCGGCCTGGCAAAACACGTCAAAAACGACGCCTCGCGCCTCGGGTTTCCTCTACACTGGCTGCGCGACCGACGCAGACTGCAGCACAGAGCACCCCAACCTGGTCTGCTCGTCCTACGGCCCGACAACCAATCTCTACTGCATCCCAGCCTCACCATGACGGACAAGTTTTTCTCTCTTTCGGCTCTTCTTCTCGTCGCCGCCGTCTTCTCCTGCAACGAATCTCGGCCCGACCCCGAAGAAGACGATGTCTACATCGAGACTCCGTACCCAGACGAGCTGGAGTACTTCTGTCAGTGGAACCGCTTCGGAAGGGGAGGGGGTGAGCCTATTCCCGTAGGCCCCAGCGGAACGACGGCGCACGAAGAAAGGGCCGGGTTCCCCGTTCCTGAGTCCGGCTCATGCGCAGATATCGACCCGGGCGAGGTCGACCAGGCCATCATCCGCAAAGCTGAGGAGAAGTGCGATGCTCCTATCGAGGGCATTGAGCGCGGCTGCTACCGCATCTTTGATGCGGACGGCGACCCAGAATGCGTGTTCTTTGCGTACTACTTCTCCTCCTGCGAACCCATCCAAGTAGACGAGTAGGACTGAATGAATGAACACGCACGCACGTCCGGCCTGTTCGAGACATCGGCACCCAATGCATGGAACTCTACGGCGACTTCTTCTTCATGCAACTCGTCGGCGCCCTGGGGCTCATCGCAACCGTCACGGACGGCGAGCCGCGGGACCACGAGCAGGCCAGTGAGCCCCTCCGCCTTGCTCCGCGCCTTGGCCGTCGTCGGCCTTTGCGGCCTCGGCTGTTCGCCGAGCGACAGCGGGGGAGCCGGAACCGACGGAGGCCAATGCGTCCCTGGAGCCATGGCCACGTGCTGGTGCGACGCTGAGACGCCCGGCGTCCAGACGTGCCAACCGGACATGAGGTTCGCCGCGTGCGTCTGCAACGGCACGCCCGGCACAGGGGGATGCGGCACAGAGGGATGAAGTGGCTCGAGTTCGTCCATGGCGGACGACAGCGGCGCCGGCACGACAGCCGAGGACGGCACGGACACGACGACCGAAGGCAGCGGCCCCGACGACGAAACATCGACGGAGGGCAGCGACACGACCAGCTCCGACTCCTCGGACGCCGACACCTGCACCGACGAGCGATACGCCTACTACCAGGCCAGCATCGGCCTCGCCGATCACTCCCCGGCAACCGAGTTCTACGAGACCTGCATCCAGGCCTGCCCCTCCGCGGCAGACGCCTGCGGATACTCAGCCTGCACCACGCAGTGCTCCCTCGACACGCCGACTCCACCCGAGGTTCAAGACTGCCGCGACGCCTACCCAGAGTGGGTCTACGCCGTCATCTCGGAGGATCTCGAGGCCTGCTACACGGCCTGCACCGAGCAACTGTGCAACAACAGGCATGCGCGGAGGAAACAACCTGCACAGGGGAAGGAGGCTCCACCTACGCCTGCTTCAGCCTCCACGACGGCTGTCGAGAGTCCTGCGAGACGGCAAACGTTTCGCCCCGGTGGGGCACGCGCGCCTCAGTCCGGGCGCGGCGCCATGATGGCGCGCCGTTGCGCCGCCATGGGGTGGCCATCATCCAGCCGGACTCGCCCGCCGAAGGTGTCGATTCCGAGCGCCTCGAAGGTCGTCTCGACGTCGGGAAACCCCTCCTGCGAGAGCATCGGCTGCACCGTCTGGGTGAAGATCGGCGTGCCGTACCACGCGTCGAGCTTGCCGAGCAGCGTATCGGCGTCCCACTTGTGTTTGGCGTCTCCGCAGCAAGAGCGTAGGAACCGCATCGCGTCGTCCAGGCTCTTCTCTCCGCCGGAGTCCTCGCGCAGGGCCACGTCGAGCGCGAAGGCCGTCGCGGCGCCTCCCCAGTAGACCCGCTGGTAGCCGAAGTTCTGATGCATGGTGTCGCTGACGTGCTCGAGCGTGCCCGACCTCCTGGTCCGGCGACCGCGACCGAAGGCCTCGTACAGCTCCTGCCAGCCCTCTGCCTCGTCGCGGTGCCCCTGCCGGGTGCGCTGCAGCTCGGTGTAGTAGCTGACCCAGCCCTCGGCCATCCACGCGTCGTCGATGAATGGCATGCCGTGATGCAGCAGCTCGTGCGTGGTCGTCCAGCCGCCGAGCAGTTCGTCGTCTTCGGCACGATCGCTCATGAGGATGTAGATGCCCGAGCCGCCGCCGCGCCCGGCCATGCCGAAGTAGACCGAGCCCGCGCCGCTGCCGTCGACGGGGAGCACGAGCATCTGGACGTGGTCTCGGGGGTAGGTGCCAAAGAGCTGGGCCGTCGCATCGACCGCGTCGGTACCCCACGCGCGTAGGCCTGCCCGCGTGGCTCGCATGGGCTGGTCGAGCGTGGCGACCTCCACGTCGGTGCCGCCGGCCTCGAAGCGCTGCACGCCCAGCTCGCCAAAGGCGTTGTAGCCGATCCACCCGAAGACGGTGGAGTCGAGCCGGTACCGGCAGGTTCGCGCCGAGCGGTCTTCGCCGGGCATGGCGACCCACGGGACGGAGGCTTCCATGCCCTCGGGCAGGTTGAGCGTCATGGTGACCTCGATGTCTTCGGGGACACCCCGCGGCCGCCACAGCCACATGCTCTGGCGCAGCAAGATGCTCTCGCCCTCGGCTCGAACGTGGCGGGATGAGCCTTCGGCCTTGGACATGCCGGCGAGGTCGATCGCGTAGTCGATGCAGTCGCCACCTTCGACCCCCTCGAGGCTGAAGGTGCGCCCCGTCTTCGGGATGCGGCGGGTGCCGTGCCGGACCTTTTCGATGTAGTCGGCCGCCCGGTTGTTGCTCGTGACCAGGCGCTCGCCCGCAGGGCCCTCGAAGCAGAGCTGCACGTCGATGCTCGAGCGGTCGGAGGCCAGGGTCGCCGTGTAGTGCCAAGCACGCTGCGCCGCGCTGGCCTCGAGCTGGGTCGAGGTGGCGGGCCGCAAGCTCGGTCGGGAGCATCCGAGCAGCACCACCAGCGGGGCGAGGTGAACGAGGCGCACGGACGGAGTGTGTCACTGGCTGACGGCGCCCGGGGGACGGCAGCAGCTCGATGACAAACCGGCCCTTTGGCCGCCGGGAATACGTCCGCGCGCGGGGTGTTACACGCCACGTCCGCCCCGTCCCCTTCGTGCGGCTCTCCTCGACGCCCTCGGCGATCTTGTGGCAGCCTCGCGATCGGATGCAGACGGTAGGCACGGGCTCGTCTTTCACGCGCATGCGTGGGCTGCCCGCTCGCCGAGGACCGCTGTGCGCCCCGACTTCGAGCCGCCTCCGATGACCGAGTTCCTCGCCACCACGTTCAGCTTTCCGACGGTCGTCTTCACCGTCTTGCTCGCCGTCTGCAGCGCCTACTGGCTCATGGTCATCGTCGGCGCGCTGGGCATCGACGCCCTCGACATCGACTTCGATGGTCTCGATGGCGCGGCCGACGGCGCGACCGAGGGGGCGCTCGAAGGCGTCGCCGAAGGTGCGGCCGAGGGCATCGCCGAAGGTGCGGCCGAGGGCATCGCCGAAGGTGCGGCCGAGGGCATCGCCGAAGGTGCGGCCGAGGGCATCGCCGAAGGTGCGGCCGAGGGGGTCGCCGAAGGTGCGGCCGAAGGCGCGACCGAGGGCGCGGCCAAGGCGGCGGCCGAAGGCGCGGTCGAGGGGGCCAGCTTCCTCGGCACGATCTTCCTCACGCTCAAGCTGCGCAACGTCCCGATGACGCTCGTGCTCTCGGTGTGGCTGCTCTTCAGTTGGACGCTCACCAGCCTGCTCCAGGCCTCGGTCATGCCCATGCTCGCCTTCATGCCGGGCTGGCTCGGCGGATCGCTGCTCGCCCTGGGGGCGCTCGCGGTGTCGCTCCCGCTCACCTCGGTGTTCGTCCGTCCGCTCGGGCGCGTGCTCAAGGTCGAAAAGCCCACCTCCAAGAAGGCCATCATCGGCAAGATCGTCAAGATCGACACCACCCGTGTCGACGCGGACTTCGGCTCGGCCAAGGCCGAGGACGGCGGTGCCGGCCTCATCATCCGAGTCCGCTGCGACACCGACAACACGCTCACGCGTGGCAGCAAGGCGCTGGTCGTCTCCTACGACCCCAAGCGCGACGCCTACGAGGTCACCCCCGTAGACGACATGCTGCCCTCGGAGGCGGCCCGCAAGTGAGCCCCCGCTTCATGGGAGCCCACCTGGTCGACCCTCACCTTCGTCACCATTTCGTCCATGCTTCCGGCCGCTGCGTGCCGGCCGGAGCATTCCCTCTCACTCGTCCCCAGACACGCTTCGGCAGCTGCAAAGGAGGCCCTCGTCATGCCTGACACCCAACTCTTGATCACCATCGGCGTCACCATTGGTGGCATCTTGTTCTTCGGCCTAGGGCTCATGGCCCTGTACGCCAAGCTCTATCGCAAGGTCGACCAGGGCAAGGCGCTCATTGTCAACAAGATGTCCGAAGTCCACGTGTTCTTCACCGGTGGCCTCGTCATCCCGGTCGTCCACCGTCACGAGACGATGGACATCTCGGTCAAGACCATCGAGCTCGCGCGAACGAGCAAGGAAGGCCTCATCTGCAAGGACAACATCCGCGCCGACATCAAGGTCACCTTCTTCGTGCGGGTGAACAAGACGCCCGAGGACGTGCTCAAGGTCGCGCAGTCCATCGGCACCAGCCGGGCCTCCGACCAAGAGACGCTCGAGCAGCTCTTCATCGCGAAGTTCTCCGAAGCGCTCAAGACGGTGGGCAAGCAGCTCGACTTCGAGGAGCTGTACACCAAGCGTCACGTGTTCAAGGAGCAGATCATGGAGGTCATCGGTGAAGACCTCAACGGCTACGTCCTCGACGACGCCGCGATCGACTACCTCGAGCAGACCCAGGTCGAGACCCTCGACCACGAGAACATCCTCGACGCTCGCGGTATCCGCAAGATCACCGAGATCACCGCCCAGCAGGCCGTCCATACCAACGAGCTGCGCCGCGACGCCGAGAAGAACACCCGCAAGAAGGACGTCGAGACCAAGGAAGCCATCCTCGAGCTCGATCGTCAGCAGGCCGACGCCGAAGCCAAGCAAGCCCGCGAGATCGCAACCGTGCAAGCGCGCGAGCAGGCCGAGACCGCCAAGGTCCAGGCCGAGGAGCGCAAGAAGGCCGAGTTGGCGCGCATCAAGCTCGAAGAAGAGGTCGCGATCAACGAGGAGAACAAGCAGCGCCAGGTGCAAGTCGCGGCCAAGAACCGCGAGCGCGTGGTGGCCGTCGAGCAAGAGCGCGTGCTCAAGGACCAGCAGCTCGAGTCGATCTCCCGCGAACGCGAGACCGAGCTCAAGCGCATCGCCAAGGAGAAGGCGCTCGAGATCGAGAAGAAGGAGATCGAAGAGGTCATCCGGGCTCGCATCGTCGTTCACAAGACGCGTGTCGAAGAGGAAGAGCGCATCAAGGACGTGCAGACCGTGGCCGCGGCCGAGCGTCAAAAGAAGGCCACGGTGATCGAGGCGGAGGGCAAGGCCGAGGAGCAGCTCGTCGCCGAGATCAAGAAGGCCCAGGCCCAAGAAGAGGCGGCCAAGTTCAAGGCCAAGGAGACCCTCACCTTGGCCGAAGCCGACCTCGAGGCCAGCGACAAGCAGGCGCGGGCCAAGATCCGCCTCGCCGAAGGGATTCAAGCCGAGCAGGCCGCCAGCGGCCTCGCAGAGGTCAAGGTCAAGGAAGCCGACGCGGTCGCCATCGAGAAGCAGGGCGACGCCAAGGCGCGCATCACGAAGGGGCAGATGGTCGCCGAAGCCGAGGGCCGCGAAGCGCAGGGCATCGCGCTGGTGCGCGTCAAGGAAGCCGAAGCCGAGGCCGTGCGCAAGCAGGGCGAAGCCGAGGCGTCCGCCAAGCAGGCGATGATGCTCGCCGAGGCGCACGGCAAGGAAGCCGACGCCGTGGCCACCGAGAAGATGGGCGCCGCGCTGGCGGTCGAGCTCCGCGAGCGAGGCCTGGCCGAAGCGCAGGCCCTCGAGAAGAAGGCCGAAGCCATGTCGAAGCTCGACGAGCGTACCCGTGCGCACGAGGAGTTCCGCATCAAGCTCGACAAGCAGATCGAGGTCCAGCTCGCCCGCGTCGAAGCCGGCAAGGCCATCGCCAAGGAGCAGGCCAAGGTCATGGCCGAGGCCATGGGCAGTGCCAAGATCAACATCGTCGGCGGCGACGGAGAGTTCTTCGACCGCTTCATCAACGCGGTCTCGATGGGCCAGGCGCTCGACGGCGTGGTCCACAACTCCGACACCGCGCGGCAGATGCTCAGCGAGTACGTCGACGGCGAGCGGAGCCTCCCCGAAGACCTCCGCGACATCCTCTCGCGGCCGAGCCTCGACGCGGGCGCCATCAAGGACCTCTCGGTCTCGGGCGCGCTCGTCAAGCTCATGGGCAGCCTGGACGACGCGGGCAAAGCCAAGGTCCGCGAGCTCTTGGACCAGAAGTAGGTCTGCCCAGGGGCCTTTCGCAAGGCCCCTCACCGCGGCAGCAACGCTGCCTTCGATTCACCCCAAACGGGCGCCCCACGGCGCCTGCTTTCACCGTCTCTAGATCATGGCCGAAGAGAACAACGCACCCGCCGAAGAGACCGAGGGCACCGAAGAGGTCGGTGGCAGCTACGACGTCATTCGCGAGCGACTCGTCACGCAGGCAAAAGACCTCTCCGAGCGCGCGAGCAAGCTCAACGAAGCCCGCGTGTCCGAGTTTGGCGGCACCGAGCTGGCCGTCATCGGCAACGAGCGCGTGCGCACCGAGAACAACTGCCTGCCCCGCGACATCCTGCAGGTCGGCGGGCGCCTGCTCTTTGGCTACAACGTCTTCTTGGGCCTCCGTTCGGAGACCAACGCGTCCGACGTCTTCAGCCTGCACAAGTTCGCCCAAGACGGGGAGTCGTTCGACTTCTCCGCCGTTCCCTTCGAGGCGGGCGGGCCTGGCTTTCTCGCCAACCCCGAGTTCCAGGCGCAGTTCGTCGAGCTGTACAAGTTCTACAAGGAGGCCAAGCTCATCGCGCTGACCCGCAGCGAGACCAAGGCGCTGGCTGTGTTTCAGATCGGCGCCGCCGTCTCCGACGTCCGCGTGTTTCGTTGGGACCTCGACGCGACGGGCACGCCGACGTATCGCGACAACCGGGGCGAGCGCGACTACCAGTTTCCGCCGCAGCACGACTTCGAGTGGGTCGTCTGCACCCGCGACAACCAGGTCCAGGGCGCCTTTCCCCACATCTCCATCGACGACGAGGTCTTCGTCGAGACCACCGGCGGCGACCTCACGATCAAGGTCGAGAACAACACCGAGTCCGGTGAGGGCATCTACGCCGAACCGGTGGACGAGGCCGACCAGACCCTCGACGACGCCGAGTTCGAGTACGCCCGTGTCGGCCCGCTGATCCTGCTGCGCATCCTGCCGTACCGCGAAGAGGTTCGGCGCCACCTGGTCTTCTCCACGCGCTCACACTCGGTGGTGCGCATCGACGCCATCGGCAAGGCGTGCGTCAGCCTGCCCGAGGACCACGGGGTCATGTTCCCTGGCGGCTACTTCTTGCAGGACGGCCAGCACAAGGTCTTCGACGGAGACTTCGGCGACTACGAGTTCCAGCGTGCCATCCGCTCGCCCAATGGCGAGGACGTGCTGTACGTCTTTCACAACCACGGCACCGGCGCGTACACGCTCTTCCCCTACAACATGATCCGCCGCGAGGTGCAGAACCCGATCCGCTGCTCGGGC
Organism: bacterium; assembly: GCA_024742475.1. Lineage (GTDB taxonomy): Bacteria > Myxococcota_A > Polyangia > Nannocystales > Nannocystaceae > CAJXVA01. Next base: position 9,238 of record JANSYI010000061.1, on the reverse strand, counting down.
TACTCGCTCTTCGACGACGGTCGCATGGTCGTCTTCCGCTTCACCGGCGACGAGCCCACGCGCGTGCACCCGATGCAGGTCTGGCAGACGCCGTTCGTCAGCGACGAGTTCGCGGCCAAGGCGCCCAGCTCGGACACCCTGCTGGGCAAGATCGGCAACGCCGACCTCGTCCGCGGCATCTCCGACTGCCTCTCCATCCGCCGCTACGTCGACGAGCAGTCGCCCTCGCGCAAGGTCTACGAGGACCTGATCTCCAACCTCACCCGCACCATCGACGCCTACTACTGGCTCGGCGAGGAGGAGGCGTTCGATCTCAAGAGCGTGCTCGTCGAGATCAAGGGCACCGCCGAGCTGATCGTCGACGAGTTCGAAAAGGTCGTCGCGATCAAGAAGCAGGCCTCCGAGGCGCTCTCCGAGGCCGCCGGCAAGCAGGAGGTGCTGGTTCGCGACCTCCGTCCCGAGAGCTGGACCCGCGTGGACCAGTTCATGGACGCGCTGACGACGCTGCGGACCCAGCGTGGCCATCTCATCACCATGAAGGAGATGCGCTACATGGACACGGCGCGGGTCGACGAACTCGAGGCCGAGGTCGTCGAGCACTTCGACCGCCTGTCCAAGGACACGGTCGCCTTCCTCCTGAAGGAAGACTCCCTCGCCCCGCTGTCCACCGAGCTCGACCGCCTGCTCGAGCGCTGCGGCAGCGTCGAGAAGACCAACGAGTTCGAGCCGATCGCCGAGGAACTCGATCGCGTCTCCGACGGTCTCAATGTGCTCTCGGACGTCGCGGCCAACCTGCAGGTCGACGACCCGACCGCCCGCACGCGCATCCTCGAGCAGATCAGCGAGGTCTTCGCGCAACAAAACCGCGTGCGCGCCACGATGGCGGGCCGGCGCAAGGAGCTGCTGGGCGCCGAGGGCCGGGCCGAGTTCGCGGCCCAGTTCAAGCTCTTCGGGCAGTCGGTGCAAAGCGCCATCAGCCTCGCGGACACGCCCGAGAAGTGCGACGAGCAGCTCTCGCGCCTGATGGTCCAGCTCGAGGAACTCGAGGCGAAGTTCTCCGAGTTCGACGAGTTCATCGGCGAGCTGGCCCAGAAGCGCGAGGAGGTCTACGAGGCGCTGGGGCAGAAGAAGCAGCAGCTGCTCGACGAGCGGCAGCGCCGCGTGCAGAACCTCTGGGGCGCGGCCGAGCGCATTCTGCAGGGCGTGCAGCGCAGGGCGTCCTCCTTCAAGGAGGTGGACGAGCTCAACGCCTACTTCGCCTCCGACGCGATGATCCTCAAGGTCCGTGATCTGGCCGAGCGCATCATCGAGATGGGCGACACGGTCAAGGGCGACGAGGTGCAAAGCCGGCTCAAGTCGGCCAAGCAGGACGCGCTGCGAGGCCTTCGCGATCGCACCGAGTTGTTCGAGGGCGGCGACAACCTCATCAAGTTCGGCACCCACCGCTTCACGGTCAACACGCAGCCGCTCGAGCTCACCGTCCTGCCCAAGGACGACGGCATGGCGGTCTCGGTGTCGGGTACCGACTTCATGGAGCCGATCACCGACGAGGCGTTCTTGGCGACCAAGGACTACTGGTCGCAGACGCTCCCCTCGGAGACCAAGGAGGTCTACCGGGGCGAGTATCTGGCCGCGTCGATCCTCTTCGACGCCGAAGCCGACCGCGACGGGATGTCGATGGCCACGCTGCACGAGGCGCAGCGGGAAGAGGCGGGGCTGCTCGGGGTGGTGCGCAAGGTCGCCGGATCGCGCTACCAAGAAGGCTACGAGCGCGGTGTGCACGATGCCGATGCGGCGGCCATCTTGGAGAAGCTCGTCACGCTGCACGACAGCGCGGGCTTGCTTCGCTTCGCACCGACGGCGCGAGCGATCGGCTGCCTGTTTTGGGCCTATTCCTCCGACGCGCGCAAGGACGGCTGGCACCGGCGGGCGCGAAGCCTGGGCCGCCTGCGCGAGGCGTTCGGCGGCTCTCATGCCCAGGCGCAGCTCGGAGAAGAGCTCGCCGGGGCGGTCGCAGCCTTCATCGAGGAGACGGGGCTGCCCGAGCCCACGTCACACGCGCCCACCACGGGCCGCTACCTGGTCGAGGAGCTGATCCCCGATCGGCCTGCCTTCACCACCAGCGCCGAGGCGACCAAGCTGGTCGAGGGGCTCATGGAGTACCTCGAGCTGCACGGCACCGGCCGACGCGCGCTCGAAGACGACCTGCAGTCGCTGCAGGGCGACCTCGCGGGGCAGTACCGCCTCGCCCAGGCGTGGATCGCCGCGTTCCTCGAGCAGGCCAAGGACGACGAGGTCCGGGGTCTGACGCACGTGGTCGCCGAGGCCGCTGGCGTCTTGCTGACCCAGCGGAGTCTCGAGCGTCAGGCCAACGCCTCGTTGACCCGTGCGCAGGTCACCGGGCTGCTCGGTCAGCACGACCGCATCGACGGCGGCACACTCGGGCTTCGCATCGACGAGTTCCTCGAGCGCCTCGGGCGGTTCAAACACGAGCGCGTGCCGGGCTATCAGGCCTACCGACAGACGCGAACCGAGGTCATCGAGAAGGAACGTCGACGGCTGCGCATCGAGGAGTACAAGCCGCGGGTGCTCAGCTCGTTCGTTCGCAACAAGCTGATCAACGACGTCTACCTGCCGCTCATCGGCGACAACCTGGCCAAGCAGCTCGGCGCCGCGGGAGACTCCAAGCGCACCGACCTGATGGGTCTACTGCTGCTCATCTCCCCGCCCGGCTACGGCAAGACCACGCTCATGGAGTACGTCGCCAGCCGTCTGGGCTTGGCGTTCGTCAAGGTCAACGGCCCCTCCCTGGGCCACTCGGTGGTCTCCATCGACCCCAGCGAGGCGCCCAACGCCACCGCACGGCAGGAGGTCGAGAAGATCAACCTGGCGCTCGAGATGGGCAACAACGTGATGCTGTATCTCGACGACATCCAGCACACGCATCCCGAGCTGCTCCAGAAGTTCATCTCGCTGTGCGACGCCCAGCGGCGCATCGAGGGCGTTTGGAACGGCCGCACGCGCACCTACGACCTGCGAGGCAAGAAGTTCTGCGTGGTGATGGCGGGCAACCCCTACACCGAGGCCGGCGAGAAGTTTCAGATCCCCGACATGTTGGCCAACCGCGCCGACACCTACAACCTCGGCGACATCCTCTCGGGCAAGGGCGACGCGTTCGCGCTCAGCTACATCGAGAACGCGATCACCTCGAACCCCACGCTCGCGCCTCTGGCTACCCGCGAGCAGGCCGACATCTACCGGCTCGTCGCCATGGCGCAGGGACAGGAGATCAACACCGCCGACCTCTCGCACGGCTACTCGGCCGTGGAGGTGGGCGAGATCGTGTCCACGCTTCAGCACATGTTCAAGGCCCAGGACGTGCTGCTCAAGGTCAACATGCAGTACATCGAGTCGGCCTCGATGGACGACCAATACCGCACCGAGCCGCGCTTTCAGCTGCAGGGCTCGTACCGCAACATGAACAAGCTGGCCGAGAAGATCGTGCCCGCGATGAACGACGACGAGATGCGCAGGCTCATCGACGACCACTACGTCGGCGAGGCCCAGACGCTCACCTCGGGCGCCGAGCACAACCTGCTCAAGCTCGCCGAGCTTCGCGGCACGCTCACCGAAGAGCAGGCTGCGCGCTGGGCCCAGATCAAGAAGGACTTCGCCCGGGTCAAGCTGATGGGCGGCAGCGACGACGACCCGATCGCCCGCGTCACGGGCCAGCTCACCGGGCTCACCGACAAGCTCGAGGGCATTCAGACGGCCATGCAGGAGAACTCGGCGGTCACCGACAAGCTCGGCGGCATCGAAAAAGCGGTGATGGGCGCGGCCAAGCTCATGCAGCAGGGCGCGGCGGCCAAGAAGAAGGACGCGGGCGCCGAGCGAGACGCGGCCTTCATCGCGGCGATGGAGACGCTCTCGGCCGCGGTGGTGCAGCTACAAAACCCCAAGCTGCAGGTCAGCATCGAGAACAAGGCGCCCCCGGGGGTGGAGGAGCTGCTCGCACAGCAGGTCGCGATCATCGAGCGCACGCTGGTGCCGCTGGTGCGCAGCACGAACGAGCACCTGGGAAGCCCGACCAAGGTCGACGCCAAGGTGCAGGAGCTGCTGGGGATCGTTCGGGCGATGGACGCGGAGCTCCGTCAGCGTCGCGGGCTTCGTCAGCCGGGCAGCTGACAAGCGCCGACCCCTGCGCCGTAGGGCTGGCACTCGAGCGGCCCGGGACACTCATCGATGTCTTCGTCGAGGTCGCAAAGCGACGTGCAGCAGGCCGAACCCCCGCTGCAGCCGACGACCGAATCCGTGAGGCACACCAGGCCGGCGCTACATTCGTTGACGAACGCGCAGGGATCGCCTTCCTCCCCGACGCCTCCGGGGACGCACACCGGCTCTCCGGTCTTGCCGTCCACGATGCATGCCTGATCGCCATCGCAGTCTTGCTCGAGGAGACTGCACTGGGGGCGGCAGATGCCGAAGCTGCCTCCGGGGACGTCGTGCACTTCGCACTCCTGCAGCCCAGGGCACGTGTAGCCGGGGCCGTCGCCGCCGCAGAGTCGAACGCATCGGGGGTTGTCAGCGAAGGGGTCGCAGATCGAGCGGTCGGGGCAGGCGTCTTGCCCCCACGCGTCGGGGCAGGTGTGAGAGCAGCCGGCGCCCGGTTCCAGCGGCATCTTCGCGGGCGCTTGCTCGACACAGCCGACGCCGCCGAAGTCTCCGTCGACGCCGTAGGGCCTGCATTCGCCGAGGGCGCACGGATCGTCGGCGTATGCGTCGCAGGGTCCGAGCACGGAGGGGCACGACACTGGGTCGCCGGTCATCCCGACAGTGCCCACCGATGGGTCGGTCGTGGAACCGTCGTCGTCGCCTGCGGTCGTGTCGCCGTGGTGCGTCGTGGTCGGCGGGTCGTGCGTCGTGCCGGCAGTCGACCCCGGCGAGCTCGTGGTCGACGGCCCGCTGCCGGAGGACGCCTTCGTGTCACTCGAGGCGGTCGTGGCCGTCGTGGAGCCGGTTCCCGTCGCGCCATCGGTGCCCCCACCCGCGCCGAAGGCGGCGTTCAGCTTGACGCAGCCGGGTACCACGAGGGCGAGCAAGACGAGCAATCGAGACCGCCGATGCACCGGTGGACTGTGACATCGGTCTGCAGGCAGGTCCACGGCCGCGACATGAACGAGGGTGCGTGCGGCTGCTACCTTCCAGCCATGCGAATGCGACCGTTCGGATCCCTGATGGTCTTGGGCCTGGTCTCCTGCGTACCTCAGGCCGACTACGACGAGCTCAAGCGCGAGCTCGACAGCGCCCGAAGTTCGCTGGTGAAGGCCCGCGGACGGTCCGAGGGCCTCCGCGCAGAGGTCGCAGATGGCCGCGAGCTGCTGGCGCGGTACGAAGCAGAGCTCGAGGCTGCGCACGCCGAGGCCGCGGCGGTGCGGCGCGACCTCGAGATGACGGCGGTGCAGCGGGACGCGCGGGCGGCGGAGCTGGCCAACGCGATGGCGGATCAGGATGCGCTGCAGGATTCGATCGAGTCGATGCGGCGCGCGCTGGCCGAGGCCAACGAGCGGGAGCTCGCGGCCCAGCAGCGCGTCTACGAGTTCAAGAAGCTGCTCTCGCGCTTTCAGAGCCTGATCGACGCGGGAAAGCTGCGGATCAAGATCGTGGACGGACGCATGGTGCTGGAGCTGCCGACCGACATCTTGTTTGCGAGCGGATCGGCGACGCTGTCGGGGGAGGGCGAAGATGCACTACGGGAGGTCGGCGAGGTGCTGGCCGAGATGCGTGACCGCAGCTTCCAGGTGGAGGGCCACACGGACAACGTGCCGATCGACACCCGCAGGTTCGCAAACAACTGGGAGCTGGCGGCGGCGCGAGCGTTGGGGGTGAGGGCGACGCTGGAGTCGGCGGGGATGAAGCCCGAGCAGCTCAGCGCGGCGAGTTTTGGAGACACGCACCCGGTGGCCGACAACGCGTCGGCGGCGGGCAAGGCGGCCAACCGGCGCATCGAGATCGTGCTGGTGCCGGACCTGTCGACTCTGCCGGGCGCAGCGGACCTCGAGGCGCTCGGCGGGGGCGGGTGAGGGCTCCGGGGTGCGGCTCCCACATTGGCCGCGTCCGCAGGTTGCCGTACTCTGGGCCGGTCGATCTGGCGTCCGAGGGACCAACCCCAACGAGCCATCGAGAGGGCACGAAGACTATGAAGAGACTCGTATACTTGCTTCCCACTGTCGCTGCTCTGGCATTGGTCGGGTGCGGCGAGGACGTCGCCGGAGACACCGACGCTGACGGCAGCACCGGCGAAGACACCACTGGCTCCCCCGCATCCGACCCGACAGTGGACCCCACGATCGACCCGGGCACGACGACGGGCGAGACGACGGACGCGACGGTAGACCCGGACACGGGCTCCGACTCGAGCGGCGATCCGCCGACGATGTGCGACGCGGATGACGAGTGCACGCCGGAGACGGTGATGGAAGACTGCGGCGAGTTCTTCGCCTGCGTCGGGTGCTTCTGCGTGGAGGATGGCGACCCGCCGCTGTGCCCTGATGGGTTCGGGGATGGGGAGTACGCCGACTGCGTGACGGAGGGCAACGGGGTCTGCACGTCCGAGTCTGGGCTGACGCCGGGGTGCGTGGTGGATGATGTAGGCGCTCCATCCGCGGGGTCCTGTTACTTCTCAGGTTGTGAGAGCGAATGCGACTGCCCGGCGGCGCCGGACCCCGCGTTCGACGACCAGGTTGCCTGCGACGACATCATCGGCGATGAGGCTGGCGACTGCTACATCGACTGCAGCAGCGGCGGGTGTCCGGACGGGATGTTCTGCTTCGCCGGTACGCTGTGTCTCTGGGGCGATGCGCCGGGGGAGATTCCCGAGTACGGCGACTGTCTAAACAACACGATCGACGTCTGTGAAGACTCGGGAATCTGCCTCTCGGATGATGCGACCTTTGGGGCGTGCGCGACCACTGGATGCACCGACGCTTCGGACTGCTCGATGGCGCCAGAGACGGGCGACGCAGCGCCTGGCTGCACCGAGTTTCCCGATGGCTCTACCGCCTTTTGCAGCCTGACCTGTGACGACGGCGAGACATGCCCCGATGGGATGATCTGTCTACCCCTGAACATCGACGGCGACCCCATCGGGAGTCACTGTCTCTGGCCTCCCGAGCCCGAACCGGGCTTTGCAGATTGTGCGACGCTCCCCGACGCGGTGGTGTGCGGCGCCACCGAGGCATGCATCGAGACCACCGACAAGACGAACGGCACCACGCAAGTCTGCGCAGCCGACGGATGCGTCGACCCGGGCATCGACTGCCCGCTGCCACCCGAGACAGGCGACGCCCCTGCGGCCTGCCTCGACATCGATGGAGAGGTCGGCGATGAATGTGTGCTCGACTGCAGCGCCGGCCAAACGTGCCCGGACGGGGCGGTGTGCATGGAGGGCGGCTTCTGCTCCTACCAGGTCCCGACCTTCACCTTCGAAGAAGACTTCCAAGGCGGCGTGATCCCCGAAGCCTGGACGACATGGGACATCGACGGACTGACGCCGGCGATGGAGGTCGCGTTCGTGGACGAGGCGTGGGTCGTGAGCGACGCCGTCACCGGTGCCGGCGACTTCTGGGCCGTTGCGACGTCCTGGTACTCGCCCGCAGGCACGTCCGACGACTGGCTGATCAGCCCTCCGATCACGTTGGGTGCCACGGCGACGCTGTCGTGGTCGGCGTTTACGGCGAACGCCGGATTCCCCGACGGCTACGACGTCTACGTCGTTCCGACGACGGTCACGGAGTTCACCGACTTCGTCACGGGCGGTGACCCGACGGCCTTCCTCGCGCTGGACGACATGGTCGTCCCGTCCGCGGCTCCCGTGTTCTCGGTCGCCGCAGAGGAAGCGGAGATTCAGAACCGAAACGTCGACATCGGCGCGCTGGCTGGTGAAGAAGTCCATCTGGCCTTCCACAGCACGGCGTTCGATGGGGTTCTGATCCTGATCGACAACGTCGCGGTCTACGAGTAGTGAGGCAGAAAACCGGCAGAAAACCGGACGGGAGGTCTCGGAACGCACCGGGCCAAGCTTGGGGGCCGGGACTTGTGTTCTGGCTCGCGCGAGCGCGTCGAGTGGCCGAATGACCGAGGCCCAAGAGCGTTTGCGAGCGCTCTTGGGCCAAAAGTGTGGTCTCGAGGGACACCGAACCAATACTCGCGGACGGCGACGCTCGGGGCGGTGCCGTCCTCGCTGCCTATGAAGCTCCGCTCAGGGCGGCTTGGCGACGGGCAGGTTGTAGAGCTTCGGCAGGAAGTACGCGCCGTAGGGGAACTCGGCGGGGCGGCCCGCTTTGAAGTCGTCGCGGCCCTTGGCGTACTTGGCCCGCCACTGGGCGTCGCGCTCGAGCTGGGCGATGCGCTTGGTCTTGTCGGACGCGGCGACGGTGGGGATCTGGGTGAAGCGGTCCTCCCACGACTTGGCGCGACTCCACCACTTGGTCTTGGCGAGCTTCTTCAGGCCCATGAAGCGGCATTTCTTCGCCTTGTATTCGGCCTGTTTGGCCAGCTGAATCTCCCTGCAGCGGGCCATGAGCTTGTCGAAGAGCTGCGCGTCGTCGAGCTCGGGGAAGATGTTGGGCCGGACACGGGTGAGGGTGATGGACTCGGGATTGTCGGCGTTGTCGGGGTCGTAGTACCAGTCGGGCCTTCGGAAGGTCCGGGACTCGCCGAACTTCCAGCCGTACATGCTGAAGCCGGGCCACAGGTGGGCCCACTTCACCAGCCCGGAGGTGACTGGGTTGCAGTCGGCGTAGGCGAGGTCGTCGAGCGACTCGTGGTCCGAAGGCGCGACGGTGTCGCAGGAGCCGGCGCCCGACCAGACGCTGTCGAACCGACCAAAGCGCGCGTTGAGGCCCCGCGCGAGGTTGCTGTGCAGCGAGTTCTTGAAGCTCGGGCGGTTGCCGTGCACGTCGGTGATGCTCGTGTGATGGTGATTGCCCATCTGCGTGGCGGAATGCGCCTGCACGCCGTACTTGAGCACCGCTCGAGCGAGCGTGTAGCCGAAGAAGCTCGCCGTTTCCTCGGCCGTGTGCCCCTTGCCCGGGTCACCGTAAGCCCTCTACGGGCCGCCTCGCCCCCAAGCCGGCGCACTTGGTGTAGCCGAAAGGCATGGCGAGTCGACGTCGTAGCAAATCCGAGCGCCGAGAGTGGGCGCGGAAGTTTCAAGCGAGCGGCCTGAGCGGAGCCGAGT
>JANSYI010000056.1 GCA_024742475.1 bacterium | reverse complement strand
CTCACCCTTCCAAGGTCGGGCGCGGTGCGCCCTCGCTCGCTCGCCGAGGCTCGCTCCTCCGCGACCCAACGCTTTCTTGGCCCGGCCGGCAGAGCCCCCCTTCGCTCACCCTTCCAAGGTCGGGCGCGGTGCGCCCTCGCTTGCCCTCGCGAGGTGGTGTGACGCAACGAAAAACGCCCCGCGGGAGGCGAGGCGCTCTTGTCGACGGGAAGATCCGAAGCTCAGGAGGCTTCTTTCTTCTCGTGGCTGTAGACGAGCGAGGGGCGCTTGTCGTCGGTGATGCACTCCTCGCCGACGACGACCTCGGAGATGTTGTCGACGCTGGGGATGTCGTACATGACGTCGAGCATCGCCTTCTCGAGGATGGAACGCAGGCCACGAGCGCCGGAGCGCTGCTTCTTGGCCTTGGCCGCGACTGCGACGAGGGCTTCGTCGGTGAACTTGAGCTCGACGTCGTCCATCTCGAGCAGGCGGACGTACTGCTTGACCAGCGCGTTCTTGGGCTCGGTGAGGATCTTGACCAGGGCGTCCTCGTCGAGCTCCTGCAGCGGGGCGACGACGGGGAGTCGACCGATGAACTCGGGGATGAGCCCGAACTTGTGGAGGTCTTCGTTTTGGACCTCCTGCATCAGCTCCCAGCTGCGCAGCTCCTTCTTGGACTCGACCTTGGCACCAAAGCCCATGCTCTTGGCGCTGACGCGGTGCTCGATGATGTCTTCGATGCCCGCGAACGCTCCCCCACAAATGAAGAGGATGTTGGTCGTGTCGACCTGCAGGAAGTCCTGCTGAGGATGCTTACGACCCCCCTTGGGAGGCACCGAAGCCACCGTGCCTTCGAGGATCTTCAGCAGCGCCTGCTGCACGCCCTCGCCCGACACGTCTCGGGTGATCGAGGGGTTGTCACCCTTGCGGGCGATCTTGTCGATCTCGTCGACGTAGATGATGCCGCGCTGGGCTCGCTCGACGTCGTGGTCGGCATTCTGGAGGAGGCTGACGATGATGTTCTCGACGTCCTCGCCGACGTAGCCGGCCTCGGTCAGGCTGGTGGCGTCCGCGATGGCGAAGGGCACGTCGAGGATGCGAGCCAGCGTCTGCGCCAGGAGCGTCTTGCCCGACCCCGTGGGACCGATGAGCAGGATGTTGCTCTTTTGCAGCTCGGCCTCGTCGGCCTTCCGCTTGGCGTTGATCCGCTTGTAGTGGTTGTAGACGGCGACCGAGATGATCTTCTTGGCCGCATCTTGACCGATGACGTAGTCGTCGAGGATCGCCCGGATCTCCTTCGGCTTGGGCACCTTGCCCTGACCCTGCTGGCGCTCTTCCTTTTGGACCTCCTCGGCGAGGATGTCGTTGCAAAGGGAGATGCACTCGTCGCAGATGTACACCGAGGGGCCCGCGATGAGCTTCTTCACCTCCTTCTGGGATTTCCCGCAAAAGGAGCAGCTCAGGTTTCCGTGGCCGTTGTCGCGTTTCGAAGTGCTCATCTGCCGTCCTTCGATCCTTCCAGTTCCTTTCCCTCAATCGACACGATGTCGACCGCGGGGCTAGGCATTTTCCCCTTCTTCAGGACGTTTCTGGATGACCTCGTCAACCAAACCGTAGCGTTTGGCCGTATCGGCGTCCATGAACTTGTCCCGTTCGGTATCGCGCAGAATGTCGTCGACACCGCGTCCGCAGTGGGTTGCGAGGATCTCGTTGAGCCGCGCCTTGAGGCGCAGGATCTCCTTGGCCTGGATCTCGATGTCCGTGGCCTGCCCCTGCGAGCCCCCGTGGGGCTGGTGAATCATGATGCGTGAGTTGGGCAGCGCCATGCGTTTACCCGCTGCGCCCGCGGCGACGATGACCGCCGCCATCGACGCGGCCTGCCCCATGCAGTACGTCGCGACCTTAGGGCGAATCAGCTGCATCGTGTCGTAGATCGCGAGGCCTGCGGTGACCACGCCGCCGGGGCTGTTCACGTAGAGCCGGACCTCTTTGTCGGGGTCGTCCGACTCGAGGTAGAGCAGCTGCGAGACGATCGAGTTTGCGACCTGGTCGGTGATGGGGGTCCCCAGCAGGATGATGCGGTCCTTGAGGAGACGGGAGTAGATGTCCCAGGATCGCTCCCCACGAACGGTCTGCTCGATGACGAACGGGATGTTCGCCGAGGGCTGGCCGCCCCACGTCACGGGAGGTGGAAGCATCGAAGGATCGCCAAAGGGTTTGTAGTCGGCCATGAGGTCGGGGGGGTTGAGGCAGTCTCGCGCCGGGAACGCTTCAGCGTGTTCTTTGCGGCGCCTGACGGGTCGGCGCAAGGGCTCGGCCGAGAACGGTCCGAGAACGACGCGAGACTTGGTCGCCAAGCAATGGTGGCTGTCCGTGCGACACGATGCAAGTGCCGTCATCGGCGCCCAAACGGCGGTTTTGAGCCGCGCATGCGGTCCAAATCGGCAGGCGCCCGGCCCAGGTGAGGGGCGCCGCCCCACCGGAGCCCTCACCTACGTGGCCCGCTGTGGGTCACCTTACCGGCAGCACCACGACAAAGGGACGCCCCCCGAAGGAGACGTCCCTGTCGCGAACGCTGCCCCGAGCGTGCAGGGATCCGAGCGGACCCGCGGGTCGGGGCCGCCGCTGCTCAGCCGTGGTCGTGGCTGTGGTCGTGTTCGTGCCCGTGCTCGTGGTCGTGTCCCTCGGGCTCGGGGTCGGGCGCCTCGGTGACCACGGCTTTCTCCATGAGGAAGTCGAAGATCCGCTCCTCACGGAGGCCGGCCTGAATCATCAGCAGCTGGCCGCTCTTTTCCATCGACGCCTTCATGCGGTCGACGTTCTGGCCGGACTCCTCGGCCATCTCGACCAGGCGGGCCTGCACGTCCTCGTCGGAGACCTCGATGTTCTCCTTCTTGCCGATCGCGTCGAGCAGGAGGAACGCCTTGACGTTGAACAGCGCCTCGGGACGGATCCGCGCGGCGTACTGCTGGTCATTCGTTCCCATGTGCTCCAAACGCATGCCTTGCTGCGCAAGCTGTCGCTTGGTCTGCTCGACCTGCGCGGAGACCTCACGGGCGACCATCGAGGGCGCGGGCTCGAACTCGTTGGCTTCGAGCAGCGACTCGAGCAGCCGCCGACGGGCCTCGCGCTCGGCGGTCTCGGCGTCGGCCTTGCGCAGGTCCTCGGCGATCTTGGCCTTGAGCTCATCGAGCGTCTCGGCATCGCCGGTGTCCTTTGCGAACTCGTCGTCGAGCTCGGGCACGTACTTGACCCGGACCTCGCGCAGACCGAGCTCGAGCTTGGCCTCTTGGCCCCGGAGCTCGGCACGGATGCGGTCTTCGGGCGGCGTGAAGGAGATCTGCTTGATCGAGCCGACCTCGGAGAGCTCGAGGTTCTCGAGCGCGGCGTTGAGGCCGGGAAGGAACTCGCCTTCGGTCTCCCCGATGTCAGCGCGCACGTCCTTGCGGCTGACCCGCTGCTCGCCCAGGGTGCCCTCGACGTCGACGGTCCACACGTCGCCGGCCTGGGTCTTCTCGCGGCCGGGCTCCTCGGGGAGCGGGCGCAGCTCGATCAACTTCTTGCGGCGCTCTTCGAGTTGCGCGTCGACCTGGGAGTCCTCCACCACTGCGGGGCGGCGGCGAACCTCGACGCCGGTGTAGTCCTTGGGCTCGATCTCGGGCCGGACCTCGAAGCGAGCCTGGTAGCGGAAGGGCTGCTCCTTCTCGAGCGACGACTCCTCGACCACCGGTTGGGTCAGCGGCTGCGCCTCGTGCTCGGTGATGACGGTCTGGAAGGTCTCCTGCACGAGCTCGCCGGCGAGCTCCTCGCGGACGCCTTTGCCGAAGCGCTTCTCGAGAACCTGCGGCGGCACCTTGCCCGCCCGGAAGCCGGGAAGACGGGCGCGACGACGAAGGTCGCGCATCTTGTCGGTGAGCCGACCGGAGACGTCCGACCACGGGATCTCCACTTTGACTCGACACTCGACGGGACTGATGCGCTCGATGCTGCTTTCCATATTTCGTTGACCTCAGGTCGCGGGAGGACGGCTGCATAGCAAAGTCCCAGCCCGGTGACAAAGCCCGTCGCCAGTCCGCTCGGCCGCGGTGACAGAGACCGCGCGATCCGCGGTCACCCCAGGCTGTCGAGCGCCTGGCGGAGGTCGGCCTCGAGGTCCGCAGGGTCCTCGATTCCCACGCTCATGCGGACCAGGCCCTCTTTGATGCCGATGGCCGCGCGTTGCTCGGGGGAGAGCTCGAAGAAGCTCATCAGCGGCGGCTGCTCGATCAAGCTCTCGACACCGCCCAGCGACGCCGCCAGCTTGGGGATGCGCACGGCGTCGACCACCGTCGTCCCCGCCGCCAGGCCACCGTGCAGCTCGAATGCCAGCACCCCGCCGCCGCCCCGCAGGTAGCGGCGGGCGAGCCCATGATCGGGATGGCTCTCCAGCATCGGGTACCAGACCTGCGCGACCGCGGGGTGAGCCTCGAGCATCGTGGCGAGCCGCAGCGCGCCCTCGTTGTGCCGCTGCACGCGAAGCCCCAGCGTCTTGAGCCCCCGCAGGGTGAGGAACGCCGTCTGCGGATCCGCGACCGCCCCGAGCGTGCCGTGCTGCTCGCGAATCGCCTCGACGATGGGGCCACGGCCGATCACCACGCCCCCGAGCAGGTCGTTGTGCCCGCCGAGGTACTTGGTGGTCGAGTGGATCACCAGATCGATGCCATGCTCGAGCGGCCGCATGTTGAACGGGGTGGCAAACGTCGCGTCGATGATCGTCTTGGCGCGATGCTCCTTGGCCACGCCGACGAGCCCTTCGAGGTCGACGACGCGACCGTAGGGGTTGGTCGGCGCCTCGGTGAAGACGACCTTCGTCGCGGGCTTGACCACCCCGCGCAGCGCATCGACCGTTGGCGGCACGATGTCGACATCGACCCCGTACTTGCTCAGCACCGCGTTCGCGAAGTGACGGGTCTTTCGGTACACGTCGCTCGTCAGCACCAGGTGCGCGCCGCTCTTGAGCATCGACAGCAGCGTCGTCGTGATGGCGGCCATGCCCGAGCTGGTGAGCACTGCTGCGTCGCCCCCCTCGAGGGCTGCCAGCTTGGCCTCGCACGCGGCGACGGTCGGGTTGCCGTAGCGCCCGTACTCTTCGGGCCGGTCGTGTTCCCCCCGCATGAAGGCGAGGAGCTCTGCGGTGTTCTCGAAGGGGTAGGTGCTCGCGTGCACCACCGGCGCGGTGATGCTTCGATCGTCGCGAACCCGAGCCTCCCCGTCGTGCACCGCGCGGGTCGAAGGGCCTGGGGACTCGACTGGCGGCTCGACTGGACGTGGGGGCATGCTCAACCTCTCAAGGTGGTGAGCTTCGCGTCTCGCTCGCGAAAGCCCGGCTCGATGGTCTCGAGCAGCTCGAGCGCGGCTTCGTTGTTGCCCGCCTTCTCGTGCACGAGTGCGAGTTCGTAGGCGGCGGAGCTCCGCTCCTCATCGTTGCTCGCCACCTCGGAGGCACGCTGGAGGTCGGCGACGGCGGCCTCGATGTTGCCCTGAAGCACGCGCATCGTGCCGAGCATCACCCTCGCCCGAGACTCCCACGCGGGGTCCGAGCAGGCGGCCTCGAACTCGGCGACCGCCGAGTCGACCAGCCCCATTTCGCGATAGGCCATGCCCAGGTCGAAGCGGTCGCGGGCTCCGGCGCCCTCGACGTCCTGCGCCTTGGCGGAGGCCCCACCGCCCGAGCTCTTCTTCGCCGGCGCAGGAGCATCTCCACCTCCGAAGATCGCGGACAGATATGCGTCTTCGTCGGCATCGTCATCGCCGGCATCGGAGGGCTCGGCGTCTTGGTCGAGGTCGACCAGGGGGGCGGCGCCGGCCGATTGCGCCACCGGAGGCGCCTGTGCGCCGGAGAGTTCAGCGCGCATCTTGGAGACCTCGGGGTGGCCAGGGTGCGACGACCAGAGCTCCTCGAGCTCGGCTTCCGCGTCTTCGTCGAGACCCTGGTCGAGGTAGAAGCGAATCTCCGCCAGCTCGTCCGAGAGGTCGGCCCAGCCACCGGCGGGTTCGGCCGGCTCGGGCTCGGGCTCGGGCTCGGGCTCGGGCTCGTGCTCGAGCTCGAGCACCGGCTCGGGCTCGGGCTCCTCCGCCACCGCGTCGAGTAGCTCGTCGAAGACGTCGTCGAAAGCCGCGTCGAAGTCAGCGTCGAAGTCCTCGGCCGGCTGGGGCTGCGCATCGGCGTCCCCCACCTCCAGCGTCTCGAGGACGGCTTCCTCGATGGAGGGTTCCAGCGCCGGCTCGGGCTCGGGCGTGTGCTCGGACGTGTGCTCGAGAGAGACGCCCTGGGACGGGGTCGGAGTCTCCAGCCCGATCTCGATCGCCCCGCTTTCGTCATCGTCGAGCAGGTCGGACATGCTCGAGTCGGCACCGAGCGCCGCCGCCGCCTCCCCTTCGATGTCGACTGCGGTCGGCACGTGCTCGGCCGGCTCCCCGGTCTCCATCTCCATCGTGGGGTGGCGCGGGATGAAGGCGGTCGGAGGGGTCTTGTCGGGGTTGGAGCGGGCCCTCTGCAGCGCCTGCATCTGCTCGGTGGGCGCGATGCTCAGCGCGATGCCGGCGTTGGAGTCCGCCTCGGGTAGCGGACCCGCTTCGCTGATGCCGAAGCGGTTCTCGACGATGATCGGGTGCGTGTCGGGCTCGGGGTCCGGCTCGGGCTCGGGCTCGGCGACGTCGATTGCGATGTCGTCGTCGTCGAGCAAGTCGAGCGCATCGTCGGCGACCGCCTCGTCGAAGTCGACGATGTCGGCCGGGGGCGGGGTGTCGTTCTCGAGCCGAGACTGCACCGCGAGCGCCGCGGGGTGCCGCGGGACGGCTTGCAACGCCGCCTGCACGTGCTCCCGCGCGAGCTTGGGGTCACCGCCTTCGACCAGCGCGGCAATGCGAGCGTGCGTCGTCGCGGCGTCCTCGAGGCGCTCGAGCTCGGTGAGCGAGCGGGCGCGAAGCGAGAGCGCGGGCACGTGGTCGGGTTGCTCGGCAAGCAGGGGATCGAGGTGCTCGAGCGCGTGGTCGAACAGCCGATACTTCACGTAGACCCGGGCCTCGAACAGCAGCTTGTCGCCGTCGGTGAGGGCGTCGGGGTCCGTGCCCTCGTGGGCGAAGTCCTGACCTCGCGCGGAGCTCTGGCTGACCTCCTCGAGCACGTGATCCGTCATCGACGTGGTCGCGAGCGGCTCGGTGTCGGGCGCCGGTTCGGGATCGGGGTCGAGGTCGAACTCGATGTCGTCGCCCTCGACGACGTCCATGTCGGCTGACGACCCTTCGAGCTCGAAGTCCCCGTCGTCGAGTTCGACGACGTCGGCATCGTCGAGCTCGAAATCGATGGCGTCGGAGGACGCGTCCTGAAGCGGCTCCGGCTGCAGGTCGTGCGTCGGCTGAGGGATCGGCTCGGGCGCGGGCGCCGGACCGGGCGAGGCCTGCTGGGCCGGAGTGGGCCGCGGGAGGCTGCCTTGCACGGCGAGCAGCTCGGGGTCGTTGGGGATCCAATCGAGCCCCATCTCCAGCGCGCGAGCGGCCGCGTCTTCGTCGTTGGCCTCACGCAGCTTCCGGACGAGCTCGACGATCACCGAGCTGGCCTTGTCAGGCTTGCCCAGCGCCATGAAGGTCTCGGCGAGAAGCTCCAAGCCGGCCGCATCGCCGGGGTCGGCCTGCAGCAGTCCGTTGAGCTTCATCAACGCCCGGCGGGCATCACCGAGGTGCAGATACACCCGCGCGAGCTCACGGACGACGTCTCGTGCGTCGGGCTTGTGATAGACGAGGCGCTCCGCAACGCGGACGTAGTCGGAGTGTCGACCTGCTTCGAGCAGGATGTTCGCGGCCTGACCGAACGCTTCGACCGCCTCGTCGAGCATCTTCTCGCGCGAGTACAGCTCGGCGAGCCGCAGCCGCTTGGAGACTACGGTGGGATCCGCATCGGCGATCGTACGGTACGTCAGCAGCGCCTCCGCGACCCGGCCGCTTTGCAGCTGACTCTGCGCGATCGACTCGAAGCTCGCGATCGCGTCGTGGACCCGACCGACCTCCATGTTGAGCTGGGCGCACTTGTAGTGGATGTCCAGCCGCGAGGGGTCGAGGTTGAGGACCTGTCGATAGACCGCCAGCGCTTTTTGGAACTCGCGGCTCGAGGCGTAGAAGTCTCCGACCTGCTGGTAGCGACTCACGGCGCCGCCGCGGTCGCCCGTGCGCGCGAGAGAGTCCGCGAGCATCAGCCACGCGCGAACGTCTTTCGGATCGTGCTCGACGATCGCTTGGTACTCCCGAGCGGCGCGGTCGTGTTGCCCACGAGCGGCGTATTTCTCGGCCCGGTCGTGGGCTTTATCCTTGCTGAATGCCAAGGCGGGGGAATCCTACCGAATGCGAGCGGCTCGATGTGCCTTCACTGCCGCTTCTTCTGCGGAGCGCCCGGCACGGGGCGAGAGTCGACTAGGGCTCCTCCTCGGCCAGGGCGCGAACGGCGTCCTCGTCGAGGTTCTGAGCGAGGAAATGGGTGTCGTACCCACCCTCGATGATGGCCGGCTGGGCCAGAATCCACCGATGCAGCGGCACGTTGGTCGCGATGCCGTGCACGATCGTCTCGTCGAGCGCTCCGCGCATGCGCGCCAGCGCCTGCCCGCGCGTGGGGGCGTGCGTGATGAGCTTGCCGATCATGGAGTCGTAGTGGGGTGAGACCGTGTAGCCCTGGTAGACGTGGCTGTCGACGCGCACGCCGTAGCCGCCGGGAAAGTGCAGCGCCGTGATCGTACCGGGCTGAGGCGCGAACGTCACCGGGTGTTCGGCATTGATCCGGCACTCGATCGCGTGGCCATGGGGCACGTGCTCGCGGTCGAGGTGCCCCAGCGGCTCCCCGGTGGCGATTCGAATCTGCTCCTGGACCAGATCCACACCCGTGATCATCTCGGTGACGCAGTGCTCCACCTGGATCCGGGTGTTCATCTCCATGAAGTAGAAGCGGTCGCCGTCGACGAGGAACTCGACGGTACCGACCGAGCGGTAACCGATCGCCTTGGCCGCAGCGACGCCGGCCTTGCGCAGCTCGACCCGCACCTCTTCGGACAATGCGGTGGAGGGCGCCTCCTCGATGATCTTCTGGTGTCGACGCTGGACCGAGCACTCCCGCTCGAGCAGGTCGACCACGTTGCCCTGGTGGTCGGCGATGACCTGGACCTCGATGTGCCGAGGGCTGGTCACGTAGCGCTCCAGATAGACGTCGCCGCAGCCGAACGCGGCCTGAGCCTCGGCTTGGGCGGTCTCGACGGTCTGCTCGAGCGTGGCGGGATCGTGGATGATCTTCATCCCGCGGCCCCCCCCGCCCGCCGAGGCCTTGCAGATCACCGGGAACCCGATGCGCTCGGCAGCCTCGCGGGCCTCCTCGGCCGACGCGAGGACCCCCGTGCCGGGGAGGACGGGGACGCCGGCCTCTTGCATGCGCGTACGGGCCTGCACCTTGTCGCCCATCAGCGACATGTGCTCGGGCAGAGGCCCGATGAAGGTCAGACCACACTTGATGCACATCTGGGCGAAGTCCGCCCGCTCGGCAAGAAACCCATACCCGGGATGGACGGCATCGGCCCCCGAGAGCTCGGCTGCGGCGATGAGGTTGGGGATGTGCAGATAGCTCGATGGCGACGGGCCAGGGCCGATGCAGATGGCTTCGTCGGCGAAGCGGGTGTGCAGCGCCTCTGCGTCGACCTCGGAGTGGACCGCGACCGTCCGGATGCCCAGCTCGCGACACGCCCGAATCACGCGAAGCGCGATTTCACCGCGGTTCGCGATCAGAACCTTCCGAATGGGCTGGGTCACTGCTTGGTCACCCGGAACAGCTTCGCGCCGTATTCCACGGGCTGGCCATCCTCGACGAGCACCTCTTCGATGGTGCAGGCGAAGTCGGCCTCGATCTCGTTGAACAACTTCATGGCCTCGACGATGCAGACCGTGGTGCCCGGCTGCACCTTGGCGCCCACCTCGACGAACGACGGCGCGTCGGGCCGCGGCGACCGATAGAAGGTGCCGACGAAGGGCGAGGTGATGAAATCGCCGGGGCGTTCGGCGGGCGCGGCTGCGGGCGCGGCTGCGGCTGCGGGCCCGGCGGGGGCCGCCGGCGCAGGCGCGGGCGCGGCCAGCGGTGCCGAGGGCTGGGCCACGGCCGGCATGTCGCTTCGACGAAGCAGCATGCGGGTCTCTCCCGTCTCGATCTCGAGCTCGTCGAGCTCATGGTCTTGAAAGATGCCAGCCAGCTCGCGGATGTAGCTGAGGTCGGGAAGCTTGGGGTCGGTCTCGTTGCTCATGGTGGGCTCGCGAGATGTTGTGGGAGGTCGGTCAGGACCTCTCGGCGCCGGACCCTATCATTTCCAGCACGGCTTCAAGCCCCAACACGTATGAGTTGACGCCCAGGCCCATGATGACGCCTTGGCAGGCCGCGCCGGTCACCGAAACGTGCCGAATCGCCTCTCTGGCGTAGATGTTCGACAGATGCACCTCGACGGCGGGGCGGCCGAAGGCACGCAGGGCGTCGGCGATGGCGACCGAGGTGTGCGTGTAGCCGCCCGGGTTGATGACGATGCCCGCGCCCGCGGCATGGATGAGGTCGATGATCGCGCCCTCGCCGTTGCGCTGGTGACACGCGACCGCGAAACCGCGCTCTTGGCCGAGCGCCTGAAGCTTCGCGTCGACGTCGGCCAGCGTCGCGTGGCCGTACACGTCGGGCTCGCGGGTGCCGAGCAGGTTGAGGTTCGGGCCGTGAATGACCGTGACGACCGCTGGGGCGCTCATGCCCCGCAGTGTAGTGCCCTCAGAGCTCGGTCTGAAGCTCGGCCGACGTCGATCGAAGCATCCACCGGCCCTTGCCGATGTGTGCCGAGTCAGCCAGGACGATGGCCACGAAGTACTCGTCGGACAGGACGCGGCACACCACCGAGCGATTGTCGGCCTTGATGGTGATGTCGGTGACCTCGCCCATCTCGAGCGACTCGGCCGCCTGACGCAGCTCGACGTAGCGGAACGAGAACTCCATCGCGGTCGACTCGATGTCGACGTCCTCGTGATCGGGCGCGACGTACTGCATCACCGCGATGCCGTCGAAGCCCATCAGGATGGCTCCGGCTGCACCCGGAGTGTTCTGCACGATCTTTTCGAGCGATTCGTTCAGCATTGCGGTCCGCGCTTGAAAGGTTCGCCCAAAGACGCCCGCACGGTCAAGGCAACTTATTGCCCGCACGATGCCGGGACGAACACGTCGTCCTGGCCACCGATGCAGGACGTGCTGAGCCCGACCCACTGCGAGGGGTTGACGACGGGCGCGTCGATGGACACGTCGAAGCCCGACGGACAAACGCCCGTCACCGTCTCGTCGGTGCCATCTCCGTCGAGGTCGACCATCTGCTCACAGGTCTGGCACGACAGCGTGCAGCCCCAGCAGACCTCGATCGGGAACCGGAACTCGCGGGCCTCGAATTCTCCCACGCTGCCGACGTTGTTGCCGGTACGTCTGGCGCGCACGGTGACCGCCGCGATGTAGGTCTCCCCTTGGAACAGGACCGCGTTCTGGCCGGCCGCCGTCGCGGCCGCGATCTCCTCGGGCGTCGCACCCGGGTTCGCTGCCATGAAATCGGCCGCCGCCGCTTCGCCCGCCCTACGAGCCTCACCGATGCGAACCTCCGCGAGCCTCGCGGCCGTCGCCGCCGGAATGGCGACGACCCCCATCCCGAGTAGATCACCACCGCCGAGCGAGTTGGTGGGCACGGCCGGAGAAAAGTCGATGAGCGCGCCGTCTTGTTCCTCGGCGAGCATATCGATGACATCGGGCCGCTGATCGCTGGACAAGACGACATCCAGGCCCGTGATCTGAACCTCCGAGTTGTCGATCGCGTTGTTGGTCGTCATCGCCGACTGCGGCGCGAGCTGGTTGGAGATCTCGAGCGAGACGTTGTAGGCCGTCCCGAAGCTCAGATCCAGCCGGCCGCGGGAGTAGTACTGCATCGCGGGGACCGTGACCGTACAGCCGTCCTCGATGATCGCTGCGCCGTTGATGATGCTCGATTCCTGCTCCTCCGCACACGATGCCGTGAAGCAGAGGGATGCCAGGCCAGCGGCGACGGAGAGAAGCTTGACGGTTTTCATGGCGCACCCGCAGGCCACCGCGAAGGCGGCCCGCACACGAGCGTAGCAAGGCCGCGGGGTGACTCCAAAGAAAGGCCGCAACGGCCCCGCGCGACTCAGGCTCCCGAGGGGGGGCTCGCGGCCGCATCCCAGATGGCCTGCGGCGACAGACTCACCACCCGCGGTTCGCCAAGGCGTGCGAGGCCGATGTAGGTGATCTGGTGCTGGGCGCGCTTCTTGTCGCGCCCCATCGCCTCGACGATTGCCGAACGCCGCTCTGGCACGAGATACGCGTCGAGGTCGGTCGGAAGGCGCAGCGCGTCCAGTGCTGTGCGGATGTGTCCCTCGAGGTCGACGGCTGTGAGTCCGAGTCGGCGCGACACCCTTGCCGCCGCCAGGAGGCCGAGGCCAACGGCTTGGCCGTGTTTGAGCCCGTACCCCTGGGTCACTTCGAGGGCGTGCCCCACGGTGTGGCCGAGGTTGAGCGCCACCCTCCCCTTGCCCGCGTCCGAGCGCTCCATCGGGTCACGGACCACGCACGCGGCCTTGAGCGCCACCGAGGTGGCGACTTCGCGCCCGAGCACCGCCACGTCGCGACCGTAGATCGCCTCGGCCTGATCACGGACGGCATCGAAGTGCTGCGGGTCGAACAGCGCCCCGTGCTTGAGCATCTCGGCGACACCGCACCCGAGCTCCTCGTCGGGCAGCGTGGCCAGCACGCCCGGATCGATGACGACGGCGCGTGGGAAGGCGAACGCGCCCAGCAGGTTCTTGCCCTCGGGCAGGTCCACGGCGACCTTGCCTCCGACCGATGCGTCGACTTGAGCCAACAGCGAGGTCGGACACTGGACGACGTCGACGCCTCGCATGAACAGCGCAGCCACCAGCCCCGCGAGGTCCCCCACGACGCCCCCGCCCAGCGCCACCACGGCGTCGGAGCGGCCGAGCCCATCAGCGACGAGCGAGGACACGAGCGCCACCATGCGCTCGGGGGTCTTGCTGGGCTCGCCGGGCTCGATGACGTGGGTGGTCACCGCCAGCCCCGCGCCTTCGAGCGACGCCCGCACGCGCTCGCCGTACAGCGGCACGACGTTCTCGTCGGAGATCAGCGCGACGCGACGCGCCTTCGGGCACACGCGCTGCATCGTCGCACCCACGTGGTCGAGCAGCCCCGCGCCCACCGCCACCGGGTAGCTCAGGTCCTCGGACGGTACGGCAACTTCCAAAGCAACGGGCCGGGGCATGGTCGAATCTCGTGCGTCGTTTCGCCGGTTTACGGCCGCAGGTCAAGCGCCTCGAGGACGCGCCCGGCGACCTGGTCCACGGAGCCCTCGGCGCTCACGACCACCGCCCCGGACTCGTACGCCTCGCGGCGCGACCGCCACAGCGCGCGCAGCCGCTGGGTCGGATCGGCTGCCGCGGCGACGAGCGGGCGCCGCTGCGCCTGCGCACCGACGAGCCTCGCGGCGAGCGTCTCGGGCTCGGCGCGGAGCAGCACCCGAGGCCCGCACGCGTCGATGCGCGCCCGGTTGTCCGCGTCGACGACCGTCCCGCCGCCGGTGGCGACGATCGACCGGCGCGCGCCGAACGCAGGCTCGGCGAGGAGGCTGCGCAGCGCCTCGGCCTCGAGGTCACGAAACGCGCCCTCGCCCCGGCCGAACGCCTGCTCGACCGTGACGCCGAACATGCGTTCGATCCGCATGTCGAGGTCGACGAAGGTGACGCCGAGCGTGCCGGCCAACGAGCGACCCACCGCGCTCTTGCCCGACCCCATCATCCCGCACAGAAAAACCGGCGCGCCCACGGGTTCGAGGGTGCGCCGGTCTTGGAGCGACCGCAAGTGCGGACGGGCGAGCGGCCTCAGCCGCCGATGCTCGAGGCCCGGTTGACGATCTTGGGCGTCAGGAAGATGAGCACCTCGGAGCGCGTATCCGCCTCGGCCTTGTTCTTGAAGAACCATCCCACGATGGGCACGTCGGCCAGCCAGGGGATCTTGGTGTAGTTGACCGCCTTGTTCCGCGTATAGATGCCACCGATGACGGCCGTGTCGGCGTCGTTGACCAGCATTCGCGAGTTGGCGTTTTTGGTGAGGATCGTCGGGTCACCCCGGGCGCCCGTGTTGACGAAGTCGGCCTCGTTCTTCTGGATGGTGACATCCAAGAGCACCGCCCCGTCATTGGTCACGTGCGGCGTGACCTGCAGAGAGAGCGTCGCGTTGACGAAGCGGGTGTTGACGCCCTGAGCGCTGACCTGCGAGATCGGGATCTGGACCCCGTCCTCGATGGTCGCCTCGGAGTTGTCGAGGGTGACGACCTTCGGCGCACTGATGATGCGGACCTCACCGGTCGACTCCGCGGCTGAGAGGCGAAGGTTGGTGTTGAGGTTGCCGCTGATGCTGCCGAAGGACATGCCCACCGCACCACCGGCGCCCGTACCAACCGGCGCGGGCAGGTCGACGGCGTAGTTGGGGTTGGCCGCCGCACCCGGGAGGACGAGACCTCGAGAGTCGACCGGAGTACCGGTGCCGCCGCCGCCGACCCCGATGGAGTTCGGGAACAACAGACCCGTCGGGTTGCCAGTGCCAGGGCTCGCAGTGAAGTCGAAGCCCCACTGGATACCGAGCTGCCGACTGAAGCTCGTCCGCGCCTCGACGATGCGCGCCTCGATGAGGACCTGCGGCGTCTGGGTGTCCAGGCTCTTGACGAGCTCCTGAGCCAGCGCGATGTTCGACGCCACGTCCATCACGATGAGCGTGTTGGTCCGGGTGTCCGGCGTGACGGTGCCTCGGGGGCTGAGCACCGACTGCACCTTGGGGATCATCTCGTCGACCGTCGCGTACGACAGCGGGACGAGGCGGGTCTCGAGCGGCTTGAGCTGAACCCGCGCGTTGGCGCGTTCGATCGCTTGGCGTTGCTCCTCTTGCAGCGTCGCCAGCGTCGCCACGCGGATCACGTTGCCCTCTCGGGTCGAGCCGAGCTTGAGCGAGCGCAAGATGATGTCGAGCGCCTGGTCCCACGGGACGGAGTTCAGCTTCATCGTGACGCTACCCTCCACGCCGTCGCCGGCGACGATGTTCACGCGGCCGATGTCGCTGAACAGCAGCAAGACGTCCTTGATCGGCGCGTCCTGCAGCTCGATGTCGATGCGTTCGCCTCGCCACCGGCTTCGCGACGAGCGACGCCCCTGCGTCACGTCGGGCTGCACGGCGCTGGGCACCTGCATGTTGGCCGCCGGCGCGCGACCCGAGGCAAATCCACCGACCTTCGGGGCGTCCATGGACACCGCCTTCGGCTGCGGATTGCGACGGGGTTTGGCCGAGGCGACCCGAGTGGACTCGACCGGCCGCGCGGCGGGCGTGGGCTTCGCGTGCGGGAAGTGCCACACGAGCACGCCGGGCTGCTCCTCGAGCCGTGGCTTCACCGGAGCCTGCGTGGAGACGATCACCTTGGCGTCGTCGCCTTCGGCAAAGCTGGTGACGACCTTGACCGACCCGCCCTTGCCCGAGGCGTTGAGCGAGCGCTCGAGCTTCTTGGAGAGCTTCGCGTCGCTGAAGCGCAGCAGCTGCACGGTGGGCGTCAGCGCCATGCCGTCGTACTTGGCGACCCCGTCGTATTCGACGATGACCCGCGATTCGGAGCCGTCGGTCTCGAAGCGCACGTCGCGAACCTTCGCGGGGCCACGAGCCTTGGCCTTCCTCTTCGACGCCTTGGCGGCCTTGGCAGGCGCAGAGGCCACCTTCGGGGCGGCGCTCATCTTGCGCTTCATCTCCGCCAGCGCCGCGTCACGCTCGGCGAGCTGGGACTTGAGGGAGTCGCGCTCTTGGCTCAGGGCCAGCAGCTCGGCTTCGGCGGCCGCCTTGTCCTTGCGGGCTGCGTCGCGCGCAGCTCGGGCCTCGTCCGCTCGTGCCTCGATCGAGCTGAGCTTGGTGGACGCGGCGCGCTGGCGCTCGACGGCGGCCTGACGCGCCTGCTCCGCCTTGGCGAGCCGGGCGTCGGCGCGTCGCCGGGCGAGACCTCGCTTGGACTCCGCCTCGGCACGCGCGGTGGCGAGTGCCTTCTCGGCGGCCTTGCGCTCGGCTTCGGCGCTCGACTTCTCGGTCGCAGCCCGCTTGCGTGCCGCGTCGGCCTTCGCGAACTTCGCTTCGGCGGCCTTCTGCAGGCGCTGGGCTTCGGCGCGATCGGCTTTGGCTTCGGCGAGCGTCTTCGAGGCCGACGCGAGCATCGCGTCCGCACGGTCGAGCTTGCTCTTGGCCTCGGCCTCGGCCTTGGCGGCCTTGGCTTCGGCCGCCTCGACCCGTCGCTTGGCGTCGGCTTCGATGCGCTTCCGCTCGGCGAGCAGCTCCTTCTCGGCGGTCGACCGGGCTTTGGAGCGGGCCTGCTTGGCAGCGCTGGCCACCTGCGACTCGCCCAGCTTGCGGACGCGAGCGAGCTCGGCCTCCGCCTTGGCGATCGCGTCACGCTCGGCTTTCTTGCGTGCCGCCGACAGCTTGCGCTCAGCCTCGGCTTCGGCAGCGTCGAGTCGCTTCTGCGCGGCGTCGCGAGCGATCTTCTCGGCGCGCGCGATCTTGGCGTTTGCGTCGGCTTCGGCCTCGGCCAGGCGCTTCTTCTTCAACGCCGTCGCGTCCCGCTTGGCCTGGGCCACGAGCGCGTCGGCGGCCTTCTTGGCGCTGGCGAGTTCCTGGGCCGACTCCTTCGCGGCACGATCGCGCGCGGAGGCGAGGATGGCCGCGGCGCGAGCTTGCGCTCTGGCTTCGGTGGCCTTGGCCTTGCGGTCCGCCTCTGCGAGGCGTTTCTCGGCTTGCGCCTTCGCCTGACGGTCTGCCTCGGCCAAGCGCTTCTCGGCCTGGGCTTCCGCGGCGGCCAGACGAGCCTTTGCCTTCTCCTCGGTGGCCGAGACATCCTTTTTCGCGGCGGCGACTTCGGCTTTCGCCGCGGCCAGACGGGCCCGCGCCTTCGCCTCGGCCGCGTCCAGCTTCTTCTTCGCCGCAGCGTCCGCGTCCTTGGCCGCCTTCTTGGCGCGCTCGGCCGCGAGCTTGGCGGCCTTGGCTTCCTGCTCTGCCTGGGCGAGACGTTTGGCGCTCGCGGCCTTCGTCTTGGCGGCTTCGGCACGCGCGGCGGCCAGCTCGGCCTTCGCTGCCGCGCTCGAGCCACGCGCGGCGGCCAGCTCGGCCTTCGCTGCCGCGCTCGAGCCACGCGCGTCGGCCAGCTCGCGTTCGGCTTGCGCCTTCGAGCCCCGCGCATGGGCGAGCTCGCGCTCCGCCTCGCGTTTGGACGCAGCGGCGTCAGCGAGACGCTTGCGCGCTACCGCGCCGGCCGACGAGAGCAACCGGTCCGCTTCGGCGCGCTTGGCCTTGGCGAGGGACTCCGCGGAGGCGAGCTTGGCATCCGCGGCCGCACGCGCCGCCTCGGCCTGCTCCCGCTCGGCGATCGCCTTCTTCATGGCGCGGCGAACCTTCATTCGACCGGACTTGGCGCCGTGGAGTTCTTTCTTGGCCGCGGCCTCGGCGTCGCGCGCTCGCTTCTCGGCATCGCGAGCCTTGCGGGCCTGCGCCTCGGCAGCACGAACCTTGCGCGCCGCGGCCTCGGCCTTGGCCTTGGCGTCTTGCGCTTCCTTGCTCGCCTGCTGCTTGAGTCGCGAAGCGTCGGCCTCGAGTTTTTGTGCGCGGAGCGTCTGGCTCTGAAGCTCGGCCTTGCGTTTTGCCGCGCTCTTGCGCGCGAAGTACTGCTCAGGCGGAGCCTCGCGCGGCGTGACCGTGACCACGAGCGAGTCGCCGTCGGGAACCACGATGTAGCTCGCCTCGCGCTTGAGCTCGACGACGACCCGAACGAGGTTGGCACCACGCTCGGAGACCCCGCTGACGGTCACGCGTCCACACGCCCAGGTGTCCAGTGGCACATGCGGCACGACCGACCCCTTCGCGCTCTTTGCGATGTCCACGACCAAGCGGTCGGGGCCCTCGAGGCGATAGACGTTGAAGGTCGGCTTGCTCGTCCCCTTGAGCCGCAACACCGTGGTGCCATCGTCCAGCTCCTCGACGGACAAGCCGTCGACCTGGTTGGGCACCCCGACCAGCGGGACGAAGGCGCCGGTACTGGGCGTCCCCATCGAGGCCGTCGCGGCCTGGGGGTTGAGGGCGATGAGGAGGGAGACGGGGGCGCACAGGAGGCTCAGCGGCGACCAGCGACGCGCCCGGGAATGTTTGTTGCTCGAGCGCGTCATCGGTTGGACGGTCCTCGCTCAGTCGGTTCGAAGGTAGAGAGCACGACGTTCGCCGCGCTGCAGGTTGAGGCTGCTTCCCAAGTCATCGTCAACAACCTCAATCTCGACATAGTCCCGGTTGACAGCGGCGAGCTTGACCTCCGCACTGGAGAAGTACTCACCTTGCCTAATCGTCTTGGATTTACCGTCGGACGCCAAAAAAAGAGCGCGTGGAGTGAGTCCGCGGCCGCCGACGATACTGATCAGTTTCAGGTCTTCGAAGGCGTAGGCGGCCATCTTGACCCGCCGCTCGGCACGTACGCTCGTCGAAGGAGGCTCGGGGAGCGGCTCGTCGTTGGCCACGAAGCTCAGGAACGGATCGCGGCGCCGCTGAAACGACTTGCTGTCGAGCGCCACCGGTGGTCTCGGCGGCCCCTCGTCGATCTCCTCGTCGTCGCCGGACTCGCTGGGGCCTCGTTTCGAGGTCTCCTTTTTCTTCGCTTTGCCCTTCTTGGACGCTCCTGCACCCCGGACACCGCTCGATTGCTCTTCTTCCCCGCAGCCCACGGCGAGGGCGAGCAAGGCACTGAGAAGGATGGACTTCGGCGCGGACATCATTTCTTCCTCCGGCTACGGCGCTTCGTCTTGGGCTCGGACGCGCTGCGCTCCGCTTCGGTCAAGAAGCGATACGTCGCGGCCTCGAAGCTGATTTCGAGCAGCGGTGCGCCATCGCCCGGCTTGGCGTCGCCCGCGTTGCGGTTGCGCATGACCAGCTCGTCCACGCTGACGATTCGGCCCTTGTTCTCGCGCCCGAGTTCGTACATGCGGCGGAAGAACTCGCCGGCTTGAGTCCAGGTGCCCGTGGCGCGGACTTTGACGGGGAGCCGCGCGTAGAAGTCTTCCTTCTGCTCGGGCTCGGTCGACCAGCTCTCGACGGTGAGTCCGACCAGTCGGGCCTGTTGCTGGAAGGTCTGCATCAAGTTGGCAAGCGAGGACTTGCTCGTCGGAAGCACGGCGACCTTCTGCTGGAGCTTTGCCTCGATGTCGGCCTGCTTGCGCTGGCGCTCGAGGAAGTTCTCTTGCTCCTTCTTGACCCGGGCGAGCTCGGCGTCGGCCTTCTTGACCGCTGCCTTGGCGCCGTTGTGAGCGTTGACCGCGTCTTGATAGGCGAGGAAGTACCAACCCGCGACGAGCAGCGCCCCCACGATGATGAAGATGAGGATCCGCTGCCAGATCGGGAGTTTTGCGAACTGTTCCATCGATCGTCTCCGTCACTTCCAGCGGCGAACTTGCACGCTGAGGCTCCAGTTGAGGTAGCGCGCCTCGTCGTCGTCGCGCGGGCTGCCCTCGCGTTCGAAGTCGGGGCTGGTGGCGTCGCCGAAGCGCGCGCTGGCGCGCAAGCGGCGGGTGAACTCGGAAAGGTCGGCCGCGTCCCGAGCTTGGCCCTCGATCGCGAGCGTCGGGCCATTTTGCTCGATGCCGTTGATCCACAGGCCCGTGGGGTCCCACTTCTCATTGATCGCGCTTTGGGGATCGGCCGCGATGCCGGCCCGGTACTTCTCCTCGTCCTTGT
Organism: bacterium; assembly: GCA_024742475.1. Classification (GTDB taxonomy): domain Bacteria; phylum Myxococcota_A; class Polyangia; order Nannocystales; family Nannocystaceae; genus CAJXVA01. The sequence goes on along the minus strand of JANSYI010000056.1, from coordinate 12,848 downwards.
CGACGCCGCCGCCAGCGGCCGCGTCGGTCAGCATCGAGGAGAGCTCGTACATGACGAACACGGGCGTTCGACGCTTCGCGTTGAGCTTCTTCTCGGCCAGCTCCATCTGCTTGACCTGCTCCTCACGGCGCTTGAGCCCCTCTTCATCGATCTCCTTGGAGATCTTGTCGGCCTCCTTGTTCTTGGCGACCGCTTGACGACGCAGCTGGTCGGCGGCGTCCTCCTCCATGCCTTGAAGCCAGTAACAGACGCCTCCGATGGCGATCCACCCCAGCAGCATGCCCAAGACCCACGCCTGCGCCGCGGTTGCGGACGAGGGCGCCGAGTCACCGGCGGGCGCGGAGGAACGACTGCGTCGCTTCTTCTTCTTCGTGGGGGCGAGGTTGATGCGAATCATGGCGAGTCCCCTTGGGCGCGTAGCGCGAGGCCGAACGCAATGGCGGCCACCGGCGCGTTCGCACGCAGGTAGTCCACGTCGAAGCGGCGGCTATCCACGGCGACGCGCGCGAACGGGTCGATGATCTCGACTGGGATCCGCGAGCGGTCCTGGATGGCCTTGGGCAGCTGCGGCACCAGTGACGAGCCGCCCGTGAGGTAGATGCGCGAGAGCCGAGCGTCCACGGCGTCGCTGATGTAGAAATCGAGGGAGCGCTGGAACTCCTCGGCAACCTGCTCGGAGACCTGCGCGAGGATGCTGTGCACCTCTTGCGGCACCACGTCCGCCGCGGCACCCATGGCCGCGATTGCGCCGCCGACCTTGTAGGCTTCGGCACCGTCGATGGGCACGGCGAGCTGGCGCTGAATCGCCTCGGTGTACGTGTTGCCACCCGCGCCGATGTCCCGGTTGAACTGAGGCTTGCCGTCCGCGACGATCGACATCGTCGAGAAGCTCGCGCCGACGTTGATGATCGCGACCGTCTCCCCGGCCACGAATCCAACCCCACCCTCGACCGCGTTTTGCAGCGCGAGCGCGGCGGCATCGACGATGACCGCGTTCAGACCCGCGTCGCGGACCGCCGCTTGGTACTGCTGCATCACGTCACGCTTGGCCGCGACGAGCAGCACCTCCATCTGCCCCTGCGGCGTCTGGCCCACGAGCACGGCGTGGTCGACGACGACCTCGTCGCGCGGGAACGGGATGTTCTGCTGGACCTCCCACTCCATCTGCTCGGCCAGCGCCGAACCGTCCATGGCCGGGATCGTGAGCCGCTTGAGAATGACGGCGTTTCCCGAGACGGCGATCGAGACGCGCTTGCCCTTGAGCCGGATGCGTCGTGAGAGGTTGCGGATCGCGTCGACGAGCGCACCGTGGTTCATGACGGCCCCCTCGACGATCGTTTGTGGGGGCACCGGCTCGATACCGAAGTTCTGCAGCGTCAACTCGCGTCGCCCAACCTTGAGCTGCACGAGCTTGATCGCCGAACTGCCGATGTCGATTCCGATACATTGCTTACTCATCGGCCACCTCCCGACGTCCAGTGTACGCGCACGAACGGGAGCGCCGCGCGCAGCCCTTCGAGCGTGTGGGTGTATGAAAGAGATGCGCGAGAGCGTGGTGCCCTCGCACAGTGACTCGCCCGTTCAGGGCTGTACGTGTTGTTGCGGTCGGCCCAGCGTGAACCGCTAGCCGAGGTCGACGTCTGGAAAGACCTCGGCGGCAGAGGCCACCGCGATGCCCAACGCCTCGAGGATCTTGCGCTTGGTGTCCATGCGGCACGGACAACCCGACTCGACGCGGTCGATGGTCAGCGGGCTGACGCCGGCCCGTCGCGCGAGCTCGGCCTTGCTCATCATGGCGCGCTGTCGCAGCCGCCGGACGTTGTTGGGGTGCGTGCCCGCTTTGGGCCGCGAACGCGTGCTCTGCTTGCGCGCGGGCGCGGGCGTGCTGGGCTCGCTCGACGCCGTATCGGGCTTGGAGTCGCCCCCACGCCCATCGACGGTGTCCCCGAGCGCCTCCGACATCCCGGACATGTCGCCGGACATCTCGGATACGGCAGAGTCCGCGGACGACGAAGGGTCGTCGGACGCTCCACTCTGCCTCGAGGCAGAGCTCGCCACGGAGACCTTCGTCTCCTCGTTCGGTTCGGGATCCATGCGATCGATGCACGTACATTCTCGGCCCCGAATGAAGGTCAGTCAACGCGTAGATTCCGCTTCAGTGATACGTAAAAGAAATGAAGTGATAGGGAATTGATACGTCATTTGAGTGATCTCCATGCGCCAACCCCGCGGTGCGAGGCGCGCCAGAACGGCGACAAGCCCCTGACTTCATTCGAGAAAACGTTGTTCGGTGGTCCGACGGAGTCCATACGGCCCACGCTCACAACCAAGCATTTCACGCCGGCGAGACCCGGCCAAAAAACTGCGGCTCGGCGGGGCTCTCGATCCCACGCGGTCGACGCGCCCGTGAGGCATCCGACGCTGGACGTCACCATGCGCGCGCGTTCGCGCGCTTGGGCTCGCCACACGGACCCGCCGAGGCTACGAAAACCCGAAGTCCTTGATCTTGTACAGGAGGGCGCGATGACTGAGGTCGAGCAGCTTGGCCGCGTGGGTGCGGTTGCCCTGGGTCTGCTCGAGCGCCCGGAGGATGAACTCGCGCTCGAGCGCTCGGCCGGCGCGTTTGACCGACAGGTCATCGATGGGGAACTTCATGGCGAAGGTGGCCGCGTTGCTCGAGCCGCGCTCGCGCACCCTCTCAGGCAGCGCTTGCAGACCGATGGTCGACGCCTCCGCCATGACCGCGGCGTGTTCGATCGTGTTTTCCAGCTCACGCACGTTGCCCGGCCAGTCGTAGGCGACGAGGCTGCCCACGGCGTCCTCGTCAACGCCTTCGATCGACGTACCGAGGCGACGGTTGGTCGAGGCGACGAAGCGTGAGACGAGCGGGGGGATGTCGTCCTTGCGCTCGCGCAACGGCGGCACCTCGATCGGCATCACGTTGAGGCGGTAGAAGAGGTCTTGGCGGAACGAGCCGTCCTCGACCATCGCGGTGAGATCGCGCGACGTCGCGGCGACGACGCGAACGTCGACGGTCCGGTTGCGGGTGTCGCCGACGCGCCGAATCTCGTCCTCCTGCAGCGCCCGAAGCAGCTTGACCTGCAGTGGCGGTGGGAGCTCACCGATCTCGTCGAGGAACAGCGTGCCACCCTCGGCCTCCTCGAACAGACCCCGCTTGTCGGTGGCCGCGTCGGTGAAGGCGCCCTTGACGTGTCCGAACAGCTCCGACTCGAGCAGCGGCTCGGGGATTGCGCCGCAGTTGACCGCCACGAACGGCTTGTCGACGCGCGGGGAGTGCTCGTGAATGCCCCGTGAGATCAACTCCTTGCCAACCCCCGACTCACCGAGCACCAACACGGTCGTCTTGAACGCCGCCACTTTCCGCACCGTCTTGGCGACCGCTCGCATCGGCGCGCTGGCGATCAGCATCTTGCCCAGGTGGTCGGTGTCCTCGTCGTGGGCGGCCAACCGAGCCCGCAGCGCGGCGTTCTCGCGACGCAGGCGCTCGCGCTCTTGGGCCTTGCGGAGCGAGAGCACGACCTCGTCCTGCTTGAACGGCTTCGAGATGTAGTCATAGGCGCCCGCGTGCATCGCCTCGACCGCCAGGTCGATGCTGCCAAAGGCGCTCATCACGATGACCGTGAGCCCGGGTCGATGCTCGGCGCACCACCCCACCAGCGCGATACCGCCTTGCCCCGGCATCCGCACGTCGGTGAGCACCGCATCGACCGGCTCGCGGTCCAAGTGTTCGATGGCCGCCTCCGCGCTGTCGGCCTCGGCAACCTCGAGGCCCTCCCGCCGAAGCAGCAGGGTCAGCATGTGTCGGACGGGCTCCTCGTCGTCGACGACGAGCACCCGCGAGAACGCGTCGAAATCTGCGGGCGCCTCGGTCACGCGCCCAGTGTCCGCCAGTGGTCCCCGCAGCTCAACCGAGTTGGTACTCTGCCCGCCCGTGGCAGCGCGTACTCTCGCCGTGGACCCACGCCCCATCGCGCGTGGCGACTCCGAGGTCGGGGTCTTGCTGCTGCACGGACTCACCGGGACGCCGCATCAGGTCCGTGGCATGGCCGACGCACTCTTCGAGGCGGGCTACGCCGTCCGCGCGCCCCTGCTCGCCGGACACACCGACCTCGACGCGCTCGAGCGAACGACGTGGCGCGACTGGTACGGCTCGGCCAACGAGGCGTTCGAACAGCTGCGCGACGGTGGCCGACGCAGAGTCGCCGTCCTCGGCTTCTCCATGGGCTCGCTACTCGCCCTTCGGCTTGCAGGCCTGCGCGCCGCCGAGGTGCACGGGCTCGTCGCGATCGCGGTGATGCTGCGGTTCCCGTGGTGGCAGCGCCGCGCCATCATCGCGATGGCCAAGCTCCGGCGCTACCGCCTGCTGCATGGGGCGGTCGGCGTGTTGCCCAAGGACGGTGGCCCCGACATCCGCGTGATGCGGGAGGTCGAAGACTCCCCCGGACTCGACGGCTTCCCCTACCCCGCGCTCGCCGAGCTCGTCGCGTTGCAAGACGAGGTCGCGGACCTGCTGCCCCACGTTCGCGCGCCGACGCTGCTGCTGCACGGGCGATACGACCACACCGCGCCAGTGGAGCTCAGCGCCGACGTCTCGCAGGCGCTGGGCTCGGCACGCGTCGAGCGGCAGATCCTCGAGCGTTCGTTTCACGGCGTCGGGCTCGACCTCGACCGAGACGAGGCCTGCAGCGCCGTCGTCGACTTCGTGAACTCCCTTCGCCTTCGCGCGGACCCCCCGCCTACACCATGACCAACACCGAACTGATCCTCGCCATCGACCAAGGGACCACCGGCAGCACCTGCCTGCTCGTCGACGCATCGTTTCGCGTCCACGGGCGCTCGACGGTCGAGTTTCCGCAGCACTTCCCGCGCCCCGGCTGGGTCGAGCACGACGCCGACGAGCTGTGGAGCTCGGTCATCACCGCGCTCGAGCAGGCCCTCTCGGCCGCGAGCGCGGACGCGAGCCAGATCAAGGCGATCGGCGTCACCAACCAGCGCGAGACCTCCCTTCTGTGGGACCGCGCGACCGGCACGCCGCTGCACCGCGCGATCGTCTGGCAAGACAGGCGCACCGCCGAGCGCTGCGCGGCGCTTCGTGCCGCGGGTCACGAAGACAGGGTCCGCGAGACGACCGGGCTGGTGCTCGACCCCTACTTCTCGGGCACCAAGCTGGCGTGGGTGCTCGACAACATCGAGGGTGCAAGGGCCCGCGCCGAAGCCGGGGAGCTCGCCGCGGGCACCATCGACACATACGTGCTGTGGCGTCTCACCGGCGGGGACGTGCACGCCACCGAGCCCAGCAACGCGTCCCGCACGATGCTGTGGCCGCTACGCGGTGGCGGATGGAGCGAGGAGCTGTGCGCTCTCCTGGGCGTCCCGCTCGCGACGCTGCCTCGGGTCCACCCCAGCGCGCATCCGTTCGGCGAGACCCGGGGCGTGGCCGGTCTCCCCGACGGCATCCCGATCTGCGGCATCGCGGGCGATCAGCAGGCCGCGCTCTTCGGCCAGGCGTGTTTCTCCCCCGGCGAAGCCAAGTGCACCTACGGCACCGGGGCGTTCGTCATGATGAACACCGGCTCCGAGATCGTGCCCTCGAAGCACGGCCTGCTCACCACGGTCGGCTGGCAGCTCGGCGAGGCCACGACGTTCTGTCTCGAGGGCTCGTCGTTCATGGCCGGCGCGGTGGTGCAGTGGCTGCGTGACCAGCTGGGGTTCTTCTCCTCGGCGGCCGAAATCGAGGCGCTCGCGCGGACGGTCGAGGACGCCGGCGGCGTGGTGCTCGTCCCCGCGCACGCGGGGCTCGGCGCGCCCCACTGGCGACCCGAAGCCCGCGGCCTCATTCGGGGTCTCACGCGCGGAACGGGGCGCGCCCACATCGCCCGGGCGGCGCTCGAGGGCATCGCGCTGCAGATCACCGATCTGCTCGACGCGATGGCGGCCGACCTCGGCAAGCCCTTGGCCGGGCTCCGCGTCGACGGGGGCGCGGCGGCCAACAATCTGCTCATGCAGATTCAGGCCGACCTCCTCGGACTCCCGCTGCAGCGCCCCACCATGCTCGAGGCTACCGCGCTGGGGGCCGTCTCGCTGGCGGGGCTGGGCGCGGGGTTGTGGTCCGACACGACCGCGTTGCGGGACGCCTGGGTTCAGGACAGAGCATTCGATCCCCACGGAAACGCCGAGGCCATCGCCGAGCTACGCGCGGCGTGGACCAAGGCCGTCGCCCTCGCCTGACCGGGGCGGCGCAGGCAGGCGACCCACCGTCAGCAGCGTGTCGGCAGGCTTCGTACTCACCCACTGCTCCGCGTCGAGCAGCCCCGCTTCCCGCCACGCCCCGAAGCGCTCGACCGCCGCGTGCACTGCACGGGAGCGCCGTCCTGCCGAGAACAACCGACTGCCCAACGTGCCGCTCGACAGCGCGGCCATCTCCACGATGACGCGCCCAGCCATCGAGACGGCGAGCGTGCTGGGCTGCTCGCCGGGCAGCTCGGTCAGCAGCACGACGACCGCGGCCGCGGGGCATTCTGCGAGCGTGGGCCACTGCGCAGCGACCCGCCGCACCAGGCGAGACGGCTCCCAGCCCGGCAGCGTCCAGACGGCGACCTCCCGCTCGCCGGCAAGCCGCGCGGCCACGTGCCCCAGCGGCGGGCACAGCAAGTGATCGGGGAACAACACGCAGCGCCAGCGTACGACGTACCCTCGGTGCCGTGCACCGCCTTCACGATCCTCCGGCACCGGAACTACCGCCCAAGGCGCGGCTGCTGTCCATGGCGGCCGCGCGCGGCCTTCCCGTGCCGCCCGGCGTCGTGCATCCGTTCACGTGGACCGAGCAGCTCGAGCGTGAGGTCGAGACCCTGCTCGCTGGCGGCCCGGTGATCGTCAGGGCGACGCTCGACGGAGAGGACGGGCCCGAGCGCGCGGCGGCCGGACTCGGCGCGTCGATCCCCGACTGCGATGCGCTGGCCTCGGTGCGCGCAGCCTTCGAGGCTGTGGATGCCGCCCGACGCGCCCCGTGGTTGAGCCAGTATCGAGGCGGTCAGACGCGCCCGGGCGACCGCGTCTTGTTCCAGCGGCAAGTGCCACGCGCGAGCCTGGTCGTCGGCGCGCTGCTTCCCGATGGGACCGACTACATCGAGGTTCACACCGGCTCCGCCGATGCCCTGGCCCAAGGAGACACGCCGAGCTTCGCCGGCCTGCTCGAGCGCTGGGAACACGCGAGCGCCGTGGCACCGGTCGTCGGCGCGCTCAAAGAGGCGATGCCTGTGCCCGAGCACGGCTTCGATGTCGAGTTGGTCGTCGACCCAGAGGGCGCCGCGCATCTCGTGCAAGTGCGCCCTCTGACCCGTGACCTGGTCACCGACGGTGCCGCGTTCATCGAGGCGGTGCGCGCCGCAGGCCACGGCGACCGCATGACCGGCCTTCAGGTGCTCGACGCGGAGCACAACCCCGCCCCCCTCTCGCCGGCGCACGCGTCGCTCATCGCCTGGCTCGCCGAGCGGCGACCCGCCTCGGGCGGGCTGACCACGCTCGCGGGCTGGCTGTACGTCCGCAAGCGGGTCCGCGACCTCAGCGGGACCGCCGTCGGCGAGCCCCTCTCGCCCGCCGACGCGCTGCTGCGCCTGCGCGACGTCGAGCTGCCTGCAGCCCGCTCCCGGCTCGGGCAGGTCGAGCGACGAGACCCCGCGGCTGCGCTCGAGCAGGCCCTGGACGCGTTCCTCGCGATGATCGACGTCTACCTCGGCGTGCTGCTCCCCGTGCGCGCCGCAGCCGGCACGGTGTTCGCGACCTCGACCGCGAGCCCGCTGACCCTACGCGAGCGAGCGGCCCACGCGGACGTCTTGCCCTCGGCCTGGGACGTCGCCGCGCCGACGCTGGGGGAGCTCGCCACGTTCAGCGCGTCGGACGAGATGGCCGCGCTGCCCACCGACCCCGTCGAGGCGGCGGTGCTGCTGACCGAGTGGGACGATCACCTCTTCGCGCTCGGACTCGCGGCGGTCCGCACCGCGTACCGCAAGGCCGCCGACGTACTCGGCCTCGGCGACGACGTGTTCGGCTTGCCGCTCGAAGACCTGCGCGACGCCCTCCAGACCCCCGACCGCGGGGCCGCAGCGACCGCGAAGGCCAACCTCGCGACCACCGCGGCGTGGGGGGCACTCCGACCCCCGCTGATGCTCGACGAGGGGAGACCCCTGCCGCTCCTGCCCCATCGCCGAATGCACGGCGCCGCCATCGGCGACGACTTCGAGGGCCTGATCGCGCAGCGCTCCAGTCTCGAGCACCTGCTCCGCGAGCCCCCCGCACCGACGAGCATCGTCGTGCTGCCTGCACTCACCGCTCAGGCCGCGCTCGCCCTGCAGTCGCTATCGCTGCGAGCGGTCTGCTGCGAGCACGGCGGCGCGCTCAGCCACGCCGCACTCATGCTCCGCGAGCTCGGCCTCAGCGGGTTGATCGGCTGCGCCGGGTGCACCGAGGTCGCCGACGGGACGCGCGCCCGCATCGACGTCACGTCTGGCCGGCTTCAGATCGCGTCTTCGGCGACGCTGGGATCCTGACGCTGAGCCTGTTTGGTCGCGGCGGCGGCGGCGGCTTGCGCCTTGGCCTCTGCACGGCGCCGGGCGATCGGAGCCCCACCACCGGAGCGCTTGCCGTTGACGCGCTCGCGCAGGTCCTTGCCCACCTTGAAGAACGGCAGCCGCTTGGGAGCGACGTGCACGGTCGCCCCCGTCCGCGGGTTTCGTCCTTCATAGGCTTTGTACTGGCGGACGGTGAAGCTCCCGAACCCCCGGATCTCGATGCCTTCGCCGCGCTGAAGCGCTTCGACCATCGAGTCGAAGACCGTGTTCACCACCAGCTCTGCGCGGCCCTTCGTGAGGCCGGTCTCCTGCGCCAAGACTTCGATCAGCTCGGATTTCGTCACTGTCGCCAACTCCGCGTTTCGCGCCCTGGACGGGCCGTGGGTGCGAACGATGGCGATCGTAGGGGGAAAGCCTCCGAGATCTCAAGGGAAATCCTCGTCAAGCCCGCGAGTGAGCGTTTCACGGGCTTCAACCCCGCTTCTGGGCGACTACGCGCACGTCACGCGCACGTCATTCGCCGGCCGGCTGGGCGGGAAGCTTGTCCAAGACGTCGCCCGAGTGCCGGTAGGTGGGGAAGAAGCGGAAGCGATCGCAGCTGTGGCGGCTGTAGAAGTCGACGATGTCGACCCAGCGCACCGTCCCCTCGCGGATCGAGCGGCTCAGGCCGGCGGCGTCGACCGTCTCGCACAGCGTCGACCCGGCCGGGGGCGCGTGAGCGTGGGAGGAGAGGCTGCCAACCCCCGCGGCGCGCGGCGGGACGCGGCTGAGGTAGCGATGGCCGAGCTCGGAGATCTGCAGCGTCTCCGCGTGCATGAGCCGGATCTTGCCGCCCCCAGCGCACACCACGATCTCGGCCTTCTCGCCCGGCATCAGCGCCATCGCGTTGTGTTGACGGGCGCCGTGCACGTCGCAGCGACCCCTGGCCTCCGACGTCACCCGCACGTGATACGCGAGCGGAACATCCGAGACGTTCTGCACCACGGCGATGGCATGCCGCGCAGACACCATCGCGCCGTGTTTTTGGTACTTCACTTTCTCGACGACGGCCGAGATCTGGAGGCGGTCGGACGACCAGGACCTGCCCGGGCTGAGCACCATGGGCGCCGCGAGCTCCACCACGTGGGCCTGCGCCGCGTACACCGACTCGACGCCGTCGATCGCCACTCCGAGAGCTTTCGCGTCCTCCACCACGCCCTTGTCGAACGCCTGCTCCGCAAACGCGCGATCGTCGACCTCCTCTGGCTCGGGCACGGCGTCGAGGGGCGCAGCCGCGGCGTAGTCCGCGACGCGAGCCCGGGAGTCCCGCTCGATCTTGCCGGCGAGGAACACCCCGCCGCCGAGCACGGCCGCCGCAGCCACTCCCATTCCGATTCGCGCGCCGAGCATGCCCCGCGACCATGCCGAATCGGCAGCCAGACGCGCAACCGGCAACTGGCCCTCGTCCAGCCCGCTGGTCGGATTCCGGGGTTGGAGGCGCGATTTCGGGTGGCGCGCGGCGCGTATGCGCGCTCTCCATGGTTTCGAAAACTGCCAGTGCCCTGTACTCTTGAAAAAGCGCCGGAAAACCGGAGCGAAGGGGTGTCCTACATGCAGGAAGGTTCTTCCAAGTCGGCAATGGCGCAGCAAGCGGACAACATCGCTCTCCCGATGCACGCACCCAACGTGTCGTCGGCGAAAGCGGAGGGCTCAGCCCTCAGCGTCGAAGAGCAGCAGCTCGTTGCCCGGGCGAAAGCGGGGGAACACCGCGCGCTTCGTCAGATCTACAACGCCCATAACGCCCAGGTGCGTGCACACCTGTACCGGCTGCTCGGGCGCGACTGTGAGATCGACGACCTCACCCAGATCGTCTTCGCCCGTGCGTTCAACGCTCTGGCCAAGTTTCAAGGCAACTCCGCGTTGTCCACGTGGCTGTATCGGATCACGGCCAACACGACCCACAACCTCCTGCGCCAGCGGTTCCGCCGTGACCGCGTCAAGACGGCCCTCTCCTGGTTCAACGCCGGTCGAGAAGCGGGCCGCGTCAGCACCAGCCGCGTCGAAGCACGCGACGAGGCGCACCGGATCCTGCAACGACTCAACCCCGACCTGCGAGAGGTCTTCGTGCTCTACCACTACGAAGGTCTCACGCTCCAAGAGATCGGGAACATTCTCGAAAAGCCCGTGTCGACGGTGGGGGATCGTCTGACGCGCGCGCGGAAGAAGCTGCGGGAGCTGGTCGCTTCCTGACCCCCGCGGGGGCTCCTCAGAGGATCACGATGACTGATTCATCGAACACACCGGCCCGATACGGCTGCCATGAAGCGCGAGACGATGCGGAGCTCGTGATGGGCAACCGTGCGACGCCCGAGGTCGGGAAACTGTACAAGGACCACCTGCGCGGCTGTCGTGAGTGCCGTCAGATGAACCGGCTGCTGTACGCCGTCTACGAAGGGCCCGTCGTCCCCCCGGCGCCCTCCGGCGTCGCCGAGGAGAGAGAGTTCCACGGCGCGCTCCGCCGTATGCGCGACGAAAAGCCCGCGCCCTGGTACCACACGTTCACCCTGCGCGCGGGCATTGGCGCGCTGGCATGCAGCGCAGCCGCACTCGCGCTGTCTCTTGGGGGCATCACCCCAGCATCCTTCGGGTTTTCCGGCGACCAAAGCGACACCGACGACGGCGTCGCCATGGTCGAGGGCACGGGAACCGGCGGCGCCTTCTCCGGCGACAGCGGGGAGCGCTCCAGCATTCGGCACGCCGCGCAGGCCTACGGTCGAGTCGTCGCGGGCTCGGCGGTGATGACCGACGCCGACGGCGACACCTCCCGCTCCAGCACCTTCGAGGTCGGGACGCGCTTCGAGGTCGACGCCAACGAGTCGCTGCAGGTCGGCCTCCTCGGCAAGATGGTCGCCAACGCCACGCCCGGCTCCAAGGTCACGTGGGTCAAGGGCACCCCCTCGCTCGTCGAGCTTCAGATCGACCAGGGCATGATCGCGGTCCGCTACGACCGCAAGGCCAGCGATCCCATCCTCCAGGTACGGACGCCGACCGCGGTCGTTCGTGTCGTGGGCACCGTCTTTACCGTGCAGGTCGAAGAGGGCGAAGGGAGCGCGGTCTCCGTGCTCCGCGGACAGGTCGAAGTCCTCGACCCCGCCACCAATCAAACCGTCGCCGAGGTGGAGTCGGGCGACCGGTACGACGTCGCGCGCGGCAACTACGACACGGTCGGGCGCCTCGAAGTGCAGTCGGCCTTGCCGATCTCCAAGGATGCCCTCTCGGGCGGCTCGCTCGAAGCCCGCGTGCCCTCGAGCTGGCACGTGCCCGGCCTTCCGACCGACCCCAAGAGCCGCACGCTCGCCTACGTCCCCGAGCGGGCGCGTGGTGGCGTGATCGAAGAGCCGTCCATCCGTGTCATGGGCACGGGCGGCACGCCGAGCCCCGCCCGCGGCAGCGCGGTCCAGCCGGTGCCCAAGGCCGAGCCCCTGCCCGTCAAGCCACCCGCCCGGCGGGTTGAGAACGACGGTGACGACATCATCGCCGACCTCATGGAAGGCGCTGCCACGGCGCGTCGCAAGGAGCTGCTCGCGGCCCTCGCCAACTGCCGCGACCTCTACTCGGCCAACGAGACGCGCTACCTCGCGGCGACGTGCATCGGTCGCTTCCTCAAGGAGTACGACGACCATCCGCTCGCCGCCGAGGCGTATCTCCTGCGCGGAATGCTCCGCATGGACTACGCGCTCGACTACAAGACCGCCGAGATGGACCTCAAGACCTACCTTCGGCGGGCGCCGAACGGCCGCCAGGTCGAAAAGGCCCACTACCGCATGTGGCTCGCGGCCACCGAGGATGGTCGCATCAGCGTCGCCCTCGAGCGTGCTCGCGCCTACCTCGACGCCTACCCCAACGGGCGCTTCGTCGGCAAGATCATCCAGCGCTTCCCCGAGTTGAAGAACTCGCTCTAGGGGGTTTTCGTGACGCCGCACCTCCTCCGCGCCTCCCCCTTCGGGTGAGGAGGCGCTCCTCCGGGGCGGCTGCGTCGTGTTGGTGTGTTCGCGAGTTCCTCTCTCTTTCCCGCTGCGGACCCCCTCCGGGGCTCCTCGCTCTCACGTTGAAGGCAGGGCTGGGGACGTGCGAGCAGGTGACCCTCCTCCGCGCCTCCCCCTTCGGGTCAGGAGGCGCTCCTCCGGGGCGGCTGCGTCGTGTTGGTGTGTTCGCGAGTTCCTGTATCTTTCCCGCTGCGGACCCCCTCCGGGGGCTCCTCGCTCTCACGTTGAAGTGAGG
>JANSYI010000012.1 GCA_024742475.1 bacterium | reverse complement strand
CGACGACAGGGTGCACGCGGCGGTCTACGCCAAGCTGATCTCGATCGGGCCCGATGGCGTCCTCTCGGCCGACGACGCCCAGGCCCTGCTCTCGCCGTTCGTGACCGACGCGCTCGGCATCGACGAGTGGCGCGTGGTCGGATGAGCTCGGCCGGCGTCACGCGTCTTCTCCTCGGCGATGCAGCTCGAGCACGAGCGCCGCCGCGGCATCGCGCGCGTCGACATCCGGCGGTAGTGCCCCGGCCAGGGCCTGCGCGACGTCGGCAACGCTGCGCTGACCGTCGAGCAGCGCGCCCACGCGATCGAGCAGAGGATGGCCGGTGGGTGCGCTGGGGAAGCGCGGGATCGGGCAGTGTCGCGCGATCACCCACGCGGGAGGCTCGGCGGACGGCCCCGCCTTCCACGCGGTCTTGCGCGCGACGAAGCTCAGCACGCTCTCCAGCCGGGCGTGCCCGCTCAGCGGTGAGCGGAGGTATCGGACCTCCTGCAGCGAGGACGTCTCGACGTCGAACCCACCCACCTCGGTCAGCGCGAGCACTTCCGCGGGTGGGTAGCGCTGAGCGGGCGGACGCGAAGGCGGATAGAGCAGCGGACCGGTGTTGATCCATCGTCCGCCGGGCGCGAGCAGGCGATGCACGGTGCCGATCACCTCGCGCACGTCCGCGTCGCACACGTCGATGAACCACGCGGTCAGCACCGTGTCCCAGCCGCCCGCGCTCACCGGAGGGTCGAGCGCGTCGGCCACCAGCCAGTGCATGCCGGGGCGAAGCGCGTCGGGCCGGCGCAGCTCGTGCTCGACCCACGCGTCCGAATCGGGCGCGAAGGGGAACTCGATCAGCGTCCGCCCGTCTCCGAACAGGACGTGGTGGGCCACCAGGCTGAGCAGAGGATCGAGGTCGAGCGCTAGCGTCACCGATGCATCCGTCGCCTGATGCACGTCGTAGGTGAGCCGCCCCGCGCCCGCCCCCAGCACGAGCGTCCGCCCCCACCCTGCCTCGGCGGCCATGCCGAGCACCCGACCGAGCGCCTCCGCGTTCTCGGGGCACCGTGCACCCCACGCCCAGTCTCGCAGCAGAAGCTCATAGTGGTGCGTCAGGGGCAGGCGACCCCTCGCGTCTGCGGAGCGTCGCCGAATCGCCTCGCGATCCGTGCAGGGCTCGATGCCCGCGTCGGCGAACAGCGCCCGCACCTGCGCGGCGTTGCGCTCGTTGGCGGCGAGAAAGCCTTCCAGCCTCGCTCGCGTCGGGGGCAGCAGGTCGAACCGAGCCAGGTCGCTGCGCGTCCGCTCTGCGGCTGCGCGCATCATCGAGGCGAACGCGCCCAGATCCGTGGACCACCGCCCTCGCCATACCGCAGGCTCGGCGAGCAGGCAGGCGACTCGCCCAAGCGACGGGCTCTGGTGACCGCACGTACCGCAGCGCGCCTCCCCCGGGCTGAAGCCGATGGTTGCGCCCCGGCACACGGGACAGCGAAGGAGCGCTGAGGGGATGGAGGTCATGGAACGCGCCGCGCGATGAACGTGTGCATGCCGAGCTCGACCAGTTGCTCGCCGGGGCCCGGGTGTGGTGCCGAAGCGTCGAGTCGTGGCGACGGCGGTGCCTCGAGCGACCGCGAAGACCCCGCCACGAGGCTTCGGTATCGCACCGCGTTCTCGGAGCACGGCCGGACCTCTCCGACCGCGATGATCTCGTTGTGCACGACCGCGAAGCGACCCGCGAACATCCGCTGCAGCCTGGCGGCGAAGAACCGCGCCGACGACACGGGACGCCCCTGAAACGCTCGCAGCTGCGCCTGGGCTGCGGGGCTCCCCAGCCGCAGCGCGTCGGCGAACGCGCCCCGGAGCATGGGTCGGGCGTGCGGATCGTCGTTGAGCCGATTGAACGCCGCGGTCGCTTTGGACGCCGAGAACGGCCGGCCGAAGCGCGCCGCGTACCGTCGCAGCTGCGCCCCCGCGGGATGGCCCGCCCCGCAGAGCACCTCGACGACGCGCTCGAGCTGGGCGCGCGGGACGAGGAAGAGGTCCTCGGGCCACGTAGCGGCACAGGGGTCGGAGAAGACGTTGGGAAGTACGACCAGCCCATCGGCGTGCAGCTGAGCGATCGCGGGCGCGAGCTCGGTCGTCATGTCGAGCCAGTGCACGACGTACCCATCGGGGCGAAGCGCTCGATGCAGCTCGGCCACCACCTGTGCCGGGCGTTCGACCACGTCGAGCACGCACAGGCCGAGCACGGCCGACGCCTCACCGCTGCGCACGGGGAGCGCGTCCGCCCGACCTCGCTCCGCCCGAATTCCCGCGGCCTGCAAGCGCGAAAGCCCCAGCCCGCGCGGCTCGGTGCACAGCAGGCGCGCCTGTGCAGAGGCGGGAAGCCACGCGTGCAGCTGGCCGTCCCCGGCCCCGATCTCGATCAGCGGCCCTCTGGGCGCGACCGATTCGAGCACGTCCCCGACGAGGCGCCGCGACGCGGACGCGAAGACCTCACGATGCGCTCGAATCCGGTCGATCTGGTCGAAGACGGCTCGGTCTGTCGACGTGCCCACGAGGACTCAGGATGTCATATCGATCTCGTCACCGGGCCCGGCGTCGCCAAAGCTCTCGGTATCGTCCATCACGCCCATGTGCAGCAGCAACGAACGCATCAGCGGGATCTGAGACTGGTTGCCCATGTCTCGCATCTTGCCGTGATTGATCGTGTTGCTGCCGCCGTGGCCCGCGACCGTCGCCATGATCCGGTCCTTCGAGTGGTTGACGCCGATGCCCGTGCCCCAGATCGCGATCGAGTGGTCGAGCAGCGAGCCGTCGCCCACCGGGGTGTCCTTGAACAGCTGGACCATGTCGGCGAAGACCTGGGCGTAGCGGCGGTCGCGATGTCCGTACCCGTCGTTGCTGGGGTTGTGAGAGAGGCCGTGGTGGTTGGGAAGCGAGGGCTCTCCATTGGGACCCTCGGCGTGCGGAGACTCGCCCGCTTCGGTCTCGAGCATGTACGCCACCGAGCGGATCGCCTCGCACTGAAACCCGATTGCGAACAGCTGCATGGCGTCGCGCCAGTGCAGATCGATGGAGTCGTGCCCGTTGGCGTTGTCGATGCGCTCGCCCCAGCGGTCGTAGTACTGGAACACGCTGGCGTCGGGCGCCTCGCACGCCTCGGTCTCGGGCAGCGGCTGCGAGAGGTTGTTCTCGAGCTTGCGAATGCTGTCGAGGTAGCTCCCCACGGTCTGCTTGTCGCGCGCGCCGAGCCGACTCTCCAGCGCGTGCACGTCGTCCATGACGAAGTCGATGCGGCTCTTGCCCAGCCGCCGCACGGCCTCTTTCTGCTCGGCGGAGAGGTCCCCGTCGATGCCGTCGAACATGCGCTCGAGCACCGCCCCGAGATCCATCTGTGTGGGGATCTTGTTGCCGTTGTGATCGGTCGAGAGCCAGTTCTTCTGCTCGTTGTTGTAGCTCGTACCGGGGTTGGGCCCGTCGTAGAAGCTGCTGGCCTCGATCGCCTCGTGCTGCGACTTGCCCGTGGGCGCATGCTCTTCGTAGTAGTCGGCGAGCCAGCGATCGACCGAGATGCTGTGGGTCTGCGCCTGGTCGTTGGGCACGGGCCGTCCGGTGAGCCAGCTGGTGATCGAGGTCAGGTGCGGGTTTCCGCCCGAGGCGTTGTTGGTCCCGTTGAAGTTGCGGAACAGCGTCAGGTCGCTCATGTGTGGCTGCAGCGGCGCGGCGTTGCAGTTGCTGAAGTCGAGGTCCGCCCCGGATCCGCTGGGGTAGAACGCGTCGGCCTTGTGCCCGTTGGGCTGGTAGATCGCGATGAAGCGGGGACAGCCGAGCGCCCCTTGGGCGTAGGCCGCGTCCGATCCGAACATGATCTCCAGCGCGGGCAAGGCGATCGCGGTGCCCAGGCCTCCACGCAGCAGGGTCCGGCGGCTCAGTGGTTCTCCCTTGATGTGCATCGCTCTACTCCTCTTCCCCGACGACCCGGGTGCGAAACGTGCCGCTGGTCAGGGCGGCGACGACGATGTTGCGGAGGTTCAGATCTCCATCGACGCTCTCCAGCAGGCTCTCGGTGGCGCAGGCGTCGGCCGTGTCGTGTGCCCGCATCTCCCGGTTGGCCAGCGGTCCGAGCAGCGCGGGCACGAAGCACATCTCGTAGCCCGACTCGAGCACCAGCTCGCGGACGCTCTGCGGGCCGACGACCGGCTGACCGTAGTATTCCTGTTCGTTCGAGATCGGGGCGCCGTCCTCGTCGAGCAGGTGGTGCCGGCCGAGCGCGTCGAACCGAGCGAACGCCGTACCCAGTGGGTCGATGGCGACGTGACACCCTGCGCAAGCGGGGTCGTTCATGCGAATCCCGACGAGCTCTTCGTCCGACAAGCCCGACTCGAGCTGCTCGGCGATGCGTGCCAGCGTCTCCTCGTCGCTGGGCGCTCCTATCGGCTGACAAAGGTAGTCGTTGAGCACCGAGACGCCACGGTGGATGAGGTCGTCGTTGGCGATGAGGTTGTGCCCCATCGTCAGCAGCCCGCCGTAGGGCGTGTCTGGGCCGACCTCGACCATTCGAAACTCCTCGCCTTCGACCCCCTCGATGCCGTAGTGCGCCGCGAGGCGGTCGTTGACGAACACGACGCCGGGGTCGACCAGGAAGTCGATGTCCTCGCCCGTTTCGAACGCGTGCCGCATGGCGGTCACCGCCTCGGTCTTCATGTCGGCGAGCAGTCCCGTCCACTCCTGTGGTGTAAAGCCGCTGCCCTCGGGAACGTCGACGCCCGCATCGTCGAGCTTGGAGAGGAACAGATAGGTGTTGGCCCATCCGTCGATGAATCGCGGGCCCTTGTCGGGGTCGGCCAACATGCGGTCGACCTGCGTGCGGATGCCCTCCGAGGTGTCGAGGTCGCCCCGCTGCGCAGCGGCGAGCAGCTCGAGGTCCGGGCCGGAGTTCCAAAGCGCCAGCGCCAGGCGCGTGGCGACGTCGTAGCCATCGAGCGCATACACGCCCGGCTCCGCGCCGACGTTGGTGCCGATGTAGAGGAACTCGGGCGAGATGAACACCGCGGTGAGGGCCGAGACGATGCCGTCTTCGAGGGACAGATCGTTGTCGAGCGCGGTCTGAACGATCCCCACGAGCCCGTCCATGCGCGCCTCGGATACGGGTCGGCGCAGCAGGGCAAACGCGACGGGCTCGAGCAGGGGACGCGTGCATTCGGCCCCCAGCCCCTCGCACTGCGCAGCGAGGCCTTCGCGCTGCACGTAGGCGAGCGCGGCCTCGTCGGCGCCGGAGATGTATGTGTCGACCCACGCGTCGGAGACGACGAGACGATGCCCCACCTTCGAGCCCGCGACGTCCCCCGAGGTGGTCAGCCCCGCGAAGGGCTCGCTGTTTACCCCCAGCACGTCGAGCGCGATGTTGTTGAGCTCGGTGCGGTTGAGCCGACGAGGCTGGTCCGGGCCCGGGCAGTCCGCCTCGGGCATCGGGAGGTCGGATCCACCGCCGCTGGTGTCCTCGTCCCCGTCCTCGCCGCCGGTCCCTTCCGTCGCCGAGTCCGCCTCGCCCAGGGGCACGGTGGCTTCGGCGCTCACGCCGGAGTAGCAGCCACCCAGCGCCAGGCCGGCCGCGACCGCGAGGATCGTCGGCCCGATTGTCGTGCGTCCCTCCACGCCCCTGAAGTCGGGAAATGAGGCGCCGTATCCCACGATTTCGCGGGCTATCTTCGTGGTCCCCGCTACGCGTCGATCTCGTCACATGCCAGATCGAGCTCGGTCGCGCGCATGTTCAGCGGCGGATCGAAGGGCCCGAGCTGCTCGACGTCATCGGAGCCCCAGCAGAACACGTGACCGCCCTCGGTGATGACGCAAAGGTGCCGCAGGCCGACCGCGATTCGCTCGATCGGCTCGGGAAGCGTGTCGGCGACCTCGACCCTGACCGGGGCGTCGGCTCGACTCTCGCCGGTGTCGAAGATGTCGCCCCCGTTGGGCCCCCAGCAGTAGACGTCACCGGCTGTGGTCAGCAGGCACGTGTGCTCGCCCTTGGCCGAGAGCTGCACGACCTCCTCGCCGAGCGTGAGCATGATGTCGACCGGCACGTCGCTGTCGAGCCCGTCCCCCGTGCCCAGCTGCCCGACGCCACCGGACCCCCAGCATTGGACCTGCGTGCGGTCGCCGACCACGGCACAGGTGTGCAACCCGCCGGCGGCGAGCGCCCGCGCGGGCTCGACGAGCGTCACCTCGACCGGGTCCGGACTCGATGCGGGCGCGTCGAGCGTGCCGAGCTGGCCGTCGAAGTTCGTCCCCCAGCACCAGATCGCCTCCGCCACCCGAGCGCACGCATGACGGTTCGCGACCGCGAGCCCCTCGACACCTTGAAGAGGGCTCCCACCACCGACCGTGGATGGTCCCGCGGCTGCCATCGCCTCCCCGAGCTGGCCGTCGGCGTTGTCCCCCCAGCACGAGACGAGCCCATCGGCGACGGCGCACGTGTTGTTCAGGCCGGCATCGACGGCGCTCGCCGGGCTCGCCCAACCAACCTCGGCAGGCGTCGCGACGGGTGCCGCACCGAGCGATGGGTCGACCTCTCCTGCCGCGTTGCGACCCCAGCAGTAGAGCTGGCCATCTTCAGAGGTCGCGCAGTTGTTGTGGTCGCCGGCGGTCAGCGTCGCGGCAACGAAGTCTGCCGGGAGGGCGACGCGCTGCGGCCACGCGACGACCCCTCCGAACTCCCCTCGGCCGAGCGCGGCGAGCTCGTCGTTGCCCCAACACACGATCGAACCGTCGGTACGGATGGCGCAGGTGTGCTCCAAGCCCGCCTGGAGCTCGACGGCGCAGGGACAGGGCCGGTCACCACAGAGGTTGATCGTGCCGGTCGAGTCCGCCTCCGCCGAGGAGGAGGACGACGACGACGCGCTGGCGGCCGTGGATCCGGCCGAACCCGAGGTGGTGGAGAGCGGATCGAGCCCGGTGGACGACGCGCTGCCCGTCCCCGAGGGGGGCTCGACGCATGCCCCGGAGAGCCCGCGACTGGCCAGGTCGTCGAAGCGAAACCCACTGGGGCACGCGTCGTCTTCGAACGCACAGTAGCCGGGTTCGGCGCAGATCCCGAGGCCTTCGGAGCCGACGCACTGCGCAGCGTCCGTGCAGGCGAAGGGGCCCAGGGAGTAGCAGCCCGGCGACAGCAGCAGGCCCGCACCCAGCAACGCCCACGCTTTCACGCCCGCTCGCATGCCCACTCGATGCTGCCACATCGACGGCGACGCCGCCTGGTCGTCGCGCTTTGACGCGCATCGAACCGTGTGACTACGATGGATCGGTGAGTCCGACGGACGATGTCGCGCTCCTCCAGGCCTGGCGGGGTGGAGATGGACGCGCGGGCGACACCCTCGTCGCCAAGCACTATCACGGTGTATTGCGGTTCTTCGAGCTGCGCACCCGCTCCGCCGAAGACCTCACCCAGCGCACCTTCCTCGCCTGCGTCGAGGGCCGAGACCGGATCAAGCTCGCCAACGGGTTTCGTGCGTACTTGTACGGCATCGCCCGATATCAGCTCCTCCAGCACCTCTCCGACGCCAACCGCCTGGCGCGGCTGTCGAGCTTCGACGAAGAACCCGCGGCCACCGGCGCAGGCTTGACCACGTTCGTCGCGAAGAAAGAGGAGCAGCGGCTGCTGCTCCAGGCGCTCGTCGAGCTTCCCCCCGACACGCAGATCCTCTTCGGCCTCTACTACTGGGAGGGCCTGATGGCCAAGGAAATCGCGGCCGTCCTCGAGGTTTCCCAGAGCACGCTGTCGTCACGGCTGGCGCGGGGTCGAGACCAGCTTCGCGCAGTGGTGGAGAAGCTGGGCGGGTCACACGGCGTCGCAGCGCGGGTCGAGGTCGACTTCGAGGCGTGGATGCGGTCGCTGGCGAACGATGCGAGCACGGCCGAGCATCCGGCGATCCCCACGCTCGCCGCCGCGCTCCGACGCTCGCGGTGACGTACGATGCAGGTCGGGGATGGACAAGAGCGCCGACACGCACAGCCTCTCGCCCGGCGTACGGCTGGGGGCCTACACCATCGTCCGCCCCCTCGCGGTGGGCGGCATGGCCGAGCTGTATCTCGCCGTTCCCGCCCGCGGTGACCGGTACCCAGTCGCGCTCAAGCGGATGCTGCCCCACCTCGCGTGGGACCCCGAGTTCGTCCGCATGTTCCTCGACGAGGTCCGCATCGTCGCCGGCCTCGACCACCCCAACATCGTCCGGGTCCTCGACTTCGGCATCGGCGACGGCAGCCACTTCTTCGCGATGGAGTACGTGCACGGGCACACCGTCGCCGCGCTGCAGCGCCACTGGAAGGGCCCGGGGCCCATGCCGCTCGAAGTCGGCGTGGCGGTGGTCGAGCGGGTCGCGTGGGGCCTGCACTACGCACACGAACCGACGCCCGAGCGCGCCGGACTGATTCACCGCGACGTCTCGCCGTCCAACGTGATGATCGGCTTCGACGGCAACGTGAAGCTGCTCGACTTCGGTATCGCGCGTCTGAGCCAGCAGACACAGAAGACCCGCGCGGGGACGCTCAAGGGCAAGGTCGGCTACATGTCGCCCGAGCAGTGCAAGGGCGCCGCGCTCGACCGCCGCAGCGACGTGTTCGGGCTCGGGGTGCTGCTGTACGAGCTTTCGATCCGGCGCAGGGCGTTCTTCGGCGACAACGACTTCGCGGTCATGAACAAGATCGTCAAGGGCGACGTGCAGCCGCCGCGAGAGGTGCTCCCGGACTTGCCTGTGGAGATCGAGCGCCTCGTGCTCGACGCCCTGAGCGTCGACCCGGACTGCCGCCCCCCCACCGCGGCCGAGTTCGCCAAGCGGCTGGGGAACTGGGCCCAACGCGAAGGCGTCGATCGCAGCCCCCACACCCTCGCGTCGTTCCTTCACGCCAAGTACGGCACGGTGCCGCCGCCATCGCTCGAGGTGCCCGAGGCGCACGAGCCGACAATCGCAGCGACCCCGATGGCACCGGTGCCCCGCCGAGGTGGCTGGCCGATCGCAGCGACCTTCGCGGTGGGCGCTGCCGGCTTCGCGCTGGGCGGCTTCTTCTTGGGACGCCCCTCTGCGCCCCCGCCGGCGCCCGAAGTGGTCACCACGCCCCCCGTCGACCCCGCTCCCGCGGCGGCTCCGCAGCCACCGCCGGCGCCCGAGGAGGTCGTCATCCTCGGCGACGAACCCGACGCCGATGCCGCGCCCGAAGTGGCGCCCGCTCCGCCCCGGCGAACGAAACGCCGCAAGAGGAAGAAAGCCGCAAAGGCCCGCGCGCCCGAGCCCGAGTCCCGTCCAGGGTCCTCCGTCCTGCCGCCCTCGTGGAGCGGCGAAGGAAAGCCTCGATGAACGCCGGCCTCTTCGTGCTCGCAATGCTCGGACCACCTGCCGACGCCGAAGCGGCGGCCCCGGCAGCCCCGACGGCCGAGGTGATCGGTCGCACCGCCGACGAGGTCGCGCGACTGCTCGAAGTCGGGGAGCACGAGCGCGCCGTCGAGCGTCTCGACGAGGTCGACCCGAGCGCGCAGTATCCCCCGCTGGTGTACATGCGCGGCGTCGTCGAGGAAGACCGCGGCAACTGTCCGGCTGCCATCGACCACTACGAGCAGTACATGGCGATGGACGTGCTCGAGGTGGACGCGGCCGCAGCAGCACGACGCCGCGACCGCTGCAAACGCCTGCTCGAGGCCGCGCGAGCCCACGCCGTGCCAATCCCTCCGACACCTCCGTCCACGCCGCCGCCTCCGCTGCAAGACGAGCCGCCGCCGCGCTACGCAGACCCTTGGGCAATCTCCGTGAGCGCGCTGGGTGTGCTCGGTCTCGGCGTCGGTGCCGGACTCTTCGCCCAAGGGCGCGCCCACGAGCGCGCGGCCGAAGATGCCTTCGACCTGCAGACGTACCGCGAACGAGGCGCGCGTGCCGAGTCGCTGCAGCGCACGGGCGTCACGGTGCTGGCCGTCGGTGGAGGCGTGCTCGCAATCGGCGTCGCGCGCTTCGTGTGGATCAGCGTGGCCCGCAAGCGCGCTGCCGACCAAGCGTTTCACCCGCTGCGCGTCCGCTTCTAGAGGGACGAATCTCTCAGAACGGGAACGCCAGCGGGGCAGCGATGACGGTCGTGATGCCGACGAGCACCGCGAGCGGTGCGCCGACCTTCAAGAAGTCCGAGCCCCGATACCCGCCGGGCCCGTAGACCATGAGGTTGGTCTGGTAGCCGACCGGTGTCGCGAAGGCGGACGCTGCCGCGACCGTCAGGCCCAGCGCGAAGGGCATGAAGTTCACGCCGAGACCCTGTGCCGTGGCCAACGCGACGGGAAACACCAACACGGCGGCGGCCTGCGTGGTGATGAGGTTGGCCAGCACGTTGGTGACGAGAAAGATGGTGGCGAGCGCGACGTAGGGGTTGGTGCCCGCCGACTCCACCAAACCCGTCGCGACGAACGCTGCTGCGCCGCTGCGGTCCATCGCGACGCCGATGCCCAAGCCCGCGCCGATGCCCAAGAGCACGCTCAAGTCGATGGCGCGCTTGGCCTGAGACAGCCGCAGGCAGCCGCACAGCACCATGCCGCCCCCGGCGATGCACGCGGCCTTGAGCATGCTGGTCAGCTCGGTCGCCGCGAGCACAACCATGAGCAGCATCAGCGCGCGTGCAGCCCACGCGCGTTCGTGCGTGACCGGCGTGGAGTCCTCGACCGACGAGACGAGCAGGAACTCGCGAGAGTTGCGGTGAGCATCGACGAACGAAGGGTGGCCCTCGATGAGCAGGGTGTCGCCGCTTTGCAGCCGAATGTCGCCGACCTTCTTTTCGACGCGTTCACCGTCCCGCGAGACCGCGATGATGACGGCGTTGTAGTTGGTGCGGAACTTGGCCTCCCGCACCGTGAGCCCAGCGAGGCGACCACGCCCCACCACGGCTTCGATGAGGCAGCGATGTGACCGTGGGTTGTCGACCTTGAAGAGCTGGTCGGGCGCAGGCATCAAGCCCGGCACTTTCTGCAGGTCGACGACCGACTCGACGATGCCGACGAACATCAAGCGGTCGAGCGCCTGGAGGCGGGTGGTGGGCTCGACGGCGGGCACGATCTCGTCGCCGCGCTGGATCTCCATGAGGTACATGCCCGGCAGCGAACGCAGCCCCGCGTCTTCGATGGAGGTGCCGACGATCGGGGAGTGGTCCTGCACGACCATCTCCACCACGTACTCGCGCGGGTCGGAGAGCTGCGTGATGGCGGGGCGTCGCTCGGCCAGCAGCCACTTCGACGCCAGCGGAACATAGACGAGGCCGACGATAGCCGCGGGGATGCCAACCCAGGCGATGTCGAACATGCCGAACCCGTCTTGCCCGGGGCTGGCGATCATCAAGCCGTTGACGACGAGCGTGGTCGAGGTGCCCACGAGGGTGACGAGGCCGCCGAGGATCGACGCGTACGACAGCGGCAGGAGCAGCTTGCTGACCGAAAGCGACTGACGCCGCGCCCAGTCGGAGACCACCGGCATCATCATCGCGACGACGGGCGTGTTGTTGAGAAACGCGCTCAGCGCTGCGATCGGCGCCATCAAGCGGACCTGCGCGGCCTGCAAAGACTTGGGACGTCCCAGCAGGCGTAAGCCGATGAAGTTGACCCCGCCCGTGCGACGCAGCCCCTCGGCGACGATGAACAGGGCAGCGATCGTAGCGAGCCCCTCGTTGCCGAACCCGCCCAGCGCCTCGGCAGGCGTGAGAATGCCGGCGACCAAGAGCGTGGCCAGTCCCCCCAAGAGGACCATGTCCGGCGACGCACGCGTCATCGTGAGGCCGGCGATCACCGCCGCCAGCACCACGAACGTGATCGCCACGGCCAGGGTCATCGCAGCCTCCTTCGCGGCCTACTTCACGCCGAGCGCGGCCAGCGTCTCGAGGATCGTCTCGTGGAAGGGGCCGTGCGTGACGATGACGCCGCGGTTTTTGGAAAGCTCCCGGCCTCGGGTGAAGTCGAGCGGCTTGCCGGCGACGTCGGTGACCGTGCCTCCGGCCTCCTGCACGATGAGGGCGCCTGCGCCGTGGTCCCAGATCTTCTCGCGGTAGCCGGGGCGCGTGGGAAGCCGAAGGTAGGCCTCGGCGTCCCCTCGAGCGACGACACCGTACTTGGTTTGGCTGTCGAGGCGGACGGGCTCGGCGCTGATGCCGAGCCGCTCCATGAGCTGGGCCGAGTGGCTGTGCGAGCTGTGGCCAGATTCGACCGACTCGCACAAGCGCGTGTTGGCGATGACCGACTCGGTGCTCACGCGTGCCGCCGCAGCCCCGGTGCCATCGAGCGGGGCGTGAAAGGCTCCCTCGCCGCGAACGGCCCACAACACGCTGCCCTGGTCCGCCCCGGCCAAGTCGGGGCTCGGCAGGTTGGGACACGCCAGCGCCGCGACGGTGAGCTCGCCGTCCACCACGAGCGCCAGCGCGACGGCGTACTGGTCGCCACGCAGGAAGCCCTTGGTGCCATCGATGGGGTCGAGGGTCCAGAACCGCTCGGAGTACGCCTGCGCGCCTCCGCGGTCGATGAAGGCGAGCGCTTCGTCTTCGCTGGCGACGCCGAAGGGCTGAAGCTCTGCGAACACCCGGCCCCGAAAGGCCGCGCCGTCATCGCCTCGTAGGGCCGCTGCGTCTTCTTCACCGATGACCGGGTCGTCGGCGAACGCGTCCTGCAGCGCGCGGCAGACCAACGCCTGCGAGGCGAAGTCGGCGACGGTGACCGGCGACTTGTCCTTCTTCTCGAGCGCGTCGGGCGTGATGGTGGCCTGGACCGAGCGGCAGACCTTCGAGGCCTCGCGCACGGCCGCGAGCGCGACCTCGAGTTCGCGTGCGTAGCTGCCCATCAGGCCTCTCCCAAGAAGCCGCGGGACTTCAGCGCGTCGAAGACGGTGTGCGCCATGACGCCTGGGTCGCCGTCCTCGGGGACGAGCTTGATGTCGGGGTTCTCGGGCTCCTCGTACGGCGCATCGATGCCCGTGAACTGCGGGAGCTTGCCGGCGCGAGCCTTGGCGTACAGCCCCTTGACGTCGCGGGCCTCGCAGACCTCGAGGGGCGTGGCGACGTGGACGAGCAAGAAACGCTCGGCGCCGATGCGCTCTCGCGCCTTCTCCCGGCTCTCCTCGTAGGGAGAGATCGCAGAGACGAGGGTGATGGTGCCCGCGTTGGCGAAGAGCCTGGCGACCTCGGTGAACCGACGCAGGTTCTCGGTGCGATCCTCGGGCGAGAAGCCGAGGTCGGACGTGATGCCCTCGCGGAGGACGTCGCCGTCCATCAGGAAGCTGCGCTTGCCGTGGCTATGGAGGAGGTGGTCGAGGGCGCGGGCGACCGTCGTCTTGCCCGAGCCGCTGAGCCCCGTGAACCACGCGACCATGCCGCGGTGCCCCGTGACTTCTTCACGCTGCGCCACGCTGAGCATGCCGCGTTCCCACAGAGGCGGATTTTCCTGGCCCGTCACGGTCGCAGGGTACGACCCGCTCCCGGCGGAGCGCAACGGCTCACACCCAGTCGAGCGCCCTGTCCTTGGTGACGTCCTTGAAGTTCGCGCACGTGAGTTCGGGGACGCCCAGCCATCCCCCCAGCTTGGCCAGCTCGGGGTTGAACACGGCCTCGAGCCGCCTGCGCTGCCCCTGCGTGAGCTCGGGCCGCTCGTTCATGGTCCACAGCTTCTTGACTCGGTCTCGCACGCGCTGGGGCAGCATCTGCCTCACTTGCGAGATGCCCGGCGCGTAGACCAGCAGGTCGCGGATCTTGCTTTTGCGCATCCGCTCACCCGAGACGTTCTTGGCGCCCATGTCGTGCTTCCACTTGGGCGCCCCTTCGTAGCCAATGAACTTGCACACTCGCTCGAGCTCCTCTTGGGAGTGCGTGCGAAGACGATCGAAAAACACGGGAAGCACCCGGTCCTTTCCGAACGCCTCGAAGTACGGCTCGAGCTGCATCGCATACTGCCCGAACTGGATCAGCGCAGGATGCTCATCGAGTGCCTTGTCGAGCGACACCGTGAGCACCCGCTGCGTCCACTCGTGCATGTAGTGCGACACGAGCCGGTCCAGAGGGTTGCGCATCACGTAGATGAACTTCGCCTCCGGCACGTGCTCCGCCACGCGCTCGATCACCTTCGGATGCCGCGGCAGCTTCGTGTAGTGCGTGCTCGACTCCCCGCACAACTCCCCCTCCCCCGCCCGGGCAAACAGCGACCAGTACCACGACAGCCCCCGCCCCCAGTTCTCCTCGTCACTGAAGAAGTTCGGCTCCTTCGGCATCGACATCACCACCCCCTCCTGCACGGCGAGCTGGTCGTGAAGCGTGGACGTGGCGCACTTCATCGCGCCGATGATCATGAAGTCGGGCTTGCGGGTCATGTCGATCGCTTTGGCGGATTACTCGATCCCACAGGGGTTGTCCTCGTCGAACGTCTCTCCGGGGTACTCCAGCATGCTCGAGGGCAGAGGACCGGGCGGGACGTCTTGGTCGAACGTCGCGAGGAAGTGGACCTCGGCCGCTTCATCCTCTTCCCGATACTCGACCACGACCGAATGCACCCCGGCATCGAGTTCGTACTCGCGCCCGAACGACCTCGGCATCTCGATCTTCTCGCCCTTTTCGCCCTTCTCGCCCTCCTTGACGTCCCAGAGGTCGATGACGTCCTCGCCATCGATGATGAGCCTCGCGGCATCATCGGCGATCAGCTGGAAGGCGGCCTCGACGCCTTCGTCGAGGTGAAGGCAGGTCGTGAATCGAGCGGCGAAGCGGTCCGAGGGGATCGAGTCGGTCGGTGGCAGCGCCCCCCAGCTGAAGTCGACGTCGGCTTCGCGGCGAACGTCAGGCTCACCCCGAAAGTCCTTTCCAGGGTAGTACGCGCCGTGCCACTGCCCCACGCCCTGGTAGGTCCAAGGACGGAGGGCAACGAGCGCGAACACGACCACGATGCCCGCCCACGCGCCAAAGCGCCGCCCCCACAACGCGAACGTGCTCTTGTCTGCCGCCTCCTTGGTGGCCTCTCCTCGCTCGTGGGTTCGCACGCGCGCGAGCAGCGTCTGAATCAGCGCTCGCATCTCGTCCTCACTCAGACGCTGGAGCGCCGCCTCGTCGGCACAAGACTCGAGAAACTTCACGGTCGGCTCACGCCGTTCGACCTTGGCCGACGCCAGGTCTCGCCGAACCCACGAGGGCAGGTCATCGTCCTCGTTCGGCGGCCCGCGAAGGGCCTCCCAGGCGCCCACGAGGTGGGACGCCGCCTGCCGAGGCAAGCAGTTGGGATCCGAGACGATGGCGAGCGCGGCGAGCCCCTCGCGACGAGCTTCCGCGATCCGCTCGGTGTCCTGCTTCTCAGTCATTCTGGAGACCTCCGGTTTTCTTCGCCGGCTTCTTCTTTCGCGGCTTGGGCCGCTTCTTCTTGGCCTTCTTGCGAGCTTCTTTCCGTCGCTCCTCGGCTTGCTCGAGGCGACGCAGACGCGCCGCCCGCTCGCGGGGCAACGAGATGAGGCGCATGTCCCGGACGACGGTCAGCGGGCCTCCGTCGACCTCGACGCTGTAGATCTCGGGGTGCTCGGCTTCCTTGAGGTGGCAGTCCCCGCGCGTGAACGAGATGTCGAAGTCGTAGGGCGCGTCGCCGGGCGCCTTGTAGATGAAGTTGCCCGGCAGGTTTCGAAGCCCACGGAACTCACCGACACACCCCCCGATTCGGTAGACACCCTCGAGATACTTCTCGCGCTCGGAGTCCCACAGCCGCTGCGGAAGCTGCTGAACGGCAGCCTTGTAGCTGGCGGCGTAGTAGTCCGTGGAGTACTGCCCGTGTGCCCCTGCCAGACCGCCGATGAACCGATTGAAGTACACGTATTGGTGCGGGTGATACCGAGCGACGGTGGCCACCTGGTCGCCGAGCAGCCCAGCGAGCACCACGACCACGGCGACCCACCCTGCGGTGCCCCACCGTGTCTGCGCCTCGCTGATGAGTCGATCGGCGCTCATCGCCACGACAACGATGATCGGGGGGACGATGAAGAGGAAGTGGCGCAGGCCATCGTACAGCGGCGACCCCTTGTAGACGGCGTAGACAGGCGGGAAGAAGATGGCGATGCCGAGCACGCCGAGCTGGACGCAGCGGCGGAAGCCGAGCGACTTGTAGGCGCCGGAGACGAGCGCCCCGAGCCCTACGAACGTCGCAGCGACGAACACGACGACGACGTACTCGGGCAGCTTGAACGCGAAGTAGTGGAGCAGGTAATCCCACGGAGGGTCGAGGTTGTAGACCTGCTCCCCCGCGAACGGCATGTACCGACGGTGGTCGATGAACTGCGACATCCGGGTGAGCGCGGCGAGTGGCCGGCGAATCGGGTCCAGCATCGCCCAGGGCCACCACGCAAGCATCACGAACCAGGCCCCGCCAGAGACGAGCAACGCTTGCACGACGGTGCGCTTCGCCGTCCGGTACGTCGCCTCCGCGTCGCGAGTGAGCCACGCGTAGTAGCCGATGAAGACGAACGCGAGCAGGCCCAGGTAGCACAGGAGCAGCAGCCCGCCGATACGCACGCTCATCGCCATGCCGAGGGCGAAGGACGCCTGAAGCACCAGCCGCCGCGGCAACCGGGGAAACGCGTCGAAGATGCGGAACAGGTAGTAGAGCCCCCAGACGTACCCCACCGCGAAGGGTAGGTCCTTCGGGTTGTTGAACATGTGGCCGTAGTAGACGGACGTCGTCGCCAGCATCGTGACCGACAGCAGCGCGGCGCGGGGGCCGGCCAGGAGTCGCGTCAGGCGACCCGTTCCCGCGACGCCAAGGACGCCCAGCAGAGCCCCATACAAATGGATCGCCTCGTAGGGCTGCAGGAAGGCGCGCGTCCAGGCGCGAAAGATCATCCCGGACGCATCGAATCCGCCGCCGTAGAGGTAGTCGATCCGGTAGGTCAGGGCGGTGAGGTTGGTGAACCCCGAGCCGAAGAACCGGATGATGTGGAAGCCGTACGAGAGGTGGAAGCCCTCGTCGAGAGTGACCCCGTAGTCCCGAAACGTCAGCACGACGGCCGTGGCGAGCAGCATCACCACACCCACGCGAACGCGGTCGTACCAGGCGCCCTGGGCATCCGATGGAGCGATGCGAGACATCGGCGAGAAGCCGGGCGAGAGTACGCTAGTTCGTTTGACCGGACCACAGCCGCGCTCGGCCGACGTGACCCATGAAGAAACGCACACCCACGGCCGCGGGTGTGCGTTCGATGGCCGAGCTCGTGAGGCTGCTAGCCCGCTGGCGGGCAACTCACGGTCGCCGTGGTCCCCGTATTGTCGTCTTCATCGCACTCGAGGACCGGGTCGACGTCGTCGGCGTCCACTTCGACATAGAATTCCAGCGGGTTTCCGCCCGGAGCTCCAACGAGCCAGCTTACCGTCGTGAAGGCTCCGGGAAGAAGCGCAACCTGGGTCTCTTCCGTCCCCACGACCATGCCGGTGTTGTCGGTGCCCGCGTAGAGCGTGACGTCGACGCCCGCGGGGATGCCCAGGGCGCCCTCGTTGCGGACGATGGCCTGGATCTCGAACGCCTCGTCGAGGCAGTTCTCGAAGTTGACCTGCAGGTCGACCGCGAGGTCGGGGGCATTGAACACGCCCGCGCCCTGGAAGTTCTGCCGGTAGTTGTTGAGGCCCTCGACCTCCCAGTTGTTCGTCTCCTGCTCGGGCGTGAGGCCGGTCGAGTCGGAGTTGGTGATGTGGTAGCTGTGCATGTTCCAGACGCGGCGGGTGCGGACCCACGCGTCGTTGGGATCGCCGTACATGAAGATGCCCCGGCGTCCTTCGTAGCCGGGGAAGCTGTCGCAGCGGTCCTCGGCGTTGTTGTCGTTGGCCACCACGAGGATCTCCGAGTTCCCGTCGCCGTCGGCGTCGACCACGATCGGATACTCGTGAATCGTGCCGCTGGAGTTCATCTCCTCGGCGATGACGTCACCGGTCGCGCCGTTGTAGACCCGCATGAAGCACTCGTCCGCGTAGAGGACCTCGGCCACGCCGTCTCCTTGGAAGTCGAAGACCGACGACCCGGTCGAGCGCGAGGTGGCGTCTTGCGTCTCGGCGAACCAGCGCACGTAGATGTCGCCGGGGCCGGGCGGCAGCGCGCCGCCGGGCTGCACGATGTCCTCGCCTTCGCGGTTGA
Organism: bacterium; assembly: GCA_024742475.1. Taxonomy (GTDB): domain Bacteria; phylum Myxococcota_A; class Polyangia; order Nannocystales; family Nannocystaceae; genus CAJXVA01. The sequence goes on along the minus strand of JANSYI010000012.1, from coordinate 207,575 downwards.
GGTCGAAGACGACGTATCCGCCTGCGCCTGCGGCCGCGAACTCGGGCCGGCCGTCGCCGTCGAAGTCGGCGACGGTCGGCGGCCCGCCGACGTCCTCTTCGACGTCCACGATGATCTGCGGGAAGGGGAAGGGCTGGGTGCGCGCGAGGTCGTTACCCTCGCAGTCGCTGCCGTCGGGGTCGACCCCGCACCACAGCGCTCCCGTCGCGCCGTCGAGCACCCGGACCTCGCCGCCCGCCATCAAGATGACCTCGGGTGTGCCGTTTTGGTCGAGGTCGGCCACCGCCGGGAAGCCGTCGTCGCCCCCGGCGTCCCAGAGCTCGGTGAGCGTCACGCTGGGAGCCCCGCCGCCGGAGACCCAGTTGACCGACCAGGCGTGACGGCCCGTGACGATCTCGGGGTAGTCGTCGCCATCGAGGTCGGCCGCGATCGCGATCGCACCCGCGTCGTAGTTGGTCGGGCTGCCGAACAGACCACCGTCGCCGTCCTGGTTGACGACCACTGTGCCGTCGTTGTCGATGATCGCGGCGCCGTAGATGATCTCGGACTCGGGGTCGTCGTCGAAGTTGGCAAACGCCGGCGCGCCGGCGCGGATGCGGATCGGCTCGGACGAGCGCCACAGCGACTGCCCAACGCCGTTGTAGGCGTGAACGTAGCTCTGGTTGGTGAGCGGGCTGGGCAGCGGGCGCCCGGCATAGATGATGTCGGGCAGGTCGTTGCCGTCGACGTCGGCGACGCCGAGCGTGGAGCGCCCATACGAGCCGTAGCTGGTGCAGACCTCGTCGGCGTCGCAACCTTGCGGTGCGTTGTCGATGCGGAACTGCTCTTCGCCGGTGGCCCCGTCGAACACCACCACGATGCCCGTGATGTGCCGCTCTCCGTTCTCGGCGGCGGTACCGTTTCCGTTCTCGTCGTAAAACGTGGTGTTGACGACGATCTCGGGGTCGCCGTCACCATCGACGTCGGCGACGACCGGGATGGAGATGCTCATCTCGTCTTCCCACGACCACTCGAGCGACAGCTCGATGTCCTCGAAGTCGGGGAGGACCTCGCAGGTGAGGTCGTCGGGCTGGCCGAGGCACTGGCCGCCCGAAGACTTGGGGTCGAGCGTCGTCTCGCAGAACTCGCCCTCGGGGCAGTCGTACGAGTCGAGGCAGTCATCGCCCGGCGTGACACACTCGTTCTCGAGGCATACGTCGCCGCCGGGGCAGCACACGCTCAGGTCGTCTCCACAGCGGACCCCGCTGTCACACACCGGCAAACACGCCTGAAGCACGCATTCTTCGGCCTCGGCACAGCAGACCCCATCGCAGTCGACCGTTTCGCACGCGTCGATGGGCGTGCCGCTGGACGACGAATCGCCCACGGAAGGGCCTGTGCTGTCGTCTTCCCCCGTCGACGTGCTCGTATCGTCGCTGGTGGGATCGGTGACCGACGTGGGGTTGGTGGCGCCGGACGTGCCGGTGAGGGTGTCATCCTCGGCGCGTGGGCCGTCGCCGCATCCCGCTAGGACCGCCGCGACCGACATCAGAGGAACGGAGAAACCTAAACGAGACCGAAGCATAGATGGTCCCGAGTATAGCCCGGACCTCCCGTGGGGTCGCTGCCCCTCGTGATGCGGGCGACGTCCTGAATCCGGTCGGTCTACGGTGGGCGTGCAGCGCAGCACGCGCTGTCCGTGCTCAGCCGTCCGCGCGGCGAAACGGCAGCGACAACAGCGACAACAAGCCGAAGTTGACCACCATGAACAGCCGAAACCCGAACACGAACAGCGTGATCATCACCGTCTCGGTGCCCAGCCAGGTGAGCGCCCCCGCCCAGCCCAGATCCTGAATGCCCAGGCCACCGGGCGTGATCGCCAGCAGGGCGGAGAGCTGCGCGACCGAGAACCCCCCGACCACTGCGAACGTCTTCAGCACCGCTCCCGCTGCGGCGCCCATGCCCAGGAACTGCAGCAGCACCGTGGCGTAGCGCCCCACCGAGTGCAAAGCGACCCATGCTGCCGTGCGCAGCGGAACCTCGACTGGCTCGATCACCAGCGGCGACGACCCGCGAAGACTCTTGATCCACGCGTAGACGCGCAGCAACACGTTGGCGCTCGGACCGATGAACGGGACCGCCACCGCGGCGCACCCCACCGTGATGCCGATGAGCCAGATCCACCGGGATTCGCCGAAGATCGGCGGGCCGCTCACGACGAGAAACGCCCACGCGAGCGTGGTGCAGGGCAACGCGAAGTCGAGCAACCGCTCGAGCAAGACGGGCGTGAGCAACCGACCCAGACCCTGCTTGCTCCCCGCCGCCCGCAGCCCCATGCCGCGCCCGACGAAGTCCATGAACAGCATCGGCACGAACTGCCCGAACAGCCTCGTGACCGCGATGTAGTGGAAGTAGACCCCGTAGGGCTGGCGCGTCTGCGTCATCTGCTCGTTGAGCAGCTGCCACCGCGCCGCCGTGAACGCCGTGGCCAGCCCCGTACCGAGCAGGCCCACCGCGAACCATCCGGGCCGAAACTCGAACTGCTCGCGGACTTCTGCCCAGTCGGGACCGAGCAGGTAGAAGAGGCCGGCGAGCAGAAGGCCGCCCAGCGCGAGCTGTCCGAGCGCCATCAGCACGCGCTGCGCCGGCGGGCGCGGACGCGCGCCGGGAGCCTCTACCGAAGCGTCGCCAGGACCATCGTCCATGGGAACACGATCGGGGTCTCGAGGACTTGGAACCGCGAGCCCACGAATTCGAGGAACGAGCGGCGGCCCCAGTGGTTGACGTGCTCGGGGTCGTTGCCCCACGCCGTGACGTGCTTGCCTCGCAGGAAGTTGAGCCCGCGAAAGAACGGCTCCCACGGCACCGAGAGCAGCAGCGGCCCCTTGGTCAGGCCCTCGAGCACCGGGAGCATCTGCTCCGGGTTGGGGATGTGCTCGAGCACCTCGAGCATGACGACCAGGTCGTACTGCTGCCCCGAGGCGCTCAGATCGCGGGCGTCCTCGACGGCGAGCGTGGCCCGATCCCCCAGGCGCGACTTCGCCTCGGCGATGGCCGGCTCGGAGATGTCGATCCCCTTGAGCTCGAGCGACGGGCGCGCCTGCGAGAGCACGTCGAGCATGTAGCCCTCACCGCAACCGACCTCCAGGACCGTCGTGGGCGCCACCTGGTCGACCATGGCGACCGCGGTCTGCTTGAAGCGGTGCAAGAGCGCGCGTTGCGCCGGATTCTTGGATTCGTGCTTCTGCTTGTTGCCGTAGTTCGACATCGAGGCTGTCGCCAATTGCTTGCCCCCAGGGGCGGGGCGCGCAGGATAGCCGAAGCGGGGGGCGGGTAGTATAGTCCGCGGCCGAGTTTCCAGATGGCAAGCAACGGGCTCTCTGAGGGCGATACGCCCACATCTTGGTTGGATCGGCTCGTCGCGAACGCGCTGTCGTGGTTCGCGCTCACGGTGGCGATCGTGCTCGTCCCGGGCCTGACCTACTGGCAAGTCGCCAACGTTCACGAGATCGGCTACGTGAACACGAACCAGCTCGACGCCGACCTACGCTACGACGTGGTCGAGACGATGGGCGTGTCAGCGCTGGTCGGCCTTGCGGCGTACCTGGGCGTGTTCGTCTACCTGCGACGCAAGGGCATCGAAGTCAGCGTTCGGGAGGTCTTCGTTGGCCTCAACCGATACACCTTCGTGCTGCTGGCGATTCCGCTGCTGACCGCGGCGATGAGCCGCGGCATCGAGGTGTCGCATCCGCTGTTCACGCTCGCGCTGATCGCCGCCGCGACGGTGATCATCACGATGTTCATCCACCGGCTGCGCTCGGACAAGCCCCCGCTGGCCAGCGGCGCTCCGACCACGATTCACTGGGCCCTCGTCGCCGCCGCGTTCACGTTCTACGCCGGGATGATGTCGTACCTGGCGGTGCTCGATCACCGCAACATCGGCACCCACATCTTCGACCTCGGCATCTACGACAACATCTTCTGGAACACGGCGTTCGACGACTTTCTCGGCTGCTCCTACTGCAAGCTGGAGAAGCACGTCAGCGCCCACTTCGACCCGATCATTTGGGTCTGGTCTTGGGTGTACCGCCTTCGCCCGCAGGCCGAGACGCTCCTGCTGATTCAAGCCATCTGGTTGGCGACCACGGTCTTCCCGGTCTTCCTGATTGCACAGCGTGCGCTCAAGCAGCCTCGGCTCGCCGTCATGATGACGTGGGCCGTCACGCTGTATCCGGCGCTGCACGGCGTCAACATGTTCGACTTTCACAGCCTGACGTTGGCCGTTCCGACCATCGTCTGGGTCATCTACTTCATCGACAGCAAGTCGAAGGTGTGGCTGTGGATCGCGCTCGCGGTCCTGCTGGCCACCCGCGAAGACATGTCCTTGCTGGCGTGCTTCCTGGGCGCCTACGCGGTGCTCCGCCGCCGCTACGTCACCGGCATCGCGATGGTCCTGGTGTCGATGTCGTACCTGGCGTTCGTCAAGCTGATGATCATGCCCGACCCGGGCCTCCTGATGGCCGACAAGGACACCTACGGGTACGCCTACTTCTTCAAGGAGATGATCCCGCACCAAGACGAAGGCGTCGCGGGCTTCGTGGTCTCGCTGGGGACCAACCCCACCTACGCCATGCAGGTCCTCACCCACGAGGACCGCGTGTTCTTCTTCCTGGTGCTGTTCCAGCCGCTGTTGTTCCTGCCCCTGCTGGCGAGCAAGAAGCGGTTCATGATGCTCTACGGGTTCCTGTTCCTGGGGCTCGCGACGCGGCGCTACGTCTACAACCTGCACTTCCAGTACTCCTCGGTGCTGTTCCCCATCCTGCTGGCGTCCACGCCCGCAGGGGTCGTCGCCGCCACCAAGAGCCGGCTGCCCAAGCTGCTCGGCCTCGATCGACGGCGAGTGCCGCACATCCTGCTCAGCGCGGTCCTGATCTCGACGGCGCTCATCAGCGTGAAGTACGGCGCGATGGTGCCCAACGACCACTTCCGCGCGGGGTGGAACCGCCTCTCGCGGCGCCTGGACACGGAGCGGTACGAGTACGTTCAAGAGCTCGTCGCGCAGATCCCCGACGACGCGGTGGTGTGCGCCACCTCGGCGCTCGGTCCCCACGTCTCCTCCCGAGACACCAGCCGCAAGTGGCCCGCGTGCAAGGAGTCGACCTACGCGCTGCTCGCGACCGGTCGCTTCAAGAAGAAGGACAAGAACCGCCTCAAGCGGCAGATCCGGCAAGGCCGCCTCACGCTGATCGACGAAGGACACGGCATGGGGCTGTACGAGCGTGAGCCCGAGACCCACAGGAAGCCGGCATCCAAAGCCCCATCACGGCCGGGGAGGTCCGAAAAGGACGAGCCTCGCGACGAGGACGCCGGCGGCGGCGAGACCGGCGAGGCACTCAACCCGCACCACATGTCTCCCGAGGAGATCGAGGCGCGGGAGGCGAGAGCCGAAGACGCAGACGAGGAGTAGCGGCCCGGGCGGCTACTGCACGTAGCCGAGCGCGCGGAGCTCGTCGAGCTCGGAGTCGGAGCGCTCTCGGGCGACGAACGAGGACATCGTGCTCTCGTACTCGTCGAACATCTTCTTCATGCGCTTGAAGTCCTTGGGCCGCAGCGCCGACACGTCGGTGGACTCGGACGGGTCTTCGCGCAGGTCGTAGAGCGCGTACCGGTAGCCGCCCTCGATCTTGGGGTAGGCCACGAGCTTGTACTCGGCGGTCCGCACCGCGCGGGCGCGGGTGGACTCGGGCGACCAGCGGTTGCGGGCTGCCAGGAGCTCCTTCTTCGCGTCCTCGGGGACCGTCTCGAGCGGGTTGACGAGCTTGGGGTCGGTATCGCGATCGTAGAACTCGAGCGAGGACTCTGCGGCCGGCGAGGCTCCCGGGGCGTCCGGCTCCGCGGGGCCGTCGTGGTCGTGCCCGTCGTCTTCGTCGGCCACGACGGGTCGGACGCGCGTGGGCGAACGCGTGGTCTTGGGCTTCGGATCGAAGCACATGGAGTAGCGCTCGCCGTTGTAGCAGTACTTGGAGCGGTTGCGCCCGGAGACCAGGAAGTTGACGTTGTCGGGGTTGAGCGCGCCTCCGGCCTCGGCGAGCGCGGCGGTGCGCACCTGCTCGGGGTAGTCGAGCTCGGGACTCCACCGCCACTGCAGCGAAGCCCCCTCCATCTCGGGCACCAGCTCGGCGTCGACCTCTGCGAGCTCGAGCAAGGTGGGCATCACGTCCTCGATGATGGCGACGCCGCCGTCGTAGCGACCGCTGGGAATCGTAGGTCCGGCGAAGATGAGCGGCACCCGCAGCGAGGCGTCGGCCAAGCTCGGTCCGTGCGCGAAGTACATGCCGTCTTCGCCCATGTTTTCGCCGTGGTCGGCCGTGAAGACGACCAGCGAGTCTTCCCAGCGCTCGAGCTCTTTGAGCCCCTCGATGAGGTTGCCCACCTCTTGATCGACGAACGAGACCTCGGCGTCGTAGAGCGCTGAGCAGTCCTCGAAGGCGTTGCGCGCGACGCCGTTGGCGTTGGCGATGAAGTTGCCCAGCGAGAGCTGGTCGGACTTGATCTGCTTTTGAACGGCCCGACACTTGGGCGCCTTGGGCTGGTCGGGGAACGCCTTCTTGGGCGGCGCGTACTTCCAGTGCGGGTCGACATAGTGGACCCACAAGAAGACCGGCGCCTCGGGGTCGGCCTTCTCGAGCAGCTTGAGCGCCTCGCTCGTGATCACGTTGGCGTTGTCGCTCTTTCGCTTCTTCTTGATCTCTTTGTAGTCGAGGAAGTTGTCGAAGCCGACGGCGAGGCCCTGACGCGAGCCCGCCGCCGCGTTGGCGCTGAGCCCCAGCGTGACGTAGCCGGCCTCGGAGAGGACCTCGGCGAGGCGGCTGCCCCGCTCGACGTCGACGCGCTCCCACACCTCTCGCGAGCCGTGTTCCTCTGGAGACAACCCGGTGAGCAGCGACGCCAGGCCCGGGGTCGTCCGGGGCAGTGGCACCGTCGCGTTGGCAAACACGACGCCCGAGTCGCCGAGCGCGTCGATGTTGGGGGTCTGCGCCGCCGCGTAGCCATAGACTCCCAGCCGGTCCGCGCGAAGCGTGTCGACGGTGATCAGGATGATGTCCGGCTGTTTGGGCATCTCGTCCCCGAACGCGTCGGGCGGCGGTGCCACCGTCTCTCCGATGTGATCGTCACCGTCTGCGCGGGCGGTGTAGACCACAAAGCTCAATACTGCCGCGCCAAGGGCGATCTGAGAGACCGACCGGGCGACGCTTCGCGAAGCCATCGGCGGAAGCTAGCCGATTCCAGTGGCGGTGACAACGCGGGGTGCCCCTCGACGGCCCTTGCGCTACCGCTCGCCCCATCTTCGGGGTACCGTAAGGAAGAGCCCGGTTCAGCGGGCTCTACTGACCTGGAGCCTTGGACGACATGACCTCGATTTCGCCGGAACGGACCCCATCGGTGCTCACCCGCCTCGCGCCCATCGCCATCGGGCTGCTCGCCCTCGGCGGCTGCGGCGGAGACGACGGGGGCCCCGCGCTAGCCGACGATGACGACGACACGGACGCGGTCACGTCGGGCAGCGACGACACCACGGGCGTCGACCCCAGCGCCGAGGATGGCTCGAGCAGCGGATTCGTCCCGATCTGTCAGCCGGACGAACGGCGGTGCAGCGACGACGGTGCCTCGATCGAGGTTTGTGCCGGCACCGGACTCGAGTGGGAGGTTGTGCTGGAGTGCGGCACCTACTCCGAGTGCCGCCCATGCGAGGAGGGCGACGACCAATGCACGGCACCGATCTGCGAGGGTCCCTGCCAGCTCACGGAGAACGACCCGTCTTCGGCCGGCTGCGCGTTCGTCGTCAACCGTTCGCTGCACCCCTACCAGGACGATCCCGACGGCTTGGTCATCACGAACCCCAACGAGGAGCTCAGCGCGGCCGTTCAGATCTTCGAGGTTCCCGAAGGCGTCCTCGACGAGGTCGCGTTCACGGAGTTCACGATCGAACCTGGGCGCAGCGAGACGGTCGAGCTGATGACGGATTTCGTGCCCGGCAACAGCTCCAACCTCCGAACCGGCGGGATCTTCCGGGTGATCAGCGACGTCCCAGTCGTCGCGTACCAGCATGCGCCTCTGCGGGCGAACAAAGGAAACGAGTCCGCTTTGCTGCTCCCGGACCGCGTTCTGGGGAACGACTACATTGTGACGTCGTACTCTAGCGCTCGAGCCGGCGAGAACGGCGTGAGCTACTTCGAGTTGGTCGCGCTCGAAGACGATACACGCGTCGAGTGGACTCCACCCGTTGATACTGCCGGAAACGGCCTTCCAATCGACCCCGTGAGCGCAGGCGAGACGGGTTCGCTGGTGCTCAACCGCTACGAGACGATTCGCATCGTCCCGTCGGTGAACGGGCTCGGCGTCAAGCCTGGTCAAGAGGGCTACAACGAGGCGTTCGAACCTCTGGACATTTCCGGAACCGTCATCCGCGCAGACAACCCGGTCTGGGTGAGCGGAGGAAACAGATTCTCGCGCGTCCCGCTCGGCGAGCCCGGACAGGGGGGGTCAGGGGACCAGTTGCTAGAGGTGGTGTTTCCCCTTCAGCATTGGGGCACCACGTATGTCCTGCCGTCGGCTCCCGTTCGTCCCTACGGTTTCGGCTTCGATCCACCTGAGTCTGTTCCGGAATGGGCCGACTTCGAAGAGGCAACGTACGTGCGTCTGTATGCGGGGGTCGACGGTGTAACTGTGACCGCAGACCCTCCCACGGCCGACTTCCCCGTCACGCTGGCTTCCAAAGGTGACTTTGTCGACGTAGAAGTGGCCTCAGGCATCAGCCTCGTCCTCGAGTCCACCAGAGCTTTCCTGCCCGTGCAGTACATCCGCAGCAAGAACCCTGTAAGCGACAATGCCCTGGAGGGCCCTCCGCAGACCGGACGCGGAGACCCAGCAATGGTGCAGCTCGTGCCGACGGAGCAGTACCTTTCTAGGTACGCCTTCGCCACTGGAGTCTCGTTCTTGCACAACCAGGTTGTGATCACTCGTTCCGTCTCGGATAGCTCAGTCTCAGTCCAGAAACAGCTAGACGGAGATGAGGAGGGGCCGAACACCAACCAGGTCTTGCTGGTCTGCCCCCAGGGAGACACCAACGCCCTCTGTGAAACGAACTTCGAAGCAGTCGGGCGTGGATTCGAGAAAGCCCTGCTCGAACTCCCAACCGAAGGGACCTACGCCGCTGATGGTGATGTGCCGTTCGGCATCATTCAGTATGGCTCCGCGCGACTTCAAAGCTACGACTCAGATGGAGAGCCGTTGGACGGTGGTCTAGGCGCATGTCCTGCGGCGGCGCCTGGAGACATCTATTGCCCATCGACCTACGCCTACCCTGGCGGTCTCAAGGCTGAGGCGATCTTTATTCCGTAGGCTGGAGCAGGCAATGTCACGCCGCCGACGGATCGGGTTCTGGCTCGCGTTCGCGGTCGTCCTGGCGCTCAGCGCCTGGCTGCGCAAGCCCGGGTTCGTGCAAGGCGGGTTCGCCAACCACGACGTGGGCGGCATCATGTACAACGGGATGCTGCTGGCGGCGGGCAAGCTCCCGTACGTCGACAGCGTCGAGTTCAAGGCGCCCGGGACGTTCTATCTGGCCTGGCTGCTCGGTGGGGGAGGTCGCGACATCGCCGCCTTCCAGGTCTGGGCCAACGTGTTTGCGCTCGGCAGCCTGGCGTTGGTGATGCTCGGGGCGTACCGGCTGTGGGGCGCTTGGTCGGGCATCGTCGCGGGGCTCGTCTACGGGCTGCACGACGTCGTCCTGGACACGATGGACGCCAACTACATCACGTGGGCGCAGCTGCCCGCGATCGGTGCCGTCGTCCTCGCCCTCTCCACACTCCGCAGCCGCTCGCCCCCTGGGTGGGTGTTCGCCCTCGCCGGTGCGCTCGCCTGCGCCGCGACGCTGTGCAAGCGACCTGCGGGCATTGCACTTCTCGTCGTCGTGGTCGTCGCCGCGTCGACCGCGTGGCAGCGGCCGCCCGAGGGGCGCACGCGGGTGATGCTCGGACGGATCGGTGCGGTCTTCTTGGGCGTGGCTGCGGCGGCGCTCCCGGTCTCGGTTCACTACGCGAGCGCGGGCGAGTTCGGAGGGCTGTGGCGTGGTTTCGTGCTGAGCGAGTGGGGCTGGCGCTACGTCGCGCAGGGCTCGGCGATCCACGCGAGCGAGGCCCCGCGCGAGGCCGTCTACGCGTCCGCCTACTTCCTCGCGCTGCCGCTCGCACTCGGTGCGTTCGCACTCGGCGGCCTCGCCGAACGCAAGGAGCGTCTCGTCCTCGCCACGCTGCTCCTTTGGTCGGGACTCGCGCTGGCCTCCGCGGCGATCGGATTTCGTTTCTACAAGGGCTACTACCTGGCCGCCGCCGCGCCGCTGAGCCTGCTCGCGGCGGCGCCCTCGGGGCTCCTCGGGACGCGGAGCCTGCGGCGCTGGTCACTGCGTCTCGTCGCCCTGCTGCCGGCGCTCCTGCTCGTGGGCCGTCAGAGCGTCCTCATCGAAGCCGAGCGCAAGAACCGGATGCACGCCCACGACCTGGGCGGTCGCGCCATCGCGAAGCGCGTCCTGCAGGTGACCGAACCCGGCGACACTCTCTGGCTGTGGGGTTGGCATCTATGGGACGTCTACGCCTTCACCGGGCGGCTGTCCTCGACGCGCTTCTACAAGACGATGGAGCTGACCACTTCGGCCAACGACTCGACGTGGCGCCACCCTCGAAGCCCCCTGCACTTCCGTGATGACCTCGCTGCCAAGGCACTGCTCGCCGAGCTCGAGGCATCGCCCCCCGACTACATCGTCCTTGGATCGGCGGTACCCGTGCGTGAGTTCGCGGCCCTCCGCCGCTTCCTACACACGCACTATCGGCGAGACCGTGGGGCCAAGCTCAACCGAGTACAGTTCTGGGAGCGGCGAGAGAGCTGACGAGTCGACCCGCCCGGGGGTCACCCGCCGCCCTTCCAAGACGGTCAGAAGGCCACGACATCGACTTCGGGCCGCGGTTGTTCCCTACGCGAGCCGATGCTAGCCTCCGACGCTCGCTCCCATGGCTAAGACTAGCTTCAACCGTCGTGCTCTTGTCGGTGGCGGCCTCGCCGCTCTCGCGGGCGCCGGAGCCCTGGGATGGTGGCGCTTTGCCGGTCCCGGCGCGTTCGACCCTGAGGCGCGGACGTGCAACATCTGTGACACGACTGCGAGATTTCGCGGATTTGCACGACGACAGAATGCAGTCTGCCCGAACTGTAAGGCGAAGGAGCGACACCGCCTGCTCATGCACTACTTGGAGCATGAGACCGACGTCTGGACAGCTAAGCTCGACGTCCTGCATTTCTCCCCGGACGCGGCCCAGAAGGCCGTCTTCAAGTCGCTGCCCAACCTGAACTACGTCACCGCAGACTACCTCCGCACGGACGAAGATCTCCAACTCGATCTCACGAACCTCGACCAACCGGACGAGTCATGGGACGTGCTCATCGTGTACCACATCCTCGAGCATATCCCCGATGACCGTGCCGCGATGAAGGAGATGCTCCGGGTCCTTCGACCGGGAGGACGAGCCTTCGTCCAAGTGCCAATCGAGGTCGGGCGCAAGAAGAACTACGAGGACCCGTCCATCACCACAGATGCTGGTCGATCGAAGGCGTTTGGGCAAAAAGACCACGTGCGGAAGTACGGGAGCAAAGGGTTCATGCGGCGCCTAAAAGCGGCCGGTTTCGAAGTTGATCCGGTTGACTACATCTCGATGCTGGACCCTGCTGTCGTGGAGAAGTACCGGATGTCCGCCAGCTTCAAGCCACCGCTGGACGAGAGCATTTGGGTCCTCACCAGACCCGAGAATCCGAACTCCCACTCGTCTCGACGGCGGAGCGGAGGACCTCGTCGAGCAGAGGGGCCCGCCGAAGGTGGCGCGACGAAGGTGCCCGCGGGCCCGGAGTCCGCCTCTGGGGAAAAGGCCTCAAGGAAAAAGTAGCAGCGGACGGCTGACCACGATGTCTGACAAGCCTAGGATGCTCGGAGTTTGGTCGGGCGTCGGCCTCACGATGTCGGACATGGTCGGAGCCGGTGTCCTCACAACGGCCGGATTCATGGCGTTGGACCTTTCGCCACGCCTGATTCTGTTGGAGTGGTTCGTAGGAGGGCTCGTCGCCCTCTCCGGGGCCGTGGCGTACGCGGCGCTCGTGCGCCTTGTTCCCCGCTCCGGAGGCGAGTACCGCTACTTGTCCGACTTGCTGCATCCGGTCGTCGGCTACATCGCGGGCTGGGCCTCACTCCTCGTGGGATTTTCGGTACCCGTGGCACTTGCCGCTCTCGCCGCGGGCGCCTACGGAAAGACAATCTTCCCGAGTCTAGATGCCCGTTTCATCGGTGCCGGTCTCATCGTCACCATCACGGCATCGCACACCGGTGGCCTGCGCACGTCACGCTGGACACAGGACGCACTCGCATTGGTCAAGGGTGTACTCATTGCCGTATTCATCGCAATCGGCATCGTTGCTGGTACCAATACCCTGCCGCAAGCGCCGGTTATCGAGAGTTCTGCAGGTTTTCCAGTCGAGCCCTTCTTCACCTCGCTAATTTTCGTCTCCTTTTGCTACTCCGGCTGGAACGCTGCGACCTACGCGGCGGGCGAGTTCCAGCATCCGCGCCGCGACGTGCCGCGCGCGATGTTGTTGGGCTGTAGCGCCGTGATCGTTCTCTATCTTCTGGTCAACTGGGTCTTTGTAACGAACCTCGATACCAGCGACATGACGGGGTGGATCTCTGGTGATACGGACCGGATCACGCTCGCTCACCTCGTGATGAGAAACCTGCTAGGGGAGAGCGCCGCGACCTTCATGTCGGCTGTCGTCGTCGTCGCCCTGGCCTCCGCAATCAGCGCAATGATGCTGGTAGGGCCACGCGTCTACGCAGCAATGGCTGACGACCGGTTCCTCCCACCGATCTTTGCAACGAAGTCTGGAGCACCACCCCGAGGTTCGGTTCTTCTACAGGGTGCACTCGCCTGCGCTTTGGTCTTCATGTCCGAGTTCCGGGAACTCCTCAACAACGTAGGTTCGATTCTTGCGGTCGTCTCGGCAGCAGCAGTCTTGAGTTTGTATCGCCGGTCACGGTGGACTCAAGACACGCGTCCAACGGTCTGGGCGCTCTGCGGCGCCGCCGTGTACGCGATGATGTCGGCCTGGATGGTCTACTTCACGATGAAGTCGTCCCCGAAGTTGCCGTTGCTCGGACTCACTGTGCCCACGCTCGCGCTGTGGATGGCTGCGATCGTCGCCGCCGCGCTCACCGCGTTCGGCGTCACGAGGATTCTTCGGTCACGAGCGGGCGCGTCAACTGGAGCCTAAGAGGCATCGCCCCCCGACTACATCGTCCTTGGATCGGCGGTGCCCGTGCGTGAGTTCACGGAGCTGCGGCGGTTTCTGCACGCACACTACCGGCGCGACCGGGGCGTGCGGCTCAACCGAGTGCAGTTCTGGAAACGCCGCGAAGACTGATAGGGTGCGGCCGAGCTCGCACCCATGGCGAACTACAAGGGAATCCTCATTGGTCTCGGCGTGGCCGGGGCTCTCGTTGCTGGACTGTTCGGCACTGGCGTCGTCAAACTCAACAAGGAGTCGGACGGTGAGGTGTCGTCGGAGGAAGAGGCTGACGACGACGCCGGCGACGACGAGGCCAAGAGTGGCAAGCGACGCAGAGGCCGCAAGGGCCGCAGAGGCCGCAAGGGACGCAGGGGCCGCAAGAGCGACCTCGAGTCGCTGGCCTACCTCGGCGAGGTGCCGCTCGAAGCGAGCACGCGCGACCTCGTGGGCGTGCAAACCAACGCGCCCGGCGCGTACGAAGGCTTCATGCTCGCCAACGCGGCCGGGGGCATCCGCGGCAACGCGACGACCGTCCGCGAGGCGGCCCTGTACGGCTCGGACGGCAAGGAGATCAACCGGTGGAAGTCGGACGTGCCCTCCGAGCGGCGCGGCTGGGCCATCGCGAGGCTGGACCCGGCGGGATACCTCTACGCCGTCGTCACCGACGCGGCGGTGATCAAGCTCGACTGGGAATCGAACGTCGTGTGGATGGCCGAAGGCCGCTTCCACCACGACCTCACCGTCGCGCACGACGGGTCGATCGCGGTCCTGGCCGAGCGGCGCATCGTCGTCGATGGCCCCGATGGACCCGGCAAGAAGGTCCGACTGCTCGACCACGGCGTCGTCGTCTTCGACGCGGACGGAGCCGAGCAGGAGCAGGTGTGGATGCACGACATCTTCAAGGACGACGCCGTGTTCGAGGCCGGTGTCCGCCGCGCGATTCAAAACCGCGGCGAGCGAGTCGTCGCCGAGGGCGAGTCCGACGACCACGGCGGCGCGATCGATGCGTTTCACGCCAACTCGATCATCATCCTCCCGCGCGACATCGAAGGCCTGGGCAAGACCGGTGACCTGCTCGTCTCGCTGCGCAACATGAACACTGTCGCGAGTATCGATCGGACGACGCGGCAGGTCATCTGGCAGTGGGGCAACGGCGAGCTCTACAAGCAGCACGACGCCACGCTGACCGGCGAGGACGACGTGGTGCTGTTCGACAACCGACACCGCTCCGAGAACTCGCGCGCGGTGGTCGTCGATCCGCGCACCAACGCGATCGAGCGGACCATCGGGGGAACGGGCGCCACCGGCACGCTGAAGTTCTTCTCGCGGGGCCGCGGCCTCGCCGAGTCCCTGCCCAATGGCAACGTCATGGTCATCGTGTCGAACGAGGGCCGCGCGTTCGAGGTCAACGCCCAGGACGAGGTTCTCTGGGAGTTTTGGAGCCCGTGGAAGGACGCGAACACCCGCAAGCCCATCCGGGGCTCCCGCCTGCAGGGCGAGGTTCAAGACGGCCTGCGGAAGATTGCGGCGGGCCAGACACCGGCACCCGTGAGCGAGCCCGGATCGATGAAGACGATCGCGGTCGACCTCGGGGGCGAACCGGTTCCCGACGATGAAGAACGGGACGACGACGAGGACGAGGACGCGCCAGGCCAGCAGCCCAGCGAAGCGGCTCAACCCTCGGACGCCAAGCCGACCGGGCAGGACACGCCCGTCCCACCCAAGCCGCAGTAGCCGCCCGGGTTCTTGCCGAGGTACTGCTGGTGGTACCCCTCGGCATAGAAGAAGTCGGTGGCGGGACCGATCTCGGTGGTGATCTCGCCGTGCCCGGCCTTGGTGAGCTCGGCCTGAAACAGGGCGCGTGAGCGCTCCGCCGCCTGGGCTTGCGCTTCGCCACGGGTAAAGATCGCCGAGCGGTACTGCGTGCCCACGTCGTTGCCCTGCCGCATGCCCTGCGTCGGGTCGTGCCCTTCCCAGAACACGCGCAGGACCTGCTCGAGGGGCAGCGCTTCGGGCCTGTAGACCACGAGCACGACCTCGGTGTGGCCCGTGGCGCCCGAACAAACCTCTTTGTAGGTTGGGTTGGGCGTGAAGCCGCCCGCGTACCCGACGGCCGTGGAGTAGACGCCCTGCGTCTGCCAGAACTTGCGCTCGGCGCCCCAGAAGCAGCCCATGCCGACGATGAGCGTCTCGGTGTCTTCGGGGAACGGCGCCTTGATGCGGTTGCCGCTCATGAAATGCACGTCGGGCACGTCCGCGAGCGGTTCTGGTCGGCCTGGGAGTGCATCCTCCGGCGAAACGAGGCTGGGCTTCCTCCGAGAGAAGAACATGGTCTCACTCTATGCCCCCGCGGAGCCGGCCGCACGCGGAGTTGATGCCCCCGACCCCCGCAGGCATCCTCGGCGGATGCAACGAGGGTGGTGGATTGCAGCCGCGATGCTTCTTGGCGCCGGCTGCGGCGACGACTTGACGGGGACCGGCGAGACCGACGGGGCCGGCACGACCGGATCGACTGGCACGAGCATGGGGACCGGCGACGCGTCGAGCCAGGGGTCGTCGACGTCGAGCTCGACGGACGACACCACCTCGGGCGACTCGACGGCCGGCGCTGAGGACAGCTCGGGCTCCTCGACCTCGGGGGCACTCACCACACTCGAGACCACGGTCACCCTCTACCCCCAGCAGCCGATGGTCGTGGACGTGACCGTCTCGGGTGACGGCCCGCTCCCCGAAGACCTCTCGCTCTCGCACGACTCCGACGACGGCGTGCGCGTCGCCGTGCTCGAAGAGGGGCCGGATGCGGTCACCTTCCGCCTCCGTGGGCTCGCGCCGGCGACAGACCACGCCCTGACGGTCTCCGCCGGCGAGCTCAGCGAGCCGGTCGCGTTCCTCAGCGAAGCACCCCTTCCCGGCTTCATCCCCGCGTTCGACGTGAACGGAGCGCAAGGCGGCGAGGGCCCCTACCGGATGTTCGACCTCATCCCCTTCCCCGACTTCACCACCTCGAGCCTGTTCGTGGTCGACCCCCAGGGACGCACGCGGTTCCACCTCGGCCAAGCCTCGGGCGCGCTGCCGGGTCCCGACAGCGTGTTCGCGGCGGCGCAGCTTCGCGACGACGGGTCGGTCCTGTTCGTACACGACAACGCGGTCATCATCTTGGACGAGCTCGGCGAGGAGGTCCTGCGCCTCGACGACGAGGACCTGGGCCTCACCGGTCTGCACCACGACGTGCTCGAGCTCGACAGCGGGAACTTCATGTCGATCGCCTACAGCTTTCAGACGGTCGACTACCCCGACGTCGGCCCGACCTTGACCGCGGGCGACGTCATCGCCGAGTTCACCCCGCAGGGCGAGGTGGTGTGGCAGTGGGACAGCTTCGACGACCTCGACCCGCTGTACATCGTGCCGCCCAACGACGGCTCGTCCGTCCTCCCCCACCCCATGACGGGGGAGATGGCGTACGACTGGACCCACGCCAACGGGATCGTGCTCAGCCCCGATGGGTCGAGCGTGATGATCTCCCTGCGGCACCAGGACCAGATGGTGTCGATCGATCGCGCGAGCGCGACCATGCAGTGGCGGCTGGGCCCGGGCGGAGATCTGGCGCTGCAGTCGGGCGAGTGGTTCCACCACCAACACTCGCCCCAGTGGCAGGCCGACGGCAGCCTGATGCTCTACGACAACGGCGTCGGCCCAGCGGGACCCGGACGCTCGCGCGTGGTCCGCTACACGCTCGACCTCGACGCGATGGAGGCGACGCAAGTGTTCGTCGACGACGACGTGGACACCACCTCGGTCTTTGCGGGCGACGCCGACGTCCTGCCGGAGACGGGCAACATCTTGGTGATGGACTCGGCGATCTTCGCCAAGGAGGGCGTCATGCCGCGGATGCGAGAGATCGACCCCGACGCGTCGCCGATGATGGTCTGGGAGATGACCTTCGAGGCGGGGCGCTTCGCCTACCGGGCGACCGCCAACGACCGCTTGGTCGGCGAAGCCGCCCGGTAAGCCTCAAAAGCGAGCCATGACGACGGTGACATTGTCGCGGCCACCCGCCGCGTTTGCCGCGTCCACGAGCCGCTCGACGACCTCGGCGACGGGCTTGTCCGTCTTGGCCATCTCGGCGGCGATGGCCTCGTCGGGGACCATGTCGTAGAGGCCGTCGCTGCACAGCAGCAGCTGGTCGTCGAGCTGAAGCTCCATCCGGTGGAGTTCCACGTGCAGGTCATCGCTGTGCCCGCCCATCGCGTTGACCAGCACGTGCGCGAGCCGGGAGCTCTTGGCTTCTTCTTCGCTCATGGCGTTGCCGTCGATGAGCTGCTGCGCGAGCGTGTGATCGCGCGTGAGCCTATGCATCTTGCCGTCGCGGTGCAGGTAGGCCCGAGAGTCGCCGACGTGCACGAGGAACAGCTCGGGCCACGACACGTAGCCCATCGTCAGCGTGGTGCCGAGGTCCTCGTTGAGGTTCTTGCGCCGTGCGACCCGGCGAATGCGCGCTTGCGCCTTTTCCATCGCCCCGCGAAGGCCCTCACCGAGCTCGTCGTAGCTGCAGTCTTCGCGACGCAGGACCCACGGCATGGTCTCGAACGCGTAGTGAGCCATCGCGTCCACCGCGACCGCGCTTGCAACCTCACCACCACCGTGGCCCCCGATTCCGTCCGCGACGATGAAGAGCCGACCCTGCGGCGTGTCGGTCAGGCGCGTGCCTGCTTCGGCGGGGAGCGACGAGTCCTCGACGAGCAGCGAGCGCTCGAGCGACGCGACGAGGAAGTGGTCTTGGTTGTCGGCACGAACCTGGCCGCGGTGGGTCTTGCCCGCGACCGCGGCGATGACCGCGGGGTTGTTGTGAATCGCGGCGGCGTCGGCCAAGGACCGCAGCGGGAGCGTGCCCGCCGAGCGCAACAGCTTGAGCGTCTTGAAGCGACCGTCCGCGGTCGACTCCGCGGCGGGGATCGTGTCACCTGGCTTGGGCTCCTGCGGGTCGCTCACACCCCTTGATCGCGTGTCGCGTCGTTTTTTTCAAGCACTGGCAGAGCTTGCCCCGCGCGCGCGACCAGGCGAACGTAGGCCCGATGGCGGCGTGGACATTCATCCGACATGGGCAGAGCGTCGCCAACGCGGAGGGCTGGTTTGCCGGCCAGCGAGACGCTCCCCTGACCGCGCTGGGACGCGAGCAAGCCGAGGCCGCCCGCCGAGCCGTGGAGCCCATCGGGTTCGACCGGGCGATGTGCTCGGACCTCTCGCGGGCGCACGACACCGCGGTGCACGTGCTTCAGGGACGAGACGTCCCGCTCGAGGTCACCGCGACGCTTCGCGAGAGGACCTGCGGCAGCTGGGAGGGGCGTGTCATCGCCGACCTCGAAGCCGAGGGCGTGATGCCGAGCTTCGCAGGGTGGCAGACCCGTCCGGGCGGCGGCGAGAGCCTCCGGGACGTGGCGCTGCGCGTCTGTCGGCTCTTCGCCTCCAAGCCCGAGGTCGAATCGACCCTCGTCGTCTCCCACGGTGCGCTGATGCGGGCGGTCATCGGCCTGGTCGACGGCACACCCACCGAGGCGATCGGCGCGTGGCGTCCCAAGAACTGCGAAGTGGTGCGTCGCGACGTCAGCCAGGCACGCTGGGTCGCGCTGGCCGAGTCTCTCTAGGACTCGTCGCCCTTGTATTTGCCGGGGTCGAGGTCTTCGAGCTGGAGGTTGTCCAGATCGATGCCCAGGCTCTTTTGCTCGACCATCGGCTTGCCGATCTCCTCGGTCATCGGGTCGTCGCCGCCATCGTCGAGCACCCGCGAGAGCGCGTTGGCGAACGCGGCGAGCTCGGGACTCTCGGCCGGCGGCGCGGGTACCGGGGGCGGAGCGACGGGCACGGATGCGGTCGGCGGCACCGGTGAGGGCTGCGGCTGAGGCGGTGGTGTCGGCTCGGGCGGTGGAACGTTCGAGTGAACCGGCATGCGGCGCGCGTCCTCGTCGAACAGCTCCTCCATGAACGAGCCCAACCGCGCCGAGGAGATCGCCAGCTTGTACTCCCGGGCGAACTCCTCGAGATCGATCTGCAGGTCGCGGGCAGTGGAATAGCGCGCGTCGGGGTTGAGCTGCAGGGCCCGCATGACGATCGCCTCGAGTTCCCCGGGGTAGCTCGGGTGCACCGACGTGGGCGGTGGAAACCCGCCCGAGGTGATCTTCTGAATGATGGCGATCTCGGTCTCGGCCTGGAAGAGCCGCCGGCCGACGGTGAGCTCGTAGAGGATGATGCCGATGGAGAAGATGTCGCTGCGGCGATCGAGCGGCTCGGAGCGGCACTGCTCGGGCGCCATGTAGGGGATCTTGCCCTTGAGCGTGCCGACCGCGGTGTTGCTCTTGGCCGTGGCCGCCTTGGCGATGCCGAAGTCGACCACCTTGACCATGCCGTCGTAGGTGAGGATGAGGTTGGGCGGCGAGATGTCGCGGTGAACGATGCCGAGCGCGGTGCCGTCGAGGCCGTTCTTTTCGTGGGCGTAGTGCAGCCCCGAGCAGGTCCCGATGATGACGTTGAGCGAGTGCTCGAGGGGAAGCGGCCGGCGCGCCTTGGTCACGGCGCGCATGACCTTGAGCAGGCTCTGCCCGTGCACGTACTCCATCGAGAAGAAGTACGAGCCGTGGTGCTCGCCGATGTCGTAGACGTGGGCGATGTTCGGGTGGTCGAGCGTGGCCGCCAGCCGTGCCTCGTCGAGGAACATGCGGACGAAGTCGGGGTTCTCGGCGAACTGCGGCAGAATCCGCTTGAGCACGACGAGCTTCTCGAACCCGTGCATCGACTGGGTGAAGCCCAGGAAGAGCTCGGCCATCCCGCCCACGGCCAGGCGGTCGATCAAACGGTAGCGCCCGACCTGAGCCCCTGGCTGGTGCCAGGCATCGAGCGCCCCAAACGACATCGTGGGAGTGTAACGCGGAGGGTTTCCGGGCAACAAGCCGCATCACCCCCGGCGATCCCGCGTGCGCAACACCACAGCGGCACGCCGTAGAGTCACGGCGGGAGCGCAGCCAGCACGGCCGCGGTGAACGCGTTGGCGTCCCATGCCGCGCGGTCGTGGGTCATGCCCAGGCGCACGATCACGGCCTCGCGCGAGGGCACCACGTAGACGAGCTGCCCCTGATAACCCGACGCCTTGAACGCATCTGCTGGTACGTCGGGGTCGGGCCGGCTACGCCCGTCCCCGGCGTTCGTCCAAAACTGCGCCCCGTACTCACCCGCGGGCGCGGTGTGACTCGCCGCTGCGCTGTACGCCGTCCAGCCCCGCGGGAGCAACCGAATCCCTTGCCAGATCCCGTCTTGCAAGTAGAGCTGACCGAAGCGCGCCCAGTCGCGCGCCGACGCGTACATGAACGACGAGCCGACGAACGTCCCCGACGCGTCGGTCTCGATCACCGCGGTGCGCATGCCCAGCGGCTCGAACAGCGCCTCGTACGGATAACGGTGGTACGCGTCCGCCGAGTCGAACTGTCGAGCAACGATCCACATGAGCACGTTCGTCGTCCCGCTCGAGTAGGAGAAGTGCGTGTCCACGGGGTGCTCGAGCGGCTTCGCCAGCGGGACCGCCGCCGCGTCGTCGACCTCGAAGAGCATGTGCGTCGCGTCCGCGAGCGGACCGTATCGCTCCTCGAACTCGAGCCCGCTGCTCATGCGCATCAGCGCGTCGAGGGTGATCTCGGCCCGTTCGTCGTCGGCCCACTGCGGCACGGGGGCTGGGGCGTCGACATCGAGCGCCCGCGCATGACCAGCGTCCCCACGATCGCGTTCGTCACGCTCTTGGTCATCGACCACCCGAGATGAGGTGCGTCGGCCGAAGTCCCCTCGGCGTAGCGCTCGGCCACCAGCCGACCGTTCCAGACCACGGCAACCGCTCGTGTCCACCGCATCGAGTCCGGGTCGGGCTCTTCGAACGCAGCATCGAGCGCAGCCTCGAGCGCGGCGCGATCGAGTCCCGGGGGGTCGGGACGAGGGTCGGGCCCGTCGCCGGCTGGCCACGGTGCATCCGAGGCGGCGGCGCGGGGCACCGAGACGCCGGCGGCCTGAGTCTGCTCGGGATCGGCGTCGACGACGAGCGCGCAGCCGATGCCGTCCCGATAAACCGCCTCGCGCGCGGCGAGCCCGAGGACGGTCGCCCTCGCCCGGCGAGCGCCTTCGTCGAACGAGAACGAGACGTAGCCCATGCGGCTGAAATCCTCGTCGCGAAGCCGAGCGTGAGACTGGCCGGCGACGAAGTGCCCCGAGCACGCGAGCTTGGCGACGTAGCCGGTGGCCGTGGGCAGCACGTAGCGCGCCACGAGGACGCCCAACACGAGCACGAGAGCCCCGAGGACAAGCCCGATTCGGCGGCCCCAACGTCGTTTCGGTGCGGCGGGTTCGGGCATCGCCGGCGAGGTTAGAACAGCGGGGCGCATTTCGTTACCCTCCGGGCGATGTCACGCCCACGCATCCCTTCGGTCGGCTCTTGCTTGCTGGCGCTCTCCCTCCTCGTCCCCGCATGCCGAGGCAAGGACACGCAGACGCCCGCGACCGACGGCACCACGGCCCAGGCCGTGGGCGAAGGCGACGACATGCCGGTCATCCTCCCCGAGCGACCGCTCGACTACGAGGTCTCGACGCTGGCCAACGGCATGCAGGTCATCACCCTCGAAGACACCAGCACGCCGGTGGCCGCCGTGCAGGTCTGGTACCACGTCGGCTCCAAGGACGAGAAGCCCAACCGCCGCGGCTTCGCCCACATGTTCGAGCACATGATGTTCCGCGGCACGCAGAACATCGGACCCAAGGCGCACTTCGAGTACATCCGCAAGGTGGGCGGCAACGCCAACGCGTACACCAGCTTCGACAACACGACCTACATCCAAGTGGTGCCGAGCAACCAGGTCGACATGGTCTTGTGGCTCGAGGCCGAGCGCATGGCGTTCCTCAAGATCAACGACGACTACTTCGACACCGAGCGCAAGGTCGTGGCCGAGGAGTACCGACGCGGGCAAGAGCAGCCCTACGGCAGCGCGCTCGAGAAGGTGCTCGCAGGTGTCTTCGAGGAACATCCCTATCGGTGGAGCCCGATCGGCGACATGAACGAGCTCGGGCAGGCCGACGCCAAAGAGCTCCAGGAGTTCTGGAACACGTACTACGTGCCCAACAACGCCGCCCTCGTCGTCGTCGGTGACGTCAAGCACGAGGAGGTGCTCGCCTCGGCCGAGAATTTCTTCGGCTGGATCCCCAAGTACGACGAGCCTCCCCGGGTCGAGGTCCGGGAGCCCGAGCAGACCGAGCCCAAGAAGATCAAGATCAAGGAACGCAACGGCCCGGTCCCCATCGTCGCGCTGGGCTACCGCACCGTCCCGATGGGCCACGAAGACGAGCTGGCGCTCGAGATGCTCGGCACCATCTTGGGCGGCGGCGAGAGCTCGCGACTGTGGCGTTCGCTCGTCCGCGAACAAGACCTCGCCATGTTTGCGCTCGCGGGCGGCTTGACGCTCGAGCACGACGGGCTCTTCGCGGCCGGAGCCGTCTTGAGTCCCTTCGGCGGCAGCGCGGGCAAGGCACTCGACGCCCTGCGCGCCGAGATCGAGCGCATCAAGAAGGACGGCATCACCGACGAAGAGCTCCTCAAGGCGCGCAACGGCATGCTCGCCGCCGAGGTACAGGCGCTGAGCACCGTGCAGAGCAAGGCGCAGCGGCTCGGAGAGGCGGCGATGCTGCGCAAGGACCTGCCCAGCGTCAACACCGACTTCAAGGCGATCACCCAGATCACGGCCGAAGACATCCAGCGCGCCGCCAACACCTACCTGGTCGAGAACCACGAGATCGAGATCCGCATCGAGCCCAACATGCTCGGCTTCTTGGTCGACCAGATTCGCGGCGGGGACGACAAGGAGAAGAGTGACGATGGAGGCGGCGGTGAGGAGTCGATCCGCGGCGAGGGTTCGGGCAAGCCGGGCCTCACTCGCCCCGACGGCCTCGGCAAGGCGCCCACGGTCGCGCCGCCCCTGGCCAACGACCTCGCGGTGAAGAAGTTCGAGAAGACGCTGGGCAACGGCCTCGACGTGGTCGTGCTTCCCAGCGACGAGGTGCCGTTCGTCACCATGTGGATGGGTCTCGAGTACGGCTCGTTCGCCGACCCGAAGGACAAGCAGGGCACCGCGTACCTCACCCTGCCCATGCTCGGACGCGGCACCAAGTCCCACGACTACGAAGCGCTGACCGACGAGCTCGACCGCTACGCGATCACCCTCTCGGGTTCGGCCAACCTCGACTCCGCGTCGGTCTACGTCGGCGCGCTCAACGGCGAAGCCGACCGCGCGATGCAGATGCTCTCCGAGGTCATTCGCGAGCCCACGTTCCCCAAGGAGGAGCTCGAGGAGTACGTCAGCCAGACGACGACCGGGCTGATGGTCACCGAGCGCTCACCGGACTACCTCGCCGACCGCGAGATGCGACGTCGGCTCTACGGTGAGCACCCCGCCGCGCGACTGCCCGAGGGCACCGCGGCCGGGCTTCGCAAGCTCACCCGGGACGACCTCGAGTCGTGGTGGAGCACCTACGCCCGCCCCGACGCGGCGACCCTGTACATCGCCGGCGCCATCGAGCCCGAGGCCGCGTTCGAGCTCGCGCAGACGCACATGGCCGAGTGGACCGCCGAGGGCACCAAGCCGACGGTCGAGCTCCCCGAGGTCCCCAAGCCGTCGAAGACCAAGATCTTCCTCGTCGATCGGAAGTCGAATCAGTCTCAGATTCGCGTCGGGCAGACCTCGATCACGCGAAAGGACCCGCGCTACCCCACCGCGCGCGTGGTGACCGAGTACTTCGGGGGTGGCTTCAACGCGCGCCTCAACGACACCATTCGCGTGAAGAAGGGTCTGACCTACGGCGCCGGCGGTGGGTTCAGCCCCGGCCGGTTCGTCGGTGGCTTCCGCGTCTCGACCTTCAGCAAGACCGCCACGGTCGCGCAGACCGTGCAGACCATTCTCGAAGAGATCGACCGCCTTCAAAAAGAGGCCCCCTCCGCCTCCGAGCGCGAGGACTCGATCAGCTACATCGTCGGCAGCTTTGCCGCGAGCCGAGAGACCCCTCAGGCCCTCATCCGCGATCTGTGGCGGCTCGAGCTCAACGAGCTGCCCGAGGACTACTACGCGCAGTACCTCGGCGCGATCCGGGACGTCTCTCCCGATGCGGCCGTGGCCGTCGCCAAGGACCTGGTCGATCCCGACGCGCTGGTGATCGTCGTCGTCGGACCCGCCGACAAGCTCAAACCCGCGCTCTCCCAGATCGCCGACGTCGAAGTCGTCGACCCGAGCGCGACCAAGTAGTCCGCTCGCCATCGCGGCGACATCCCAAGAGCACGCCGGGGCTGCGAGCAGCCCGTGGTGAGACCCGGTGCGGCGGATCGCGAAGGATTTTTCGCTCCTGGGTAGGAGCCGAAACGCCGCCATACCGGGTGTACCGCAAGTTTTGGCGACGCCGTCAGGAGCGAAAAAGACGAGTGAGACGTCGTGTCGGGTTTCAGCACGGGCTGCTAGCCTTCGGCGTGCTCGTCGATTGCCCTGAGTGCGAACACCGAGTCTCCGACCGCGCAGCGGCATGTCCGCAGTGCGGTTTTCCGATCGCCGCCGAGCTCGCCGCGCAGCGGGAGCGCGAAGCCGCCGAGGCCGATCGAACGCAGCGCGAGCGCGTCGGGGACGTCGACTGCGCGATCTGTGACGCGCGGGGCTTCACCACGGAGGGTCCCGAGGACCGGCCAACAGCGTTCTCCTGGTGCGAGACCTGCAAACACTCCGGGCGCGTGCCTTTGGTGAAGAGCCCCAAGGGTTACTGGGCGGTCGGTTTCGCGAGCGAGCAGGCCTTCCTGCAAGGCGAAGAACTCAGATCACCGAACGCTGTTTATCTGGGCGATCATGCCCCTGAGGGGCACCGTTACCCCGAAGCAGGTCCGCGACGCGACGGCGAAGACGACACCTGATTCAACCGCCATTGATGCTCGTTCCGCGCGCGAGCCTGGAGCCATCCGAGGGCTCCGTACACTCTGTGCCAGACCAGTTTCGGCCACTGGGCCGTGTCACAATCGGGGTGCCCATCATCCAACCAGTTGTGGCCCAGACCACGCATTCGGCGTACCTTCTTGGGAAGGTCCGTGCCGATGGCGGCACAGCCCAGCGTCGAAGGTTCTGCGGGGAACCAGACGCGAAACGCGGGAACATGAGTAACGACAAGCAAGCAGCGGTTCGCGATCCGCTGATCGGTCAGATCCTCGGTGGCAGATACTCGATGCTGCGCCTCATCGGGCGCGGCGGCGTGGGCTTGGTGTATCTCGCCGAAGACAATCACAAGGGCGAGGAGGTGGTCGTCAAGCTGCTCTCCCCCGACTGGTCGCGCAAGCCGGAGGCGGTCAAGCGGTTCGAGCGTGAGGCGGAGCGGCTCGGCGGCGTCCGCCACCCCAACATCGTGCGTCTCCTGGACCAAGGTGTCGATGCCGGTCGTCCATACCTGGCGATGGAGTATCTCGAAGGCGCGCAGCTGAGCGACTACATCGCCGAGCGTCGCTACCTGGACCTGGTCACCTTCGTGCCCATCGCGGCGCAGGTGCTCAAGGGCATCGGGCACGCACACAGCCGGGGCGTGATGATTCGCGACATCAAGCCCGCCAACATCATGCTCTGCGAGCGCAAGGGGCGGGCCAACTTCGTCAAGATCCTCGACTTTGGGCTCGCCAAGCTCATCGGCGATCAGAAGCCCGTCACGCAAGAGCACGTCCTGGGCACCGCAGGGTACCTGGCCCCCGAGGTCATTCAGGGCAACAGCGAGATCGACCTTCGCGTCGATGTGTTCTCCCTCGGCGCGCTGTTCTACTTCATGCTCTCGGGCCGTCTCCCCTTCCAAGGCGACGAGACCGCGACGGTCTTCTACAAGACGATTCACGACGACCCCACCCCGCTGCACGAGGTCTTGCCCACCGACCACGAGGTGCCCGAGGGGCTCATCAAGCTCGTGCACGCGTGCATGGCCAAAGACCCCGACGCGCGCCCGGACGACGCCAACGCGATCGTCGAGCAGCTGATCGATGTCGTCCCCGCGTCGATGTTCCGGTTGCCCAAGGTCTCGCCAAAGACGTCCCAGCCCGGCGCCCCCGTGCACGCTGCCGACACGACCCAGCCGGGGTACGGCAACACCGGCCTCGTCGCGCTCGTCGGCGAGCAGGCGCTCAGCGGTCGCCACCCCGTCGCCCCCGCGGCCCCCGTGCCCGCGCCCACGGGCGGCAGCGAGCCCATCACCCTCAGCGACCCCTCTCAGGACCCCGATCACACCGGACCCATCGGCGCGGTCGGGGGCAGCAACCGCGGGTTGATCATCGGGCTCGCGGCCGCCGTGGTCCTGCTCGGAGGCTCTCTGGCCTACTACGCGACCAGCGGCGGCCCGGACACGCGCAACGACGGCGACGCCAAGGTCGCCTCGGCAGGCCCCAGCGGCGCACCCGACTACGACGACGCCGTGGCTCGCGTGCGGGCCCACATCGACGAGGGGGACATCGACGC
Source organism: bacterium (assembly GCA_024742475.1). Classification (GTDB taxonomy): domain Bacteria; phylum Myxococcota_A; class Polyangia; order Nannocystales; family Nannocystaceae; genus CAJXVA01. The sequence continues at coordinate 180,684 of JANSYI010000012.1, read as the reverse complement.
AGCCAGCGACCTGCTCGACACCCTGCGCGGCCCCGCACGGGAGCTCCCCGCGCTCGCCGGGCGGGTCGAGCGACTCGACATCCACATCACCAACGCCAAGCTCATGGCCGCCGGCGAGGCGTTCGAGGCCAAAGGTGAGACCAAGGCAGCGGTCGCCGCCTACCGCGATGTGCTCGCGACCGACCCCACTCACGTCAAGGCGCGCGAGAAGCTCGGGGCGCTCGCCCCAGGCGAGGCGCTCGACCCCGCCAGTCCCGACACGACCGATGCGGAGTACGTGCCCGTCGACATCGGCTCGCGCCCGCTGGCGAACCTGTTCATCGACGGCGAGGCTCGGGGCACCACGCCGTTCGTCGGCAAACTGTCCATCGGCAAGCACACCGTTCGTATGACCGCCCGCGGCTACCAGCCGTGGCAAGGAGAGCTCGACGTCCGCGAGAGCGGCACCGAGGACCTGCGCGTGCGTCTGGTGGGCAAAGGGCGGGGGAAGCGTTCGTCCAGGGACACCAGCTCCACGCGCGAGCCTGAGACGACGTCCAACCCCCAGACCCCCTCCCAGCCGAAGTCCCAGCCGAAGTCCGAGCCGAAGTCCCAGCCCCCTGGGCCGGCTGTCACCAAGAAGAAGAAAAACCCGTTTCTTCCGACCAAGGACGATTCGGGCAAGAATGGCGGCGGCGTCTTCCTTCCGACCAAGGACTGAACTCCCCCATGGACTCGCGAACTACTCTCCGCTCTCTGGCCAGCCGCGCTGCGGGCCTCCTGTGCGCCGCGTCTCTCGCCGCCGGGCCTGCCCTCGCGCACGCCCAGCCCGAGGACGCCGCCAGCTCCGACGTCACACCTGCGCAGGACTCCGAGGCCGAGCGCCTCAGCGACCAGGCCGTCGAGGCGTTCAACGACAAGCGCTACGAGGAGAGCATCGGCCTGTTCGAGCAGGCGTACGCGCTCAACTCGAACCCCAACTACCTCTTCAACATCGGCCGGGTCTACGAAGAGAAGGGCGACCTCGAGCAGGCCGTGGTGCACTACCAGAAGTTCGTCGCCCAGCCGGGCGTCGACCTCGAGTCGCGTGAGGCCGCGACCGAACGGCTCCGCGTGCTCCGCGAGGCGCTGCGGCAGCTCGAGGAAGACAAGGAAGACGAAGACGTCGACGACCCGCCCGAGCAACTCGCCGATCCCGTCGAGCCCGAGACCGACGAGCCGCCGGCCGATCGCAAGCGCGGTCAGAGGATCGCCGGCTACGTGCTGCTCGGCGCCGGGGGTGCGGGGCTCATCGTCGGCGGAGTGCTCGGAGGCGTTGCATCCTCGACCGCCGGCGACGCTGACAACGCGGAGTTCGTCGACGATCGCCTGCGCATTCGCGACGACGCCCGCCGTCAAGCCCGGGCTGCCGACGCGATGTTCATTACTGGCGGTGTCCTCGCTGCAGCCGGCCTGGTGCTGGTGCTGACCACCCTGGGCAAGGGCAAGAAGAAGGCGAGCGCGGACGCCCGGACGCGCCGCTTCGCCGTCTCCCCCGCTGCAACGCCGACGTCGGCCGGCGCTGTGGTGCACGGCCGCTTCTAGCGGTCTTTCGGTCATGGGCCGAGCAAACGAAGCCGACGGATCGTCGAGGGACTTGGAATGAAACACGAACTCTGGTTGGGATTGTCCGTACTACTCGGTGGCTGCAGCTTGTCGCTCGGCCTCGACGACCAACAGCCGTGCTCGAGCGACGACGAGTGCGTCTACTCGAACGGGCAAGGGTCGTGTGTCGACAACATCTGCATGCCGCCCGGCGGCGCCTCGGACTCGACCGACCCGACCACCGGCGGTGAGACCACGGACACCACCCCCACCGCCACCACCGTCCTGCCGACTTCCGGTCCGACCACGGGCGATCCGACGACCGACTCCGACACGACCACCGGCGACACCGACACGGACACCGACGACACCGACACCGACGTCACCGGCTGCACCCAGAACACGGACTGCTCCACCGACCAGCGCTGCGGTCCCGACAACATCTGCCTCGAGCTGCTCTCCGCCGAGTGCCAGCAGGTGCAGTACCCCGAGGACGACTTCGACCGAAACACCGTCGTCTATCTCGGCTCGATCATGCCCACCGGGGGAGCGTTCGAAGACCTCGTGCAGCCCCTCGAGAACGCGGTGCAGCTCGCCGTCGAAGACTTCAACGACAACACCTCGCTGCAAGGCGACCGGCAGGTCGCGTGGGTCGCTTGCGACTCGACCGCGGGCACCGATGCCGCAGTCGCGGCCGCAACCCACCTCACGACCAACGTCGGGGTGCCCGCGATCGTCGGTCCGGTCTTCAGCGAGTCGGTCCTCGCGGTGGCGCAGGACGTCACCATCGACAACGAGGTCTTCATGATCACGCCCACCGCGACCGCGACCTCGATCACCGAGCTCGACGACGCCGATCTGGTGTGGCGCACCATCTCCCCCGACACCTACCAGGCCAACGGCATCATCGACCGCATGCTCGAGCGGCGCGCCGAGCCCACCGAGACGCAACTCGCTCGGCTGCTCGTACTCGCCAAGGACGACGCCTACGGGGCGGGCCTGCTCGGGGCGATTCAAACGCCGCTCGAAGACGGGCTCGGGGGCGTCGAGATCCACTTCGCGACCTACGAGAACCCCGCGATCTTCGACAACCAAGAAGACCTGCTGGCCTCGTACGGAGCCACCATCGCCGGCGCCTTCGCCACGCTGCCGGCCGACTACGTCGACCGCGAAGATCACTTCACCGACATCATCTTCATCGGAACGTCGGAGACGCAGGCGCTGCTGTACGCCTACTTCAGCGCGTGGGCCATCGACCAGCCACCGCTGCCGGTCTTCCACTTCAGCCACGGCTCGATCGCCGAGCTCGAGCGCATGATCAACGAGATCGGCCCCACCCCAGGCACCGGTCCGCTCGAGCCGCTCAAGCCGGTCATCACGGCGAACATGGAGGGCTTCTCGCCGATCATCTTCGACGAGATGAACTTCGACGCGTTCAACATCCGCTACCGGATTCGCTTCAACAACGAAGACGCGCTGACGACCGCGGCGCTCTCGTACGACGCGGCGCTTGCGACGTTGTTCGCCATGTCCACCGTGGCCGAGGCGGACGACGTCACCGGACCCGCCATCGCCACCGCGTTCCCCCGCCTGATGGACCCCGACGGCACCGCCATTTCGTTCAGCGGCGCGACGCTGTCCTTCATCGAAGACGCCCGCAACGCGCTCGTGGTCGACGGCGGATCGGTCGATCTGCAGGGCGTGTCCGGGGCGCTGACCTGGGACGAGGCGGGCGACCTCCGCACAGGCCTGTTCGGCTGGCACGTCATCGACCTCGACAAGGGCGCCGACGTCGACCCGCGGGCCGAACCGAACCGCATCTACGTGCTGGACGAGGCACCGGCCGCCACGGGCACCTGGGTCGACCTCTAGACCGTATGGAGTGACCGAGTGCGGCGCGTTGTGCGAACAGCGCGCCGACTTTCTTGCATCGGACCCGGTGTTCGTCCGACCATCGCGCACCGCCATGTCGAACGACGAGACGAGCGACGACGAGCTGCCCGAGGACATCTCCGCCCAGGAGGACGTCCCCGAGGGTGACGAGACCGCCGACGCCGACGCGAGCCCAGCCGAGGCGGTCGCGGCCGAACGGGCAGAGCAGGCCGAGCAGCCGCGGTCCAAGATCGGGCTGGTCCTGTTCGCGTCCGCCGGCGCCCTGTGGGGCCTGTTCGGCATGATGCGATGCGACGCGAAGGATTCGACGCAGCCGCCGAGCGCCGCGGTGACCGAGACCGAGTCCGAGGAGGAGCTCCCCTCCGTGCGCGACGAGCCTGGCGAAGCGCGGCAGAAGGCGACGCCCGACGAGGCGCCAGCCCCCGAGCCCGCGGCCGAGACCCCCGAGGTCCGCGACGTCGACCCCGACGCACCGGGCGAGCCCGAGCCCCTCGACGCCGGCGCGTTCGACCCCCGCCCCAAGGCCGCGGCGTGGGCCAAGGACTTCGCGGCGCCGAGCACCGTCAAGTACACGGTCCGCCGCGGCGGCACGCTCGAGAACGTCGCCAACCTCTACAAGATCTTTCACCACGAGATCACCGCGCTCAACCCGGGCGTGAAGCTCGAGCAGGACCTCCCGCCCAAGACGGCGGTCGTCGTGTACTCGGCCGATGACGATCGGCAGAGCCAGTCGATCGGGACGCCGAGCAACGGCAAGCTCGCCGGCGGCGTGCCGATGGTCGATGGGCCCGGCCGCGTCATGAAGATGATCGGCTGGAAGTCGTTTGCGACAGCCCACACGGTGGCCGTGCTCGACAAGGTGCTGCGCCGCTGGGCAAAGACGGGGCACAGCCAGCCGGTGTTGGTGGGCAACATGTCCAGCCGCAACGGGGGACGGCTCAAGCCCCACTCCACCCACCAGTCGGGTCGCGACGTCGACCTGGGCTACATGCAGATCCTGCCCTCGGGCGAGGAGCTGAACTGGCGGGTCATGAACAGCCGCAACCTCGACGCCAAGGAGACGTGGGCGCTCATGTCGATGCTGGTGCAGACCGGACAGGTCGAGGTCATCTACGTCGACCGCGAGATTCAGAAGCTGCTGCACGAGTATGCCGTGTCGCAGAACCTCATGCCCAAGAGCGCGCTGAAGCGGTGGATGGAGTACCCCGCGCCCACCGGCTCGGGCACCCCCGTGATGCAGCACGTCAAGGGGCACGTCGACCACATGCACGTTCGCTTCAAGTGCCAGCCGCACGAGTCGCAGTGCAAGTCGCGGCAGCGCTAGCAGGATGTCGCGATGGCGCCCGGCCCGGACCGCACGGCTGGTACGCTTGGGCATGCTCCGCGCGGGATGGTTGGCGCTGTGCGCCGCGCTGCTGGTCGGCTGCGCTGAAGATCCCGGCGGCGAGGCGTGGCAGGGCTCGACGTCCGGCGGGGGCGTCTCGGGCACGGTAGCGGGGACCGGCGGCTCGACGTCGAGCACGGACGAGAGCACGAGCTCGGGAGGCGAGGCCGAGACCGAGGGGTCGTCCGGTGCAATGTCCGACAGCTCGAGCGGCGGAGAACTGCCCCCGCCCTACGCCGCGGTCCGCTATCCCGAGGGTCGCGTGCACTCGCCGGTGACGCCCTACGTCGCCGACCGGTGGCGCGCCTACGCAGACCGCTCGCCCGACCCACGCGAGGACGTCTTCCTCAAAGCGGGCGCGTCGAGCACGGTCAGCGCGAGCACGCTGTACTGCTTCTCGTCCGACGACTCGGCGGACCTGGCTCGCAACGCGCAGATCGGCGACGCCCTCGCCTACTTTCGCGGCGGCGATGCAGCGGGCTCGGACCCGTTCGGCCGCGACACCCTCGCCGCCGAGTCGGGCCGCAGCGCGGCGTGGGTCATCGAGGGCGACCCGTCGCCGCTGCACCAGGAGTGGGACGCGATCAGCCCTCGGTGGGCGCTGGTGCACTACGGCACCAACGACATGAACCTCGGCGCCACGTACGGCAGCGCGATGGTCCCCTTTCACGGGGCCATGATGAGCCTGCTCGACGACATGCTGGACCGAGGCACCATCCCGGTGTTGTTCGGCATCACGCGGCGGGGCGACAGCGCGAGCGCGAACCTGTGGGTCGAGTCGTACAACGCGGTCATTCGCGGCATGGCGCAGAGCCGGCAGGTGCCCTTCGTCGACCTCCACGCGGCGATCGATCCGCTGCCCGAGCACGGGCTGAGCAGCGACGGCATCCACCTGCGAGCGTTTCCCGAGGGCGCCTGCCGGCTGACCGAGCAGGGGCTGCAGTGGGGATACAACATGCGCAACCTCGTCGCACTCGAGGCGCTCGATCGCGGCATGGCCGTGGTGGTCGACGATGCGCCGAGCCTCGACGAGGACGCCCCGCTGTTCAGCGGCGAGGGCACCGAAGGCTCGCCCGTCCTCGTGGACGCGTTCCCCTTCGCCCACAGCGGTGACACCTCGCGTGCGACCACGACGGCAATCGACGCCTACCCACCGTGCGACGACGCGGACGAGTCGGGCCCCGAGGTGCGCTACCGCCTCGAGCTCGACGCCCCGACCGCGCTGCGCATCCTCGTGCTCGACCGCGACGGCGTCGACGTCGACGTGCATGTGCTGCAGGCTGGCGGAGACGGCGACGCCTGCGTGGCGCGGGCCGATCGACGCATCGAAGGCGCGCTCCCGGCCGGCACGTGGGACATCGTGGTCGACACCTACAGTGCGGGCGGCGAGACGTTCAGCGGCGAATACCTGCTGGTGGTGCTGCCCTGCGAGCAGGGCGACGAGGCCTGCGCGGGCACCATTGGGTAGCGCCGGTCAGACTGGCGCGCCGTCGTGTTAGACACCTCGTCGCGATGGCCGAGCAAGAGCCATGGGACGTGGAGAAGTTCCTCCTTCCCGACGAAGACGACCAGCGCTGGCTGGTGGGGCAGCTCGCCGAGCTGGTGCGCACGCGCGGGCACGAGCACCTGCTGCTCGCTCCGCTCGTGCTCGGGAACGAGACCTACTTTCCCGACCCGTGGAATGGGGGCGGCCCGTCGCTCGAGCGGCTCCTGATGCGCCTGCTGGTCTACGCCGACCTCGAGGAGGCCGACGTGGAGGTACAGGTGCACCCCGACGACGACGTGGGCGGACAGGTGGCGCCCGCGGGCATCGGCGCGCCGCTGTGGTTCGTGCGCAAGCAGGGCAACACGCTGCATTACGCGGCCCGAGCCTCGACCTTGCGCGACCCGCAGCGCGCAGCCGCGGCGGCGGCCCGAGGCGCGGCGGAGGGGTGGCGACGCTGGCACGGGCTCACGCAGAGCAACGCGGTGCTCGAGCAGCGCCTCGTCGACGTCACGGCGGTCTTTCTCGGCTTTGGCATCCTCACCACCGAGGCCGCGGTCAAACACGGCGCGACGCGGACGGACACCTTGCGCCTGCAGCGGACCAAGTCGCAGCTGGGTGTGCTCGGACCCAAGGCGCTGTCCTTCCTGCTGGGCGTCGTGGCGTTTGCGCGCGAGCTCTCCCCCAAGGAGCGACGGCGGATCAGCAAGCAGCTGCCCTCGAACCAGGCCGGCTTCTTCGACGAGACGCTGCGCCTGTTCACGCAGGCGCCCGGCGACTTGATCGCGCGGCTGGGCATACCGCCCAAGGAGCGCTGGGGCGAGGCGCCGGACCTCGAGGACCTGACTGCGCCGTTTGCCTCGGGCGTGTTCGACAAGCGTGAAGAGGCCGAGCCCGACGCGCCGCCCGAGCCCGAAGACACCGGCGTGGTCGGCATGAACGAGGGCAAGCCGGTGTTTCGAGTGAAGCGAAGCAAGGCGCTGCGCCTGGCCAAGATGCTCGCCCTGCCCGTGGCCATGCTCGGCATGCTCGCGGGGCGCATGAACACGGGCATCGAGATCGACATGGGCATGATCGGCATGGCCGCCGCCGGGCTGGGCCTGCTGGGCCTCATCGTCGGGCGCTTCCTCCCCGACAGCCGCTGCTCGGAGCCCAAGTGCGGCACGACGCTCTCGGACGACGACACGGTCTGCCCGCGCTGCGGCGGCACGATCGCGGGCAACATCAGCCACCCCAAGGAGCGCCTCGCCGCCGAGGAGGCGCTCGGCGACGACGCGGGCGCGTCCTCAGCAGTCGATGCGAAGATCGCCACCAGGCAAGACTGAGCAGTTCGGGATCGAACACCAGCTCTGCGCCTCCAGCAGGCAGTCGCAGTCGGGCTCGGGCAGGCACGCGTCGGGCATCGGCTCGCAGGCGTAGTAGTCCTCTCCACCGATGAGATCGGAGACGCCCATGAAGCACACCGTGCCGATCGGGCAGAACCGATGTCCGCAGGCGAAGGTGCCCTCCGGCGGGGCGCACGAGCCGTTGGCGTCAGCGTCGATGCCGAGCGCGGCGGCTTCACACCCGTTGTCGTACGTCTGGCCGTCGCAGGCGCAGATGGGAAACAGGGCGACGTCGCACGTCTGCGGGATCACGTCACAGAAGGGGAGCTCCCCGTGCGGCAGTGGCTCGCGGCCGCAGGAGTCCTTGCCCCAGTTGCAAAACTCATCGAGCGCGCAGATCTCCTCCCCGCACGGCGGGCCCATGGGCGTCCCGGTGCTGCTCGAGGCGTCCGAGGAGCTCGAGGATGCGCGCGTCGTGTCGGCGCCATCGCTGTCTGCAGCGGTCGAGGTCGAGGTCGTTGCGGCATCCGTCGCCCCCGACGAGGCGTCCGAAGGCGTGTCCTCGACGCTTGGGCCGCACCCTACGGTGGCGACGAGGGCGATCGAGGCCGAGTTGCGCAGCAGGACGCTCACGCCCGCGAGTGTAGCTAACCGACGGGCGTGAAGTCGTCGCAGGCGTTGACGATGCTGCTGATCGCGTCGCTGAAGAACGGGCCGTAGGGCTCGCACACGGGGCCGACGAAGCCGTAGGTGAAGCGCTGGGTGAAGTCGATGATGCGGTGAGCGACCTCGGCGCCCTCGATGCCGCCTTCGCACTTTTGCAGCTCGGGGCAGGCGGCGAGACCCTGCGGGCCGACGAGCGAGAGCACGACGACCTTGCGCTCGTCGCCGCCCTTGACGGCCACGAGCTGGTCGAACCACTGGTCGGGCTCTCCGGCGGAGCCGTCGGAGGGCGTTGTGTTGACCATGCCGGTGCAGCCCATGGTCTCGTGGTCGTCTTCTTCGTCGGTGATGATGACGACCACGAGCAGCGCGTCGTCGCGCAGAAAGCCCTCGTTGCAGCCGCCTGGGCCGGTCATCGAGTCGGAGAGCGCGGCGAGCATGGTCTGCATGGGGCGCTCGTCGCCGTCGCCCTCGATGCCCACCTGCGCGGCGCAGCTGAACCTCGCGTTGAGGTCGTCGGACTCGGTCATGTAGCGGGCACCCGAGGCGTAGGGCCCACACGCGGCGTTGCTCGCCCCGCCGCCGGCGGTCTGGGTGATGAGCGCGCCTTCTTGCGGGCAGTCGAAGTTGCCCGGGTAGAGGTCCGAGCTGGTGATGCCGACGTGGTAGCCGAGGTCCTCGCTGAGCTGGTCCTTCATCGCGCCGATGAAGCCCGGGAAGCTCGAGATCAGGTTGGCCTGCTCGTCCTCCATGCTGCCCGAGTTGTCGATCACGAACAGCAGGTCGACCGCGCGACACCCCGCATCCGACCCGCCCTCGTCGCCTGCCGCGGTGGGGTCGGGCCCGGTCGGATCGACGCCCGAATCCGAGCCTCCGCTCGACTCGTCGTCCGAGTCGGAGCCCGCGTCGCCCGGGTCGATGCCACCGTCCGAAAGCGAGACGCCGCCCGCGTCACCACCGGTCATCTCCGCGCGCTCGTCCCCGCCGCAGGCGAGCGTGAAGAGAGCCAAGCCCAGTGAGATCTGCCGTGTGGTCCGTTGCATCGCCCTGCCCCACAGTATGTGCGCCCAGGAGGGCAGATGGTGCATCCCGCGAGCCGGGGCGCAGGAGGCGTGAGGGGGTTCACCGGTACTTCGCGGGGCGAGGGTTGGCGCTGGCAGCGGACTCGCGGAGCGGCGTCGAGGCGGAGCTGCTGCTCGGCCGGCTGTGGAAGATGCCCTGCGGAGCGGGGGCGTTGACGCTCGTTGAAGGCGGCTTGGGGCGTCGGACCGGCCGGTGTAAGTACACACTGGGACGCTACGGCTCTTTCATGCCGTTCGAACTCAGCGGAGCGCGAGATGCCAACAGACCTGCCATTCGAGTTCGTCGAGGGCGGGCTGTCCGAGGCATCATCCGATGTCTTCGTCGTCCGCCTCCCCCGGGGTCTCTCCACGAAGGCTGAACTCCTCACCGCCCTTTCGGAGAGCCTACGGTTGCCGGGCTACTTCGGTTTCAACTGGGACGCCCTCTTCGACTGCCTACTGGATATGCATTGGGTCGATGCCCGGCAGGTCGTGCTGGCTCATGCCGATGTTCCGCGACTCCCACAGGCTGAGCTTCGCGCATACTTGGAGGTCCTCGTGGACGCTATCGGGAGTTGGAAGCCCGACGAGGAGCGTGTCCTTCGAGTGTCGTTTCCCGCTTGTGCAAGAGCAGAGTTGTCTCTGCGCTCGAGGCCGCGAAGTGAGGAACGAGATGAGCGAAGCTGACCTCGGTCGAATCGGCGAACTGCTTGTGAAGCAGGTACGTGCCCCCTCGATCGAGGAGGCTCGGAACCTACTCCTCGGCCAAGTGAACGGCGAGGACGCGGCACGGGTCCGCGGGACTCTCGCGGGTGTTGAGGACGAGGCGCTTGCCAAGTTCGCGGCCCTCGTCCCGGAGCTCGTAGACCAGGTGGTCCACAACCTGTGTGTCTTTCTGGAAGCGGTGTTCGTGAAATATGGCGTCATCAAGTCAGCGTTTGCGTTCTGAGGAAAAATCTGATGGATGAAGATTTGCTTGGCCAGTTTTTCGACGAGGAGTGCAGCGCCTACGCTCGCGACCTCATCCTGGGTTGGATCGCCGAGGCTAGAAGCACGGCGGTCGCAGGGAGGAAAACCTTCGAGTTCAACCGCTTCGAAGTATCCGTCGATCTAGAACATGACCGCGTGGTCGTAGAAGATGTTCTCGAGGCCGCTAGTAGTACCGAAACGCCGATTCGCGAGTTCGAGGCGAGGCTGAGAGCAGTACCCAGCACGAAGTAAAATCGTGCTCGACGCTCTACGGTTCTGAACGATGACGCAGACCGAGACCACACCACTCCAGCCCGAGATCATGCAGCGCTTCCGTCAGGCACGGCCGCACCGACCTTCACGGAGTGGGTTGCCAATCACGCCGGACTCGAACAGCTCCTGGGCGTGGCCGGCATGCTGAGTCCCAACTTCCACGAGGTGCAAGGCATCATCGTCTGGGACAAGCACGTTGCGGATCGAATCCAGGAGGTGGAGCTCATCCGCCAGCATCGCATCACCGACTGACCGCCACCATCAGCGCAGCCGCAGCCGGCGGCTCGCTTTGACGAACACCACCGAGAACCCGCGAAAGCGCGGCAGCAAGCCGACGGCGGGCTCCTTCTTCGTCTTGCCCAGCGGCGCCAGCTCGACGGTTCGGGTCGAGACGTCCACCGTGCACGCGTAGCGCCCACCGGGCAGCTCGAGCGTGCGCGGGAGGTCTTCGGGCAGCGCAGTCGCCAGGCGTGGATCCATCCCGGCCTCGACCGCCATCGGCGTCACTGCGGGCAGCACGTCATCGGGCTCGAGCAGCGACAGGTCTTCGAGGCCTTCGACGCCCAGCGTCTGCAGGCGCGCCCGCAGGTACGTCGCCGCGTCGGGCGGAGGGTCGGGCAGCGCCGTGCCCTCGCGGCGCCCCCACGCCGCGAGCACCGACCAGGCATGCAGCGCGTCGAGCAGCGCCGGGGCGAGGCCCTTCATCAGCGTGCCGCGAAGCACCAACGTGACCAGCGCGTCGGCCAGCGCCTCGCCTTCGAGCGGCTCGACCTCGCGCGAGAGCTCGACGCCCGCCAAGCTCCGCGTGACCTCCGCGACCACGCGCCGACGCACCACCCGAATCTCCCCCGCGCTCGCCTCACCCAAACCCAGCGAGGCCAGGTCGGCGATCTCGAGCCGCATCAGCAGCCGCCCCACCCCGCGCGCCCTGTGCCCGACCCCGAGCCACTCGCGCTCGAGCACGACCCCGGCAGCGGGGCCCGGCGGCTGCGCCTCGACCGAGGGCACCGCGTAGGGCTGCACGAAGATCTCGACCTCCCCGTTGCCCCACGGCTCGCCCCCGCGCGACGGCTTGCCCTTGGACTTGTCCGCACGCGGCCGTCGGACGAAGACCAGCTCGGGCACGGCGGCCGCGATGCAGCGCGCCAGCGCGCGCGGATCGGCGGCCCGATCCCCCTTCGCGCCGATCGCCCGCGCCAGCGAACGCGACAGCCGGCGGCACTCCTCGAGCGTGCGCCCACGCAGCCCGTGCCGACGAGCGTCGCCCTCACGCAGGCACCGAAGCGCCACCTCGACCTCGTCCTTCGCCCCGTGAAAGAGGTCTGCACGATCCGCCGCCTGCGCCTCCGAGCAGCGCCCATCGAGCAGGTCGCGGCCGACCTCCATCACCGCCACCACGTCGCACAGCGCCGAGGCGAGCTCCGCCGGCGGGTCGGTGAGCACCCGCGCCGCGGCCCACGACACCGGGAGCTTGGCTTGCACCCGTCCGCTCGAGGTCAACCCGCCGTCGACTCCCACCGCCCCGCTGGCCACGAGCCGAGACAGCGCCGCGTCCACGGCGAAGCGCGGCGGGCTCGTGACCCACGGCAGCGCCGGCGCCTCCGCCGGGGGCACGCCGCACATGCCCGCCCGCAGCAGCACGTCGTCGAGATCGATGCGCTCGATCTGCGGTGGCGTGTTCTCGCTGAGGACGAACGCTTCGGACCACAGGCGCGTGCACGTGCCCGCCCGGACGCGCCCCGCCCTGCCCCGCCGCTGCTCCGCCGAAGCGAGGGAGATCGGCACGACCGCCAGCACGACCTTGCCGCCACGATGCACGTGCCGCCGCTCCAAACCGCTGTCGATCACCGCGGTGACCGAGGGGATCGTCAGCGAGGTCTCGGCGACGTTCGTCGCCAAGAACACGCGCCGGCGCGGGCTGGGTCCGAGCACGCGCTGCATCTGCGCCGACGAGAGCCCTCCGTGCAGCGGCACCACGTCAGCCTCGCGCAGATCCGACAGCGCGGCCGCGCACCCGGAGATCTCGCGCTTGCCCGGCAGGAACACGAGCACGTCGCCGTCGTCATCCTTCAGGGCTTCGTGCACCGCGGCGCGAACCCGATCGGGCAACCCCTCGAGCGAGGGCCCCCCATCCCCGCTCCATCGCAGCGAGACGTCGAAGGCGCGCCCCTCTCCCGACAGCGCCGCTGCGCCGAGCGCCTCGCACAGCGCGTCGCGGGCCAGCGTCGCCGAGCAGACAACCAGCGCCGCGTCGGGCCCCAGCCGACCGCTGCGCACCAGCGCCGTGACCAGGTCGGTCTCCCACCCGCGCTCGTGAAACTCGTCGACCAGCACCCCCGCGAAGCCCGGCGCCTCGCCCGAGAGCAGCGCCAGCGCCATGCCCGGCGTGACGAACAAGATCTGCGTGTCGTCCGACTCCGCCGCGTCGAAGCGGACGCGGTAGCCCACCCGCGCCCCCACCGACTCGCCGCGAATCTTGGCTCCATGGGTGGCGAGCGCCCGCGCGGCGACGCGTCGCGGCTCCACGACGAGCACCCGTCCCCCCAGCGCGTCGGCCATCCACCACGGCAGCCGCGTCGACTTGCCCGATCCCGTTGGCGCGGAGACGACCAGCCGCGCGCCGGGGCGGCAGGCGGAAACAAACCGCTGCTGTAGCGCGTCGATCGGCAAGGGGTGCATCGAATCGGGACCGTAGCAGACGCTGGGAATGGGTCGGCACGTCAGACCGTTGCCCCCCAGGGCGTGCTGGACAGACCGCCGCCGCCGCCTCGTGCGTATGGCTGCGGGGCTCTCGGTTGCGCGCCGCGGTGGCCCTGGGGATACTCGCAAGGCCCCCAAACGGCCGCACGCGGGCCTCACTCCGCGCCCTGTGCCGAAGGGAACTCAACGTGGCGCTGACTCCGACCCCCAAGCTCATCTTCGAAGTCTCGACGCCCGAGCGGGCGCCGTACCGCGTCACGCTCACCAAGGCGCAGAACATCGTCGGCCGCGAGTCGGGCGACATCGTCTTGGGTGACCTCGAGTCCTCGGCCGTGCACGCGGAGATCGACGTCTCCTCGGGGCACGTCATCGTCCGCGACCTCGGCAGCAGCAACGGCACCTGGCGCGACGGTGAGAAGCTGCCCCAGTTCGCCCTCTTCGAGGGCCAGTCGTTCTACTGCGGCAACACCCAGCTGCAACTGATCGAGATCGACGGCGCGCACGAGGAGGTCCGCCCCGGGCAGACCGCGGTCGGTCGCACCAAGGTCAAGACCGACGCGCCCAGCCACGACACGATCGTCGGCAGCCCCAACCCCGGGCCCGTCGCGCCGCCGCCGGGGTGGACACCGCCTTCGCCGGTCTCGCTGGGCACGCCCGCGCCCGTGGCCGAGTCGACCCACGTCGCGCCCAAGGTGAAGCCGTCCAACTCGACCCTCAGCGGGCCGCACGCGCCGAGCTCGTCCCCGACCGCACCCGGCACCCACAGCGGCGCTTCGAGCACCGTCCCCGCCACGCCAGAGCCGGCTCCCGAGCCTCACGAGCCCACCGTGGTCAAAGCCGTCTCGGGCCCGACGCTGCCGGGACCGGCAGGCAGCACGTCGACGCCCGCCGCCTCGCGCACCGTGCCCGCCGGCACCGAGCCGCCCAGCGCGGTCTCGACCGACGCGACGCTGCAAGAACCCCCCGCGGCGCCCGCCCCCGCGCCAGAGTCCGTCCCGACCACCGCCGAGCCCGCGCCGAGCACGTCCAACGCGAAGCCCAGCGCAAAGAAGGAGGTCTTTCGCGCCCCGGTCGCCAATGCCGTCATCAAGTCCGGAGCCGACGCCAAGTCGCGGCCGGCCACGGGACCCCGACCTGCCGCCGCCCCGAAGCGACGGTGGGGTCGACTGTTCATGCTCACCGGGCTCTCCGCCCTGGGCGTGGGTGCCGTGGCTGGGCTGGCCTACCTCGTCTACACGCTCATCGCGGCGCGCGGCGTCGCCTTTGCCGACGAAGTCGCGAGCGAGCTGCCCTCTTCGACGGTCGCGTTCATCGCCATCGAGTCCGTCGACGAGACCGTCGCGCTGCTCTCGAGCGCCGAAGACGACGCGCACTGGAAGGCGCTGCGCACCGAGGCCCTCGGCTTCGACACGTTCGATGCTCAGGCATGGGCGGCCAAGGGCATCGACGCCTCGGCGCCCGTCGGCATCGCGCTGCTCGACGCCAAGGCGCCGACGTTTGCGGTCTCGCTCGGGGTCACCGATCGCGAGACGTTCCTGACCGCGCTGGCCGAGCAGCTGCCGCGGCTGCTCGGCACCAGCCCCGAGTCCAAGCTGTGGTCCGACAAGACGTTCGGCGAGCTCGACGGGCACTGGTGGGACGAGCGCGGCGTGGCCGTGCTGCACCGAGGCGAGCGGAGCGTGCTGGTGTTCGCGCCGCGTCCGGGCTGGAGCGAGGACGTCGAGACACACGCCGAAGCGTTGGCCAGCCTTCGCGCCGACGACTCGCTCGCCAAGACCGAGGCTTTCGGGGCCCTGCTTCCGCCCGCCGGAGACAGCCTCGCGCTGGCCTACGTCGACGGCGCTGCGCTGCGCAACGCGCTGCCCTCGGGGGCCAGCTTCCTCGTCGCTCGGCTCGCGCTCGCCGACCTCGACGGCTTCGCCATGGCGCTCAGCCACGAGCGCGACGCGATCCACGTGACCTACGAGGTGGTCGTGCGCGAGGGCAGCCGGCACCTCGAGGTGCTCGACGACGCCAAACGCGACGGCAAGGCCCTGTCCAAAATCGCCGGCCCCGTCCTCGCCGCGTACGACGTGCAGCTCAACGGGCCCGCGCTCGACCGCGCGCTCGGAGGCGCAGCGACGGCGTTGGGCCAGAGTTTGTCGGTCATCGAGAAGGGCGTGTCGAGCGAGCTCGGCGTCGACCTGCGCGCCGACGTGACGCAGAACCTCTCGGGCGGGTTCGGCGTCTCCTTGAACGCGCTGCCGCCGGACCGCGACCGCCCCCAAGACCTGCAGGTCGCCCTGTGGGTCGGCGTGCTCGACGGCAAGAAGGCCAGCGAGACCCTCGCGCGGGTCTACGAGAAGAGCTTCACCGAGATCGAAGGGGTCGCGGTGTCGCAGCGACAGGTCGGCGACGTGCCGGTCTACACCATGCCCGGCGACGCGGACTCCGAGCGGCCCGACTTCCAGCTCTTCGTGCACGACGACCTGATGTGGCTGCTCGTCGGCCCGCTCGACGCGGCGAGCATCATCAACGGTCCGGACGCGCCATTCCTCGACAGCCCCCGGCACGACTCCATCGCCAAGGCGATGCGCAAGGGCAACCACGCGGCCGCGTTCGCGGACATCGAAGCGATAGCCCAGGCCGTGCGCCCGCTGCTTCGCCCCCGCGACGCCGAGGAGCTCGAAGAGGTGCAGCCCCTGATCGACCTGCTGCAGACCTCGACGATGCGAACCGAACGCAAGGGCCGGACGTTCGTGATGCGCCAGAGCCTGCACACCGAGGACGACGTCGGCCTCGAGGGGCTGCTCGCCAAGGCCAGCGACATGGTGGGCGAGACGATGAGCACCGAGCTCGCCCGCGCGAGCCGGGCCTCGCGATGCGCCGCCCTGTCGAAGCACGTGCTCGCGCTGAGCCGCAAGTCCCTCGAGGAGAATGGCGCGTCGCTCGAGGTCGCGTGGGAGATCGAGCGGACGGTGCAGGAGCACTGCGACGACCCGCAGGTCACCACGACCGCGCGGCTGGACTGCTACCTCGAGACCGAGTCGTTTCAGGGGCTGGCGGCCTGCGACGCCAAGCACCCCGCCCCCGGACCCAAGCCGGATGAAGACCCCGCCCAGGCCCGTGATCCCGACGAGCCCTCGGGGGCCGAGCCCAAGGCCGTGCCCTACGTGGACGACCTGTGGCCGCACCGGGTGGACGATCCCGACAGCGACAGCCCGCAACCCGACGTCAACTACGCGGTCGGGCTGGGCGACGCGCCGCAGATTCGCGGACGCAAGGACGCCCTGGTCACGATCGTGATGTTCGGGGACTTCGAGTGCCAGCACTGCCGCGCGGTCACCAGCGCCATCGACGAGGTGCTCGCCCAGCACGGCGACGACGTGCGGCTGGTCTTTCGACACCTTCCGCTCGAGGACGTGCACACGTGGGCACGGCCGGCTGCCAAGGCTGCGTTGGCCGCGGCCGAGCAGGACGAGTTCTGGGCGATGCACGACGCGCTCTTCGAGCGTGGCAACCGGCTCGACGCCGACATGATCGAGTCGGCGGCTCGAGAGGCCGGGCTCGACATGGTCCGCTACGCCACCGACCTTGCCAGCGCCGACGTCGACCGCAGGCTTCAGCGCGACCTCGACACCGCGACCAAGTTCGGCATCCGCGGGACGCCGGCGTTCTTCATCAACGGGCGCTACCTCGGTGGCCGGCAGAGCGCCTCGGCCTTCAACGTGGTGATCGAAGAGGAGCTCGAGCGCGCCAAGAAGTTCGTCGAGCGTCGCGGCAACACCCGCAAGCGCCTCTACGAAGACATGCTCACCCACTTTGCGCCCGAGGTCGTGCAGCCGCGGACGGCCATCGCCCTGCCCTCGGCCGACGCGAAGCGCTACGCCGTCAGCACCGACGGGCTGCCGCGCAAGGGGGCCAGCTCGTTTGCCCAGGTCGAGATCATCGAGTGCGGCGACTTCGACTGCCCGTTCTGCGCGCGGTCACGCAAGGTCCTCGACGAGACGCTGGAGGGCTTCCCCTCCGCGGCGCTCTTCTTCGCCCACAACCCGCTCGAGTACCACCCCGGCGCCGAGCCGGCCGCACGTGCAGCCGAAGCCGCGAAAGCCCAGGGCAAGTTCTGGGAGATGCACGACGCGCTCTTCGGCGATCAGCGAAGCAAGGCGCGCACCGACGCCGACTACAAGCGGTACGCGGCGCGCCTGGGGCTGGACGTGAAGAAGTTCGAGGCCGACTACGCCTCCGAGGAGACGGCGGCCGCGGTCGCAGCGCAGCAGACGATGTGCGCCGACAACGACGCGACGGTCACGCCGACGTTCTTCATCAACGGACGCCGGGTCACGGGCGCGCAATCGGCGGAGCAGCTCGAGGCGCTCGTCGAGGCCGAGCTCGGCGACGGCATCTGAGCCCGCAGAGCCGAGGCATCGGGCCGTCCCGCCCATGGGCTCGGATTTCAGCGCTCAGCCCGCAGGGACGCCGTCCGCGCAGTGCCCAAACCGGCCCGCGGGCTGTATCGTGCGGGCGCGATGAACAGTGTCTACCGCACCATCACGACCGCCAACGGACCCCGGCGTGCGCTCGTGGTCTCGCCCGACACCGACGAGCTGGTGGGGCGCGAGACGCTCGACGCGCTGCGAAACCGAGCGGTCTCGAAGCATCACGAAGGCTTGGTCGAGCTGGTCGCGGAGGACCCCGAGACCGTCCACGTGGTCGTCCTGCGGGCACGCGGTGCCGACGGATCGGGCAGCTTCCGCATGGCCCGAGACCTCGACGATCAAGAGCTCGAGGAGCTCGGCTATCTGCTGGCGCGCGCGCAGCTGACCACGTGGAAGGCCCTGGCCGAGCACGGCGTATCAGCGTTTTCGCGCGTCGAGCTGCGGGTCTGGGAGCTCGCGGCGCTCCGCTCGGGCACGGCGCGCCTGATGGCAGAGCTGGAGACCCGCAAGAACGACGCCGACCGCACGCGCGCCGCCGCAGCCCGCGAGGACCACTGGATCCTCGGCCGGGCGCTGCTCAACTTCGGGGTCGGCCTCGACACGGCGCTGACCGAGCTGTTGCCCATGCGGCTCGAGCAGCTCGAGCGCGAGCGCGACGTCGAGGGCCCCGCGGCCAACAGCGCGACCGAGTAGCGCTCGCGTGGCACCCTGCGCACCATGAGTCGATTCGCAACGCGCCTGGTGCCGGCGCTGGCCCTCGCGGTGCTCGCCTCGTGCCGGGCACCGATCGCCGAGCCCCCGCCGGAAGCTCGCATCGAGGTCCGTGAGCGCGGCGAGGCGGTGTCGTTCGTGGCGATCGGAGACTTCGGTGACGACTCACCCTTCGAGGCCGCCGTTGCGACCACGGTGCGCGCGGCGGCGCCGGATCTGGTCATCACGCTCGGCGACAACAACTACCCCAACGGATCGGCGCAGACGATCGACGCGAACGTCGGCAAGCACTACGCCAGCTTCATCGCGCCCTACCGCGGGGAGTACGGCCCCGGTGCCGACCGCAACCGATTCTTCCCGGCGCTGGGCAATCACGACTGGCGCACCACCGATCTGGCGCCCTACCTCGAGTACTTCGAGCTGCCCGGCAACGAGCGCTACTACGACTTCGTGTGGGGTCCGGTGCACTTCTTCGCGGTGGACTCCGACTTCGCAGAACCCGATGGCAACGCGTTCGACAGCGTGCAGGGCACCTGGCTGCGGGAGACACTGGGAGGTTCGGACGCGCCGTGGAAGGTGGTCTACATGCACCACGCGCCGTACTCCTCGGGCCGCCACGGCTCACAGAGGGTGATGCAGTGGCCCTTCGCTCAGTGGGGCGCCGACGTTGTGCTCGCCGGACACGACCACCACTACGAGCGCATCGAACGAGACGGCGGCGTGTTCGTGGTCAACGGCCTGAGCGGAAGCCCCAAGGTCTACGACATCGGCACGCCCGTCGAGGGCAGCGTGGTCCGCTTCAACGAGGGCCACGGCGCGCTCTTCGGCAGCGCCACCACGACCCGCCTCGAGCTGGCGTTCATCACGGCCGACGGCGTCACCGTGGACGCCTTCGCGCTCGAGCGGCCCGGCGCGCCAAGAGCCCCGGCGCGCAAAGAGGCGCCACGAGCCCGCGATTACGACGCCTACGAAGACTAGGCCCCCCTAAAGACGAACCGCTGGAGCCCGAAAGGCGACCGTTTGGGGGGAAGCGCAGGGCGGCTTCGCCGGCCGAAGCGGCGGGGGCCTTTTCGAAAGGCCCCCCTAAAGGCTACGGAATCACGATTGCGCCGCAGGGCCAGCTGGCGTCGACGGTGTGGGAGGCGCCGTCCTTGAGGGTGTCGCAGGCCTGCCCGAGCAGGACCAAGGTGGTCTCTTCGGGGACCTCCCAGTCGACGCCGCACTCGAGCTCCTCGCCATCGAGGGTCACGGTGCCCTCGCAGGCCTGGTCGAGGTCGACCTCGCCGTCGATGGTGAGCTCGCAGCTGATGAAGGTGCCGATGATCTCGTTGAAGGCGTCGACGAGCTGACCGGCGTCGAGCGCCTCGTAGTACGGCGCGGGCATGGGGTCGTCGGGCGCCTTGCCGACGCCGACGTTGGCCATCTCCTGCAGGTGCTCGGCACCGACGTCGTCGCCGACGCTGATGATGAAGGTGGAGATGCCCTCGCCAAAGGCGAACTCGGCCGCAGCGAGCGCCTCGGGCTGCCCCTCCTGGGGGTTGGGCGTCTCGCAGGTGTCGGGCTCGCCGTCGGTGGCCAGCACGATGGCTTTGGGGCCTTCGAAGTCGAGCGCGGAGAGCGAGGTGGCGACGGCCTGCAGCGACTCGCCGGTGGGCGTCTCGTCGTTGGGGTTGGCCGGACCATAGGCTATGTCGATGGCCTCGCGGTTGTCGAGCGCGGCCTCGACCGAGGTGAGCATCGGGCACTCGGGGCCTTCGTTGCCGTCTTCGCTGGTGTAGAGGGTGACGCCGAAGCGCACCTGGGACTGCAGCTGGGCGACCACGCCGTCGTCGGGGTCCATCAGGGTCTCGTAGACGGCGGACCAGCGATCTTGGCCGCTGAAGTCGGCGGTCATGCTGCCCGACTGATCGATGAGCAGGACGATCGTGGGGATGACGGGCTCGAGGGTGACGGTGACCTCGCCGCAGCCGCTGGTGAGATTGTCGGGGTCCTCGGTGGTCGTAGGCGGAGCGCCGGAGGAGCCCGGAGACTCGCTGCTGGTGCTGCTCGACGACGTGCCGGCGGTGAGATCGATACCACCGTCGGTCTCGGTGGTCCCATCGACCTGTTCGGGTGTGGACGACCCGCCACATCCCGCGCTGATGAGTGCGAGCGCCGCGGCGGCCCGCATCATTCCCCTTCCCATGCATCTAGAGTAGCCGGCCACGCGTGTTCGTCCCCGACTGACGCGCAGAGCCGCACACTCGGTGGGGCGGCCAACACAAACGATCGCTCAGGCGCGCCGCAGGGTGACGAGGGTGATCTCGTGGGGCGCACCCGCCCGAAGCGGCGGGCCCCAGTAGCCGGTGCCGCGGCTGACGTAGATCCAGGTGTCGCGGTGTTTGGCGAGCCCGCTGACGTAGGGCTGCGCGAGGTGCACGAGCAGGTTGAAGGGGAAGTACTGGCCGCCGTGGGTGTGCCCGGAGAGCTGCAGGTCGTAGCCGGCCTCGGCGGCGGCGTCGATGCTGCGGGGCTGATGCGCGAGCAGGACACTGAGGTCGCACGGCGGCGCGCCAGCCCGGGCTCCGGCGGGGTCGGAGGCGTGGGAGGCCACGTGGTCGCCGGCCTTGATGTCGGTGCAGCCCGCGAGCAGCAGCCGGGCCTCGCCCCGCTCGATGACGCGGTGGGCGTTGTTGAGGACGGTGAGCCCGAGGCGCTCGACTTCTGTGCACCATGCCAAGCCATCCCAGTAGTACTCGTGGTTGCCCGTGACGAAGAACGCGCCGTCGCGCCCGCGCAGCTCGCTCAGCGGCGCGACCTGATCGCGCAGGTCGTCGACGTAGCCGTCGATGAGGTCGCCCGTCACGACGGCCAGGTCGGCGTCCAGGCCGTTGGCGCGCTCGACGATGCCGCGCAGGTGTTCACCGCGGATCGTGGGCCCGACGTGCACGTCGGAGAGCTGCACGATGCGGTAGCCCTCGAACGCCTCGGGCAGGCCGTCGATCGGCACCTCGACCTCGACGACCTCGGGCAGCTCCACCGCGTGCGCGAGGCCGACGCCCCCCACCCCGCCGGAGGTGGCCACCGCGCCCATGCTCGCGACCTTGCCCATGAACCCGCGGCGCCCCGGGTCGGAGGGAGGCTCGGGGTTGGCCGACGAGAGCACCCTGCGCATGCGGGTCGCCGCCCAGCCGATCACGTCGGAGAACAGCACCAAGAAGAACAGCACCGACGTGAGCCCAAAGAGCCACAGGCCGACCCACTGCAGCGCGCGCAGGGCCGCGACCTCGCCCCCGAGGCGGGTGGCCCACAACGCGGCGAGTGCAGTGGAGCCGGTCAGGGTCAGCGCCGCCCAGCCGAAGCGTCGGGCTCGTCGCGAGAGCTCGAGCCCGTCGAAGATGCGCCGCCCGAGGTAGACGTGACCGCCGACCCAGATCGCGGTCATCACGGTCATGAAGACGAGCGTGCGCATCTTCGGGAGTGTACGGCGCCGGTGGGGGGCGGATTACGTTCGTCGGGGCTCGGGGCTCGGGCTCGTCGGGCCGGGGCTCGGGGGCTCAGCCAAGCCGAACGTCCGGGATTCGGACGTTCGGGCGGTCTGTCTCGAACTCAGGAGGGCTGAAGGTCCGCGGAAAGGAACTTCGGCGGTGCTGAGGTGCACCTCAGCGGGCCGGTGCGAGCAGGCGAGCGTCGGCGAGGCAACGGCGCACGGGCAGCAGCGTCGCGACGCGCAGTCGCCGGTCCCGGGCGCGCCGGACCGCGCGAGGCGTGCAGCCGCAGACGTCCGCGAGCGATGCCGTCGACGTGATGCCTTGGTCGAGGGCGGCAGCGATGAATAGACGCCGCACCGGCCCGCGTTGGCGGAGCGCATCGGGTCGTGAGCGCGTGGCGGCGAGCACGGCCTGGCACACCTGCTCGACCCCGAACGCAGCGCGCCCGCATCCGCCGGGGACCGGGGCCATGAGCGCACGACGATCCGGTACGCGATCGTCTCGCCCCACGTACTCCAGCCACCGATCTCGCCGGCGCTTCGTGTGGCGCCGGTGTTGCTGGAGATCGACCGCTGGCTCGACCGTCGCCCCGGCCACGTCGCGCAGCGTGCTCCACAGCCACTGCGCCGGATGCATCACCAGCCCGGCGCGGCACGGGTTCAGCTCCACGTATCGAGCCACGCGCGCGACCTTGTCCGGCTCGACGACCTGCGGTGGCGGCAGGGGTTCGAGCAGACCCTGCACCCCGAGCCTGCGCTGCAGATGTCCACACGTCCGCGCCAACCGGCCCCGCGCTTCGTCCGGCTCCTCAACCTCCGCCAACACGTGCGGGTGGTTGGGCATCAGCACCGCCGCGATGAGCCCGGGAAACAGCCCCTCGATGCGGCGCCACATCCACTGCGCCTGCTCGAACTGGCCAAGGTCACGATGAGGCGCCCGAAGGCGGGCCACGAGGTGGACGACAGGCATCTCGCCTTGGGGGTCGACCACCGCGGCGTCGCGTTGCATGCGAATCGCGCTGGGTGCTGGAGGCTGTGTGGAGTCGGAACTTCGGGCGCGCTGAGCGGTGCTCGGCGGGGTTTTCGTCGGGGTGCGCGAAGTCCAGAGCGGTCGAACGTCCGCGATTCGGACGTTCGCCCCGCCTGGACGAAACTCAGAGCGCCCGAAATTCCGAGAATCGGACGTTGGGGCGCGCTGAGCCGCAGCGCGCCGCCGCGGGGCCCGTGCTTCAAGCGCCGCCGTCGAGGACGGAGGCGAGGTCGGCGTAGATCTCGGTGCCCTTCGAGGCGTTCAGCTCGACGAGCACGCGGTTGTGCGGCGAGCTGGCGTACCAGGCCTCCTGTCCTTCGTCGTCGTAGGCGCGGTACACGACGACCTCGGTGGAGGTTCGGCCGGCGGTGACCACGAAGGCGTACATCTCCTGCAGGCCCTGCGGGCGGTCGGCCTCGTCGACGTAGCGGGCCACGCGAAGGTTGAGCACCTTGTCGAACCATCCGGCGGCGGCTGCGTTGGGCTCGGTGCTGCCCTGGCGGGCCCAGAAGCGGGCGGCGCGGTCGTCGGGGTTGTTCTGGAGGTAGGTGGCCTCGGCTTCGCCGCCGCGGACGGTGATCGTCTCGATGTCGGTGGTGTCGACGCCCACCAGCGAACGATCGGGCAGGGTGGTCGCGGCCGTCTCGAGCTGCTGGATGACGTTGGTCGCGACGACGTAGACGGTGCCCGACTCGGGGTCGCGAACGTAGCGGTTGCGGCCACCGTAGACCCGAGCGGCCACCTCGTAGGCCTGAGGCTCCTTGCCCTCGCGCGACAGCGTCAGGGTGGCCTGGTCCTCGCCGAAGCCGAGCTCCTCGAGCTTGGAGGCGTCGACGCCCTCGAGCACCCGCTTGGCGACGAAGGGGGCCATCGCGTCCATCAGCGTCTCGCCTGCGGGGCCGACCTTGAACGCCTGGGACGGCTTTGCCGAGGCGCCCTCGTCGGTGGCCTTCGGGCTGGCCACGCCCCACACGTAGGCGCCACGCTCGTCCTCGCGGGGCTCGAGCGTGAGGCTGAGGCTCGGGCTGTCGAAGTTGACGGAGGCCAACGCGTCGCGGTCCACGTCGAGGATCACCGTCGCACCCGAGAGGTCTGGGTCGCCCTCGTGCGTCCAGGTCTGGTACGCGCCCAGCAGCGCCAGGCTCAGCGCCACCGCGTAGCCAACAACGGTCTTCTTCATCGGTCTACTCCTTTGCCGCGCTGACGGAACCACACGCGTGCTGCACCCAGCCCGAACACCAGCAGCGGGACCCCGAGCACCGTCGAGTAGAACCACCACGTCTGCCCCTCCTTCGAGTGCTCGATGCGGACGTCTTCTTCGCTCTGCGTGGTGCCCGAGAGCGACTCGGCGCCGATGAGCCAGTTGCTGGCGTCGCGCACGAACTGCACGTTGCCCGCCAGCGCGTTGGCCGTGTCGTCAGCGTCGGTGCTCAGCACCACGTCGGAGACCAGGTTGGCCGTGGAGGTGACCACCGCGCGCCAGCCCACGCCGCCCGAGCTCCCGCTGACCGCGACGACCAGCGGCTTGGCGCCCTTGACCTCGCCGGCGTCGGCCGAGAACGTGCCGTCGCGCTCGATGTCGGCGAACGCGGTGCCGTTGGAGCGCACGGTGACCGTGTGCCCCGCCTCGTGGCCGTCGACCAGCTCGAGGTAGCCCGCGAAGGGTGCCGCGAACCTCTGGCGCTCGGCGGCCAGCGTCAGGCTGCTGCCGTGCGAGGTGAACGAGGCGGTGAGCAGCAGGAAGTTGTCGGCCGTGTCGCCGCGGTTGCGCGCGTGCGCCACTTCGTCGGCCAGCACGCCCTCGCCCAGACGCACCCCGAGCACCTCTTCGACCATCGCCTCGAGCGGGTCGTCGACCGCCACGGGCATGGGCGCCCGCGAGACCTTGGGCTCGAGCGAGACGAACAGCGAGCCGCCCGCTTGCAGGTAGGTCCGCAGCGCCTCGGCCTCGGGGCGCGTGAAGGGGTAGAGCGGCCCGAGCACGAACACCACCGACGCGTCGGCGGGCACCCCGTCGGCCAGCGGCTCGCTGAGGCTGAACTCCTTGACCGAAAAGCCCTGGCTCTTGAGCTCGGCGCGCAGCGCCTGGGCCTGCTTCATGGGGAAGGGCTGCGGCAGCCGCTTGGTCGTCAGCTCGCCGTGGCTGCTGGTGAAGTAGGCGACGCGCTCGCCTTGGCCCAGCTCGATGAGCGACTTCTGCACGTCGGCGTCGATGCGCTTGAGCGCGCGCTTGGCCTGCTCGAAGTCGGCGTTGACCTTGATCGTGCGGGTGACCGGCCCCGGCGGCGGCTCCTCTCCCTCGGCCATCTGCGGCGGGTCGAGGACGACCTCGCCCTGGGTCAGCGCCACGTGGCCGTTGCCTCGCACGCCCAGCGCCTGCGCCAGGCGGGGCTCGGCGGCCTCGTCGATGACCTGCACGCGCAGCTGCGGACCCTCGATCGGCGCGAAGTAGTTGCGCAGCTCTTGGGCGACCTCCGAGCTGGGCGGCATGAAGATGCGGACATCGACCGGCAGCTCGAGCGCCGAGACCAGCGCTTCGGTGGCCGTGCCCGGCTGCGGCGTCTTGAAGTACGCCAGGTCCCAGCGCTCCTTGTTCTGGCTGGCGATGTAGTTGACCGGAAACACCAGCCCCAGGCCCATCGCCGCGACCAGGCCGTGCAGCGCGAGTTCCTGCACGCGCCGCTTGGGCATGGTGACCGGGGAGCTCTTGCACGCGTAGTCGACCGCGAGCATCGGCACCGTGCCCAGCAGCCACACCAGCGGCCACAGCGAGCGCCACACGCCCAGCCAGCGCTCCTCGGCCTCGTCGCCGAGCGTCAGCGCGTCCATCGCCGCGTCGGTCGTCGCGACGTAGAGCACCAGCGACGCCACGCCGACGAGCATGCTCATCAGCGCCACGCGGTGGCCGAAGCGAAGGCCGGCGTCTTTGGCCGCCCGAAGGTGCTTGAGCCGTAGACCGCCGGCGAGCGCCAGCACCAGCGCCCCGACGGCCGTCACCGCCAGCTGCGGCCCGTCGTTGCCATCGAGCAGGCGCTGGCCCACGAAGAGCAGCCCCATCGCCACGAGGTAGAGGATCGACGCGCCGCTCATCGCCACCTCCGCGCCGCCATGAAGCGGGTGCTCGACATCAGGCCAACGAACGCGATGGAGAGGAAGAACACGACGTCCTCGGTGTTGATCTGCCCGCGCATGAAGCCGCGGAAGTGCCGATCGAGCAGGCTGACATAGGAGAAGATGTCTCGCAGAGGTGGGTCGACGATCTTGGCGAGGAACCAGGAGACCACGAGCGTGACCACCAAGACCGCGCCGACGATGCCCGCGACCAGCTGTGAGCGGCTGATCGTCGAGGCCAGCGTGCCCAGGCCGACCGTGGCCGAGGCGAGCAGACCCAGCCCAAGGTAGCCCGCGAACAGGTGTCCATAGGAGACCTTGCCGTTGACCAGCACGAGCGCGGGCATGTACGCGGTGCAGGCGACCATGAACATCACCATGGTCATCGCCGAGAGGTACTTGCCCACGATGATCTGCCACGGCTGCAGCGGCGAGGCGTCGAGCAGGACCAGCGTGCCCGTCTGACGCTCCTCGGCGACCACGCGCATCGAGAGGATGACCGAGGCGAAGCAGACGAAGCCGAAGGTGAGGTAGAAGAACTCCTCGATCACCTGCGCGCTGTACTTGGGCCGGTCGGTGAGCGCGAAGGCGTTGAACATGAGGCCTTCGAGCATGAGCAGGGCCGCGACGATGGCGTAGCCCCAGTAGTTGTTGAGGTAGGCGGCCAAGTCTCGGCGCGCCACCATGAGCATGCCTCTCACGATGCTTTCTCCTGCGTGGCCGCGGCGCTGGCGTCGCCGCGGGTGAGCTGTAGGAACGCGCGCTCGAGCTCGGACACCGGGTCTTGCACCGCGAGCACGCCAATGCCCACCTCGACCAGATGTGCCACGAGCCGCTCGCGGGCGCCGCCTTCGGTGAGTTTGACGTCGGCCCGTTGCGCGCCGTCGACCTCGCGGACCTGCACCGAGTCGACGTCGTCGCTGGCTTTCAGCGCCGCCTTCACGCCCTCTGCGTCGCCGCGCAGCGTCAGCGCGACCGCGTCGGCGACACCTTCTTGGGCGAGCTCGTCGGTGGGCCCCTCGGCCACGATGCGCCCCTGGTGAATCACCAGCACCCGGTCGCAGGTGACCGCGACCTCCGAGAGGATGTGCGAGCTGATGAGCACCGTGGCCCGCTCCTTGAGCGAGCGAACGACCTGCCGCATCTCGACGATCTGGTGCGGATCGAGGCCGCTGATCGGCTCGTCGAGAATGACCACGTCGGGGCGATGGATGATCGCCTGGGCGATGCCGACCCGCTTGCGGTAGCCGTGGGAGAGCTCGGCGATGACCTTGTGCGCCATCGTGCCCAGGTCGCACAGCTCGATGACCTTGGGCAGCTCGGCGTCGACCTGCGCGGCCGAGCACCCCTTGGCTTGGCCGACCCAGCGCAAGAACTCGTGCACGCGCATCTCTCGATACAGCGGCGGCTCCTCGGGCAGGAAGCCGATCTTGGTGCGCAGCGCGTCGGGCTGCTCGAGGGCGTCGATGCCCCCCACCCGCACCGTGCCCGCGCTGGGCATCAGCAGGCCGGCGAGGACCTTGAGGATGGTGCTCTTGCCCGCGCCGTTGAGGCCCAGGAAGCCCACGATCTCGCGCTCACCGATCGAGAAGGTGGCGTCCTGGACCGCCGCGAAATCACCGTAGTACCGCGTGAGGCCTTCGACTTCGATCATCGGGCTAGTCCAAGAAGAAGTCCGGCAGGAGGTCGGCCTTCGGGTCGACCTTGTAGGACGAGAGGTCGGTGACCCCGTTGTCGAGCAGCACGTCTTCGTCGATGAGGAAGTTGCCCGTGCACTCGTGAAAGGACTCGGTGAGCACGAAGTAAGCGGCGTCGGCCATGACCGAGGGCTTGCGACACCGCTTCATCATGGCCTCGCCGCCGATGACGTTGCGGACCGCGGCGGTGGCGATGGCCGTCTTGGGCCACAGCGCGTTGACGGCGATCTTGCCCTTGTACTCGGCGCTGTGTCCGAGCACGCACATGCTCATGCCCATCTTGGCCATGGTGTAGCCCGTGTGGTTGCCGTACCACTTGGCATTGGTCGAAAGCGGCGGGCAGATCGTCAGGACGTGGGGGTTGAGCGCGCGCTTGAGGTGCGGCGCCGCCTTGGCCGTGCACAGGTAGGTGCCGCGGGCGTTGACCTGATGCATGAGGTCGAAGCGCTTCATCGGCGTGGCCGCGGTGTTGGTCAGGCTGATCGCCGAGGCGTTGTTGACCAGGATGTCGATGCCGCCGAAGGTCTCGACGGCCTGCGCAATGGCGGCCTCGACCTCGTCCTCGTGGCGAATGTCGCACTTGATCGGCAGCGCCTCGCCACCGGCCTCGCGAACGTTCTCGGCGGCGGTGAAGATGGTGCCGGGGAGCTTGGGGTGCGACTCGGTGGTCTTGGCCGCGATGACGATCTTCGCCCCGTCCTTGGCCGCCCGCGTCGCAATTGCCAGGCCGATGCCTCGGCTGGCCCCGGTGATGAACACGACCTTGCCTTCTAGATCTGCCACGGCGCAGGAGAGTAGTCCGCATCCGACCAATTCGCCACGGTCGCGGCATTCGACCTTCGCGCCGGCCGTGAGGTTTGGTACTGGGGGGCAATGCGGTGGTTCGTCCGCGGGGATATCGACGGGTTCTTCGGGCTCGCGCTCGACAACCTGGTCCAGCTGCTGCTGATCGACGCGCTGTGCCGGACCGTCCTCGGGTTCGACGAGGCGCTGCTGCACGGCCGCGTACTGCCCGGCGTGGCGATGTCGCTGATCGTCGGCAACGTGTTCTACGCCTGGCAGGCCAAGACGCTGGGCGAGAAGACGGGCCGGGACGACGTGTGCGCCCTGCCCTACGGCATCAACACGGTGTCCCTGTTCGCGCACGTGTTCTTGGTGATGCTGCCGGCCAAGCTCGCGGCCGCGGCCGCCGGCGCCGACGACCCCGCCCGCATCGCCTGGCAGGCCGGCTTGGTCGCCACGCTGGGCAGCGGCGCCATCGAGCTGGGCGGGGCCTTCGTCGCCGACCGCCTGCGCAAGGCCACACCCCGCGCGGCGTTGCTCGCGACGCTCTCGGGCATCGCCCTGGGCTTCATCTCGCTGGGCTTTCTGTTCCGCACCTTCGCCAACCCGCTCATCGGCCTGTCGACCCTGGCGATCGTCATGCTCACCTACTTCGGGCGGGTGCGGTTCAAGGGCAACATCCCCGGCGGGCTCGTCGCGGTGGGGCTGGGCATCATCATCGCGTGGGCCACCGGCATGGCGCCCGTCGGCGAGACCCCGCAGGGCGCCGGTTTTCACGTGCCCATCCCGGTGGTGGGCGACCTGCTCGACGCGCTCGCGGCCGGGCACCTGGTCACCTACTTCTCGGTGATCCTGCCGATGGGGCTGTTCAACCTCGTGGGCTCCCTGCAAAACATCGAGTCGGCCGCTGCGACCGGCGACGACTTCCCCGTCGCGCCCTCGCTCGCGGTCAACGGCGGCGGCACGCTCGTGGCGGGCCTCTTCGGCAGCTGCTTTCCCACCACGATCTACATCGGGCACCCCGGCTGGAAGGCCATGGGCGCGCGCGCGGGGTACTCGGTCGCCAACGCGGTGTTCGTCACCGTCGTCTGCCTCACCGGCACGCTGGGCTGGCTCGCCTACGCGATCCCCATCGACGCGGGCATGGCCGTGGTGCTCTGGATCGGCATGGTCATCACCGCCCAGGCGTTCGAGGTCACTCCCAAGGCGCACGCGCCTGCGGTGGTCGTGGGGCTGCTGCCCGGCGTGGGCGCCTGGGGTGCCGTGATGGCCAAGAACGGCCTGCGCGCGGCGGGCATGGGCACGCCCGGCGGGCCGCCGTTTCACGAGGGGCTGATCGAGACGTTCGCGGCCACCGACACGTGGATTCACGGCGCGTTCGCCCTCGAGCAGGGGTTCATCTTCACCTCGATGATCGTCGCGGCCGCCACGGTCGCGGTCATCGAGCGCAAGTGGGTGACCGCAGGGGCCTGGTGCGCGGCCGCCTCGGTCCTGTCCGCGCTCGGGCTCATGCACGGCTACGCGTTCACGCCCGCCGACACCGTCATCAACCTCGCGCCCGCCTGGCCGTGGGCGACCGGCTACGCCGTGATGGCGCTGGTCTTCGTGAGCGCGAAGTTCGTCACCGACCCCCAAGAGGGCCCCGGACACTGACCTTGGGACGCGCGCCGTGACCGACAACCGGATCATCGAAGGCGACAACCTCGAGGTGCTGCCCACGCTGGCCGAGGGCTGCGCGGCGCTCATCTACATCGACCCTCCGTTCAACACCGGGCGCGCCCGCACGCACACCCGCGTCAAGGTCGAGCGCGCCGCCCCCGAAGACGGCGACCGCGTCGGCTTCGGCGGCCAGCACTACAAGACGACGCGCTTGGGGTCGGCCACCTACGCCGACGCGTTCGACGACTTCGAGGCGTTCTTGCTGCCGCGGCTCGTCCACGCGCACCGGCTGCTCAGCGCGACCGGATCGTTCTTCTTGCACCTCGACCCGCGCGAGGCCCACTACGCCAAGGTGATGGCCGACACCGTCTTCGGCCGCGACGCGTTCCTCAACGAGATCATCTGGTCGTACGACTACGGCGGTCGCAGCAAGCGCCGGTGGCCGGCCAAACACGACACGATCCTCTGGTACGCCAAGGACCCCAAGCGCTACACGTTCAACTACGACGCCATCGACCGCATCCCGTACATGGCGCCGGGGCTCGTCTCCGCCGAGAAGGCGGCGCGCGGCAAGACGCCCACCGACGTGTGGTGGCAGACGATCGTGCCGACGGCGGGCAAGGAACGCACCGGCTACCCCACCCAAAAGCCGCTGAAGATCCTCGAGCGGATCGTGCGGGTGCACTCGAACCCCGGCGAGCTCGTGCTCGATTTCTTCGCCGGCAGCGGGACGACCGGTGAGGCCGCCGCGAAGCTCGACCGGCGCTTCGTGCTCGTGGATGAGAACCCCGAGGCGATCGCGGTGATGCGGGAGCGGCTGGCGTTTGCCGACCCCGTCGTTTCGCGGCACGGCCAAGTGAAGTAACCTGAGCGCGGATGCGGAGGTTCGTTTGGGGCGCGGTGGCGCTGGTGTCGGCGGCGTGCGATCCCGCGTCGGCGTCGCCGGGCGAGACCGACACCGACGCGGGCACGTCCGCCTCCGCCGAGGTGAGCACCGGCGCGGGCGCGTCGACCGGACCCGGCAATGTGTTCGACCAGACGCTCGCGTGCCAGAGCTGGCTCGAGTGCCTCGACGACAACGCGGCCGAGCAGCTCTCGGCGCAGTACGGGCCGGGCGGGAGCTGCTGGACGCAGACGGTGAGCATCGTCGAGATGTGCGACGCCGACTGCGTGCAGGGCTACAACGCCGAGTGCGTCGGCGGCGGATCGCACGGCAGCGGCGCAGAGACCACGGGTCCGACGCCCGACATCGACGAGTGCGACCTGCAGATGCTGGCGCCCGGCGCCGAATCCCTGGTCGAGGCAGGGGACATGCCCGCGCTCATCCCCACCGAGATCGGCACCGTGCTCGAGCGGGTGTGCAGCTGCCACGTCGCCGACCTCGAGGCGTTCGTGCCCGACGCGCCCCTGTACTACGGCAACGCGCGTTTCTACACCTACGATCAGATGCACGCCTTCTTCGAGGGCGCCGCGATGTACGTCGAGGTTGGCATTCGGGCGCTCGACGAGCTGAACATGCCGCCGACGTACTACTGCGGCGAGGGCGAGTACGGGTCGCTCAACGCCGACGAGTACGAGATCCTGCAGGCGTGGGTCGAGGCAGAGGCGCCCGACGGCGCGCAGTGGCTGCGCGTCCGCCCCGAGGACCTGCCCCCGCTCGACTGACGGGCGCTGCTCGCGGCGGCGTTTTCTTTCTGGGTGCGCCGGAATTCCAGATGTCGGTCGGTGTCGGAGGGGCAGCGATTGCAATCGCCGGCACGGTTGATTCACGGGGGCAGCCCTGAAACGATGAAGCCACCCATTCGACCACGGGGCACTGACATGCGATTTCGGACACTTCACTTCGGCGTTCAACACACTCTGGCCATCGCGGGCCTTGCACTCGGCCTGGCGGCAGGCTGCAACGGCGACGGCGACGGCGATGCCTCGGGTGCCTCCTGCGTGCAGGGCCAGGTGAACTTCTGCCCGTGCCCGGGCGACCTGCAGGTCTCGCCCAGCGGCACGCAGACGTGCCTCGCCGACAACACCTACGGGCCGTGCATGTGCGGCGACGTGCAGGGCACCGAGAGCGACTCGGGCGGTGACACCGAGGACACCGCCGAGAGCGACAGCGAGAGCGAAGGCACCGACACCACGCCCGACCTGTGCGGCAACGGCTTCCCCGACCCCGGCGAGTGCGAAGTGGGTCCCGACGGAGGCATGGCGCCCTGCCCCGAGGACTGCATGTCCGAGAGCGACACCGACAGCGACACCGACGGCGACACCGACGACACCGACGGCACCACCGGCTCGGTCGACGTGTGCGCGGGCGTGCCGATCTACGTCGGCAACGTGCCCGCCTCCCCCTCGGTATGGCTGCATCCAGGCTTCGGTGAGGGCTTCACCTCCGGCACGCAGGCATGCATCGCCGCCGGCTACGAGGGCGTGTGCACGTACACGCAGCTGGTCGAGGCCTCCGACCAAGGCGACTTCGCGGCCGTCCCGGCGGGCACCACCTTCTGGGTGCACCGCGTGGTCGCGACGATGTTCGAAGGCGTGATGATTCAGCCCGACACGCGCTCGCGCTGCGACGACTGGCGCTACGGCACCAACGACGTCAACGACGGTGAGTACGCCACCGTCACCGCCGGAGCGCTGGACTTCACCCTCGACGCCGACCCCAACCCCAACGGTGGCAGCGACCCGCTCGGCCTCGACTGCGGCGGAATCACGCGAGCGATCCCGTGCTGCAACGTGTGCGAAGGCTGAGCGCGCTGGCAGGGTGTGCGGCGCTGCTCGCCCTCCCCCTGCTCGCGACGGCGCAGGACGCCCAGCCGTCCACGCCGTGGCCCCAAGGCGGGCCGCCTTCGGACGTCGCGCTGTCCGAGCTCGTCGCGGACGCGCTCGACCTGTTCGCGCTCGAGCGCTTCGAGGAGTTTCGCGACGCCAAGGAGCGCGGCGAGGACTCGGGTCACATCCGGGTGTTTCAAGACGACATCGACGCGGGCCAGTACACCGTCGACGACCTCTTCGCCTTTGGCGACAGCGTGTTCGGCCACGAGTTCCGCGACCTCGACGGCTACGGAGACGACCCCGCGGTGCGGCCCATGCAGAGGGTGCACGCGGGCGCGCGCGGGGGCCGGGACAACTTCTCGTGCCTGGGCTGCCACTCGCTCGGTGGTCCCGACGGCGCGGGCGCGGCCACGCAAAACGCCTACCTCTTCGGTGATGGGGCCGACCTCGACTCCGCGCTCGAGCGCAACCCGCCGATGCTGCTGGGCCTGGGCATGGTTCAAGAGCTGGCGCGGGAGCTCAGCGCCGACCTGCAGCGGCAGCGCGACGAGGCGCTCGCGGCGGCCCAGGACCAAGGCCGCGACGTCACCGCCCATCTGGTCACGCGCGACATCGACTTTGGTCGCATCACCGCGCGGGCGGACGGCTCGCTCGACCTCTCGGCCGTCGAGGGTGTCGACGACGATCTCGTGGTCAAGCCGTTTGGGTGGAAGGGCGTGTTTCCCGACCTGCGCCGGGCCACCGAGGACGCCGCACGGGTGCACTTCGGCATCCAGTCCAGCGTCATCGCCGAGCAGCATCGCGACGCCCCTGCGCCCGAGCTGCTCGGGCCGGGCCCCGACTGGTGGGACCCCGATGGCGACGGCAAGCAGCGCGAGCTCGAGGAGGGGTCGCTGACCGCGGCGTCGGTCTACCTCGCCACGCTCGAGGTGCCGACGATCCTCCCGCCCGCGAGCCCCGCCCTGCGCAACCGATGGGCGCAAGGCGACGCGCTCTTCGACGCGATCGGCTGCAACGACTGCCACGTCCGCGCGATCGGCATGGCCAACACGGTCTGGCTGGAGTACCCCGACACGACCGGCGCGGCGCCCTTCGAGGTCGAGCTGTTTCACGCCGGCGAGGAGCCCAAGGGCTCGCCCAACGTGCAGCTGTTCAGCGACCTCAAGCGACACGACATGGGCCCGGGACTCGCCGAGCGCCACGCAGACACCAGCCACCCCAACATCGGGGCGTCGACGTGGCTCACCCGCCCGCTGTGGGGTCTGGCCGAGACCGCGCCCTATCTGCACGACGGACGCGCGGCCACCGTTCCCGAGGCGATCTTGGCCCACGGGGGCGAGGCGCAAGAGAGCCGCGACGCGTTCGAAGCCCTCTCGCCCGAAGAGCAGGCGAGCCTGCACGTGTTCCTGCTGTCGCTCACCCGCACGCCCAAGGTCAGGAGTCCGCTGTGAGGCGCGGGTTGCTGGCGCTGAGCATGCTGGCGGCCTGCGGCGCCGAAGAGGGCGAGCAAGCGGCCGAGCCCAGCGAGGCGCGGGAGTTTCCGATCTTCGTCACCGAGCGGCGCGGGTCGGCAGTCGAGCAGGGGCTCGAGGCGCTGGCCCAAGACGCGTGGCGCCGAGAGCTCCGGTTCATGGACGCCCTCGACCCCGGCTACGCGTTCCGGGTCAACCGACCCCGCTACGACGAACTCGGGACGCGCTTCGGCCCGCAGGCGTGGTTCACGATGGGCGGGCAGCTGTTCACGATGGCGTTCACCGAGGCGATGGGCTTCGGCGGCGACGACCTGCCCGCGATGAGCCGGTTTCACTTCGGCGAGCGCGGCGGGCCGGACTCGCGGCGCTGCTCGGCCTGCCACTGGCGCGGTGGACCGGCGGGCGCGGGCGATGCGGCCGACAACGCGTTCTTTCGTGGGGACGGCCGCACCGAAGCGAGCGCGCTCGTCCGCAACCCGCCTGCGCTGTTCGGCGCCGGCTGGAAGCAGCGTGTGGCCCAGGAGATGACCGCGAACCTCCAGCAGCTGCGCGACGACGCGGTCGACTTTGCGCGCTCGCGGGGCGAAGAGGTCCGCCTGCAGCTGCAGACGCACGGCGTCGACTTCGGCCTGCTGGTCATCGCCCCCGATGGCAGCGTCGACGAGGCCGGGCTCGAGGGCATCGATCCCGACTTGGTCGTCAAGCCGTTCGGGTGGAAGGGCACGTTCACCGACCTCCGCGACGTGGTCGAGGACGCCGCCAACGTGCATCACGGCATGCAGTCAACGTGGCTAGCGGCCAACGAAGACGCGGCCCGGGTGGGCGAGGGACCGCCCGAAGACCCCGACGGCGACGGGGTCGAAGACGAACTCAGCGACGCGCAGGTCGCCGTGATGACGATGTTCGTCGCGATGCAGGACGTGCCGGTCGACGTGCCGCCACTCGAGTCCGACCTGGTGCTGCTCTACTCCCGCGGCCGCAACGATTTCGAGGCGCTCGGCTGCGCGCAGTGCCACACGCCGTCGCTGCCCATCGAGGACACCGAGTACACGCTTCCGGGCCGCGAAGGTGATCCGGACCTGTCGTTCGACCTGCTCACGGTCGCCGCGGAGCCTCGACTCGAGCCCGACACGCTGACCGGCGAGCTCGCGGTGCCGCTGTACAGCGACCTCAAGCGCCACGCGATGGGTGAGGCGCTGGCCGAGTCGCGCGACGACGCCGACGTGCTCGCCGATCAGTTCATCACGCCGCCCCTTTGGGGCATCGCCCGCACGCGCCCCTACCTGCACGACGGCCGCGCGCCCACGCTCGAGGACGCCATCTTGCTGCACGGCGGCGAGGCGCAGGCCTCCCGTGACGCCTTCGCGGCGATGGGCGAGCCCGAGCGCGCGCCGCTTCGGGTCTTCCTCACCTCTCTGACCCGCGGCGAACGCCTGACGACCCCCTAAGTGCCGCGCCCTCGACTGCTCTGGGTCCCGCTGCTGGGGCTCTTCGCCTGCGCCGGTGACGAGGCGGCGTGCGAAGACGAGACGTGCCCGTGCGTAGGACAGGCGTGCTGCGTGGCGTGGCTGCAGCCAGCCGGGGACGGCACCTGCGAAGCCCGGGCCTGGCCCCCGACGCAGCGGCACGCGCTGGAGACCTCGAGCGCCGACGCGGTCGAGCTCACGGTCGACGGACTCGGGCACGCGCTGGTGAGCTGGCAACGTCGCGCGCCGAGCGGTGAGGACGCGCGCTCGATGCTCGCCGAGCAGGCGGAGGGCGGCTGGACCCTGCACACGCTGGGCGAAACGTCGCAGGGCTTCGGCGGGCGGGCCACGCTGGCGAGCCGGGGGCTGGAGGCCTGGGTGACGTGGACGCAGACCACGAGCGAAGGCGACGGGGATCGGAGCAGCGTGCACCTGCTGCGGCGCGACCCGGCGGGACGCTGGCGAACGTCCGATGCCGGCGAGCCGCTCTCGTTCGGACCGCGCGCGTACGAGCCGCGGCCGCTGCTGCCGGCCACAGGCGAGGGGCTCGTCGTGTGGAACCAGTGGCGGGCCGAGGGTGGCTACGGGGTCGCGCTGGCCTCACAGCCCCCCGACGAATCTGCGCTCACGCTTCCGGCCTCGGCCGACGACGTGCTCTCGCCGCCGGTGTTCTTCTCCAACGCGCCGCAGATCGCCGCCGGCCGCAACGGCGACGCCATCGTCACGTGGTACCAGGCAACGCCGCCTGCGGGCTCGACCGACCCTGCGGCGCCCAGCGACGGCCTGCGCCTGTTCGTCTCCGAGCGTTTCAGGCCGGACGGCGCATTCTCCCGGCCCGCGGCCGAGGACTGGATCTCCCCCGAGGGCCCGCCGCTGGCCAGCCACGAGGTGCGCAACCCCGTCGTGGCCGTCGGGCACTTTGGCCAGGCGCTCGTGTCGTGGTCGCAGGAGCACCCCTCGGGCGCGATCGGGCTGTACGTGGCCAGCCGCGACGGCTTCGGCGAGTGGACCGAGCCGCGCGACATCGACGACACCTTCGGGCCCCTGCGCGAGCACGCGGCGTGCATCGAGGTCGTGTTCACGCCCTCGGGTGAGGCTCACCTGACCTGGTTCGACGGACCACGCGGTGCCACGACCATCTACACCGCACGACGCCGCGTCGACGGCCAGTGGGACGAGCACCCCCGCACGGTCCCGGTCTCGACCCCGGGCCGCGTCGCCCTCGACCCCCGCCTGGCGGTCGGCCCCGACGGCGAGGCCGCGCTGGTGTGGAATGAACGCGGAGACGACAATCGCTGGCGCGTCATGGCCCGTCGCCGAGGCCCCGACGCCTCTGCGTGGGGAGACGCCGTCGAGCTGAGCGACCCGGACGAAGGCGACGCCCTCGGGCCCGCGATCGCCATCGGCCCCGACGGCACCCTCGCCGCCGCCTGGGGCGTGGGACCGGTCGGCGCGCAGACCGTCTCGGTCGTCGTGCTGCCGTAGCGTGGAGCGCGATGAGCCGTCGTGAACTCGACCCCGCTGTCGTGTCCAAGCGCCTCTCCTGGCTTCGGGAACACTGGACGCCCGAGGCCATCGAGTCGGCGCGCGCGCGCATGCAGCCCCAGCCCAAAGCCGAGACCTTCGCGGACGGCGTCGCCCGTCGGCTCGCAGAGCTGCGCGCGCTCGACGAGCTCACCCGAAGGCTGCATCAAGCACGACCCTCGGTGGCTCGCGACGGCGCGGACGACTGATTCGCCGACGGGCTGTGAGGAGAACCGCGCGCTCGGACGTTGGAGGGGCAGCAGCGAGACGCTGCACGGAGTACGACATGCTCGACCGACTCAAAAGCAAACGCACCGCCCTCGTCCTCTTCACCGCCGCGGCAGCGCTCGCAGCTCCCGCAATGGCCGTCGCCGCAGGCGGGACCACCGAACGCATCGAAAGGATCGGCGACCGCGGAAGCTCGACCCTGGGCTTCGTCCAGATGGAGAGCTGGAACGGCTATGCGAGCGAGCTGTACTACTTCGGGGCGCATGGCACCTGCGCCTCCATTGCGGCAGCCGAGCTGAGCGAGGACCAGATCGACCGGCTGCTGCAAGCGCAGATTCACGGTCTGGAGGTCACGCCGCAGTATCAGATCGGCGCGTGGGGTGGATACAAGTGCCTCACGGGGTTCGACATCACCACCCCGCTGTAGCGAGCGCCTTGTAGTCGCGCACATCTGCGACGTGACGTCGCACCGTTGTGGAGCCGCCACCTTCACGGCGACTTCGTGGACTCGGCGTGCTTCAGACGTTCACGGTCGCCGTCTCCCCCGAACGCCGCGCGCCCGCCGTTGAGGAACCCGCCCCAGCGCTCGAGCGCACGCTGGGGTACGAGGTGAACGTCTTCCCCGCCGAGTCGGAGCTTGATCGGTGGCAACACCACGGGCCGCCCCGAGTCTGGGCGACGCGTCGCATCCCCACAAGACCCAGGCGCCGGAGGGCCAGCCCCCCTCAATGCGACGACAAACGTCGCATCCGCAAATACGACATATTGTCGCAACTTGCGCGTTTTCGCCCTCTACCCCGCAGGCAAGGAACACACCGTGTCGATGTGCTCGGTCGCCTCGGTGAAGAACGGCGCGTAGTCGTCGCTGCAGATGTCGCCGACGAAGCCGTAGGGAAAGATGCTCGTGAACTGCAGGATGCGCGTCGCAACCTCGGCGCCCATCATGCCGGTCCACTGCGTCGGAATGCAGTCGTTGGGCTTGGGGTGCCCCACGAGCGAGAGCATCACGACCCGCTCGTCGTCGCCACCCTTGGCCGCGACGACCGACTCGTACCAGCTGACCGGGTCCCCGGCGGAGTCTTCGAAGTCTTCCTCGTCGGTGATGAGCACGACGACCAACAGCGCCTCGTCGCGAAGGAAGCCCTCGTTGCAGCTCATGAGCCCGTCGCTCGGATGCAGCGCCTCGAGCATCGCGTCCATCGGACGCTCGAGCCCGTTGCCGTCGATGCCCAGCCGCGCCGCGCACGAGAACGCCCCCTCGAGGTCGTCGCGCGGGGTGATGAAGTGCGTGCCGTCGATGTAGGGCCCGCACTCCGTGTCGCTCGAGAGGTCGCCGCCGGTCTTGGTCACCAGCGCGCCGAGCTCCTGGCAGCCTGCGCCGTTGAACTCCGAGGCGTCCGTGCTCACCACGCCCACGTGGTAGTCGGTGCTCACCCCGAGCCGGTCGGTGATGCCGTCGATGAAGCCCGGCACGCTCGCGATGAGGTTGGCTTGCTCGTCGGCCATCGACCCCGAGTTGTCGATGACGAACAGCAGGTCCACCGCGTCGCACACGCCCGGCTCCACCGGGTCGGGCAGCTGGGGCACGTCGAAGCTGATGCCCGTGCTGCCCGGCGCATCGCCGCTGGAGCTGCCGTCCTCTTCGCCTCCCGTGCTGCCCGCGTCCTGTGGCTCCGGGTCATCGGGCAGGTCTGCGTCGTCCCGTCCGCCCGAGGGCGGCCGCGTCGCGTCGCCGACCTCCTCGGTGCGAGGCGTCACGTCGCACGCAGTCAGAGCGAGCAGTGCGGGGAGACTCCAGGTCAGCCGGCGAGACATGCCGGGCGAACACTTCAAGCCTCATGCCGAAGCGATGCCGCCGCGTTGGGGGTGCCGCGCATCGGCTGTGCATGCGGCCTCGCCCGGGCCGGCGTGGACCGTCATTCGCCGATCAGCGCCGCGCCCGTCTCGCCCTGGACCGCTCGGCCCTCCGCCACGAGCTTCGCCAGGTGAGCGCGCAGCGATTTCTCGGCCAGCGGCCACAACATCTTTGGGGTATCCGCGTAGGCCGACGCCAGGATTTCTGGCAGCGTTCTCGAAACCGTCCCCATCGCGTCCATCACCTTGCGCTCCCGCCCGAGACGGTGCTGCACGTAGTGGCGGCAGACCGCTTCGGGCTCGGGCAGCGTGGGGCCGTGGGCCGGGACGAGCCGGCTCGTGCCCAGCGCCACGATGCGTTCGAGTGAGTCGAGGTAGGCGATCATGTCCCCTCCGTCGTCAGGGTCGATGAGGATGGAGCCCTCGCCCGCCACCATGTCTCCGGCGTGAGCGTTGTTCGAGCCGGTGTCGACGAAGAGCAGGTGGCCCGGCGCGTGCCCCGGGGTGAACACGGGCCGGATCGCGTGGCCCTCGTCCAGCTCGACGAGATCACCGTCGGTGAGCTGACGATCCACCGTCACGTCGATGCGAGCGGCCGTCTCGGGATGGGCCATCAGCGGCGCCCCCGTCCGCTCACGCAGGCCAGCGGCGAACCCTACGTGGTCACTGTGGTGGTGGGTCACCAAGATCGCCTCGATGCTCGCGCCCTCCCCCATGCGCTGCTCGAGGAAGGCGACGAGCCGGGCCTGCTCGTCCGGATGCGGCGTCGCGGGCTCGATGACCGCGAGACGGCGGCGCCCGACCACGACGGTGTTCGTCGCCGAGGCGGGCGGCAACGTCGGCGTGCGCAGCGGCAGCACCCAGAAGCCAGGGTCGAGCGCGTAGGCCTCGGACATCGAGGTCACGCTACCTCAACCCGTGGCGATGGCGCTCTCGACCGTGTCGACGAACCGCGCGTGCCCGCCGAACATCAAGCCCGTCCCCCCTGCGCGCGCGTCGCTCCAGACGACGCGGCTGCGGAAGACGACCTTGCGGCCAAACGAGAACAGCGCGGCCAGGTCGAAGGCGAGCCAGACCTCGTCGCCCACCCGGACCGTGGGGTCGTGCATCGCGAGCCGGGCTCCTCCAGCGCTGAGGTCTTCGAGCGCCACCTCGAGGGTGCGCGAGAAGCCGCCGTCGCACTGGGTGAGCGTGGCCGGAAGGGCGCAGGGCATCCGCACGAACCTCCGCGACGCGGGCAAGCCGTGCGTGTCGACGAGTAGACGGGTGGTGAGCTGGTCGAAGCGCGCCTGGTCGCGCCCGCTCAAAGGCCCGCCGCGGAGTTCGTCCAGACGCAGCGCTCGGTAGTCGAGCACGTCTCGAAGCACCTCGAGCCCCGCGTCGCGAGCCGCGGGATCGAGGGAGATCGGCCCCGAGCTCTCGTAGTTGGTGACCCGCGGAGCGGCGGGCTCGGGCGAAGGCTCCGCCACGAACGCGTCACCGCTGTCCTCGTTGGCAGCCTCGACGCGAAGCGACTCCATGGCGCTCACCTCGGGGCCGAGGATCGCGTCGAGCAGCGCGTCGGACTCCTCGTCGGATGCGGACGCGATGTCGGGGGTCTCGGCGCGAGCCGGCGGCGCCTCGTCGGTGGGCCTCGACAGTGGCATGTCGAGCGCGAGCTTGACCCGCGCGGGCTTCTTGCGTGCCGTGGGTCGCGGCACCGCGTCGGTCATCGCCGGCAGCTTGCGCCGGGTCTTGCGACGGCGCGGGCGCGCGGTGGGCAGCTCTGGCTGCGACGCCGCGGTCACGACCGGGAGCGACTGCGTGGGTCGCAGCGCTGCAAAACCCCGCGACTTGCGACCAAACGCCTCTGTGGTGACCGCGTCGTCGGCGTAGGCGAACTCGAAGCGGCACCCGCCGATCGCGATCACGTCGTCGGGTCGAAGGCGGCGCCGCACGGTGGGCTCACCGTTGACCGTCGTGCCCATGCCGCTGCCGAGGTCGGCGAGCTCATACGCGCCGTCCTCGAGCCGAACGACGCGCGCGTGCTGCCGCGAGACGTGTGCCTCGTCGAGCTGGATGTGAGAGTCGGCGGCACGACCGATCCGCGTTCGTGCGCCCAGCACGAAACACGCCCCAACGTTGGGTCCAGCGACGACTCGGAGTATCCCGTTCATTGGCCTGGTCTCGTGGCGGTCTAGTGTGCCCGCGGGGGGCGTGCAATGGGTGTCACCCCGATGTCATCTCCGAGGCCGCGCAGCCGCAATGGTCGGCGCCGCGTGAAGGTCGGGGTAACGCGGTGCGTACGGTAGGCCGACTTGCAGCTCACCGTCCAACACAGCCTGCTGTTTCTGCGTCCACAAAGCGGCGGTCATCACGTCGGCGTGCGCGTCGCGAAAGGCTCTGGAGAGCGCAGGATCGCGCGGCACGATGAATGGCGCCCACTCCTCGGGAAACACGTCCTCGGGCGCGATCGGATACCAGGGCGTCGCAGCCATCTCCTGCTCGTACGTCTTGGCCTCGGGGATGTCTCGGAAATTACAGGACAGCAGCGGGGCAATCTCGTCGTAGTCGTAGAGCACACATCGCCCGAACTCGGTCACCCCGAAGTTCTTCCACAGCAGGTCGCCCGCGAAGATGTTGTTGGCGGCGAGCTCCTTGATCGCCTCCCCGTAGTCGACCAAGGCTGCGGCTGCTTTGTCCCTGGGTGCCTCCTCCAGATAGATGTTGAGCGGCGTGAGCTTCTCCTCGATGTAGAGGTGGGACACCACCACCTTGTCACCCACCACCCGGACCGTGTTGGAGGCCTTGTCGAGCAGCTCACGCAGGCACGACTCGGTGAAGCGCGCCCGGTCGAAGGCGAGATGCTCGAACTCCTGCGTGTCGGCCAGCCTGCCCACCCGGCGCCCCCGAAAGACGTCCCGATACGACTGCATGATCGCAGGCCGGGTCGCGCCGGGCTTTTCGAAGCTGTCGCGGATGATCTTGAAGACGTTGCCGTAGTTCGGCAGCGTGAAGACGGTCATCACCAGCCCGCGAATGCCCGGGGCGATGATGAACTTGTCGGCGCTGTTGTCCAGGAACTCCATCAGCTCGCGGTAGATGAGCGTCTTGCCGTGGCGGTGGTGCGCAAAGGCGACGTACAGCTGCGAGAGCGTGAGGTCGGGCATCAACGTGCCCAAGAAGCGGGCCAGGTCGCTGGGCTGCTCCACGTCGACGAACATGTACGCCCGCGTGCTGCTGAAGACGGCGAGCGTCTCCTCGACCGAGAAGATCGCCCCGTCCACCACGACCCCGCTCGCGGTCGACTGCAGCGGGATCACCAGCGGCATGACGTGCCCGTCCCGAACGATGCGGCCGACGATGTACGCCTCACGCACGCGAAAGAACAGGGTCGGCAGCACGTCGACGTGGTCGAACTCGGTGCCGCCCCACAGCGAGCGCAGCTGAGCCTCGAGCCGCATCGCCACGTAGTCGGCCTCGGAGTCTCGGTCCTCCCACGCGATCGCGGGGCGCGGCGTGCTGAGCACCCGGCGGCACAGTCCGGCGAGGTCACCGCAGGGCAGGATCCGCCTGAAGATCGGCTCGGTGCTCAGCCGCTCGCCGTAGTGATTCTCGAGGAACTCGATGTCCTTGTTGACGCCGACGGTGCGGAACGTCTTGCGCGTGATCGCGTTGAAGAACGTCTCGGCCACCTCTCGGTCGACCCGCTGCGCCGTCACCACCGCGAAGTGCCGGTGCGCACCGCTCCAGGTGTGGCGGTCCTTGGGCACCTCGCCGAACTCCCGCTCGAGCGCGTCGAGCGTGCGACGAACGAACCGCTGATAGAGATCGATGCGCGCGTGACTCTCTTCGTGCATGCGCACCCACTCGCGGTTGTCGAACCACTGGCGGCACTCTCGGGTGAGCCGCATGAACTCGCTGTAGAACGTGTCGAACCCATCATGAATGATGTTCGCGATCTGGATGGCGGCGGCGGACTCGGGCATCGCAGGCCCGCCATCTTGGCATGAACGCCCCATCTGCCGCTTTCGAGCGAAAATCGGGCGGCTCAGGCATCCTTGCGCCGATGAGCGCGCGCGTCCTCCTGGCAATCGCGACCCTGGCCGCGGCGGGGTGCCGCCCCGCCGCAACGAGCGTCCCCGAGCCTGCGCCCGTTTCGGCCGCCGAGGCCGAGCAGCCCGCCCCCGCCCCCGCCCCCGCGGCGACGCCCGAGCCAGCCCCGCAGCTCGAGCCCGAGCACGAGCCCGCCCCGCCTGCTCCACTCGCGACCGAGCGTTGGACCGCGACGACCGTCCCCGCGCTGTCCGCGGAAGACCGCGCGACGTTTTGGGGCTCGGCCGAGGACCCCGCGCCCGAAGTGCTCGGCGGCATCGTCAAGGAGCTCGAAGACGTCCACTACACCATCGGCAACGAGTGGGCGCTGCAGGCGTTCTACGAGGACATCAAGGACCTCGGCGGCGGCTACGTGGGCGTGGGGCCGGACCAGGCGTACCTCTTCGTCGGGTGGCAGCGCCCTCACCTGGCCTGGTTCATCGACTACGACGCCGCGGTGTTGCGCACGCACGCGCTGTACAAGGCCGTGTTCGCGGCCAGCGACACGCCCAAGGCGTTCGTCGCGATGTTCGACCCCGAAAACCTCGAGCGGGCCAACGCGGCGATCGACGCGATGTACGAAGGCCGCGACGCACGAGCGCTCAAGGCGTTGCTCCGCCGACAACGTCGCTACTACCGGTTTCGCCTGCGCCGGCTCGTCAAGCGGTTGCGCGGCGTCGACGTCCCGACCTATCTCGATGACCAAGAGACGTTCGACTACGTCAAGGCCATGCTCGCCGCCGACCG
Organism: bacterium; assembly: GCA_024742475.1. Classification (GTDB taxonomy): domain Bacteria; phylum Myxococcota_A; class Polyangia; order Nannocystales; family Nannocystaceae; genus CAJXVA01. The sequence goes on along the minus strand of JANSYI010000012.1, from coordinate 136,355 downwards.
CATCCGGCCGCTGCGCATCAACCTCAACGAAGCCGACGGCATGGCCGGCATCGACGAGGCCGCCCGCGCCCTGGAGGTGCCGGTCCGGGTGCTGTACGTCTCCAACGCCGAGGAGTACTGGGAACGCTACGATCCCCAGTTCATCGCCAACGTCGACCAGCTCTACACCGACGAGCGATCAGTCCTGCTGCGCACGCGGCTGACGTGGAAGATCAACCAGGACTACATGTACATCGTGCAGCCGATCGAGCGCTTCCGGCAGTGGCTGCACGCCGACGGTGTCAGTCGAGTGCGGCATATCCTGGCCGGACACCCGCCGACCAAGGCCGACGAGATCAACCACTGGGTGCACGATCAACCGCCGGCCCCAGCCGCGCAGTCGTCGCTCTAGCGCCCTAGCTTCGCGTCGGGGTTGGGCATGCCTTCGTAGGGCGCGTTGTCGGGTCGCGGCTTGCCATCGAGCGCGGCCGCCTCCTCGACGGACGCAGCGCAGCGGAAGCCGAAGTGGTGAAAGGGTCGGTTGTTGGGCGGCTGTGGGCGGCGATAGAAGCCCGTGGCCTTGTCGGCGCGCCAGTACCACGAGCCACCCTTGACGATCTTCTCGCCGTGCCCTTCGCAGGTGTCCTCGCCGTTGCAAGGGCCCTTGGGATCGACGCCCAGACACGCCTCGCCACAGGCGGCGAAGTCCTCGGACATCCAGTCGGCCACGTACTCCCAGTTGTTGCCGGCCATGTCGTACAGGCCGTAGCGCGACTTGGCGCGGGAGCCCACGATGAACGGCCGGCCCTTCCACTCCTCGGTGCCCTTCTTCGTGACGCCGCAGCTTCGTCCCCGTCCGTCGCGGATGACCGCGTTGGAGCAGGTGGCGGGCTCGTTGCCCCACGGGTAGGCGTCGCCCTGCGGTCCGCGTGCCGCGGCCTCCCACTGCGCCTCGGTGGGCAGATGTTTGCCCATCGCTTCACAGTAGGTCCGCGCGCCAAACCACGTGACGCCGGTGATCGGCTGATGCTTGCGGTTGAAGTCGAGGTAGAAGGGCCCGCCCTTGGGGCAGGTCCCCGACCGGAAGCAGTCCTTGTACTCCTTGTAGGTGACCTCGTAGACGTCCATGTAGAACGTCTGCAGCTCGACCGGGTGGGCGGGGCGGGCGTTGTCGGGTCCATCGTCCGAGCCGACGATGAACGACCCGCCCGGAATGCACGCCATGTTGGCGACCTCGTGCTCGCACGCGGCGATCGGTGCGCCGTTGGAGAGCGAGGGCGCCGGCGGCTCGGGCTCGGGCTCGGGCTCGGGCTCGGGCTCGGGCTCGGGCTCGGCTGCGGCGATGGGCTCGGGCGTGGACGCCGGTTCGGGCGTCACCGGGTCGACCGGCGCCGGCTCGGGCGCCCGAGCGCAGGAGATCACCAGGAGCGAGAGAACCGTCGCAAAGCGCTGCACGGCGGTGAAATAACGCTCTTGCGGGCGCGGTGGAAGGGCCAGACGCTCTCGCGCCGGGTTTAGGCGACCATGGGCCGGAGAAACGACACTCCGGCGGCCTCGGTGTCGACCACCGCGTACTCGAACGGCGGGTTGACCCACGTGAAGAGCACCCGCAGCGCACCCCGGAGCATGGCCGAGGGGAAGAGAAACGCCACCCCCGCGAGCCTCGCTTCGAGCAGGGCGTGACGTTCTTCGAGGAACGTCGCCCACGCGCGGATGTGCGGGACCCGAAGGCCACGAGCGTTGCGCGTCTCGAGCATCATCGCGAACGCCGTGGGCTGCTGCAGCAGCTCCTCGAGGTGGGCGATGAGCTGGCGCGTCCCGTCCTCGGTGACCGCGCCGTCGGCGACCAGATGAACGATCGGCCACGCCGAGCGATCGCACGTCACCGTCACCGCGGAGTCCACCCCGAAACGGTAGCGCGAAACGGCCGAGCCATGGCCCGAAACGTTCGAATCGGGACGGTTCACCGCGTCATTGGCCGCAGGCCGCGGCACTTCGTCGCCTCGCCCCGACTCGTCTCGTACGCAGTGCGCACCGATGGTGCCCTCGCATCACGGGGAAATCGCGCGAGGAACAGCGCATGAGCGCAGTGCGAGCGAGCCTCGCGGCCCATCTGCGCCTCGAGCCGCGCGAGGTCTAGCAGAGCCCCCTTGGCTGGCGCGCTGAAGGGATGATGGCGAACGAGCTGCCGCAAAGAGGCGATGGCCTCGACACGCTCACCGGCGATCATGGCGCGCTCCGCCCTCGCGGCGAGGGTCGCCGCAGCCGGGATGCGTTCACGCGAGGGAGCAGCAGACGCCCAGCGCGCCGTTCCCTTGCGCACCTCGAACGTCGTCTGCGTGAGCGTGTCGTCGACAAACACCTCACTCGCCGCGCCGACCTCGAGCACGCGACCTCGGATCGGAAGCGCGATGCCCTGGTCGCCGGTCCGGACCACGAACGTGCCCTCGGTCGGTGAGTCCGGCCGCCCCGGCTCGAGCCGCTGCAGTGTTGCCCCGCGCTCCAGTCGCAACAGCTCGGCCGACGCGACAGGCTCGAGGTCGGGGATGACATGCATCGACACCGAGCCCGGTACCCGGTCGGCCGCTGCCGGTGGCGCCTCCTCTCGCGGCGCCACCGGCTTCGACGACCACGCGATCGCAAGGAGCAACGCAGCAGCAAGACTGACCACGGCGACCTTCCACCCGATCCGCCGCACCGACGCGCGACGAACGTCCGCATGGGTGACCGTCAGTGGCGGCGCGGGTTGACGCCGCGCTCGGTCGACGAGCGCCTCGAACTGGGGATGTCGCTCCGTCATCGCCCGACCTCCAGGCCCAAGGCCTCGTGCAGCAGGACCTCCGCTCGCCGGGCTCGATACGACACCGTGCTCACCGCCACCCCGAGCGCCTCGCTCGTCTCTTCGAGTGAGAGTTCCTCGATCACCCTGCAAACGAACGCGTCTCGGTAGGTTGGGGGGAGCTCGCCCAGCGCCGCATAGAACTTGGCCAGCTGCTGCTGGGCGGCGACCTCCTCGTCGGGGGGGTGGTGGTCGACCGGTTCGGCGACGGCGACCCTGGCCTCGCGCGCGGCCCGGCGCCGGTGCGCATCCCAGGCGTTGCGGACCTTGTTCATCGTGATCCTGTGAAGCCAAGTGGCGACGGACGCATCGCCGCGAAACGAGGAGAGCCCGGCGAAGGCGGCCACGAAGACGTCCTGCACCATGTCGTCGACCCACGAGGCGTCCCCGGTCATGCGCATGACCTGCCGCGCGACGGCGTCCTTGTGCCGCTCGAAGAACTCGGCTTGTGCGGCGGCATCGCCTCGCCGGACCCCGGCCAACAAAGCGGCGGGGTCGGCGTCGAGCGTCACTGCCATCGGCCAGGTCAGGGTACCGGACATCCTCATCGCTTGGACCGAACCCAGAGGTCCGATTCCAACCGATGCGGTTCATCCGAAGCGCAGACCGAGCGCGGCCGCTGCGAACGGGCGGACGGTGCCCCACCGCAACGCCCTCGAAGCGCCACGAAACCGCAGCGAGGGGGTCTGTACGTCCACGCCGGCCGAGCCGCGAAAGATGACCGGCCCACCGAGGACCACATCGAGCGTGACGGGCACCCGCAGGCTGAGCGCCCAGGCGCTCGCACGCGCGCGGTCGAAGGCCCACCCCCCCACTGCGCCCACGCCGATCCCCGCGCCGAGCCACGTCTTCTCGCACAGCGCCGCCCCCGCGTCGACTTGGACCCCAGGTCGGACGGCGTGCACGGTCAGCGGCTCGTTGCGGGCGTGTACCCAGCCCACCGACGCGGACGCCCGCACATGCCGGCGAGGACCGAGCCACCGCCCCGCATCGAGCGCGATGCCTCCGGATGGGTCGAGCGGCCCCAGACCCACGGCGGCGTGCCCCTGCGCCGCGATCCACCAAGGCGGGATGAAGGCGACGTGGTCGGCGTTCGCCGTCGCGGGCAGGTCGGGGTCGTGGTCCGATGCAGGCTGTTCTTGGCCGGGCGCGGCTTCGATCGCGAATGCGGCGGCCGAGGCGACCATGATCGTGCGCTCTTCGATCGACGCGCCGCTCGGCAGCGACACCGCCTGCGCAACGATTGCCCGCCCGGGACTGCGCGCCGAGATCTTCGCGCCGCCCTCGGCCGCCGAGACCTCGATGGTCCACGCCTCGGCGTCTGCACCCAGTCGTCCCTCGACGCCCCGCGCCACACCGTCGGCATCAACCCTGGCGTCGTCGTCCACGGTGACCTGGGGTGCGGCGGTGACCCACAGGGCGAGCAGCCAGTGCGAGAGCATCGGGTCGTGACGGTCTCACACGGCGCGGGACCGAACAACTACCCCGGCGGGGGCGGCAGGCAGCAGCCTTGCAGGCAGTACCAGTCGCTGGGACAGTCCGAGACGCTCTCGCACGGGTCGCCGAAGTCACACTCGGCGGTGTCGCACTCGGGCGGGAGTTCGTCTTGTCCGAAGCACAGCTCGCACTCCCCATCGCAGGGGTTGCCGCAGTTGTCGTTGAAGGTGCACGACTCGCACGCCTCGAGGTTGTCGAGCGAGCACTCCCCGTCCTCATCGGAGTTGAGGAAGATGCTGACCTCCCCCTCGGGGGTGTCGACGATGCAGCAGCCGAAGCAGTCGCAACCCGGCGGCACGAACGGCAGGCAGAAGTCGATGCACTCCTGGTCCCAGCTCGCCTGACTCTCGTTCTCGCAGTTGTTGTTGCCCGTGTACTCGCAGCCGATGTTCGCCCCGGGGTTCTCCGGGTCGCAGCGGAGGTTCCAGATGCAGCCGTCGTCACCTTGGCCGCTGTTGCCGTCGAAGAAGCAGTCTTGCTTGCAGTCCATGTTGTCGCCGGGCAGTCCGGTGGCGAAGGACGCCTCGTCGTCGTCGCACGGCCCGGTGCATTCGGGGTCGTCGAGGTCGACCAGGCCGTCCATGTCGTCGTCGACCCCGTTGCCGCACGCGTAAACGGTCCCCCCGCAGTCGAGCGGGTTCTCCGGGTCGTTGGCAGTGTCGGAGGTGTTCGCGACGCCGGTCGAGCTGCCGCTCCCTTCGGAGGCGGTGCCCGAGCCGGACGTGTCCGTGCCCGTCGTCGTCGGCCCGTCGGACGAGGCCGAGGCCGAATCGAGAGTCGTCGAGGTCGGGGTGTCGGACGAGCTCGGGGTCGTCTCCGAGGCCGACATGGTCGTCAGCGACGTGCCCGAATCGTCGGTCTCCGAGGTCGCGGGTGTGCTCGAGCCACCACATCCCGAGGTGGCAAGAAGAACTAGACTGCTGATGGCCCACGTCCGCATCACCCCCACCAGACAACCTCGGACGTCCCAATTCCAACGCGGTCGCGTTGGAATTTCGTCGCGTCGGTCGGTCCGTCTTCGTGATGGCACGATCCGTTCTGACGTGGTGCGCAGCGGCGGTACTCGTGTGCGCATGTGGGGAAAAGGACGTGGACGCCTCGGGCGACACCGACGGCGAGGTTCCCGGGGAGGGAGACGCCTGCGAGCCCGACGCAGACGACGCTGCGGACACCGATGATGACGATGAGCCCGCCTGCGCAGACGGATACGCCTGCGAACGCAGCGGCGACGCCCACATCTGCGCGGCGCCGATCGAGCTGCGCGGCATCGTGCTCGACGCGCTCAGCGAGGAGCCCATCGAAGGCGCGCACGTCACCGCCCTCGACGCCACCGGCACGCCGGTGGGCTCCGTCTCGGTCTCAGACGCGGATGGCCGCTACGTCATCACGGTGACCGCAGTCCGCAACGACGACGGCTCGATCTCGGGCACCGACACCTGGACGCTCTTTGCGACGGCCGCGGACTACCAGCCCTTCCCCGGCGGCTTGCGACCGGCCATCCCGATCAACGCAGCCGACGCGGTGAGCGAAGCAGCGTCGCAGGACGGGGAGCCCGATCGATGGGTGATCGAAAACCCGAGCACGGACGTCGGCCTACTCCTGCTCCCCTCGGCCCAAAGCGGAGGACGCACCGTCTCCGGGGTGGTCCGGGGCGACAGCCCTGGCGGCACGCTCGTCGTGGCGGAAGGGAGTGCTGACGAGGCGTCTCGCTACGCCATCGCCGACGCCGACGGCCACTACACCGTCTTCAACGTGCCCGCCGGACCCCACACCATGGTCGGCTACCGCGGCGGACTCGACGTCCTGCCCGCGAGCGTCGACGGTGACGCCGATGTCGAGGACGCCGATCTCGAGACGGGCGACGGCGCGGCGACGGCGGCTGTGCGCGGCTCGGTCAACATCGTCAACGCGCCCGGAGGCAGCGCCACCTCCGTCGTGCTCATCCCCAACTCGCTCTACAACGACAACCTCGAGCGCGGGCCGGTTCCCAAGGGGCTGCGCGCACCCCAAGCGCCCGAAGCACCGTCGGTCGAGGGAGCGTTCGAAATCGAGGGTGTGCCCGAGGGTCGCTACAAGGTGCTCGCCGCCTTCGAGAACGACGCCCTCGTCCGCGACCCCGACACCTCGATCGCGGGCACGGCGATCGTGGAGATCGACGTGGGCAATGTCGACGTCGACCTGGCCAAGTCGTTCAAGATCACCGAAGGGCTCGACGTCGTCTCCCCGGGCGCACAGGTGCCCGAAGTCGTCAGCGGCACGCCCACCTTCGTCTTCGCCGACGACTCCTCCGAAGATCGCTACGAGGTCCTGGTCTTCGACGCGTTCGGCGAGCTCGTCTGGCAAGACCTCGAGATCCCCGGGGTGACCGGCTCCGATGTGGTCGAGGTTCCCTACGCAGGGCCTGCCCTCGAGGCGGGGCAGTACTACCAATTCCGCGCCACCTCGATTCGCGAGACCCCGAACTCGACGACGGCGATCTCCCGCACCGAAGATCTCCGCGGGGTGTTCATCGCCGGGTAGCAGCGAGGCCGCGCAAAGCTCGCGGGACCCCGACAGCCGTGCGCTCGAGCGTACCGAACGTAGTCCCGCCCAACTGCTCAGGCGAGCAATGCTCCCTCGGGCCATGCACGCCTACACGCGTCCCGGGCACCATGGGGGTGCGGCGCTGGCCGCCCACGCATGAGCAAGGACGACAAGTTCGGCACGTTCGGTGGAGTCTTCACGCCGTCGATCCTCACGATCCTCGGCGTCATCATGTACCTGCGACTGCCGTGGGTCGTGGGTAACGGCGGGATGTGGACCGCGCTGGGGGTCATCGCCGTCGCGCACGTCATCTCGGTGACGACCGGGCTGAGCATCAGCTCGATCGCCACCGACAAGAACGTGGGCGCCGGCGGGCCCTACTACATCGTCTCGCGCAGCTTGGGTCTGCCGATCGGCGGCACGTTGGGCCTCGCCCTCTTCGTCGGGCTGTCGTTCTCCATCAGCCTCTACGTCATCGGCTTCTGCGAGAGCTTCCTGGCCTTCATCGACCTCGAGCTCACCCCGGCCAACGTGCGCATCGCCGGCACGATCACCGTGGTCTTGCTGACCCTGGTCACGTTGATCTCCACGGCGTTCGCAATCAAGACCCAGTACCTGATCTTGGTTCTGATCGGTCTGTCGCTCGTCTCGGTGTTCGCCGGCGGCAGCACGCCGACGCCGACCGACGCGCACGTCGAGATGGTCGAAGGCGGGCCGAGCCTGGGCGTCATCTTCGGCATCTTCTTTCCCGCGGTGACCGGCTTCACGGCGGGGGTCAACATGTCGGGCGACCTCAAGGATCCCAAGCGGGCGATCCCGGTCGGCACGATGGCCGCAATCGGCTTCGGCTTGGTCGTCTACCTGGGCCTGGCGGTGTTCCTGGCCTACCGGGTCGACCCGGCCCAGATGGCGGCCAACACCAACATCCTGGTCGAGATCGCCTGGATCCCGTCCCTGGTCATCGCGGGCATCTGGGGCGCCACGCTCTCGTCGGCGCTGGGCAGCATCCTCGGGGCGCCGCGCATCCTGCAGGCGCTGTCGATCGATTCGATCACGCCCCGGTTCTTCGCGAAGGGGCACGGCAAGAACAACGAGCCGCGCAACGCCCTGCTCTTGGCGTTCGCAATCGGCGAAGGCGGCATCCTGATCGCCGAGCTCGACGCCATCGCGCGCGTGGTGTCCATGGTCTTCCTGGCCACCTACGGCTTCCTCAACATCAGCTCGGCGATCGAGAGCTGGGCCAGCCCCGACTTCCGCCCTCAGTTCCGCATCCCGCGGCTGGTCAGCGTCATTGGAGCAGTCACCTGCATCCTGGTGATGATCCAGCTCGACTTCGCCGCGATGGCGGGGGCGACGATCTTGCTGTCGGTGCTATTCCTGTTCCTCAAGCGCCGCCAGCTCACGCTCGACGCGGGCGACACCTGGGAGGGCATCTGGTCGTCGATCGTGCGGGCCGGCCTGCACCGGCTCAGCCAGGGCCGAGGCCAGCGGCGCAACTGGAGGCCCAACGTGCTCATGTTCTCGCACGCGGGCTCGCCCACCCGCCCCGAGCTGCTCGACCTCTCCAAGGCGCTCATCACCGGCAACGGCCTGCTCACCGACTTCGAGCTCGTCGCCACCAAGCAGGAGGCGGCCGCCGGGGTCGACGACGACGACAACCTCGTCGGCGTGTTTCGGCGCCGCACCGTCAGCGAAGACTTCTACGAGACGGTGTCGGCCGCCTGCCGGCACCACGGATTCACCGGGCTCGACCCCAACACGGTCCTGCTCGACTGGGACGTCGACCGCAAGCAGGGCGACCGATTCACCGATCTGATCCGCGACACCGTGCGGCTCGACTTCAACGTGCTGGCCCTGCACTACGACGCCGAGCGCGGCTGGGGGCAGCGCAAACGGGTCGACATCTGGTGGCGGCCGCACCAGGGCAACGTCGCGCTCGCCCTCGCGCTGATGCGGTTCCTGACCCGATTCGAGCACTGGCAGGGCGCCCAGCTGCGCTTCTTGCTGGTCAGCGAGGACACCTCCTTCTCCGACGACCTCCTGCACGCGATGCGTAGCGTGCTGGCCGACGCGCGGGTCGAGGCCAAGGTCAAGGTCGTCGCCAGCCCCTCGCGACAGCACGGCTTCGAGAGCACGGTACGGCAGGAATCGGGCGACGCCGACCTCGTCGTACTCGGCCTTCCCGCCGCGCAGCGCTTCGACACCAAGGCGCTCGCGCGCATCGACGATCTGGTGGCCAGCCTCGGCACCACGCTGCTGCTCGCGGGGTCGTCGCTGTTCGAAGAGGTCCTCCCGGTGATGCATCGAACCGGGGCCGGATCCGCGGCCGAGGCGCTGGCTCGTGCGCAGGCCAGCGCGGCCGACCTGCGGCCCCTGAAACTGCCCGAGCCGCCGGTCCTCGAGGCGCCGGCGGCCAAGTTCGCCGAGACGTTTGGCAAGCTCTCGGACACCTTGTTTCGCGACGGGTTCGCCCCCTTGCTCGCCCGCCAAGAGGCGCTCCTCGACGACGTCCGGGCGCTGGTCGACCGGCAGTTCGAAATCATGCGCAAGGGGCTGCAGGAGTCCGACCCCGCCCGTGCACGCAAGCCCGCGGGTCGAGCCCAGGGCGGGTTCCTCTTTCAGGCCCGCAAGCTGGTCGCGACCTACGAGGAGGAGGTCCTGCCATCGCAGACCAAGACGCTGCAGGCCAAGCTGGGCAGGTTCGTCGATGGGCTCGCCAAGCTGGCGAGTGACGCTCCGAAGACCATCACGGTGTCGAGCAAGAAGGAGACGTTCGGGGCGACCAGCCGGGACTCTCGATCGGTCCGGCGGTTCAAGCGACGACGCCGGTTCTGGGCTGCGCTACGGCGAGGAGAGCCGCGCTACGCCGCCCCGGTCGGCGCGCTTGCGCGCTGGTACGTGCACGGCGCAGCGGCCGACCTGCTCGAGCAGTGGCTGCGCAGCGTCCAGTCCAGCAGCCACCGCCTCGCGGTCCAGCTGGGCAAGATCCTCAACGAGACCGCCACCGAGCTCAGCAAGCTGGCCACGCTGATCGAGCGCCGCGAGGCCGACGCGGACGTGGTCGAGGCCCGCAAGACCAAGCTCCTCTCTCACGTGGACGCCGCCATCGAGCTCGCGCAGGACCTGGCCGAGGGCACCGGCTCCCGCTTGGCGCGTCGCACCCACGACACGAGCCAGGGGTTCGCGTCGGATCTCGGAAGGATCGACATCGGGGAACTCGTCCGTCGCGACCGCAAGCTTCCGCGCAAGGCCGCCGGTCGCCTGGAGGCGCTTCGAGACGCGGCCGAGCCATGGGAACATCATCAGCGCCTGCTGCTGCACCGCGCGCTGCTCGGGCTGCAGATTGCGGCGTTCCAGCACCGCTTCGCCGCGCTCGCCCACAAGGCCCGCGTCGAGGTCACCGGGCAGCTCAAGGACTCGGTCCTCACCGACGGGGTCAAGCTCCACACGTCGCTGCTCTCGTTCGTCGACGACGCCCGCGCGGGCAAAGAGCCCAAGACCCCCAGCGAGCGAGAGCTGCGGGCCAAGTTCGACGGCCAGACGGTGCTCGAGCTGTTGGCGCGCGACGTCGACGGCTGCATCGAGGACCTTCCCGAGACCGCTACCACGCTCAGCGACGACTCGATCGCGTCGCTGGAGAGCGGCATCTCCACCGAGGGCGACGAGGTCACGGTGTCGGTGCGGCCACTGGTCAAGTACCTGATCGAGACCGAGTTCATCGACGTCATCAACCAAGAGATCTCGGGACTCCCGCTGCAAGAGCAGCGCACCGTGGGCGTCGCCCGCGACGTCGTCCGCCTGCTGGGCTTCACGGTCGGCGACATGGAAGCCGCCGGTGGTTGGAGCAACCAGGACTTCCGCAAGCAGGTCATCTCCGTCGCCATCGAAGGGGCGCGCCGCCTCGACACCGAGCTGGGTGTGCTTCGGACCACCAGCAACACGTTCGCGACCCGGGTCGCCGGGCTGCTCGACACCCTCCGCGAAGAGACGGCCCCCTACGCGCTGACCAGCCGATCGGACAACCTCTCGGTCTACATTCGCACCCGCGGCAGCCAGAAAGCGGTCTCACGCGTCCGCCAGAGCTTGGCGCAGGTCTCCGGCTACGCCAAGCGCACGTTCGTCGCGCTGCTGTATCGGCGAAGCACTGGGGTCCTGCTGGCTCGCCGCCTGCGGCTGACCGCGGCCGGGACTGCGGCGACCGTCGTGGACCGGATCTCGGCGCTCACGCAGGGCCTGGCGCCTGGCGGCGACCTGCTGCGCGCCCTGCCCTTCTACTATCGGCAGCTGTTCTCCGGCCAAGCGACGATCAGCGAGACGTTCTGGGTGGGACGGCAGAGCGAGCTCGCGCGGATCAAGGCCGCCGTCAAGCGTCACGAGGCCGGAGGCCACGGCGGCTTGTTCATCGTCGGCGAGGTGGGGTCGGGCAAGACGGCGCTGTGCCAGGTCCTCACGTCCAAGTTCCTCGCCCGCCGCCCCACCTATCGAATCTCGCCCCCACCGGGCGGGACCATCGAACCCGGTGCGCTGCGGCTCGCGCTCGAAGGTGAGCTCGAGGAGCGCGGCACACCGAGCGAGCTGATCGCCAAGGCTCCCGACGGCGCGGTGTTCGTGTTCGACGACCTCGAGCTTTGGTGGGAGCGCAGCCCCAATGGGATGGCGGTGCTCGAGGTGTTCGCGGGGTTCATCGAGGCGCACGGACAACGGTGCCTGTTCATCGCCAACCTCAACACCCACGCATGGCGGGTGCTGGAGCACTTCATGCGGCTGTCCGAGTCGGCGCTGGCCGTCGTCGAGTGCGAGCCGCTGCCGGCCGAGACCCTCAAGTCGATCATCTCGCTTCGGCACGGCAGCACCGGCATCGACTTCGACCTCGCAGGCACCCCCGAAGAAGAGCTCGCGCCTTGGCAGCAAGCGCGGCTGTTTACCCGCTACTTCGACTACTCGGGGGGCTTGGTCGCGGTGGCGCTGCGGGCATGGCTGGCGCACATCGACAAGGTCGACGGCAACACGCTGATGATGCGGTGGCCGCGACGTCCCCGAACCGAGGCGATCGAACAGCTCCGCGTCGAGCTGTCGGCGCTGCTCGTGCAGCTGGTGGTGCACAAGCAGGTCACCATGCGGCGACTGCAGCGGATCACCGGGTTGCCGACCGCCGAGCTCGAAGCCGACATCGGGGCGCTCACCCGCATGGGCCTGGTACGCCGTGACGCGCGCCACGTGATGCACGTCGATCGCTTCGTCGCCCATCTGGTCACCGACACGCTCCGCGAACAGGGGATGCTGGCATGATTCAGACGCTGCTCCGCTTCGTGCTCGACCTGACGGTCCTCACCGTCGGCGCGGTGGCGCTGTTCGCCGGGCTGCGCATGCTGGGGTTCTTGGTCCGGGTCTTGCCGGTGCCCACGCGGCTCCGCGAGACCCTGCGTCGGTTCGCACCGGTGCTCGGTCTGACCGTGCTGGTGGCCTACGCGGCCGCGAGTCTCACCCTGCTGTACCTGCGGGTGGGGTACGTCGCCGTGCTCGTGCTCGCGGCGCTCGTCGCCTTCGGCTGGGCTCCTCTGTACGACGTGATCAGCGGCGTGGCGTTCCGCTTCGGCGGCTCCTGCCGCGAAGGAGACCAGGTCAAGGTGGGCGACGTGGAGGGTCGGGTCTTGGAGGTCGGCATGCGCTCGCTGGTGGTGCAGACCCGCCAAGGCGACGAAGCCGTGGTGCCCTACGGCAAGATCATCCACCAGACGCTACGCCGCACCCAAAGCCTCTCCGGCGCCCACGTGCACGCGTTCGTCATCGAGGCGCCCGCGGGCAAGGACTTCTCCAGCCTCAAGCGGGACGTGATCCAGGCCGCCGTGCGCTGTCACTGGGCCTCGGTCGTGCACGCACCCAAGGTCGAGCGACGCGAAGGCAACACGGTCGAGGTCAGCGTCTACGCCTTGGACGCCGACCACGCCCCCCTCGTCGAGTCCGCGGTCCGGGCATCGCTGGGTGGGCAGCCGCTGTCGACCGCCGCGGTGGACCGGCTGTTCACGCCCTCGAAGGGGTGAGGCGCGCAGCCCGCCCCCCGCACGCCCGGGCGCCGTCGCGCGGACGCTTGCACCACCGCCTACCGAGTGGTAGATGCCTACCGTCCGAGCGGTAGTCCATTGCCTTCCCAACGGTCAGATAGCGCGCAATCGCGCAAGAGTCCACCCCGGCAGGGGATGGCGGCGCAGATCGTCGAGCAGGCCACGCGCCTGTTCGCGGCCCGCGGCTTCGTCGGTGCCTCGCTGCAGGACATCGCCAAGGCGGTCGGCATTCGCAAGCCGTCCCTCCTCTATCACTTCCCCTCCAAGGACGACCTTCGGCGCTCCGTCCTCGAGCAGATGCTCGAGCACTGGAACGAGGTCGTGCCCAAGATCCTCCGCGCGGCCACCTCGGGCCACGAGCAGTTCGACGCGATCGGCGAGGAGACGATCAAGTTCTTCAGCGAAGACCCCGACCGCGCCCGCGTCCTGCTCCGCGAGCTGCTCGATAGGCCCGACGAGATGGGCCCGCTCGTGCGCAAGCACGTGCAGCCGTGGACCGAGGTCGTCGCCAGCTACATCCGCAAGGGCCAAGCCCAAGGCCGTGTGCACCCCGACGTCGACCCCGAGGCCTACGTCAGCGCGGTCATCAACCTCATCCTCTCCACCATCGCCGTGCACGCGGTGGTCGGACCCGTGCTGGGCGGCGAGTCTTCGTCGTCCGAAGCGATTCAACCCCGCCTCCTCGACGAGGTGCTTCGGGTGGCCCGTTCCGCCCTGTTCCTTCCCGAGCCCGCAACGCCTGCGGCTCTGCCCCGGAGTTCGTGATGCCCAACTTCTTCACCGACAACGACGACCTTCAGTTCTACTTCGACGAAGGCCTCGACTGGGACGCGCTCGTCGCCGCCACCGAGCGCAACCCCAATGACGAAGCCGCCCCTGCCAACACGCAAGAGGCGGTCTCGATCTACCGCGACATCTCCGAGATGTTCGGTCAGTTCGTCGCCGAAGAGGTCGCCCCGCACTCGCTCGACATCGACGAGCACGGCGTGAAGCTCGAGGACGGTGAGGCCGTGTGCGCCCCGCAGTTCGACGAGATCTTCGAGAAGCTCAAGGGCCTGGACATGCACTGGCTCACGCTCCCGCGCGAGTTTGGCGGCATGAACTGCCCGCTGCTGAGCTACTTCATCAACGCCGAGATGATGGCCCGCGCCGACGTCTCGGTCGGTACGCACTACGGCTTTCACGGGGGCATGGCCCTGGCGATGCTCGTGTTCTCCATGCACGAGGGCACCACCAAGGTGGTCGAGGGCGAGATCGTGCAGACCCGCTTCCAGGAGGAGATCGAGGAGATCGGCCGCGGCGACGCGTGGGGCGCGATGGACATCACCGAGCCCGACGCAGGCTCGGACATGGCCCGCCTGCGCTGCGTCGGCGAGCAGGACGAAGACGGCAGTTGGTTCGTCAGCGGCCAGAAGATCTTCATCACCTCCGGCCACGGCAAGTATCACTTCGTCATCGCCCGCACCGAGACGGCCACCGACCCCGACGACCCCTTCGCGGGGCTGGGCGGGCTCTCGTTCTTCTTGGTGCCCGCCTGGCACGAGGACGAAGACGGCAACCGCGTCCGCACCGTCACCATCGACCGCTGCGAAGAAAAGCTCGGTCACCACGGATCGCCCACCGTCGCGCTCACCTTCGACCGCTCGCCCGCGCAGCTCATCGGCAAGCGAGGCGAGGGGTTCCGCTACATGCTGTTCTTGATGAACAACGCCCGCCTCGGCGTGGCGTTCGAGTCGCTGGGCGTCATGGAGGCCTCGTACCGCAAGGCCAAGGCCTACGCCGCCGAGCGCCCGTCCATGGGCAAGACCATCGACAAACACGAGATGATCGCCGACTACCTCGACGCGATGCGCACCGACATCGAGGGCATTCGCGCCCTGGCGATGTACGGCGCCATGCAGGAGGAGGTCGGACAGAAGGCCGAGCTCGGCGCCATGCTACACGGCGACTCCACCGAGGCGTCCGAGGCCGAGCGCAAGCGCGGCAAGAGGCTGCGCAACGAGGCGCGCCGCATCACCCCGCTGCTCAAGTACATCGCCTCCGAGAAGTCCGTCGAGCACGCCCGCATGTGTATCCAAATCCACGGCGGCAACGGCTACACGGTCGAGTACGGCGCGGAGAAGCTGCTGCGCGACGCGATGGTGTTCCCGATCTACGAGGGCACCAGCCAGATTCAGGCGCTCATGGCCATGAAGGACACGCTCGGCGGCATCATGAAGGCGCCGCAGCGCTTCGTTCGCGACCTCGCGCAGGCCCGCTGGCGCAGCCTCTCGGCCCGCAGCCCCCTCGAGCGACGCGTGGCCAAGCTGCAGTGGCTCAGCCTCGATGCGCAGCAGTTTCTCATCCGCAAGACGGCCACCGACAAGATGCGCACCCTCGGCGAGCTGCCGATGGCCAAGTGGAGCCAGGCTTTCTTCAAGGACTGGGACCCCAAGCGCGACTTCTCCTACGCCATGCTGCACGCCGAGCGGCTCACGCAGCTGCTCACCGACGTGGCCATCGTCGAGGTCCTGCTCGAGCAAGCCAAGGCGTTCCCGCATCGCAAGCCCGTGCTCGAGCGCTACCTGCGTAGGGCCGAGCCCCGCTGCAGGCACTGGCACGACCTCATTCAGAACACCGGGGCCGAGCTGCTCGCGTCCCTCGACGAGAGCCCCTCGGCGGAGGCAGCACAGTAGTGGCCGTCTCCACCAAACACGTCCTTGCGCAGGGCCCGGTCATCAAGACGCTCGCCGGCGTCGCGTGGGCCGCCCTGCGCCAGGGCAAGAGCCCCCCGGGGCACTTTCAGACCCCCAGCGAGGAGCTGATCGGCACCGTCGATCCGCTCCCCGCCGCACTCATCAAGGACTACGTCCGCCACGTCGGCGGCGACCCGTCGGCCTACAAGGGGCTGGTGCCTGCGCACCTCTTCCCGCAGTGGTCGTTCCCGCTGGCCTCGCGCACGCTCACCGGCGTCCCCTACCCGCTGCTGAAGGTCCTCAACGGCGGCTGCAAGATCCAGATCAACGAGCACCTGCCCGCCGGGGTGCCCCTGCGGGCCAGGGCGCGCCTGGAGGGCATCGATGACAACGGCCGCCGCGCCGTCCTGCACCAGCGCGTGGTCACGGACACCGACGAGACGCCCAACGCGCTCGTCGCCGACCTCTACGCGATCGTCGTGCACGACAAGAAGACGCGCGAGAAGAAGGGCGCCGCCGGACCCTCCCGCGGCGAGAAGGCCAAGAAGAAGGAGAAGGCCCGCGTGCCGCACGACGCCGAAGAGCTCGCGCGGTGGAAGCTCCGCGCCGACGCCGGCCTCGACTTCGCCAAGCTCACCGGCGACTTCAACCCGGTGCACTGGGTCGGCCCATACGCCAAAGCGTTCGGCTTTCGCAACACGATCTTGCACGGCTTCAGCACCATGGCGCGCACGATCGAGAGCCTGCAGCGCACCCTCTTCGCCGGATCCATTCACCGACTGCAGTCCTTCGACGTGCAGTTCACCGAGCCGCTCGTCCTCCCCCACGCCGTCGGCGTGTACCTGGGCGAGACCACCGAGCAAGGCCGCACCGTCTACGTCGGCGACGCCCCCGGCGGCCCGGCCTACCTCGTGGGCAAGTTCGAAACTCGCCCATAGGGGGCCTTTCGCAAAGGCCCCCTTCGCTGCGGCCGTCCAGGCCGCCCTTCGCTTCCCCCCAAACGGTCGCCCCTTTGGGGCTCGAACCGAGATTCAACGATGAACGACTTCCTCCTCCAGAACGAACCCGCCCGCAAGGTCATCAAGTCCCTGGGCCTGCCCGTCCCCGTCCCTCCCAAGCTCGCGCGCGCCAAGGGGCCCATGGAAGAGCGCCCGCTGCACGACGTCCGCGTGATCGTGGGTGCCGCTGGCAATGCCCCGCTGGCCCAAGCGCTCGCCGGCACGCTCACCCGCGCCGGTGCCTCGTGCCTGGTGACCCACGACGGCCTCGACGCGGCCTTTGCAGCACCCGGTGAGGCGTTCGGCCGCCCCGCCGTGCGCATCGAGCCCGGCGACGAGCTGCACGGCGGACGCGTCGGTGCGCTGGTCTTCGACGCCACCGCCGTCACCACCCCCTCCGAGCTGCGATCGCTCTACGACTTCTTCCACCCGCTCGTGAAGCAGATCGCACCCGGTGGCCGCGCGGTCGTACTCGGCCGTCCGCCCGCCACCCGCCGAGACGCGCGCGCCGGCGCAGCGCAAGCCGGCCTCGAAGGCTTCGCGCGCAGCCTCGCCAAGGAGCTCGGCAAGCGGGGATCCACCGCCCACGTCCTCTATGTCGAAGACGGCGCCGAGCACCGCATCGCGGGCCCGCTGCGCTTCCTGCTCTCGAAGCGATCCGCGTTCGTCTCGGGTCAGCCGCTGACCATCTCGGCCACCGCCGCAGCGCAGGGAGAGCCCGCCTGGACGCGCCCGCTCGACGGCAAGGTCGCGCTGGTCACCGGAGCCGCGCGTGGCATCGGTGCCGCGACCGCCAAGCTGCTGGCCGACGAGGGCGCGCATGTCGTCTGCCTCGACCGACCTGGCGACGCGCAGCTGTGCAGCCAGGTCGCCCACGGCATCGGCGGCTCCACGCTGCAGGTCGACGTCTCCACCGAGTCCGCGCCCCAGGAGATCGCCGACGCCCTCTCCGAGCGCCACGGCGGCGTCAACATCGTCGTGCACAACGCCGGGGTCACCCGTGACAAGACGATCGCCCGCATGTCCGAGGACAAGTGGGACCAAGCGATCGACATCAACCTTTCAGCGGTCGTGCGCATCACCGAAGCGCTGCTGGGCGGACCCATGCGTGACGGCGGCCGGCTCGTGCTGCTCTCCTCGGTCGCGGGCATCGCGGGCAACATGGGCCAGACCAACTACGCCGCGTCGAAGTCCGGCGTCATCGGCTACACCCGCCAGCTCAGCCGTATCGCGGCGGCCCGCGGCATCACGGTCAACGCGATCGCGCCCGGCTTCATCGAGACCCGGCTGACCGCAGCCATCCCCGTGATGATTCGCGAAGCGGCGCGCCGCCTCAGCAACCTCTCGCAAGGCGGCCAGCCCCGCGACGTCGGCGATGCGATCACCTTTCTGTCCACACCCGGCGCCGTCGGCCTCACCGGCCAGGTCCTGCGCGTCTGCGGTGGCGCGCTCGTCGGCGCGTGATGCTTGCCGTACGCCTCTTCCAGGAGCCCCTTCAGGGTGAGGGCTCCTTCCAGAGGCTGGGCGGGGCATCTCTGCCCGCCGACCTGACTGTCTCTCCCGCTGCGCAGCCCCGCCGGGGCCGCTCGCTCTGTTGCCTCGAGCTACGTTCTTAGCGCGAGCCGAAAGGAACCCTCATCATGTCAAAGACACTCCGTCGCGCCGTCATCGTCTCCGGCGTCCGTACCCCCTTCATCAAGGCATTCACCGATTTCCTGGAGATGGACACCATCGCCCTGGGAGCGTCGGTCGTCAACTCGCTGATCCAGCGCACCGACCTGCCCCGGCACGAGCTCGAGGGCATCGTCTGGGGCGGGGTCATCCTCCCGCAGGCCGCACCCAACGTCGGTCGCGAGCTGGCGCTCGAGCTCGGCCTGCCGCCTTCGGTCGAGGCGTACACGGTCACCCGCGCCTGCGCCTCGGGGCTTCAGTCGATCACCAACGCCGTCGCCGCGATCGAGCGCGGTGACGCCGACGTGCTCATCGCCGGCGGCTCCGACTCCACGTCCAACGCCGAGCTCAAGCTGCCGCAGAAGGTCGTGCGCACCCTCGGGCCCCTCGCCATGGGCAAGTCCACGCCGATGGACTACCTCGGCGTGCTCAGCCAGCTGATGCCGATCACCGAGATCCTGCCCAAGATGCCCAAGATCGCCGAGCGGTCCACGGGCGAGACCATGGGGCAGTCGGCCGAGAAGATGGCGTCGCGCAACCAGATCACGCGCGAAGCTCAGGACAACTTCGCCGTGCAGTCGCACCACCGCGCCGCGGATGCAATCGCCTCGGGTCGCCTCCGCAAGGAGATCGCCCCGGTCACCACGCCGAGCGGCAAGACGGTGACGGCCGACGGCCTCGTGCGCGCCGACACCAGCGTGGAGAAGCTCGCCAAGCTGCGCGCCGCCTTCGCCAAGGACGGCACGCTGACCGCGGGCAACTCGAGCCCCCTCACCGACGGCGCCTCGGCGGTGCTGCTCATGAGCGAGGAGAAGGCCAAGGCCCTGGGCTACACCCCGCTCGCGGCGTTCCGCTCGTGGTCGTACGTCGCGGTCGACCCCACCGACCAGCTGCTCATGGGGCCGGCGATCGCCATGCCCAAGGCGCTCGAGCGCGCCGGCGTCACGATGGACGACATGGACTTCGTGGACATCCACGAGGCGTTTGCCGCTCAGGTGCTCAGCGTGCTGAAGATGCTGCGCTCCGACGCCTTCGCCGAGGCACGCCTGGGCCGGCAGAAGGCCGTCGGCATGGTCGGCGACGACAAGCTCAACGTGCACGGCGGATCGGTCGCCATCGGCCACCCCTTCGGGGCCACGGGCGCCCGCATGGTCACCACCATGGCCAACGAGCTGCACGACTCGGGCAAGCAGCACGCGCTGCTCGGCCTGTGTGCCGCCGGAGGCCTGGGCGCCGCCGCCGTGCTCGAGCGGGTCTAGCAGCCCGTGGTGAAACCCGGCGGGGCGGATCGCGATGGATTTTTCGCTCCTGGGTAGAAGCCGAAACGCCGCTGTACCGGGTGTACTGCAAGTTTCGGCGACGCCGCCAGGAGCGAAAAAGACGAGTGAGACGTCGTGTCGGGTTTCTCCTCGGGCTGCTACTAGTTCCTTCCCCCATGCCGTACGCCCCTGCCAAGGCCAGAGTCATCGAGGAAGCTCGGTGGCTGTTGTCGGCCTACGACGCGGACTTCGAGGAACTCGCCGAGTCCGACGTCACGCTCAGTGAGAGGCGTGGGGGCGAGAAGCTCCGCGACCGCGGCGACTATCAGCGTTGGATGGTGGACGCCCGCGGCTGGGCGATGACGGCGTCGCGGGCGGCCGAGTTGGCGGACGACGATCCGTACCGTGACGGCGCTCAGACCAAGGTTGATCGCGCGATGCAAGACGCCGCCTCATCCGTCCTCGAAGCGATCGCAAAACACGACCCGCAGACGATTTGCGAAGCGCTGTCGGCCTATTTGAGGACCGTCTAAAACACTCCGGAGACGACGAACCCAGGCCCTGCCGTCGGGGCGACGCGAACGCGGCGCTGCGCGTCGTGGCGCAGGTGCGCAGCGCCGGCTCCGATGAGCGCGCCGCCGCCCGCCATGGCGAGCGCGCCAGCCTGCCCCACCAGCACGTGCGTCCAAAACGGCCAGCCCCACCCCTGACCCGAGCGCAGCACGGGTGGCTCGGCGACCACCGAGACGATGACCGCCGATGCGCCTCCGGCGATGAGCGTCGCGCCCCCGACCACCGCCCCGATCGCGGCTGGCCGGCGCCAGCGCTTTGCGCCGCGTGCCAGCGCGTCCGCCACCAGCACGTTCGTGCCGAACGCCGCGAGGGTCATCGGAGCGCCCGCCGCGACGAGCTCGACCTTGGCTGGCAGGCCGATGCACAACACCACCTCGAAGCCGCGGGCCACCGAGGGATTGCGGGGCGTCTTGCAGGGGATCCAGCCCTGGCGAAGCCCGTCGCCGAAGGTATGCACGCCACCGTAGGCGGCAAACGAAAGCGGCAGCAGCCCCAACATGACCCGACCGGTGCGCGTGGTCTGGGACCGAGGCGGCGGCCCGGCCTCCGGCGCCGCGATCGGCGAGGCCGCGGCGAGCCCGGCCGAGAGCACGATTGCAGCGAACATCGGTACGTCCAGGATGACACACACGAGTCACGACCGTGTTCGGCTTCGAAGGCGAGTGCGCCCCTCAATCGCGCTCGAATGCCGGTCCAAGCGTATCTTCCGCGAAGCGAACGATGCAGCTCGTCGACGAGCTACGTTCGACCAGGCATTGGCCGGACGAGCCTGCCCTCCAAGTACAGAATCAACGCCCTGGCGCACATGAACCCGAACTTGTCGAGTCCGCAGCCGGCCACGGAGCCAGTGTCCCTAGCGGACGTATCTGCCCGCTCAGCGGCATTTGGTGGGCTATCCTGAGCCAGATGTCTGATCCAGGTCTGTCCGCACAGGAGCGCGGCGAGGAGCTGCTCGAAGAGGCGAAGGAGATTGCCGAACTCGTCCGCAGCCAAGCACGGCGGCCGTTCGTGCTCGAGCTTGCCGGTACGCCCAAGGCCGGGAAAAGCACCCAACTGGGGGTTCTTCACGACTTTCTGAAGCAAGCCGGCTTCGAGGTTTCCGTCATGAAGGAGCGGGCAGCCGACTGCCCAATCGCGATGAAGGGGCACTTCTTCTTCAACGTCTGGACCTCCACGACCATGCTCGCGCAGGTCCTCGCGAACCTCGACACGCGGGCGGAGCTCTTGCTCCTGGACCGCGGCTTCTTCGACTCGCTCGTGTGGCTCGAGCTGCAGTACAAGCGGGGCCAGGTGTCGAATGAAGAGAAGGAGATCTTCGAGCAGTTCATGTTGCTGAAGCGCTGGCGGAAGCTGACCGACCACACCGTGCTGCTGACCGCCGACCCGGAGGAAGCCATGCGACGAGAGAATGTCGGCCGGCTCATCCGACGCGAAGGCAGCATCATGAAGCCGCGGGAGCTGTCGAACTACAACGACCTCCTCGAGCAAGTTCGAGCGCGGCATTCGGAGTCCTTCGAGGTGACGCAACTCGACACCACGACCTCCCAAGGTCCGCTCCAGACCGGTATCGAACTCCTGGAGGAGCTCCTTCCCCGCCTCAGGACCTGGGCGGATCCGCAGATCCTTGCGGTGCCGACCACCGCGGTGTCAGACGCCTTCGGCGACGAACAGGTACTTTCCGTCGAAGCTTCGCGAGCGTTCCTCGACCGGTCCTCAGGTGGATTCGTGGTCCACAACCGCTCCAGCCTCGAGCGCGACGACGAACAGGTTCAGCTCGTTGCCGCCGTCGCGTTCCGCTACGAGGGCGACTTCCTCCTCTTCGAACGCGCCCCCGACGACCCCAAGAAAGAGCGCTTTGGCACCTACACGCTGTGGCACCGCTGCCACGTCAGAGCGCAGGAAGGCCAGGCGACCGTGGACGCGGCACGAGCGCAACTCCGGGATCGGATTCTGGAGGATCTGCACCTGAGCGACATCGGCGACCTACACCACATCGGCGCGCTGTGGAGTGAGAAAGAGGACGAGTCGAACCACGTAGGCCTGGCATTCGTCGTCGATATCGAGCACGTCGAGACCGCAGAATCTCTAATGGCGAAGAAGTTTCGGCGGGGGAAGCGCGCGCCGCTGCTGAAGACGAAGTTCTATACACTTCAGGAACTGCGCAAATGGGTGACCGAGGGCAAGAAGCTGGAGACGTGGTCGAAGAGCGCGGCCATGGGCGAGATGCTGGAGTAGCCATGCGGCACTCCGACATCGCGTACGTGCTCATCCGGCTTCAGTCCCACGGGCGAGACTTCCTCCTGCTCCATCGCCACGCAAAGTGGGGTGATTGGAGTTTGGTCGGCGGGCACGTCGAGCCAGGTGAAGAAGATGACTGGCTCATCACGGCAACGCGAGAAGCCGCCGAAGAAATGGAGCCGCTCAAGCTCCGCGAGGACTTCGATCTCGAGCCCCTGCGGATCCGCGTCCGGTGGGGCCCCCATCCATCTCGGTCGGCCTTCGGGGCTCCCACCGAGTACCGGGCCGAGTACTTCGTGCTTCGCTTCCTCCGCGCGCCCGACGACGTGCTCCGCCGCCTTCCCGCAGGCGAGTTCCGCCTCGTCGCCCTCGATGGCATTCGTGACGACGACTCGGTCTCGTTTCCGGTTCGTAAGCTCCTCGACCACGTCGGTCCCGAGTTCGACGCCATTCCCAAAGCTTGGGACGGCGAGGTCGAGCTCCAAGGTTGAACGTCGCTCACCGCCCGACGCAACGCGCTGAGCGGGTGCCGGTTCGCGATCCCTTCCAGTTGAGCTACTCCTGCGCGGCCGAGCTGTGGTCGTGCAGGATCTTCCACGCGCCGTCCTCCTCGGTGAACACCAAGGAGAACACGCCGTGTCCGGCCTGCGGCGTGTCGCGCAGCGCCCAGTGGCCCAGCACGACCGCGGCGGAGTCCCCAAGCGGCTGCACGTCGAGATCGGAGAAGTCGAGCGTGCCCATCTGCGCGTCGCCCTCGATGTAGCGGGTTCGGTAGGCCGAGAGGGTGGCGTCCCAGCCGCGCCGGATCGCGCCGCCCGAGGTGAACACGACGTCGGGGCGCTGGTGATAGCCCGCCATGAACGTCTCGATGTCACCGGCGTTCCACGCTGCCTGCTGCGTGTCCATCACCGCCCGGATCGCCGCCTCGTCATCGGGCCCGAAGGCCGCCTGCGAGCAAGCGCTGGGGAGCACACACGAGAGCACGAGGGCCACGGACCGGGCTGACATCACGGCCCCGAGCATCGCCCACCGTCGCCCACCTTGGGAACGCCTTCGAGTCCTGCTACCGTCGCATGGATGCCAAAGTGGCGATGGCTCGCAGCCGCGACGTTCACGACCTCTCCCACCGGCCAGAAGGTGCCCGTGTCGGGCGAGCGCTTCGCCACCGTGATGAAGCGACTGGGCGTCGACGCGGCCGTGATGCTCCCTCAATCGCTCGGAGACGCGGCCTTGGGTCCGGTTCCGCTTCAGTTCAAACGACCGCGCACGTTCCGCGTCGACGACGTGATCGACGCCGTCGAACCGCTGCGAAAGCTCCGCGACCTCGCGCAAGCCCTGACCAAGGAGCCCGACCTCGCACCCGAGGTGGTCCGCGCTCGCGTCGAGCGCATCGTTGGTAAGGGTGGGTTGGCCGATCGCTTCGAGCTCGAGGAGACCGAGGCGTCCGACGACCGCCCCGAGCCTCCCGAGCCGCCCGAAGCCTCCCCCCCGGCCACGGCAGAGGCGCCCGAGAGCGCCGGAGGCGATGACGACATCTTCTCCAAGGTCGAGCTCCCCGGGGGTCGGCCCGAGATGACCGCAAAGACGGGCCTCGACGCGTTCGTCAGCGCCCTGCGAGGCGGGCGCTCGCAAAAGGGCGTCGTCAACGTGCAGGCGCGGGTCGATGCGGCCCAGCAGATCCGGCACACCGTCGCCGCGGCGGCCACCTCCTTGCTCGGCCAGCCCGTCGTCGCGCGGCTGGAGGCGGCGTGGCGCGGACTTCGAATGGTCGTCGCCGCGTCTCCTGGCCACGACGAGGTCGGCATCGACCTGGTGGACGTCGACCCCGACACCATCCTCGAGTCGCTCGAGCGCTGCCTCCGCAGCGACGATCCACATCGCCCCGACGCGGTGTTCGTCGGCATGCCGGCGTCGCCGTCCATGGTCGAGGCGCTCGCCGAGCTCGGCGCACGCGCCCGCATCCCGATCGTCGTCGGCGTCGGACCGACCTTTACCGGCCATGCGTGGCGCGAAGACGATCCGTTCGTGGCGCCCGACTGGGCTGCCCTGCGCGAGCGCGAAGCGGCCGACTGGCTGTGTGCTGCCGCAAACCCGGTGGTCCTGACCCACGAGGAGACTGCGGCGGGTCCGCGGCTCGTCCTGGGTTCGCCGGCCTGGGGCATCGCCGCGATCCTCTCCGCCGCCGTCGCTCGCAGCGGGGACCTGCGCAGCGCCGTCGGACCGGCCGGCGCCGTCGTCGCCCCGGCCGCGCACGACGTCGATCTCGGGTTCTCCGAGCCGCGCACCATTCCCACCCGCGAATACGCCGACGTCGGGGCGCTGGAGCGCGCCGGCGATGCGGGCGTCGTGCTGCTGGGCAGCGCCCCGGGCAGCGATCAGTTCCTGATCGGCACCGGGCGCATGGCGGGCAAGGGCAACCTGCTGCGCAGGATCGAAACCGCCGCTCACTCCAGGCCGTAGCCCGCAGGGTGGTGCAGGTAGGTGCGTCTCCCCCCGGGCGATTCCATCGCGGAGTCATCGGCCCCGATAGCCGCCGCGGTTGCGTGCTGTCCCACACGCTTTGCGATATGCTCGGGGCGCTCGCATGACTGACCACAACGCCATCCTCGCGACGCCCGAGGGGCTGGTCGGCCAAGTTCTCGCCGACCGCTACCAGGTCCAAAGTCTCCTCGGAGACGGCGGCATGGGGTCGGTGTACCTCGCTGAGCACGTCACGCTTCGTAAGCGGGTCGCGATCAAGGTGCTCCACCAAGAGCTGTGCCGCGACCAGACGCAGGTCGACCGCTTCCTCCAAGAAGCTCGGGCCGCGTCGATGATCGGCCACGAGAACATCGTCGACATCGTCGACTTCGGCCCGGTCCCCGGCGGCTCGGTGTTCTTCGCCATGGAGTTCCTCGAGGGCGAGGACCTCGCGGACCTGATCAAGCGTGAGGGGCGACTCGAGTGGGCGCGCGCGAAGGTGCTCATCCTCCAGATCCTCCGCGCGCTCGCTGCCGCGCACAGCAAGGGCATCATTCACCGCGACCTCAAGCCGGCCAACTGCTTCTTGGTCAAGCGCTCCGACGGCCGCGACTTCGTCAAGCTGCTCGACTTCGGCATCGCCAAGGTCACCGACCCCGAGTCGGGCGACGGCGGGGGCCTCACCCGCACGGGCGCCGTGTTCGGCACCGCCAAGTACATGGCCCCCGAACAGGCCTGCGGCGAGACGGCCGACAACCGCACCGACGTCTACGCGGCGGCCATCTGCCTGTACGAGTTCATGACCGGCACGGTCCCCTACGACGGGGACAACTTCATGCGGGTGCTCAGCCAGCACCTCACCGAGCCGCTCACGCCCCCCACCACCAAGGCGCCCGACGCCAACATCAGCCCCGCCGTCGAGGCGATCATCGTCAAGGCGCTCTCGAAGCGCCGCGAAGATCGGTACCAGTCGATGGAGGAGTTCTCCGCCGCCGTCGAGGCGATCGGTCCCGACGGCAACCTGGCCGGAGCCATCTACGACGGCCCCATGGCGGTCGGCCAGGGCCAGGCGGTGCCCAACGCCGGCAGCACGATGTGGCTGCCCGACCCCGGCGCCCCAGGACAACCGCCCGAGGAGCCTCGCGGCGGCACGCTCATGCTCGACCCTGCCGAGGGTGGCCACGACCTCGAGTTCGGCACCGTCAAGCTCGACGGCCCCCACGGCTGGGAGCAAGGCGGAGGCAGCCGGCCTCCCTCGGCACCGCCCCGCAGCGCGCCGCCCCCCATGGGCCCCGGCCCCATGGCACCGGGCACCAACCCTCCGAACGGCGGGCTGGCGACCACGCCGCCCATGCCCGACACCTCGCCGGCGACCCACGCCCCAGGAGGCGGCGGCGACTACACCATGTTCGCCACGGAGCAGCGCTCCACCGGCAAGTTCGTCGCGCTGCTCATCGCCGGCGCGATCGTTGCGGTCGGCGGCGGCGGCCTCGCGGCGTGGCTGCTCCTCGGCGACGACGAGGAGGAGAAGGATCCGGTCGTCGCCACCGACACGCCCGACGAGGCACCCGCCAAGTCCGGCGACTCGAGCACCAAGGAGCCAGAGCCCGAGCCAGAGCCCGAGCCAGAGCCCGAGCCCGCCCTGCAGATCGGGGGCGAGGAACCCGAGCCGGACCCCGAGCCGGACCCCGAACCGGAACCCGAGCCAGACCCCGAACCGGAACCCGAGCCCGAGCCCGTCAAGCAGACGTCGAGCAAGAAGAAGAAAAAGGGGTCCAGCTCCAAAGGGTCCAAGAAGGGCTCCAAGGCTCCCCAGCCCAGCGGACCCAAGGCTGCGCTCAGCGGAGTCGACATCGCCGCGGGCTTTGCCAAGGCCGAAAAAGCGGTCAAGGCGTGTCCGGGCACCTTCCCGGGCATGTCGGTCAAGATCCGAGCGACGGTGCAGGCCGACGGCAGCGTGCTGAGCGTCCGCGCCAGCGGCAGGGCGCCCGCCAACGTTCAGAACTGTGCCAAGAGCGCGGTCAAGAGCAAGGCGAAGTTCGCCAAGACCACGGGCATTCAAGTCGCCAGCAAGACGTTCAAGTTCTAGCCACACGCGTCCCGCTCTCCCACGGTTGCGCATGTTCGAAGTACGGCTCACGACGCAAGACGGCAACTCGAAGACTGAGCCGTTTCGCGGCCAGAGCCTCACGCTCGGCCGGGAAGCGTCGCTCAACGACGTCGCGCTCGACGGGAGCGCGGTCTCGTCCCGCCACTGCAAGCTCGACCTCGGACCGCACGGCGTCATCCTCACCGACGTCGGCTCGCGCAACGGCACCTACGTCAACAACGAGCGCGTGTCCGCTCCCACCCCCGTGCGACCGGGCGACCGCGTGTTCATCGGCAGCGTGCTGCTCGAGGTGGTGCCCGCTGCCGCGCAAGTGCAGCCGCAGGCTCGCATGCCGACGGCCTCGCAGATCTCACCGAGCGGCTCGATCCTCCGCACACCCGGCCCCAACCGGGAGTACCGAGACCTGCACGGTCGCTACCTCCGCTACGCCGAGCAGTGGGAGTACGAGGGGCGGCCTCCTCACCTCGCGCTCTCGGCCGACGAGCTCTCCCGCGCGAACCGCTGGCTGCAACGCGCACAGCCGGGCATGTTGCCCGAGGTCACCTCGCTGCAGCGCGAGTTCATCGCCGCCAGCGCCAAGGTCGTAGGCGGGCGACGGCTCAAGAAGGTCCTCGCGATCGCAGGGGGCGTGCTCGCGGTCGGCGGCATCGTCACGGCCGCCGTGCTGCTGTGGCCAGAGTCCGCCCCCGAACCCGCCGATGACGAGGCCGCCGCAGCCACGGACGGCACGCAGGACGAGGCCGAAGACGAAGGCGACGAGAACGCCGGGGGGTTCGAGGCGATCGACGGCCCGGGCAATGGAGGGGCCGACGAAGGCGGCGACGGCTCGTCCGAGGACAACGAGGTCGGCGACGTCGACAAGCCGATCGAGCACCTGGTGATTCCATTCGAGACGCTGCCCGACGTCGCGCGGCGCTACGAGGTGAGCGTCGACGACGTCGCACAGTGGAACTTCCTCAACCCCGACGAGCCGGAGCTCGAGGACGGCGCCACGCTCACGATCAAGTCGCCCAAGCGCCGCCCTCTGCCGCAGCAGCGGATCAAGTACACCGTCGACAAGGGCGAGAACACGTGGGGCAAGCTGGCCAAGCGCTTCGACGTCCCGGTCACCCGGCTGCAGGCGTACAACCCCGAGACCGAGCTGAAGTCCGGCGCCGAGGTGGTCATCTGGATCGACCCCAAGCCCTACAAGCCGCGGCTCCCCAAGAAACCCCTGCCGCAGTTCACCGTCGACAAGCGAGCCCAATCGATCGGCAAGCCCAACGCCGGAAAGCTCGAGAACGGGATCCAGCTGCCCAAGAGCCCCCTGTACATCCGCCGCACGCCGCGGCTGATGTGGGGCAGCTCCCAGACGATCTCCAACCTGCAGCAAGCCGTCGCCGCCTTCCGCCAGGACGTGGACTACGACGGAGAGCTCATCCTCAGCGACATCAGCGCTCAGCACGGCGGCTACCTCAACCCGCACAAGTCTCACCAAGCCGGACGCGACATCGACATCTGGCTGCCCACGATCAAAGGCGTCTACAAGACGAAGTACCTCAAGTCGGGGTCCAGTCGGCCACGCCGGCCGATGTTCGACGAGGTCGACTGGTACGCGCTTTGGGGGCTGGTCCGCGCGCTCATTCAAACCGGCGCGGTGCAGTACGTGTTCCTCGACTGGCGCTATCAAGAGTTCGTCTATCGCGCGGCGGTCGAGATGGGCGCCACCGAAGAAGAGCTCGACGAGTGGATCCAGTGGCCTCGGTCTCGCAAGTCCACCAAGGGCATCTTCCGCCACTCGCAGGACCACCTCAGCCACATCCACGTCCGCTTCCTGTGCGCGCCGTGGGAGCCGCAGTGCAGCGGCAAAGCGGCCAAACCCTGACCGCCCCCTCCCCCGCCACCCCCCGGTCGGTGCCGTTCGTTGCTCAGCCGCACACGCGGCGGAACGAACCGCCGAGGTGCTCGGCCCACTCGTCGGGGGTGAGCGATCGCCCCGCGCGTGCGCAGCCGATGCTGACCAGCTTGCCTGCGGTCAGCGGCCACGCCCGTGCCGTGAGGTCGTAGCTCGCGCTGACGATGACCGACGCGTCTTCGCTCAGGCCGATGTCGCTGATGAGCTTGGTGTGGCCCGTGAGCACGACCGCGGCGTCGGCCGGGTCGTCGGCGCTGAGGTCGTAGACCCGCATGCTGCGATCGTTGCTCGCGCTGACCAGGTAGCGGCTGTCCGCGCTCCAGCGCAGCGCCGAGATGCGCTGCTCGGGGCCCTGCAGCGTGTGGACGCTGCGTCGGTTGGGCTGCTTGCCGGTGAGATCCCACAGCCGCACGGTGGTGTCCTGACTGCCGGTGGCCAGCCACTTGCCGTCGGGGCTGAACGCGATCGCGTCGACGGGCTTCTCGTGCAAGAGGATCTCCAGCGCCTTGCCGCCGTTTTCGAGATCCCACAGGACGGAGGTGGCGTCCTTGGCCGATGACGCCGCCCAGCGCCCGTCGGGGCTCACGCCGACGCTGATGATGTCGAGGCTGTGCTGTCGCCGCAGCGCCTTGGCGCTCCCGGGGATGTCCTTCGCTGCGAGGTCGTAGACCCGCAGGCCCTTGACCCCCGCAGTGATGAGCGTCGAGCCGTCGGCCGAGGCCGCAAAGCTGACCATCTCGTCCTTCTGCGCGAGCTTGACGACGCTCTTGGCGATGTCAGCGGAGATCGTCCAGATGCACGTGAGGTCGCTGGATTGCGAGAGCAGGCGCTTGCCGTCGGCGCTGAAGCGGACGGAGTGAACCCCACGCTTGTGGTCGTCGAGCGCGATGGCGTTGGCGCCGGGGTCGGGCTTGTTGATGTCCCACAGGCGGATGCCGCCCGATGCGTCCCCCGTCGCGACGAACTGCCCGTTGGGGGAGACGGCCACCGAGACGACCTGGCCCTCGTTCTTCGCGAGCGTGGCCAGCAGCTCGACGCGACCCGGACGCGTGAGGTCCCAGACCTTGGCCGTGCCGTCGGCGCTTCCACTGATCATGCGCGTGCCGACCTGGTTGACCGCGACCGCGAGGACCTGCTGCGTGTGCCCCCACCCCACCAGCGATGCGCCCGGAGGTGCCGCCGACTGGGCCGGCCACATCGTGCCTTCGCCCGTGCTCGACCCACCCAGGATCATCTGCCCGTCGTCGGACAGCGCGACCGCGGTCGCCTTGCCGCCAGCCACGGCGAAGACCTTGCTGTCTTGTTCGTGGTCGCGCCGCTCGAGGTTCCACGTGCGGACCGTGCCGTCCTCACTCGCGGTGGCGGCCAGGCGACGCCTCGCACTCCCCGTGGCGTCGGGGTCGCTCGTGGTGACCAGGTCGGTGATGCGAGCCTCGTGCAGGTCGAAGGTGGGCGCGCTGAGGCTCGGGTCCTTGGCTTCGAGGTTCCAGATGCGCAGCTTGTTGTCGTCGCCCGCGGTGATCGCCAAGGTGGAGTCGGGCGTGATGGCGACCTGGGAGACCTCGCCTTCGTGCCCCTCCATCGTGAGCGCGGTGAGCTTGGGAATGCGGCGCTTGGGGTCCCACAGCCGGGCGGTGCCGTTGTCGTGCCCGGTGATGACCCACGCGTTGTCGGCGGAGATCTCGATGTCGAGGATCTGCGCCGCCTCCTCCTCGGTGCCGCCCTCGAGGACGGTGCGACGCCCCGGTGCGCCTTCGTTGGAGATCCAGATCGACGCGGTGCCGTCTTGGCTCGCTGCGAGGACCCGCGAGCCATCGGCGGCGACGGCCACGGCCCGAATCGGCGCGTCATGGCCGGGAAACTTGCGCGACTTGGGCACGGGGCTCGAGGCGTTCCAGACCCGCACGCTGCCGTCGGCCGAGCCGCTGACGAGCCAGCGGCCGTCTCGGCTCACCGCGAGGTGCCCGACCGAGGTGGTGTGCCCCGCCAGAGGCACGTAGTTGTTCGCGACCTCGGCCGAGCTCAGATCCCAGCGGAGGATCTTGCCGTTGTCGCCCGAAGAGAAGAGAAACTTGCTGTCGGGCGTGACCAGCACGTCGAGCACGCCGCGGCTGTGGCCTCGAAGCGCGGTCGGGCGCCGTGATCCACCCGAGCGATCCCACAGCCGGACGCTGCCGTCCTTGCTCGCCGTGACCGCCCACCGCCCATCACCCGAGAAGGCCACGTCGGTGATCGGTTCATCGTGCCCCCGCAGCGGCATGCCCTGAAGACGACCTACCGCGGTGCGGAACACGGCCTCGGCTGCGCTACCTCGAGTCTCGGGATCGGCCGCGTCGAGGCCCGCGGTGGCCAGCAGCACGGCGAGCGTCGGGTCGTCGTCCTGCACCGACGCGGCCGCCTTGGCCGCCTTGGCGCCCAGCGGGTCGCGCATGTTGGTGTCAGGCCGCTCGGGCGCCTCGCCTGCGCCCGTCTCGCCCGAGGCGTCGACGACCTCGGTGTCGTCTTCGGCGGCCTCGCTGCCGACCACCTGGGCGATCTTGACCGCACCCACGACGCCGATGCTCACGACGAGCCCCGCGATGGTGACGTTGCGAACGATCCGCATCTGCCGTGACCGGCTGGAGGCGAAGATGAAGTCGCGATGCTCCTTCTTGGGCGCCGGTGACTTGCCCCGGCCCGAGGCCAGCCAGGCTCGTGCGTGCGAGAGCTTCTGCCCGCGGAGCAGCCGCTTGCCGTCCTTGCCTGAGGCGATCCAGTCGCGGGCGAGGCTGTCGAGCTTCTCCCACTGGCGCGCCCAGTCCGGGTCGACGGTGGCGGTCGGGTTGGAGACGCCCTGGGACCCGCCTTGGTTGGGGACGACCGGCGACGCGCCGCTGGGGGTCAGGGAGGGCACGGCGCCGGTGGGGTTTTGCATCGCCGCGGCGGCGAAGGCGGGAGGCACCACGCCCGTGGCCTGTCGCGTGGGCGCGGCGGGGCGGCCCATGGGCGCGTGAGAGACCGGCTGCGGTGCGCTTGCGGCCGCGCCGTCGTACAGCCGCAGCTCGTACATCGCGACGATGACCTCGTCGGAGGCCGTGATCGTGACCGGCCCTCGAATGCGCTGACGATTGACGAACGTGCCGTTGGTGGACCCGAGATCCTCCAGGACGATTCCGCTCGCGGTGAGCGTGAACCGGCAGTGCCGCGAAGAGATGCCCTTGCCGCCGAGGCGCAGCTCGCAGTCCTCGGCCCGCCCCACGTGCACCGCAGGCTTGTCGAACGTCACCAGTCGAGGTGGTGCGCCCTGCTCGCTGACCGACAGACGAATCATGCTCGGGACCCCGTTTGTAGCGCTCCTCTCCCCCATAGGGCCAGGAAACGACAGGTTCGAGGACAGATTCCCGCCATCGTGCCTCGCTCGACTCGCCCACCGTGCCCCCGCGCCGGCTCCTGGGCGCGCGCTCACCCGCGATACCGCCGCGAGATGGGCCCGGACGCGTTTCCTTTTGACTTTCATGCCGCGCATTCGGTAGTCCCATGGGCGAACGATGCGCGGTCCTAGGCTCTCGATCCTGACGTTTGGCGCACTCCTCGCTGGCACCGTGGCCGCCTCGGGTTGTGCGAAGCGCACCCCGCTGTCGCCCAAGGAGCTCGCGAAGGTGAAGACCGAGGCCGGCGTCGCGCCGCTTCGCGTCTACACGGAGCGAAAGCTGATCGCGCTGTACACCGAGTCCGCGACGGACGAGTCGTTCAACGTCGACCGCACCATCACCGAAGAGTCGGACAAGGTCGTCGACAAGCAGGTCACGACCCGCAATACGGCTGGCCTCATCCTCGACATCGACGAGCTCAACGGCAAGCCGCTGCTCTTCGTCACCTTCGACGCGTCCTGCAAGGCGCGCGAGTGCGCATATCAGTTCGTCGAGACCGAAGATCAGCGCTACCGCCTCGTCGTGCTCCCCGACCGCGAAGGCTACGATGACCCTCGGGTGTACCGCTCGTGCGTGTGGAAGAAGCGGCGGATGAAGCCCGGCAAGCTGGCGTCGCTGGCCGAGGCCAACGAGGTCTACTTGGTCAAGAAGAACAACGGCAAGATCTTGACCATGAAGCTCGAGGTCAAGAAGGTCACCAGCGACCGCACGCAGACCCGGACGCGCCGCAACCGCGGCATCGACTAGCCGTCGGCTGGCGCGTCGTCGTCGCCATCACCGTCGCCATCACCGTCGGGGGCAGGCTCAGGCTCAGGTTTGACCTCGACCGAGCCGTGCTCGGAGATCATGTCTTCCCACAGGCTGCTCGAGGTGACGATCGCGTCGGTGCCGACGTTGAGCACCCGCTGCACGACCGCGCGGCGGAAGAGCTTGGCCGGGAGGTCGGGCTGCGTCGGGTCCTTGTCCTTGATGGTGACCTGCTCGTTGATCACCACCGCGCCCTCTTCGAAGTCGACCGAACGCGCGACCTCGAACGAGCGCTCGATGCCGTTGTCGAGGGTGACGGTCTTCTCCTCGAAGTTCGTCACCTCGGCGGCGCCGATGCAGGTGCCGTCCTCGGTCCGAAGGGGCTTGTCGGTGAACATGTCGCCGCTGAGCGGGACGAGCCGCACGCGACGCGAGCAGTTCTTGGGATCGTCGGGATCACAGCGGCGGCTCTCGACCACCAACATCTCGTCGGCGCCGACCGTCTCGAGGCGGATCGAGGCGCGGTCCGCCTGGGCGCGCAGCGTGCCGATCGCCCGGGCCACCACGCCGCGCGACGTCCACTCGGTGATCGCGATGGGGCCTACGGCTTCGCCGTTGTCGAACTCGGCTGTCTTGGCCCACACCAGCTGCCGACCGTCGTCGAGCGGCTCGATGAGCAGGTCGTCTTCGGTCCGCGGTCGCTCGGGCAGCTTCTGGGCCTCCGCGTCGTAGATGCAGGTGTCGATCTGCTCCTCCTTGGGCTCGATCATCCGGCCGGTGCAGTCTTGGGCCGGCGTCTTCAGCGTCATCGTGTTGCGGTCGAAGTTCTTCAGAAGGAACTGAAACCAGATGCCCGGTGGCACGGTGCCCGAGGCGACCTCCTCGGCCTTCTTGCCGGCGACCTCCTCCTTGCAGAGCGGAAGCTCGGAGGGCCCGTCCTTCTTGCACGCGACGGCCGATCCGGCGAGCGAGGCGAGGGCGAGGACGGCGACGGTGCGGGAGCGCAGGACGAATCTCACGGCCGCGGGAGTGTAACAGCCCACTTGGCCTGTGGGGCACGGGCGCGCGCGAGGGTCAGGACGTGCCTTCGCCACCGACTTCGGCGTAGGCGCGCGCGAACTCGGAGCCGAACACCACCGACGTGAGCGCCTTGTCGTCGCGTGCGAGCTGCTCGTGCCGCTCGACGTACTTCTTCCAGACCGCGGCCGCTCGCGTGGCCCAGCCCGCGTTCACGCCCCGCTCGATCTCCTGCGGCGACAGTCGAGCGAGCAGCCCTCGCACGCCCTCCATCAGCCCGTTGATGAGCGCGACCTGGTGAATCATCAGGTCGGCGTACACGCCCACGAGTTCCTGCGTGCGCGCCGACCCGCCGGCCTTCCAGTCGAGCAGGTAAGCGAGCACCGCCTCCGCCGACCCGGCGGCATGCAGCGCGGTGTACTCCTTGATCGTTCGCACCCCCATCTCGGATCCGAACTGTTCCTGGCCCTTCTGCAGCTCGACCAGGGCCTTTGCGCTGGCCCGCAGCACGTCCTCGACGGTGGAGAGGAACCGCTCCTCCTCGGCGGGGCTGGAAGGGGGTGCCTCTTCGGGCCGAATGGAGCTCGCGAGGCGAGCCACCGCGTTGGACGTGCCGCCGGCCGAGGGCTTGGCCGAAGCCCGGAGCGCCCCGGCATCTTGGGCCATGCGCTTGAACTCGGGCTCTTCGACGATCTCGGGGAACTCGCGCTGCATGATCGACAGCGCGTAGCCGTGCGTCTGATCGGGCATCGCCGAGATCGCCCCGGCGAGCTCCTGAAACATGCCCATCCACGCCTTGCGATAGGCGTCGTAGTGGGGACGGAGCCGGTTGACCGATTGGTGCACGTCGCCCATGTCGACCGCGGCCGTGCCCATGCCTGAGGGCCCTCCGTCTGGGCTGGGTGCGGGCTGCGGCTGTGCCGGCGGCGCGACGTTGGGCACCGACGTCGTCTGCACCGGGGCGGGCATCGCCGGCGAGGCGTGCACGGACGTCGGCGCATATGCGGCGGGGTTCGGGGCCACGGGCGACATCTGAAGCGGCGCGGGTGCGGGGGCGCTCGCCGAAGCCGACGCGTCCTGCCGGATGCGCAGCTCGAGCTTGCCGATCGTCAGCGAGACCTCGCCGGCGACCGGGATGGGTTCCCCGGCTTGGACGCGCCGCCCGTTGTGGAGCGTGCCGTTCGTCGACCCGAGGTCGAAGAACTTCGCGCCGCCGTCATCGAAACGTACGACCGCGTGCCACCCCGAGACGAAGGGGAACGGCAGGGTCAGGTCGTTGAGCGGGTTCCGGCCGATACGCACCGGCGACGCGGTGTACGCGTAGTCGGTCGTCGTACCTGCTTCGGAGTCGAAGACTCGGATGGCAACAGCGGTCATGAAGAATCCGCGAGCCGGAGCTTAACACGCTCACGCGCATCGCCATCATCGTCGAATGCACCCCCGTGAACGTGCACCGAGCACGCGAAGCGCCGTGTAAGATAATGTGCCTCCAAACGCCACAAAACTACGTTATTCGGTGCATTTCGTGTCGGCGTCCGCACGCCGCTTTGTTATCGTCGCACCGCGGGTATCGCCCTCGCTCGTCGTGTCGCACTCGTCTCGCCCGATCAAACTGCCGCTGCGCGTGGTGACGGAGGAAGAACCTCCGACGCTGCGGGGCGAGCCAGAAGATCTCAACCTCAGGGTGCTGCGGCCCTTGTTCCGGTATGTGCGCGAGCACCACGGCGAGGGCACGCTCGAGGACCTGGTCCGCGACGCGGGGGGAGATCCCCGCGTGCTCAAGCGCTCGGCGCCGTGGGTTTCGCTCGAGGTCTTCGAAGCGATCCTCTCGGGCGTGCGGGAGCTGGTCGGCTCGGACAAGGCATTCATGAAGGCCTGCGTCTTCGAGCTCAAGAAGGTCTACGGGCCGCTGCTGCTCGTCATTCGGTCCATGACCGTCAACACGGGCTACAAGGCCATGGCTCGGACGAGCCACCTCGTGACCCGCGTGAGCCACTACGAGGTCGTCGACAGCCGACGCAACTCGATCCTGCTGCGCTACCACAGCAAGCGCCCCGACTCTCGGCTCAACTGCCTGTCGCGCCAAGCTCAACTCGCGTCGGTGCCGTCGCTTTGGTGGGGCCTTCCCCCCGCACAGGTCCGCGTCAACAAGCGTCTGTGCGACGGAGACGAGTACTGCGAGTATGCCGTCGCGTGGCGAGAGCCCCTGCGGCTGCGCTACCCGCTGCTCGGCGGCCTGCTCGGGTTCCTCGCCGGCGAGGCGATCGTCGCGACGTCCCCGGGCACGACGAGCTACGTCCCGATCCTCCTGCTCGTCATCGGGCTCGGCGTCGGACTGGTCGTGCAGCTCCGCAGAATGCTGCAGGACTACCTCGGCTTCGCGGAGGAGACCTCCTACGAGGTCGAGAAGGTCGTGCAAGAGCACGCCAAGGCGGTCGACGAGATCTTGGCGCTGCACAACCGTGAACGGCAGTGGTCGCACAGCCTCGAGACCCGCTACCACGAGCGACGCGAGCGACTCGAACAAGTCGTCGACCGGCTCGAAGGCGGTCGGATGGCCGCCCAGAATCAGCTGTTGAACCTCTCGCACGACATGAACAACCCCCTGACCGTGCTCCGGGTCTCCGCGCAGCAGCTCCGCCAAGACGACCCCGAGTTCGACGAGACCGTCACCGCGATCGGGTCGGCCGTCGGAAAGCTCGAGGCCCTGCTCGGCGAGATGTCCTGCATCGTGCGGGGCGACGGTGAGCGCCGGAGCACCGCGGTCGACGTCGACGTCGACGAGCTCACCAACCGCATCCGCCGCCAGCTCCGGGCGACGGTGATGGGCCGCGACATCCGCATCACGGTCTTCCAGACCCGAGAGAGCCCCACCACGCTTCGCGCCGACGAGACGCTGCTCGAGCGGGTGATCGACAACCTGCTCACCAACGCGTGCAAGTACACCGACGAGGGGTCGATCGTCGTCGAAGTCGCGGGCGTGCCGGGCCACCTTCAGCTGAAGATCTCCGACACCGGTCGCGGCATCGGAGAGGACCGACTCGAGAAGGTCTTCGTCTCGGGGCGCCCCGACCCGTCCCCGATCTCCAGCACCAGCCGCGGCGACGGGCTCGCCATCGTCGTGCGCATGCTCGACCAGATGTCCGGACGTCTCGAAATCATGAGCAGCCCCGGAGACGGCACGACGATCTGGGTCACGCTCCCGGTGAACCCGGCGCGCGAAGAGGGCTCGCGAGCGACCCCTGACACCGCGCGCAGCCGGTTCGAACGCGTCGTCAGAATCCGACCCCGAGCATGAGCGCAGCGGCCTCCTCTTCCACGCCGCCGCCCGGCGGCGAACGCATGATCGACGTCTTCCTCCGCTACATGCGAGCCGAGGGCGCGCGGGTTGTGTTCGGCGTCCCCGGAGGCCTCCTGCACCCCCTCTTCGCAGCGGTCGAGCGCGACGACGAGCTGCAGCTGGTCGTCGCAAAGCACGAGGCCGGCGCGGCGTTCATGGCCGACGGGTTCGCCCGCGCGGGCCATGGCTTGGCGGTCTGCGCCGGCACGTCGGGCCCCGGCGCGACCAACCTTCTCACCGGGGTGGCCGTCGCCTACTCCGACGGCATCCCGCTGCTCGTCATCACCGGGCAGGCGCCTTCGCACGCGTTGGGCAAAGGCGCCGCTCAGGAGACGCCCCCCGAGGACATCGACATCGTCGCGATGTTCAAGCCGGTCACCAAGTACTCGACCATGGTGCAGGGCCCCAGACGAATGTCCCATCACCTTCGCCGAGCCCTGCGGCTGGCCCTCACCGGCCGCCCAGGTCCGGTCCATTTGAACGTGCCCGTCGACTTCTGGGAGCAGCCCGCCGACGAGCAGTGGTTCAAGCCCTCGAGCTATCGGCCCACGACCGAGGTCTTCGATCGCAACCGCGTCGCCGAGGCATCGCGTGCCCTCGTCGAAGCCGAGAACCCGGTCCTGCTCGTCGGCTCAGGCGTCGCGACTGCTCGCGCGCAGCAGCACGTTCGCGCGCTGGCCGAGCTCCTGCCCGCCCGGGTCGCGACGAGCCCCCGCGCCAAGGGCGTCTTTCCAGAAGACCACCCGCTCTCGCTCGGCGTGATGGGCATCGGCGGCCATCGAGCTGCCCGGCAGACGCTGCTCGGCGAGGGCGTCGACGTGCTCATGACCATGGGCGCGTCCTTGAGCGAGACGACCACGCTCAACTGGCACCCCGACTTTCGGCCCCGCACGGCCCTGATTCAGCTCGACATCAGCGTCGATCGCATCGCCCGCAACTACCCCGTCGACGTCCCTCTGGTCGGAGACGCCCAGACGATCACGATCGAACTCATCTATCACATCCATCGCTTGGTCCGAGAGGGGAGAGCGCCCAAGTCGACGTGGGACGAGCACCCCGCCATCGTCAAGGACCACCGCTACTACGACAGCCCCGAAGAACGCATGTCGGACCGTACGCCGCTCACGCCGCAGCGCTGGCGCGTCGAGCTCGACGAGGCCCTCTCCGACGACGCCATCATCTTCAGCGACATCGGCGGGCACATGCTCTTCAACATTCACGATCTGGTGATCGGGAGCAACCGCGAGTTCTATCTCAACCTCGGCTTCGGCTCGATGGGCCATGGGACCTGCGCCCCGGTGGGCGCCGCG
Source organism: bacterium (assembly GCA_024742475.1). Classification (GTDB taxonomy): domain Bacteria; phylum Myxococcota_A; class Polyangia; order Nannocystales; family Nannocystaceae; genus CAJXVA01. The sequence goes on along the minus strand of JANSYI010000012.1, from coordinate 97,753 downwards.
CTGGCCCGACCCGATCGTCCGGTCGTCGCCATCATCGGCGACGCCTGCTTCACCATGAACGGGCTCGACCTGCTGACCGCCGCGGAATACGACGTGAACGTGTTGTGGATCGTGGAGAACAACCAGATGCACGGCATCACCTGGCACGGCAGCAAGCTGGTCGGCGATGGCTCCCCCATGGAAGCGGTCCGCTACAAGCGTCCCCTCGATGTCGCGGGCATCGCTCGCGCCATGGGGCTGCACGCCTGGATCATCGACCGACCCGAGCAGCTCGGCCAGGTCATGGCCGAAGCCCTCGCCCAGTCGGGCCCGAAGCTCATCGAGATCCGAGTCGACGGCGAGATCGTCCCGCCACTGGGACCCAGGGCCAAAGCGATCGCAGGGTTCCGAGATCGATGAGCGCCGACGAGGAGCCCCGAGGCACGGTCGCCTCCCATCCTTGGCCGACCACGCTCGCCGCCCATGTGGCCGGCGCGGGGCCGCCGGCCCGGGTGCACGGCTACGACCTGCGCCGAGACCTCGCGGTGCACTACGACTTCGGTGAGTACCTGGTCCTCGCGCTCACGGGCAGGCCCCCGTCCGCAGCGCTGGGCAAGGCCGCCAACATCGCCCTCATCGCCCTGGCAGATGCGACCGTGGCCGACGCCTCCGTGCACGCCGCCACGCTCGCGCGTCGATGCGGCGCGGACGAGAAGAGCACGCTCGCCACCGGGCTGGTGGCACTCGCCGAGGAAGCAGCGCACCTCCTGCAGACGGCCCAGACCTCGCCGCCTCAGGGCGATGCGGTCGTCGCCTTCTTCGCCACGCTCCCCGGCGAAATCCAGCACGCCCTCGGCGAGCCGCGGCGCACCATCGCACAGACCGCGCTCGCCGTCCTCCGACTCGCCGGCCTCGACGACCCCCTGCAGCTCCAAGCGGCGCTCGCCCTCGCTCGTGCGCCCGTCATGGTCGCCGAAGCGCTCGCCGTCGAGCGCGGCGACGTGCGGGACTACCCCATGCAGCTGCCCACCTTCGTGTACGGCGAGGAGTCCGATGCGTAGCCCCCCTTCCCTCCCCACCACGGTGGGACGCGCCGAGCGTGGCGACAATCTGTTTCGAGGGCACTCGGTGGCCAGCGAGCTCGCCGGACGAGCAACGCGCTGGCGGGCGGTCGCCCTCGCGGTGGGCCACCCGGATCTGCACCCCGACCACGAGGCGCTGCTCGATGACATGGTCGTCTGCTCCCTCGCCGCCGACCCGCACATCTGGCCGCTGAAGGTCACCCGCATCGTCGCGGCGTTTGGACGGGTCGTCCCCGCGATCGCGACCGGCATGCTCTGCACGGCCGGAGGCTTCATGGGCTGGGGGACGTACGCGCCCGCGGCAAGGTTCTTGGTCGATCTTCGCGAGGCGGCCGACCCCGCCGCCAAACTCGAGGCGTGGCTGGAGACGACGCGACACATCCCTGGATTCGGCGTGGCCTTCCGGGGCGAGGATGAGCGGGCGATCGCGTTTCGTCGCTGCGCCACGGATCGCGGCGCCACGACCGGAGCGCACTGGCAGGCGCTCGAGCTCGCCGAGGCGAGACTGCGACCACGGGGGGCACCACCCAACATCGCGGCGCTCAGCGCTGCCGTGCTTCTCGACGTCGGCTTCTCGCCCGCGCAGATCGACGCGCTGGGCCCCGTACTGCTGCTGCCCAACTACCTCGCCAACGCCGTCGAGGGTGCAGCGCAGGCGCCCGAGCTCCTGCGCCGGCTGCCCGCAGATGCGCTCGACGATCGAACGCCGCCCCCGCGCGAGAGCCCGCGAGCGGGCGGGCGCGATCGCTGAGACGAAGAAAGCCCGGGCCTACGGACCCGGGCTCTTCGTTGGAGATGCTCGACCTACGCGAAGGTGAACTTCCAACCGCCCTCGTCGTCGAGTCCGATCGACAGCGACGGCGGCATCTGTTCGTCGGCCATCTTCTCGAGCACGGCGCGGGCGAGGTTGGGCATGAGCGCGCCGCGCATCGCGTGGTCGAGGGCACGGGCACCGGTCTCGCCCTCGGTGCAGCGGGCGACGAGGTGTTCGATGAGCGAGTCCTCGAAGGTGGTCTTCAGTCCGTGCGTGGCCTGTAGCCGCTTGGCAAGGCTCGAGAGCTTGAGCTTGGCGATGTCGGCGAGGATCTCAGGGTCCATCGGACGATACGGGACGATGGTCATGCGCGCGAGCAAGGCCGGCTTGAAGTGCGCCGAGAGCTCGGGCCGAATCGCTGCGAGCACGCCTTCGACGGGCGGCTTGGTGCCGCCCTCGTGCATGGCCATGATCTTGTCGGTGGCCAGGTTGCTGGTGAGGATGACGACGGTGTTGCGGAAGTTGACCAACCGTCCCTCGCCGTCGCTGAGCATGCCCTTGTCGAACACCTGATAGAACAGGTTCATGACCTCGAGGTCGGCCTTTTCGACCTCGTCGAGCAGGACGACGCTGTAGGGTTTGTGACGCACGGCCTCGGTGAGGACGCCGCCCTCGCCATAGCCGACATAGCCCGGAGGCGATCCGATGAGCCGGGAGACCGTGTGCTTCTCCTGGAACTCGGACATGTTGATCGTGGTCATCGACCGCTCCCCGCCGTAGAGCTCGTCGGCGAGAGTGAGGGCGGTCTCCGTCTTGCCGACGCCCGAGGGGCCGACGAAGAGCAGCACGGCGATGGGTGTGTCGGGGTTGCGAACGCCCGCGTGGGACATGCGGACCGCCTCGGCGACGGCCGCGGTCGCCTGGTTCTGGCCCTTGATGCGCTGCTCGAGCTTGCCCTCGAGATTGAGCATCGTCTCGATGGAGTCCGAGCGCATCTTGCCGATCGGGATGCCGGTCCAGCTGGAGACGACCTGCCCCACCGCGCCTTCGTCGACCTCGTAGTGGATCAGGGCAGACTCGCCTTGCACCTCGGCCAGCCGGGCGCGAGCGTCGGTGATGTCCGTGGACGCCTTCTCCCGCGCCTCGGCCTCGGACTCCTCGTCGCGCAGGATCGCCTGGGCTTCCTTGATTTCGGCGATGATCTCCTTCTCCTTGTCGAGCTGCGTTTCGAGGTCGGCGAGCTCGGCCTCGATCTGCGCCATCCGCTCCTTGAGCTCGTCGGCGACGCCGTCGTCGCTCGCCGCTGCGTCGGAGATGTCGCGCTGGATGGAGTCGTACTGCCGCTGCAGGGACGCGTGCTCGGAGCGCAGCGCGACGACCGTGGCCGGCGGTGCGCCCTGGGCGATGCGGACCCGCGCGGCGGCGGTGTCGAGCAGGTCGACGGCCTTGTCGGGAAGCTGCCGTCCGGTGATGTAGCGATCGGAGAGCTTGGCCGCCGCGATGACGGCTTCTTCACGGATGATGACGTCGTGGGCCGTCTCGTAGACGCCGCGGAGGCCGCGGAGCATCAGGACGGCGTCGTCGACCGAAGGCTGATTGACGTGCACCGGCTGGAAGCGACGCTCGAGCGCGGGATCCTTCTCGAAGTACTTCTTGAACTCGGAGTAGGTCGTCGCGGCGACGGTTCGGAACTCGCCACGGGCGAGCGCAGGCTTGAGCAGGTTGGGGATTTCGTTGTCGGAGGCGCCCCCACCGACGAGCGTGTGCGCTTCGTCGATGAACATGATGATGGGCGTCGGAGAGCCCTTCACCTCGGCGATGACCTTCTTGAGGCGGTTCTCCAGTTCGCCCTTGACGCCCGCGCCGGCCTTGAGCAGACCCATGTCGAGCGAGAGCAGCTCGGTGCGTGCGAGCTCGTCGGGCACGTCGCCGTTGGCGATGGCGAGCGCGAGGCCCTCCACCAGCGCGGTCTTGCCGACGCCTGCCTCACCGACGGCGATCGGGTTGTTCTTTCGGCGACGCGCCAAGATGTCGATCATCTGGCGGATCTCGCGATCACGGCCGAAAATGGGGTCGATCTCGCCGCGCTTGGCCTTGTCGGTGAAAGAGATGCAGAAGCGATCGAGCGCCTCTCGGCCGGGGGCGGACGCCTTGCCCGGCGCGGCCACGCCGGCATCGGAAGTGGTCGGCACCTCGAGCGTCTCCTTGCTGCCCGCGAGGATCTCGTCGTAGTTCTTGAGGATCTCCGCCGCGTCCAGCTCGTCGATGCCAGGCAGGGACTCGGCGGTGTAGCGACCCACGTTCGAGACGAACTCGAGGAACAGGTCACCCGAGCGGATCTGCACGGCCTGCTTCTCCAGCGAGGCGAACATCCACGCCGACTCCATCCACTTGAAGAGCGAGCCCGACAGCGTCGGCTTGCCCTGGTTGCCCGTGCGCATCATCTGCAGCGCCCGCTCGACGGAGGCGAGCAGGCGTGTGGGCTCCTTGCCGAAGAAGCGCAAGATGTGAAAGACGTCGCCGTCTTCGATTTCGATGATGGCCTGCAGCAGGTGCTCGACACCGATCTCGTAGAAGCGACCCGACGCGCCGAGGTCGACCGCCTGGTTGAGCGCGGTGTGGCAGGAGGAGTTGAGGCGTTTGACGAGGTGACGGGGTTCTACGCGCATGATGCTCAGTGTCGTTGGGGTCGGGACTGCCAGCCGTAGTCGGCGGTGCTCAGGGGGCGATCGAGGTGCCGCGGCAGCTCGACCATGACTTGGGTAGTGGAGGAGGACTCGGCGCCCGAGCCCAGCCAGGAGTCGACGCCCATGCGGCCGTCGACACCGAGGTGAAAGGGAGGTCGGGCGTCGTCTCGCACCTCGAGGCGCATCTCGAAGACGACGGGTTCGTCGGTGAGCAGCGCCAACAGCTCGACGATGACCGGGTACTGATCACCATCAGCGAGAAAGTGTCGGAAGTTCTGGCCGAGCGGGCCGATCGCGATGACGGCCTTGCCGCTCTTGTCGAAGCATTCCTGGCCGAGCACCGAGGCGTGGCCGAGCGCGTGGTTACGATCGCCCAGCGCCATGCGCTGCTCGCCGTCCAGTGGGCTCCAGCCGCCCGCAAACGTCTCGACGCTGACCGTCGCGTTGCGCAGCGCGTGGCCGCAGACGTCTTGAATGGCCAGCTCGATGGTGCGAGCCGAGCGGACGCCGCTGGAGAGCAACGGCGCGAGGCGAAGGACTCGCCACGGCGGCAACGTCTTCATCGCGTGGCCACCCCAGCTGTCGAAACCGGCGAGCGCGAGGATGCGCCTGGACCACGGGTCGGTGCCGTCCTTGAGGTACTCGCGGGCGAGGTCGTGCTTGACCCCGATCCGGTACACGAAGGAGATGAGCCGGTGGTGGAACATGTCCAGGAAGTCGCGCTTGACCGCGGCGGAGTCCTGGGCCTGCGCGACCTCCTCGGCCATGTATAGCGGCATCGGAGAGATGGTGCCGGTCAAGCCGAGGAACGCTGTGGTGACCTCGAAGCGGAAGTGCTTGCCATCGAGGGCGTCCTCGACCGCCTGGGGCTTGGGCGCCCACTCGACCTTCGTCAGGTCGCCGGCCTTGAACGCGAGCGACGGGTCGTGGCGGAAGCGGATCGACTCGCGTTCGTAGGGGCCGTTGCCGCCCACGCGCACGGCCTGCGGCTCGAGGCGCTCCATCATGCCGACGGTGTAGTAGAAGTCGTAGAGCGTGGCGTTGGCGAGCAGGTCTTCGCGGATCTGGTCCGCGTCGCCCTTGCTCGGCGGTGCGACTGTCGGCGAACGAGTGCCCGGGGGCGGGCGTGTGCTCGGCAGGCTCACAGGATGCGTCGCTGCCCGCTGCGGGCCGGCCACTTGAGCTCGACCTTGGAGGGGTGGAGATGGAGGTGGAGTTCGTTGAACGAGTTGAGCGGCACGTGGGTCGCGAACAGCTCGTCGAGCACGCAACCGAACAGAAACGCCTCACCTTGCGACCCGAGCTTGGACTCCTCGAGCTCGATGCGCGTCTCGACGCCGCGCACGGGTGCGCCGCCCATGAGGCGCGTGACGGGCTCGTTCTTGATCGAGCGGATCGACTCGACCTTGAGTTCGTTCGCGCGGCCCTGCGCGGGCGAGGACTCGCGCTGGAAGTTGTAGAGGTTCAGCAGCGTCCGAAGGACGCGAGGATCGGCGAGGGACGCCCGGCCGACCGAGAGGTGCGAGAGCAAGCGCCACAGCAGGTCGTTGCCGAGCTTGGGGCGCGAGGGGTTGGTGACGGGCGCGATGTTCTTGAACGGAGCCGCGGTCGAGACCCCGCGGGGCGTCGAGTTGATCTCGCCGAGCTGAAGCTCCGCGGGCAGGCCCCGGTTGGTGCACGTCAGCTCCATCGAGAGCACCTCTTCGTCACGGTTGGGCGTGTCGCCGAGCGGCGTGACGATCGACAGATAGGTGTCGGTGGCGTCGTCGAGAGGCGAAGCGGTGGGCCGCAGCGTATAGTAGCTGCCCTCGTGCGAGTCGGCGGTGTGGGCGAAGCCTACGAATGGCTCATATGTGCGGCGCTGCGACTGCCCCTGGCGGACACCGATCACCTCGCGCACCTCGTAGACCTCCATGTGGTCGGGCCGAAAGCCGCTGCCGCGCAGCAAGTGCTCGTGAATCTTGGGGTCGAGCTTGATCGGCTCGGCCGAGGTCTCGAACAGATTGATGACCGGCGTGGTGAACAGCCGGAACGTCTCGGCGGTGATGCGCTGGTTGAGCTCGGGCGGCCGCTCGAACTCCAGTGCGATCTCGAAGCGTTCGGCGCTCGGCGGCGCGCGGTCGAGCCCTTGGAGGTCGAAGTAGAGGAACTTGAAGGGGTTGCAGAAATACTCCTGCAGGTAGCGATAGCCCGGCTGCGACAGCGTGGGCCACGGAAGCATGTCGTCCTGAGGACGAAACCCGATCGGCTTGACGACGTCGTGCCCGATCGAAACGGGTTCCCCGCCCTCGCTTTGAATCGTCACCCGCGTCAGGTGACGCATGAGCCACAGGTACAAGGTCGAACACAAGCCGACCTCGCCGTAGAGAAGGAAGCGCAGGCCTTCGGGGCGGGCCAAGATCGGCATGCCCGGTTCACTCGTCAGCAAGCGCAGCCGGATGGTGGGGAAGTTGCCACGGGTCTGATCGAGCACCGCGTCCTCGAGACGCACCGGCAGAAGCTCGACCGGCATCGTCGTGCGGAACTCGCACGATGTGCCCTTGATGGCCTTCGAGGACACCCTGGTCCCTTCGGCCACGGTGTGGATGCCCCGAAGCGACTTGATCGACGGTTCGTACTGAATGATCGACGTGGGCGGGATCGTGCGCAGGTAGTGCGGAAGCAGCAGCTGCAGCATGCCGTGCACCACCTCGGGCACCGCGTCGTCGACCCGCTCGCGGATCCGGGCGGTGAGGAAGGCGACGCCTTCGAGCAGGCGCTCGACGTCGGGATCGCTGCCCTTCTCCGCCAGCAGCCCGGCGGTGGACGGGTGGAGCAACGAGAACTCCTTCCCCATCTCGCGGAGATACTGAAGCTCGCTCTCGTAGTACTTCGCGCCCAACGCCTGCGAGGATACGAAGAAATGCGGTCGGCTTGGACCCGAAAACCGAGGGTGGTTCTCTACTCGATGTCGACGCGCCCGCCGTGGTTGACCTGCGTTCGCACCCGCACCAAACCACGACGTCGGTCATGGGTCAGGCGGGCGGAGATATCGAACACCAAGGTCAGCGGGTCCTCGCTCGGCGCCGGCCGAACCCGAACGCTGGTCAGGCGGGGCTCGTACTTCTGAATCGTGTCCCGAATGCTGCGCTGCAGGAACTGCGTCGCGTTGGGGAAGTCGTGATAGAGGTCGGCGAGGTCGATGACGCCGAAATCGGAAGCGGCCGGGGAATCGCCCAGCCGCGTGTTCAAGATGGCGCGGAGGTTTCCAATGATCGACTGGACCTCGTCCGTGTTGCGGGACGGGTTGGACGAAGCCAGTCGACCGAGGAGACCGCGAGCCACGCTACAGGCTCACTCCGCTACTGATTCTCGCGCCAGTTGTCGTGGTGCATCGCACCGCTGGGCTCGTAGGTCCACGTGATGTTGTGGAACACGATGGAGACCTCTTCGGTGGGCGGCTCGGTCGCGCTCGCGGGGTCGATGGTGTCGGGCGAGACCCGACGAATCGATGCGACGCGGCCTTCTGCATGCTCGACCGTGAAGAAGTGCTCGGTCGTTCCGTCTCCGGCCGGGCTGGGCCGGAAGAACTTGAAGGTTCCGTCGATGACCTCGTTGTTGCAGAGGCTGCGGGCGAGGATCGGAGAGGACTTGTCGATCCGCTTGCGGATCACGATCGGTTCGTAGGTCCGACGGCCGGTCGCAAGACCGGAGCCCTTCTCCCGAGCCGTCCGCACTGCGTCGACGAAAGACAGGCACTCGATCGAGTTTTCGCGTCCAAGGCTGGTTTGCGTCGACTCGCCGTCGACCTTCTCGCCGTTGGTGTTTAGGAACCAGTGTACGGTTTCGGCCATGAACGCAACGTAGCAGTGCCCCCCGACCCCGTAAAGACTCACCGCGGTGTCACGGACAGGCTCGAGCATCGACCGCCGAGCCGGACGACACCAGCGTGAAATCATCGCCTGCTCTGCGACCTCGTTCACCGACATTTTTCCCCGGCTTGCTCTTTTCATCCATCGCGAGCCGGGCGAACATCCAGCCTCGCCTCATGCTCCGCATCACGATCTCGAAGTCCGGCGCCCCTCCGACCACGACATCGTTCGACAAGCGCGAGATCACGATCGGGCGTACGCCGAGCAACGACATCCGCATCCCCGAGGCTGGGGTCTCCTCCAGCCACGCGCGCCTCCTCTATACGGATGGCTCTTTGACGCTCGTCGATCTCAGCTCGACCAACGGCACGTTCGTCAACGGATCGCGCATTCAAGGTCCGCACATGGTCCAGCCCGGCGACGAGGTCTACGTCTGCTCGCACAAGCTCGAGTTCGACCTCGGTGGCGCGAGCCAGCCCGCAGGACCGACCGGAGGCTACGGCGCCGTGCCTCCCGAGCCCGCAGGCCCACCACCCCCCATCGGCGCGCCACCCCCCATCGCAGGGCCAGTCGGCCCGCCACCCCCCATCGGAGGGCCGGGCGGCCCGCCACCGCCCCTCGGCCCGCCGCCTCCCGTCGGCGCTCCGCCGCCCCCCGTGGCAGGGCCACCTCCGCCCATCGCCGCGCCCCCGTCGATCCCGCCCTCCCCGATGCCCGATCCCTCGCTGCCGCCGCCTCTGGACCCCGCTGCGTCGGCTCCTCCAGTGCTCGACGTGCCCTCGCCCGTCGGGCTCGGCGGCGGCAAGAAGCCGGACATGCCGACGCTCCCGCCCATGATCGGAGGAGGAGGGGGTCCAGGACCCAGCCCCGCCGCCCCCGAGCCGCCGGCCCCCGCCGCCGCGCCGCCGCCGATGGACGAGGCCCCCGCGCCTCCCCCCGCGATGGCACCTCCACTGGCGACACCCGAGCCTCCGCCCTCCATGCCCAGCGCGCCGCCCTCCATGCCCAGCGCGCCGCCGCCAGTCGCCGAGCCCCCGCCCGAGCCTCCACCTCCCGCCGCGGCACCCGAGCTCGAACCCGCCCCGTCCCCCTCCAGCCCGTCCAAGCCAGCCGGACCGATCACGCCGTCGACCTCGGCCCCGTCCGCCAAGGGTGAGCTCGACATGCCCACCGAAGCCCCGCGCGACGACGGCCCGTCCGAGCCGAAGGTCGTGCTCGGCTCGAAATCACCCGTGCGGACCGGCGCGACGATGATGGCCGACCACCTCGTCGAGCAGAACCCGCAGACTCCGAAGCCCGCGGCTGCCGCGGCCGAGCCTCGCGGCGCCTGGTCGATGCCGCGCGTCGGCCCGCCCGAGGTCGCGCCGGTCTCCGTCGCACGACCCTCCAAGGCCTCGGGTCCCGCCACCGTCAGCCCCTCCGCGCTCGCGGGCATGCAGCGCGGCGCACAGACCCGCGAGGCATGCCGACAGGTGTTCTCCGCCGTCCGCGACGCGTGGCTCACCGACCCGTCCCTCGACGATGACGCCCTCATCGCAAAGCTCCGCAGCGGGCTCGAAGACCTCAAAGGCGTCGTCGGGCACCTCGAGCCGATGTCCCTGTCGGCCCAGCTTCAAACCGAGCTTTGCGGCGTGGGGCCACTGCAGCCTCTGCTGCGCGACCGACAGATCCGCGAGATCCTGCTCAACGGCCCGCAGCAGACGATGGTCACCAAGAGCGGCCAGGCGGCCGAATCCCCCGAGACAACCTTTAGTAGTGACGTCGCGCTCGAGTGGGTCATCCGGCGGCTCACCGGCACCTCGTTTGGACCCGACGAACCCGTCGTCGAGGCAACGACCGCCGAGGGGCACCGGATTCACGCGGTCCACCAGAGCCTCGCCGTCGGCGGTCCGGTCGTCAGCATCCGCCGTGCGTCGTCGGTTCAGCACCGCTACGACCTCGCGCAGCTGACCTCGAGTGCGACCCTATCCGACGTCGTCGCCAAGCTGCTCGCCAGCGCGGTCGGGCACGGGCTACGCATCGCCGTGTTCGCCGGACCCGGTGCGAGCGCTTATCCCGTGGCCGCGGCGCTCTCGCTGGCCGCACCCAGCGACCAGCGTCACGTCATCGTGCGCCCGGACCACGAGCCCGCTCTGCTGCCGACCGACGCCATCGTCCTTCAGAGCACACGCCCCCACGCCATGCCCGGGCTGGTCGACGCCGCCTTGGGCCTGGCCCCGGCGCACCTTCTGATCCACGGAATCGCGGGCGTAGAGGCCGTGGGCGCCCTCGCAGCGCTCGGCCGCGGCTTCAAAGGGGTGGTGCTGACCAGTCGCGCGGCATCGGCCGAGGCCGGCCTACACCACCTCGCCACGCTCAGCGGGCTCGATGGAAGCTCCGCGACCTCCGACACCCGGGCGCTCCGCGTGGCGGGCAGCCTGGACATGATCGTCGTCGTCAACCGCTTCGCCGACGGCGTCACCCGAGTCACGCAGGTCTCGTCCCCGGGGGTCTCCCCCTCGGGCAGCGCCGTGATCACCGACCTCATCACGTTCGACCCGCACTCGCGGAACTGGACGCATGCATCGGCGCTGCAGAACTTCATCACCGAGTACGGCCAGCGGGGAATCTCCCTGTCCGTGACATAGCCCTGGCCTTGCCAAGATCGCGCTGCGCGTGGGATTCTCCGCGGCCGACGCGCTGTTTTTTCCTTCGCGTTGGTGCCCCCAAATGAATGTGTCCTTGCGTTCTTCGCCCCCTGTCGCACTCTGGCTTCGCTCGTTGGCTCGGGTCGGGTTGAGCGTCGCCGCCGTCGCGGCGCTCTCGCTCTCCACCGGGTGCAAGAAGAAGAACAAGGGCCCCTCGTGCAAACCCGACGACCACGCGATGGAGTCCATCCGCGTCGTCGTCCAGCCCGACGAGATGCTCAACCCGAACGACGAGGGCGAACCCTTGTCGGTGCAGCTCCACGTCTACCAGCTGCGGGGCGACGAGAGCGTCGAGGTCATCGACTTCGAGACCGTCTGGGAAGAGGGCGGCGAGGTCGCCTTCGGTGACGACTTCATCTCCGAAGAAGAGATCACGGTCTACCCCGGCAAGGACGACGTCCTCGAGCTGACGCCCGACCCGGAGGCCAAGTTCGTCCTCGCCGCCGCCATCTTCCGCGAGCCGCTGGGCCAAGACTGGTTCCGCCTCTACGAGGTGCCGCGCTACCACGGCAACGACTACTGCGCCGCCGAGCGCAAGAAGCAGCCGTGGCCCGACCCGTGCTTTCACGTCCTGCTCGAACGCTCCCTGATCGACGGCGGCCCCACGCCTCCTACGGGCTGGGACGCCGAAGCCCAGACCCTGCAGTGCCCGGGCAAGCCCAGCAAGACACCGCCAGTCGAGCTCAAGGACGACGGCAAGAAGAAGAAAAAGAAGAAGCGAAAGAAGCTCAAGGACCGCAAGGCCCCCGAGCAGCCCGAGTCCCCCGAAGCACCCGAAAAGCCCGAGGCTCCCTCGGCCCCCGAAAAGCCCGGCGCCTAGTCGCACCCCGAGGTCTCCCATGTCGCGCAAGAACTTGAACCGGGTGGTGTGGAGCGAGGGCATGCTGATGTGCCCGCAGCACCTGCAGCAGCAGGAGCTGTTCTTCGAGGCCTCGGTCGGCGCTCGCCTGGCCGCGTCCGTCCCCCACGTGTGGGGCATCAGCACCATGAGCATCGACGAGGGCGAGCTGTCCTCGGGCACCTTCAAGGTCTCCGAGTTCGAGGGCGTGCTCCCCGGTGGCCTGACCATCGACCTGGAAAAGGGCGACGCCGGCGGTCCACCTGCCCGCCCGGTCGGCGACATGTTCTCCGCCACCGCCTCCACGCTCGAGGTCTACCTGGGCGCGCCATCCACTCGCGAGGGCGTGCCCAACTACGCCGAGGCGCTCGATGACAACGCGGCCTCTCGCTACAAGATCTCCAACCGGCCCGTGCCCGACCTGACCATCGCCAAGACCGAGCAGGTCATCGGCTTTGGTCGGCCCAATCTCAAGCTCCTCTTCGGCAAGGAGTCTCGCGAGGACTTCGAGTCGATCAAGATCGCCGAGGTCGTCCGCGACCCCACCGGCCAGTACGAGCTCTCCAAGACCTACATCCCGCCCGCGCTCAAGGTCAACGCCGCCCCCGTGCTGCAGGGCTATCTGCAAGACCTGCTCAGCACGATGCTCAGCAAGCACCGGGCCCTCGCCGAGGTTCGCCGACAGGTCGACGCCGCGTCGGTGGAGTTCGCTCCGCAAGACACCACGCGCTTCCTGCTGCTCAACGCGCTCGCATCCAACATCCCGCTGGTGCGCTTCATCGCCGAGGACAAGTCGCCCAGCCCGCTGTCGACCTACCTCACCCTCCTCCAGCTCGCCGGATCCCTGACCACCTTCACGGGCAGCGTCGATCCATCCACCTTCCCCACGTTCGCCCACAACGACCTGCGCTCCACGTTCGGGCCGCTCATCGAGAGCCTCAACACCATGCTCGGCGCCACCGTCAAACAGCGCTGCATCGAGGTCCCCCTCGAGGCTCGCGCCGACGGCATGTGGATCGGCCAGCTCAAAGACGAGCGCCTGCCCAAGTGCGAGCAGTTCGTGCTCGCGGTCGAGTCGAGCGAGGAGACCCAGGAGACTTCGAACAAGCTCCCCAAGCTCTCCAAGATCGCCTCGTGGAAGCAGATCAACCAGATCGTCCGCTCCGCGACGCCGGGCGTGCCGCTCACCGTCACGCACCGCCCTCCGCCGGAGATTCCGGTCCGGCCCAAGCAGGTCTACTTCATGCTCGGGACCTCCGACACCTACTGGCGCGCCGTCTCTACCGAGCGCACCGTCGCCATCTATCTGCCCCCGCCTTTCGATCCCAGCAAGGCCAAGATCACCCTCATGGGCATCCCGCCCAAGGGCTCGCGTCCGTCCTAGGAGCTGCCGACCATGGAACGGGTCTACGCCGTCACCAAAGACTGCATCAACGCGCTGATTCAGCTCAAGAACGTCGACGACAGCGCAATGCTGGCGCCGGAGATGTTCCACCAGCGCGTGTGCGGCTACATCGACCAGATGCGCCAGACCGCGTCGCAGGCCGGCATGCAAGACCGCGACGTGCACGACATCATGTACGCGCTCGTCGCCCTCGCCGACGAGTTCGCCATGCGCAAGCCGGGCGCCCTGCGCGACATGTGGATGAGCAACCCGCTGCAGCTGCACTACTTCCAAGAGAACCTGGCCGGGGAGAACTTCTTCAACCGCCTCGAGCACCTGCTCGCCGACCCCAGCCGCCAGGAGGCGCTACGCGTCTACTACTGGTGCCTGGTCTTCGGCTTTCAGGGCAAGTACGCCATCCGCGGCGGAGAGCTGCAGCTCGCCGCGGTGCAGCGCCGGGTTCAAGACGCCCTCGGGCAAGCCATGCGACCCGAAGCCCTGTCCAAGCGGCACATGCGGCCGCGCGAGCGGGTCACGCGTCGCTCGCAGAGCTACATGACCGTCTGGCTCGGCCTCTTCGCGGTCCTGTTCTCCTTGGTGCTCATCGTCGTCCTGCGACTCGCCCTCGACAAGCAGGCCTCGAACTTCATCGAAGACATCGACAAGGTCAGCGCCAAGCCCGACGACGCCGACAAGCCCGACGACGCCGACAAGGAGGAAGGCTGAGCCATGCTCAAGTACATCTTCAGCGCGCTGCTGATCGGCGCCGTCTGGGCCGTCGTCCTGCTGCTCGAGTTCCCGATGTGGATCGCGATCGTGGCCACCGCGGTCATCATCGCCATCCTCGTCACCGTCATCTTGGTGAAGATCCTCCGGGCCAAGAAGGCAGCCCGAGAGATCGAAAAAGCGCTGCAGGCTCAGGCCGCGGCGCAGTCCGCCAGCGCGCGACCCGATCTCAAGGCCGAGGTCGACGCCATGCAGGCCGAGTTCCTCAAGGCCGTCGCGGCGCTCAAGACCTCCAAGCTCGGCAAGTCCGGGGGCGGCAAGAAGGGCGCCGACGCGCTGTACGCCCTTCCCTGGTACATGATCATCGGCCCCCCGGGCGCCGGCAAGAGCACCGCGCTGCGCAACTCGGGCCTGCGCTTCCCCTACTCCGCCGGCGCCGTGCAGGGCGTGGGCGGCACCCGCAACTGTCAGTGGTGGATGACCAACGAAGCGGTCATCCTCGACACCGCGGGCCGCTACACCACCGAAGAAGCCGACCGCGACGAGTGGATGGGCTTCCTCGAGTTGCTCCGCAAGAACCGCCCCAAGCGGCCGGTCAACGGCGTGCTCGTGGCCATCGCGCTGACCGACCTCTCCGACAGCGGTCCCGACGACGTGCTCGCGCGCGCCCGAGAGATTCGCGCCCGCGTCGACGAGGTCATGGGCAAGCTGCAGATGGTCGTCCCGGTGTACGTGCTGTTCACCAAGTGCGACCTGCTCCCGGGCTTCGTCGAGATGTTCTCCGACCTTCAGCAGAAGGACCGAGGGCAGATCTGGGGCTTCACGGTCCCCGTGTCCACCAAGGACAAGCCCGCCCCGTTGTTCGACGACCACTTCACCGAGCTCGCCGAGGTCGTCGAACGCCGCGCCATGCGTCGCTTGGCCGAAGAGCGGGCCGAGAGCGCCAAGGACAAGATCTTCACGTTCCCGCAGTACTTCGAGCCGCTCAAGGAGAACCTCTCGATGTTCGTCGGCGAGCTGATGGCCGAGAGCATCTACACCGAGTCGCCGATCTTCCGCGGGGCGTACTTCACCTCGGGCACCCAAGAAGGCAGCCCGATCGACCGCATCATGAACGGCATGGCCGAAGCCTTCGGCGTGCAGCCGCAGATGAGCTTCACGCAGCAGCAGACCGAGGCCAAGAGCTATTTCCTCGGCGACGTCTTCGGCAAGGTCATCTTCCCCGACAAGAACGTCGCCACCCGCAGCGCCTCGCACGTCAAGCGCCAAGCCATCGTGGGCCACAGCATCGCCGCAGGTCTGTTCCTGCTCGCGGTCGGCCTCGCCGTGCTCCCCGTCCTGTCGTTCAAGCGCAACCGTGACTTCTTGACGCGCGGCGAAGAGGCGATCGCCAAGCTGCAAGAGCACAAGCAGAGCGAGCACGCGGGCGTCGACCCGATCGAGATCGACAAGCTCCAGCCGCTCTACGCGGTCGAGCGCGAGCTCGACGACCACGAGGCCGACGGCGTGCCCGTCATGATGCGGATGGGCATGTACCAGGGCGGGCGCTTCACCGACCGGGTCGAGGCGCTGTACGTCGAGACCGTCCGCGAGGAGGTCGTGCAGCCCTTGGTCGCCATCGAGGTCCGCGAGCTCAAGCGCTTCGCCGCCACCTATGGCCCCCTGTCCGACCAGCCCAAGCCCGAGGAGCAAGAAGAGTTCCGCGCGCGCCTTCGCACCTACCTGCTGCTCTCGGGCGCCTACGGCGAGGACGAACCAGGGCTCGATGAGGAGCAGCGCTCCTGGCTGGCCGACCGCCTCGGCACCTCCTGGGGCGCCATCCTCGAGCGCATGAACCTCACCGGCGACGTCGCGACGATGAAGTCGGTGGCCGAGGCCTACGTCGACAACCTCGCCGAGCACCCTGACCGGCTCCTGTTCGAACGAGACACCAAGCTCGTCAAGGACGTGCGCAAGATCCTCAAGCGGACCGACCAGACCCAGGCGTTGCTCGACGAGCTGCTGCGCGACATCGAGACCCAAGACCTCACCCTCAACGCGGTCACCGCCAGCAAGACGGCGCTCAAGAACGACAACCGCACCATCCGCGGCGCATACACCCGCACCGCGTGGGAGAACGAGATCCGCGGCAACCTCGAAGCCGTGCTCGCCACCGCCCAAGGCAACGAGTGGGTGCTCGGACGCACCGAGGAAGAGGCCAAGAAGTCCAAGGAGAACCAGCTGGCCGCGCTGCGTTCGCTGTACTTCGAGAACTACATCGGCGAGTGGAAGGGCTTCATCAACGCGATCTACGTGGTCGCGCCGGACGACCTGCTCGAAGCGCAGAAGGTCTTCACCGACCTGACCAGCGGGGCCACCCCGCCGCTCAAGCGCCTGTGCCAAAACATCGACTATCACACCACGCTGCTCGAAGAAGAGACCGCCAGCGACGGTGCGATGGACGCGGCCAAGGAGCTCGGCGGCAAGGCGCTGGAGAAGGGCGCCAAGAAGAACAAGAAGCTCGGCGCTGCCGCCGACGCGGCCAAGAAGTTCGCGCCCGGAGGCAACGATGCCAACCCGCTGCTCAAGACCCCCGACGACGTGCGCAAGGCGTTCGAAGGCCTCTCGGGCTTCGGCTATCTGCCCACGCCCGCCGTCCCCGAAGGACAGGCCGCACCGCCGCCACCTCCGGTCCAGCTCGACCGCTACCAGGAGTCGCTCAAGTCGGTGCGCGACGCCCTCAAGAAGAAGATCGACCACGACGACGACGAAGCCGCCAAGGGCCTCTCGGGCGCGGTGCGGGACGGCCTCACCGAGATCGAAGCCGTCCTCAACGAGTCCGACCTCAAGGGCTGGCGCCCCACCCTGGCGCGCTGGCTGCCGCCGCCGTTCGAGGCCGTGCAGGCCATGGTCGGCAAGGAGTTCAAGGGCACGCTGGCCAAGAACTACTGCGAGTCGGTCTACAAGCCGATGACCGCGATGCTCGGGCGCTACCCGTTCGCCAAGAACGGCCGCAACGTGAAGTTCAAGGACTTCGAGGAGCTACTGCACCCCGAGACGGGCGCGCTGTGGACCTACTATGGCACCGCCCTGGCCTCCCGAATCCCGCGCAAGCACGGCACCTTCGAGTTCGAAAAACGCGGCGCCAAGGAGACGATCAAATACAACCGGCAGGTCGTGAAGTTCCTCGAGCGGGCCGACGACCTCAGCCGCGTCATGTTCCCCGGCGGCGAAATGCTCGTCGAGTTCGAGGTCTACATCGACGACAACCCGGCGGCAGCCATCACCACCCTCGAGATCGACGGCAAGAAGATCGAGCACAAGAACGGCCCCGGCCGCTTCTTGCCGATGCAGTGGCCCGGCGAGGACGAGCCGGGCACGCAGATCAAGACGCGCAGCAAGTCGGTCCGAGGCGAGGTCACCCGCGACGGCCCCTGGGGCTTCTTCGAGGTGCTCGAAGAGGGCACCATCTCGGGCTCCACCGACAGCGCCGTCTTCGTGCTCAAGTGGGACCTGCGCGACCAGGAAGCGGGCGTGGTGAAGATGAAGTTCCGGCCCGCCGAGGACGACACCCCGTTCTTCGGCACGCAGGAGCGACCCACGGAGTTCCTCCAGATCTTCCGGCACCCCGACCTTCAGCCTCCGGCCAACCTCATCCTCGACACGCAGGGGTGCAAGGAGTGACCGGAGCGGACTCCCCCATCGGGGCCTTTGGCAAGGTCCCCGCCGCGGGCGATTTCGTCTCGCTCGGGGCAGGCTCTGCGGTCAC
Source organism: bacterium (assembly GCA_024742475.1). Taxonomy (GTDB): domain Bacteria; phylum Myxococcota_A; class Polyangia; order Nannocystales; family Nannocystaceae; genus CAJXVA01. The sequence continues at coordinate 80,017 of JANSYI010000012.1, read as the reverse complement.
CCAGGCGTTTCAGGCCTGGCTGCAGCAAGAGAACGATCACCTCGCCTCGAAACGCCTGCCCGTCCCGACCACGCCCATCCGGTTCGTCTACCGCGACGCCCAAGGGGGAGCCATCGTCGGCGCGCTCGGGCCCAGCCGCGACACCGTGGGCCGCACGTTCCCGCTGTCCATCTTCACCCACGTCGACGTGCACACCGCGATGCCGCGGTTCTCCGCCTTGCCCACGGCATTCGACGCCTTTCTCGACGGTGCGTGCCAGACCATCGCCGAGGCGGGCACGATGGAGCTGCCCACGCTCAGCGCCCGCGTCAGCGGCCTGCATCTGCCGAGCGCCGCCGAGCTCCGCGACGCCTCGCTGTGGACGCACGAGGCCCTGGGCGCCACCGCGGGCACCGTGCTGCTCGAGCGGCTCTTCGGTCCCATCGCGCAGGGCGTGCACTTCCACGGGCTCAACATGATGCGCACCGCCTGCGCCCAAGTGCACGGCCGCGACCCGGGCAAGGCCGGCATCATCGTCGAGTGCCACGCCGGCGACGACGTTCAGATCGCATTCTGGCTGTGCATGGCCGAGGCCCTGCTCAGATGGACCGCCGCGCCACCGGCCTTCTTCTGGACCGCACCCTCGAGCCCCGACTCTCGGCTGCTGCTGTCGCTGGGCGCTCCCCCCCTGGGCCTGATGCACTACTTGGCGGATCCGTCGGTTGCCGCCGACCGGCTCTGGCCCACCCGCACCACCTCCGCCGCCGCCGTCGAAGCAGGACGCAAAGCGCTCGGCCCCACCCAACGCCAAGCGTTGGAACCACCCGCACCCACAGCCGCGGGGCTGCTGGCTGCACTCGTTCAACCCTGACGACTCGACACCGCCCACGGGCACGTGCCTCGGCCGAGCGGCCTTCGGACCTGTCCATGAGCCCGAGTTGTCATTCGTTTCATCCGCACGCTGTGTTAGCGTGCGCAACGTCGAGTCCACCACTCTCAAGAAGCAAGGTAGCGAATAGCAATGGCGAAAGAAGGATCGGTTGCGCCCAAGGAGCGCGTCAATATCGTCTACAAGCCCGCGGTCGATGGCGCAGAGGAAGTCGAACTTCCCCTGAAAGTCCTCGCCATTGGCGACTACACAGGGCGAGCCGACGATCGTCAGCTCGAGGATCGCAAGCCGATCAACATCGACAAGGATAACTTCAACGAGGTCATGGAGAAGCACGACCTCGGCGTCGACATCAACGTCCCCGACCGACTCTCGGGCGAAGAGGGCTCGGAGATGTCGGCCAGCTTGAAGTTCAAGACGCTCAAGGACTTCACCCCCGAAGGCGTGCTCTCGCAGGTCCCCGAGCTTCAAAAGCTCATGGACCTTCGCAACGCGCTCACCGCGTTGAAGTCGCCGTTGGGCAACGTGCCCGCGTTCCGCAAGAAGCTGCAGGCCATGCTCGACAACCCCGACCAGCGCGACGCGCTGATGGCAGAGCTCGGCCTCAACAAAGACGGCGGCGAAGGTTGAGCCCCGCTCGCACTCTCTCACCCAACGCTCACCCCACAGTCTGGAAGAAGTAGATGTCCGAAGAGCAAGCACAAGAAGGCGGCGCGGCAGCAACCACAACGGAGAGTGGCTCCCTGCTCAGCGAGCTGCTCACCGAAGCGAAGGTCAGCCCGGGTCAAGAGACCTACGACATCGCCAAGCAAGGCGTCACCGCCTTCATCGCCGAGGCGATCGCCAACTCCGACAAGTTCTCCAAGATCGACAAGGCCGCCGTCGACTCGATGATCGCCGAGATCGACGAGCGACTGTCCAGCCAGATCAACGAGATCCTCCACCACGACAAGTTCCAGCAGCTCGAGTCCGCCTGGCGTGGCCTCAAGTACATGGTGGACCAGTTCAACTTCCGCGAGAACGTGCGTCTCGAGGTGCTGAACTGCTCCAAGCAAGACCTGCTCGACGACTTCGAGGACTCCCCGGAGATCCCCAAGTCGGGCCTGTACCGCACGGTCTACTCGGCCGAGTACGGCACCTTCGGCGGCAAGCCCTTCGGGCTCATGGTCGCCAACTTCGACTTCGGCCCCGGCCCGCAAGACATCCAGCTCCTGCAGAGCTGCGCGTCCGTGGCCGCGATGTCGCACGCGCCGTTCTTTGCCAACGCCGGCCCGCAGTTCTTCGGCGAAGAGTCGTTCGAACCGCTGCCCAAGCTCAAGGACCTCAAGTCTCTGTTCGAGGGCCCACAGTACGCGCGCTGGCATTCGTTCCGTGAGTCCGAGGACGCGCGCTACGTCGGCCTGTGCATGCCGCGGTTCCTCCTGCGCCTCCCCTACGGCCAGGACACCGTCCCGGTGAAGTCCTTCAACTTCACCGAGTCGGCCGTCGGCGAGCACGACAACTACCTGTGGGGCCCCGCCTCCGTCACGCTCGCCGCACGCGTAGCCGATTCGTTCGCCAAGTACCGCTGGTGCCCCAACATCATCGGTCCCCAAGCGGGCGGCGCCGTCGAAGACCTCCCCCTTCACCAGTACAAGGCGATGGGTGAGATTCAGACCAAGATCCCGACCGAGATTCAGCTCACCGAGCGTCGCGAGTTCGAGCTGTCCGAAGAGGGCTTCATCGGCCTGACCTTCCGCAAGGACTCCAACAACGCCGCTTTCTTCTCGGCCAACTCCTGCCAGAAGGCCAAGATCTTCGCCGACACCGAAGAGGGCAAGGCCAGCGAGCTCAACTACCGCCTGGGCACGCAGCTGCCCTACATGTTCGTGGTCACGCGCCTGTCGCACTACCTCAAGGTCATGCAGCGCGAGCAGATCGGTACCTGGAAGGAGCGCGGCGACCTCGAGCGCGAGCTCAACAACTGGATCCGCCAGTACGTCGCCGACATGGAGAACCCGGCTCCGGCCGTCCGCTCGCGCAAGCCGCTGCGCGCCGCGCAGATCACCGTCGAAGACGTCCCCGGTCAGGCCGGTTGGTACAAGGTCGACATGAAGGTCCGCCCCCACTTCAAGTACATGGGTGCCTCGTTCACCCTGTCCCTGGTGGGCAAGCTCGACAAGACCTGAGCCTCTCGTCACCGGCGCCATGCCGGGCGGCGACGGCTGCACGCGGTCTCATTCCATCTTTGCCGCTCCGCGTCCCCTCCGGGACGCTCCGCTCTCTTGCTCCGGACGTCGGGGCGACCTGCGGTGTAGCCGTAGCCTCGAATCGGATTCGGGACTGCGGCTTCTTCGTGTTCACTTTCTCTCTCCCTGATCCGTCATGGCCCTCGCTGAAGAGATCAACTCCCGCGCTGCCGAGCTCCTCTCTCCCATCTCCGACGCCGAGCCCTCGGGCCAAAACGCGTCGTACGACCCGCGCTACGAAGAGGTGCGCGGCACGATGGCCTCGCTCGACTCGCCCACCGGCGGCGAGGTCGACTGGGTGCCCGTCGCCAAGACCACGCGGGACCTGCTGACCTCGACGAGCAAGGATCTGCTCGTCGCGAGCTACTTCACCTACGCGATGCTCCAGACCGAGGGGCCCAAGGGGCTGGCAGTCGGGCTCGCCACCCTCGATGGGCTGCTGGAGACGTTCTGGGACACGATGTTCCCGCCCGCGCGGCGCCTTCGCGGCCGCGGCAACGCGCTGGGATGGCTGGTCGACCGGCTCGAGACCGCGCTCCCTGCCATGCCGCTACAGCCCAGCGATCGGCGCGCGGTCGACCTCATCGAGACCCAGTGGAAAGCGCTGGGCTCGAAGTGCCGCGAGAAGCTCGAGGACCACTGTCCCTCGTTCGGCGGGGTCGCGGAGGCGCTGACGCGCATCAAGCTCAAGCTCCCCGACGCGCCCCCCGAAGCGGCGGCAGCACCCACGCCGCCCGACCCCGTTCCGCCACCCGCGGCTCCCGAGGCCCCGCCCACGCCTGCGCCCGCGCCCGCCGAGGCGACTCCCGACGCGCCTGCACCCGCCCAGGCCACGCCCACGCCACCACCCCAGCCCGCGCCTGCACCCGCCCAGGCCACGCCCACGCCACCACCCCAGCCCGAGCCTGCCGAGCCTGCCGACCCCCTCGAGGCGCTAAAGGCAGAGGCTGAAGCCTGGCTCGCCCCGATCTCCGAGAGCGCCCCGACCGGCGAGGATCCGCGATACGACGAAGAGTACGAGGCGTGCCGCGCCGAGATCGCGCAGCTCGATGCCCCCACCGGGGGCGACCCCGACTGGAAGAAGGTCGAGCAGCTCTCCGGTGCGTTGCTGAAGGGACGCGCCAAAGACCTTCTGATGGCGTGTTACTTCGCCTACGCGCGCTACAAGGAACGCGGGCTCGAGGCGCTCCCCCTCGGCCTCGTCGTGCTCGACCAGGTGCTCGAACGCTTCCACGAGGACGTCTTCCCCAAGCGCCCTCGCGGTCGAGGCAACGCGGTCGGGTGGTTGTTTGGCCAGCTCGATCCCGCCTTGGGGCACGAGACGTTGCAGCCCAAGCACCGCGACACGGTCGTCGTGCTCGAAAAGGTCGTCAAGGTCCTCGCGTCCACCGTGCGCTCGCGCCTCGAAGACCACGCGCCGGGCACGTCACCGATGACCGAGCGCCTGCAGCGGATGCTGCTCGCGGTCCCCAAGCCCGAGCCCAAACCCGAGCCCAAGCCCGAGCCCAAACCTCAGCCCAAGCCTGCGGCCGCGCCCACGCCTGCGCCTGCACCCGCCTCGGCCGTCAAGGCGCCACCCATGCCTGCGGCGACCGCTGGCGTCGGCAGTGCCGAAGAGGTGGGCAAGTTCTTGCTCGAGACCGGCCGCAGCCTCGTCAGCGCCGCAGGGCTGCTGCGACGGGCCGAGCTCTCCACGCCCGCCGCCTATCGGCTGCTCCGGGCCGGCCTGTGGCTGCATCTACAGCAGGCGCCACCCGCCGACGCCGGAGGAAAGACCAAGATCCCCCCGCTGCCCGCACCTCGGCGCAAGCAGTTCGAGACCATCGCAGCCAACGGCAAGTGGGCCGCGCTGATCGAGGAGACCGAGTCCGCGCTGCAGCAGTTCCGCTTCTGCCTCGATCTCTCCCGCATGACCGACCACGCCCTCGAGTCGCTCGGCGACGCCTATGCGCCCGCCCGGGCGGCCCTCGCCGGCGAGGTCTCGGCGCTCCTGCGCCGCATGCCCGAGCTCCCCGAGTACACCGCCGGCGACGGCACCCCGCTCGCCGACGACGAGACGAAGGCATGGCTCGCAACCCTGGGCCCGTCGAGCGATGACGGCGGAGGGGGAGGCGGAGGCGCGGACGCCGAGGACAAAGCGGCGATGTCGGACGTCCGAGGGCAGATGAGCGCCAAGCCGGGCGAAGCCATGAAGCTCGCGCGGGTCCGCATCGATGAAGCCCCGACACCCCGCTCTCGGTTCGTCCGCCAGCTCCATCTGGCGGAGATCTGCATGGGCGCCAACCAGCCCAAGCTCGCCCGCGGCATGTTCGCAGCCCTGCAGCGCGAAATGACGGCCCGAGACCTGCTCTCGTGGGAGCCCGACCTCGCGTCCCGCTGCCTCGAGGGCTTGGTCCGCAGCATTCGCGCCGCAAACAAGGCCGGGGGCAAGCACGGGGGCGCCGACGAAGCCTTCGAGCGGCTCTGCCTGGTCGATCCCTCCGCCGCTGCCCGACTGTCCAGTTGATGGGGTGCATCTTGGCTGCGTGTTTGTTTGACGTCCTGCGCCACTTTGGTGAGACTCCGACCATGGCAAGCTCCGCCCCCTCCCGTGTCGCCCGCCGACTCGTGGTCCGACGCCTGCAACAGCGACTGGGTGCGCTCGTCGTGGCCACCGCGCTCGTCGGGGCGTCGGTCCCCGCGATGGCGATCGCTGCCCCCACTCAAGAGGAGATCGGGCGCATGTACGGCGAGGGCCAGGAGTTCATGGAGCAGAAGGAGTACGGCCGCGCAGCGGAGGTGTTCACGCGGCTGCTCAACCTCATCGACGAGTCCGCCGGCAACAAGGCCATTCGCGAGAGCCTCATCCTCAACATCCTCGACGCGCACATGCAGGCCTACGAGGGCATCGTCGACGCCGACGGCAAGCGAGACGTCGAACAGCTCCGCGAGGGCAAGGCGACGCTGCAGCAGTACTACAAGGACTTTCAGGCCGTGCACGGCGACAGCGTCGCGGTCATCGCCGAGATTCAGACCAGCGCGACCAAGCTCGATCAGATGCTGGCCGACGCGACCGAGGTAGGCTCGACGGACGTCGTCACCGAGAAGCCCGAAGGCCCAGTCGAGGATGAGCGGACCGAACAGCCCCCTCCGCAGTTGCAAAGCGGGCCCACCAACGAAGGCCTGGGCTTCATCATCGGAGGCGTCGGGCTCGGCGTGCTCGGCATCGGCACCGCGATCATGATTCCCGTCGGCAGCGCGCTGGGCAACGACGCCGAAGACAAATACAACGAGGGGCAGGCAGACCTCGCGGCCGCCGAAAGCGAAGCCGAGCGCATCGTCGCCAACAACAAGATTCAAGACGCCAACGACGACGGAGAGCGTGCAAACGCCGTCCTCATCTCGGGCGCCGTGCTCACCCCGCTGCTGCTCGGGGGCGCCGTGGCCCTCATCGTCATCGGGGTCAAGAAGCGCAACCAGTCGCAGCGTGCTGCGCTTCGCCCCAGAGAGACGCTCACCGCCGCGCCGGCCGTGGGCCGCGACCGCCTCGGAGGCAGCTTCACCGGCTTCACCCTTCAGGGGCGCTTCTAGCCGCAGGGTCGCCCTCTACGGGCACATCCGCGAGTCGCGTCCCGAGCTGGTCGATCGCCGAGCGGACGCTCGGCACATAACCTCGGACCTCGAGCACCGCCGCCTCGGCCCCCTTCAGGGTCTGGGCGGCGCTCTCGTTTTGGCCCTGGGCGCGCTGCGTCCTGGCCAGCCCGAGCAGCGCCTCGGCGCGTCCGCGAGGGTCGGCCAGAGCTCCGTCCTCGTAGCGCGACGCCGCGAAGGTGAACGCGCTCGCCGCGTCTTCGAAGCGCTCCGACGCGAGCTCGATGTGCCCCTTCTCCACGAGGCAGGCCGCCTCGATCGACGCGGGGACGCCCGGGCCACCGCAGGCGCGCTCGTGCCAAGCTACGGCGTCGTCGAGGTCGTCGCCCAGCCGAGCGCCACGTGCCTTGCCCAGCAGCGCGCGCCGATACGAGGCGTGTCCTCGACCGAACGTTCGTGAAAGAAGGTCCGCGGCGCGAGAGAACCCCGCGTCTGCGGCCGCCGCGTTGCCCAGCCCCTCGTCGGCGGTCGCGAGCTGAAGGAGCACCAGAGCCGTGTGGGGGTGCTCGGGACCGAGCGAGGCTTCGAACGCCGCTTTGGCCTCGAGCAGCACCTCTCGAGCCGGGCCGTACTCCTCGCGCCGTAGGTGGACTCTCCCCAGCGCCTCCAAGGCGGCAGCCCGGGTGGGGTGGGTTGGCGTGAGCGTGGCTTCGGCCAGCGCCAGCGCCCGGTCGAACGTGTCGACCGCTTCGTCGAACCGGCCCTGCTCGAGCGCGACGAACCCCAGATCGATCATCCACGCGGCGCGCCCCGGGTCTTCGCCGCCCCGGACCTTGCTGCGTAGCGACAGCGCGGCCGTGTAGTGCGCCGCCGCGGCGTCGAGCGCCCCACGACGTGCGTCGAGTCGGCCGGCCCGATTCTCCAGTCGCGCACGAAGGATGCCGCGATCGTCGATGCGGTCGAGCAGCGCCCCCGCCTGGGCCTCCCACAGGTCCGCCTCGTCGTGACGGTCGAGCCGGACGCCCAACACCTCGACCAGCGCGATCGCGGCCTCGGCCGCCGCTTCGTCGTGCGCGGCGCGGACCCCTGCGAGCACCGCCTCGCGTAGATGCAGCTGCGCGTCGGCGTAGAGCCCGCCCTGCGCCAGCGCGCGACCCAGCACGAAGTGCGCCTCCGCCGAGAACTCGCGCAGGCCCAGATCCTCCGCCTGCGACAGAGCCTCGCGTGCGCGGGCCTGTGCCGCCTCGTACTTGCCCGCCAGGCCGAGAACGCGACTTTGCATGAGCGCGCGACGAAACTCGGTGGCGGCCCGCGTCTCTTCGGTCTCGGTCGGCAGCCCCCGAGCGAGCAAGCCGCCGACCTCGGAGCAACGCCCCAGCCCCGGGAGTTCCGCGACCGCCTGCGGAGCCGCACGCACGAGCGCCCCATCCGACTCTTCGAACAGGTCGATCAGCGCGTCTGCAAAGTCGCGACGCTCCATCACGCACGACCGCCGAAGCTGGAAGAACGTGTCGGACACCCGCGGCCCCTTCGTCGCGTCGCACGCGGCAGCGTACTGCGCGACGAACTCGGCCCCGTACGCGTCGAGGCCACGCTGCACCGCGTCCCACGACACGCTGCGAGCCGCGGGATCAGCCGCCTCGAAGGCCGAGCGCACCGCCTCTTTGCGAGGCGCGTTCCAGACCTCGTTCCACCGCGCCTCGCCTTCGTCGCAGGGGGCGCGCTCGACCTCTCCCGACTGCAGCGCCGCGATGCCCAGCGCCGCCGAGGACAGCCCGATGCCGACCACCCACCGCAGCACCGGGCGCCCGCGCACCGCGGGGTCATGGCGCAGGTCGTCGAGCAGCACCTCCATCGTCGGATATCTCCGGCGAGGGTCTGCCGACAGGCCGCGCCAGATCAGCTGCTCGAGGCTGCCTGGAATCTTGACGGTCTCCGGCGGCTCCATGATCCGCCCATGCTGCTTCGCATGCACCAGCCGCTCCATCGTGTGCGCGACGAAGGGCTCTTGCCCGTAGAGCGCCTGGTACAGCGCGACGCAGAACGCGAACTGGTCGCTTCGCGGATCCGGGGGCGCACCGGCGTGCTGCTCGGGCGCCATGTACCGCGGCGTTCCCACCACCGCACCGGCTTGCGTCATGGGTGAAGACAACAGGTCCGAGTCCTCCACGTCCCCCGGATCGGAGTCGAAGTCGTCCAGGCCTTCGTCGTCCTCGACGACGAGGCTGGGGTCGGTCCGCGCGAGTCCAAAGTCCGAGACCCTCGCGACACCATCGAACCCCATCAAGACGTTGTCGGGCTTGAAGTCCCGATGCACCAACCCGGCCTGGTGCGCGGCGCTCAACCCACGGCCCGCCTGCGCGAAGGCGTCGAGGATCGCTTCGAGCGACCGCGGCTTGGCCAGGAACTCGGTCAGGGTCGCGCCCTCGACGAACTCCATCGCCACAAAGACGGACGCACCGACCGTGCCCACGTCGAAGACCGTGATCACGTTGGGGTGCGACAGCTTCGCAATCGCCTGCGCCTCTCGATAAAGCCGCGCCCGGAGCTGGCGCTTGTCATCCGAATCCGACAGGCCCGCCTTGAGGATCTTCAGCGCGACCTTTCGGTTGAGCTGGGGGTCGAACGCGGCAAAGACCACGCCCATGCCGCCCTGGCCCACTTGGTCGAGCAGCACGTAGCGCCCGATCTTCTCGCCGGCCGCAAACTCGTGCACCGCGGGCGCTTCGGTGGGCGCCTCGGACGAGGATGGTTGGCGGGGAGCAGGGGTCGAGTCCACGGAGCGGTTCGTCGCAGAATGCCACCGCACCCGCTCTCACGTCGATGTCAGAGCGCGGTCGGTGTGAGCCGAGGACCGCCCCGCGGCCGACGCGGCCCAAACGACGTCACGAGCCGCACCACGCGGTGGCGATGCCCCCGATAGGGCTCGAGCAGCGTGAGCATCTCCTCGTCGGTGCCACGCCTTCTGCCAGTGAATGCAAATACAACCTCATTGGGCAGGTGGTAGTCGCCGAGCTGCACCGCGTCGGGGTCGCCGAGCCCGCACGCGAGCATCAGGCCGGTCGTCCACTTGCCGATCCCTCGCAGCTTTGGCAGGAAGCCGCGGGCCTCTTCGAGCGACCCCTGCGCGACGCGGTCCAGCTTCATGACGTGCAGTGCACATTCTCGCAACGTTCGGGCCCGCTTCGCGTCGATGCCCAGCGCGGCGTAGTCGGCCAGCCGCAGGCTCCGCAGGGCCTCGCCCGTCGGGGGGAGCCACAGCCCGCGCGGCCCCGGTGCCAGACGCGACACCTTGCGGATCAGCGCGACCCAGTTGTCGACCGCTTGAGCACCCCGAACCCGCTGCTGCAGGATCACGCACCACAGCAGGTCGGGCAGCCGCAGCGCACGACCCAAGCGGAGGTTGGCATGCCGCTGGACCAGCGCGTCGAGCCAGGCGGGCTGGACGCGGTCGGACCACGGCTCATCCGACGCGCCGCAGACGGCGGGGACCCGGTCGAGGGCCCACTGCGTCCCCTCGCCCCATGACTCCGCGACGATCTTCACCCCGCTGCTCCGAACCCGAACGCACACCGGGCCCTGCGGAGTGTTGGCCGCGCGCCAGAACCCGCGCGCCTCGGTCCTCAGCGAAGGGTCGCGCGAGCCGAGTTGCTGGAGCCGTACGGCTGCCGCGGGGTCGTGGTCCGCATCGAACTCGAGACGCCCATCGGGTCCCATGGACTCAGTACAGGAACCACAGCAAGTGCTGGTAGTAGCGGCGGTCCCACGGCGGGATGAAGCTGGACTCGACCTGGTGAGACCACCCGTCCTTCTGCTCGAGGCACGTCTTGCCCTCCCCCTTGTTGCGAAGCATGGTCTGCCCTCGGCACGCGCCCTTGGCCGCGTCCTCCACCATCTCGTCGTAGGTGGATCGCAAGCCGAGGTTCTCTCGGGTCTCGCAGCGTGGGAACTTCCAGCGGTTGGAGTCGTCGCGCTCTTGGCCGAGCAGCGCAAAGTCGTGCTGCCCCTGCTTGCCCACGCAGACCTGGATCTCTGCGCGGCTGCCGTAGACGTAGAACTCGACCACGAGCACGACGAGCAGCAGGGACCACCAGCGACTGCCGCGCGAGGGTGCCTTTTCGGGCGTCTTCGTGTCCGCCGCCGCAGCCGCGGTCGCTTCGGGCTTGTCCACGTCGTCAGCCATCCTGCTCGAATTACCAATCCCACCGGCATTCGGCCAGCGCGCGCTCGCGGGATGCGCGGAGAGGAGTACGTCTTGTATAGTTCCGGCCGCGGGCCCTGGCGCCCGCTCACGAACGGAACAGACGCATGACCGACGAGGCATGGATCGAACAGTCCCTCGCCCAGCTCGAGGCCCTCGAGGCCCGAAAAGCCCAACACGAGGCAGCCGGACAAGCCGTACCGGCCGAGCTCGAAGAAGAGATCGCTGCGCTCTACGCAGTCCTCGAGAACGCCGCGGAGGATGACGAGACGCCCGCCGCCGCCCCTGCCCCCGCGGCAGCGCCGGCTCCCGCCGTCCCGATGAACGATCCCTTCGCCGCCCCGCCTGCGGCCGCCGCTGCTCCTCCCGCCGCAGCGCCCGTCATGGCCGCGCCCGTGGACAGCCACAGCTACGACGACGACGAGTTCAAGCCCAAGGGCAAGGGCGGCATGCTCGCCGTCGCGGCGATCGTGCTGCTCGCCGCCGGCGGAGGCGGCTACTGGTACATGACCCAGCAGAAGAAGCCCGCCGCCGCGCCCGCGCCCCAGGGCGAGGCCAAGGTCATCACCGCCAGCTCCGTCCCCGAAGACACCCAAGAGCCGCAGGCCGCCAAGGGTGGCTCGGCCGACAAGACGCCCGGGACCGAGATACCCGAAGGCGGCGCGCAGCCCAAGCGCTCGGGCAACGGTGGGGGCGGCGGAGGCAAGAAGCGCCAGCGCTCGGGCAAGAAGAAAGACGACGGCCGCAAGGTCAAGATCAACAGCGACGACCGCGATCCGCTCTCGGGCATCTGAGCCCTCAAAGCGCCGCGCAGCTCGGCACGCCGTCTTTGCCTCGACCCGCCTGCAGGGCGTCGAGGGAGACGGCGGTTTCGATCCGTGCGTCGCCACCGATGCCGTGCAGAGCCAACCGCACGGTGCGCTCGGACCAGTCGAGGGTGGCGAGCCCAAAGTTCTCGTCTCCGACCGGCGGGACGCCCTCGAGTCGAAAACGATTGTCTTCGAGGTTGTGGTTGGGTCGGTTGAGGCTGCTCGCCGTGAGTTCGAGCAGCGGGTAGCCGACCGCCGCATCGAAGCCACACGACAGCTCGCCGCGGTGTCGATCACCGCTGATGATGATGACGCCGCCCGCCCGCGTCTTCGCGATGAGCTCGAACATTCGCGCGCGCTCGGCAGGGAAGAGGCCCCAGCTCTCGAAGCCGTGCTCGCTGACCACGAGCTGGATGCTGCTGACCAAGAAGCGCACGTCGGCCGGCTGGCTGAGCTGCTCCTCGAGCCACGCCCATTGCGCCTCGCCGAGGATCGTCGGACCCGAGGACTCGTGCGGCACGTAGCGTCGGTTCACGCCTCCGGCCTGCAAGGGATCGCGAAACCATCGCGTATCGAGCAGCACGATCTGAACGCGCTGCCCTGGGGGCCCCACGGTCACGGCGTCGTAGTTGCCCGCTCGGGCGCGTCGCGGCGAGTCGCTCGGCTCACCGAAGAAATCGAGCATCACGGTCTTGGATGCCTCCTTGAGCTCGTACTCCGCCCCGACATCGTCGCGACCGTAGTCGTGGTCGTCCCACGTCGCCACAATGGGCACTGCGGCCGCGAGGCGCTGGTAGGCGGGGCTGTCCCCCAACGCTCCGTAGGCGCGCTGCAGGTCGCCGACGCTCCCGGCGTTGGCGTAGACGTTGTCTCCGAGCAGCACCAGCGCACCGGGCCGGGCACCGACGATGTCGCCGAGGATCGGGTGCGGTCGCGTCTGGTCGAGGCACGAACCGAACGCGACCGACTCGATGGGCGCCGAGGGCTCGAGCCGCGGACGGTCGACCTCGGCGTGGAGGGCGGGGGCTGGAGTCGTCGATTCGGAGGCCTGTGGGTCGCACCCCAACAGCAGCGCCGTGATCGCGATGCTCGGCAGACGCATCATCGCCCGGAGTGTACGCGGCGGGCCGGGCCGCGAAGCCATCAGCGTGTGACTTCGAACGAGACCCTTCCCACGACCTGCCCGTCGGCGGTCTCGACGTCGACCCACCACTGACCGACGCGGTCGTCCGGGCAGTGCTCGGGTTCGAGGGAGGAGGTGAGGCGCACCTGCCCCTTGCCCTCGGCAATGTCGACGCGGACCTTGTCGAAGCGGTGGATGACCTCGCCATCCTTGCGCCACACGTGCGTCAGCGTGTCTCCGCGTCCGCCTGGAATCGACACGTTTGTGACCGCGTGCAGCGTGCCCTCGACCAGCGACCGGTGCATGCGGGTGGCCTCGACCTCGAGCCGGCCGTCCTCGAGCAGGTCGGGGCCGACGGCTCCCGAGGCGACGTGCATCGCGACCGGCGGCACGTATGCCCGCCCAAAGTACGCCCCGGCCAACGACCCCGCCGACCAGATCACCAGCAGGGCGACGACCGCGGGGCGCCCGTGGAACCGAATCGGGATGTGCATCGTCCAAAACGCGAGCGCCGAGACGATGGCCGCGGCCACCAGGGTGACCAGGCTGCGCGTGTTGGGGAACAGCGCGGGGATGACCAGGTTGAGGCAGCAGAAGAGCGTGAGGAAGTAGAAGACCGACGCCGCGACCTTGAACCGCATCAGCACCTGGTCGAACACGACGTCGAGCGTGGAGAGCAGCGCACAGGCGCCGAGCACCACGACGAACCACTGGCTGGGTGCACCGTAGACCGCCGAGCGCCAGTAGAACGGCAGCAAGAAGAACAACATGCCCTGATACAAGTTCTTGAGCATGTAGGTCATCACGTAGAAGCGGATCTTCTCGTTGCGACCCGAGGGCGCGCGGCGGCGTCCGCCGAACCAGCGGAAGAAGACCAGCAAGATGATCCACATCGAGCCGAGCGAGACCGCCAGCCACCGCGCGTGACCGAACCCCTTGCTCGCGAACGTCAGCACGCCGATGCCCAACCCGAGCGCGTAGATCGAGTGCAGCCACCACAGCATCGGGCCCCACTTCTCGAGCAGCGTCTTGACGGCCGGGGGCTCGGGAGGCGGCTCGGGCTGCGAGAGGATGGGCTCGGGCGGCACCGAGGGCAGCCCCGCCGCCGAGGCTCGGGCGTCATGCGGTTCGGGGCCGTTCACCGCCGACAGGATAGCCCGACCCGGTCGATCCGCTAATCGTGGGCCATCAGGTCCAACGCGGCGGCCTCGATGTCGCCCTCGGTGACGAGCACGTGGTCCGCCGCGGGCCCCAACGGGATGAAGGAGTCCTCGGCCGCCACGCGGGCCATCGCCCCGGTGAAGCCCATGTCGATGAGCGCCGAGAACACGCCCTCGGACACGCCACCGCTGCGCCGCGTCTCGTCGACCACGAGCACACGACCTGTGGCCATCGCCTCGCGCAGCAGGTCTTCGGTCGGCATCGGGGCGATCCAACGCATGTCGAGCACGCGGGCCGCGATGCCCTTGGCCTGCAGCCGCTTCATGACACGACGAGACATCCGCACCCCGTTGGCGAAGCTGATGAGCGTCAGGTCCTCACCGTCTCCGTAGGTCTTGCCCACGCCCAGCGGCACGTGCTCACCGTCGGGATCGTACGTCGCGGCGTAGAGCCCATCCCCCTCTTCATGCAGATCGCGGGTGTGGTAGAGCGCGATCGGCTCGAGGAACACCGACACGCTGCCGTCGACCTGCGCCGAGGCGACACACGTGCGCATCATGGCCGCCGCGTCGGGACCGTTGCTCGGCGAGGCGATGATCAAGCCGGGGATGTCCCGGAACAACGAGACCGAGTTGTCGTTGTGGAAGTGGCCACCGAACCCCGCCTGATAGGCATAGCCCGCGATCCGCACGACCATGGGGTTTTGAAACTGCGCCTGGCTGAAGAACTGCAGCGAGGCGGCCTCCCCCCGGAGCTGGTCCTCGGCCGTGTGCAGGTAGGCCAGATACTGGATCTCGGGGATCGGGATGCAGCCGACCTGGGCGGCGCCGATCGCCAAGCCCAAGATCGTCTGCTCGTCGAGCAGGGTGTCGTACACGCGAACGCCCCCCGCCCGCTTGAGCAAGCCCCGCGTCACGCCGTACACGCCGCCCTTGCGCGCCACGTCTTCGCCGAAGATCGCAACCTGCGGGTACTTCACGAGCATGTCCCCCAGGCAGCGGTTGATGTGACCCGACAGCGCGAGCGGCGGGTTCTGCTCGGGGAGCCGGGCGCCCCAGAACTCGGCGCGCGCCTCGGGGTCGACCGGGCGGGCCACCTCTGCGGCGACCGCATCGGGGCTGCGCGGGCTGATCGGACCCATCACGTCGACCGCGTCGCGCAGGCCCTCGCGCGCGCAGGCGTCTTCGGCCAGCGCCGCGACCTCGGCCCGCTTGGCCTCGTAGCGCTCCAGCAGCTCGTCGCGCGTCAACACCCCCGCGTCGAGCAGGAGTCGGGCCGTGCTCGCCACGGGGTCGCGCGCGAGCTCGGCGCGGAGTTCTTCCACCGAGCGATACGCCAGGGCCACGTCCGAGCCCGCGTGGCCGAACAGCCGCACGACGTCGAGGTGAAGAAACGCCGGCTTGCGGCTGGACCGGACGAAGTCGGCGGCCTCCCGCGCCGCGACGAGTGCCTCGACCAGGTCGCAGCCGTCGGCGTGAAAGTAGCGGATGCTGGGGTTGGCCGCGAAGCGCCGCGCGATCCACCCCGGAGCGGTGCGCACGCTGATGCCGATGCGGTTGTCTTCGCAGACGAACAGCAGCGGCAGGTCGAGCCCCTGGTGGGCGATGTACCCCGCCGCGTTGATCGCCCCGGTCGCCGTGGAGTGGTTGGCCGAGGCGTCGCCAAAGCTGCACATCACGACCGAGCGCGCGGGCACCTCCTCGTTGAGGCCGATGCGCGCCGCTCGCTTGAGGTGAAAGGCCATGCCGACGGCCTTGGGCAGGTGCGAACCGATGGTCGACGTCTGCGGCGGAATGCCCAGGGGCCGCGAGCCGAACACCTTGTGGCGGCCCCCGGAGATCGGCTCGTCGCGCGCCGCAGCCGCCCCGAGCAGGACGTCGCGGGGCGCGTCGGCGTAGTCCATCTGCTGGGCCCGACGCAGGAAGAACGCGCCGGAGCGGTAGTGCAGCAGCGCGGGATCGGTGGGGCGCAGGGCCGCCGCGACCGCGACGTTGCCCTCGTGACCCGACGAGCCGATCGTATAGAAGCCTTGCCCGCGCTCGCGCATTGCCAGCGCGGCAAAGTCGAGGTGACGGCTCGTCAACTGGGCATCGAAGAGTGCCAACGCGTCGTCGGCTGAGAGCACCGATGCCAATCGGTCTCCGGCCGCAGAGCTGGCGTCGGGCTCCGCGTCGCGAAGCATCTGTGTGAACGCCTGGTCCAGCGTCTCTGCGGAGAAGGATCCGTCGATCTCACTCATGCGTGGCCAGTGATAGCGCGTTCACGCGCCGGGTTGAATTCCTCCCGTGACGCCCCGCCCGCCGCTCGGCTTCGCTATCATGGGGGCATGCGTGGTGGTTGGGTCGTCGGATGCGGGCTTGTGCTCTGCCCGCTTTGGACCTCGCCCGTGCACGCGAAGCCCGCTCCGATGCCGGGGTCCGGCGACATCGCAGGCCGCGGCAGGATCGCGTTCGACCTCGAAGCCGCGTACTGGCAGGGCACGGTCCTCACTCCGCAGGCGCAGGGCGAGCTGTGGCTACGCGACCAGACCGCGGGCGTGTTCGGCTACCGACGCATCCCCGGTGGCCTCTCGGCCAGCTTCGCGCTGAGCGAGTACCTCGCGATCGGAGGGCGGGTGGACTGGGCGGTCGAACCGGGTCCCGACGCCACCGCGACGCTCCGCGGCGGGTTCAGCCCGTTCGCACAGGTGTTCTTCGCGCGCGACCGCAACGTGCGCCCGTTCGGCTACCTGCGCTTCGGCGCGGGACGGTCCAACACGCTGCGCTCCGCCGATGACGGCGTACGCGCGGTCGGCCCCCGCACCTGGTACCCGACCTGGGGCGGAGGTCTGGGAACACACGTGTTCATCACCGAGGCGATCTCCTTCGACGCGAAGGCGGGCATCGACCAGCGCTGGAACCTCGTCCGTCCGCTCGCGCCCGCCTCGGGCGAAGCCGACGTCGCCTCGAGCAGCTGGCGATACCGGGACACGACGATCAGCACGAGCTTCGCGGTCGGGTTCAGTCATTGGTTTTAGGGGAACCTTCGGAAGGTTCCCCCGCTGCGGCAGCGAAGCTGCCTTCGCTTCCCCCTCCAACGGTCGCCCTGTCGGGCTCCTGCTCGCGTTGCTCGCCGCGCATGGGAGGCGGTGGTTGGTTCACCGCGCGCATGGGAGGCGGTGTTCCCCTCCAACGGGCGCCCTGTCGGGCTCCTGCTCGCGTTGCTCGCCGCGCATGGGAGGCGGTGGTTGGGTCACCGCGTGCATGGGAGGCGGTGTCGTTCAACGGGCGCCCTGTCGGGCTCCTGCTCGCGTTGCTCGCCGCGCGCTGGAGGCGGTGTCCTCCAACGGTCGCCCTGTCGGGCTCCTGCTCGCGTTGCTCGCCGCGCACTGGAGGCGGTGGTTGGGGCTCGGTGGGCGGGAGGTCAGTCTTGGGTGGTGGGGTCTTTTTGGAGGTCGGACATGAGGGTGCGGAGGGCTTCGTCGAGGTCTCCGACCTCTTTCTTTTGGGCGTCGGTGCCGAAGCTCAGGTAGTAGCGCAGGGGGTCCATGACCTCGTGTGTGCGGGCGTAGTACTCGACCCAGTGCTCGTTCGCGAGGGGCTTGCCGGTCTCCTCGTTGCGCTGCAGCTCTCGCTCGAGCTCTTCGACGAACGCGTCGTAGTCTTCGCGCGCCTCCTCGAGGGTGACCGAGGGTTTGGGGAGCGTGGGCGGGGGGCCTCCGGCGGGGTCGTCTGCGGTTTGGGGAGGCATTCGCGCGACCTGTGGCCGCGGCGCGGGCGGTGTCGCTCGATCCTTGGACCTGCGCGGCGGCGCGGGCCGGGGCTCGTCTTCGGCCTCCGCTGGCGCCGTGACGGAGGCGGCGGCGGGGGCCGGCTGCTCCACCATGCTGCGCGTGAGCAAGGCGTAGACGGCGTAGGCGACCACGGAGGCCCCGAGCGCGGCCAGGATCAACAACGTCCGCTCGTTCACCGCGAAGGAGCATACCAGCGATTCGACAAGGCGCGAGTCGTCCTCCATCCTCGGCGCACCGGCCATGAGCACCATCTTCGACAAGATCCTCGAGGGCGACATCCCCTGCCACAAAGTGTACGAGGACGAGCACGTGCTCGCGTTCTTGGACATCGGACCGCTCGCGCTCGGACACACGCTCGTCATCCCCAAGGAGCGCAAGGCGTACCTGCACGAGCTCAGCGACGAGGCGGCCGCGGCGCTCGGCCGCGTGCTGCCTCGCATCGCTCGCGCCGTCATGGAGGTGACCGGCTGCGACCAATACAACATCCTGCAGAACAACGGTCCGCGGGCGCACCAAGCCGTCTTTCACGTCCACTTTCACGTCATTCCCAAGCCCAACGAGTCCTCGGGTCTGGGCATTCGCTGGCCCTCGGCCAGCCTCGACGGCGGCGCGGGCGAGGAGCTCGCGAGCAAGCTCCGCGACGCGATCGGCTGAGCCTCACGCCGTGCTCACCGCGGGCGTGGGTCTCCCCGCCGCGGTGGTAGCCTCGTCATCCGCGTGATCGCCTCGATCGCAGCATCCGTACTCTTGGCCGCGGCTCCGCCTGCCGCAGCGGAGCACGAGGATGACGCGGTCGTGCTCGGCGTGCAGATGCCCGCCGTCGAGGGCCACGAGCGTACGGCCGCCTCGATGCAGGCCCACGCCGAGAGCGCGGGCGTGACGCTCGACGTCGCGGTGTACGACCCCGCGGCGTTCGACATCTCGCAGATCGGCGCGCGGTCCAGGGCGATCATCGAAGCGACCGAGGCGGACGACGTGCTGTGGTTGGTCCTGCAACCACCGCCGTTTCGTCTGTACCTCTACCAAGGAGACGCCCAGACGGTCTGGATCCGCCCCGTGGAGGGCGCGAGCTTGGACGCGATGGCCACCGAAGTGGTCAGCAACGTGTCGGTGAGCATCGGGCTCGCGCTCCAGGTCGGGCAGGTGCGAGACATGGACCTCGTCGACCCGGACGACGTCGAACCAGCCCTGGAGTCGGAGCCAGAGTCGGAGCCAGAGTCGGAGCCGGAGCCAGCCCCGAGCCCCGACCCGCCCCCCACGGGCCCTACCTGGCTGTCCCGACACGAGGCACCGGTGTGGGTGCGGGGTAGCTATCTGGGCAACACCTTCTCCGACGCGATGCCCTGGCAGAGCGGCGTGGCGCTGCGCGTGACGTGGAAGCCGCGCCCCCGCCTGTCGGTCTGGGCGCGCTACGCCTACATTGCGACGCAGGCGATCGAGCTCGGCGGGGTCGCGTTGGATCTGCGCCGTCACCCGCTGACCTTGGGCGCGGGCGCTCGGCTCCCGCTCACGCCGCGCCTCGACCTCGGCGCAGGGGGTGGCCTCACCGTGGATCCGGTCAGGCGCGTGCTGGCCCGAAGCACCGCTGCGTCCGTGCAATCCAGCGGTAACGGGCTTCGTGTGCACAGCAGCGCGCTCGCCTACGCCAGCCTGGGCGTGCACGTGCTGCCTCGGATGCGCCTCGCCCTCGACCTCGGCTTCGACGTGCTGCTCACCCGCGCCGACGTCGTCATTCGCTCCGGCACGGGGTCCACCCGTCACGAGCCCGACCCCGCACGCCTCGTCGTCACCGCCGGGGTCGAGGTGGGTCTGGGCGACCGGCAGAAAGAATGACCCGCGCCGCGACGCTGCGTGCACTGGGCCGGTGTGTACGCGAGCGCTCCAGCGCGGATATCCTCTAGCCCAGCAGGGCTGCTGCTGATGCGGAAGAGCGATCCTTTGGAGATGTCGAGCGACGTCGCCCTGGCCCAAGAGGCCTCCCAGGGAGATCGCCGCGCGCAGGCGATCGTGGCGCGCCGCGTCCTCCCTCGCGTCCGCAAGGTCGCACGCTCGCTCGCGACCTCGACCGCGGATGCCGACGACGCGGCGCAGCACGCTCTGCTCGAGGTGCTCCGCAGCTGCCACACGTTTCGGGGTGACGCGTCGCTCGAGCGGTGGGCCGCACGCATCGCGACACGCGCAGCGCTCCGCCACCTCCAGCGAGAACGAAAGCGTTCGACTGCGGGCGAAGCGGCCCTGGACGAGGCGCCGGCGATCGCACCGGGGCCATCGCTCGCCGACGATCTGCCCCGCGGGCTGAGGTCGTACCTGGGCGAGCTCCCCGAGGCCCAGCGCAGCGCGCTCGTCCTTCACCACGCCCTGGGCTACTCCCTCGACGAGGTCGCCGAGCTCACCGACGTCAGCCCCAACACAGTCAAGGGCCGCCTTCGCCTCGGGCTCGCCGCGCTGCGCAAGCACGTCCGGCGAGAGCAGCGGATCGGGGCACCCAACACCCAGACCGCGGAGGTCGCACGATGAATGCCCCCACCGATCCCCTCGACTGGTCCTCGCTCGGGGACGCGCCCCTCGAGGGCGAGATGGACGACGCGGCGCTGCTCGAAGCGGTGCTCGATCAGGCCGGCGTCGCGCCCCCGGCCAACGACGCGACGCCTTCGACGAGCCCCCGTTGGGCACGCCCCGTCCTGGGCGCGGTGGTACTCTTCGCGGCCGCGGTGCTGTTGCTGCTGCTCGCGCCACGGTGGAAGCAGGCCCTTCGCGGCGAGGCCGACGACGCGGCGCTCGTGCCCCACGTGGAGACCCCCGAGGCCCGAGACGCGGCGGAGCGCAAGCATGCGAGCACGCCTCGGCCTCCGGCCCGCCCCGCCCCAGAACAACCTGCCGCCGTGGTCCCCTCGCCGCCGACCCCCGCTGCAGTTCCTGCACAGGACCTCGCACCGCCCGACGACGCGCCCCGCAGGCCGCGGTCCAAGCCTCCAGCGCCGCCTGCCGACACGCTGCTCCGCAAAGCCCAGGACGCGCTCGCAGCCAAGGACGCCTCGGGCGCGCGTCGAGCCTACGAACGCCTGCTCGTCGCCCACCCCCGCAGCGCCCAGGCTCGCGCCGCTCGAATGTCCTTGGGGCGCTTGGAGCTCGCGGCGGGGCGCCCGAAGAAAGCGCTCTCCCACTACGACGCCTACCTGCGCGGCCAAGGCGGCGCGATGCGACGCGAAGCCGAACTCGGCCGGATCGACGCCCTGCGTGCACTCGGGCGCACGTCGGCGGAGCAGACCGCAATCGAAGCGTTCCTGCACGCGCACCCCAAGACCGTGCACGCCACCCGACTCCAAGCCCGGCTCGACGCGCTGCGATGACCGCTCGCCTCACGCTCCCGCTGCTGCTCCTCCTCGGCTGCGACCTCGAGGATGACGTGATCGTGGTTCAAGGCGGCAGCACGAGCGTCGACGGTATGGGCGGCTCGGAGAGCACCGCGGGCGGCTCGACCGACACCTCCGGCGTCACCAGCGATTCGAGCGACAACGACGCGTCCGTCACCCAGAGCTGCACCCAGCCCGGCTGCAATCTCTCGTGCGAAGCCACCGCCTCCTGCGAGCAGAACTGCGAGGGCGGAGCGTGCACCACCGAGTGCATCGACGTCGAGGCGTGCGAGATCAACTGCGGCGGCGGCGGATGTACGAGCGCGTGCACCAACGCCCTGACGTGCGTGCTCTCCTGCCCCCAAGGCGGCTGCACGCTCGATTGCGAGGACGCATCCTCGTGTCACATCGTCGACTGCCAGGCGGGCTGCTCGGTCAGCTGCGGCGGCGCAGCGGACTGCTCCGTGTCGTGTTCGCCCACCG
This sequence comes from bacterium, assembly GCA_024742475.1. Taxonomy (GTDB): domain Bacteria; phylum Myxococcota_A; class Polyangia; order Nannocystales; family Nannocystaceae; genus CAJXVA01. Next base: position 58,449 of record JANSYI010000012.1, on the reverse strand, counting down.
ACGGCTGCGCGGAGAGCTGAGCCTCAGTCGGCATCGACTTGCGCGTTGCTCTTCTCGGCCAGCGTCGCGCTCGTGCAGGTGAACTCGCAGGGCCCACACCCAAAGCGGATGTGAAAGTGCTTCTCGTGGCCGGGGTAGTGCCGGACGAGGCCTCGCCGCGCATGCGAGCCCCGCGGGTACTGGAGCATCTCCCGCAGCGTGTCGTCGTCCGCGCCGGAAGCCTTCGCGGCCCGATGCAGATACTTCTGCCGCTTGTAGTCGAGGAAGATGACCTGCGTGTCGACCTCGGCCAACGCGAGCACGAAGTCCCAGGCTGCCGCCCAGTCGACGCGGCGCGGACGAAGCTCGGCGTAGCGCGACACCCCGGCGCGACGCGGCAGCCGAATGTCGACGTCCCGCCCGGTCTGGTGAGACTTGTGGTGCCCCAGCGCCCCGCCCCGGGGTCCGCTCATCGCCCCGATCGCCAACGTCCCCGTCCACGCCGTACGCTGCTCGAACGCATCGATCGCGGTGAGCAGCTCGGTGACCGCGTGCGTGGTCCCGTAGGCGGTTCGAGGCAGGCGAAGCCAGTAGCGACCGGCGTCATCGGGGTCGGGGATGCGGACGCCGCCGAGCAAGGTGCCCATGTCCGGCGCGCCGACGCCCACCCCGCCCCGCGGCACACGCTCGTGCAGCCCTTTGCCCGCGGCGATCCAGTCGCGCACGATCGGGTCGGCGAGCACCTTGAGCGGGGTGCCCGGCTTCATCTTCCCTCGGTACGGGTAGTTGTAGGCGCGCAGGTCGACCGGCGTCGCACCGTGGGCGCGCGCAATGCTCCCCCAGGTGTCGCCCTCTTGCACGGTGTACTCGATCGCCTCCCGCGGGGGTGGCACCCGCGAGGCCTTGATGCGCAGCCGCACGCCTCGCTTGACTCGGCGGACGTCGCTGCCCAGCCCATTCCAGCCTCGCACCTCCCAGGGCGCGGCGCCGTAGCGAAAGGCGATCTCGGCGATGGTCTCGCGCGATTGCACCTTGTGGCGGACCCATCTGCGCCGCCTCGGCACCTCGACCTCTTCCGTCGTGCCGCAGCGCCGTGGGTCGAACGCCCACCCGTCGGGCTCGGCGCCGGGCTCGTCGTCGCCCTCGGGTACAGCCTGCCCCGTCGGGTCACTGGGCAATGCGGGGGGCAGCGCGGGGAGCTCGAAGTCGCCCAGCGGCAGCCCGAGCGCGCTCGCGATGGACGTCACCAGCGTCAGCATCCATCCCCCGGCCATCCGCTCCAGTATGAACGAGGGCGCGAGGCCATGAACAGTGACGCGGGCCCTATACTGAGCCTCATGCATTGGACTTGCCGTTTTTCGAGCCTCGCGACCCCCCTGCTCGCGCTTTCGCTCGCGTGCGGAGACGACGGCGGCGCCGGCGAGGGCACCGCGGAGACCGACGCGACGACGACGAGCACGGGCAGCTCTGGCTCGACGGGCGGGGGAGACGGCGAGACCGACACCGAGGCGAGCACGGGCGGCACGACGATCGACGAGCCCGAGCCCGAGGTCGACTGGGTCCAACTCGACTGTGACGCCCTGGTCCCGTCGTACTGCGCGTATCCCTTCCCCAACAACGTGTTCACCGTCGCCGACGACGCGACGCCCAGCGGTCGAAGGCTCGCCCTCTCCGAGGCGATGATGCCGACCAGCGTCGAGGACGTGCGGCCCGACCGCAACGCCTGGAGCACGCGCGATGGCTTCTCCTTGGGATCGGTCATGATGGTGCACCTGCCCGGCGCGACCGAAACGGGCCTGCCGCTGCCGGGCAACATCGCCGCGTCGATGAACGATGACTCACCCACGGTGGTGCTCGACGCGGACAGCGGCCAGCGCGTGCCGCACTTCGCCGAGCTCGAGCGCGTGGACGATGCAGACGCCGCCACGCTGTTCATCCGCCCGGCCTCTGCGCTCGCACCCAACCGCCGATACATCGTCGCGCTGCGTAACGTCGTCGATGCAGCCGGGGCCCCCCTGCCGGCCGCCGAAGCGTTCGCGGCGCTCAGAGACCTGACGCCCGCCGACCCCGAGCTCGGCGTCGAAGAACGTCGCCCGCTGTACGCGGATATCTTCGCCCGACTCGGGGACGCGGGCGTGCAACGAGAGACGCTCCAGCTGGCGTGGGACTTCACCACCGCCAGCGACGCGAACAACACCGACTACCTGGTCAACATGCGGGACGAGGCGCTCGCCGAGGTCGGCGACGCACCCGGGTTCGAGGTGCTCGAGGTGAGCGAAGACTTCGACCCCCGCGTGGCCTACCGGATCGACGGTCGCTTCGACGTCCCCTTGTTCCTCGACGTGCCCGGCCCGGTGTCGGTGCTCAACCTCGGCGCCGACGGGCTTCCCGAGGCCACCGGCACCGCGCAGTTCCGCTTCACGATGCTCATCCCCGCCTCGGCCAGCGACAAGAACCCCGCGGCGCTGCTGCAGTTCGGCCACGGCCTGCTCGGCGGACGCCAAGAGATCGAGCGCGATCACTTCCTCGACTTCATGGACACCTACGGCTACGCGCTGTACGCCACCGACTGGATCGGGCTCTCAGCCCCCGACGAGGCGTTCCTCGGCGTCATCTTCGACAGCGGCAACATTCACGAGTACGAGGGCCAGTTCGCCCGCACCCAGCAGGCGCTGATCAACGCCCTCGTGCTCAACAGGGTCGCCACCGGCACCATCGCCGCCGACGAGACGTACGGCCCGCTGCTCGACGCCTCGCAGAACTACTACTACGGCATCAGCCTCGGCGGCATCCTGGGCACGGTCTACATGGCGCTCTCGACCGACGTCACCCGCGGAGCCGCCGACGTGATGGGGTCCCCCTTTGCCACGCTCCTGACGCGCAGCCGCCAGTTCGACCCGTTCTTCGCCATCGCGAACTCCACCTACGACGACCCCCGCGACGTTCAGCTCGCGTTGGCGCTCACGCAGAACTTCTGGGATCGCTCCGAGCCGGTCGGGTTCCTCTCGCACGTGCGCGACGATCCCTTCGAGGGCTCGCCGCAGCACGAGCTCATGATGCGGGCCGCCGTGGGCGACCACTCGGTGGCCACGGTCGCGGCCCACTTTCAGGCGAGGTCGCTTGCTGCCCCGCACGTCGAATCGGGCGTGCGCGAGGTCTACGGTCTCGATCCCGTCACCGAAACCGAGGGGCTCGGTTACATCGAGTACGACTTCGGCCTGCCGCCCGAGCCCGCCTGCCCGGTGCCCATGCGTCTGTGCGACGACCCCCACGGCGCGCTGCGGGGGCTGCCTGCGGCCGACGAACAGCTCGACCGCTTCCTGCGAACCGGAGAGATCGTCAACACCTGCCCCGATGGCACCTGCTCGTTCCCCGAGCTTTCGGGCTGCGAAGGCGGCGAAGAGGACACCGACCTGTGCACCCCCTAGAGCAGCCTGTGGTGCAACTCCCCGCGCCGCCTCGCTTGCCCTTTTCGACGGATCCCGCGTCGCCGAAAGCTTGAAATAGGCCCACTATTCCTGCGTTTCGGCTCCTTGCCTCCGCCGAAAAAGCGGCGCGATCCGACACGCGGAGTTGCACCACAGGCTGCTAGCCGACGACGACGCGAAACGTCAGGTTCATGCGAGGTCCGACCTTCTTCTTCGTGCGGGGGACCCGGTGCTTGAAGTGCGCCTGGGTCCGCCCGCCCATGACGAAGAGGTCGCCCTCGCCGAGCGCCCACTCGAGGGTCTCGCCCCCATCTTTGGGCCGTAGCAGGAAGCGACGCCGCGCCCCCAACGAGACCGACGCGATGCCCACGTCGTCACGGGTCGGGCCGAGCTCGGCCTCGTCGTCGGCGTGGGCCCCCATGGCGTCGGCGCCGTCGCGGTAGTAGTTGGCGAGCACGCTGTTGAACGCGTAGCCGGTGGTCTCGACCAATCGGGCGCGCAGCTGGGCGAGCTCCGCTGTCCACGGGTCGGGCTCGAACGACCGACCCGAGTACCGATAGGCACACCCGGGGTCACCGTGCCAGCTGGTCAGTCGCGGCGTCAGATGGGTCTTGCCGAACAAGGTGATCGGCTCTTGCCGCAGCGGCAGGGTCGCAACGAGGGTCTGCATCAGCGCCTCGTGCTCGGACACGTACCCCGCAATCAGCTGCGCCCAGCAGCCAACTCCGAGGTCCTTCGACCCCGAGCGGCTCTGGGCGCTGAGCTTCGGCATGCGCCGGCTCTACATGTGCGAGATGACGTCGGAGCCGAACTCCGAGCACTTGCGCAGGGTGGCGCCGTCCATGAGGCGCTCGAAGTCGTAGGTGACGGTCTTGGCACCGATGGCGCCGTCCATGCCCTTGATGATGAGGTCGGCGGCTTCGGTCCAGCCCATGAAGCGGAACATCATCTCGCCCGAGAGGATGACCGAGCCGGGGTTGACCTTGTCTTGGCCGGCGTACTTGGGCGCCGTGCCGTGGGTGGCTTCGAACAGGGCGACGCCCGTGTCGTAGTTGATGTTGCCGCCCGGGGCGATGCCGATGCCGCCAACGCAGGCCGCGAGCGCGTCGGAGATGTAGTCGCCGTTGAGGTTCATCGTGGCGATGACGTCGTACTCGGCGGGGCGGGTGAGCAGCTGCTGCAAGAAGGCGTCGGCGATCACGTCCTTGACGATGATCTTGTGGCCGTCCTTCTCGATGGTCTGCCAGGGGCCGCCGTCGAGGTCTTGTCCGCCGAACTCGTTCTTGGCCAGGGCGTAGCCCCAGTCACGGAACGCGCCCTCGGTGAACTTCATGATGTTGCCCTTGTGCACGAGCGTGACGCTGTCGCGCTTGTTGTCGAAGGCGTACTTGATCGCGGCGCGGACGATGCGGTTCGTGCCCTCTTCGGAGATCGGCTTGATGCCCAGGCCCGCGGTGTTGGGGAAGCGGATCTTGCCGTAGCGGTCGGCGAAGTGCTCTTGCAGCAGCGACTTGAAGCGCGTGTTGTCCTCGCTGCCGTGCTCGAACTCGATGCCCGCGTAGATGTCCTCGGTGTTCTCGCGGAAGATGACCATGTCGGTCTTCTCCGGGTGCTTCACCGGGCTGGGCACGCCCTGGAACCAGCGGACGGGGCGCAGGCAGGTGTACAGGTCGAGCTGCTGACGAAGCGCGACGTTGAGGCTGCGGATGCCACCGCCCACGGGCGTGGTGAGCGGGCCCTTGATACCCACGAGGAACTCGCGGAACGCGTCGGTCGTGGCCTTGGGCAGCCACTCGCCGGTCTGGCTGAACGCCTTCTCGCCCGCGAGCACTTCCTTCCACTCGATCTTGCGCTTGCCGCCGTAGGCCTTCTCCACCGCCGCGTCGAACACCCGAACCGCCGAGGCCCAGATGTCCACGCCAATGCCGTCGCCTTCGATGAAGGGAATGATCGGTTGGTCGGGCACCTGCAGCCCGGAGTCGTTCATCGTGATCTTCTCGGCCATATCGAGCGGCGGTATACCACCGGCCACGGGGGCGCAAAAGAGGTCCCGACGGCCCGCAGCGGCCCGTCCACGGCCCGCGAAGGTGAGTAAACCGACCCCGCCGCGCCCACCGCCCACCGCGACGAGCCCCGCGCGCCTACCAGTCGTCCCTGAACCGCAGCACCTTGTCCCGCACGCGCTGGTACACGCCGGTCGTCGCCCGCACGTCGCCCGCGTTGTAGAGCGCGATCGAGGCGATGTCGCCCTTCTCGTAGGTCGTGGCGACCATCGAGCCGTCCATGGCTTCTTTGGGCGAGGTCAGGCCGAGCGCCCAGCACACTACGTCGAGCGAGGAGGGGCCGCGGGTCTGGCCCAGGGCGTAGTAGAGGTCGAGGTGCGGACGCAGGGAGAAGCGGTTGGAGAGCAGGTCGACGCGGGCGTCGATGCCGTGAATCAAGCTGCGCCCCTGGAGGAATGGCACGTCGAAGCCGCGGCCGTTGTAGCTGACGACGACCTCGGCGTTGCCGGCGAGCACCCAGAAGGCGCGCAGCAGGTCCTGCTCGGAGACGGGGCGGATCCACGCGGGCAGGCTGCCCAAATCGGCGCCGGCCGGCGGCACCACGAACACGGTGACCTCCATCGTGCGCGGGTCCTGTTCGCCGTCGCCCACCGCCAGCGAGATCACCTTGCCGAAGTAGGGCGAGAGGCTCATGACCTTCGACTGGTCCCACTCGTTGCGCTCGGCGACCTTGGCCACCGCCTGCGCGATCGTCGAGGGCTCCTTGCGCACGTCCACGGCGGGCGCGGTCTCGATGTCGAACACCAGCGTCTTGCACAGGATGTCCGAGACGAGCTCGTAGCCCTCTTCCATCAGCGAGGCCGGCGCGTAGCCGGGGTCGCCGTCCTCCGCCTTTCGAATGCGGCGGACGTTGAGCTGCATCGCGCCCTTGTACGTGTCGACCTCGAAGAGCACCTTGACGTGGTCGCCGATCTCCAGGCTGTCGATCGCCTGCATCGCCCGGGCCGAGTCCGACCAGATCTTTCCGGCCGCCGCGCCTTCGCGGTCCATCAGCTTGAGCTCGACGAACGGCTTGCCCGCGCGGGTCTGCGCCTTGCGAATCGCCCGCAGCACGCCATACGCCGTGAACAGTCCCGCCCGCGCCTCGAGGGCCCCGAGGGTGGGCAGATGCGTCGTCTCTGGGGCCTGGGCGTCCACTCCCGGCAGCCTACCGCCGTTTCGGCGCCCCCGGGCACACCTTCGCGCGCACCCCCTTGGTTCGGCGCCGCCGTCCGTGCTAACGATCGGGGCCGCTCGAGTCGACCCGCGCCTGCAACGGGTCGCATTCGACGCACGAAAAGGAGCCCATCATGGCTGATCTCAAAGGATCGAAGACGCACGATAACCTCAAGGCTGCGTTCGCTGGGGAATCCCAAGCCAACCGCCGCTACCTCTACTTCGCCAAGGTCGCCGACGTCGAAGGCTACCCGGAAATCGCGGGCAACTTCCGCGAGACCGCCGAAGGCGAGACCGGCCACGCACACGGCCACCTCGACTACATCAAGAAGGTCGGCGACCCCGCCACGGGCCTGCCCATGGGCGACACCGCCGAGAACCTCAAGGCCGCCGTCGCCGGCGAGACCCACGAGTACACGGACATGTACCCCGGCATGGCGAAGACCGCTCGCGAAGAGGGCTTCGACGAGATCGCCGACTGGTTCGAGACCCTCGCCAAGGCCGAAAAGGCCCACGCCGGTCGCTTCCAGAAGCTTCTCGACGACATCGCCTAGTCGCTCGCGACTGCGCCTGACGGCGGCAGCTCCTCCCTTCGCGGGGCGGGCCTGCCGCCTTCTTCGTTTCACCACAGCCTGCTAGGCTCCGCCCGCCGTGGCTGACGAAAAGAACATCTCGTACCTGCCCACCGACGGCCTCAGCTACGACCCGAGCGAGGACAAGTACTGGGACGAGGCGGCGCTGGGCAAGGAGCTCGAGCGCGCCTTCGAGATCTGCCACGGCTGCCGCATGTGCTTCAAGTACTGCGACTCGTTCCCCGACCTGTTCAAGCTCATCGACGACAAGCACGACGGCGACGTTCGCAAGCTCAGCCGCGAGGAGACCGACGGCATCATGGACTCGTGCTTCCAGTGCAAGCTGTGCGAGGTCCAGTGCCCCTACACCCCACGCGACGAGCACGAGTTCCAGCTCGACTTTCCCAAGATCGTCCACCGCTACCAGGCCATCCGCTACAAGAAGCGTGGCCCCTCGCTGCAAGACCGCGCCCTGCGTGACCCCGACACCACCGCCAAGCTCGCGCGTGCCAGCTTGGGCATGGCCAACGTGATGAACCGCGTCGCCCTTCACCGCTGGTTCCTCGAGAAGGTCATCGGCATTCACCGCGACAAGCAGCTGCCCGACTTCGCGGGCCAGACCTTCGAGTCGTGGGCCCAGCGCGAGGGCAAAATCAAAGACGAGGTCGGCGGCGAGGCGGTCCTCTTTCAGACCTGCTACGTCGAGCACAACGAGCCCGACATCGGCAAGGACACCGTCGAGGTGATGGAGCGCAACAGCGTCGACATCCGCTGCGTCAAGGGCCTGAACTGCTGCGGCATGCCAGCCTGGGAACGCGGCGACCTCGAGCTCCTGCGCGAGAAGGCCAAGGCCAACCTCGACGCGCTCGAGCCCCACGTCGACGCGGGCGCCAAGGTGCTGGCCATCAACCCCACCTGCTCGATGATGCTGCGCCGCGAATACCCCGAGCTGGTCGAAGAGGCCGACAAGGCGCGGGCGCAGAAGATCGCCGACGCCGTGCAAGACCCCAGCGAGTACCTGTGGTCCCTGCGCAAGGAGGAGCGGTTCAACACCGACTTCGCCAGCAGTCCGCAGACGAAGGTCGCCTACCACGCCCCGTGTCACCTGCGTACGCAGGGCAAGGGGTTCAAGGGTCGCGACCTCCTGCGCAAGCTTCCCGGCGTCAAACCGGCCACGGTGATGGAGTGCTGCGGCCACGACGGCACCTACGCCATGCGCGTCGAAGGCTTCGAGCCCTCGCAGCGCGTCGGCAAGAAGGCGTTCGAGGGCATGCAGGAGGCCGATACGGAAATCTGGGCCACCGACTGCCCGCTCGCCGCCATTCAGTTCGAACAACACGCGGGCGTCCGCCCGCTGCACCCCATGTCCTTGCTGGCCAAGGCCTACCGCGGCGAGTCCTTCACCAAGGCCGCCCTGCCCGCCGCCGACGAAGCGGCAAAGAAGAACACCGAGGAGTCCACGTCATGAAGCCCGTGCAACGCACCGAACTGCTCGACTACGTCACCTACAACGAGAAGCGCGACAGCCTGCGGTCCGAGGCGCTCGCCGCCAAGGCTCCCCGTCGCGTCGGTGTCGGCGAGTACCTCGTCTTCCTCTTCGAGAACCAGGACACCGTCCGCTACCAAGTCCAGGAGATGATGCGGGTCGAGCGGATCGTCAAGGAGTCCGACATCGAGCACGAGCTCGAGACCTACAACGAGCTGCTCGGCGGTCCCGGCGAGCTCGGGTGCACCCTGCTCATCGGCATCGACGACGAAGCCGAACGCGACGAGAAGCTCAGCGCCTGGCTCGACCTTCCCGCGCACCTCTACGCCAAGCTCCCCGACGGCACGCGCGTGCGCCCGACGTTCGACCCGCGCCAGGTGGGCGACACCCGCCTCAGCTCGGTCCAGTACCTCAAGTTCGACGTCGGCGGCGTCACGCCCGTGGCCTTGGGTGCGGACCTTCCGGCGCTCAGCGTCGAGGTCGAGCTCGACGAGGCCCAGCGGGCAGCGCTCGAAGCCGACCTCGCCTCGGAGTGAGTCCGGGCCTCCCGGTGCGGTGAGCCTTGCGTTCACTGCGCCGCGTCGTACGATCTGTGCGCATGCATCGACGGCTCACGCTCTGGCTGTGCGTCGGTCTCGGCTGCGGAAGCCCGCCCGAGCCTTCGCTCGTCGAGCGCACGCCGGTCGAGGGCGCGCGCGAACGGGTCGAGCCTGCGCCCATGCCACCGCCTCGGTTCGACGTCCCCAAGCCCCCTCCCCCGCCCGAGGTCGCACGCGTCGCTCTCCCGCTGAAGGGCACCGTGCTCGCACACGGCGGCGGACCGCTGCGCGCCGACGTCATCGGGCGCTTCGCCCAGACGTGCGGAGCCGACGGCAAGCTCGTCCTCATCCCCACCGCCTCCGAAGGCGCCGACAACCCCGCCACGCTCGAGAAGCTCCCGAAGCGGTGGCTGAAGCGTGTCGGCCGAGTCGACGTGCTGCACACCCTCGACCCGCAGCGCGCCGACGAACCCGACTTCCTCCGGCCGCTGCGCGACGCCGACTGCGTGTGGCTCGGCGGCGGCGCGCAGGGGCGGCTGCGCGACGCGTACGTCGGCACCAAGGTTCAAGAGGCGCTCCACGGCGTGCTCCTGCGCGGCGGCGTCGTCGGAGGCTATTCGGCGGGTGCAGCCATCCTCTCCGAGGTCATCATTCGGCGCGGCAACCCAGACCCGGTCGAAGACGTCGGCTTCGGCGTCCTCCCCGAGGTCATCGTCGACCAGCACTTCTTGGCCAAGGAGCGCGAGCCCAGGCTGCTCACCATGCTCGAGCGCCACCCCGACCGGGTCGGCTACGGCATCGACGAGGACACCGCCCTCATCGTGCACGGCGATCGCTACGAGGTCATCGGCAGCTCCGTGGTCCGCCGCTGCGAACACGGCAAGGGGTGCACCTCTCTGCCGGCCGGCTCCCGCGGCGCCTTTCCGTAGCTTCCGGCCTCGCCCTCAGAACAACGTCGATGGACGCTGGCCGAGCGCCTGCTCGGGCGCAGCATCTCCCAGGGGCGTGCGGGCGAGCAGGGCCACGATCGCCACGCCCGCGGCCAACGCGACGTGCAGGCCCCACCCGAACGACAGGTCGCCGACGCGCTGCAGCTCCATCCAGGCCCCGATCGCCGCGACGACCATGCCGCCCCACCGGGCGTACCAACCCACCCGTGGCCCTCCGCCCTCGGCGTGGGTGCGCGCGGTGTGAATCGCCAGCAGCACGCCCGACACCAGCGCAAAGCCCAGCATCGGCAAGGTCGCGACGCCGGCCCCCGCCATGGTCAACACGATCATCACCAGCACCAGCTGGCTGTGCATGAAGGCGATCGGCACCCGCACGATCTGCCGCGCCACCGGTGGCGAGAGCAGGCGAGGTGCGAGGGCGATCGCGATGCCGAAGAGAAACGGCGAGCCGAACCCGACCAACATCAAGAACCCCTCGAGGACGCCTCGCGCGAACTCTCCGCGCAGAAGGTCGAAGAAGGACAGGCCATCGGGCGTCCACGGCATCGAGGCCGAAGCCACGAGGACCAGCCCCGCGATCGACACCGCGCTCGGCACGGGCTCTTCGGGTCGCCGCGGTGCGGGTTCATCAACCTCGTTCACGCGTTCAGGATCGCACGGGCCCAGGCGGGCGGCGACTCCCCACGCCCTGACCGATGGCTCTCGCCCCCAATCGTGGTGCATGGCGACCCCGCCCGGGTTGGAGGTTTTGGCACCCCCTGCTCCGCAGCGACGCGCGGCAGCTTCGGCAGGGTCGCGTCGGTAAAAAAAATGATCGGCTTCGACCCGGAAGGACGCCTCGAGCCGGTGTCTGAGACATGACGGCGCAGGACGATGCCGTTCTCAACGTTGCCGCGCGCATCTCGCCGCTCCTGTGGGGTGGCCCCAGAGACCGCGCTTCCGGGTTCCAGTCCTCGGGCGGAACCGAAGCGGCAAAAACCCGGGCCGGCACCGCGCCCTCGTCCCCAACTTGGGGAAGGCAAGGATGGGGGCCGCCGAGAGGCGCCGGCTTCAGGGGAAAACGTTGGGGGCCTAGCCGACCGGGATTGGATGCGGAAGGGGGGAAGTCCCGGTCGGCTAGGCCGCACTCAACACGGATGGATATAGCAAACCCGACCTGGGTGCGGTAGAGCTTTGCCGTGCTCGGGGGCGGGTTTCTCGTAGATCTCTTCGTCACCGGCCCTACGCCGTCGGCGGCGACCGATCGCTTGGTGAGTTGGCCACCCGTCGTCGGCAGTCCACACGTTGCGACACACGCATGCGGACATCCCGCCCACTCTGAGGTGGCCAGCCCGGGGGCCCGCTGATGTGTGGCCGGTTCACGCTCACGACCGCGGACTACGTCTCCGTGGCGCGGGCGCTCGACGTGGATTTCAACGCCGCGCTGATGACCGCGTATCAGCCACGGTTCAACGTCGCCCCCTCCGACACGCACTGGATCGTCTGCCTGGAGCCCCAGCGCGACCGTCCCGAGCTCGGCGCTGGCAGCTGGGGCTTTCCGAGCCAAAACGGCGCGATGATCAACGCCCGCTGCGAGACGATGGCGCAGCGGCCCACCTTCCGCGACGCGGTGTGGACCTCCCGCTGTGGCGTGGTCGCCGATGGCTTCTACGAGTGGAGCGGACCTCGGCGTGCCCGGCAACCTCACAGGTTCCATCGTCCCGATGGCGCCCCGTTCGTCTTCGCGGGGCTGTACCAAGACCGCGTGAATCCACAGTCCGGGGAGCTCACGCGCAACTTCACGGTCTTGACCACGCGCCCCAACGCGCTCGTCGAGCCGGTGCACGATCGCATGCCCGTCATCCTCGACCGCGCGGGTATGGGCCGCTGGCTGAGGTGGGCACCCACCCGGCGTGCTCCCGAGGCGCTGCAAGAGCTCGGCGACCTGCTCGAGCCCGTGGCCGAGCATTGGCTCGTCAGTACGCCGGTCTCGCGCCGCGTCAGCGACGTCCGCAACGACGACCCGACGTGCATCGAGCCGATCGAGCTCCCGCCCCCCGACCCCGAGCAGCAGTCGTTGTTCTAGATGCTCCTCGCGCTCTCCAGCGTCACGCTGGCGTTCGCGCCAGCCTCGGCCGCACCGACCGAAACCGTCACGCCCGAGCCGCGGCGCTACGCGGCGGTCCGAGCCGTCGACGAGATCGTCATCGACGGGCGCGCCGATGAGCGGACGTGGGCCCTCGCCCCCACCGACGACCGCTTTCGAGAGCGCACGCCCAACCTCGGCCAAGACGCGCCGCTTCGCACCTGGTTCAAGGTCGCCTACGACGACCAGTACCTCTACGTCTTCATCGACTGCGAGTCGAAGCCCGGCGACGTGACCGTCCGGACGCTGCGCCGAGACAACACGGGGATCTTCTCCGACGACACCGTCTACGTGAAGATCGATCCCACCCACAACCGTCGCAGCGCCTACAGCTTCGGGGTCAACGCCGACGGGGCGCAGATCGACATTCTGGGCCTCGAAGACGGGCGAGACTTCATCACCGAGTGGGACTCGGTGTGGAGCGCTGAGACCGTGCGTCGCGAGGACGGCTACTCGGTCGAATACCGGATCCCCTTCGCCGTGCTCGGCATCAAGCGGGCCGAGGTGACCACGATGGGCCTCGATTTCTCCCGCGACGTGCCCTCGGACAACTCGACCTACGACTGGCGCCTCTTCGTGCCGCCGCGCTCGGCGATGGCGGCCAGCCAGTTCGGGACGCTCGAGGGCCTGGAGAACATTCGAGCCGGGCGCGCGGTCGAGGTCACGCCCTACGCACTGGCCCAGACGAACTTCGCCCCCTCGTTCAGCGCCGACCCGACGCGTCGACCCAACCTGGCCACGGGCGCCGACATGCGCGTGCAGCTGGGCGCCAACTCCTACGCCGAAGGCACGCTGCTCACCGACTTCGCGCAGGTCGAGGCGGACGCGGTGCAGGTCGCACGCAACCGGTTCCCGCTGTTCTTCCCCGAGCGGCGCCCGTTCTTCATCAACGGCCTCGAGGTGTTCAACTTCGGTCGGCGCAGCGAGGCCCAGCTGTTCTTCACCCGCCGCATCGGCCTGCAGGGCGGGAGCCCCGTGCCCATCCTCGGCGGCGCCAAGGTCTACGGGCGCTCGGGTGTGCTCCAGTACGGCGTCCTTCAAGTGCAGACCCTCGGCGCGAGCGAGGACCCCGATCGCGGCGTGCAGCCGAGCAGCCCCGAGAGCTTCACCGTCGGTCGCGTCCGTGTGCAAGCGACCCGGGCACTCAACGTCGGGATGCTCCTCCTCGGCCGGCATCGCATCGGCTCGACGGGCCATGACGACGCGGCCGGGGGCGTGGACGCGCAGCTGATCGGCCTCGACGGCAGGTTGCAGGCGTACGCGTTCATGGCGGGCACCTGGGCTGAGCAGGCCGACGACGACGCCCCTCCCCCCGGAGAGCCGCCCCTCCCCGATCCCCCGGTCCCGCCCGCAGAGATCGGCTCGTCGGCGTATGCCGCGGTCGAGTATCGCGGGCTCTATGTGCGCCCGAGCGTGTCGTGGCTGTGGAGCGACGAAGACTTCGACCCACGCCTGGGCTTCTACCGGCGCACCAACGCCACCCGTCAGCAGGCGAGCCTGATCTTCGCACCTCGACCCAAGGCCCCCTCGATTCGCGAGGTCAACGTTGGCCCCACCGTCTCGCTCGAGACCACGCCCGAGTACGACGCCCGCCTGGGCCAAGACATCTCCGCGTACGCCCAGCTCGACTGGGCCAACGGCGCGAACGTGGGCAACTCGTTCGCCTACTTCCTCGACGTGGTTCAAGCCGAGTTCGACCTCTACGGACACGGCATCGAAGCGGCGGACTACACCGGGTTTCGCAACCAGACCTACGCTGGGCTCCCCTCCCGCCGCGCCGTGGGCGGCAACCTCAGCTACGAGTTCATCGAGCTGTTCGGCGGGGCGGCCCACCAACCCAGCGCGAGCACCACCTTGCGCCTGGGCAAGCACTTCACGCTCGGCGCGGCCTACACCCACATCGTCGGCCGCTTTCGCGACGAGGGCGAGACCTTCGACTTCGGCTTCGCCAACGGCAACGTCGACGTCGCGATCACGCGGAACCTCGCCTTCGACACCCTCTTGCGGCTCGACCTCTCACCGGGGTCCGAACGGGTGGGTCTGCAGAGCCGCTTGCGATGGAGGTTCCTACCCGGCAGCGACATCTTCCTCGTCTACCGCAACAACCTCCCGGTCGGCAGCACCGTCACCGCTGATCCGTTTCACGCCGTCACGCTCAAGGTCGCCTACTACATCCGCTCGTTCATCGGCTAGCGGCTAGCGGCCAGCGCCCTTGCCTGGCGCGCAAGCCCATCCTGGCCGAGCGAGGCGCACAGCGAGTCCCATTCGGCACCGGGACCACGCCACCGAAGCGCCTCGAGGTCTTCCTCGAGCGGCACGTCCCGCACCAACGTGGCGAGCGTCCGGTACAGCACCGCATCCTCGCGCTGGGCCGCCAGCGTCGCGCCGAGCCGCGCCGCGCCGCGCACCTTCACGGCCCACGTCGTCGGATCGTCGGGAATCGCGTCGAGGCTCTCGTAGTGCGCCAGCAACGTGGCTGTCGACTTCGCGCCAAACCCCGCCAGCCCCGGGATGCCATCGGCGGTGTCGCCGACGAGCGCCAGGTAGTCGGGAATGCTCGCTGGGCCGACGCCCCGGGCCTCGCGCACACCATCCTCGTCGATCACGCGGCTGCGGATGCGATCGACTTGGACGACGTGCTGCCCCTGCACGCACTGCCCCAGATCTTTGTCGGGGGTCATGATGCGAACCTGGTCCACCGCGTCGCCGTACTTCGCCGCGCCCGTGGCGAGCGCATCGTCGGCCTCCCACCGGTCCATCGACCACACGACCACGCCCATCGCCGCCGCCGCGCGCTCGACCAGGTCCATCTGGTCCACCAGGACCTGCTCCATGCCCTCGCCGGTCTTGTAGCCGTCGAACAAGTCGTTGCGAAACGAGAGGATCGGGTTGTCGAAGGCGACCGCGACGTGGCTCGCCCGCTCCTCTCCGTCGGTGAACAACGCGAGCAGCGAGCGCAGCACCCCAACGGTCGCCTTGATGTCCTGGCCCGCCGGCGACGTCGCGCCGGGCCGCTTGGAGTAGTGCGCGCGAAAGAGCTCGAACGTTCCGTCAACGAGGTGGAGGCGCATGAGGGCCCCAATCTCTCACGAGAGCGGCGCCGCTGGGACGTCGTCGCAGTGCACGTACTGGAACCAGCACAGCGCGTCCACTTCGGGGTGGCCCGTCGGGGTGTTGAAGCGTGGCGGCGTGGTGCGCCATTGAGCCTGCAGCCGATCGACCAGCGCCCTCGCCTCTTCGAAGTAGAGGTCGCGCTGCGCGAGCAGCTCCCGCTCGCTCATCGGCGACTCGTGGTCGCCGGCCGCAAACGACTGTGCGGCCTCTTGCAGGGCATCGACGGTCAGCTCGATCGGCTCGATGTCGGGCTGCGGACGATCCCGGTGCCGCCACACGCCGTCGCGCCAGCTGAGCGCGTACAGCGGCACGATCGTCCGGCCGTGGTCGGCGACGAACTCGATCGCCGAGACGAGGAACTCCACGTCTTGCGCCGTCGCGTAGAACGGAATGGTGACCCGGACCCAGCCGGGCTTGATACCGCCGATGCCCTCGCGAATGAGGCTGCGGAAGCGCTCGGACTGCGGGCGATCGATGTTGAGCAGGCGATGACCGTAGGGGCCCGCGCAAGAGCACCCCGCGCGGTTCTGGATGCCGAAGAGGTGGTCGAGCAGCGCGGCGACGAAATCATGGTGTAGGCCGTCGACGTTGAACGAGATGATGGCCAAACGCGGAAGGTCGGTCGGCCCGAGTAGCGAGATGCGCGGGTGGGCCTCGAGCCGCGCGAGCACCTCGGCCGCCAGCGTTCGCTCGTGCTCGACGATCGCCTCGGGCCCGATCATCTGCTTGACCAAGAAGGCGGTGCCGGCCCGGACGTCTCCGAGGATGTCGGGGGTGCCGCCCTCCTCGCGCTCGTCGAGACGCTCGGTGTAGTCGATCGAGTCGGCCGCCGCCGCGGACACGTACTCGACCGTGCCGCCGCCGGGGCGCACCGGCGTCGAGCACTTGAACAGCGCACGGTTGGCGATGAGCACGCCCGACGCCTCGGGTCCGCCGATGAACTTGTGGACCGAGAGGAACACCGCGTCCATGCGCTGCAGCGGGTTCGAGGGGTGCATGTCGATCGGCATGTAGGGCCCGCCGGCGGCGAAGTCGAAGCAGGCATACGCCCCGCCGCGGTGCAGGACTTCTGCAATCGCCCCGACGTCGGAGAACACCCCGGTGACGTTCGAGGCCGCCGAGAAGCTGCCGAGCTTGAGCGGCCGTTCCGCGTACCGCTCGAGCTCGGCGGCGAGCTGCTCGAGGTCGAGCGAGCCGTCCTTTCTCTGCCCGATCTCCACGACGTCCGCGGCCGACTCCACCCAGGGCAGCTCGTTGCTGTGGTGCTCGAAGGGCCCGATGAACACGACGGCCCGCTCCTGCGGCGGGATCTCGCAGCGCGAGCGCAGCGGCTCGGACTGCACGAGGCCCAGCAGCCCCGCGAGCTTGTTGATCGCGGCAGTCGCTCCAGACCCACAAAACAACACCTCGTCATCGGGATCTGCGTGAACGGCATCGTGGATCACGCGCCGTGCTTTCTCGCGGAGGCTGCCGATGATGCGCCCCGTGGACGACACGGCGGTGTGCGTGTTGGCGTAGAACGGCCGCACACGGCTGATCCAGCGCTCGACGAAGTGCAGATACCGACCGGTCGCGGTGAGGTCGGCGTAGTAGACCAATCGCCTGCCGAAGGGCGTTTCGATGTGGGCACGACGGCCCACCTCATGTTGGCGGATGAACGCAGCGACCGCTTCGAAGCCTCGCACCGGGCCATGCTATACCCCCGGCGGGTCGCCGGAGAACCAACCGCACGATGGTAGACGTGGGTTCAGCTCCGACTCTTTTTGGGGCTCGTGAGCCCACTCGCGAATCCCTTCCCCCTCGAAACGGTCTACGATCCTGGGGAAGTTCTTGGGCCCGCGGGGAGTCCTCGCTACGGGCCGTCCCCTTCGTTTACGTCTCATGAGTCTTGCTTCGACAACGCGTCACGCCCTCGCGGCGATGCTCCTCGCGATCTCCGCGGGCTGTTTCTCCGAACCGGCAGAGTCGACCGGATCGGGGTCACCGATGTGCGACCCGGGCAGCTTCGGCTGCGAGTGCCTCAGCGGGGTCTGCGAGCCCGACCTCGAGTGCACCCCGACCAACGTGTGCATCCCCGAGGACTGCACGCCGGGCACCGCGGTTTGCGAATGCGACGCGCAGGGTCAGTGCGGCGCGATGCTCGAGTGCGTGGGCAACGTGTGTTTTCCGCCCGGCGGCACGAGCGTCGGCTCGGAGACCGAGAGCACCTCGGTCAGCAGCACCACCTCGAGCACCGACACGACCTCGACCACCTCCACGGTCACGACCAGCCCCGACGACACCAGCACCACGGAGTCGGTCGACTCGAGTACGACTGAAGTCGACACCACGAGCGGTCCGAGCGAGACGACGGACACGCCCATCGAGTGCGACAACCCCGACGGCAGCGGCGCGACCACGAAGGCCTCGTGCCAGACGTGCTTTGGCTGCACCAACACGATCGACTGCTCGACGGTGCACTCTGAGTGCGAAGAGCTGGACACATGCTTGCAGGTCGCGGGGTGTTTGGCCGACTGCAGCACCACGAGTGTTTGCTTCGTGGACTGCTGCGACGGCATCGACGCTGGGGTGGTCGACGCCGCGCTCGCGCTGGACACGTGTCGCCGAGACGCGTGTAGCGGCCCGGCCTGCCCGCAGTTCCCCGACCTGTTCTGCACGCAGTAGAGGTCGAGCGCCCAGATGCAAAGAAGCACCCGCGACGGATCGCAGGTGCTTCTCTCGAAGTCGCGGACTCGAGCTCAGGTCGACGGCGGGGGATCCGACACGTTGGCCATCTGAAAGTTGCCGAAGCTCAGCGCGCCGGGCGGGACCGAGAGGCCGCCGCCGACCGCGGTGATCGACACCGAGTCGGTCTCGCCGTTGTTGATGACGACCTCGTTGGTCGCCGCGACGCTCTGGATGCGGCCGTCGTCGAAGATCTGCCGGCAGCTGCCCGACATCGTGAAGCGCGTCTGCTCGGCTGACGCATCGAAATCGGTGAACTCGTTGTAGCGGCACGTGACGTGAACGATGGCCGTGCCGGGGCTCTGCGGATGGAACGCGAGGAAGAAGCTGCCGCTGTTGTTGCCGTCGCGCCGCCAGATCTTGCCGGCGAACGTGAAGCTCAAGCGCTGACCGGCGCCCTTGACCATCGACTCGACGCCGTTGGGCAGCTCGCACGTATCCGAAGCGCCGGAGTCACCCGAGGAGTCGTCGCTGTCGCCGGGGCCCGGGCTGCCTTTGCCCTTCTTGCCCTTCTTGCCCTTCTTGCCCTTGCTGGTCCTGTTGACCTGTCCCTTGCCCTTGAATCCCTTGGGGCCCTTCTTGCCCTTGGCGAGCGCGAGGGGGGACTTGGCCTGCGCGGATCCGTGCGGGATGGCGGCGGTGGTCAGGACAGCGGCAATGAGCAGTGCGGTTCGCATCGGTCGAGCGGAAGAGAGACAGTCACAGTGTGCGCCAGATTCATTGCGGTCCGCGAATTGACATGGCAAAGGGGCAATTTGGTACGCGCGAGTGCGACACCAAACCACCCCTTTCGAATGCGGATGAAGGCTGAAGTCAGCCGCCGATGCTGCAGAACGCTTCGTAGTCGATGAGCTCGATCGAATCGTGCGGCTTGGAGCAGACCCGGCAGTCGGGGTCCTTGCGCAGCTTCAGCGTCCGGAACTTCGTGCGCAGCGCGTCGTAGACCAGCAACCGGCCGCTGAGACTATCGCCGATGCCCAAGATGATCTTGAGCGCCTCGGCGGCCTGAAGGCTGCCGACGATGCCGGGCAGCACGCCGAGCACGCCAGCGTCTTGGCAGCTCGGCGCCATGCCCGGAGGCGGCGGGTCGGGATAGAGGCAGCGGTAACACGGCCCCTGGTCGGGCAAGAACGCGGTGACCTGCCCCTCGAAGCGGTAGATCGACGCGTGCACCACCGGCTTGCCGAGCTTGAGCGCGGCGTCGTTGAGCAGGTAGCGGGTCGGAAAGTTGTCGGCGCCATCGACGATCACGTCGTACCCCTCGAGGATGTCGAGGATGTTCTCGCTGGTCAGCCGCGTGCGGTGCGGGACGATCTCGACGTCGGGGTTGAGCGCTTGCAGCGTCATCCGGGCGCTCTCGACCTTGGGCATGCCCAGCCGCTCGGTGTTGTGGATGACCTGGCGCTGCAGGTTGCTCTCGTCGACGACGTCATCGTCGACCATCCCGATCGTTCCGACGCCTGCCGCGGCGAGGTAGAGCGACGATGGCGAGCCGAGGCCTCCGGCGCCCAGACACAAGACCTTGGCGTCGAGTAGCTTGCCCTGGCCGGCCTCTCCGACCTCGGGGAGCATGATGTGACGGCTGTAGCGCTTGATCTGGTCCGCGCTCATCACCCGCGGGCGCTCGAAGGGAAAGCCCGCGTTCTTCCACGCCCGAAATCCACCGGCCATCGACGAGACCCGCGTGTAGCCGAGCTCGGCGAGCGCCTTGGCGGCCAGCGCCGAACGCGTCCCGCCGGCGCAGTACACGATGACCTCTTGGTCTCGGTCGGAGACGGCGTCCTCGACCTTGAGCTCGAGGAAGCCGCGGGGGATCCACTGGGCCCCGGGGATGTAGCCTTGCTCGAACTCGTCTCGCTCGCGCACGTCGATGAGCACGGGTCCGCTCGTGTCGACCGCTTGCTGTTTCGTCTCGTCGACCGAGACCTCGCGGATCTCGGATTTGACGCGGGCCAGGACCTCGCTGAATGTCGCCATCGTTTATTCTCCGTGTGGCGCCGTGTTTTCGACGACGCTTGCCTGAGTGTACAGATGAAACTGGCCCGGCTGACGGCATGTTTCAAGCTTTGGAGAAAGCTCATTTCGAGCCGTGTTTTGGAATCCACTCGGCGCGTAGCGCGAGGCGTCCCCAGAACCCCCGTGAGTGGGGCGCGGATGTGACGAGAGGGCGTACGGCGGGTATACCCATGCCAGCTTGTCCGTGCCTGATAGCTCCGCCGCAGCGAACGTTCCGTCCGACCCGCAGGAACTCGAGGCGCTCGCCCAAGCCGCCTCTGGGCTTCGCGACCAGGTCGGCCGGCGCGTCGTCGGCCAGCAAGAGGTGGTCGACCTCTTGCTCACCGCCCTGTTCGCGGGAGGACACGGGCTCTTCGTCGGCGTGCCGGGCCTGGCCAAGACCCTCCTGGTGTCGACGCTCGCCGAGGCGCTCGCGCTCGACTTCTCGCGCATCCAGTTCACGCCCGACCTGATGCCCGCGGACATCACGGGCAGCGAGGTGCTCGAGGAGGACGCGGCGACCGGCAAGCGAGAGTTTCGCTTCGTCGCCGGGCCGGTGTTCTGCAACCTCCTGCTCGCCGACGAGGTCAACCGAACACCACCCAAGACCCAGGCCGCGCTCCTGCAGGCCATGCAAGAGGGTCGCGTCTCCGCGGGCGGCAAGACGCACCGGCTGCCCCCGCCGTTCCACGTGTTCGCGACGCAAAACCCCATCGAGCAGGAGGGCACCTACCCGCTGCCCGAGGCCCAGCTCGACCGGTTCATGCTGCAGATCGTCGTCGACTACCCCGACGCCGACGCGGAGCGGGAGATCGTCTCGATGGGCGCACGCCCGGCGCAAGACATCGAGCCCGCGCTCACGCCCGCCGAGCTCATTCGCCACCAGGCGCTCGTCAAGCGGCTGCCCGTGCCCCCATCGGTCGTCGACTACGTGGTCAAGCTGTTGCGCGCCTCACGGCCCACCGACGACAGCGCTCCTTCGGCCGTCCGCGAGCTCGTGCGATGGGGCGCTGGACCTCGCGCAGGGCAGCAGATGCTGACCGCCGCCCAGGCGCACGCGGCCCTGCGAGGACGACCCGGCGTCACGGTCGAAGACGTCCGCGCGCTGGCGGGGCCGGTGCTGCTGCACCGCATGGTCAGGAGCTTCGCCGCCCAGAGTCGCGGTGTCCCGTCCGAAGAGATCCTCGAGGCCATCATCTCTTCGATCGGAGGCTGAGCCCGGTGAGCGAGCGCGCGCTGCCGCTGGCCTCCCTGGTCCCGCCCGAGCTGCGCGAACTTCTGCGCGCGCGGGCGCTGGTGCTGCATCGCCCCGTGTTCGGTCGCAGGCTGGGGCGTCACCGCTCGGCACGCGCCGGCGTGGGGCTCGACTTCCGCGACCACCGAGCCTACGTGCCCGGGGACGACCCACGACGCCTCGACTGGCGCGCCGTCGCCCGCCGCGAGCGACTCGTGCTCCGGCAGACCGAGGCCGAGGACGAGCTGTCGGTCGTCTTCGCGACGGATCTGGGCGGCTCGATGGACTACGGCGAGGGCGACCAGCACAAGCTCTCCTTTGCGCGGGCGCTCGTCGGTGCGCTGGCGTGGCTCGCCTCGCGGCAAGGGGACCCCGTCGGGCTCGCCACGGGCTCGGGTGGCCAAGTCGACGACAGCCTCGTGCGGCCCAGCTCGAGCCCCGAGCGCCTCGACGGTTTCGCGGCGCGGTTGGGCGATACGAGCCCTGGCGGAGCGTGCCCGTGGCTGAGCCTGCTCGAGGCGGTCACGCCTCGCCTGCCGCGCCGCAGCGTCTTCATCGCCGTCAGCGACTTCCTCGACCCCAGCGGCGAGGGCGACGACCAAGACGGTGAGACCGACCGCGCGCTCATCGGGGCGCTGGCGTCGATCCGCAGCCGCGGCCACGATGTGGTCTTGCTGCAGACGCTGCATCGCGACGAGCTCGAGTTTCCCTGGAGCGACCGAACCACCGTCCGCTTCGCGGATCTCTTCGGCCTGCGTAAGCCGAACGAGGGGGCCGCCGCCGCGATGCGTGAGGGCTACCTCGCCGCGTTGCGAGCCCACCAGCAACGACTTCGCGAGCGGTGCGATCGAGAGGGCTTGATCCTCCACACCGTCCACACCGACACCGATCGGGTCGAGGCGTTCTTGGGGCTGATGGAGCGTTTCGAGGGCGTCGTCCCGCAAGGGGGTGCGGCATGAGCTTCTTGGCTCCCGCGCTGTTGCTGGGCCTGCTCGGGCTTGCCGGACCCGTGGTCGCGCACCTACTGGGTCGCGAGCGGCCTCGCGAAATCCGCTTCGGCGCGATGCGCTTCCTGCCCACGGCCGACCCGGCCGTCACCCGGCGCAGGTCGCTGCGCGATCTCCCCCTGCTCATCGTTCGGCTGCTGCTGCTCGGCCTGCTCGTCCTCGCGCTCGCACGCCCCGCCACCGAGCACGACGGGGGATTGACGATGGTCGCCGAGCCCCACGACGCGGTCATCCTCGTGGACGCCTCGAGGAGCATGGGCCTGCGCGTCGATGGTCGGTCGCTGCTCGAACGCGGGGTGGAACAGGCGCAGACGCTGTTGGCGTCGCTCCCGGCGGGCAGCCGGGTGGGCCTGGTCACCACCGACCCCGACGGGCCTCGCGTCGACCCGACCGCCGACCCCTCCCGGGTCGAGGAGGCGCTGGTGCGCTGGCTCGAACGCGACGTGCCACGCGCGGGCGCGTGGCCGCTCGCCACCGGGCTGCCCGACGCGGCTCGCATGCTCCGCGACAGCGCCGCGGGCGACCGCAAGCGAGTGATTTACGCGGTCGGCGACCGGACCGAAGGCGGCCTCGCGGGCCTGCCCTCCACCGCAGAGGGCGGCGCCTGGGTGCTCCCCATCCCCGCGGTGCCCGACGACACGGCGCTACCCGAGCACGTCGCAATCGTCGATCTGCAGTGGGAACCTGCCCCCGACCTCGACCCTCGCGCCGCGCGGGTCGACGCTCTCGTCCGTCGGTTCGGAGCCGCCGAGGATGCGCCCGCTCGCTCGGTCACCGTCGGTCTGTTCATCGGAGAGAGCGAGGTGGCGCGCACGGCCGTCAACGTGCCACCTGGCGATGCCGTGCCGGTGCAGTTCACCCACACGCTGCTCGAGGACGCCGACATCCTGCCCGCCACGGTCGCGCTGCTCGACCCCTCGGACGACCCTCTGCCCAGCGATGACCGGCGTCACCTTTGGCTCGCTGCCGAGGACGCGACGGAGGTCGCCGTCGTCAACGGTGACCCCAGCGAGCTCAGAGCGCACGACGAGGTCTTCTTCCTGACCACGGCCGTCGCCGCGCAAAACGAAGATCGCTCGCTGCGGGTGCGCTCGGTCGCCCCCGACCAGCTCGCCGAGCGCGTGCGCAAGCAGGGCGCGGCCGGGCTCGCGAACATCGACGTCCTCGTGTTCGCCAACGTCCGAGCGCCCGACCCCGCCGTCTCTGCCGCCGTCATCGAGCGGGTGCGCGCGGGCATGGGCGTGTTCATCAGCGTGGGCGACCGCGTGGACGCGACCGCCTACAACCGTGCGTTCGGGCCCATCCTTCCTCTGATCATGCGAGGGCCCGTCCAGGTCGGGACCGCGCCGGGGCGGACCGAGGCGCGGGTCGAGGGCATCGCGCCCGCGGATCTCGGCCACCCGATCTTCGCGGGCCTCGACGGTGACGTCGGCCTCTCGGGCACGCACGCGCGCCGCATCATGCTGCTCGAGCCAGATCCCAGACGTGGAGCCGCCATCGCGTTGTCGTTCACCTCGGGGGCCCCCGCCCTGCTCACCCGCACGACCGACACCGGCCGCGTCGCGCTGCTCACCACGTCGGTCGACCGCGACTGGGCCGACCTTCCGCTGCGCCCCGGTTTCGTCGCGCTCATCTCGGGCGTGCTGAGCTACCTCGGCGACACGCAGTCGGGGGGAACCGGCGCGCGACTGGTCGCAGGAGATCGCCGACGCGAACGCGCTCGCGGGCCCGTCGTGTTCTCGACGCCCCAGGGCACAGAGGTCTCGCTCGCCCCCACGGATGGCGCGGTGACCTTCGAGGACACGTTCACTCCGGGGCACTACACGGCACGCAGCGAGGGCGCCCCCCAGATGGTCTTCTCGGTCGAGGTCGATCCCGCCGAGTCCCAGACGGCAGCGATCGCCGCCGAGGAGGCCGAGACGCAAACCGTCGAGGGCCGGGTCGCCGTCAACGTTCCGCAGTGGCGGTGGATCGTGTGGCTCGCGCTGGGCTTGCTGGGAATCGAAGCCGTGCTTCGCTGGCGCGCCCGCACGTCTTGACACGCAAAAGGCCCCGGGCGAATGCCCGAGGCCAGTGCTGACGCTGAGATTGTCGTCGAAGGAGGCTCAGCTGCCCGTGGTGGGCGTTGCGCCGCCGCTGGTGTCACCGCCACCGCCGGTCGAGACGTCTCCAGCGGTGTCGTCGGTCGTGCTTCCGTCACCCGTGGTCGTGTCGGTGGGGTCGTCGGTGGTCGAGGTGGACGTGCCTGGATCGTCGGGGAGGTCGACGCAGAGGTCCGAGACGCACTCGAGGCCGGGATTGCAGCCTCCGCCCATCGTGCACTGGCACCCCTCGATGCCGATCTCCTCCTCGAGACAAGGGTCATCACTCACGCACACGCCGGGGTCAGAGCCGATGTCGGCGCACAGGAGGCCTTCATCGCAGGTGCCACCGGAGGTGCACTCGCAGCCCAGCGCGCCCGTGCAGTCGGGCAGCAAACACCAGCTCGCTCCGATGGAGGTGTTCTCCACGCATTGCAGCCCCGGGTCGCAGGTTCCCGAACCGGTGCACGGGCAACCCGGCGCGCCAATCTCACACGGGCCGGGGTTGTCCGGCGGGGTGGAGGACGAGTTGTTCTCCTCGGTGTCCGTGTACTCGTCGGATTCGGTGGTGATGAAGCATCCGGCTGCCGGGAGGGCGGCGCCGAACAGGCCTACGAGGATCAACGTCAGCTTCGTGTCGCGCATGGTGTTTCCAGACTAGGTTCGTCGTGTTTGGTTCTCAAGAAGGTTGGGATTTTTTCCCAGGCGGTGGGTGCGGTCGAAGCGGAGCAGCAGAGCATCTGTTTCTTCCGACGTACCCGCTGCGCGTCTTATCCAACGAACGCGCGACTGGGTTGTTCCTACTTGGAAGAGTTTATGCCGCGATGCCCCTGTCGCAAGCGTTCAGGGATGGTGTTGTGCTGTGGCGCATCGGAGACGACTTCCCTCGCTTGCGGGGTGTATTCACCCGCTGAGCGGGTTTTTGAACTTTCTTCGCTTCGGGTGGAAACATCGGGAACCCTCGCGTGTGAACAGTGCGCCCGGGGCCATTGTGGTAGCGCTCGCGCGGCACCAAAGAACGAAAGCCCGAGTCTCATGACCCGGGCCTCGTGTGCGTGGTGGTGGCGAGCGCTCAACGCTCGTCGCTTGCGTCTCGCAGCGCCCACCGCAGCCCGAACTGCGTGCCCCAGACTCGGCGACCGTTGGGGCCGAAGCCGTAGGGGGCGTCGATGTTGATCGAGCCACCCGCGTCGAGGTGCACGCCGCACGCGTTGATGCGCTCGGCCCGGCACAGCGCGATCGCGACCGATGGCTGCACCGTCGTCTGCAGCGCGCCGTAGTCGTCGCGGCCGTTGTAGACCGCCGCGAGGGCGCCGCCGAGCCGCGCCCGCCAGACCTTGACGCCCGCCGAGCCGCGTAGCTGCCCGACGAAGCCGGGTGCGTCGAGGTCACCCGCCGCGGAGAACATGCCGCCGACCACACCGTCGACACCAACGTCGAAGGCCCCTCCGTGCATCGACCACCCGGCGGGGAGGACCACGCCCATCGTCGCGGGCGACCACTGCCAGGGATCGAGGCCCCCGCGTGACGCTCGAGCCAGCCGATGCGCATCGAGCACCTGGGCGCTGGGATCGAGCGTGGTCGGCAGTGCGAACGCAAAGCCGAGGTGCCCGTGGTGCCGCTCGTCGACCGCGTCACGAACCCAGCGGGTGCCGAAGACGAAGTTGCCGGGCCCATGTGCGCGCACGCGTCCGAAGCGCTCGTGCTGAGCGGTGAGCGACGCGACGCCCATCGAGAGCCCGAGCTCGACCTCCGGCCTCGCGCGCACGCCGAGCTGCAGCCGGGGAGAGAGGACGACGGCGTCCTGCTCGGGCTGACGCCCCGCATACATGCCGGTGTCGAGAGACCCCGTCAGCACGGTCGGCGGCACGGCCCCCGCCGACTCGGGAACATCCGCCAAGAACACCGACAACACACTCGCCCAGACTGCGCTCGCTACCACCATTGCCACCTGCTCCCCTAGTATCCGCGATGGCTCGCATGGGTGAAAGGCGGGGAGCGCGGCGGTGGGATGAATCCGCGCTGCCCGGTGGTCGGCGCGCCACGAACGCCCCCACGCCAAGACGGGGTATCCTCGCCGCATGAACGCTCTGCGGCGTCTTTCGGCCCTTGGCTTTGCGTTGGCGCTCGCGAGCTGCAGCGGCCAATCGGACTCCGACGCGAACGCGGATGGCGGCGCACCGCAGGCCGACGACCCACGCGAGGGGACGGCGGACGAGCCGGAAGCGGACGACGCCGAAGAAGGGGCCGGCGCCGCGGCCTCGGGCGGACGCGACGGCGACCTGTTCGAGCCGTTCGTCGACGAGTCCCGTCGCGCTGCTCGACCCGAGGACGCACAGGCGGCCGCGCCGACCGCCAAGACCCGCCCGGCGCCACCCAAGGACCAAAAGCCTCCGACCCAGGAAGCGCTGGGCTCCGACGACGCCCAGCGCAAAGCCGCCCGCGGTGCCGAGTCCGCCATCACCACTCCCGACGGCAAGACCGTGAAGATCAGACGGGGCGGATCGATCTCGCCCGAGTCGTTGCGCCCCCACTCGCTCTAGAGCAGGCTGTGGAAAAAGTCCCGCGTATGCAGAACGGCGTCATCGCCATGCAGAGCAAGGCGGGAAGAGGGAGCTGGTTGGGCACCCGTGACCGATGACCAACGAAGCTATGCATGGTGAGGGCGCCGTTCTGCACTGCGTGGGACTTCTTCCACAGCCTGCTAGCGCGGCGACGTCCGGTCGTAGACGCAGACCGAGAACGCGTAGGTGTTGCGCGCGTCGGCGGCGTGCTCGGTGCGCTCGACCTCGCTCCACCGCGCCGGGTCGAGCTCATCGAACGTGACGTCGCCGTCCACCTGCGCATCGACGCGAGTGAGGTAGACGCGATCGGCGAGCCCGAGAGCCTGCCGATACACCGCACCGCCGCCGATCACGAACGCCTCGTCGTCGCCTGCATCGCGCGCGATACGAAGCGCCTCGTCGAGCGCTCCGCACCGTGTCACCCCCTGGGGCGCGTACGACGGGTCTCGCGAGAGCACCAGATGCGGACGCCCCGGAAGCACACCGGGCAGTGACTCGAACGTCTTGCGCCCCATGATCAGATGGTGGCCCATGGTGCGGCGCTTGAACTGCGCGAGGTCGGCCGGAAGACGCCACGGGAGGTCGCCGTCGCGACCGATGACCCCGTTGCGCGCGCGGCCGACGATGAGCGACACCCTCACACCGACACCTCCGCCTTGATGTGCGGGTGCGGGTCGTAGTCGAGCAGCTCGAAGTCTTCGTAGGCGAACTCGAACAGCGACGGCGGCGTCCGCTTGATGTTCATCCTCGGCAGCGGACGGGGCGCGCGCGTCAGCTGCAGCCGCGCCTGGTCGAGATGGTTGAGGTACAGGTGCGTGTCGCCGAACG
Organism: bacterium; assembly: GCA_024742475.1. Taxonomy (GTDB): domain Bacteria; phylum Myxococcota_A; class Polyangia; order Nannocystales; family Nannocystaceae; genus CAJXVA01. The sequence continues at coordinate 30,605 of JANSYI010000012.1, read as the reverse complement.
TGTGCACGAAGTCGCCGGGGCGCAGGTCGGTCACCTTGGCGATCATCATGGTGAGCAGCGCGTAGCTGGCGATGTTGAACGGCACGCCCAAGAAGACGTCGGCCGAGCGCTGATAGAGCTGGCAGGACAGACGCCCCTGCGCGACGAAGAACTGAAACAGGCAATGGCAGGGCGAGAGCGCCATGTCGGGCAGCTCGCCCACGTTCCACGCGCTGACGACCATGCGCCGAGACGTGGGGTCGTTGCGGATCTGCTCGAGCACGTTCGCGATCTGATCGATGGTCTCGCCGCCCGGGGCCCCCCAGGCGCGCCACTGCTTTCCATAGATCGGGCCGAGATCGCCGTCTTCTCGCGCCCACTCGTTCCAGATCCGCACCCCGTGTTCCTGCAAGTACGCGACGTTGGTGTCGCCCCGCAGGAACCACAGCAGCTCGTGAATGATGGAGCGCAGGTGAACCTTCTTCGTGGTCAACAGCGGGAAGCCCCGCTCGAGGTCGAATCGGAGCTGTCGTCCGAACACCCCGAGCGTCCCCGTGCCGGTTCGATCGCTTCGCTCCACGCCGTTGTCGAGAACGTCTCGGAGCAGGTCGAGGTAGGCGTCCACGGGCGGGACCCTACCGCGAAAGAGGCAGGCCGTCGGCGATGCGCTGGGCGAGCGCTTCGTGCTCGGCGTAGGGCGCAGGCGGGGGCGCTGCGGGATCGGGGAGCGGCGGCGGCGGGAAGGCGTCCTTGAACGCGACCATGCGCTCGATGGCGCGCTCCACGGTAGGGTCGGGGAGCGCCTCGAGCCGAGCCAGGGTCTCCTGCACGAGGTCCAGCTTGCGACACACCAGCAGCGCGTCGACCCCCGCTTCGAGCGCGCCGCCGACGAACTGCTTGGGACCGTAGTGATCGGCGATCGCCTTCATCTCGAGGTCGTCGGAGAAGACGAGCCCCTCGAAGCCGATCTCCTCGCGGATCAGGTGCATGACGGGGGGCGACAGCGTGCCGGGCCGCTTGGGGTCGAGCGCCTCGAACACGACGTGGGCGCTCATCATCGCTGCGACCTTGGCTTGGGCCGCAGCACGAAACGGGAGCAGCTCGACCTGGCGCAGCCGCTCGAGGTCGTGCGGCAGGCGCGGCAGCGCATGGTGGGAGTCCTGATGGGTGTCGCCGTGCCCAGGAAAGTGCTTTGCACACGCCGCGATCTTCAGCGACTGGAGCCGCTCGATCAGCGCGGCACCATGCGCTGCGACCCGAGCCGCGTCGGCGCCAAAGCTACGATCGCCGATCACCGGGTTGGCGGGGTTGGTGTCGACATCCATGACCGGCGCAAAGTCCAGGCCGATGCCCAGATGGGTCAGCTCGAGGGCGAGCGCCGAGCCGAAGGCACGCGTGAGCTCGAGGTCGTCGACGTCGCCGAGCTGGCGCATCGGTGGCCACTGCGTCCACGGTGCTCGAAACCGCTGCACGCGTCCGCCTTCTTGGTCGATTGCAACCGTCAGCGGCGCGCGCTCGGGCGCCAGGCGTCGCAGCTCCCGGACGAGCCCGGCGACGTGACGCGGATCTCCGAGGTTCCGAGTGAACAGGATCACACCGCCGACCCGCCCCTGCTCGATCAGGGTCGCGAGCTCCGAAGGCACCTTCTTGCCCTCGAAGCCTGCGAAGAGAAGCTGTCCGGGTTGCCACGGGCTGGTCATCAGGTCCGCAGGCTACGGCATGGGCGAGCACCCCGCAGAACGCAGCTCACACCCCGTTCTCGCGACGTCCCAGCGCGGTTGACGGGCGCGACAACGCGCTGATAGCGTGCAGCGCCTTTCATGCCCAGAATCCGGAATTCGCGCGCTGTACCGGCGTTTCGACGCACTCTACTGGCTGGGTCCCTCGTGGTCGCAGCGCTTGGCTGGGCGGTCGTTGGAGTCGATACGGCTGCGGCAGCCCAACCTGGCGCCGGCGGACCCGGCGGACCCATCGGCCCCGGCGGAGGACCGCCCGGTGGCGGCGGTGGACGTCGCGACAAGAAGGAAGGCCCCGCCGAAGAGGCGCCCAAGGACAAAGAAGCCTTGCGCCCCATCGAGCCGGTCCCGGCGACGCCACGTCGACTCCGTCGCCTCGAGCTGTTCGACCTCAACGGCTACATGCGGATGCGCGGTGACTACTTCCACCGCCTCGGCCTGGGCTTGGTCGAACCGGCCGGGCTCGAAGACGGTGACCGACCCCAGCGGTTCTTCGATCCGCCGGCCGAGTCCCTCGAGACCGACGAAGACGGCAACATCATCGGAACCAACGACGCGAGCTGCCTCAACCGGCTCACCGACAACGGTGTCTCGGCCAACCGCGCCGTCACCCGCTGCAACCGTCGTCACGGCTTCGCCAGCGCCAACATGCGGCTGCGCCTCGAGCCGTCGCTGCACATCACCGACACGGTGCACGTGCACAGCCAGGTCGACATCCTCGACAACGTCGTGCTCGGCAGCACCCCCGACTCGCTGACGGGCACCGACCCGTTCGCGCCGCTCGACCTCTACACCCGCAGCCAGGATCCCCCCGTCGCCGGCACCAGCGGCACGCGCGACTCGGTCGTCGTGAAGCGGGCATGGGGCGACATCCGCTTCGGCTGGGGTCTGCAGGTCGAGTTCGGCCGCATGCCCTGGTCTTGGGGCATGGGCATGGTCGCCAACGGCGGCAACGGGTACGCCAAGCTCGAAAAGGCCGACATCATCCGCCAGCTCGACCGCGACCACGGCGACTCGGTCGACTCGGTTCGCCTGGGCTTCAACTTCGGCAAGGACCGCCGTCGCACCCACAAGCTCACCGTGAGCTGGGACTGGGCGAACAGCGGTCCCACCACCGCGCAGCTCCTGGGCCCCGCCTACGGCGAGGGCGGCACGATCGGCCAAGCGTTCTCGGTCGAGAAGTTCGACAACGTGCACCAGTGGTCGATCGGCATCGAGCGCCGCGACGACACCGAGATGCTCAAGCGCAAGCTCTCGCTGGGCAACCCGGTGTTCAACTGGGGCATCATCAGCTGGCTCCGCTACCAAGACCTCGACGACGCCTACGGCAGCGGCAGCGTCGACGGCGTGTCCGACCTTCAGACCTACACCAACTCGCTGGTGCAGCGACGCGCTCTGCTGCTCACGCCCGACGCGTGGATGCGCGTCAACTGGCGCACGCTCCGAGTCGAGCTCGAAGCCGCCGCCACCGTAGGCCGTTTCAGCGTCCGCGACTTCGACACCCCGCTCGAAGACGGCCAGAACTCACTCAACGCGCTGACCAGCGACGACCTCGTCGACAAGACGGTCCTCAACTTCGGCTACGCGCTCGAGTTCAAGTACGGCTTCTTCGACGACCGCTTCCACATCGGCCTCGACCAGGGCTTCGCCACCGGCGACCCCGCGTCGCCGCTGGGCAGCGACCCCACCTCGCCGATCAACCAGAACGACAACGACCGCTTCACGCAGTTCCGGTTCAACCCGGCCTACAACGTCGACTTGCTGCTGTTCCGCGAGATCCTCGGCACGGTCTCCAACGCCGCCTACTTCAAGCCGTGGGCCGCGTTCTACTTCTTCGACCACTTCAGCGCCCGCGCCGACATCGAGTACGCGCTCGCTGCAAGCCGACAATCCACGCTCGGCAACCGCTTCAGCTACGGCGTCGAGCTCGACGGCGCGCTGCGCTACCACGACGCCCGCGAGCCGATCTTCTTCCAGGTCCAGTACGGCGTGCTCTTCCCGCTCGGGGCGTTCAACCGCAACCTGGCCAACGGCGGCCGCGAAGACGCCCGCGCCGTGCAGACCCTGCAAGGTCAGCTCGGCATCAAGTTCTAGTCCTTCAGGTCTCTTGATGTTGGGTCTATCGCGCAACACCTTGTTCGCCGTCGGCGGGGTGCTCCTCGTCGGGGTGCTCTACCTCGGTTTCTCTGGCAGTGACGACGCGACCGAAGAGGACGCGAAGGTTGCGACCGGCAAGAAGAAGAACAAGCGCAAGAAGAAGCGCTCGAACAAGGGCACGGTGTCCGAAGGTGGCGTCGGCGTGGCCAAGATGTGCGCGAAGCTCGACTGTAGCGAAGCGCAGCTGACCTCGTTCAAGGACATGGTCAAGGCACACCGCAAGCAGACCAGCACGCAGCGGCGGGCGCTCGCCGGCGCGCACGCCAAGATCGCCGCCGAGCTCGCCGAGGAGACGCTCGACACCGCCGCGCTCGACGACGCGTTTGCCGACGCCGCCGAGCAGCGGGCCGCCATCGACGACGACGCCCGGGGTGTGCTCGAGGCGATGCACGGCAAGCTGTCGGGGCCGCAGCGCGAAGGGCTGGCCAAGCTCGTCGCGCGTCACGGCCCGACCATGCTGCTCGCGCGGCCGGCCGACGGCGACAGCCACAAGAAGAGCGCCAAGGCCAAGGGCAAGAAGGGCAAGCGCAAGGGCAAGGGCAAGCGCAGTTCGCTGCGGCTCGAAGCCAAGACCAAGTCCGCAGCCCCAGCCGGGGACACCGACGCCGCAGACGGCCTCTCGGCCCCGCCGATCCAGCGTCCGCCGGCGCGTGACACCAGGCTTCCCGCCGACGCCGCGCCTGAGGCCGTCGACGAAGCTCGCCTGCCCGCCGAGCCCGCGCCGGCTCAGTAGCTGTCCGTGTGCAGCCGCGCCGATGGCCGCCGGTTTGTCCGGCTGCTACGGTGCCGCGCGATGGCGAAGTCGCGCTCTCGGTGGGTCTGCTCCGAATGCCAATCCACGCACTCGGGCTGGTACGGCAAGTGCCCCTCGTGCGGTGCATGGAACACCATCGAAGAGGTCTGTGACCCACAAGACGCGCCGGCCGGCCGCGTCGTGCTCTCCAGCGCGACCACGGCTGCCGCGGTCGCCCTCAGTGAGGTTGGCGAGGAGACGCCGCGCATCACCGCCGGCATGCCCGAGGTCGACCGAGTGCTCGGCGGCGGCTTCGTGCCGGGCTCCGTCGTGCTGCTCGGCGGGGCCCCGGGCATCGGCAAGTCCACGCTGCTCCTACAGGTCGCGGCGCACCTGGCCAAGGGCAAGCGGTCGGTGCTCTACGCCAGCGGCGAGGAGTCTCTCCAACAGATCGCCGGCCGAGCCCGGCGACTCGGCGCCGATGGCGAACGACTGCTGCTGCTCGCCGAGACGCGCACCGAGACCATTCTGCACACCGCGAGAGAGCTGGCCCTCGCCGGCGAGCTCGAGCTCGTCGTCGTCGACTCGGTGCAGACTGTCTACTCCAGCGACAACGACGGCCTGCCCGGCAACACCGGCCAGGTCCGTGCCGTCTCGACCCAGCTCATCAGCTTTGCGAAGCAGCACGACATCCCCGTCGTCATCGTCGGGCACATCACCAAGGACGGTCAGCTCGCCGGGCCACGACTGCTCGAGCACATGGTCGATACCGTCTTGGGGTTCGAGGGCGACGACGACCGAGCCACTCGGCTGCTTCGCGCATCGAAGAACCGCTTCGGAAGCACGCTCGAGCTCGGCGTCTTCGAGATGACCTCCGAAGGCCTGCGCGAGATCCACAACCCCTCCGAGGCGTTCTTGTCCCAACGCCCCACCGACGCGCCCGGCTCGTGCATCACGGTGTCGATGCAAGGTGCTCGCCCCCTTCTGCTCGAGGTGCAAGCGCTGCTGGCAAGCTCACCCGGCGGCAACCCACGGCGCAACAGCGTCGGCGTGGATCCTTCGCGGCTCGCCATGATGCTGGCGGTGCTCGACCGCCACGGCGGCCAGTTCGTGCTCGACCAAGACGTCTTCGTCAACGTCACCGGCGGTGTTCGCCTCTCCGAGCCGGCGGCAGACCTGGCTGTCCTGCTCGCCGTCGCCTCCAGCCATCGCCGCGTGGCCATGCCCGGCGACATGGTAGCCGTTGGGGAAGTCGGCCTCACCGGAGAGCTTCGCCACGCCGCGCGCATCGACGTCCGCCTCGCCGAAGCCGCCCGCCTGGGCTTCAAGCGAGCGATCATTGCGCCGAGCAGCAGCGGCAAGGCACCGAAGGCCCCGAAGGGCCTGAAGGTCCGCGCGCCCAAGACAGTGCGCGAGGCGCTCGAGTTGGCGCTGGAGTAGCGCCGGGCTCAGGCCCGCGCGCGAAGCCTGCCGCCGCGGGACTTGGTCTCCTTGACGGGCTTCTCCACGGGCGTGGGCGCCTCGGGTTCCGCTTCGCCTTCGGTGCTCTTGGTCAGCAACCCCTTCTTCTCGAGCACTTCGGTCTCGATGCGCTTGGCGATCTCGCCGTGCTCCTTGAGGAAGGTCTTGGCGTTCTCGCGGCCCTGGCCGATGCGCTCGCCCTTGTAGGAGAGCCACGCGCCGGCCTTGTCGACGACGTTCTCCGCGACGCCGAGGTCGATGAGCATGCCCTCGCGGGACACCCCCTCGCCGTAGGTGATGTCGAACTCGACCTCGCGGAACGGCGGCGCGAGCTTGTTCTTGACCACCTTGACCCGCGTGCGGTTTCCGACCACGGCCTCGGAGGTCTTGATCGCGCCGATGCGGCGAATGTCCAGACGCATGGAGGCGTAGAACTTGAGGGCGTTGCCGCCCGTGGTGGTCTCGGGGCTGCCGAACATGACGCCGATCTTCATGCGGAGCTGGTTGATGAAGATGACGATGGTCCGGCTGCGGTTGATCGAGCCGGTGAGCTTGCGCAGCGCCTGGCTCATCAAACGGGCCTGAAGACCAACGTGGCTGTCGCCCATGTCGCCCTCGAGCTCGGCCTTGGGCGTGAGCGCGGCGACCGAGTCGACGACGATGATGTCGACCGCGCCCGAGCGCACGAGCATGTCGCAGATCTCGAGGGCCTGCTCTCCGTAGTCGGGCTGCGAGACGAGCAGGTCATCGGTGCGCACGCCGATCTTGCGGGCGTAGCCGACATCGAGCGCGTGCTCGGCATCGATGAACGCACACACGCCGCCGAGCTTCTGCGCCTCGGCCACCGCGTGCAGGGCCAGCGTCGTCTTACCCGACGATTCAGGCCCGTAGATCTCGATGATGCGGCCGCGAGGGAAGCCGCCGACACCGGTGGCGATGTCGAGGGCAAGACATCCCGTTGGCACGACCTTGACCTCGCCCATCGGCATCTTGCCGTCGTTGAGGCGCATGATCGACCCCTTGCCGAACTGCTTCTCGATGGTGGCGAGCGCCAGGTTGATGGCGGAGTCGCGCTGCGCTTTGGGATCTTTGGCTTCGGCTTTCTTGCTCATGACGTTCCGTAGGTCTGACTGGAGAGACGCTTGCTGGGCTATTCGCAGCGGGGTGAGGCGAGTCCGCGAGCGCACAGTCGATCCCAGACGAGCTTGAGAGCCCACTGCTGGGAGCAATGTCGAACAGTGCCACGATTGCCGCGGAGTTGGAGCTTCTTGTGGAGATGAACCTCACCGTCGAAAACGTCGATATGGACGGTTCCGACGGGTTTTTCGGGCGAGCCGCCACCGGGCCCGGCGATTCCGGTGATGCCGACACAGAGATCGGATCCCGTCGCCTTGCGCGCGCCTTCGGCCATGGCCTTGGCGACGGGCGCACTGACGGCGCCGTGCGCTTCGAGGTCGGCCTCGGACACCCCCAACAAGGCCATCTTCACGTCGTTCGAGTACGCGATGATGCCGCCATCGAACACCGCGGACGAACCCGGCACGTCGGTGAGCGTGGCTCCGAGCCCGCCGGCGGTACACGACTCGGCGGTGCAGATGCGGAGGTTGGCGCGCTCGAGCGCCGTGACCACGCGCTGCGCCATGGTGGCCTCGCCGATGCCGTAGAGCGCCGGGGACATGGCGCCCAGCACCGCCTCGTCGAGGCTGGCCAGCGCGGCCGGGACGTCGACCGAGGCCGAAGGGGGCGCCTCGAGCACGACGAGCACTTGGGGCGTGGACGCTCGGTAGTGCACGAACAACGACTCGAGCCCCGGCGTCTTGCGTGCCTGGGCGACGATCGGCTCGATGAGCTTGGCGATGGATGACTCACCGCGACCGATGGCGCGGTAGATGCGACGCGGAGCCGCGTCGAGTTCGAAGCGCTTCGCCAAGGCGGGGCCGATCTCGTCGTCGAACATGCGCCGCAGCTCTCGGGGGACGCCGGGCATCGAGTACACCGGAGTGCCGTCGACCGTGACGCAGAAGCCCTCCGCCGAACCGATGGGGTTGGGCACGATGGTGGCCGACGACGGGAAGTCGGCCTGCTTGCGGTTGATGTCGGGCATCTCGTAGCCCATGGCCGCGAACTTGGCTTCGAGCCGCGCGAGCGCGGCTTCGTCGCGCACCAAGGTGTCGCCGGCCGCGAGGGCGAGCGCCTCGGCGGTGAGGTCGTCGGACGTGGGCCCGAGCCCCCCACAGACGAAGCAAACGTCGGCGGACGCGGCATCGCGCACCGCCGCGCTGATTTCGGGGATGCGATCTCGCACCGTGACGACGCGGTCGAGCGTCAGCCCAAGCTCACGGCAGCGCACCGCGAGGTCGGTCGCGTTCGTGTTGACCGTGTCTCCGCTGAGCAACTCGTCCCCGACCGCGACGAGCCGCGCGACGCGAGGATGCCTGGAGGAGCTGGAGGGTTGAGGCTGGAGCACGGGCGCCACGGTGGAGGGTCACTGACGATGAAGGAACACTGAACAGAAGTCAAGCCTGGGTTCAGGTGTGCAGGAACGCGGCGCGACCGAGTCTGTCCACGGGCCGGCGTCCCCCCTTGGTTCCCTTCCCCGGGTCCGCTAGGATGCCATCGAGGTGCGAATCCGATACGCGGCCAAGACCGACGTCGGCATGAAGAGGACTCACAACGAGGACTACTTCGCGTTGATCGAAGATGAGCAGCTCTTCATGGTCGCCGACGGCATGGGCGGCCACGCATCGGGCGAAGTGGCGAGCAAGCTCGCCGCCGAGGTGATGGGCGAGTTCTACCGCCACAGCAAGGACCAAGACGCGACGTGGCCGTACCGATACGACCACAACTTGTCCTATGTCGAGAACCGGCTGGTCGCCTCGATTCGGCTCGCGAACGCCAAGATTCACGAGTCCGCGGCCAAGAACCCGCAGCTGCGCGGGATGGGCACCACCGTGGTGTCCTTCATCATCAAGGGCAACTCCGCCTTCGTCGCCCACGTCGGTGACTCGCGCTGCTACCGGGTACGGAACGGCGTCATTCACCTTCTCACGCGCGATCACTCCCTGCTCGAAGACTACAAAGAGGCCCGGCCCGACATGACGGAGGAGGAAGCCCGAAACTTCCCCCACAAGAACGTCATCACGCGCGCGCTCGGCATGCGCGACAACGTCGTCGTCGACATCGCACGCGTCGACCTCGAGGACGGAGATCGCTTCGTCCTGTGCAGCGACGGCCTCTCGGGGATGCTCACCGACGAGCAGATCCACGACATCACGAAGCGCAACGAAGACCTCGAGGCCGCGGTGGGCGAGCTCATCGACCGCGCCAACGAAGCCGGCGGCACCGACAACATCACCGCCATGGTGGTGGAGTGTCATTTTTGATCATTAAGGGAAACCTCTCGGTTTCCCTCGCTTCGGGGGCGGAGCCCCCTTCGCTTCACCCTTGCTCGTCTCCAAGGGAAACCTCTCGGTTTCCCTCGCTGCGGGGGCGGAGCCCCCTTCGCTTCACCCTTACTCGTCTCCGAGGGAAACCTCTCGGTTTCCCTCGCTGCGGGGGCGGAGCCCCCTTCGCTTCACCCTTCCAAGGTCGGGCGCGGCGCGCCCTCGCTCGCGAACCGCGGAGCGGTTCGCTCCTCCGCCTCCGCTGGCCTGTGGCGGGCGGAGCCCCCTTCGCTTCACCCTTCCAAGGTCGGGCGCGCCCTCGCTCGCGAACCGCGGAGCGGTTCGCTCCTCCGCCTTCGCTGCCCGTGAACTCCATCCAGGGAGGCTTGCGATGAAGCGGTGCGTCTTGGTGGGGCTTGGCGTGGTGTTGGGCTTCGGGTCCGGGTGCTTCGAAGACCCGGACCAGGGGGGCTCGGGCGCGACGGCGTCGGGCACGGACGGTTCCGCGGGGACGAGTGGGTCTTCGGTGGATCCCGATGACACTGGGGACTCTCAGGATGCGGCGGGGGACCCGACGACGGACCCGACGGTCGGAGGGTGCATGGGCTGCCTCGACGCCGCGGGAGGATGCTTGGCCGGAGACCTCGACCAGGCGTGTGGCGCCCTGGCGCAGGCGTGCGTCGCCTGCGAGGAGGGCAGCTTCTGCAACGAGGGCTCATGCGAGCCGCTTCCGGCGTGTACGCCCGACAACTGCGAAGGCTGTTGCGATGGCGACGACTGCCTCGACGGCACGGACATCGCCGCCTGCGGCCGAAGCGGGCAACAGTGTGCGGTGTGCTCGAGCGAGAGCACCTGCAACGAAGGGGTTTGCGAGCTGCCCTGTGCGACCACCTGCGACGGCTGCTGCGACGCGTCCGGCGATTGCATCCCGCTCGAGCAGATCGATGACTCCGCCTGCGGCATCGAAGGCGACACGTGCGCGTCGTGCCCGGCCGATTTCGCGTGCTCCGCGGGCTCGTGCATCTCGACCGCCTGCCAGTCGACATGCGATGGGTGCTGCGATGGCGCCACCTGCAACACGGGAGACACACTGCGTGCGTGCGGACAGGGCGGCAGTGCGTGCGAGCCCTGCCCGGCCGGCACGCTGTGCACTGACACGTGCGAAGCGGATCCGGACGCGACGTGGCAGCTGCTCATCGAGTCGGCCGTGACCACCACGGTCGATGGGAACGGCAACACCTGGGATGGGCTCGGCGGCCTGCCCGATCCCTACGTTCGCGTCACGCTCGACGGCGACACACAGACCACGCCCATCGCCGACGACACGATCGAACCGGAGTGGAACGCGACGCTCTTCGAGGACTCGAGCACCGCACGAATGCTCATGCCGATCACCTTCGAGCTGCGAGACTCGGACGTCATCACCGATGAGACCATGGGCGAGTGCACCTATGAGCTCACGCCCGACCTCTTCGGGTCGACGGTGCAAGCCCAATGCGTCGACGAAGAAGAGAACGAGCTGTGGACGCTCTACTTCAGCCTCGTCGCGATCTAATCCTTAGCGGGGCCTTTCGAAAAGGCCCCTCGCTGCGGCCGACGAGTCGCCCTTCGCTTCACCCGAAACGGGCGCCTATCGGCGCCTGCTCGCACTGCAAGAGCCTGCAGGAGATCGTTCGGCGGCTGAACGCTACTTCCGGAAGCGCACGTGGAAGTGGTTCACGTGGCCCTTCCAGTGGCGGATGAGGCCGTGCGTGCGTCGTTTGCCACGCGGGTACTGGAACAGCTCGTCGAGCGTGTCCTCGCTGTATCCCCGCTTCTTGGCGTGCTCGTAGAGCAGCTTCTGAATGCGATAGTCCATGAAGATGTACGTGACCTCGTCGCTGTCGACGAACGCCTTGATGAGCGTCCACGTGCGGGCCACGTCGAGGTTGGAGGCGTTGGCGGACTTGAACCGCTTCTCATGGGCGTACTTGCCCTTGAGCACGTAGCCGATGTCCACGTCGCGCCCGTGCTGGTGCGAGAGGTGCGGCGCAAACTTTCCACCGCCGCGCTTGGAGATGTCGCCGATGTGGACCTTGGGCCCGCCGGGCATCTTGCGCTTGTAGCTCGCAACCGCCGACTGGATCACGCGGATGCTCTTGGCCGTGCCCCACGCGCCGGCCTCCCACTTGATGACGTAGTGCTTGCCCGGCGGCAGCTGTACGCCCGCGCGTAGCTTGCCCTTGTCTCGGTCGATGCGAGCGAAGCCCTCGACCACGTCGCCGTCGACCCAGACGGTGAGCTTCTGCCCCTCACGCAGCGCGTTGGGGTTCTTCAGCTTGCCGCGCTGGTAGCGTTCGAGCTCGCTGGGCGTGAGCCCGTAGCGTTGGGCGATCTTTCCCAGGTTGTCGCCGGACTGGACCGTGTAGGTGATCTTGGTGCGCTCGTGCGGCGCGATGACCGGGCACACCCGAATGGTCTGCCCGACGCTGAGCATGTCGGGGTTCTTGCGCAGCCGGCTGTTGAGCTTGGTGAGGTCCCGCTTGCGAACGCCGTAGCGGCCTGCGATCTGCCCGAGGTGCTCGCCGGGCACGACCGTGTGTGTGTGAATCGGCGTGACGAAGTCGCACGCCTTGGACTTCTTCGCCCGACCGACGCTCCCCTTGCTGACGCAGACGTCGATCTCCTGGCCGACGCGGAGCTTGTTCGGGTCGTCACGCAGGGCCCGGTTGTAGCGGGTGATCGCCGACTCGGAGACCCCGTAGGTCCGCGCGATGCGGCTGAGCGTCTCGCCCGAGGCCACCGCGTGCTTGGTGATCTCTCCGCCGCCGGCGCATGGCTTGCCTCGCTTCGGCTGGGACTTCGACTTCGACTTCGAACTCGCCGACGCCGAGGGGCCCGCATCGACGCAGACGTCGATGATCTGGCCGAGCCGCAGCAAGTCCGGGTTCTTCTTGAGCGACGGGTTGCCATCGATCAGCGCCTTCTCGGAGACACCGTGTTTGGCCGCGATGCCGCTGAGCGTGTCACCGGAGCTGACCTCGACCTCGCAGACCTTCTTGGGCTTCTTCGCCGCGGCTTCGGGGGCCCACGCGTAGAGCCCCAGACCGAGAAGGACCATCCATGCGCTGCGAAATCGCATCGTCGGCAAGGGATGGCATGGACGCTTCGGGGCAGCAAGAGGGGCACCGGATCGGCCGCAGGAGCGCAGCGGAGGGCCCTTGGCGCCGACCCCACCCCGGGCCCACGCGCCCGCGCATCGCAGCGACTAGGGCAATCCACCCGTCTCGGCGCGGAGCAGCGAGACGAGCTCGCGACGCACCGATAGCCCGGCGCTCATCGAGCTGAACCGACCCACCGCGAGCGCGAGATCCTGAGTTACCGCGCCGAGCGTGACCGGGGTCAGATTCGCGGGGTCGATGCCATTCTTGCGGCACTGCGAGTTGAGCACGGGCCACGGAAAGGACGTGTAGCGCTGGAGCACGCCGAAGACGGAGATGGCGAGCGGGCAAAGGCAGCGTGGTGGGGTTCGGTCGAGTGCAATCACGAGCAGACTCCTGTCGGTCGACAGGGGAACACTGCAAGCGCCGTGCACAACCGAAGGGTGGCGCTCAATCGAACATGATGCGCGCCGTGAACCAGATCGACGCGAGCAGCGCCTTGACCGACTCGTGGCGCTCGCCCGGGTCGGGGTGCAGGCCTCGGAGCAAGATGTTGCGCAACCACCCCGGCACGCGCGCCCGGCCCGGAGCTGGGCGCACGTTGCCTTCGACGACGTTTCGGGCGATTTCGGACGCGGTCTTGCCGGCGAACGGACGCTCGCCGTACAGGCCCTCGTACAGCGAGACGCAGAACGAGAACTGGTCGCTCCGTGCGTCGGCATCCGACCCCAGGAACTGTTCAGCCGCCATGTAGGCGGGCGTCCCGACGAAGTGGCCAGTGGTCGTGACGCTGCCCTCCACCGTCACGGGTTCGTCGCCTTCGACGGTCACCGTCATCGCATCGCCGGTCAGCGTCGACTCGACGTCGTCGGCGGACAGCCCGACCGAGGAGATCGTCACCGACACGTCGCCGACCGAGGTGGTCGTGACCGGAGAGGATGTCTGCACGCTGGGCGAGGTCGAGAGCACGTCCGCCCCGCGAGGCACCGGGCGGCTGCGCACCGGGCCGTCGTGTGCGAGGCCGAAGTCGACCACGCGGGCTCGGCGATCGCCGACGAGCACGTTCGCGGGCTTGAAGTCGCGGTGGATCAGGCCAGCGTCGTGGGCTGCGGCGAGGCCACGCCCGGCGCCGAAGAACATCGACACCACCTCGCGCCAGGTCCGAGCGTCTTGGCGGATCCAGCGGGCGAGCGAGGGCCCATCGACGAGCTCCATCGCGATGTAGACGCCGCCCTCGGACTCACCGACGTCGTAGATCGTCACGACGTTGGGGTGGGCCAGCTGGGCGGTGATCTGCGCCTCGCGGCGAAGCCGCTCGCTCGCCATCTCCATCTTGCCGCGGAACCTTCCCGGCTGGATGAGCTTGACGGCGACGTCGCGCTGCAGCTCGGGATCGAACCCCGCGTAGACCACGCCCATCCCGCCCTCGCCGATCTTGCGGTCGACGCGATAGCGCCCAATTGCGCCCGGGAGCCCCGTTTCCTCGGCCTGGCCCATGCTCCGCAGGGTAGCACCCCGAGCGCGGCCGGACACAGCAACACACACGGGTTGTCCGCGGCGGCTCCGCGGACGACACTGCCGCGCATGGCCAAAGCCCCGCGCTCGCTGGTCCTGGGGACCGCCGGGCACATCGACCACGGCAAGACGTCGCTGGTCCGTGCCCTCACCGGCACCGACACCGACCGACTTCCCGAAGAGAAGCGCCGCGGCATCACGATCGAGCTTGGCTTCGCGCCCTGGGCGATCAAGAGCGGTCTCGAGGCCTCGATCGTCGACGTGCCTGGCCATGAGAACTTCGTGCGGACGATGGTCGCCGGGGCCGGAGGCATCGACGCGGTCATCTTGGTGGTCTCCGCCGAGGACGGCGTGATGCCGCAGACACGCGAACACATCAACGTGTGTCGCCTACTGGGCGTGCGTCACGGGGTGGTCGCGCTGAGCAAGATCGACCGGCTCGAAGGAGACGAAGAAGCCATCGAGCTCGCCGCCGACGACGTGCGTGAGGCGCTCGAGGGCACCATCTTCGAGGAGTCGGTCATCGTGCCGTGCAGCGCCCACACCAAGGACGGCCTCGACACCCTGAAGTCGACGTTGGTGAAGCTCATCGAGAAGATCCCCCGACGCGGGACCAAGGGTGACCCCATTCTCCCGCTGGACCGGGTGTTCTCGATTCGAGGGCACGGCACCGTCGTCACCGGGACGCTCATGCGAGGCGTCGTCGACGTAGGCAAGGAGACACCGCTGCGGCTCGAGCCGGTGGGCAGCGACCGGGATTCGCGAGCGCTGCGGACCCGCGCGGCCCAGGTCCGCGGAGGCGCACAGGATCGCATCGGCGCCGGCTCACGCATCGCGCTCAACCTCGGCGGGGTCGACACGAAGGAACTCTCGCGCGGTGACGTGCTGACCGCGGGCGACGCGGTGTCGCGACAGTCCGTCGTGCACGCGTGGCTGCAGCACCTGCCAACCCACGGAGCCCCCTGGAAGTCGGGCAGCTCCCTGCAGGTGTGCATCGGCACCGCCCACACCACGGGCAAGCTCGACCCGCTCTTCGTCGAGCCTGTCGAAGGCGACACCGCAAGCGAGGGCGACGTCGTGATCGAGAGCGGTCGAGAGGGCCTCGTCCGTCTGCGACTCGAGGCCCCCATCCCCGTCTGGCGCGGCGCCCGGGTCGTCGTGCGCGCGTTCTCGGATCCGTCCGAGGACCATCAGGGGCGCACGATCGGCGGGGGCGAGGTGCTCGACCCCGAGCCTTCCCAAGGTCGCGGACAGCGGCCCCGGTGGATCGCGCTGGGGCGAGCGCTGCACGGAGACGATCCGCGGGCGCAGCTGTCCGCGCTCATCGTCGACGCGGGGACGATGGGCATCGATGAGAAGGCGCTGTCACGGCGCAGCGGTCTGGACGACGTGCGCTCCGCGGTCGACCCGCTGCTCAAGGGAAAGAAGCCCTTCGCGACCCGGCTCGGCAAGGATCGCTACGTCGAGGACTCCGCCGTGCGTGCGCTGATCGACACCGCGATCTCGGCGGTCGACAAGTTTCACGGCGCGCAACCCCTCAAGACCGGGATGCCGCGGCCTGCCCTCGAAGCCGCGCTCGGCAAGCGCATCGCGGCCGACGTGGCCGGCGAGGCGATCGATCGCGCCATCGGGCGCGGTGCCCTGCGAGCCGTCGACGAGGCTGGCACCCTCGCGCGCCCCGGCAAGGGGCTCTCGGCGCAGGGCGAGCTCCCACCGCGCATGAAGAACGTGTTCGACCTCTACGAGGCCGCAGGCAACAAGCCGCCCACGCTCAAGGTGGTCGGCGAGACGCTCGGCATGCCCGCGGCCGAGGTGCTCGAGCTGGTCAGCGGGCTGCAGCGCACGGGCCGGCTCGTTCGCGTCACCGCCGATCTCTCCTTCAGCAAGCAGAGCCACGAGACGCTGCTCGAGGGCGTTCGCGCGCACTTGCAGTCCGAAGGAACGATCGACGTCCAGGCCCTCAAGGCCATGACCGGGCTCAGCCGAAAGTTCGCGGTGCCGCTGATGGAGCACTTCGACCAGCTGCAGATCACGGTCCGCAAGGGCGACGAGCGCATCCCCGGTCCCCGGGCGTAGGTGTCACTCACGCCCTGTCGCGTCGTCGCGACACCCGGACGCTCACGCCGCCCTTGGGGCGCAGCGTGACCGAGGTGAGTAGCTGCAGCTCGAAGTCGGGATCGGGTGCGAACTCCAGCCGCTGCAGCAGCGTGGCCAGCCCCAAGATGCCCTCCAGCATCGCGAAGTGGTTGCCTACGCACACGCGAGCGCCCGCGCCGAAGGGAAGGTAGGCGTACTTGGGCAGGCGGTCGGCGAGGCCGTCGAGCCAGCGCTCGGGCACGAAGCGGTCGGGGTCGTCGTACCAACGGGCGTCCTTGTGAATCGCGCAGACCGGCGTGAGCACCTGGGTGCCGCGGGGTATGACCCACCCGGCAATCTCGACGTCTTCGAGCGCCTCCCGGCCAAAGAGATACACCGGCGGCAACACCCGCATCGACTCCTTGAGCACGGCCTCGACGTAGGGCAGGCGGCGCACGTCCTGCATCGTCGCGGGACGTTCACCCAGGACCTGGTCCACCTCGGCCCGCGCGCGTGCTTGCGCGTCGGGGTGCTCGGCCAGCAGCAGCATCGCGAACGACAGCGACAGCGCCGTCGTCTCGTGGCCGGCCAAGAAGATGGTCGCGACCTCGTCGCGCACCTGCTCGTCGGTCATGCCCGTGCCGTCGTCGTCGCGTGCGGCGAGCAGGCGACCGAGCAGGTCATCACCGTAGTCGGCCTGCGCGCGTCGCTGCTTGATGATGCCGTAGAAGATCTCGTCGAGCTGCACACGCGCGTCGGCGAGCGCGTCGTGCGTCCGCTTCATCGCCAAGCGAGGGAGCAGCCTGCGCCAGCTCAGGTACGCGCGGTGAAACCCCTCCATCATCGTCTCGACCAGCGGCCCCACCGCGCTGATGTCGGGGACCTCGGCGTGGCCAAAGACCGTCTCGAGCACGATATCGAGCGTCATCTCCATCATGTCGACGTGCACGTTGCGAACGCCTGGGTGCATCGTGCCCAGCGCGCGGCGGCTGCAGACGACCATCGTGTCGGCGAACTTCTCGATGTGTCGGCGCGTGAACGAGGGCGCGGCGATCTTCCTCTGGCGACGCCAGAATCGGCCCTCGCTGGTCACGAGCCCCCGGCCGAGGAAGCCCGACAACTCGTGCGTGAGCGCGCCCTTCATGAACTTGGACTGCTCTCCCAACACGACCTGGGCGATGTCGTCGGGGTGGGTCAGCAGGAACACCAGCTGCGGGCCGATGTGGTAGCTGACGGTGTCGCCATAGGTGCGCGCCGTGTCGATGAACGCAGCCAACGAGTCGCGCTCGAAGATCCGCGGGTTGCCCACGAGCGGGATCTCCTTGGGACCCGGGGGTCGCTCGCCGGGCACCCCCCGACCGACGGCCCCGATCCTGGTCACCTCGATGGGCGTGTCACGCGACCGTGCCTCCATGCCAGCAGCATGCGGGAGCCCGAGGCGGACTTCAAACCGGCCGAGGCTGCGGATTCGTCATGCCGAGGCGACCGACCACGCGATGCGCCCGCCGGCCCGCAGCGGGACCATGTGCGTATCGCCCAACGGGAGCGTGTCCGGGACCGACTGCGGTGTGCGACGCAGCGTGATGCGAGAGGTGTTGCGCGGCAGGCCGTAGAAGTCGGGGCCGTGGTGGCTCGCGAACCCCTCGAGCCGGTCGAGCGCCGACACGGACTCGAACGCTTCGGCGTAGAGCTCTATCGCCGCGTGCGCCGTGAAGATGCCGGCGCAGCCGCACGCGCTCTGCTTGTCGCCCTGGGCATGCGGAGCGCTGTCGGTGCCCAAGAAGAACTTCGGGTTGCCGCCGGTCGCCGCGGACAGCAGCGCGTCGCGGTGCTTGGCCCGCTTGAGGATCGGCAAGCAGTACATGTGCGGACGGATGCCCCCTTCGAAGATCGCGTTTCGGTCGAAGAGCAGGTGGTGCGCGGTGATCGTGGCGCCGACGTGGGCGGGAGCGGACTCGACGAAACGGACGGCGTCCTGCGTCGTGATGTGCTCGACCACGATGCGCAGCCGGGGGAACCGCCCGACGAGCGGCGCGAGCGTGTCGCGAAGAAAGATGGCCTCGCGGTCGAAAACGTCATCGTGCGCGCCGATCGACTCCCCGTGGATCAGCAGCGGAAGCCCGGACTCCTGCATCGCCTCGAAGACGTCGGCGCTCGCGTCGAGGTCCGTGACGCCCGCTTCGGCGTTGGTCGTGGCGCCGGCCGGATAGAGCTTCACGCCGTGCACGTGAGGGTCGGCCGCGGCCTTGTGGATCTCCGAGGGCGACGTCGAGGGCGTCAGATACAGCGTCATCAAGGGCTCGAATCGCGCGCCGCTGGGCAGCGCCTCGAGGATCCGCCCGCGATAGGCCTTGGCCTGCTCGACCGTGGCGACCGGCGGCTTGAGGTTGGGCATCACGATCGCCCGGGCGAACGTCCTCGCGGTGGCGGGCACGGTCTGCGCGAGCCGATCACCGTCGCGCAGATGCAGGTGCCAATCGTCGGGTCGATCGATCGTGAGCGTCTCGGTCACGCGGGGGTTGTATCAGGCGGCTACCCGCACTCTTCCTGACAGCCCTCGAGGCACTCGAGATAGGCATCGTTGTCGCCGACGGAGGACGCGTGAAACTCGCACTCCTCCTGGTCGCATGCGCGCATGCAGGCGTTGGGATCCTGCGTCCCCCGGCCGTTCTTGGAGCAGCCCACCGCCAGCCCCACGCCGAACGCAATCACGACCCCCCAACGAACGATCCTGGTGTGCGCCATGCGCTCAGGATAGCAGATGGCCGTTCTCGGGCGCGGAGGGCCAATCCGAAAAAAAAAGCGCGCCGCCGATGATCCGGCGAGCCGGTCTCGGACTCTTCCGGGGCGAGACCATGAAACGACTGACCATTGCACCCCTTGCCGCCCTGTTCCTGCTGACCGCGTGCGACCCCGCCGAAGAAGAAGAGACGACCGCCAGCAGCGGCGGCTCCACGTCTTCGGCCGAGACCGGCGATCCCGGCACCACCGACCCTGCGACCACCGGCGAGACCACCGAGGGGACCACCGGAGAGACCTCCGACAGCGACGACACCGGCTCGTCGAGCGACGAGACCGGCGGCACCGTCGGCCCGCTTTCGTGGAGCGAGCTGGCCGGACCGTGCGGCGGCTCGGAGACGAACGCACTGTGGTTCGACGACCGCGACACGGGATTCGTCGGCTGCGGAGAGAACGCGTCCGGCGAAGGCCTGTTCACGACCACCGACGGCGGCGTCACCTTCGAAGACAACATCCGCTTCAACGAGGTTCGCATCATGGACATTCGCCGCGGACCCGACGGCGTGCTCTACGGCGCGGGCATCCATCAGCTCGACGGCTACCCGGTATGGAGCTTCGACGAAGGCGGCATGATCAACGCCACCGGCCTCTACACGCCGAGCAACAACGCGTTCCTCGCGGTCAACCAGGCCGAGAACGCCGCGATCACCGAGGACGGCCAGATGCTCGTCGACTCGCTCACGGGCACGACCGCCGCGTACCGCCCCGCCGGGGGCGAGTTCGAAGAGGTGCCTTCGCTGAGCGAGGAGCTGCTCTCCGACCCCGACGCGGGCAGCTTCCAGGTGCGCCGCATCAAGGCCCACGACAACCGCTTCTACGCGGTCGGTAGCCTGATCAACGACCCCGCCCGGGTGCACCTCCCCTCGCAGCTCGACGGCGCGACGTTCCACTTCCACACCGTCGAGCTGCAGCCCGAGACGCGCGACGGCGAGCTGCTCGACATGCACATCTGGGACGACCAGCACATCATCGTGGCCGGACACGACCAGAGCGAGCGGTTCCCGCTCATCTACCTCGTCGATGGCGCCGACCCCTACGACGGCGCGAACTGGGAGAAGATCGAGCTGTTCGACTCCGGGCTGGACTACCAGGCCGGCGTCAACGACATCCACGTCATCGGCGACACCGTCGTGATGGTCGGCGAGAAGATCCCGACGGCCGAGGGTGGGTTCGTCGTCATCAGCGAAGACGGCGGCCGGACCTTCGAAGACATCACCCCCGAAGGCGCGAATGCGCTGTCGGCCGTGTGGATGTTCGACAGCGGCGAGATGGTCGTTGGCGGCGGCGGCGGCGAGATGTGGGTCTACGGCGAGTAGCACTATTTCTGTAGCGCGGGGACCCACGCTGTCGCTCGTCCCGAAAGCGTGAGGAACTCGATGGAGTCTCCGGCTGGGGTTGTCAGTCCTTCTGCCGGGGCCCAGCGCTGGTGGAACAGCCAGTGACCTGGGTAGCGGTCGGCGTCGGCATCGGCGTCGACCGCTTTTTTCGTGATGGAGGTCAGCGCCTCCGCAAGACGCTCGGCCTCGGCGGGGCCCAACGTGTTTGCCTTGCGCCGAGGGTCGAGTCTGGCAGCGTGCAGGACCTCGTCGGCGACCCAGTTGCCCACCCCCGCCGCAAAGCGCTGGTCGAGCAGCAGCCCCTTGAGCATACCCCGGCGCGCTTGCAGCCGGGCGTAGAGGTCGGACGGGTCGGGCGGCTCGAGCAGCGGGTCGAACCCCAGGTCCGCAATCGGGGACTCACACAGCGGGTCGCGTCGCAGACGGATCCGCCCCAATCGGCGCGCGTTGGTCATGCACAGCGCTCGCCCGCGGGCGGTCTCGAGGACGATCTTCGCGAAGCGTGGCGGCCACTGGGCGTCGAGCGCGGGGCCTGTGTGCAGCTGGAGTCCCGACCCGTCGGGGGTCGCAAAGCCCCCGGTCATGCCGAAGTGAAACAGAGGCCACGGTCGACGGTCGAGCTCGAGCCACAGGTGTTTTCCGCGGCGGCGCGCAGCCCTGACCGTGGCGCCCTCGAGCGCGGCGACCACCCGTGCCGGCGAGACGCCTTCGAACACGATCGGATCGTCGAAGACTGCGACGCTCGTCAGCCTCTCCCCCACGAGCACGGCCTCGAGCTGACGCCGCCCGAACTCGACCTCGGGGAGCTCAGGCATCGGACAGCGCAGCGAGGGCTTCGATCAGCCGCGGGTCGTCGTCGCGCTCGACGGTGCGGAGGTCGAGCAGGAGCCGCTCGTCTTCGATCCGCCCTACGATGGGTGGCGAGCCCAGCCGGAGAACTCGAGCGGTCGTCGCCGGCTTGGCGCAAGGCACCCACAAGCCGACGCTGTCCATCGTGTCCCCAGGCAGGCTTCCGCCGCCGATCGCGGCTTGCAAGGTCACGACGGCAGAGGCGTCCCAGCCGAGCTCGGCCCGAATCGCCTCGGCGCGCGCACGAAGGCCAGCCTCGTCCCGCGCGACCATCTCGTGCAGCGGGAGGTCGGGCACGCCCTCGCGCGCATGCGCGGCGAACGTCGCGTGCAAGGCCGCGAGCGTCGTCTTGTCGGGCCGAAGCGCCCGCGCCATGGGGAAACGGCGGCAGCGCTCCACGTATTCGGCCGTGCCCGCGATGATGCCCGCCTGGGGCCCGCCGAGCAGCTTGTCGCCGCTGGCCAGCACCACGTCGACGCCCTGTTCGAGGTACTCGCCGATGGTGGGCTCGATCGCGGGCAGCCCGTCGCCGAGCGACCCGCTGCCCAGGTCGGCGATGAGCGGGATACCTCGCGCCTTGGCGAGCTTGGACAGCTCCGCCAGCCCGACCTCCTTGACGTATCCGTTCTGCGTGAAGTTGCTCTGGTGACACCACAGCAGCGCGGACGCAGCGACCCCCTCCGCGTCGGGGCCTTCCCCGTCGAGCGCCTGCGCGTAGTCCCGCAGATGCGTCCGGTTGGTGCTACCCACGGCAACGACCCGCACCCCTCCCGCGCCCGCCATCGTCGCCACCCGAAAGCTGTCGCCGATCTCGACCATCTGCCCACGAGAGAGGACCACCCCTCCGGGGGTGCCCAGCACCGTGCAGGCGAGGAGCAGCGCCGCGGCGTTGTTGTTGACCACGTGCACGTCCTGCGCGCCCATCACGGCGCACAAGAAGGGCCGAAGCCACGCGAACCGAGAGCCCCGCTTGCCGCTGCCCAAGACGACCTCGAGGTCGCAGTAGCGCGCCGCGTCGGCCATCGCGTCGATCGAGGCCCGGGAGAGAGGCGCTCGGCCGAGGTTGGTGTGGAGGATGACGCCCGTCGCGTTGATGACCCGCAGGGGGCGGGGCTGAACCCACGACTCGAGGGTGGCCGCGGCGGTGGCCGCAAGCCCGGCGGCGTCGGGGATGTCGACCGACTTGCCGTCGAGGACGGCCGACCTCAGATCGGCCAGCGCTCGCTGCACGACCCGGCGCGCCAGCGGGCGTCGCCAGCGGGCGGCGCACAGAGGTTCGGCGTCGAGCACGGCGTCGACCTTGGGGAGACGTGCGAGCGCAGAACGATCGGGCACCGGCCGTCTATACCAAAAGCAACGCGACTACCGCTGTGCCGAACACCAGGACGCCGACGACGGGCCAGAGCAGCCCCATCATCGGCGCTTCCCGCTCGTCCTTCGTGTTGGTGATCGTGACGGTCGCCTCTCCGGCCGCCGCGAGCGCCTGCGCGACTTGGGCCGCGGGGTGCTGGAGGCGAAGGGTGATCTCGCCGACGGTGAGCTCGTCGCCGTGGCCGAGGGTGACGGCGTCGTGGATCCGACGCCCATCCACGCGCAGGCCATTCTTGCTGCCGAGGTCGAAGATCGTCAGCCCCTCGGGCTCGACGACGATGCGGGCGTGCTGCCGGCTGACGTCGGGGTCGTCGAGCGCGACGGTTGCACCCCGGCCACGCCCGAGGATGTGCTCTCCGTAGGGCATCGCGTGCTCGCGACCACGGTGGACGCCGGTGGTCTCGACGAGGACGGGGACGAGGTTGGGGCCAGTGGACATGAACGCGACGGTCATCGTGAGTGTATCGGAGCGGGCTGCCACGCACCCAGCCGAGCGCTCCAACACTGGAGCGACGCGTCGGTGCGCATGTGAGCGCTCGGTGTGGAGGAGAAAGCGCGGCAGCGGTCGAGGGCCTCGCGAACGATCTCGGGTTGGGGCAGTGCGCATGATGGGAGTCCGCGCGGTACGTCGCGGGCGAGCGCGCCGAGCCCCTCGCGCCACTCCAGTAGCGCGGGGTCGGAGACGGTCGCCTTGGCCGAGCGCTGTACACCTGAGAGGGTGCGAACCCCGTGCTGGTCGAGGCGCGCTCGCCACCGCCGAGCCGACGAGGTCGGCGCGCGCACGCACGCCGTCCCATCGGAGCGCACCGAGAGCACCTCGGCACCCCGGCGGGTCGACCACGCGGTCCAGCCCGTGCGGGGGGTGCGAGGCCACCACGAGACGCCAGCGACGACGAGCAGCACGGCCGACGCTCCGCGATGCGGCAGCCAGGCGTGCGCGCGCTCGGAGATCCTCGCGCGAACCCCCGGCACCCACGCCAGCACCGCGCCGCAGATCCAGACCGAACGCGGGATCTCGGGCCACGTGGCGATGCGCCCGGCCACGTCGAGGATGACGCGCGCGCCCGCGGCCGCCGGATCGAGCGCGACGCCGCCGAGCAGCGGGAGGAGCCCCCACCCCACGATCGCCAGCGGCACGACCCACAGCGCAAAGATCGGGACGGCGACCGCATTGGCGACCACGCTGCCGTCCGAGCTCGCGTCGAAGTGCAGCCACAGCAGCGGCAGCAGAGCCCATCCGAGCTGCCAGCTGGTGAGCGAAGCGCCCGCACCGGGCGGAAGGCGGACGAGGACGACCATCGCGGCGACCGAGAGCTGGAAGCTCGGTTGCACGAGCCAATGAGGATGGACGAACACCATGAGCGCGACGGCGACGGCGACGACGGACAGTCGATGGGTGGGTCGACCTCGCACGGACCCGAGCGCAACGAGGGCGAACATGAGCGCCGCCCGGACGGCCGGAGGCGCCGCTCCGGTGAGCGCGACGTAGACGCAGACCGGCAGCATCGACACCGCGACGGCGACGGGCGCCCCCCACCACCACCGGGCGAGGCTCCAGCGCAGCAGCACCAACCAGGTCACGGCCGCGAGCCCCACGTGCAGCCCCGACACGGCGACCAAGTGCCCCAATCCAGCCCGACGCAATCGCACGCGGTCGCCCGGAGGCAGCGCACCGGACAACCCCAGCGAGCTCGACACGACGAACCCGCGCGCGGGGTCTCCCCGCGCCGCGTCCCATCCGGCCTGTCGGGCGCGCGCGACGGAGGAGGAGGCGAGCATCCTCAGCGTGCGCAGCGTCGAGGGCCGCGACGCATCGGGCGGGCGCACGCGCCAGGCGTGGGGGACCGCGATGGGGCCGTGTTGCTCTGGCGTCTGGCGGCCTGCGTCGGTGTGCAGCGCCTCGGAGGGGACTCGGATGAGATCGCCCCACCACAGCGGGCATGCATCGGCCGGCAGCGCGAGCTCGACCTGTCCACCCCGCGCCGTGCGTGCGGACACCCGACAACGGGGTCCGGGTGTGCTCGCCCCCTCAATCGAGAGCAGGCGCGTGTGCGAGGCGCGGCCCCGTCGGTCGGCCTCAGTCGGGGCGGGGTCGGACGCCGACGACATGCCGCGCGCCAAGCCGAGCAGCGCGAGCGCGCTCGCGAACCACAAGTGGCACCCCTTGCCCCGGCGGGAGGCGATCCCCAAGGCGAGCGCGGTCGAGGTCAGGAAAACGCCGACCCACCGAGGGTCGAAGGTGGCCGCGGCCTCGGCGTTGGCCGAGGTGGGAGACGCGATCTGAAACCCGAGGGCGACCCCGGCGATCACGAGCAGCCACAGACCGAGGATCCGCATGCCGATCAGGTCGACCCTCAGCCCGCGCCGTTGCACGTTTTCTCGCGCCGGGCCCCTTGGCCGCACGAGGCGTGAGGAGCATTGCAGTTTGGCCGCGCCACGGCCTACACTCTGGAGCAACCGTGCTACTCACGCGCATCTGGGCCGTCCTCCTGGCTGTCCTCGCCACGGGCTGCCTCGCCGGCATGTTCCTCCTGTCCGCCGGTCAAAGTGGCGACTTCACCGATGCCGACCGAGACGCGGTCCGAGCGGTCACCGAGGCTGGCGTCGCCGCCCTCACCGCCGAGATCAGCGCCTCGAAGGTTCAAGAGGTCACCGCGCTCGTGGTCGACGACCAACTGCGCGCCGCTCTCGCCCGCGACGAGGACGTCGAGGACGACGAGGCCGAGACGCCGCTCCCGCAGCTGCTCGCCGAAGCGACCGAGGAGCTTCGCCTGCGAACCGGCAGCAACCTGACCGTCGCCGTCGTCGACGGTGCGGGACGAATCCTCGCGTCCAACGGCATCAGCGAGGCCGAGATGCCCGAGGTGATCACCGCGGATGCGTTCAAGAGTATCCCCCCGACCGAGGATGGGTTGTTCTCGATCACACTGGGCGAAGACATTCACGTCGCCAAGGTCACGCGGGCCGTGGTCGGCGGGAAGCGGCTGGTCGCGGTCGACAAGCTCAACCTCGGGGCGGGCTCACTGCTGCGTCGCGTGCTCGGCTCGGAGACGCCCGCGGGCATCGTCCGCCGAGGCAAGCTCGTCGGCGAGCTCATCGGCGACCAGCCGGTGCACGACGAGATCGAAGCCCTCGCCGACAGCAACAGCGGCGAGGTGCCCGACGAGGGCGCCAGCGGCGTGTTCGCGACGGGCTCGGGCCTCGACAAGCGCATCGGCGCGCTCGGTCGCGTGCCCGGACCGGCGGGCAAGGGCGCCAACGGAGCCATGCTCGTGGTGATGAGCCGCGAGACGGCCGCGGCGAGCCAGCAGGACATCGCGGCGGCGATCAGCGAGGCGCGGCGCAAGGGCGTTCGCGTCAACTGGCCGATCCTCGTCGGGCTCCTGCTCGTCTCGGCGGCGCTGGCGGTCTACCTCCCCTACCTCGAGGCGATCGGCCCGATGAAGCGGCTCTCGCAGGAGTTTGGCGCGCTGGCCGTGGGTCAGCAGCACCAGGTGTTCCACGACCGCTATGGGGGCGTGCCCGGCCAGACGGCCCGCGCGGCGGCGACGGCCTACGAGGCGCTGCGGCAGGCATTCCTCGCCGAGCTCGAGATCGAGGACGACGGGGTCGAAGAGGAGTCGGCGTCCCGCAGGTCCACGCGGCGCCGTCGCCTGACCCGGGCCCACCAAAAGCTCGGCGATGAGCAGCCGAACACGACCGGGAGCCGCCAGCGGCCCAGGACCGGGATGCAGCGAGCGACGCCCCAGCCGGAGCCCGAGCCCGCCTCGGCACCCCAGCCAGTCGCCGCGCCAGCACCCGCGCCCGTGCCCGTGCCCGCCCCCCCTGCACCTGTGCCCGCGCCCGCCCCGGTGGCCCCGGCACCCGCCCCCGCACCACATCCGGCCCCGGCAGCACCGCCCGCTCCAATGCCCGCGCAGCCGCCGGCCGAGCCCGCCAGAGCTGGCGCCCAGGCCCAGGCCCAGGCCCAGGCCCAGGATGAGGACGAGGACGAGTTCGGTGAGATCTTCGAGGAGTTCGTGCAGGTGAAGCAGGCCTGCGGCGAGCCCACGTCCAACCTCACCTACGAGCGCTTCGCGGCCAAGCTCCGCAAGAACGAGCGCGACCTCAAGGCCAAGCGACCGGACATCAAGCGGGTGCAGTTCACCGTCTACGTCAAGGACGGCAAGGCCGCTCTCAAGGCCAAGGTGATCAAGTAGATGACGCTCCTGAAGATCGCGCAGGTCGGCACGCCGATCCTGAGGACCGTGGCCGAGCCCGTGAGCCCAGAGGCCCTCGCGAGCGATGAGGTTCAAACCTTCATCGACGACCTGATCGAGACCATGCGAGACGCCCGCGGAGCGGGGCTCGCCGCGATTCAGGTCTATCGGCCCCTTCGCATCTGCGCGATCGAGGTCGAGGACAACCCGCGCTACCCCTACAAGCCCAACATCCCGCTCACGGTGCTCGTCAACCCGGTGCTCACGCCCCTCTCGGACGAGACGTTCGAGAACTACGAGGGCTGCCTCTCGGTGCCCGACATGCGCGGGGTCGTGCGGCGGCACGCCCGGCTGCGCGTCGAGGCGCTCGACCGCGAGGGCAACCGGATCGACCGAGAGGTCGCGGGCATCACCGCGGGGACCTTCGCGCACGAGGTCGACCACCTCGACGGCAAGCTCTTCCTCGACAGCGTCACCGACACGCGGACGCTTTGCACGTGGAAGGCGTTCGCGATGCACTACGAGGATCAGTTTCGTCGCAACGTCGAGTCGGTCGTGGCACGCTACGGCTCGTGAGCGGGTCGGGGTTCCTGCAGGTCGCGACGGCGGAGCCGTTTCCGAGTCAGCTGATGCGCGCCCTCGAGGCGCTCGCCGAGACGCTGCAACAAGGCCACGCCTGGCCGGGGCACGCCGAGCGCCTCGCGGAGCTCGAGTCACTGGCGGCCTCTCGTACACGCGACGCCGTCGCCCAAGAAGACCATCTCGCAGCATCGCTTGCGCTGATGGGCCTGCTGCGCGAGCAGGGGTTCGGCGGCGCGGGTCCGACCTACGAGCGAGTCGACAACAGCTTCATCGACCGCGTACTCGAGACCGGACACGGGCTCCCGATCACCCTCAGCGCGCTCGCGATCCACCTCGCGCAGACGCAGGGTATCCCGCTGCGCGGCATCGGCTTTCCGGGCCACTTCATCGTCGGCATCGGGCTGGACGGCCCCTCCCCCACCGTCTTCGACCCCTTCGGGGGCGGCGAGGCGCTCTCGTTCTCGACGCTGGCCGAGCTGTACACACGAGCGACGGGTCGGCACCTGACCGCGAGCGCGCCGATGCTCCGCGACGCGCTGCAACCCGCGAGCACCCGCTCGATCCTCGTCCGGGTCTGCAACAACTTGCATCATCACTACCTCCGACGCGGCTCACACGACCGTGCTGCAGATGTCGTCGAGCTGCTCGCCGTACTGCACCCGCGCGGCGCCGCGCTTCGCCAGCTGGCCACCAGGCTGGAGCGTCGCGTCCGCACGTTGAACTGAACTTCCGCCGTATACTCTTGGCGATGACAGTCGATCACACGCTCGACGACGTCGCCGACCGGCTGTCGGCGCGGGGTGTGGAGACGCAAGCGCTCCACGAGCTCCAGCTCGAACTCGAAGCCCTGGAGCGACCGCCCAGCCTCATCACGCGCATGACGTCCGCCGCCAAGGATGCGGCGTCGCTGCACTGGCGAAACTTCGTCGGCGAGCTGAGCGAGAGCAAGGAAGCGATGTCGATCATCGTCGCGCGAGCGCAAGGCGCCGACATCTCGGCGGCCGAGCGTGACAAGGTGCGGTCTCAGCTGCTCGACATGGTCAAGGTGTTTCCTGCGGGACTCATCGCCGCGGCCAACTCCGCCTTTCCCGTCCCGGGCACCGGGCTCTTCACGCCGTGGATCCTGCAGCGGCTCGGGCTGATGCCTTCGCGCTGGCGGGAGGCTCATCTGCTCGACCAGCTGCACAAGCGACGGCTCGACCTCGAGGCCAAAGGCTTCTTCTCCGAGGCCAAGGCGCTCGAAGAGCTCGAGCACCGGCTCGAGGCCGAGGCGGACGAGCGTGAGGCCGCGGCGTCGTCCGCGGGTCTGCTCACCCACTGGGACGCCAACCGCAACGGTCGCTGGGACGCCGACGAGAAGGCGGCCTACCTCGCCGAGCTCGACAAGATGCGCTCGATCGCCAAGCGGCGATTCGAACGCAAGCACTGGTTCCTCGACACCGAAGGCGAAATCTTCGGCGCGCTACGCCTGAGCGAGCTCGTGGAGGACCCCGAGTGCAAAATGCACCTCGAAGACGAAGAGCTGCTCGTCTGCTTCGACGGCAAGACAGGCTGGGTCTCCCTGCCCGACCTCATGGGCCGCGAACCCCGCTTCGATCTGTAGGGGTGCGATTGTGCGTGCTAGGTTGGCGGCGTGAGTAACGCTCGGCGCAAGACCCTGGCCGCGACGGTCGCGGTGGTCATGCACGGCAGCATGTTCCTCGGAGGAGTCTGCGTCCCGAAGCCTCTAGACGTCGACCTCGACCTCGAGTGGGAGCTGACCGAAGTCGAGCTGCTCGACCCTGACGCGATCCAAGGGGACGACGTCAACGCGGAGCCCCTGCCCCCGGAGCCCGAGCCTCCGAAGCCCGAAGCGCCCCCTCCGGAGCCCCCGCCTGAACCCGAGGAGCCCCCGAAGCCCGAGGAGCCCGAGGAGCCTGAGGTCGAGGAGGGCCCGAAGCGCGACCTCGGTCAGAAGAAGTCTCGTGTCGCCAAGCTCGGGCCACCCTCGGCGAACTATCACGTCCTGATCTCGACGCGGAACATCCGAAAACTGCCCTTCGGCCGGGATGCGATCAACGTGGTCAAGCCACTGCCCGACTTCCGATACCTCGTCGACGGGGGCGGCTTCGACCCGCTCAAGGACTTCGACCACATCCTGATCGCATCCCCGAACCTCCGGTCGATGCAACACACCTTCCTCGTCGTCGACTACAAGGGGTCCAGAGAGAGTGTGAAGTCCAAGATCGAGGCCGCGGCGACGAAGGCGGGCGAATCGATCACCTGGGAAGAGCGCGGGGGCTCGCTCGTGGGCGACCCAGTCCCCAAGGAGGGACGCGACTGGGACCCCCGCCGCTTCGTTCTCCTCGACACCAAGATCGCGCTCCTCATCCGCCCCGAGTTCATCCCCGCCGTGCTGCGTGAAGACGTGGGCGAAGAGAAGACCGCCGCGAACTACGTTGGCGAGCTGACGAAGCTGCGTCGATACGCGCGGAGGATCCCGACGGCCGGCCTCCAGTTCGTGG
Organism: bacterium; assembly: GCA_024742475.1. Classification (GTDB taxonomy): domain Bacteria; phylum Myxococcota_A; class Polyangia; order Nannocystales; family Nannocystaceae; genus CAJXVA01. The sequence goes on along the minus strand of JANSYI010000012.1, from coordinate 784 downwards.
CGCACGATCTTCACGCCGCACTCAAGAGAACATCGACCAACAAGTTCGAGCTCCCCAACAACGTGGAGGTGACCATCGAAGCCCAGCCCGACCCCGAGTTCCACGCGCGCCTCGACTTCATCGGTGCAAGCGGCGCGGAAGGGTTCGTTGGGTTCCTGAAGGCGGACGTCCGGGAGTGGCTTGCGCAGTTCTACCTCGCGGGTCTGTTCGACGAGTTGGAGATCGAGAGGAACGGGCGGAAGGTCACCGTCTGGGGTGAGTTCACGAAGACTCAGATGAGCCTCATCCTCCCCTCTGCCGCCTCCGCCATCCAAAAGGAGCAAGATAGGGTCCGCGCCCGCCAAAAGAAGCGCCGCGCGGCAGCCGAAAAGAAAGCCGCCGAAGGCAAGGGCCAAGAAGGCTCCGTCCCCTGAAACACGCGGATTGTGCTTCCCACTACTCAGCCCGATCGCGAACGACTTCGAGGCTGAAGGGGGCGGGGTCCTGCTCGAGCTCTTGTTGGACGCGGATCCAGTAGCGACCGGGCTCCATCTCGACGCTGGTCGGGATGGTCGACACCAAGAGTAGGTATCCCGGAGGCGTCAAGAATCCGACGAGGGGGGAGCTGCACCAGGATGTGTCGCAGCCGCCGAGCACTGCGAAGCCCTCCGTGACCGCGGTGAGGGTGTACCTGCCGCGTTCGGCGACATCGAAGCTGCGGATGGTCCAGACGGCACCGCCGGCGTCAGGGCCCACGGTGTCTTCGGACGCGCAGTCGAGCATGCCCGATGCACTCCATTCGTCT
>JANSYI010000042.1 GCA_024742475.1 bacterium | reverse complement strand
TGGAGATCCTCTCGGCCGTGCAGGACGCGGCGCCCGACATGCCGGAGGTGGATCCGAACGCGCTGGCGAAGCTGCAGACGCTCGGGGAGATCGTGGCGCACATGCAGAGCTTGATGGGCCCCGTGTCGGCTCCGGTCGCGGCCGCTCCGGCGGCGCCGAGCGTCGACCTGCACGCGGTGATGACCGCGGTGGTGGCCGAGAAGACGGGCTACCCGCCCGAGATGCTCACCGCCGACATGAACCTCGAGGCGGACCTGGGCATCGACTCGATCAAGAGGGTGGAGATCCTCTCGGCCGTGCAGGACGCGGCGCCCGACATGCCGGAGGTGGATCCGAACGCGCTGGCGAAGCTGCAGACGCTCGGGGAGATCGTGGCGCACATGCAGAGCTTGATGGGCGGGTCCTCGGCGCCGGCACCCGCGGCGGTGGTGGCGAGCGGCGAGCCGGCGTCGGAGCTGGGGCGTTTCGTCCTCCGCGCGCTGCCTGAACCCGCTCCGGGCCTGACGCTGCGCGGCTTCGCCTCGGCGGGTCTCATCGCGGTGACCGACGATGGTGCCGGGGTCGCGGCTGCGCTGGTCGACGCGCTGACGCGGCGCGGCGCCTCGGCGGTCGTGTGGCAAGACGGCGCGGCCCTGCCGGACGGCGCGCGCGGGCTCATCCTGCTCGACGGGCTCGCGTCGGTCGATGCGGCAGGGGCGGTCGAGTTTCACGCCCGCGCCTTCGAGCGCGCCAAGGCGCTGGGCTCGGCGACGAAGCCTTCGCTGCTGGTCACCGTGCAGGACACCGGCGGTGCGTTCGGCACGTCGGGGCTCGAGCCCGACCGTGCGTGGGTGTCCGGCCTTCCGGGGCTGGCACGGACCGCCAACCAGGAGTGGGCGCAGGCGTCGGTGAAGGCGCTCGACGTGCAGCGCGGCGGTCGTGCTCCGGCGGACGTCGCCGCGGCGATCGTGGAGGAGCTGCTTCAGGGCGGCAACGATCTCGACGTGGGGCTCGCCGCCGACGGCACCCGCGTGGTGCTGCAGTCGGTGCCCGAGCACGTCGATCCCGAGGTGCTCCCGCTGCACGACGGCGCGGTCATCGTGGCCTCCGGTGGGGCGCGCGGCGTCACGGCGGCTACGCTCATCGCCCTGGCGGCGCGTGGCTCGTACCGCTTCGCCCTGCTCGGTCGCACGCCGCTGGCCGAGGAATCGCCGCTGACCCGTGCGGCCACCGACGACGCCTCGATCAAGCGAGCGCTGCTGCAGGAGGCCAGCGCCCGGGGAGAGTCGGTCGCGCCGGCCGAGCTCGGCAAGCGGGCCAAGGCCCTCTTGGCCGCCCGGGAGGTCCGCGCCACGCTCGATGCGATCGCGGCCGCTGGATCCGTCGCGGAGTACGTGCCCGTCAGCGTGACTGACGTGCCGGCGCTCACCGCTGCGCTCGATGGCGTCCGCGCCAAGTGGGGGCGCATCGACGCGCTCGTGCACGCGGCCGGCGTGCTCGCCGACCGCAAGATCGAAGACAAGACGCGCGAGCAGTTCGACCGCGTGTTCTCGACCAAGGTCGCGGGCCTGAGCGCGATGCTCACCGCCACCTCCGGCGATGACCTGAAGCTGCTGGTCATGTTCTCGAGCGTGGCCGCGCGCTACGGCAACACCGGGCAGGTCGACTACGCGATGGCCAACGAGGTGCTCAACAAGGTCGCGTGGTCCTACGCGGCCGCGCACCCGCAGTGCCGCGTGAAGTCGCTGGGCTGGGGCCCCTGGAAGGGAGGCATGGTGACGCCGCAGCTCGAGCAGCACTTCGCCGCGATGGGCGTGGCGCTCATTCCGCTCGAGACGGGCGCGCAGATGATGCTCGACGAGATCCAGCACGTCGCGTCCGACACGGTCGAACTCGTGCTCGGTGGCGCACCCGCGGCGGGGGCGTTCGCTCCGGCCGAGACTGCCGATGGCGTTCGGGTCGACGTGGTGGTCGACCGACAGTCGCACCCGTTCCTGGTCGACCACAGCATCGCGGGCACGCCGGTCGTGCCGGTGGCGTTCGCGGTCGAGTGGTTCTCGCGCGCGGCCCGGGCGGCGTGCCCGGGGCTGAAGCTCGCGGGGCTGCACGACGTGTCGGTGCTGCGTGGCATCTCGCTGAAGGACTTCGACAGCAAGTCGACCACGCTGCACGTGCACACGACCCGCGAAGCGGTCAACGGGACGACCACGCTCGGGCTCGAGCTGCGCGACGATGCGGGCAACCGCTACTACCGGGCTCGGGCCACGATGGCGGCGAAGCTGCCGGATGCGCCCTCGGCCCCCTCGACCGATCTCGGCCTGCAGACGTGGGGAGACCGCACCGTCTACGACGGCAGCGTGCTGTTCCACGGGCCCGGCTTTCAGGTCATCCGCTCGATCGACGGCGTGTCCGACAAGGGCATCGCCGCCGATGTCGCGGGCGTGCGCGAGGCGGGCTGGCAGTCGCCGTGGTGCACCGACCCTCTGGCGGTCGATGGAGGCCTGCAGCTGGCGCTGCTTTGGAGCCAGCACATGCTGGGTGGGTCGTCGCTGCCGACGGCAATCGGTGAGGTGAAGACCTACGCCACGCCCTCCAAGGGCAAGCTGCGCTGCACGCTGACGGGGCGCCGCGCCGAGGGCCTCAAGGCCGTGGCCGACGTGGTCCTGCACGACGAGACCGGGACGGTGATCGCTGAGCTTCACGGGGTGGAGACGCATCAGCTTCCCCGCGGGGAGCGTCCTCAACCGTAGGCTTCCCAGGTTCCTTGCGTGCCCCCTTCGGGTGAGGGGGCACTCCGGAACCCTCCCGCGGGCGGCCTTCTGCTCGTCCGCTTTCTTTCCATTCCGCTCGACATCCCTTTGGGATGCCTCGCTCTCTTGCTCCGGACGCTCTCTTGCTCCGGACACTCGCTTCGGCCTCTCGCGCACGGCTCCTTCTTCGGACATCGTCTTCATGCCTCGTTTTCGTCCCATTGCCATCGTTGGTCGTGCGTGTCTGCTTCCGGGTGCGAGCTCGCCGGAGGCTCTTTGGTCCAATGTTCGAGCGGGGGCCGATGGTGTCGGCGCGGCGCCACAGGGGCGTTGGGGTGTGGAGCGCGAGCGCATCCTGTGTTCGGCCGATGACCCGCAGGCCGACCGGGTGTGGACCGACCGGGGGGGATATGTGCGGGACCTTCGGTTCGATCCGGAGGGGTTCGAGGTGCCGGCCGAGTCGCTCCGGGGTCTCGACCCGGTGTTCCTGTGGGCGCTGCACACCGCTCGGGCGGCGCTGCGGGACGCGGGATTCGACCGCACGCCCGCGCGGGCCGGGGCGATCTTCGGCAACCTGGGCTTTCCCACCCGGGGCATGTCGGCGTTCGCGGAGGCGGTGTGGGGGGCGACCGACGACGACGTCGATCCGCGGAACCGGTTTGGCTCGGGGCTGCCGGCGCTACTGCTCGGGCGCGCGCTCGGGCTGCAGGCGCCCGCGCTCGCGCTGGATGCCGCGTGCGCCTCGTCGCTGTACGCGATCAAGTACGCCTGCGACCGCCTTCACGACGGCGAGGCCGACGTCATGCTCGCCGGCGCCGTCAACTGTGCCGACGATCTGTTCATTCACGTCGGCTTTGGGGCTCTGCGCGCGCTCAGCAAGTCGGGCCGCAGCCGCCCGTTTCACGCCGAGGCCGACGGGCTCCTGCCGGCCGAGGGCGCGGGCTTCGTCGTTCTCAAGCGCTTGGCCGACGCGCGGCGCGACGGCGACACGATTCATGGGGTGATCCGCGGCGTGGGCCTGAGCAACGACGGCCGCGGTCGGGGCTTTCTCGTGCCCTCGGCGCAGGGGCAGGCGCAGGCGCTTCGGCAAGCCTACGAGGTCTCGGGCTTGTCTCCGGCCGATGTGGACTACGTCGAGTGCCACGCGACCGGCACCCAGCTCGGGGACGCGACCGAGCTGGAGTCGCTTCGCGAGGTGTTTGGTGACGCGGGGCTCGACCTGCCGCTGGGGTCGCTCAAGGCGAACGTGGGCCACCTGATCACCGCGGCAGGCGTGGCAGGGCTCATCAAGGTCTGCGAGGCGATGCGCCACGGCGAGGTGCCCCCGACCCCGCACCTGGACACGCCCACGCCCGCGCTCTCGCGCTTTGGGTTTCGTGTGCCGTCCACCCCGGAGCCGTGGCCGGACACGAGCGTGCGGCGTGCCGGCGTCTCGGCGTTCGGGTTCGGTGGCAACAACGCCCACCTCATCGTCGAGGTGCACGACCCGACGCTGCCCGCCGATGGGGAGGTGCGTGCGGCCGAGCCGGTGGCGATCGTCGCCACGGCGATCCGCGGACGCGACGTCGACGGCCCGGACGCGCTGCTCGACGCGATTGCAGGGCAGGACACGGCGGCCCCTCTCGACGCGCTGCCGATCGATCCGCTCGGGGTCGGCGTGCCGCCCAACGACCTGAAGCAGACGCTCCCGCAGCAGCTGCTGCAGCTCTCGGTCGCGGCCCAGCTCGGTGACGCCGTGCCCGGGGATGGCGCGGTCGGTGTGTTCGTCGGCATGGGCGTCGACCCCTCGGTCGCCCGCTTCGGTGCGCGGTGGCGGCACGGCGAGGGCTTCATCGAGCCGCTCACCGCCGCGGGGGTCATCGGCACGATGCCGAACATCCCCACCAACCGCATCAACCGCTACTTCGACCTCACCGGCGGAAGCTGCTCGGTGTTCGCGGAGGAGCTCTCGGGCATTCGCGCGCTGGAGCTCGCCGCGCGCGCGGTCGGGCGTGGAGAACTCGATGCCGCGGTCGTCGGGGCGGTGGAGCTGGGCGCGGACGCGGTGCACGAGGCGGCCACGAAGGCACTGGACCCCAGTCGCCCCGCGCCCGGTGATGCGGCGGTATCCGTCGTGCTACGGCGACTGCGCGACGCCCAGGCGGACGGCCAGAGCGTCATCGCGGTGCTGGGGGAGCACGACGAAGACGCGCCGACGTGGGGCCCCGGCGAGGCCTTCGATGCGAGCGCTGCGCTGGGCCACACGCACGCCGCGACCGGGCTGCTGCACGTCGTGGCTGCCGCGTGGGCGTCTCATCGGCGGATCGATGGTCACGGCGCGCCTCAGATCGTGGCGTCGCCGCAGAGGGTTCGCGTGCGGGGCATGGAAGCCTCCGAGGCGTCGGTCGGTCTTCTGCCCGGCGACGCCGCGGTGGTCGGCCGGCAGGGCGCTCCCGTGTACGCGACCTACGGCGCAGCGTCGAGCGCCGCGCTGCTCGACGCGCTGCAGCACGATCGTCGGACCCGCATCGAGGACCTCGCCGCGCACGCGTGCCGGCTGGTGCTCGTCGCCCGCTCGGAAGGCGCGCTGGAGTCCAAGCGTTCCCGGGCCGCGGCGCACGTCCGCGATGGGGCCCCTCCGGGGGCTGGCGTGCACTATCGCGAGCAGGCGGTGCAGGGCGAGCTCGCCTTCGTCTACACGTCGGCCGGATCGGCCTACGCGGGCGCGGGCCTCGATCTCTTGCGCGACCTCCCCGAGCTCGGCGACGCGTTGGCGCCGCGGTTCGGTTCGCTGCCCGAGGCGCTGTCGTGGACCGAGGGCCCCGCCGACGCGGAGCAGCGCCTGTGGTCGGCGTCGGCGGTGTGCCAGCTGCACACCGTGCTCACGCGCGAGCTGCTCGGGCTGCGGCCGCAGGCGGCCATCGGCTACAGCTCGGGCGAGAGCAACAGCCTGTTCTCCTTGGGGGCGTGGCGCGACGTCGACGCGATGCGCCAGCAGGCCAGGGACTCCGCGCTCTTCACCCGTAACCTCGCGGGCGAGTTCACCACCGTCGCCGACCAGTGGGGCCCCGACGCGCGCTGGCAGATGTGGTCCGTGCTGGCGCCGCGGGCCGAGGTGCAGGCACGCATCGAAGACGAGCCGCGCATCGAGCTGGCGATCATTCACAGCGACGCGGACGTGGTCATCGGTGGTGACGCCGCCGCGCTGGCGCCGGTGCTCGACGCGATCGGCCGCAGCCGCTGCCAGGCGCTCGACTACAACATGTGTGTGCACGTGCCGCAGCTGCAGCCGGTCGCCGACGCGTACCTGCAGCTGCATCGGCGCGAGGTGTTCGAGGTGCCCGGCGTGCGCTTCTACTCGGGAGGCCGCCCCGACGCGTACGTGCCCGAGCACGAGGCGTGTGCCCAGGCGATCCTCTCGCAGGCGCTGCACTGCCTCGACGTGCCCGCGATGATCGAGCAGGCGTGGTCCGATGGGGTTCGGGTGTTCGTCGAGCATGGTCCCGGCGGATCGTGCTCGCGCTGGATCGGCGACATCCTCGGGCCCGAGCGTCGAGCCCAGGCCGCCATCGTCTCGCTCGATCGCAAAGGGCAGGGTGCATGGGGCGCGGTCGAGGCCGCCGCTGCGCTGCTCGCCGCCAGCGTCCCGGTTCGCCTCGAGGCGCTGCTGTCTCGCCTGAGGGCACCCGGGCGGCCCGACCCGCTCGCGGGTCCTCTCTCCATTCCGCTGCACTTTCCGCACCCCGCTCGGGCCGCGACCACGGAGCTTCACGTCATGAAACCCGCCCCCACTTTGCCCTCCGTCCTCGGCCTCGACTTCGCTTCTGCGACGCAGCCTCCTCCTCCTCCTCCTCCTCCTCCTCCGACGGAGGTCCCCGCCGAGCCGGTGCCGGCGGCCACCCCATCGCCGCGCGTCGAGATTCAGCCCGCGCCGCAGGCCTCGCCGAGCACGCACCCTGGCGCCCGGGCGCTTGCGGAGCTCAGCGGTCTGCACGCGCGGTTCCTCCAGCAGCAGGCGGCGGTGCACACCGCGTTCCTCGAGAGCAGGGCGCGCATGCTCGAGCGTGCGCGGGGCGGGCAGGTCGGCGCCACGCCATCGGAGCCGCAGCCTGTCGCCGCGCCTCCGACCACCCCGGGGCCGCAGGCCGCAAAGACCCCGGCGGTTCCCAAGCCAGTCGCTCCTGCGCAAACCGTCGTCACGCCCAAGCCCCCGGCCGTCTCGGCCAAGGCGACGCCTCCGCCGGAGCCCGCGCCCTCGACGAGCGTCGCGCCCGCTCCGGTCGGGCCCACGCTCACCCGCGCGCAGCTCGAGATCGACGCGTCGGGCAAGATCTCCGAGATCTTCGGGCCCCTCTTCGAGCAGCAAGACGGCTACGCCCGGCAGGTCCGCATGCCCGAGCCGCCGCTGCTGCTCGCCGACCGCGTCACCGGCATCGACGCCGAGCCCGGGGTCCTGGGCAAGGGCACGATCTGGACCGAGACCGACGTCTGCAGCGACAGCTGGTACCTGCACCGCGGCCGCATGCCCGGCGGCATCTTCATCGAGAGCGGCCAGGCCGACCTCATGCTGATCAGCTGGATGGGCGCCGACTTCCTCAATAAGGGCGAGCGCGTCTACCGACTGCTCGGCTGCACGCTGACCTACGGCGGTGACCTGCCCGCGGTGGGCGAGACGCTGCAGTACGACATTCACGTCGACGGCCACGCGCAGCACGACGAGGTGCGGCTGTTCTTCTTCCACTACGACTGCCGCATCGATGGCGACATTCGGCTGTCGGTGCGAGACGGCCAGGCCGGGTTCTTCACCGACGAAGAGCTCGCCGACTCCGACGGCATCCTGTGGACGCCCGAGGACGCCGAGATCGTCGCGCAGCCGCGGCTCGAGGCGCCCGACCAGCTCACCGCCCGGCGCAGCTTCACGCGGGCGCAGATCGAAGCGTTTGCCGAAGGCCGCCCGTGGGACTGCTTCGGCGAAGGGTTCGAGTTCAGCCAGACGCACTCGCACACGCCCACGATTCAGGGCGGGCGCATGCTGTTCCTCGAAGAGGTCACCCGGTTCGACCCGCAGGGCGGCCCGTGGGGGCGCGGCTACCTGCACGCCCGCACGCCGGTCAAACCCGACGACTGGTACTTCGACGGCCACTTCAAGAACGACCCGTGCATGCCCGGCACCCTGATGTTCGAGGGCTGCTTTCAGGCGCTGAGCCTGTACCTGAGCGCGCTGGGCTACACGCTGCGGCGCGACGGCTGGCGCTTCCAGCCCGTGCCCGGCGAGCCGATCGAAATGCGCTGCCGCGGGCAGGTCACGCCCACGTCGAAGGAGCTCACCTACGAGGTGTTCGTCGAGGAGATCATCGCGGGCCCGGTGCCCACGATCTACGCCGATCTGCTGTGCACGGTCGACGGCCTCAAGGCGTTTCACGCCAAGCGGGTGGGCCTGCAGCTCGTGCCGGACTGGCCGCTGGAGACCTGGACGGAGCTGCTCGAGGGCTACGTCGAGCCCAAGCCGGTCGCGTCGTTTCAGACCGAGGAGGGCGAGACGTTCGCGTTCGACTACAAGTCGCTGCTCGCCTGCGCGTGGGGCCGACCCTCGGACGCGTTCGGTCCCATGTACCGGCCGTTCGACTCGACGCGCACGGCACCGCGATTGCCGAGCCCGCCGTACCACTTCATGTCGCGCATCCTCTCGGTCACGGGCGACATTGGCGTGGCCAAGGCCGGGGCCGAGGTGGTGGTGGAGTACGACGTGCCGGCCGACGCCTGGTACTTTAACGACAACGGCGCGGCGACGATGCCGTTCGCGGTGCTGCTCGAGGCGGCGCTGCAGCCCTGCGGATGGCTGGCAAGCTACGTGGGCTCGGTCCTCGAGTACGACAAGGACCTGCTGTTCCGAAACCTCGACGGCACGGGCACGCAGCTGCGCGAGGTGTTCGCCGACGCAGGCACGCTGCGCACGGAGGTGAAGCTCACGGCGCTGTCCAAGGCCGGCGGCATGGTGATCACCTCGTTCGACGTGGAGATGTTCCAAGGGGCCGAGACCGTCTACACGCTCAAGACGGTCTTCGGCTGCTTCCCGCTCGAGGCGTTCGAGAACCAGGCCGGGCTGCCGATCGGGGAGGCCGATCGCTCGCTGCTGGAGTTGCCAAACACCGAGGTCATCGACCTCGACGCGCGGCCCGAGTCGCTCTACCGCGATGGCGCGACGCTGCCGGGCAGCAAGCTCGACATGCTCAACCGGGTCACCGGCTTCTGGCCCGAGGGCGGTGAGGCCGGGCTGGGGGCGATGCGCGCCGAGAAGGACGTCCGCAGCAGCGACTGGTACTTCAAGGCGCACTTCTTTCAAGACCCGGTGCAGCCGGGGTCGCTGGGCATCGAGGCCATGATCCAGCTGCTGCAGGCGTACATGCTGGTCACGGGCATGGACGAGGGCGTCGAGTCTCCGCGGTTCGAGCCGCTGGCGCTCGGCCACGAGATGACGTGGCGGTATCGCGGGCAGGTGGTGCCGAAGAACGAGTTGGTGCACTGCACGCTCGAGATCACCGAGCGCGGGCGCGACGACGCGGGGCCGTTCGTGGTCGCGCGGGCCTCGCTGTGGGTCGATGGTCTGCGGATCTACTCGGCCGAGGGCCTGGGCATGCGCATCGTCTCGGGCGACCCGCCGCCGCCGCGCACGACCGAGGAGGGCACGCTCACGCTCGAGCCTGCACGAGACCAGTGGCTGGCCGACCACTGCCCGACGTGGAACGAACCGGCGCTGCCGATGATGTCGATCGTCGACCTGGTGGTATCGGCGTCTCCGGGTCCGGTGGCGTCGGTGCGCGACGTCGCGGTGCACGGGTTCATCGACGCGGGTCGTGCTCGCACGCTGCGAACGGAGCTCGACGCGCCGACGGGCAAGGTCCGGGTGTTGGACGAGGCCGGCGAGGTGGTGGCGACGGGGGTGGTGCGCGGCGAGTCCGAGCCGGCACCGCAGCCCTGGCCGGCGCTCGAGGGGCCCGCGATGGCCGACCCCTACGAAGACGGCTCGCTGTTTCACGGCCCGGCGTTTCAGCTGTGGCGCCGCGGTGTGCGGACGGACGGCGGGGCGTCGACGTGGCTGGACGCGGGCGGCGGCTCGGTGCCGGTCGGCCGCCTGCACCCGGCGCTGCTCGACGCGGCGCTGCACGGCATCCCGCACGACGCGTTGTCGCTGTGGTGCGATGCGATCGGCGACGACCTGGTGGCATACCCCGCGCGCGTGCCGAGCCTGACGTTTCATGGTCCGACGCCCACCTCGGGGGAGGTGCGCTGCGAGGTGCGCTTCGGCGGACAGCTGGCGCCGGGTCTGCCCGCGTTCGACCTGCAGCTGATCGTCTCCGATGGCGCGGGTGAGCGAGTCTGGGCGCACGGCCGGGTGCTGGAGGCGTGCTTTCCCAAGGGACCGCTGGGGAGCGCAGCGCCGGCGCAGCGCCGGGCGTTTCTTCGCGACCACGCGTTCGTGCCGGGTCTTCGGCTGTCGCGACACGAGGGCGGGCAGACGCGGCTGAGCCAAGCGGAGCTGGACGCGTGTGACTGGATGCCGGGGACGGTGCAGGGCATCTACGGGCGCACGGCGGTGGCCGACGTCGCGGCGCTCGAGCACGTGGGGCACGCACACGGGATTCACCCCGGGCGGCTTCCGGCCGCGCTTCCGCTCAACCCGCCCAACCTTCGCATCACGCGCGAAGGGGACGACGTCGTGGTGAGCGACGGGGAGGGGCCGTCGGTGCTCGACCCGGCGCCGGTGCGACCGTTCTGGGCGGCGCAGGTTGGCCATGACGAGGGCTGGATCGGTCGCGACCTGTGGGAGGGGCTGCTGCAGCAGTTCGTGCGTCGGGTCGTGATCGAAGACCCGGACGACTTCGCGGAAGTTCGAACGCGGCCGGCGCTGTTCCTGGGCAACCACCAGGTGCAGATCGAGTCGCTGCTCATCACGCACCTGCTGGCGGGGCTCACCGATCGCGCGGTGACGACGATGGCCAACGCGAAGCATCAGGAGCGCTGGATCGGGTGGATCCTACGGCTGCTGTTCGGCGGGGAGGCGCAGGTCGACCCGCAGTGGATTCTGTACTTCGACCAGTCGAAGCCGGAGTCGATGGCGGCGCACTTGGCCGCGCTCGAGCCGGGGCTACGCGGCGGCAGCACGTCGTTCTTCCTGCACCCGCAGGGGACCCGCTCGCAGCACGCGGCGGAGTCGATCGGCAAGGTGAGCTCGACGATCTTGGACTACGCGGTGCGGCTGCAGCTCCCGATCGTGCCGGTGCGGTTCACGGGCGGGCTTCCGGTGGAGCCGATCGAGGGCAAGCTGGAGTTCCCGGTGGGGTACGGCGCGCAGGACTACTTCATCGGCAAGGCGATCACGCCGCAGGAGCTGTCCGCGCTGCCGTACGCCGAACGGGCGCGAGCGGTCGTGGGCGCGATCGAGTCGCTCGGGCCCGCGCCGACCGAGGAGCGGCCCGCGGCTGCGGACCCGCGCCTGCAGCAGGCTGTGTCGCGGCGACGGGTCGAGACCGGCGTGGGCGAGGTCGAGGCCGTGTTCGTCGAGGTGCTGCGCGGGCTGGAGAATCCGAGCGCGCAGACGCGGGCCGTGCTCGCGGCGGTGCTGGAGGGGCGGGGGCTTGGGCAAGCCTCGACGCCTGCGCTGGAGGCGTTGGTGCTGGGGCTTCGCGGGGGCTGAGGGGGCACTGCCCGACCGTCCCTCAGAAGGCGCTCGAGGGCGACGGCGAACATCCCAACAACGCAGCTCGAGCGGCCTTGCCTAGACTCGAGCGAAGCAAACCCGCCGTCTTGGGAAGTTCCAGAACGCCGGGCGCTGCCTCGCGGTGCCAATGGCCCGACTCGCCGCGCGCCCCATGGGACACGTCGCGCAGACACACCCTGTGACACCCCGTGGGTCTCCACCCAACGCTCCGAAATCTCGCGCGGCACAGCCTTTGCTTCTGGTCTGGCCAGAGGCGGAATGAAGCATACATACACATGGACCACGACAGTGCGAACCACCCTCGTTGCGGTGACGTTGGCGATGCTCGGCACGGCCGGGGTGGCACACGCCGCGGGCTGGCAGGGGCCGATCAGCGACGAGACGGCAGGCACCTGGTGCGGCCCGTCGAATGAGGGCGTCAATGGCTTCGACTGCCAGGGCAGCTACTGCGACAACGTGTGGATCCGGTGCGAGCCGATGCCCTTTGGCATGTCGATGGCCTCGTACTCTTGGAGTGACTTCTACTCGGAAGAAGACAGTGGGTTCGGCCAGTCGGCGAGCCATGGGTGGTATGGCTCCGACCTCTCGTACTCGGAGGTTTGCCATTGGCGTGGGGCTCCGAGCATCATGACGGGGATCCGCTGCAACGGCGGACACTGCGACAACATCTCGATCGAGTGCGGCCGCCCCACCATGAACGTCGGCGGGACGGCCGAGTCGATCGAGCTCGACAACTGTTTCTGGACCGGTCCCAGGTCCGAGGAGCAACCGCCCCTTCACCTCGGGGTTCGCGAGTTCATCTCCGGCATCACCTGCTACGGCTCCAACTGCGACGACAAGACGTTCTACGTGTGCGAAGCCGCGGCACCGGGGAACTCGTGCGTGGACCGCTGCGGAGGGCAAGCGCCGGATGCATGCTGGTGCGATGGCCTCTGCTCCACCTACGGCGACTGCTGCGACGACTACGCGGGCGCTTGTTGACTCAGCGCCGGTCGCGAAGCGGCAGCATGGCGCGGAGCTCCTCTTTGAAGCGCGGGCAGGTCAGCACGTTGTCGTGTTCGCAGGAGATCGCGTGCTCGAGCCCCTCGAGCGCGCGGTCGATGCGGGCCCGCTCCGCGAGGAGTTCGTCTCGCTTGGCGCGCAGAGCACTCCGGTCTTCGGCGACGCCACCGGGTCCGAGCAGCCCCTTGATCTCGGTGAGCGAGAAGCCTGCGTTCTTACACGCCATGATCAACGCGAGCCGCTCGAGAATGTCGGCGTCGTACTGACGACGCATGCCTCGGCGAGAGATGGGCTCGACCAGCCCTCGCCGCTCCCACAGGTGAAGGGTGCTGACTGGAAGACCGGACCGACGTGTGACCTCTCCGATGTCCACGATGACTTCTGACGATTATAGCGGGTGGTCTGCCTCGACGACTCGGCGACGTCCGATCCAGCGTCGAACGCGGCCTCGATAGCGCTCGTAGTCGGCTCCGAAACGGGCCCGAAGTCGAGCCTCTTCGAAGGGGATGTAGACCCGATGGCACGCCACGAAGAACGCCGCAGGCCCGAGGAGGGCCCAGGGCGAGGCGAGCATCACGGCCACTCCGGTGATGGCGATCTGAAACCCGAGGTACATCGGGTTTCGACTCCACCGGAACGGACCCGAGACCACCAGCGTCCCCGGGTCTTCGAAGGTCACGATGTTGGTGCCTATCTTGTCGAACAGGCGGCTTCCGCTCACGGACAACGCCAAGCCGAACGCCAGGCCCGCAGCGCCGAGCGCCAGCAGCGGAGTCGATGGCGATCGTCCGGGAAACGCGAACGCGGCGCCCACCATGAGTAGGCAGAGCAGGAGGAACAACGAAGGGGGCAGTAGCCTGCGCATCGCCATCATGCGTGCCACCTCGACCATGGTCGAGGTCAAGGGCGAGCGTGACGAACTCGAGCCTCGGTCTCGGGCGGCGCCGGCGGAGGTGCGTCGGGTGCGAGCCCGAGGTCGGCCAAGACGCCGTAGGCGGCCGGCAAGACGATCAACACGAGCACCGTCGACGCGGCCAGACCGAAGACGATCGACACGGCCACGGGGACCAAGGTTTGGGCGTTGCGGCTCGTCTCGAACAGGATGGGGACGAGGCCGGCAATGGTGGTGACCGAGGTGAGCAGCACCGCGCGGAACCGGGCGCGGCTCGCGGTCGTCGCTGCGAGAAGCGGCGACTCACCCCGTGCACGCGCGCCTTGGAGGAAGACGACGAGGAGGATCGAGTCGTTGACCACGACTCCAGCGATCGAGATGAAGCCGAAGATGCTCTGGCTCGACATCGCCATGCCCAGCGCAAGGTGCCCCCACACGACTCCGACGAACGCGAAAGGGATCGCGAGCATCACGAGAAGTGGGGCGAGGTAGCTGCGGAACTGCAGGCTGAGGAGGAAGAAGATCGCGAACACGCCGATGATCGAGCGCTTGACCATCGAGTCGAGGGCCTCGGCCGAGTTGGCAGCCGCACCGCCGAGCTCCAGCCGGACGCCGGCGTGTTCACGCTCGAGCTCCGGAGCGAGCTCGTCGAGGAACCGAGCCATCAGCTCGGCCGCGTTGGCGGCGTCCTCGTCGACGCTTCCGGTGACCGTGACGGTCCGAGAACCATCGGTCCGCGAAAGGCGTGCGAAACTCTCGACCTCGTCGATGCTCGCGACGGTGCCCAGCGGGACCGAAGCTCCACTGGGGAGCGTCACCAGCATGGCCTCGAGGTCTGCGAGGTTGTCTCGCCCCGCGCGCTCTAGCTCGACGAAGAGCTGATACTCCTCGTCGCCGAGATGGAACGTCTCGATCTCCACCCCGGAGAGGTTGCCTTGCAGCTGCAACGTGAGGTCCTGCGCCGAGGCTCCCGCGGCGCTGGCCCCGTCGCGCAGCCGTACGCGCACCTGGGGGCTCCCCGCGTCGAGGTCGTCGCCGAGATCCGAAACGCCGGGGAACTCCGCGAACCACGCCTGGATTCGAGCCGAGACGTCTCCGAGCCGCTGGAGGTCGTCGCCTTGAATGCGCACTTCGATCGCGTTGCCTGCGGGTCCGCGGCGGCCTCCGGCTCCGAACTGAACGAGAGCACTCTCGGGTAGAACCCCGGATGCCTCCCGCCATGCGGCGGTGAAGTCTCCGATCGAGATCTCCCGATCTTCCACCCCCAACAGGTCGACGGTGACGGTTGCGAGGTGGGCTCCGCTGTCGTCCTCGTCGTTGTTGCGGTTGTAGTTGTAGCGAGCCGTCACGTGCTGGACCAGTGAGGCGCCGCCCGGTTGCGGGAGCTCGTCTGCGACCGTCCACGCGCCGGCGACGACTCGGTCGACTTCACTCTTGGTGGATTCGAGCGACGTGCCAGGCGGCATGGCGATCGTGAACTCGGCGACATCACCCTCCGCGGACGGGAACGCGCGGTACTGCAGCCGTCCGCTGCTGACCATTCCGACGGAAACGAGGAAGACGGCGATCGTGGCGCCGACCGTAGCCCATCGAAAGCGAACCGCGGCGTCGACGAGTCGGCCCATTCCGCGCTCGCGTAGCCAGCCGAAGCGGGCGTCGAACACAGCCCGGACGCGGGAGGTCTTGCGACGATGGTGGTCGCGCAACGCATGTCCGAGGTGGCCAGGCAGGATCAGGAAGGCCTCGAGCAGGCTGACCGCGAGGATGGCGACGAGCACGACCGGAATGACCTGCAGCACGCGGCCGATACGGCCCTCGATGCCGGCGAGCGGGACGAACACGCACAGGGTCGTGATGAACGAGGAGATCACGCCCGGCGCGACCTCCTTGACGCCATCGACCGCCGCTTGCATCGCAGGCTTGCCCCGCTCGAGGTGCGCCGCCACGTTCTCGGCGAGCACGATCGCGTCGTCCATGACGAGACCGAGCGCGACAAGCATGCCCATCATGGTCATCATGTTGAGCGTCTGTCCCACGTAGCCCATCGCTGCCAAGGCTCCCAGAGCGGATACGGGCAGGCCCACTGCGACCCAGAACGAGAGGCGGACGGGGAAGAAGAGCCACAGCGTCAGAAACACCAGCAGCAGGCCCTGCAGCGCGTTCGTCGAGAGCAGCTCGAGTTGGTCCTCGATGTTCGCGGCCGTGTTGTTGGTGATCGTCATCGTCACCCCGGCCGGCTTGCGGTCAGCCCAGGATGCGATGAAGTCCTCCATCTGCTCGACGACGTCTACGGCGTCTTGCCAGGGGGTCTTCGTGACGTCCAGAATGCACGCGCGTTCGCCGTCGAAGTAGAGCTGCTCTTCCTCGGTGGCAAAGGTCTCGACCACTTCGCCAATGTCCGTGATGCGCACCTCGCCGCTGTCTGCGGCGCCCGAGATGACGAGCTGCTCGAGGGCTGCAGGGTCGACCCGTCGGTCGTCGTAGCGGACGAGAACGTCGCCGCCACGCCGCTGGAGTGTACCGAGGGGGAGGTCGACGCTCTGCGCTTCCACGGCGGTGGCGACGTCTCGAACGCTCAGGCCGTGTCGCGCGAGGGCGCTGCGATGAAGTCGGATGACGAGCTGATGGGTGGAGAACCCGGCCATCGTCACGTCCGTGATCTGGTCGTAACGGAGAAGGCCGAGGCGAACTCGGCCGCAGTAGCGTTCGAGGTCGAGCTCGGGCATCGGTCCGCGCACCGCCAGCGACGCGACGCTGGAGCGTCGGCTCGCCGCTGCGACGGTGGGAGGATCGACGTCTGCAGGCCACTGCGTGATGCCGTCGACCGCGGACTGCACGTCGGCGAGAACGGTCTGAAACTCGACGTTGTCGGCGACTTCGAGCACCACCGTCGCAGAGCCCTCTCGGGCTTCCGACGAGAACGTGTCGACGCCCTCGGTCCCTCCAACCGCGTCTTCGATGGCTTGCACGAGCACGCGATCGATGGTCTCCGCGTCGGCTCCGGAGTATCGGGCACTGACGCGGATGCGGGACGCTTCGAACTCGGGATATGTCTCGCGGCGGAGCTCTGGGAGGCTCAACACACCCAGCAGCACCAACACGAGCATGAGAAGGTTGGCGGCCGTCGGATGCCGCGCGAAGTAGGCGATCACTTCGAGGGCCCCACGGCTTCGGTCAGGGCCACCGACGCTCGGTCGTCGACGCGTGGGTCGAGCAGCATGCCTTCGACCGCGGGGGAGAGGTCGCTGAGGATGATGTCCTCTCCCGCGGAGACGCCCCCGCCAACGCAGATGTACTCTTCCTGCACGAGGTCCAGATCGACCTCGCGAAACTCGAGACGGTTCTCGTCCCCGACCACGTAGACTCGACCGCCGTGAACCGCCTGCGGGGGTACCGCGAGACAGTCCGGGCGAGCGGGCCCACGAAGCTCGACCTCGACGTAGAGGCCCACGGCAAGTGGCGGCCCACCTTTGCCACGGGTCTCATCGACCTGCACGACCGCGACGAGGTTTCGCGTCGTGGGATCGACACCTTCGAGGCGCCGAAGTTTGCCGTGCCACGTGGCCGATACGCCTTGGGTATCGAGGACGACGGCCGCCTCGATCGACTGTAGGCGCTCTTTGAAGCTCGTCTGTCGCCGCTGCTGTCGAGCAGCGTCGAGCTCGGGTGCGGTCGCGGGGTCGGGATCTGGGAGGGGAGGCCCGGCGGGGCGGGGACGCCGGGGAAGCAGGGCTCCCAGCGAGCCAACCGGAATGCGTGCCGCGATCTCGACCACGTCGACGCCATCGCCGATCAGCATGACTTGTCCCGCGCTCACGGCCTCGTCCAGGGAGACGTCGACCTGTCGCAGGCGCATCGTGAAGGGCGCCACGATCTCGGTCTTGGCGCGATCGAGCTTCGTCGTCTCGACCCCGACTTGCTGCTGTTCGAGCTGTGCCTGCAGGATCCGACGGCTCGAGGGGATCTCCGACAGCGTGTTCTTGTAGCCCTGCACCGCCTTCTTTGCCGCAATTACGGCCTTCTGGGCGGTTTGAAGGTCGATGAGCGGAGCGGTTCCTGCGTCGTAGAGGTCCTGCAGGCTCTCGACTTCGGCCTCCGCGAGGTCGAGCGCGCTTTGTTCGAGCGCCAAGTTGGCACGCGCACTCTTCTCTTGGGCGACGAGCTGGGCGAGCTGAGCTTTGACGCCCTTCACCGACGCCTCTGAACGCTCGTGCTCGAGGTCGAAACTCTGCGGATCGATCCGAAGCAGCACGGTGCCTTCGGGCACGAGATGGCCGACCTCGAGGCCCTCGGCGAGGAAGTCGACGACTCCACCGACCTCGGCAGTGGCTTCCCAGTCTCGCTGCGCGGCCACCTCCCCGTATCCCGTCGCGGTGGGGGTCACCTCGAGCGGGGCCAAGGGCATCACTCGCACGGCTTGGCCGACCTCGCGTGCCGGTCGACGTCGCCCCTGCTTCGCGGTGTGCTGCTGCCACGCGAACGCCGCGGCTCCCAGCCCGACCATCAACGCGAACACCGCGACACGCTTGGTCAGGGACCTGGGGGGCTCCTGTACCGGATCCATCGAAGGGACGGTACGGATCCGAATGGGCCTCGGCCAGCGGGTTTACCCCCCGCTTGCATCGAGCCTCACCCGCAGTAGGGCGTCGAGGCCGTGCCCGCCTCGAGGTCGAGCTCTGGCAGGACGCACGACTCGCCGTCGCTGCAGTGGGCGTCGGACGAGCACTCGCCGCATACCCCGAAGTTGAACAGCCCCTTGTAGTTGCCCGGGGCGCAGTGGTTGATGCAGGCGGCCTCTCCGACCGAGCCGATCGTGCAGAACGAACCGTCGAACACCGAGCCCGGGTTGACGCACGCGAAGGCGCCGCGGAACTCACCGGCGTTGAAGAACTCGTTGCACAGCATCGAGCCGGGGCAGTCTTCGGTGGTGGCGCACTCGCTGCAGGTCGAGATCGACAGGATGCCCGCGACGTTGGCGAAAGAGACGCATTGGAGCTCGGGCGAGCTGCAGGCCTCGGAGGTCTGGCACGAGTCGCCGAGCTCGCCATCGTTGCACTGCGACCATAGCTCGGAGGGGTCCAGAGGGTACGGCGGGGTGCAGCCGTGCTCGCAGTCGGCGTCGCTGAGGCACTCTCCGCAGACCGACCCCAAGATCGCGTCGTAGCAGAAGCTCGACGCGCAGTCGTCGTTTTCCTGGCATGTGCTGCCGTCGGGCAGCCCCGGGTCGGCGCTTCCTGCTTCGGAGGTCGTCGACGAGCCCGACGTGGAGTCGTCGTCGGGCCCCGTGCTGGTGGTCTCGCCCGCGCTCGTCTCGCCCGGGGTCGAGCTGGTGCTGGTGCTCGACGTCGGAGGGCTCGGCTCGGTGGAGGTGGGGACGTCGGGCCCCGTGCTCGCGACGTCCTCCTCGGCGACGCAGCGCCCCGCGAGCGCACCCGAGTACTTGCCGTAGGCCTGACCCGACGGACAGTCGTCGTCGGGAAAGCTGCACAGCTCGTTCGCCTGGCAGATGCCTGCGGCTCCGCCTTCGGTGCACTGCTCGTCGCTGGTGCAGAAGAACGCGTCGTCCTTGCACGCCGGCAGCGCGAACAACACCGCCATGGCCCATAACCCCCGCACGATCGACTCGATCGTAGCAGACGCGCCCGCGTGCGAACACCTCTCGCCTCTGTGGGGGTGACGCCGGGGCGGATGCCGACTCAGTCGAGCGGCACGAACTGCGCACACAGGGCCTCACTCTCGATGCACGCCAGGCGCACCGTCAGCTCGGCCATGCGCATCGCGCCCTCGGGCGTGAAGTGAGTGGGCTCGTCGTAGGAGTACAGCGCCAAGGTCTGCTCCTGGCCGAGTCGCTCGTACTCGCCGCGGCTGGCACGGTTGGCGTCGAGCATGATCAGCCCCTCGTCAGCTGCAAACTGCCGAGCGCTCGGGGGATAGTTGCCGTGTGACGCGCGCGTGGTGCCGTCTTCGTTGAAGAGCATGCGCCCCAGCGAGGTGAGGATGACCGGCGTGGCGCCCACGTCGCGGGCGGCGTCGGCGTAGAAGCGAAGGCGCTCGCGATAGGTCCCTTCGTAGTCGGGAGGCTCGCCGGGCTCGGTGTGCCGGTTGGGGTCGTCGGACGCGTCGTTGTGACCGAACTGGATGAACAGATACACGTCGGGGCCGAGCAGCGCCTGGGCCGACGGCCAGTTGGATCGCTGCTCGAAATCGAGGCTGCTCGCTCCGCTCGACCCCCAGTTGTGCAGGTCTTCGGGCCGGACGCCCAGCGGGGGGAACATGTTGCCCCAGCCGGCCTCTCCCCGGCTGCCGTTGTCCATCGTCGAGTCACCGATCGTGACGATCTGCAGCGGCGGGTACTTCAGGTCCGGGTCGCCACACTGACAGAAGCTTGCGGCATCGATCTCTTGTTCGCACGCGAGCGCGTCCTCGTAGACCGCGGCCTCACAGGTATCCGAGGCCGGGTACGCGCGAAGGCAGGTCTGACCGATCTGCTCGCACGCCGCGGCACAGCGGGTCGAGGCCGGAAGGCTGAGCGTGCATCGTGATGCCTCGACCCGGCACGTCGTGGCCAGGGGCAACACGTCGGCGATCGTGTCGCACGTGGCGGCGGGTCCGGTGCTCGAGGCGTCTTCGCCCGAGTCGTTCGCGGTGGTGCTCGACGAGTCGTCCGACGAGCCGCTCGTGAGCGTTGTCGCTGACGACGAGGAGTCCACCGGATCGGTGCTCGACGTCGTCGAAGCCGCGACACCCGTCGAAGTCGCCGCGTCGGTCTCGATGTCGGCATCGCCGTCGCTCGCGGAGCATCCGGCGAGGACGAAGACGAGGGGAATGGAGGGGAGGGCGGTGTTCATCGTGGGCTTGCCTCGAACAGGGTCACGGAGGCCTCGGCCTCTTCGCCGAGCGCGTAGTTGTCGGTGTCGACGAGCGTGAGGACGACCTCCTCGAGCGGATCGCACTTGTCTCGAGCGACCACCGGGACGTCTGCCGTGGTGTCTCCTGCGGGGATGATGGCGAACCCGTGCAGCCCGTCGAAGTCGTCGAAGTTGTCCGCCGTGCCCGTGATGGCGTACTCGACGGGCAGGGGGAAGTCGACGTCGGCGGCGTCCCGAGTGACGCGAAACGCGGTGCTCGATCCCCGAGCGATGGCGCCGTCGAGCGCCGATACGGAGACCGTCGTGGCCGGCAGCGTCGCCTCCTGCACGAAGTCGAGCGACGTCCCGGGACCTTCGGGGCGCCCTTGAACGTTGTCGACACCCTCGCCGGTGTATGGGGTGACGATGCGAGCGTCTTCGATCGTCAGGTCCTCGATCGACCATCCATCCGAGGAACTCCCCGTGAGGCGGTAGAACGGGACGTCTCGATCTTCGACGACCAGCAGCCCGTCGATGGCGAGCCTGCCGACGGGCGGCGCTTGGGACCCGTAGTCGTAGCGGTTGGTGAAGATCGGGTAGCGGTCGTCGCCGAAGTCGTTGTTGCCGACGTTCTCGATGACCCAGTCGTGGAAGTTGGCCTGAAACGAATGACCGTGCTTGGTCGTGAAGAAGCCCGAGTACTCCTCGTCCTTGATGTACAGCCGCTCGAACGTGATGTGCCCCCCGGTGGTGGACGCCTCGGTGCTTCCCCCTGCGTTGCCCATGACGATCGCCGCGCGGCTGTAGCCGTTGACGTCGTCCCCCTCGGCCTGCCAGTTGTCGTGGATGTAGGTGTCCTCGAGGGTGATGTCGAAGTCTACGCTGGAGCCGCTTTGGTGCGAGAAGGCGAACAGGATGCCCGTGTAGTCGTTGCCCGCCAGCTCGGTCTCGCGAAATCGGATCCCGGTCAGACGCTGGGTATCGTAGTTGGGCTCGAAGTCGATGCCCGAGTTGGGTGGGCGATAGCTGGTGTCGTTGTAGCTCGCGTGCTCGGAGACGAAGCCTTCGACGGACACGAGCGTGATGCCCTGGCGCCGGTTGTTGCGGGACCGCAGGTTCTTCACCGAGATGTCTTGTGAGTACCCCGTGGGCGTGCGCGTGCTGACCAGCACTCCATCGCCCCCCGACCCATCGATGACCAGGCCCTCGATGTGGATGTCCGTGCAATCGTACAGGCCGATGTTGTGCCGAAACTCGCCGTCGGCCAGCCCTTCTTGGCTGTACTCGAAGCGCGCCCCGTAGCCGAAGATGCGCCAGCCCGAGACGTCCTCCAGACGCAAGAGCATGCCCAGGCCGCTGGGGTCGTCATACGTGTTGGAGAGCGCTCGCAGGGTGACACCCCGCTCGAAGATCACGGTGACGTCGTCGGCCACCTGGTGCTCCCCGCTGTTGCCGTCGAACCAGCTCGGGTACATCTCTTCGATGTTCCACACGCCGTCGGAACCCTCGACGAAGTCGACGACGACCGTGTCGCCCGCCGCAGCGCTGGTGAGCGCGGCGATGAAGGCCGCGCTTGCGTTGTCGGGATCGTAGCCGGGCCCCATCGACGAGGCGAGGATGACCCCGTCGGGGTACGCGTCGTCGCAGACGGTGACCTGTGGATCTTCGCCGCTCTCCCCGGACGCATCGACGCCCCCGCTGGTGGTGCTGCCATCGGCGGTGGTCGAGGTGCCGGCGGTGGAGGTGCCGGCGGTGGAGGTGCTCGCCGGGTCGGTCTCGCTCCCGCCGCTGGAGCCCTCGATTGCCCCGGTGGAGCTCTCGAGGCTGGGCTCGCCCGAGTCGTCGCCACACCCCACGGTCGACAGCACGCCGCAGAGCCAAGCGCAGGATCGGAGGGCTCGGTACTCCATGGCGCGGAACCATATGGCACCCCGTGTCACCGGGCAAGGCGAACCGACTCCAGTGTTGCCGCCGTGCGGCCGAGTACCCGAAGAACGTAGGGTCGCGCGCGAGGCCCGGGGTCATGGAAGCTCGACGCTGCCCGTTCGTGTCGGCCGCATCACGAGGCTACGGGGCGGTCACCGTGCTGCCTCGTTCGTAGCGACCAGGTTGCAACATCGCGTCTTTTCTTCGGAGAGCGGTTTGTCGTGACACGCGGTCGCTAAGAGCCCGGCGGCCCAAGCTCATGACGACCCGCAACGACACCCCAGCACTGCTCCTTGCACTGAGCCTGTTCGTGCCCGCCACCGGATGTGGCGAGGACACGGCGGGTGACACCGACGGCAGTACCGACTCCAGCACGGGCGAGGACCCGACGACGGCCTCGGATCCGACGGTGGCCTCTGATCCGACGGTGGCCTCGGACCCGACGACGGCCTCGGACCCGACGACGGACACCGACCCGACGACGGACACCGACCCGACGACCGACCCGGACTCGTCCGGCACCGACCCGAGCGGCGACACGGACACGGACACAGGGGCCGAGTCGTTCTCGATGACGCTCTTGCACATCAACGACCACCACTCGCACCTCGAGGCCGACGCCTTCGACTTCGACGTCAGCGGCCTGAAGCTGAACGCGGAGGCCACCGCCAAGGGGGGGGGCGTGGACGAGGTGGAAGTGACCTACGGCGGCATGCCGATGCTGGCCGCGCTGTTCGACGAGCTCGCAGCCGAGAACGAAAACGTGGTGAAGATTCACGCCGGCGACGCCATCACCGGAACCCTCTACTACTCGCTGTTCGGCGGGGAGGCCGACGCCGCGATGATGAACGAGATCTGCTTCGACATGTTCGCGCTCGGCAACCACGAGTTCGACGATGGCGACATGGGCCTGGCACGGTTCCTGGACTTCCTCGCCGAGAGCGACTGCGGTACCCCGGTCATCGCGGCCAACGTGGTGCCCGGTGAGGACTCACCGCTCGCCGATGGCTACATCGAGCCGTACGTCGTTCGAGACATCGGCGGCGAGCAAGTCGGGTTCATCGGCATCAATATCGCGCAGAAGACGATGGTCAGCTCGATGCCGGACGAAGGCACGATGCTGATCGACGAGGTCGAGACGGCGCAGCAGTACATCGACGAGCTGACGGGCATGGACATCGACAAGATCGTGCTCGTCACCCACTACCAGTACGCGCAAGACCTCGAACTCGCGGCGGCCCTGACGGGCGTCGACGTCATCGTGGGTGGTGACTCCCACACCCTGCTCGGGGGCGAGGGTCTCACCAACCTCGGGTTCCAGGTCGGTGGGGATTACCCGACCGAGGTCACCAACATGGACGGCGACCCGGTGTGCGTCGTGCAGGCGTGGGAGTACGCCCACCTGCTCGGTGAGCTGCACGTGGAGTTCGATCAGGCCGGCGTCGTGACCGGGTGCGAAGGCAGCCCTCGGCTGCCCTTCGACGCGGAGAGCTTCGGCTATGAGTTCGTCGATCAGCTCGGCGAGGACTCCGACGCGCTCCTGGTCGGCGACGACATCACGACGGTGGCCGAGGCGCTGCAAAGCTCGCCCGAGCTGGTGCCGATGGTCGCCGACGGCGACGCGATGACCGTGTTGACGGGCTTCCAGGGGCAGGTGGCCAAGCTCGAGCAGACCGTGATCGGCAGTATGGGCGAGCAGCTGTGCCTGGAGCGCTTTCCCGGCCAGGGGCAGTCCGGTGACATCGACTGCACCGCGGCGTGTTACGAGCATGGAAGCCAGATCGCCGACGTCGTCGCGGCCGGCTTCCTCAGCGTGACCCCCACCGCCGACTTCGCGATTCAAAACGCCGGCGGCGTGCGGGTGACGGTCGATGTCGGCGACTACACCATCGCCGACGGCTACACGCTGCTCCCGTTCTCCAACACGCTCGTCACGTTGGAGCTCACCGGTTCCGAGATTCGCCAGGCGCTCGAAGACGGTCTGTCCAACCACCTCGATGACGACGGCTCGACGGGGTCGTATCCGTATGCGGCCGGCCTACGCTACGACGTCGACGCCTCGGCCGCCGAGGGCTCCCGCATCAGCAACCTCGAGGGCAACCCTCGTCTCGAGGGCGCGTGGATGCCGCTCGTCGACGACACTGTCTACATCGTAGTGACCAACAGCTTCATCGCCCAGGGCTTCGACGGCTACGATGCCTTTGGCGTCGCCTACGACGCTGGTCTGTACATCGACACCTTCACCGAATACGCGCAGGGCTGGATCGACTACGTCGAGCTCGCCACCCCGGTGATGCTGGCGGACGAAACCAGCACCCAGGTGTACATCGGTCGCGACGGCTGCAACCACGACACCCAAGACGATTGCACCGGGTACTGACCGGTTGCACTCCACGCCGTGCGACCCCGAAGTGCTGGGCGCGGCAGGGCTCTGCGGCGAGGGCTGCTACGCCTCCGCGTAGCGACGCACCATGTCGCAGATCCACTCGCTCACCGCCCGCACGCGGGCGGGCATGCGTCGGCCATGGGGGTGCAGCAGCGAGACGGGCATGGGGGTGCAGCGGTGCTCGGGCAGCACCTCGACCAGCTCGCCGCGCTCGAGCAGCGCTCGCACGCCGACCCGCGGCACCTGAATGATGCCCAGGCCGGCCAGGCACGCCTCGCGATAGGCGTCGGTGCTGTTGACGGCCACGGAGGTGGTCATCGGTCGCGCGTGCTCGCCTTCGCCGTCGCACCACTCGAACACCGGATCCGTGGCGCCGCCGACCACGTAGTGCACGACGGTGTGCGCGTCGAGGTCGTCGGGTGTCTGAGGCCTTCCGCGCCTCGCCACGTAGGACGCCGACACGCAGTTGACCATGCTCAGCCGGCCGAGCTTTCGCTGGGTCAGCTGCGAATCGGGGGACGCACCCACGCGCAGCACCAGGTCGAAGCCCTCGCGGACCGCGTCGACGAGACGATCGGTGGTGCTGATGAAGAGCTCCAGGTCGGGGTGGCGGAAGAGAAACTCGGGAAGCGCGGGCAAGATGCGACTGCGGGCGAGCGCGAGTGGGAGATCGATTCGTACACGCCCCTGCAATCGTCGCCCCGAACGAAACAGCGTCGCGACGTCGTCGGCGTCTTGCACGATGCTCCGGGCGCGAGGGACCAGCGCCTCCCCGTCGACCGACAGCCGCACCGCGCGGGTCGTGCGGTGAAACAGCTGCACGCCGAGCTCCACCTCGAGGGCCTGCAGCTGTCTGGAGACCCGAGACTTGGTCATGCCGAGGCTGGCCCCGGCGCGAGTGAAACTGTGCAGCTTCGCGACCTCGAGGAACACGCGCAGGCCTTCGACGTTCACGCACGCATTGTTGCATCGATCGCGACAGTCCGTCGAACAGCAGGGCCTTCCGCCTACGGTCGTGGGGGACTAGAAGAACCGGGTCATGGATACACCCCAGCGCATCGCAATCATCACGGGCGGCAGCCGAGGCCTCGGCCGCAGCACCGCCGAGCACCTGGCCTCCCGCGGCACCGCGGTCCTGCTGACGTACCGAGCCCGTCGCGACGCTGCGGACGCGGTGGTCGAAGCGATCTCGTCCCGAGGCGGCCGCGCAGCGGCGCTGCAGCTCGACGTGGGGGACGTCTCGAGCTTTGGCGCTTTCGTGGAGAGGGTGCGAGCCGTGCTGCGAGATACGTTCGACAGCGACGGCTTCGACGTCTTGGTGAACAACGCGGGCATGGGCGTGCACGCCAGCTTCGCCGAGACCACCGAGGCTCAGCTTGCGTCGCTGATCGACGTGCACCTGCGCGGACCGTTCCATCTCACGCAGGCCCTGCTCGGCTTGCTGCGCGACGGGGGCCACATCCTCAACGTCTCCAGCGGTCTGGCCCGATTCACCCTGCCCGGCTATGCAGCGTACGCGGCGGTGAAGGGGGCTATGGAGGTGCTCAGCCGCTACCAGGCGGCCGAGCTCGGAGCCCGAGGCGTGCGGGTCAACGTGGTCGCACCCGGAGCCGTGGAGACCGATTTCGGGGGCGCTGCCGTCCGCGACGATCCGCAGGTCAACGCGATGATCGCCGCCCACACCGCCCTGGGACGTGCCGGCAAGCCCGACGACATCGGGGCCGCGGTCGCCATGCTCCTCGCACCGGAGTGCGGCTGGATCAACGGGCAACGCATCGAGGTTTCCGGCGGCCAGGGCCTGTGAGGGCTCTAACGGCAGGGAGCAGCTCCTCGTCGTCGGGAAGCACGACCGCAGCGGGGACGACCTCGGGCGCGGGAAGCAGCTCCGACTCGAGCAGCAGCGAGCCCTTCGCGACCTCGTTCGCCTCCGACTACGGGACCGCCGAGACGGCGACGTTCACCAGCGGGGACGACGACAGCACCAGCTCGGGGTCGACCGGCATGGACACCGGGACCGGAAGCAGCACGAGCCTGGGCGGCCCGGAGTACGGGGTCCCCGAGACGACGGGGCGCTGATGCCGGCCGAATGAGTCGGCAGGCCTCAGATCCCCGTCGAATACACCCCCGCGCACGACCAGTCTTGGCCGGCCACGCAGGTGCCTTGAAAGTTCGGCGCGTAGCTGCTTTCGACGATGAGCACGCCCTCGCCCAGGCTGGCTCGGACGACGCGGATGCCGTTGGAGCCGACGGGGGCGGAGAACACACCGTAGCCGTCCTCGTCGAGCTCGACGGTCGCGGACACCAAGTCGAACTGCGGGACGTCGATGATCACCGAACCCAGGCCGCTGCCCGATCCGGGTTGAAACGTCGCCGACAGGTCCCACATCTGCGTGCTGTAGTTGTCGAAGTGCGGGGAGCACGAGGCGGGGTTGTGGGTGTGCCCCCAGCAGATGAGCGACTCGGGCGCGGAGGCGACGTGGGCGAGCAGCTCGGCGGAGACGTCGGCGCGATCGATGGCGTGATCGCCACGGAGCACCACCTCGAACTCTCGCTCGTTCACGCTACCCTCGATGGGCTCCACACCGTGAGCGCGGAACATGAAGCAGTTGCGCCGAAGCAGGCCCGGCTCGACCGTCCAGCTCCCGCCGGCCGCCGGGGGCAGGAGCAGCGGCTCGATGTCGCAGGGGCTGCCGAGTTGGCCGTCGACGACCTGCGTGCACCATCCCTGATTGCCGAACCGAAGCTCCACGTCGGCGGTGTCCGGGTTGATCGAGACGGAGGTGTCCCCGACCGGCGGGCGGTTCGACCCCCCAAACAGCGCGCCCTCGTCCACCCGCTGGGTCGCGAAGTGGGGCGTGGACACGGACCACGCGGTGCAGCCGGTCAGACGGTTGCATTCGCGGCTGCGGTGAAAGACCCGATACGCGCCGAGCTCGGCCGAGGTCTCTCCAGGACCCATCAGCGAGAGCACGTCGTCCGGGGTCAAGGGGTCGCCGCCGCAGCTCGCGAACGCGAAGGGGTCGTCGGGGTCGCCGTCACTCCACGGGTCCTCTCCCGTGTCGCCTTCGGTCTCGCCCGTGTCGCCTTCGGTCTCGCCCGTGTCGCTTTCGGTCTCGCCCGTGTCCTCCTCGCCCGTGGTCCCGGTGTCACCCGAGGCTGCATCGGACCCGGTGGTCCCGCCGCTGGTGGCGTCGGTCGCCCCGGCCGAGGTTCCGACCGTTCCGGGAGACGACTCTCCACCGCCTCCCGCAGTCGATGCGTCGACGCTTCCGCCCGCCGAGCTCGGTCCCGTCGTGCCGGAACCGGAGCCATCGGGCGCACCCGAGCCCTCTGCCGCTCCGCAGGCGCTCAGGACGAGGGCGAGGACACAGACGGCGCGTAGGCTGTCGCTTGGCATGCCCGTGGCTGTGCAAGGGACGTTCCTGCCGCAGATCGCAGCGCTCACGGCCGCGGAAGTCACGATTTGGGAATCGTAGCCGCGCGGAGGCTTCCCGATCCGGGAAGTCGGTACTTCCGTGGTCGCGGGTGGAAACCCCGCTTCGTCCTCGTGCGTATGACAGGCGATGCGCATGCGAGTCGCCGGTCTTCTCGTGATCCTCTCGGGTGGCTGCACGGCGTCCGAACCTCGAAGCCCGACGGCCGCGCCGGCGTCGGCCGAGGTCGAGCCGGCCCGCGACACCGACGATGCCCGCGACGCAGAGGACCGCCGGGACGACGCGATGGGCGAACCTCAGAGGCTGGCATGGCGGTGGCGAAGTCCGGTGGCCCCGGGGGACTCGGAGCCGTTCCCACCGATGCCCACGTCCGTGGTCAACGGCCCGACCACGGTCGAGGCTCGCGCGCTGGCCGAGGGGGGCGTCGAGGTCGTGCAGTCGAGGCGTGGGCGCACCCAGTGGACCGCAGCCGTCGGTGATGCCCACCACGATGCGGCGGCCTTGGCCTGGGCCGGTGACGTCTTCGTCGCACACTACTGCGCGATCGCTTCGGGTGCCGTCGTCACGCGGCTGGATCGCGAGTCGGGGCGCGTGACGTGGACCCAGCCGCTGACGGGCCTGGGTCCGGTCGCGCACAGCAGGTACAAGAACGCCGTACAGCTCGAGGTCGTCGGGGGCACGGTGCGGGTGTTTGGTCGCGAGGCCCAGGGCGCCTATGTCGAGGAGCTCGATGTCGCCGACGGGCATCGCATGGGGCACTCGCGGGTGGAGCCAGCCCTGGTGGAGTTGCAGTGGCGGGCGGTCGATGTGCCACGAGGCGAGGCCGGCTTCGACCTTCCGCAGGGGTGGTCCATGGGGGAGGGGGAGGCTCCCCTGCTTCGCTACGCGCCCCCTGGCGGCGAGGTGCGATCGATCGCGCTGCCCAGCAGCTTCGGTGACTGCGACACGGGCGCTGGGCTCGAGCACGACGGCGTCCTGTACCTGGCGCACGCTTGCGGGTCGAGCACGGGCGCCCGCCTGTACGCGCTGTACGTCTCGGAGTTCGCCTGGCAATGGCAGGCCGACCTGTACGCCCTGGGCCCGATCGGACACTTTGCCTACGCCAATCGGGTCGCTCTCGAGTGGCGGGGAGACCGAGTCCTCGTCTTCGGCGACGAGTCCCTGGGCCGCTACGTCGAGGCGATCGACCCCGAGCGCGGGGGGACGCTGGTCAACCAATCCTGGCCCCCTGACGCTGCGCTCGCATCACCCCGGTGACGGCTGGCCGCGGCGCGCCGCGCTACAGGAGCTGGTACGAGCCCACGGTCGAGACGTCGTCGGGTCCCGTTCCCGACCACCACAGCCGGACCTGATTGTTGCCGTACTGAACGTCGAGGTCCTCGACATGCACACCCGACTCGCTGTCGGCAACCGTCCCGTCTTCGTTCCAGATCCAGATGGAGGACGCACGACCGACCGCGACCTTGTGGTCGAAGACCGCAATCGCGTGCGGCTCGGCGACGATCTCGATCTGGTGGGTCTCTTCCATGGTGTCGGGGTCGAACCAGATGACGTCGCGCGAGCCGTAGCCACCGTCGACCGCAACCGCGATCTCGTCGAGCGGCAGATCGTACGCGATCTCCGGACACCCGAGGCTGGGGAACGGACCTCCGGCCCGCGTGACGACGCCGTCGAGCTCCCGGTACAGGTGCCAGTGCGTGAAGGTGCCCTCTTGATGCCCGGCCATCACGTAGGCCGACCCGTCGAGCCCCATCGCCAGGCCGCACCACTCCCGAGGCCCGGCCGGAAATGCGTCTTCGATGTTCGCGCCCGTGGAGAGGGCATCGAATACCCCATTCTCGTCGAATCGCAGGCGAAACCCGTTGGCGTGCAGGGTCCAGACGCCCCCCTCGCTGCCCGGTTCATGGGCGGCCGAGAGGTCGGTGATGGCAACCGAGCTGGAGAATGACCCCGTCGACATGAACTCGCTGGCGCCCGGGTTGGAGAAGCCGACCAACTCCTCGTTGCCATTGGAATGCGTGCGTGGCAGCCAGACCTGGTTTGCATCCTCCGAGACGGCCAGCTTGCCCTCGACCGGGGCGACGTACGTCTCGTCGTCGAGGAAGGTCGTGGGCTGGCCCAGCTCGCACGCGGGGACCGCAAGGAGGGTCGCCGCAAACATGAAGTGCGCGTAGCGTCGCATTGCCCCCCCAACGCGTCGGAGAGGCGGGTGCCTCAGAGGTCGAGCCCAACGCCGTGGTGTCATCAGCCGGAGCGCTCGGGCCACACAGCCGGATCGGTGAGCTCGTGCTTGGGACCCTCGAACCCCTCGAAGAGCGCGCGATGACCCGCCAGCGACAGCGGCCCCGTGCGGGTGTCGTAGCCCCGCACCCACTCGAGCAGCATTGCCAGGTTCTCCTGCTGCGCCTGCGGGGTGGGGTACTTGTGGGGCTCGAAGGGCCGGGCGCGGCAGTGGCGAAGGCACGCGTCGACGCCGGGGTTGAGGAAGAGCAGCAGGTCTGCGCGGGGGCTCAGCGCCTCGAGCAGGTCCGCATAGCAGCCCTCGGCGACCCATCCCGCCGGCGGCAGTCGAGCTTCGAGCTCGGTCATCGCGGCGGCGACTGGTTTGCGCTGCGGCGGCTCGGTCGGCAGCCACGCGAAGACGTCGAGGTCGATGTGGACCAGCCCGTCTCGCGCGGCGAGGTGTTTGGCGTAGGTCGATTTGCCCGACCCCGAGTTTCCGACGATCATGACGCGACGTGCGGTCACGTCGCGGAGTCTACTCCCGAATGCACTCTTGACTACGCTCTTGGTAGCGCTGCGACTCTCGGTTCAGGCAATCTCTGTACTCCTTGACCGGTTTCGGGTCGACCATGCATTGCGCCGACTTTGCACAGGCGATCGGGCTGCCGTCGACGCACTTGGCCATCTGCGCCAGGCACTTGGCGGTGTAGCCGGCGGTCTTGGCGGGGCTGTGTTCATCCTTGCACTTCCTGATCTCCGCGCGGTGTTTCCTCTCGTTCTGCTTGTGGCAGGCGCTCGCGCCCTCGCCCGCGTTCTCGCAGACGCCGCAGACCTCACCCGGGACGGGCAGGCACTCGCGTAGCTCACGGGTGACCGTCATGCCGCACTGCGGATCGACCGTCGCGGGGATGCCGGGTGTGCACCGCGGCTGCTCGCAGGTGTCGATGTGCCCCGGGCCAAACTCGTGAAAGCAGGTGTTGGTCTCGAGGTTGCACTTGTTGCCCGCGCCTGGAATGGCCAGGCAGTCGTCGTCAGACTCGCACTCCGACTCTTTCTCGGGAGGTCGCTCGAGGTTCCGGTCGTAGGTGCACTGGTGCGTGACCTGTGGCAGTCCGCAGCTCTTCCACGCCGATGAGATGGCGGCATCGATCTGCGAAGGCGCCAGGTTCTCGCGATAGACGATCATCGGGGCCTCGCCGTCCGGCCCCACGACGCAGGTCGACAGCTCCCCCTTGGGAATGAGCTGCCAGTAGCCCTTCTGCGGGCTCATCATCCGGCCCCGGGCCGAGACCACCCCACGCGGAGGCAGGTAGATGCCGGCGAGCCGGCCGACTTCGATCGCGTGGTAGATCGAGCTGGCCTCGGCCCGCGAGGCCGCGCTGCCCGACATCTTGCGCATCATCGAGACCTGCGCGCTGACGTCGATCTTCTCGTGGATCAGGTCGTTGGTGCCGATGGTGCACTCGGTGATCGGTGCCAGCGATCCGCTGCTGTTCCGGCCCTTGCGTCCCCGCCTCTTCTTGCTCCTCTTGCCCTTCTTCTTCTTTTTCGCGGCGGCAACGAACACCCGCGCGTCTTCGGCCGAAAAGCCGCGATTGCGGGTCGTCCGTGGACGTTCGGCCGTCGCGGTTCCTGCGGCCAGGGCGATGGAGGCGCTCACGGTTGCGACAGCGGCGATGCGGAGGGCTTGGGCATGCGGAAAGGACGTCATGGCCTTCAGGCAGACGCCTACGCTTCGCGTTGTGACGGACGAATCGCCGGCCTTCATCACGCAGGGGCAAGACCGTGGTCTCCGCGAGGTACGGACCGGCCTGACGCGTTGGTAGCCTCGGTGACCTTGTCTCGCAGTCCGCTCAACTCGCGTGTTTTCTTCGCCGCCTCGGTGTGGCTCGCTTCGGCGTGTGCGGGCTCTACCGCAGACGCTCCGCCGCCGCCGTCCGTCGAGCCGTCTCCCGTCGAGCCCGAGCCGGCCTCCGAAGAGCCGCCGCCCGCCGCCGAGGCCCCCGTCCAGCCCGACGAGCCTGCGGCCGCGGTCGAAGACCCGAGCCGGGCCTGCGAGCTCGGCGACGCGCAGTCGTGCTGGAAGGCCACCCTGGCCGCCTACGCGGAAGAGGACTTCGCCAAGGCGCGAACCATGGCCGAGGCGATCTGCACGGAGTCGGTGACGACTGGCTGCGGCGTGCTGGGTGTCCTCTACGCCAAGGGCCAAGGCGTGGCGCAGGACGTCGAGCGCTCGCGCGGATATCTCGTGCGTGCCTGCGAGGCGAAGGATGCCGAGGCGTGCCGCAACCTCGAAGCGCTCGAGGCGGCCATCGCCGAAGCGCAGAAGTCCGAGGTCCTTCCGGTGGCGGGGGCGAACGTGTCGATCGGCAGCATCACGGTCGATGGCCTGAGCGCCGAAGACCTACGCTGCCGACGGGAGGTCGGCGGTGGCTTGTTCGGCGGAGCGATGGGCGCGATCTCGGGGATCGCCAAGCGAAAGAAGCGGCTGATGGCCTGCGCAGCCAGCCCCACTCCCGTTCGAGCCCGGTGGACCACGAAGGGCGGCCGCATCGAGACGGTCGAGGTGAACGCCCCCTCGAAGAAGGTCGAGTCTTGCGTCGCCAAGGCGATCAAGGGCTCGAGCGCGGCGTTCGGCGGTACCTGTGCCGCGACGTTCACCGTCGGCGAGTGACCGAGTCTGCGATCAGGATCCCGGCAGGACGAAGGTTCCATCGTCAGCGGTCCGGCAAACGCCGCAGCCCTCGCCGTTGATCTCTTCGTCGGAGTACGTCGGCGAGATGCCGCCCTCGTGGATCTGGGTGTCGTCGGCGAGCACGTAGACCTCGATGAGGTGGGGCGCGAGCTCCTCCCCGCTGTTGATGCCGATCTCCAGCCGGTCTGGATACGACAAGGCTTCGACCCAGAACGGCCCGTCGTTGCCCTCGATGTCGCATTGGGTCTGGCCGGTGATGCACGTGACGACGACGGCTTGGCCATCGAGGTCGAGATCGACCTGGTACTGCGCGACCGAGGGGTCGAGCGGAGCGTCCTCGCTTCCCACGAGCAACGTCACCGCCGGACCGCAGCCGACCAGCGTGCAGGTGTTGGTGCAGCTGGGCAGAAGCGCGGACAGCATCGAGAGCGCGATGAACGGGAGGGCTCGCCGCATGCTCGAAGCGTGTCACGGACCGCGCTCGAGCGCCCGGCCAGGCGACCCGTCGTGCGGGCTTTCTTGCCCGAGAGACGGCGCGGCGACAGAGGATCTGCTAGGACCAAACGTGTCCTCCGCCTCGCCGACCTCGCCCAGCCTTCGCGCCCTGACGACCCGGCCCGAGCTCAGCGTGCTGACGCCGCTGCTCTACGTCGCGTGGGCCGATGGGGCGCTTGGTGCCCAGCAGCTCTCGCAGATTCGAGAGGTGGCGCGGCGGCGACTGGATGCGTCGGCGACCGACGAGTTGGGTGTGTGGCTGGATCCGCAGGCGCCGCCCAGCTCGACCGAGCTCATGCAGCTCTTCCGCTTCGTGCGTTCTCATGTGGCTCGCCTTCCCGCCGACCAGCGCGGTGACCTGGTCGACCTCGGGGCGCAGATTGCACAGGAGGTCGCGGCCGAGGGCGATCTCGAAGCATCGATGCTCGCGGTGCGGGAGATCGAGGACGTGTTGGGGGTCAAGGGGTCCGAGGCCGCGCGGCACTACTTTGAAGACCGTCCCCCGATCCGCCAGGACTTCGACGAGGCGCCCGCGTCGTTCGAGGTCGAGCACATGACGAGCCGGCTCGACGGCTCGCACGCGAAGACCTGGTCCGAGGTCCGGGCGTTGGCGTCCGAGCCGGCCTTCGAGATCCGCGCGGGGCTGGGGACGACCGAGCACCGCGCTCGCGTTCGGCAGTGGCTGCTGGAGCTGGCGCGGCGCGGCTACGGTGGCACGAGCTTCGCGGCAGAACACGGCGGGGGTGGGGATCGTGCGGGCTTCATGAAGTTCTTCGAGGCGCTGGGCATGCACGACCTCAGCCTCGTGGTGAAGGTGGGCGTGCAGTTCGGCCTCTTCGGCGGGGCGGTCTCCAACCTCGCGTCCGAGGAGCAGTGCCAGCGCTGGCTGCCGGCGATCGCCCGCGCGGATCGTCTGGGTGGGTTCGCGATGACCGAGCTGGGCCACGGGTCGAACGTGCGAGACCTCGAGACCATCGCGCGCTACGACGCCGGGCGCGACATCTTCGTGCTTCACACGCCGACGGTCTCGGCGCGCAAGGAGTGGATCGGCAACGCGGCGGTCGACGGCCGCTCGATGGTCGTGTTTGCGCAGCTCGAGGTCGACGGAGAGCACAAGGGGGTGCACGCGCTGTTCGTCGACGTTCGCGACGAGCAGGGCCAGCTGGCGCCGGGCTGCCACATCGAGGACTGCGGCGACAAGATGGGGTTGGCGGGGGTCGACAACGGCCGGCTGTGGTTCGACCACGTCGAGGTCCCGCGCGACCAGCTGCTGTCGCGATACGGATCGGTCGACGCGGAGGGCCACTACCAAAGCCCCATCGCCGACGACGCGCGGCGCTTCTTCACGATGCTCGGGACGCTCGTCGCCGGTCGGATCAGCGTCGCGGCCGCGGCCGTCTCCGGGTCGAAGGTCGCGCTGGCCACCGCCGTTCGCTACGGCGCGCTGCGGCGCCAGTTCGGTCCCGCCGGGCGGGCCGAGATCTCGATCCTCGACCACAAGGCGGTCCACCAGCGGCTGCTGCCCCACGTCGCGGCCGCCTACGCGTTTCACTTTGCGGTCGAAGACCTGCAGCGCGCCTACGAGGCGCACCCCGACGGCGCCGACTCCCGCAAGCTCGAGGCACGGGCGGCCGGGCTCAAGGCGCTGGCGACCTGGCACGGCATCGACGCCGTCCAGGCGGCGCGAGAGTGCTGCGGCGGAATGGGGTTCCTCTCCGTCAACCGGATCTGCCAGATCCGGCGCGACATCGACGTGTTCGCGACGTTCGAGGGCGACAACACGGTGCTCTTGCAGCTCGCGGCGCGCGGCCTGCTCGGAGGCTTCGCCAAGCGCCTTGGCGACGACTTGCTCGCGACGGTCGTCTCGCAGATCGGCCTGCGCGCCAAGCAAGCGCTGCTCGAGCAGAACCCGGTGGCCACCCGCCGCGTCGACCCCGAGCACCTGCTCGACCCCGAGTTTCACGACGAGGCGTTCGCGTTCCGCAGCCACAACCTGCTCGTCTCCGCGGCCCGTCGCTTCAAGGCGCGCACCGACGCGGGGGCGGACGCGTTCGAGGCGTTCGGGGAGATTCAAGACCACGCCATCGCGCTCGCGCGCGCCCACGCCGAGCAGGACGTGCTGTCCTGCTTCACCGCCGCGGTCGAGGCCACCGCCGATCCCGACTGCAAGGCCACGCTGTCGCGTCTGCGAGGCCTGTGGGCGGTCTGGCGGATCCGCGAAGACGTGGGCTGGTTCCTCGAAAACGACTACCTCAGCGCGCGCAAGGCTCGTGCGCTCCGCAAGGTCTTCGCCGCGCAGTGCGAGGCCCTTCGCGAGCAGGCGGTGCCGCTCGTCGACGCCTTCGGAGTGCCCGACGCGTGCCTGGGTCCGATCGCGTTCGAGGACTACACCAAGCACGCGTCCCTGGCTCGGCGCGGCTGAGCTGGGCGCGATGCGTCCCGGCATGTCGCGTCTTCAAATACGACATATTGTCGCGACTTGCGCGATTTCGCGCAGATGCGACAGCGCTGGCCGATCGTTCAGGCCACGCGGACGGACGCCTCGAGGGCGTCGCACAGCGCAAGGGTGCGGCGGATCGCATCGACCGCGGCGTTCGCCTCGGCCGGCACGTAGAGCGTGACTTCCCCGAAGCGCACCCCGACGCCTTCGATCCAGTGCCGCACCATCAGGGCGAGAACCTCGGGCTCGATGCGCGACAGATCGCCAGGCTCTCCGTAGGCCAGGAACTTGGCGTCGAACTGTGCATCGCCGACCGCGTGAGCACCACCGATCGCCCGCTCCTCATACTTTTGGTACGGGCCGTCCGGAAACTCGACGAGTCGAACCCCGAGAGGCAGCACCGGCACGTGCAGCGTGACGTGGGCGACCGTGAGGTACTCGCCCTCATGCTGCACGCTCACGGGCCGGCCATCCACGCTGCCGCTGAGCCTGCCGTCGCTCTCCGAGAGCGCGAACTGCTCGCGCAGCGCACCGAACACCTCCTTGCGCGAGCTGTCCCTGTGCCGCCTGCGTTCGCGTTCGGGGCGAGACGCGGCCCACAGCACGAAGCCCGAGACGAGCAGCGGGATCGACACGCCGAGGATGAGCTGACCGTTCACTCAGTCCGCGTGTACCGCCACCGCGCGGTGCTGCAAGGCGACGCGCGAGGACATCGTCGCGTTCGCACCCGCAGCCGAGATAACCTCGGGCGTGCACGTCCTTCGCATCTCGCTGCTCGCGGCGCTGGTGACCGCATGCGGGCCAAAGACGGCGTCCGTCTTGCCCGATGAGCGCGCCCCGAAGAGGAGCGAGCCGCCACCGTCGAAAGGCTGGGTCGACGCTCAGCCGGCGGTCGTCGACGATGCACCGACGCATGAGCCCGAGATCAAGTCGAGCATCCGTCGAGTCGTTCGCCGAAACATGAGCTCGATTCGCGGCTGCTACAACCCTCTGCTCGCCCGGGATCCCTCGCTGAGTGGAACGGTGACGGTTCGGTTCACCATCGTGGCGGAGGGCGCGGTCGAGGCGGCGATGGTAGAGAACTCCACGGTCCGAAGCGAGGCACTCGAACGATGCGTGGTCGACGTCTTCTCCACGATGACGTTCCCATCTCTCGGCGAGGACGGGGAGCATGCCGTGTCGTATCCGATCGTTTTCGTGACCGTCAGGTCGGTCGACACGAGCCATCCGGCGTACATGCCTGCGGCTGGGTTGGTGTTCTCCGTGTTGCGTCCAAAGATCGACGCCTGCTTCGATAAACGGGGCCGGAAGCGAGAGGTCGTCTTCGTCGACTTTCGCGTCGACGAGGCCGGTCAACCGTCGGGCGTAGGCGTCGACGGGCTGCCCCCGGCATCCTTGGGCCTGCGCCGGTGCGTCGTCAGAGCAGTCCTCGCGACGACCATGCCCAAGCCCAAGCGCGTCGCACCCGTGGACGTGACGCTCGAACTCTGAGGTGGACCGCCGCGCTGCGAGCGTCCAGGTCGTGACGGCGGGCAGCTCGAGAGGCCCGCCATCACCACCTTGGCGCGCTATACGTTGCCTGCCCTGCGGATCTTGATGTAGACGGGGGTCGAGTTGGCATCCCCGCATTGAAGGTCGGTCGTGACGGTCTCGTTGTCGACGAGACCCTGCTGCTGCTCAGGGTTCGCGGTGATCTGCTGAGAGCAGACCTCACTGGCCACACCCTCATACTGGATGCTCGAGTTGGTGCCGATGTCGATGGTCGGCGCGTCCTCGCGGGTGGTCCCCAGTGGGACGAATCCGGAGTTCTTGTCGGTGCTGCCTTCCCACCACGTGCCAATGGTGCGGTCTCTGGTTTGTTTCACGTAGATTCGCTGCGTCATGATCTCGTCTTCTTCGTTGGTTGTTCGGTTCGACTAGAGAAGCGTTTGCATCGCTGCGGACCTCACCAAAGCGCCTCGCAAGGCCCGCCACATTCGTCTCGCCACGAGTGCATGGCTTCGAGGGCATCGGTCGCGCCCGTCTCGCTGAACGTCGCGTGTGCGTGGTGGAGCAGCTCCGAGGCCTCCGGACCCGACGCTCGGGTCTCGTGCAGCGCGCGACCCAACGACCATTCGATCCACGCGGTGGTTTGCGGATCGTGTGGCCCGGCCTCTTGAATCGTGAGGGCTCGGCGCAGCAGCGGCACCGCAGACTTTGGATCGGCTCGAGCGATCTGCAGGCGTCCAAGGCCGAGCAAGGGGAAGACCCACCGGAAATCATCGGGTTGCGCATGGGCCTCGAGGCGGTCGAGGGCGCGTCGGTAGCTTCGCAGGGCGGCGGGCAGCTGTGCCAACGCTCGTTGGCAGTCGCCGAGGCTGCTCTCGGCCATGGCGACTTCGGCCTCGTCCACCTCGGGCATGACGAGAAAGGCCTCGCGCGCCTGCGCATAGGCAGTCGAGGCGTTCTCGAAGTCGCCCGCGCGTTGCTGGAGGCCGCCGAGCATCATCATGACCAGCGCGCGTGACTGAGGGTCGACGTTGTCACCGCCCTCGAGCGTGGCGCGAGCCGCTTGGGCATGAATCAGCGCCGCGGACTGATCGCCCCGGAGCATGTGAACGCGCACCAATCCGATCCGCGTATCCAGAGCGATCAGCGCCCGCTCGCCGAAGAACGACTCGTAGATCTGGAGCGCCGTCTCGAACAGCTGCCGTGCACGATCGATCTCGCCGGCCTCGAGTTCGTGAATCGCGAGGTCGTGGCTGAGGCGGGCGGTCGTGAGGTGAGCGCCTGTCCGCTCGGCGAGCTCGAGACCCTCTGCATAGGCTGCGCGGGCCTGGGCGTCGCGTCGACCCGCCGACTCTGCACCCCCCAGCAGCTGAAGCGCCCGGGCGAGCGCGAGCTCGGGCCGCGGTGAACGCTTGCGCAACGTCTCGATGGCGCGTGACATCGAGGCGACCGCAGCCTCATGGTCGCCCCTGGCGCTGGCCAGTCTCCCCTCGGCGAGGTCGACCGTCACCCCACGCATCGGGGGCTCGGCGGCGTGCGGGAGTTTTCCGCGGCTCTGCACGAGCCAGGCACGGGCGGCGGCGTGGGATTCGTCGAACAGCTCGAGCGCGACCAGGCGATCGAGGACGTCCAGGACGAGCTCTTCGTCACGGACGTGTTCCGCCCCTTCGAGCGCGACGTGGAGGTC
This sequence comes from bacterium, assembly GCA_024742475.1. Taxonomy (GTDB): domain Bacteria; phylum Myxococcota_A; class Polyangia; order Nannocystales; family Nannocystaceae; genus CAJXVA01. The sequence continues at coordinate 30,331 of JANSYI010000042.1, read as the reverse complement.
GCGCCGGGCCGGATCGAGTGCACGTGCATCGAGATGGAGTGAGCCTCGGAGATAGTGGGCCTCGGCCTCGATGCGGTCGTGGCCAGCTCGCTCGACCGCCTCTTCGGCGAGGGGGAGGGCGTCGCTCGAGCGGCCCGTATGGTGCAGCGCCCACGCTCGGTCGATGAGCGCGCGTACACTGCCTGGCTCACCATCATCATGGTCGCTCACCGAACCGACTTCGACCACGTTGAGGCCGCGAGCGTCGCGGCACGGCTCGATGCTGGGCAGCGCGTGGCTCGCCTCCACGGCCCGGGCGACCATCTCGCGGTCCGCGTTCGCGAGCTGCTCGACCAGCGCCTCCACGCGCTGCGACCGGCGATCGAGGCATGCCAGGCGCAGCTCGAGTGTCCGCTCCCCGCTGGTCTTGCGGACGTGGGTTGCCTCGCACGCCTCGGTTCGGACTTCGACCCACTGCGCCGCGTATCGATCGAGATGAGCTTGGACCCCCTGCCACGCCGGCTCGGCGAGCGCTTCATCGACCCGCAGCAACCCCTCTTCCGCCGCGGCGCGGGCATCGGGCGTCCAGGACGGAGCCGAGGAGGTTCGCAACCCGTCGCAGGGGCTGGGCCGGGGCCAGGCGAACGCGGCCAACCCTCCGACCGTGGCGACCCCCATGCCGATCAGTCCGCCGCGGATACGACGACGCTTTCGCAGCGTACGGGGAATTTCGTCGAGCAGTGCCGCCATGCTCGGGTAGCGCTCATCCCGATGTGCACACAGGCCGCGCAACACGATGCGACGCAGCCAAGCCGGCACCGGAGGCAGGGCTGCGTCCCGATCGACGGCGACGATGTTGCGCTCGTGAATTGCCGCGAGAAGGCTGACCGCGGTTTGTCCCCGAAACGGCCGACGACCGTAGAGGGCCTCGTAGAACGCGACGCAAAAGCCGAACTGGTCGCTTCGCGCGTCCGCGGGCTTGCCGGTCAGCTGTTCGGGAGCCATGTAGGCCAGCGTCCCGAGCACGGTGCCGGTTCGAGTCAGATCTACGGCCAGCACGCTGCCACTTCCGCTGATCGCGGCACTGACCTCGTCGGCGGGACCGGTCGCCACGCCCCCGGTGGGCTCGGCCGGGATGAGCTCGCCCTCCTCGCGCACCAGCCCGAAGTCGAGGACTCGGACGTGGTTCTCGGCGTCGATGATGCAGTTCGCGGGCTTGAAGTCGCGGTGCACGAGCCCCTGCGCATGGGCCGCGGCGAGGCCACGCCCCGCTTGCGTGTAGACGTGCAAACACTCCTGCCACGTGCGGGGGCTGCGTTGCCACTGCGCGAGCGACTGGCCCTCGACGAGCTCCATCGCGACGAACAGCCGCTCTTCGAACCTCCCCACTTCGTAGACCTGCACCACGTTGGGGTGCGAGAGCCGGGCCAGGGCCTGCGCCTCTCGAAGCAGGCGCTGGTCGTCGCGGTCGGCGTCGTGCAGGAGCTTGAGTGCAACGCTGCGGTCGAGGGTGGGATCGTACGCCTCGAGCACCGTCCCCATCGCGCCCTTGCCCAGCACGCCGCGCACCTCGAAGTGCCCGAGCTTGCTCGGAGGCACCTCGAATGGCGATGCCGGAGCCGCCGCAGCGGGCTGTGCCTGCTGCTGGAGCCCCAGATCGGTCACCGTGGGTGACTGCGCCGCGCGCCTCGCTGCTCGCTCCCGGTGCGTCATGGATCCCCGTCGCTCGCTCAGGCTTCGGACGCCGAGGATACCGCATTGTCGCCGGACTGAGCGTGCTCGTCCGTTCTGCCCCTGCGCCGATGCGTAGGTCGGGCGGCCGGCTTCGACCGCTCGTCAGCGCAGTCGCTGCGATCGTCGAAACCGCGGGCCGAACCGCTGCGCGCGGTAGCCCGCGGCGTAGAGCATCCGGGTGACGCGGTACCGATTGGGGCGGTAGGGCTCGAGCAGCTCGAGCATGCGAGCATCAGTGGCGCGAGGTTCTTTGGCGAGGGCCCACGCGATGAGGTTGGGCATGTGGGCATCGCCGACGAAGACGGCGTCGGGGTCGGCCAAGCCCATCGCGAGCACCATGTTCGTGGTCCACGGGCCGAAGCCGGGCAGCTTGGGTAGCAGCGCGCGGGCGTGGTCGAGAGGTTGCTCGAGCAGGGCCTCGAGCTTGCGGGCGTGCAGAGCGGTGGAGTGTAGGCAGCGGATCCGCTGCGGGTCGATGTCGCAGGCCGCGAGCTCGGCGGGGGTGAGCGCTCGCCACTGCGCGGGCGTGGCAGGCAGCAACAGCTCGGCGGGGCCCGGTGCGGGCGCACCTACGCGCGCGACGACCCGGCGCCACGACGCGGCCGCGTCGACGAAGCGCACCCTCTGCTGCAGGACGTAGGACGCGGCGATGTCGAAGACGCGCAGAGCCTTGCCGAGCCGCACGTGCGCGTGGCGACGGCAGACCTCGGCAAGCCACGCCGGCTGCGGATCGAAGTCGACCGGCTCGTCCGTGGCGCCGCAGAAGTCCGGCGCGCGCTCGAGCACCCAGCTCGCGCCGGGCCCCCACGCCTCGGCGCTCGCCTGCGCACCGCCCGTGGTCACCCGCAGCGTCGCGGGCCCGTCGGGCGTGTGGGTTGCCCTCCACACCGTGCCGTCCTCGATGCGCATCGTCGGGTCGTACGGGCCGAGCTGCTGAAGCTTGACCGCCTCGGTCGCGTCCGCGGCACAGGCGAACGTGCGCGTCGATGACTCCATGTTCGCCACCGCCGGGGTCACGACGCTTCGGTGCTCGCGTCGTCCTTGCGAAGGTAGGTGACGTTGCGGGGGAAGGGGATCTCGATGTCTTGGGCGTCGAACTCGGCCTTGATCCGCTTGAGCCACTCGCGCTCGATGGGCCAGTGCTCCGCGGCCTTGACCTTGCCGACCAGGCGCACGTTGACCGAGGAGTCGGCCAGCGCCACCACGCCCTGAGCGACCGGCGCTTCGACGCACAGCTCGGGGTGCTCCTTGGCCCAGGCGTCCCCGATCGCCTGCAGCACCTTCAGACCCTTCGCCGCGTCCTGCTCGTACGCCAGCCCGACGTTGGCGATCGCCCGGCACCACTCCCGGCTGTTGTTGCCGACCGTCTGCAGCTTGCCGTTGGGCACGTACCAAAGGGTGCCGTCGAAGGCGCGAATCTGGGTCACCCGGATGCCGACGCGCTCCACCTGGCCCGTCGCTTGGTCCCCGGTCACGAAGTCGCCCGCTTCGATAACGCCGTCGAAAATCATGAAGAAGCCGCTGATGACGTCGCGCACGAGCTCTTGAGCGCCGAAGCCGACTGCGAGACCGAGCACGCCCGCGCCGGCGATGACGGCCGTCAGGTCGAGGCCGAGTTGTTGCAGGCCCACGACGATGCCGACACCCATCACCGCCAGCCCGACCAGCGTCTCGGCGATCGGCGTGAGCGTGCGAGCCCGCGACTGGTTGCCACTACGCGCAAGGAGCTTCGCCACGCCGCGCCGCGCCAGCCGAGACGCGATCCATGCGGCGACGATGATGACGAGCCCGATTGCGACGCGGCTCAGCAGGTAGCCTGCGTTTTGCTGGAGATACGAGGCGACGGATTGGACGAGATCAGGCATCGGCGGGACGCTCTAGCACATCCGCGCACGTTGGCCGCGCGTCGACCCCCTGGCGGGTGCTCGACGCGCACGGCGGCCCATCCCCGCTCAGCAGCCGTTGTCGTTGGCGGCCGTGCTGCCCGAGGCCGGTGGCTGCTCGAGGGTGCCGCCGACGACGTTGATGTCGCTGACGCAAAGGCTCGGGTTGCCCGTGACGACGAAGTTGTCGCGCACGACCTCGAGCGCGTCGAGGCCCGCGATCGTCTCCAAGAGTGGGTTCTCTCGGATGACCAGGTTGTGCTCGATGAGGGTGAGCGCGTTGAAGCCCGAGACGCTGACGAGGCTCTGGTTCTCGTTGATGTTGAGCGACTGCTGGATCGCGGTGAGGCTCTCGAATCCGGCGATCTCCTCGAGCGCGTCGTTTTGGGTGATGACCAGGGTGCCGTCCCATTCGTCGTAGCCCTGCTGCGTCGTCTGGGTGCCGAGGGCGGTGAGGTTGCCCAGGCCGCTGACGTCTTGCAGCGCGTCGTTGCCGAAGATCGTCACGTCGCGGCCCGCGGTCTGCAGGCACGCGAGGAAGTCGAGGCAGACCAGGTCCGAGTCGACCACTTCGACCCAGCCGATGACGCCCGTGTACCCGGCGATGTCGGCGATGTCGGCCGCGCTCTCGATGCGGACGCTGCCATTGAGCACGCCCCTGTCGCACGCGGGCGCGACGCCGCAGCCTGGGCCCTCGAACTGCGCCTCGCCGCCGGTGCTGCCGCTGCTCGACTCACCGCCCTCGCTGCTCCCGGTCGCGACGTCGCCGGTCGTGGTGCCGTCGTCCGGCTCGCCGCTGGACGAACCGCCTGATGTCGCGTCGCCCGTGGACCCGGGGTCGTCGTCCGCTGTCGTGGTGCCGTCGGGGTCGGCCGACGTCTCGGAGGCGTCGTCCGTGCCTGTCGTGCCGGCAACCGTCGTCGTCGACTCGTCGTCGTCCGTGTCACAACCCGTGCTCAGAAGCGTGCCGGCCAAGACGCCTGCAACCCATATCGATTTCTGAAAGACCTTCATGTGGTGCCCTCGTGTCCGTTCGTGGGCGGGACTCTATGTCTTGGTTGACTCGGCGGTAAAGTTTGTTTGCGTAGTTTTGAGGGCCTTTTGTTGTGTGCCGGGCTACACCTTCGGCGCGATTCCGAGCGGAAGTGGCCGCAGGTTTCGAAGACGCGGGAGATCCGGCCGTAGAGTGTCCGCGTGGGACACCGCCGAGGCCCAATCACCGCGCGCCTCGAGCTGCGGGCGATGACACTGGAGGACGCGGATGCGTTCTTTCGACTCAACAGTCATCCCGACGTGATGCGGTACACGGGCGAGCCTCCGCTTCCGAGCGTCGAAGCTGCGCGCGAGGCCATCGCGGGATACCGGGATTGGGACGACCCCGGCTACGGGCGCTGGGCGTGCGTGCTCCGAGACGAAGGCGCGATGATCGGTTTCTGTGGGCTGAAGTTCTTGCCCGAGCTCGGCGAAACCGACATCGGATACCGCCTCCATCCCGACTACTGGGGTCGCGGCCTTGCCACCGAAGCGGCGCGGGCCACCCTGCACTACGGGTTCGAGACGCTCGACTTGGAGGAGATCGTCGCGCTCGTACTGCCGGGCAACGCAGCATCGGTTCGCGTGCTGCAGAAGCTCCGGATGGAGCGCGGTGAGGACATCACGTACTTCGACGAGCGCGTGCAACGGTGGTCCATCACGCGTGGGTCCGCGAAAGTGGAGGATGCCGGAGGGTTCAATGGTATCGACAACTAGTCTGTCGACACGGGCGTGTTGCGCGGCGGTTGCGATGCTCGCGCTGGGGGCGTGCAAACCGTCTGTCACACCCCCGGAGGAGGAGTCGAGTACGAGCGGGACGACGCAGATCGAGGCGTCGTCGAGCGGTGGCCTTATGAGTGCGGCCGATTGGCGTAGCCATTGCGAGTCGATCTCGGGCGAAGTCGAGTGCACGGAGCAACGCGCTTCGCTTGCGAATCAGAGCGCAGGGAGCTGCGTATGGCTGCGCTGGCGAAGCATCGCAGCCGACGGTGAAGGCTGTAGTCTGACGGAGCCGATCGAGGAGGAGTGTCGCGCCAATATTTTCGGTGGCGATGGCGAGCCCTCGCCAGTTTGCGAGGGGTTGTTCGTTTGCGCTCGCGGATCTGGAGACGAGTTCGAAGTGAGCGTGCAAGCGTCTCCGTGCGGAGGATACGATGCCTGCCTGCTCGACGAGCCGCTGTGCGCCTGTGCGTGCGAGGAGGCATAGCGCCTAACTGGCTTCGGCCTAGGCGGTGGGAAAGAGGGAGACTGTTTCTTCTCAACCCCTCGAGGTTCGCGCGCTGAAAGGCTGCTTTCCGCCGTGCCCACGGTGTAGCGTGATCGGGTCCTCATGATCTGCCGAACGCTCGCTGCGCTGATGGTCCCGCTGCTCGACGGCTGGCGTCCGCCGAGCGCCGGCTTCGTCGACTCGGGCAGCCATCCGATTCGGTGCCACTGGGAGCTCGAGCGCGATGCACCACGCTGCGAGATCGTGCTGCGCGCGGCGGAGCGCTCCTGGGACGTGCAGGTGGACGCGCTGGGGTTCGAGGCGCCGATGCCCGACGACGACGGCATCCTCGACATCTACCTCAGCGACGACCAGACCGGCGGTGGCGCCTACGCCTACGGGCCCTCGGTCGATGAAGACCCGGACGACGGCAAGCGGGGGTGCCATGCGTACATCGGCATCGACCCGTCGGTCGGCGACGACGTGCTCGCGGCCTACGTCGCGCACGAGTTCAGCCACGTCTTGCAGTATGCGACCGACTTCACCGAGCCCACGCTCCCGCTGTGGGAAGGCACGGCCCACGCGGCCGAGGCGTGGACGCTGCCAGGGCACGAGCTCGACGCGGGCAACGTCGCAGACTTCCAGCGCACGCCGTGGATGGGCCTGCTCGGCGACGGCTACTTCCTGCTGGATGCGTACGATCTGTGGTCCTACTACGAGTACGGCGCGGTGGCGTGGATCCTCTACCTCGACCACGAGCACGGCAGCGGCGATGGATCGGCCGTCGCAGCGCTGTGGCGCGCGGCCTCGCAGCCCGGGCCACGCAACGAACCCGACGTGCTCGACGCGTTCGAGGAGGTGGCCGGTGACGACGCGCTCATGGCGTTCTCGGCTGCGCGCGTCGCGTTTGGTACCGACGCGGCCCCCGCGTGGACCGAGGCCCTGGGGGCGATGGCCCAGCTGGGTCTCGAAGCCGAGGTCGTCGTGGGCGAAGAGCCGCTCGCCCTGACGCCCACCGTGGCGCCCTATCAGACCGGTGCGTCGTACTGGCGGCTTCTCGGCGTGCCCGAGGGCGCGACGCTGCATCTGGAGGTCGAGGCATCGGGGGCCTCGTTCGGGGTCCTCGCAGCCGACGACGCCGCCGTCGACTGGGCCATCGACGACACGCTCGAGTGGGTCGGCACGTCCGAGGTCGTCGTTGGTGCGGTGAACCTCGGAGAGCCCGGCTTCGACGGAGACGACGCGTGGCGACAGACCGCGTTCACGCTGCACGTCTGGGTCGAGGAGCCCGATCCCACCGACGGCGAGACCGACGGCCCTGGCATCGGGGCTGCGGACGATGGCTGCGCGTGCTCCACCCGCGGGTCCGGTCACGCCGCGTGGCTGCTCGCGCTCGTCCTGCTCCGCATCCGGCGACGGCGCGGCGCGGCTGCTACAGTCCGCGGCCGATGATCTCGCTCGACAACATCGCGCTCAGCCACGGCTCGCAGATCCTCTACACGGGCGCCTCGATGAACCTCTTCGCGGGCGAGAAGGTTGGGCTCGTCGGTCCCAACGGCGCGGGCAAGTCCACCATCTTTCGCATGATCGTGGGCGAAGAGCAGCCCGACGAGGGGCGGGTCGCCGTCGAGCGCGGCGTGACGGTGGGCTACTTCGACCAGAGCGTCGGCGAGATGTCGGGGCGCACCGTGTTGGCGGAGGTCATGGCGGGCGCCGGCGAGGTCTCGGTGCTCGCCGGTGAGGTCAAGGCGCTCGAAGACGCCATGGGAGACCCCGGCCGAGCCGACGAACTCGACGCGCTCGTCGAGAAGTACGGCGAGGTGCAGTCGCGGTTCGCCGAGCTGGGTGGGTTCGAGCTCGAGCCGCGGGCCCAGGAGATCCTCGCCGGCCTCGGCTTCCCGCCGGCCGTGGTGGCCGACGACGTCGGCAAGCTCTCGGGAGGCTGGAAGATGCGCGTCGCGCTGGCCCGCATCCTGCTCATGCAGCCCGACGTCCTCCTGCTCGACGAGCCGACCAACCACCTCGACATCGAGTCGATCCTGTGGCTCGAGAAGTGGCTCATGGAGTTTCGCGGTGCGGTCATGATGACCTCGCACGACAAGGAGCTGCTCAACCGCCTGGTCACCAAGATCGTCGAGATCGACGGTGGCGATCTGGTCACCCACGGCGGCAACTACGATTTCTACGAGCAGCAGCGCGCGATGTTGGCCGCGCAGCACGAGGCGCACTACGCCCGTCAGCAGGCGATGCTCGCCAAGGAGCGGGAGTTCATCGCCCGATTCAAGGCCCGGGCGAGCCACGCGGCGCAGGTGCAGTCGCGCGTGAAGAAGGTCGAGAAGATCGACAAGGTCGCCCCGCCCAAGCGCAGGGTCGTGGTCGACTTCGACTTCCCCAAGCCACCGCGCTCGGGCGAAGACGTGGCGGTGCTGCACGGGGTCAGCAAGGCGTACGGCGAGCACGTGGTGCATGACGGCGTCGACTTGGCGATCCGGCGTCTCGAGCGGTGGTGCGTCATGGGCGTCAACGGGGCGGGCAAGTCGACGCTGCTCAAGATGATCGCGGGGCAGGGGAGCCCCGACGAAGGGGAGATCAAGATCGGACCCAGCGTGAAGATGGGGTACTTCGCCCAGCACTCCATGGAGGTGCTCGAGCCCGATCTCACCGTCATCGGCCAGCTCGAGGCAAAGTACCCGCGGGCCTCACAGGGTTCGCTGCGCAACCTGCTCGGCGCCTTCGGATTTCGCGGAGACGACGTCGAAAAGTACGTCCGCGTGCTCTCGGGAGGCGAGAAGGTCCGACTCGTCCTCGCGGCCATGCTCTACGACCCGCCCAACTTCTTGGTGCTCGACGAGCCCACCAACCACCTCGACCTCGACACCAAGGACATGCTCGTGGGGGCGCTCGCCGACTATGGCGGCACGATGCTGTTCGTCTCGCACGACCGCCGCTTCCTCACCGAGGTCTCCAACCGGGTGCTCGAACTCGGCTCCGAGGACGGCCCGCGCGTCTACGACGGCGGCTACGCCGAGTACGTGCAGAGCACCCAATGCGAGGCGCCGGGCATGCGGGCCTGAGGACTCGACGTCGCCGCCACGACGGGAGACGATTGTCTCGATGGTCGAGACCCTCTTCGTCGTGGGCGCCGCGATGGTGTTCGTCCTCTTTCTCGCGTGGATCCCGTTCTCCGCGTACGTCCACGTCGAGCCCGGCACGGCGCTCATCGTCAACAAGCACAGCGCGGTCAACGTCTACTTCACCACCGCCGTCGTGCTGCCGGTACTGCACGGAAGCGAGCGCATGGACATCTCGCTCAAGACGCTGACCATCGTGCGTCGCGGCAAGGATGGCGTCGTGTGTGGCGACAAGCTCCGCGCCGACATCTCGGCGCGCTTCACCATCCGCGTGAATCGCACGCCCTCAGACGTGCTGCGGGTCGCCGAGTCCGTCGGCTGCGCCCGAGCCGGAGACTCGGCCGCGCTCGAAGAGCTCTTCTCCGCCACGTTCATCGACGCGATCGAGACCGTCGCCGCGCAGCTCGACTTCGAAGAACTCAGCCTGCAGCGCCAAGAGTTCTGTGAGCGCGTGGTGCAGGTGATCGGCGAAGACCTGCACGGCTTCGTGCTCGAAGACCTCTCGCTCGACGACCTCGAGCAGACGCCGATCGAACAGCTCGATCCAGGCAACATTCTCGACGCGACAGGCATCAAGAAGATCGTCGAGATCACGGAGCGCCGAGCGCTCGAGCGTCATCAGCTCGAGGCCGACGCCCGCAAGCGCCGGCTCGAGATCGACGCCGGCGTCGCGGACCTCGAGCGGGTGAAGACCGACGCGCTCGCTCGGCTCAGGGCGGACACGGGAGGGACGCTCACCGAGTCCGACCTGCGCGAGAGGATCGCCGCGTTGATCGTGGAGCACTACGGCCCTCGCATCGACCTGCAGCAGGCCCGTGCGCTCGTCGAGTCCGACGCGGCCCCGCCTACTTGACGATGCGTGCCGCAAAGGGCCCGCTGAACTTCGACGCCTTGGCTTCGAGCTTCAGCTCGCCACACACCCACGTGTCGTCCAAGTGGTCGATGGTGACCGTGCCGGGGCTGGCGCCCTCGAGCGAGAGCCGCATGAGCGTGGAGCTGCCCGACTTGTGCCGAACGGTGCTGGCGACCTTGCGCTCCTCCTTGAAGCTCAGCACGTACTCCCCGACGTCGACCGGGAACGCCTCTTTGGAGTCGAGGTTGACCTTGCCGAAGCTGAGGTTGAGCTGGAACTGCTTGCCGCGAGGCCCGTCGCTGGGCCGCTTGGGGTCCATCGGATAGGTCGCGAGGTTGACGTCGACGTACTTGCCATCCCCGCGAGAGGTCGCGTACGCGCTCTGCACGTCGAAGTCGCCGACGAGGTACTCGTTCTTCGCCTCGATCTTGGTCGGCTTGGTGCACTTGTCCGGCAGCCCGCTCCAGTCCATCGCCACGTCGGCCACCTGCGGCTGGTCGGACCCGTCCTTGGCGGGGGGCAGGGTCTTTTCGGTCAGCCCCGCCACCATCACGGGTTTGGACCTGTCGATGAGGGTGCCATCGCCGAGCTGACCGCGGTTGTTCCAACCCCAGCACTTCACGTCTCCGCTCTGCAGTGCGGCGCAGGCGAAGTTCATGCCGACATCCATGTGCACGGCCTTGCCCAGGTCGACCACCGGCGTCTTGTCGCGGTTGTTGCCCTTGGTCTCGCCGGTGCCCAGCTGGCCGCGATCTCCGTAGCCCCAGCACTGTACGTCGCCCGCGCTGGTCATCACGCACTTGTGGTTGCGTGCGCGCATGAGCGTCGCCCCCGTGAGGCCCTCCTCTTCGCGGGGTTCTTGTTGCTCACCCCAGCAGTGCACCTTCTCGTCCTTGGTGATCGCACACGTGTCGCTGTTGCCCGAGCCCGAGCCGATCGCCACGACGCCGGTGAGCCCGTCGATCTTCTTGGGCGCCTGCTTGGGGCTCACGTAGCCCCAGCAGGTCACCGTGCCGTCCTCGAGCAGCGCGCACGCGTGGTTTTGACCGGCGGCCAGGGCCGTGGCCTTGGAGACGCCCGGCACCTTCGTGAGGCCCTTGTCGTGGCTCTTCGTGTCGCCGTCGCCGATCGCATTGAAGGCCGTGCTGCCCCACGCGGTCACCGAGCCGTCGGGCAAGATCGCGTACTGCGTGCCGCCTCCGAGCGCGACGTCCTTGGCGCCGTTGAGCTCGGGGATCTCTTCGGCCGCGCTCGTCCACTTCTTGCCATCGGCCTTGGGCTTGTTGGCCGCGCTGCCCCAGCAGCGGATCGCGCCGGCCTTGGTCCGCACGCAGGCCATGTCGCCCGAGCTGCCCGAGTCGCCGCCCATCCAGATGTCGGTCGCATCGGCGACGCCGGGGACCGCGACCGGGGTCGCGGCGTCGATGTCCGAGGGCTCGATGCCGTGCTCGCCCTTGTTGTTCCGCCCCCAGCACCGTGCCGTGCCGTCGCTCATGAGCGCGCACGCGGCGCTGTTTCCAGCGGCGACCTGGACGGCGCCGAGCGTGGCGGCTGCGCCCTTGCCGTCCGAGGACTTCGATGCCGCGGATTTTTCGGAGCTTGCCGCAGCCTCTTTCTTGCCGCCGCCATCGCCTCCCTCGGATGAGTCACAGGCCGGAACGAGCAGGAGGAGAGCAGCGCTTGCGAGTGTGGTTCGAAGATCACGCATCGGTTGGTCCGCCCTGCCTGTCGGTCTGGACGGCGGATTGATCCCGATTTTTTTCGCGACCGCCCTCAGGGCTCCAGGTATGGCTCGACGATGCGCGTCCACAGGGCGTAGCCGGCCGGGCTCAGATGGACCCCGTCGTCGGCATAGAGCTCCGGCCGCGGGCGGCCGTCCTCGCCGAGCATCGGGGTCGCGGTGTCCACGTAGTGCTGCTGCGGGTGGTGCTCGATGTACGCGGCGATGCGTGCGTTGGCGCGCTTCATCTCCGGCCACAGCGCCCAGCGTTCGGGCGTCGGCTTGATCGGCAGGTACAGCAGCTGCGTGCGGGGGAGCCGGGCCTGCGTCCGCTCGGCGAAGCGCCGGTAGGTCTCGAACACCTGCTCGGCCGAGCGCCGGTCGTCCATGTCGTTCTCACCGGCATACAGCACGATGACGCGCGGGGCGTAGGGGAAGACGATGCGGTCGGCGAAGTGGTCGACGTCGGAGAGGAAGCAGCCCCCGAACCCGCGGTGGATGGTGGCGTAGTTGGGAAACGACGCGTCGATCGGCCACTTGCGGATCGACGAGCTGCCCACGAAGAGCACCGCATCCTCCGGCCAGCCGTGCGCGCGGTCGTACGCCTCGAACCCGCGGATCGTCCGCTCGAAGCGGATGGGTAGGTTGCGAAACGCCCAGACCACGCCGAGGACGATCGACAGCGCCAGCGAGGCCAGCGCGAGGATGCGGACTCGGGGAGAACCCAGACCTCTAGACATGCTGGTCGATCAAGACCGGGTTCCCATCGGGGTCGGTCACGACGAAGCTCGCGGGTCCTTCGCCGTCGGGGTCGGCCTTCGACTGAAACTCGACGCCGTCGGCTTCGAGCTTCGCCTGAAGCTCCCGGACGTCGGTGAACGACTCGACGGGGTTGGCGTTCGCGTCCCAGCCGGGGTTGAATGTCAGCAGGTTGCGCTCGAACATGCCTTGAAACAGGCCGATCGTGACGGTGCCGTTGCGCAGAATGGCCCAGCCCTGTTCGGCGTAGTCCCCGGCGACCTCGAATCCGAGCTTCGTGTAGAAGGCCTTGGACGCGCTGAGGTCGGCGACGGCGAGGCTGATCGAGAACGCTCCCAAGGAGCTGGGCGTAGAGCTGGGCGTAGAGCTGGGCGTAGAGCTGGGCGTAGTCATGGCGCCGACGACAGTACGGCGTCAGGCGTCTTCGCGCAGCAGGGCCAGGATCTCTTCGTCGAGCTCGGCCTGGTGCTCGCTTGCGAACTTGCCGACGATGATGTCGCGGCGTTCGGCCACGGGCGTGGTTCCGACCTTGACGCCGGTGCCACCGATGCCGCCGATCGCTCGTCGGCGGATGCGACCCGGGCCTCGGCTGGAGCGCTTCTGTCCGTGGCCGGCCGCGCTCGCGGCCACCTGCGTTCGCGCCTCCTGCGAGGCGTACACCGGATGCGAGAGGCTGGGGTCGACCGTGGGACCGGCTTTGCCCGGGGTCAGCGGCGGACCCTGTGGCTCGACCTCGCGCGGCTCGGGGACGGGGCGACGCTGCGGCCGCTTCTCGCCCTCGGGCGCGGCCGCGGGCGCAGGCGCGGCATCGGCCGCCTCGTCCTGCTCCTCGTCGGGGTGCGGCCCCAGGGTCGCGAAGATCTTCTCGTCGAACTCCGCCTTGCGGAGCCGCTTGATCATCGACTTGTGCGATTCCTGCATCAAGCCGATGACGACCGGATCGAGGTCGTCACCTTCGCCGTGCTCCTCGATCTGCGCGCGATACTCGACCTTGTTGCTCGAGATGATCGTGCCGTCGTAGAAGATGTGCGTGAAGATGTGCGCCTTGGCGACGCCTGAATCCTCGGTCTGCACGTGATACAGCCGTCCCCGGTGAGGGATGTTGTGGTTGTACCCGAGCTGCGGGGACTGCGCTCCCATGAGTGACGAGCAGCGTACCACGGCCCGAATCGTGTCGTACCCACGTTTCGTGATACACGCCCGCACGGCTCGGCGACGATGAGCGACCTCGACCCGCGAATGCTCCTCGCCCCTCTGATGGAGGTGGCAAGCACTGGCACGATGCCGGAGGCCTCGTTGACCGCGGAGATCGCCGCGCACGCCGAGCGCGTCCTCGAGATCCCTCCGGCGACGCTGTACGAGCTGCTCACCCCGCCGCTTTGCGACAAGCACCCCCACACCGCGCTGCAGTGGCTACGCGACGCGGGGATCCTCGTTCACATCCTGCCCGAGCTCGACGCGACCCACGACTTCTCCCAGGAGGGAGGTCGACGCCACAAGGACGTCTGGGATCACACCAAGACGGTGGTGCGTCAGGCGGTGCCGCGTCCGATCGTGCGGTGGGCTTCGGCGCTTCACGACATCGGCAAGGTCCCCACGCGCCGCTTCCTCCCTGGCGGCAAGGTCACGTTCCACGGCCACGCCGAGGAGGGTGTTCGCATGTTCCGTCGTGGCCCCGCTCGACGGATCGCGTTTCCCGAGCACGAGCGCACGATGATCGAGGAGCTCATCCGGCATCACCTCCGGCCCGGGCAGTACGAGCCGTCGTGGACCGACTCGGCCGTGCGCCGGTTCGCCCGGGAGACCGCCCCGTTCCTCCGCGATCTGCTCGACCTCGGCCGCGCCGACATCACCTCCAAGCGTCCGGGCAAGCGCGCGGCGTGCCTTCGCTCGATTCACGCGCTCGACCAGCGCATCGAAGCGCTCGCGGCCGAAGATGCCAAGCCGCAGCCGCTGCCCGCTGGGCTGGGCAACCTGCTCATGTCGGGCCTCGGCTTGCCGCCGGGCAAGCACCTGGGCGACCTGCGGAAGAAGCTCGAAGCCCTCTTCGAGGCCGGCGAGGTGCTCGGTGGTCAGCCGGCCGCGTACTACCTCGACGTGGTCCGAGAGCGAGACCTCATGGTCGGCATCGAGATCCGACCCCCGCGCGGCTACTGAGCCCGCGCGTCGCTCAGTCTTCGGACATCGGCGGCGGAAACTGAAGCACCGCGGTCTTCGTCTTGACCTTCTTCTTGGGCTGGGCGGCCGCCTCGGGTGCGGGCGCCGGCCCGACGATGGTGCCCGACTCCGAGCGCGGATCTTCTTTCGGGGGGTCGAGGACCTCCTCGGGGACCTCGAAGTTTGGCGCGGTGAGCTGGGTGGTCGCCTGGTTGGCGTGGGCGGCCTCCGCGGCGGCTTCGGCCTCGGCCTCGGCATCGGCGGCGGCCTGCGCCTTGGCCCAGATCTCGTCGAAGGCGGGATCTCCACTTCCGGACGCGAGCGAGGGCGTGCCGACGAGGGTGGCCAAGGGCTCACGCTTCTTCATGATCGCCTCGTCGGCGTCCTCGAGCGCGTCGGGGCTCATCCCGTGGCCGGGATCGGTCAGCGCCGCCGGCTGATTCGGAGGGACGAGGTTGTTGGTCAGCGTGCGCTGGTTGGCCGAGGGGGAGAACGAGCCGCCGGCGGGCGCACTCTCGACGCGGCGGACCGTGCTGTCTCGCAGGGTTCCGATGAACCAGGCGATGAGCGCGACGACGATGCCGCCTGCGGCCACCTCGGTGGCGACGGTGAAACGAGAGACGCTCGCGAGCTGCAGCGCCGTCTCCGAGCCTCGCAGCCAGATGAACGTGCCGCCCGCGGCGAACAGCGCGAGGAAGATCGCGCTGCCGGCGACCATGCGTCCGACCGAAGCCGCGCCGTCGCGCCCGTACGACGTCGTGCTCACGCCGATCCAGCCGAGCACCAGCGCCGCGAGCCAGCACACCGCGACCCCGACGCGGAAGCGTTGGAGCTCGAAGGCGGTGACGGGCGCCACCGCACCGCTGATGCTCTGGACGACCTCGTCGAAGATCTTCGCGTAGAGGGATCGCTCGGCCGATCGCACGGCAAGGATCACGGCCGCGCGGTTGGGGCCCGCGCTGACGACCGCGACCTCGTAGGTCACGTCGCCTTCGTCCCAGATGCCCGTGACGATCGGCCCGCTCTCGGTCCCCTCGACGAAGCGCGGCGACTCGGGCTCGGACTCGAACAGCGAGCCGACGGCGTCCGAGAGCGCGGCTTCGGGATCGAGGTCGGCGCCGGAGTGCATCGCGCCCCGAAGGGTGAGCACCGCCAGCGTCTCGGCGAATCCGTCCTGCGATCGCGGCGAGTACACCGCGCTCACGCGGCCCTCGAGCGCCTCGGCCCAGCTCGACGCACGCTCGCGAGCGGCGGGCGATGGTCGGCCATCCCAGCCCGGGGGCGGACCCGCGATCTCGACCGCCGCCTGCGCAGTTGCCGCGAACAGGAGCAAGCACAGAACCACGACCCATCGCAGCCAGGGTGTTCGACCGCAGCGCATGACCGGGGGCGATCGTATCTCAGCCGCGGAAAAACTGCCCGAAACCTCCGAGAACGGGCCAAAGCGGCTTGATGCCCGGCTCGACTCGCGCTACGTATCCGTTCATCCGGTTTCCCGGATATATATGGATCTCTCCGCCCACACCGCGCTGATGTCGCTCTTCGCCGATCCCACGCGGCTGCGCCTGCTGGCGCTCCTGGGTCGCGAAGAGCTCACCGTCACCGAGCTGACCCGGATCACGGGGCTGTCGCAGTCGCGCGTCTCGACGCACCTGGGTCGGCTGCGGGACGCGGGCGCGGTGCTCGATCGCAAGGTCGGCGTGTCGACCTTCTATCGGCTCGAAGAGGATCGCATGCCGCAAGCCGTTCGGCGGGTTTGGGACGTCGTGCGCAGCCAGGTCGACGACGCGCTGCTCGACGACGACGCCTCGCGATGCGCCGAGGCGGTCGAGGCTCGCACCGACGGGCGCGCGTGGCCCGACCAAGTCGCGGGCCGGATGGAACACCACTACTCCCCGGGTCGCACCTGGGAGGCGTTGGCGCGCGGGGTCATCGGCCTGGTCGAGCTCGGAGACGTGCTCGACATCGGGGCGGGCGACGGCGTGCTCGCGCAGCTCCTCGCGCCCCGCGCTCGCACGTACACCTGCGTCGACTCGAGCGACAAGGTCCTCAGCGCAGCCGAGGCTCGGCTGGCTTCGATGCCCAACCTCTCCTTCATCGCCGCCGACATGCACGCGCTGCCGATGGCGTCGGCATCCTACGACCAGGTGCTCATGTTTCACGTGCTCACCTACGCTCAGAAGCCAGCCGACGCGCTCGCCGAGGCGTTTCGGGTGCTCCGGCCCGGGGGGCGCCTCGTGGTCGTCACCCTCGACCAACACGAGCACCGCTCGGTCTCCGAAGCCTACGACCACGTCAACGCGGGCTTCTCCCCCGACGCGCTCCGTGACCTGCTGGGTGAGCGTGGTTTCGAGGTCCCCCTGTGCGGCGTCGCGGCGCGAGAGCGTCGGAAGCCGTACTTCCGCGTGGTGACGGCGTTCGCGTCACGTCCTCCCAACGCGCAGGTCTGCGTCAGCTGAAAGCGATTCCCCATGACCGCCTCCTCCCGTTCATCGATCGAAGCCCAGCTGCGGCAGCGCATCCTCTTTCTCGACGGAGCCACCGGCACGTCCCTGCAAAAGGAGGACCTCGTCGAGGCCGACTATCGCGGTGACCGCTTCGTCGATCACGCCTCGGATCTCAAGGGCAACCACGACATCCTCGTGCTCACCCGCCCCGACGTCGTACGGCAGATCCACGACAGCTTCCTCGCCGTGGGGGCCGACCTCATCGAGACCAACACCTTCAGCGCGACGTCCATCGGCCAAGCCGACTACGACCTGTCGGCGCTCGCCTACGAGATCAACGTCGAGGCGGCACGCATCGCCAAGCAGGCGTGCGAGGCGTGGACCAAGAAGGACCCCAGCCGCCCTCGCTTCGTCGCCGGCGCCATCGGCCCCACCAACAAGACGCTCTCGCTGTCTCCGGACGTCAACGACCCCGGCTTTCGAGCGGTCAGCTTCGACGAGGTCCGCGAGGCGTACGCCGAGCAGGCCCGCGGACTCATCGACGGCGGGTCCGACGTGCTGCTCGTCGAGACGATCTTCGACACGCTCAACGCCAAGGCGGCGATCATGGGGATTCACGACGCGCGGGAGGCCACGGGCGTCGACCTGCCGATCATCCTCTCGGTCACGATCACCGACCGCTCGGGGCGCACGCTCTCGGGCCAGACCATCGAGGCGTTCTGGGCCTCGGTGGAGCACGCCAAGCCGCTGGCGGTGGGGGTCAACTGCGCGCTCGGGGCCAAGGACATGCGCCCCTACGTCGCCAAGCTGGCCGAGATCGCCGACACCTTCGTGAGCTGCTACCCCAACGCGGGTCTGCCCAACGCCTTTGGCGAGTACGACGAGCACCCGCACATGACCTCGGGCGAGCTGCTCGAGTTTGCCGAGTCCGGCCTGGTCAACATCGTCGGTGGCTGCTGCGGTACGACGCCCGAGCACATCGAGGCCATCGTGCAGCGCCTGGGTGACGTGGCCCCCCGCGAGGTGCCCACGCTCGAGTCGCCCGACTCCGTCTACTCGGGCCTCGAGCCGCTCGTCGTCAGCCCGCAGAGTAACTTCATCATGGTCGGCGAGCGCACCAACGTCACCGGGTCACGCCGGTTCGCGCGGCTGATCAAGGAGGAGGACTACACCACCGCGCTCGAGGTCGCCGTCGGCCAGGTCCGCGGAGGCGCCAACATCATCGACATCAACATGGACGAGGGCATGCTCGACTCCGAGGCGGCGATGGAGCGGTTCCTCAAGCTGATCGCCGCCGAGCCCGAGATCTCCCGCGTGCCGATCATGATCGACAGCTCGAAGTGGTCGGTCATCGAGGCCGGGCTTCGGTGCGTGCAGGGCAAGGCGATCGTCAACTCGATCTCGCTCAAGGAGGGCGAGGCGGACTTCCTCGACAAGGCGGCCACGGTCCAGGCCTACGGGGCAGCCGTGGTG
This sequence comes from bacterium, assembly GCA_024742475.1. Lineage (GTDB taxonomy): Bacteria > Myxococcota_A > Polyangia > Nannocystales > Nannocystaceae > CAJXVA01. Next base: position 11,956 of record JANSYI010000042.1, on the reverse strand, counting down.
GTCATGGCCTTCGACGAGGTCGGCCAGGCGGACACGGCGGAGCGCAAGGTCGAGATCTGCGCACGCGCCTACGACCTGCTGCGGGCCAAGCTCGACTTCGACCCGACCGACATCATCTTCGACCCCAACGTGCTGGCGATCGCCACCGGGCTCGAGGAGCACAACGACTACGCGATTAACTTCATCGAGGCCACTCGCCAGATCAAGGAGCGCTGCCCGGGTGCAAAGGTCAGCGGCGGCATCAGCAATCTGTCGTTCTCGTTCCGAGGCAACAACGGGGTGCGCGAGGCGATGCACTCGGTGTTCCTCTACCACGCCATCAAGGCCGGGCTGGACATGGGCATCGTCAACGCCGGTCAGCTGGTCGTCTACGACGACATCGAGCCCGAGCTCAAGGCGCACGTCGATGACGTCATCTTCAACAAGCGCCCTGACGCAACCGAGCGGCTGGTGTCCTTCGCCGACACCGTCAAGGGCAAGGCCAAGCAGAACGTCGTCGACCTGTCGTGGCGCGAAGCCTCGGTCGCGTCGCGGCTGAGTCACGCGCTCGTGCACGGCATCCTCGACTACATCGAGGACGACGTCGAAGAGGCTCGACTCGAGCTCCCCAGCCCCCTCGAGGTGATCGAGGGCCCGCTCATGGACGGCATGAAGGTCGTCGGTGACCTGTTCGGCGAGGGCAAGATGTTCTTGCCGCAGGTCGTCAAGAGCGCGCGCGCGATGAAGCGCGCCGTGGCCTATCTCGAGCCCTACATGGAGGAGCTCAAGGCCCAAGGCGGAGGCATCCGCAAGCAGGGCAAGGTGCTCTTGGCCACCGTCAAGGGCGACGTGCACGACATTGGCAAGAACATCGTCGGTGTGGTGCTCGCGTGCAACAACTACGAGGTCGTCGACCTGGGCGTCATGGTGCCCGCCACCAAGATATTCGAGGCCGCCCGTGAGCACGGCGTCGACATCATCGGGCTCTCGGGGCTGATCACGCCCTCGCTCGACGAGATGGTGCACGTGGCTTCCGAGATGAAGCGGCAGGAGTTCGAGGTGCCGCTGCTCATCGGCGGCGCCACGACCTCACGCCAGCACACCGCCGTGAAGATCGCACCCAAGTACGAAGAGCCCACCGTGCACGTGGCCGACGCGTCGCGCGTGGCTGGGGTCGTCAGCGCGCTGCTCGATCCGAAGCGACGCGGGGAACTCGATCGCACGAACCGGGCAGAGCAGGAGCGCATGCGGCAACTCCACCACGGCGGTCCCATGAAGGCCCTGCTGTCGCTCGAGGCGGCACGCTCGAAGCCACCGGTGCTCGAGCGAGGCACCGACGTCCTGAGCAAGCCCTCCTTCCTGGGCACCCGCAAGGTCGCTCCCTCCCTGGGCGAGCTGGCCGAGTACATCGATTGGACGTTCTTCTTCTCCGCGTGGCAGCTCAAGGGGCGCTACCCCAAGATTCTTTCGCACCCCAAGTACGGGGAGGCCGCGCGCGAGCTGTTCGACAACGGACGCCGGATGCTCGATGAGCTCATCGAGGGCGGTCGGCTTCAAGCCAAGGGCGTGTATGGCTTCTGGCCCGCGCAGCGCGATGGCGACGACGTGGTGCTCTACACCGACGAGGCGCGATCCGACGAGCGGCTACGCTTCAACATGCTGCGCCAGCAGACGAGCCGCTCGGGCACCGAGGCGTACCTGTGCCTCTCCGACTTCGTCGCTGCCCCTCGAGAGGGCCCCGACTACCTCGGTGGCTTCGCCGTCACGTCGGGCCTGGGTGCCGAAGCCATCGCCGCCGAGTACGAGGCCCAGGGCGATGACTACTCCGCGATCATGGTGAAGTCGCTCGCCGATCGGCTCGCCGAGGCGTTCGCCGAGTGGATGCACGAGCAGGCTCGAAAGGCGTGGGGCTACGGAGCCGAGGAGTCGCTGACCAAGGCCCAGCTCATCGCCGAGGCGTATCGCGGCATTCGCCCGGCGTTTGGTTATCCCGCGTGCCCGGATCACAGCGAGAAGCCCAAGCTCTTCGATCTGCTCGGCGCGGAATCGGTCGGCGTCTCGCTCACCGAGAGCTTCGCGATGACCCCGGCGGCCAGCGTGAGCGGTATCTACTTCGGGCACCCGCAGTGCCGCTACTTCACGGTCGGGCGCGTGGGGCGGGACCAGGTCGAGGACTACGCGGCGCGCAAGGGGATCAGCGTGCAGGCGTGTGAGCGGCTCCTCGCACCGAGCCTCGGCTACGACCCCGATCGACCCACCGGGGCGCGCAAGTCGGCTTGAACGTAGGGCAGCGTCGGCCGCCCTCGGGTGCTCGCGCACACGCGCCGCGACAGCCCTGTCGTGCCGGTCGCGCCCGGCGAGTCATCGGTGTCAGGCACCGGGCATCGGAGTCCACACGGCCAGGCTCGAATGCACCTGGCCCGTGGATTGCACCAACGCGGCTCGATGCCTTGGCTCGTTCGCACCTCGACCCTCCTGACCGCCCTCACGCTCGCTGCCTGTGGCACCGACGCGTCGACCGCCTCCGGGAGCGCCGACGGAGGAGGCTCGAGCGGTTCTGAGGCCGAAGGCGCTACGAGCTCGGGCGGGACCGATGGCAGCGCCGAGACCGACGGGGGATCGAGCGGTACGGATGATGGAAGCAGCGGGTCCTCGAGCGGTGGCGCCGACGCCTCGCCGCTGGACCATGAAGGCTGCGAAGCGTCGAGCCCCGCGGGGGAGCAGACCCCCGAGGCGCTCGAGATCGCCGCGTCGATCGAGGCGGAGATCGATACGCTCGGGCGCGCAGACGACATCGCGCTGCTCGACTTTGGCGTGCAGCTGGGGCAGGGCGCAGGTGGGGCGGACATCTTCTGCGTCTCGCTCGCGCTGTACTCCGACTGGTACGCCTCGCTGGAGTCGCGCTGCATTCAGGACATCGACCCGGAGGTGGTCCTCGCCGAGATCTCCGAGATCGTCGCGGCCGCCCCGACGCTGCCCTCCTTCGCGCCGCAGGCCGATGTCGAGGCCACTGCAAGCGGTTGTCTGGGAACTGCCGAGTACGTCCCGTGCAGCGGGGGCCTGGGCTTCGGCGACTCGACCTTCGACCCGAGCGTCGTGGTGTTCTCGACCGGAGAGGAGTCCGACGAGTGCACCTTCACGTCGAACACCGCCACCATCGATGCCGCAACCGCCGAGCTGATCGCCTGCGAGTCCGACTCGAGCGAGCTGTGCGATACCGAGGGCTGAGGGTTCTACGACTCGACCACGAGACGCAGCACCGGGGGGTGCATGCCCTCGCTGTTCCAGTAGTCGACGCCCAAAGGAGAGGTTGGCACGACCGCGATGTAGAACGTCGAGGTGAGGTCGATGTCTGCGGGGTCGATGTCCCACGTGACCTCTTCGCTCGTCGCGACGGCCCCTTGGTCCATGGCGACGGGGTCCTCGCCGAGCAAGGGGGGCTGGCCCGCGGACAGCGAGGCGAGGGTGAACGGCTGGCATCGCCAGACCTCGCCCGATTGCGCGGTGGATGCGGCGTTGATGTCGTCGGTCGCGGTGAGGCGAAGCTCGGCGCTGAGCACCGTGGCACCCGCCAGTCCGCCGTCGATTTCGAACGCGATGAACCCCGTGGTTGGGGCGTTCATCAAGGCACTGTTCGCGGTGTCGATGCTCATCCCCTGGGTTTGCGTGCTCTGCTCGCAGGTCGCCGGGGAGTTGCTCGTGGGATCGGTGCAGGCGGCGAGCGTCGATGTGATCTCGAGGACCTGCGGGGACGCGCCGGTGCTCGACGAGCCGCCCTTCGCCGTCGTGGAGGCTTCCCCTGAGCCCTCGGTCGTGGTCGTCGAGTCGCCCGCGGTGTCGGTCGGCTCGATGTCGAGCGTCGTCGTCTCCGTCGTGCCGGTCGTCGCGAACCCTCCGGAGGTGCTGACGGTCGAGCCGGAGTTCGAGAGGGTGGCCGGGGATGACGTGGTCGTCGATTCCGAGCCGACTACGGTCGTCGATGTCGATGTGGGTTCGCTCGTCGACACGCACTCGTTCGAGAACGAACCGCCCGAGAACTCGCCGTAGCGGCGACCGCTGGGGCACGCGTCATCCGGAAAGCTGCACCAGCCCGTCGGCTCGCAAACCCCGCCGGGGCGGCCGGCACACTCACCGGTGTCGGAGCACTGGAAGGTCGTCGCCGCGCAGGATGACGCGCACCACGTCACGACGCCCAGCAACGCCCATCGTATCCCCCCGACCATCCCGTCCGATGATAGCCGGTCCTGGTGTGGGTGTTCTACGTGTCGAGGCGCCACGTTGCCGGGCGGGCGTGCTCGGTCCAGGCGAGTCGGGAGACCGGAAGCATCTCGAGGTGAGGGGCGGTGCCCTGCGGTGCGTCGCGTTCGGTCACCGTCACGAGCCACCGCAGGTCCGCATCGTCGTGGAGTCGGGACGCGTTGCGCAGTCGTTGAATGCAGTGCAGCGCCGCGGCTCCGCCGAACAGGTACGCCGCGATCGCGGCGAGGCCGAGCCACGAGTCTTGGGCGCCCGTGTGTTCCCATTGCCACGAGGCTGTGAGCATCACGGCGGGCACGGCGACGTAGATCGACCATGGAGGACGGCGCATCGATGTCGCCCGTGCAGCGAGCTCTTCCCGCTCGGCGGGCGTGAGGCTGCGACGCTCGAGCTGTACGGTCGGGGAGGCGATCGCGCGGAGGTCGGCGGGGAGGGCGACACGAAGGGCGTGGGGGACCGCCGGCGCCACCGAGGTCACCGGGGCGAGCAGAGGCCGGCTCAGTGGACGACCGTCGACGCGAAGGATGAAGCCTGACCGCGGCAGCAGCTCGATCTCGTGTCGTGTCTGGGGCGCTGCGATCTCTCCGCGTCGCTGCAAGTCCCCGAAGGTGCGGGTCTGCGCGAGCGCCCGCAGTCGTCCCGCGCACCGATCGACGTTGCGCTCGCGGAGGTCGTGCAACACAGCGGATCGTCGCCTCTCCATTGCCCATGCGTCGCGCAGGCGAAGCAGGACGAGTCGAGCCGAGACCGCGACCGTGCCGAGCTGGAGCGCAGCGATGATCCACGGGTGAGGAGGCCGGGCCTCGGGCATCACCGATGCCATCCAGACGACGACGGCTTGGGCTGCAAGCGCGGCCGCGACGCCCGTGCGTACGGCCAGAGAACCGATCGCGACCGCGACGACGCACGCGGCGATGGCGATGCACGCGATGAAGACCTGGACGGGGTGCAGCGGCACATCTGCCACGGAGGCCGCGCCTGCGGCCGCGAGGATGAGGGCCGCCCCGCCGAGCCAGCCCCGTGCCCTCCGCAGGGCTCGGCGCACCTCGAGCAGCTCTTCGTCGTCCAGCGCGCGGGCGTCGATCTTGGGCAGGCCGCCGCCGTATCGGACGCCGCTCGTCATTCAGACGACCCGGCGCATCACGATGGCCGAGATGTTGTCGGGTCCCCCGGCCTTGTTGGCGGCTTCGATGAGGCGGCGGGATGCATCGCGGACGTCGCGCTGCCCCACCAGGGCCGCGAGCTCCTCGAGGGTGACGACGTCGCTCAGCCCGTCACTGCAGATGAGGATGTTGTCGCCCTTGTCGAGCTCGACCTCGTTGACGTCGGCGTCGCTCTTGGCCTTGCCGTGACCCAAGCATCGGCTGATGCGGCCGCGGTAGGGGTGGTTGGCCGCCTGGGCGGGGGTGAGCAGGCCCTGCTCGACGAGCTCTTGGACCATGGTGTGGTCGACCGTGATCTGCTCGGCGCCGTCGGGCCGCATGCGATAGGCCCGCGAGTCTCCGGCGTGGGCGACCCAGAGCCGCTCGCGGACGCCGAGGACCGCGACGCAGGTGCAACCCATGCCGTGGGCGTTGGGGTTGTGCGCGGCCTGGTCGTCGATGGCCGCCCCCGCGCGCGAGAACGCCTCGCGAAGCAGCACGTCGGGGTCGGCGCGACCGAAGTTGGTCGCGATGAAGTCTCCGATGACGCCCACGGCGAGCGCGGAGGCGACCTCACCTGCGCTGTGCCCACCCATCCCGTCGCAGACGATCGACAGGTGGTAGCCGCGCCCGTCGTCCTCTTGGATGGCGATGGCGTCTTCGTTGTGGTCACGGGCGATGCCCGTATCGCAGGCGCCGGAGACCTGAACTTCGAACAGGCCCGGGATGTGCGACCGCTTGAAGAGCTTGTACATCGGGTTCCCGCCGCCAAGTATACGGCGCCGGGCGAGACGATCAGCCCCGAGGCGGGAAACAGCCCAGAAAAAACCCCGAGGCGGGATGCCTCGGGGTTTGAAGTGGAGCCGAGGGGGATCGAACCCCTGACCTGTGCATTGCGAACGCACCGCTCTCCCAGCTGAGCTACGGCCCCGTTTTGGACGAGCGAAGGTAGCGGACGGATCGAGGGGGCGCAAGCGCGGAAGTCAGGCCGATTCATCGGGGCCCGCGGGCTGCGCGTCCGGCGAGGCTGGTTCGTTCGCGGTTTTTCTGCGAAACCCCACCACGAGGCCCCACACCGCGTAGCCCACGATGATGACGAGAAGCGCCAGAATCGACCGGTCTTCGGGACGCGCGAGGCGCTCGAGGAAGTCACGCATGGGCCGCTAGAGGCTACACGCAAGAAGGTCAGTGGTGGGCAAGAGCAACAAGGAGCGGCTGGACAAGCTGTTGGTGGCGCGGGAGCTGGTCGAGACGCGGACGCGTGCGCAAGCGCTCATCATGGCCGGCAAGGTCCGGGTCGAGGATACGAAGGTCGACAAGCCGGGCACCGCGGTGGCGGTGGACGCCGAGATCACGGTCGTCGGTCAGCTGCACCCGTACGTGTCCCGAGGGGGCGTGAAGCTGGCTGGCGCCCTCGATGCGTTCGAAGGGCTCGAGGTCGGTGGCCGCGTCGCGATGGACGTTGGCGCATCGACGGGTGGCTTCACCGACTGCCTGCTGCAGCGGGGCGTCGACAAGGTGTTCGCAATCGACGTCGGCTACGGGCAGCTCGCGTGGAAGCTGGTCTCGGACCCGCGGGTGGTGGTGCTCGATCGGCAGAACATCCGCAAGCTCGCGCCCGAGCAGGTGGGCGAGCCCATCTCGCTGGTGGTTGCCGACTGCTCCTTCATCGCGCTGGCCAAGGTGCTGCCCCACCTGCCCCCGTTCCTCAGCCCGGGCGCCGACGCCGTGGTGCTCGTCAAGCCGCAGTTCGAGCTCGAACCGGACCGGGTGGGCAAGGGCGGCATCGTGCGAGACGAGCAGGCCCGCGCCGACGCGGTGGCGTCGGTCAAGGCCGCGGCCACCGAGCACGGCTTCGCGTGCCTGGGCGAAGTCACGTCGCCGATCTCCGGCCGCGATGGTAACGTCGAGTTTCTTCTCTGGCTTCGCTGGACTCCGTCATGAACGAGCTTCAACCCCCCAGCATCACGGGCAAGGACCGCGCACACCTCAAGGCCCTCGCACACGACCTCAACCCGCTGGTGCAGATCGGCCAAGGTGGCCTCACCGAGGGGGTCGAAGGCGCCGTCGCGGACGCGCTCGCCGAACACGAGCTGATCAAGGTGCGCTTCGGCCAGAATTTCGACGGTGATCGCAAGGACACCAGCGCCGCGCTCGCCCAGGCGGTCGGCGCGGACCTCACCCAGGTCATCGGGCGCGTGGCGGTCCTGTACCGTCCGCGGGGCAAGGATCTCCCGGACAAGCCGCAGATCAAGCTGCCCAGCCAGAAGTAGAACAATCGGGCTATCCTTGCGCCGATGATGCGCGCCACCTTGCTGGGCTTGTCGGCCTTGCTCACGCTCGGCTGTCGACCGGGAATTGCGGGGCAACCCGACCCGGCTGTTTGGGGAGCATCCAGCCGCGGTGGCGAGGCGAAGAAGGTCCGCATCGAGCGCGCCGAGGCGGAGGAGGGCGAGGAGGCACAGGTGCTCGCCATGCTCGAGCGCGAGCTCGAGCGCAACTTTGCGCAGCTGCAAGGCGACGCGGTTGAAGAGCCGGCGTACTACCTGGGCTACGAGCTGACCGATCGCACCGAGCTGTGGATGGTGGCCGAGGCCGGCGCGATGCTGCGCGACCAGGTCGATCGTGATCGCGCGGTCGACGTGGACGTGCGCGTGGGCAGCGAAGAACTCGACAACAGCCACGCGGTCGACGGTGACTACGGCCCGGGCAACGGGTTGGGGTCAGGGCTGCCGATCTCGCTCGGCGACGACGAACTCTCCCTGGCGCAGGGGCTTTGGATCGACACCGACGCGCAGTATCAGCAGGCGGTCGCCTCCTACCGGGAGGTGCTCAGTGCAGAGCAGCTGCGCTCGGAGGGCGACGGCGAGTCCCACCCGGACTTCTCGTTGGGCGAGCCGCTCACGCACGTCGAGCCCGAGGCGTCGATGGACCTCGCGCCGATTCGAGCGCAGTACAGGGGGGTCCTTCAAGAGGTCTCCGCCGAGCTCGCAGCCGATGACGCGGTGCTGCAGAGCAACGTCACCTTTTCGGCGGTGGTCGACAACACGTACTTCGTCGACAGCCACGGCGCCCGCGTGCAGACCTCGAGCACCCGGCTGCGGATCCTCTACGGTGCGATCGGACAAGCCGACGACGGCATGACGCTGCAGCGGACGGCCACGTTCGAGGCCCATCTGCCCGACCAGCTGCCCTCGGTCGAGACGCTGATGGAGACCGCGACGCGACTGCGCGATGAGCTGGTGGCGCTGAGAAATGCGCCGGTCGCCGACCCATACACGGGCCCGGCGATCCTCGAGGGCAGAGCGGCGGGCGTGTTCTTTCACGAGATCTTCGGGCACCGCCTCGAAGGCCACCGCCAAAAGGACGATCTCGAGGGCCAGACGTTCACCGACATGATCGGCAAGCAGGTGCTGCCGAAGTTCCTCGATGTCATCGATGACCCGACGGTGTCGATGCTCGGTGGCGTGCCGCTTTCGGGGCACTACTTCGTCGACGACGAGGGGGTACGCTCGCGCCGCTCGGTGCTCGTCGAACGCGGCAAGCTCGAGGGGTTCTTGTTGAGCAGGTCGCTGGTGTCGCCGTTTCGCAAGAGCAACGGGCACGGACGGCGCGAGCCGGGCAACCAGGTCGTCGCGCGACAGGGCAACCTCATCGTCAGTTCACGACGCTCGATGAGCGCCAAGGCGCTGCGCAAGGCCCTCATCGAGGAGGTCAAGCGGCAGAAGAAGCCCTACGGGCTGGTGTTCAAGGACATCGAGGGTGGCTACACGATCACCGACCGGAGCGGACCGCAGGCGTTCAAGGTTCAGCCGCTGATGGTGTTTCGCGTCTATCCCGACGGTCGGCCCGACGAGCTGGTGCGGGGTGTGGAGATCGTCGGCACGCCCCTGTCGGCGTTCGAGACGATCGTGGCCACCGACGACACGCCCGGCATCTTCAATGGGATGTGCGGCGCCGAGTCGGGATGGGTGCCGGTCAGCGCGGTGAGCCCATCGCTGCTGCTGCGCGGGATCGAGATCGAACGAGCGATGCACGAACGCGAGAAACCACCGCTGCTCCCGCCGCCGCCCACGAGCACCCTGAGGAGGTCCCGATGATGTTCGCGCAGTGGTTGATCGCGGCGTGCCTTCTGGCCGCGCCCGAGTCCGGCGTTGCCGCCCCTGCGCCGAGTTCCAAGGCTTCGCCCTCGACGTGGGCACGAGAGGCGGAGGCGGTGGCAGCCGAGCTGCGCCGCGGCGTCGAGGAGCTCCGCCTGGACGGGGCGCCGGCGCCCTACCGGGCCGAGGTCCGCTACGTGCGGGTGCGGCTGCTCTCGCTCGACGCGTCGTTCGGCGGGCTGATCACCGACGTGCTCGAGCGTCAGTCGGCCGGCGTGGCCGAGCTGCGGGTGGGCACGCCGCAGCGGGACAACGCCAACTACTTCGGTGGAGAAGGCGGGCTGTCTCGCGTCGACGTGCCGCTGAATCCCTCGCCTGACTACATGCGCCGCAAGGTGTGGCTCGCGCTCGATACTGCGTTCCGTGGCGCGACGCAGGCGTATGCGCAAAAGCAGGCGGCGCTCGAACAGCTCGAAGCCGACGAGCTCCCTGCCGACTACACGGCTCGCACCGGGTCCGCGCCATCGGTGCGCACCGATCCGCAGTGGGCGGGCGCCGACCTGCCGCGCGCCGAGCTCGGAGCGCTCGCCAAGGAGATGAGCGCGGAGTTTGCGAAGTGGCCGTCGATCGACAACGGCGACGTCTACATTCAGGTGCTTCAGAGCCACGAGACGGTGGTCGACAGCGACGGGCTTTCGATGGCGCGCACGCACGACCGGGTGGTCATTGCCGTCGTCGCCGACACCAAGGCCGAGGACGGCATGCACCTCGACCACGCGCTGGCGATGCACTTCGACGCCGTACCCACCGTGGACGAGGCGTTGAAGACGCGCGCGATGGGCATGGTTGGTCAGGTCGTGCGTGAGCTGGACGCGTTGGCGAAGGCGCCGATGATCGACGAGGAATACGACGGTCCGGTGCTCTTCCGCGGTGAGGCGGCCGGGCAATTCCTGGGCAGCACGGTCGCGACCGAGGTGGCCGGCACGCCCGCCCCGTTGGCCGACGGCGGGCGCCTGATGGATCTCGAGCCGAGCTGGCAGAAGCGCTACGGCAAGACGGTCATGCCGCCGTACATCGACCTGGTCGACGACCCGAGCGCCGAGGGGTTCGGTCACTTCGAGCTCGACGCCGAAGGTGTTCGCCCCGCGCCGCTGTCGTTGGTCGAAGGCGGCGTGCTGAAGCACCTGTTGATGACGCGCACGCCCAACGAGAAAGTCTCGGGCAGCAATGGGCGGGCTCGCATGAGCCCCTCGCTCGAGGTCGGGCCCACGCTGTCGAACCTGCGGCTCGAAGCGTCGCAGCGCAAGATGGCCGACGGTGCGCTCGAGCGCGAGCTGCTGCGTCGCGCCCGAGAAGACGGCTACGAGGTGGCGTACATCGTCGAGCAGCTCCGCGATGGGTCCTTGCTCGGGCCGGTGCCGCGAGAGAGCGCCACCGCGTACGCGGGCACCGGGAAGATTTCCCTGCCCGTCCCCGCGCGCATCTATCGGCTCGAGGCCGGCGGCAAGAAGACGCTCATGCGCGGCGTCGTGCTCGCGCCCGCCTCCATGCGCGTGCTCCGAAGGATCCGCGCCGTGAGCCGCGACTCGACCTCCGTGCCCCTGCGGATCGCCGTGGGGCCTTACGGCGGGTTCGGGGCGGATATTGGCATCGACTCCGTGCTCAGCCAGACCGTCGACGTGGAGATCACCACGCCTGACCTGCTGGTCGACGGGCTCGAGCTGCTCGTCGAGCGCGGCGAGCACGAGCGCATGCCGACGCTCGTGCATCCGCTGCGGCGCGAGTAGTGTGGAGATCCGGGTGGAGATCCGGACGGGAGGTCTCTCTCGGGGACGGCGAGAAGCCGCGCGGCCGGAGGGGCGTTTCAGCTCGCGTGCGAGCTGTGAGACCCGTGAGAACGGAGGCCCAAGGGCGTTTGCGAGCGCTCTTGGGCCAGAGTTTCGAGCTCGAGCGACCTCGAACCAATGCTCGAGGACGGCGACGCTCGGGGCGGTGCCGTCCTCGCTGCCTATGACCTCCGCTCAGGGCGGCTTGGCGACGGGCAGGTTGTAGGTCTTCGGCAGGAAGTACGAGCCGTAGGGGAACTCGGCGGGGCGGCCCGCTTTGAAGTCGTCGCGGCCCTTGGCGTACTTGGCCCGCCACTGGGCGTCGCGCTCGAGCTGGGCGATGCGCTTGGTCTTGTCCGAGGCGGCGACGGTGGGGATCTGGGTGAAGCGGTCCTCCCACGACTTGGCGCGCCTCCACCACTTGGTCTTGGCGAGCTTCTTCAGGCCCATGAAGCGGCACTTCTTCGCCTTGTATTCGGCCTGCTTGGCCAGCTGAATCTCCCTGCAGCGTGCCATGAGCTTGTCGAAGAGCTGTTCGTCGTCGAGCTCGGGAAAGATGTTGGGCCGGACGCGGGTGAGGGTGATGGACTCGGGATTGTCGGCGTTGTCGGGGTCGTAGTACCAGTCGGGCCTTCGGAAGGTCCGGGACTCG
>JANSYI010000021.1 GCA_024742475.1 bacterium | reverse complement strand
GTATGCAGAACGGCGTCATCGCCATGCAGAGCAAGGCGCGAAGAGGGAGCTGGTTGGACACCAGTGACCGATGAGCAACGCCGCTATGCATGGTGAGGGCGTCGTTATGCACTGCGTGGGACTTCTTCCACAGCCTGCTAGAGCTGATAGGGTCGGGGCGTGGCTCGGTCCCGCCCGCGCTTGCTCGCCCTCGTCGCGCTGCTGCTGGCCGCCGTCGGCACCGCGGCGTACCTCTACAGCCAATCCTGGTTCTCGGACGACGAGGTCATCGAGCCCGCGCCGTGCACCGTCTGCGGCAAGACGGTGCGCTTCAAGACTCGCAAGGGCCGGCGATACGCCGAGTGTTCCAGCTGCGGCGCCTACGAGCGCCACAGGCTGATGCTCCACTACATCAGCCACCGCGAAGGCCTGCTCGACCCGGGCACCTCCGTGCTGCACTTCGCTCCCAACGCGGGCATCGAGCGCTACCTTCGAGCGCGCGAGGGCCTGGTCTACCAGACGGCCGACCTCTACACGCAGGCCGACCTCGAGCTCGACCTCACCGCCATCGCGCAGCCCGACGCGTCGTGGGACGTCGTCATCTGCTACCACGTGCTCGAGCACGTCGACGACGACCGCAAGGCGATGTCGGAGCTCTTCCGCATCCTGCGGCCCGGGGGTGTCGCCATCCTGCAGGTCCCGCTCGAGATCGGCCGAAACGAGACGGACGAGGACCCCTCGGTCACCGACCCCGCCGAGCGGCGTCGCCGCTTCGGCCAAGAAGACCACGTGCGCTTCTACGGCGCCGCCGACTTCGAGGCGCGCCTCACGGCTGCTGGCTTCGAGGTCGAAGCCCTCGACTACATCGCGCAGCTCGGCCCCGAGGTCGTGGAGCGACACCACCTCTCCCGCGAGCCCACGGGCGACCCTGCCCCCGACGAGCGCATCTTCGTGGTGACCAAGCCGCGCTAGCCCAGCACGTCGAGCACGCGCTCGAGCTTCATGCCGCGGCTGCCCTTGAGCAGCGCCACCCCATCGTGCTCACCCAGCGCGACCGCGAGACCCGCCGCGAGGGCGTCGATCGTCTCGAAGTGCTCCGCGTCGACACCCGCCGCAGCGGCCGCCTCGACGGTGTGGCGGCTGAGCGGACCAAAGCCGAGCACGACGTCGACACCCAGGCTCGCCGCCAGCGACCCCGACTGCGTGTGGAGCTCGTCCTCGGTCGGCCCGAGCTCGAGCATGTCGGCGAGGACCGCGACGCGGCGCCCCTTGGTCGGCGTCTTGGCCAGACTACTCAGCGCCGCCTCCACCGAACCTGGGTTGGAGTTGTAGCAGTCGGCGATCAGCAAGTGACCGTTCCACTCGACCGCGCGCCCCCGGTCCCCCACGGGCCGCACCGACGCGAGCGCCTCGACCATGGCCTCGAGCGGGAGGCCCAAGCGGTGCCCCACTGCCAGGGCGGCAGCGGCGTTGCGCGCGTTGTGGGCTCCAAACAGCGGCACCTCGACGCAGACCGGGGCATGCGGGCCAACCCGAATCGTCGCGGAGGTCTTCGCGCCCACGACCACCTCGAGGAGCTGGACGTCGCAGCGCTCGGAGTTGCCAAACGTGAGGACGTCGACCGAGGCCGATGCGAGGTGCGGGGCCAGCAGCGGCTCGTCGCTCGGCGCGACTACGCAGCCGCCCGGTCGCACGCGCGCGATCGGCTCGGCCTCCGCGGCGGCGATGGCCTCGATGCTCTTCATGAACTCGAGGTGCTCGAGCGCGACCGAGGTGATCACGTGGATCTGCGGGCGCGCGATGGCGGCCAAAGCGTCGTTCTCGCCCGGCGCGCTCATGCCCAGCTCCACGACCATCGCGTCCGGCTCGTGAGGCTCCCCGAGCACCGTCAGGGGCACGCCGAGGTGGTTGTTGAGGTTGCCCTGGGTGCACAGGACCGAGGCCAGCGCGGACTCCAGCACGCCAGCCACCATCGCGCGCGTCGTCGTCTTGCCGTTGCTGCCCGAGATGGTGACGACCGGCGCGTGAAACCCCGCGCACCGCCGCGTGGCCAGCCGCGTCAGCGCAGCTTGCGTGTCGTCCACCTCGATGACCGAGATCGCCCCCGATGGCGTCGCGCGGCCGCGTTGCACCAGGGTGGCCGCGGCGCCGCCGTCGACCGCAGATCCGATGAAGTCATGTCCGTCTCGGTCCGCCACGATGGGGACGAAGAGCCCGCCCGCCAGGGGTGCTCGCGAATCGATGAACACCCCGGCGATGGGGCGGTCTGCGGTTCGGATCAAGGTTCCGCCGACGTCGCGAGCCAGCGCTTCGGGAGTCCATCGCACGGCATCGCGAGTACCAAGATCGGATCGCGCCGCCAAGCCGCCGGGCACAACATGTCTGCCCAAGACACACATCGTCCCCTTGCGGGCGAACGGCGATCTGCGTGCTACGGTGAGATGGGATCGCACAATGACAGTTCGAGATACGTTGCTGTTGGACCAGGGATACCAACCGCTTCGCGTCATCCCTTGGCAGCGGGCCTTGTGCATGCAGTTCACTGGCAAGGTCGAGGTCGTCTCCGCCCACGACTGGAAGGCCCGCACCGTCACCCGTGATTTCGAGGTGCCAGCGGTGGTCCGGCTGGTTCGGTCGGTCAAGGTGCGTCCGATGTACGTCCGATTCTCGCGTGAGAACGTGTACTTGCGAGACGGATACCGCTGCCAGTACTGCGACGGGCAGTTTCGCCACCGCGATCTGACCCTCGATCACGTCGTCCCGCGATGTCACGGCGGTCGCACCACCTGGAAGAACATCGTGGCGTGCTGCGTCCGCTGCAACCGCAAGAAGGGCAGCCTCTCTCCCGAAGAGGCAGGGATGCCGCTGAAGTCGAAGCCGTCGCGCCCTCGTTGGCTCGCGCCCAGAGTGTTCCATCAGGGACAGAACACCCTCCCGGCGGTCTGGCGAGACTGGCTACACTGATCGGCAGGCCGAACTCGCCACCTCGCGTGACCACGTTGACGTTGACCCGATGGCCAATCGGGTTGACGTTGTCTGGGGAACCGCCGTCGTATGAGCCTGCCTTCCGTTTCGATCTCCTTCGACGCTGACAACCTGGCCAACGAGTTTCGGACGACGGGGTTCAAACTCGACGAACGTCTGGACGCCCCCTTCGAGATGCGGCTCGAGGTCTGCGTCGACGACCACGGGTTCGAACCCGGCAGCCTGCTCGGCGAGCCGGTCACGGTGCTCATCGAACGCGCGACGCTCTCCCGAGACGTTCACGGCATCGTCGTGGCCGTGACGGAGGGGTCGGCACCCAACGTCGACAAACGCGCGATGACCCTCGAGGTGCGGCCGGCGTGGTGCGCCCTGGGCCAGCGCAAGTCCGCGCGCATCTTTCAGGAGATGACCGTGGTCGAGATCGTGGGCGCCGTCGCGAAGGACGCGCTGGCGGAGTACGGACGCCAGCTCGACACCTCCCACCTCACGGCGACCTATCCGCTGCTCGAGTACACGGTGCAGCTCGATGAGACCGACCAGGCGTTCGTGGAGCGCCTGCTGCAAGCGCACGGCATCGGATATCTGTTCGACCACAGCGGCTCCGCCGAAGCCGTCGTGCTCTTCGACGACATCTCGAGCTTCGGAACGCTCGAGTCGGTCAGCAACACCGATGGCGTGCTGCCCGTACGGGGCGAAGAGGAGATCGAGACCGACGGCGCCGAGTATGCGTGGGGCTACGAGCTGCTCTCGCGCGTGCGGCCGACCACGGCGGCGGTTCAGGTGTTCGACTGGCGAGCTCCGGGTTCGGTGGCGCTCATCTCCAACACGGACGCGTCGCAGCACGACGACCTCGACCGCCCCGTCGACGGGGCCACCCGCGCCCCCGAACGCGTGGTGGTCGATCGCGACGAGCCCGCCGCATCCCTGGGAGAACGCTCCGCCGCGATCGACATCGACCGGTTGACTGCATTCAACGCCGTCGCGCGAGAGCGACAACGCCGCGATGCCGCGGTCGGACGCGGTGCATCGGTGGCCATCCTCATGCGGCCCGGCGTGCGCATCTCGCTGAGCGAGCACCCCGATGAGGCCCTCGACGCCACCTACGTCTGCACGCACGTCGTGCATCGATGGGGTCGGCTGGGCAAGGGCAAGCGCGCAGAGTATGAAAACGACTTTCGAACGCTGCCTGCCGGCGTCACCTGGCGGCCGGATCGCGCGCACGCCAAGCCGCGCATTCACGGCATTCAAACCGCCACCGTCGTCGGCAACGATGGGGAGGAGATTCACACCGACCCGCACGGCCGCATCAAGGTCCAGTTCCATTGGGACACCGCGGCGGTCTCGAACGCGGGCACGTCGTGTTACCTCCGCGTGATGCAGTCCCTCGCGGGCAACGGCTGGGGCGCCATGTTCCTGCCGCGCGTGGGCATGGAGGTCGTCGTCTCCTTCATCGATGGTGACCCCGACCGGCCGGTGGTGACCGGCTGCCTGTACAATGGGACGCACGACCCGCCCTACGAGCTCGACGCGAACAAGACCCGCACCGTCCTCAAGACACAGAGCACGGGCGCGACCGGCGGTTACAACGAGCTGAGCTTCGAAGACGCGGGCGGGAGCGAAGAGGTGTACATGCGCGCGCAGAAGGACTTGCGCGAAGATGTGCTCAACGACCACGCCACCGACGTGGGCAACGATCAGAGCAACACCGTGCACGGCAACCAGACCGAAGAGGTCGACCTCGATCAGTCGACCACGGTGCATCAAAGTCGCACGCTGACGGTGGACGTCGACAACACCGAGACCGTCGGCGGCAACGAAGTGCGCAGGGTGACCGGCAACGTCCGCGAAGACATCGGCGGCAACGAGCACCGCGCCATCACCGGGAACGCCGCGCTCGACGTCACCGGCAACCTCGACGAGAACGTGGCCGGGAGCTACAGCAACACCACCGCCGGGGCGCACAGCACCAGCGCCACCGGGTCCATCTCGACCACGACCCCCAGCACCCACTCGCTCTCGGCGACCGGCGGCATCACCCTGACGACCTCGGCCGGATGCGACATCGTGGCGCCGACGGGGCTGACGGTCACCGGGGCCGGGGTCACGCTCGTCGACAACAACTACTTCTCGGTCGCAGCCACCTCGGGCACGGTCAACGGCCAAGCGACGAGCCTGGTCGGATACTCGCTCGGCGGTACCATCCTCAAGACGGACTTCGGGGTCGTCAGCACGGCCGTCAACGGGGTGAACTTGGCGGCCAACGGGGTCGACCTCGCAGCCAAGGGCGTGGGGGACGAGAAGGTCGGCTGCGACCTGAAGACGGCGGGCACCAGCATCAAGACCGCCGCTACGAACGTCTGGACCTCCGCCATCACGATGCTCCTGTAATGAAGGTCTTCAAGCCCACGACGCTGAGCCTGCTCACGCGGTGCTTCGAGCACGAGCGCAGCTTCAAGCTCGGCGTCTGCGTGCTCGCCTCCGTACCCATGCGGGGCGACGCGGCGCTGCTACCCGAGCAAGACCTGTGGAGGTTCATCGCTGAGGCGATGGGAGACGAAGGCACCCTCGACGCGACGATTCCCAAGGTCCGGGCCGAGTACCTCGTGCATGCCACCGCGTACGCGCCGATGGGGCGCGCGGTGCCGAGCTTTCCCGTTCGCGCCGAGGTCGGCGACCTGCACAAGGACCTCGTCGTGCACGGAGACCGGGTCTGGGCGGGCCGAACTCCGACCGACGCGGTCCCGCTGACGTCGCTGCGCTTGGGCTGGCACGCGGCCTACGGTGGCCCGCGCGTCGCACAGAACCCACGGGGCAAGGGCACCGAGCCGATCGAGCTCGAGACGCCCGGCCCGCAGAGCAACCCTGCTGCCGTGCCGCTCCCCAACCTCGAACGCCCCGACGAACAGGTCGGCAGCATCGACGACACGCCGATGCCAGGGGGGTTCGGACCCATCGACATCAGCTGGCCGCAGAGACGGACGCTCGCCGGCACGCACGACCAGGCCTGGCTCGAGAACGACTTTCCGGGCCACCCCACCGACGTGGACTGGGGGCTGCACAACGTCGCGCCTCGGGATCAGCAGCGCGCGGCGGCCTGGACACCGGGGGAGGCGTTTCGCTTCACCAACATGCACCCCACCCGCGAGGTCGTCGAAGGCCGCCTCCCCAACCTGTGCGCCCGCGCCTTCGTCGTTCGGTCCCATCGCCGGGGAGATGACCGCCCATCCGCCCACGCGCGGACCGAAGCCTCGCGGGCGCCGGTTGCCGAGGAGGACGCACTCGAAGACGTCGCCCTCGAGCTTCGTACGCTGTGGTTCTTCCCCAACGAGGAGCGGGTCGTGCTCGCCTTTTCGGGTGCGGTCGACGTCGCCGAGGAGGAAGCGGCCGACATCGTCAAGCTGATGATCGCCGCCGAAACACCGGACACCCCCAAGGCGCGCTCTCACTACGCACGTGTGATGGCGGACCGTCTCGACGAGGAGTTCGGTGCGCTCGCGTCCCTACGCGACCGTGACCTCCTGCCCGAGGGGCTCGCGGCCGAGGTGGTCGGCGATGAGGACCTCTACACCCCCCAAGGCCTGCCGATCGACAATGGGCAGCGGCAGCGCGAGGAGCTCTTCGCCTCCGCCCTTGCTCACCTCGAGGCCCAAGGCATCGACCCCGCCGAGTACGGACTCGAACCGCCCCCGCCGCCCGAGGCTCAGCCCACCCTCGACGAGCTGCCCGCGCTGCTCGCACAGAAGCGGGCGACGCTCGCCGAGGAGCAGGCCAAGGCGCAGTCGATGCGGACGGAGCTGCTCGCCCAGGCCGCAGAGGTCATGGAGGGCCTCCCCACCGACCTCGACGCGGACGCCATGCGCGAGGCGGTCAGCGAGGTTGGAGGCGGACCGCCCACCTTCCGCGCCGACGCCCAGAAACAAGCACTCGAGGCGCTCGCGATGAGAGCGCGAATGTCCGGCACGATCGACGACGCGCTCGAAGCGGTGCTGGACGACCCGGCGCAGTACGAGCACTGGAAGGCCGCCGAGGCCAAGCTCGTCGACGGCTACCGCAAGACGGCGCACCTCCAGTCGCCAGCGCGCCGGCTCGACGGGCGGCCCGGCGGGGAGGCCCTGGTGCGGTTCGAGCAGTGCCTCGCCGCTGGGGCTGGCTTTCGCAACGAAGACTTCACCGGCGCCGTCCTGCGCAACCTCGACCTGCGCGGTGCCGACTTGTCCGGGGGATTGTTCGAGTCCGCCGACTTCACCGAGTCCGACCTTCGAGGCGCAAACCTCGACGACGCGGTCCTGGCCCACGCCAAGATCGACCGGGCCCGGCTCGATCGCGCCTCCCTGCGCCGCGCCAACCTCGGCAAGGCGCAGCTCGTACAGTCCGTGCTCGACAGCGCCCGGCTCGACGGAGCGAACCTGGTCGGCGCTCGACTGCACGGGTCCCGGTTTCGCGGGGTCATCCTCGAAGGCGCGGACCTTCGCGACGCGTCGTTCGTCGACTGCGACGGCGAGCGCATGGAAGCCCCCAAGCTCCAGCTGCTCGGCGTGACGTTCGAGCGCGTCACCTTCGAGGGCGCCACCTTCGACGAGACCTGCTTCCTCGAGCTCGACCTGCGTACCTGCAACTTCGCCGACGCGAGCCTGAGGGGTTGCACCTTCGTCAAGAGCGACCTGCGCGAGGTGAACCTCGCCGGGAGCGTGCTCGAGGGCGCTCGTGCCGTCGAGGAGAGCCGCTTCGAGGGTGCCGTGTTCGTCGAAGCCAGCTTGAGAAAGGCCAACTTCCGCGGCCTCCGCATGCGGGGCGCCGATCTCCGCAAGGCGCAGCTCGACGACGCCGACTTGACCGAGTGCGACCTCGAGCACGCCAAGCTCTATCGCGCCTCGGCCAAGCGCGCGCGTTTCGACGTCGCGAACCTGCGACACGCCGAGATGATCGCCATCAACCTCATGCAGGCCAGCCTCGCGCGCGCCACCATCGAAAACGCCGATCTTCGCGGCGCCAACCTCTACGCCGCCGACATGGCGCGCGTACGGACCAACGCAGCGGTCAAGCTCGACGACGCGCTGCTCACCAAGGTTCGCATCCATCCCCGCAGGGTCCGCGAGGAGGCCGCGCAATGAAGCCCTTCGTGCCCGACGACCCCGTGCCGAGCACCGCAGCCGAACTCTCCGCCCACGTGCATCGAGGCCGCCCGTGCCACGACGTCGACTATGCCGAGGCCGACTTTCGCGGCGCCGCAGCAGGGGGAGCCACCATCACCCAGAGCACCCTGCGGGCCGTCGACCTCCGTGACGCCGACCTCCGCGAGAGCCGCTTCGTGAGCTGCGACTTCACCCACGCCAACCTCGCGGGCGCAAACCTTCAGCACGCCTCCTTCGTCGGCTGCGACCTCTCGCGCGCAAACCTCTCGGGGGCCCGGTGCGTTGGGACCAGCATTGCGCAGTGCCGCGCGCCTGGCCTCGACCTGCGTGACGCCGACTGCCGGATCGGCCGACTCGTGGAGAGCACGCTCGATGGGGCGCTCTTCGTCGGCGCAAACCTGCAGCGAACCGCCTTTCTCGACAGCTCGCTCGAGGGGATCGTGCTGCGGGGATGTGTGCTCGACCAGACGGTCTTGCTGCGGGCAGACCTTCGCAGCGTGCAGCTCGAGGGCGTCCGCATGCAGGGCACGATCCTCGTCGGTGCCAACCTCTCGGGCATGACGCTGGCCGGCATGAGCTTGCGGGCGTGCCAGTGCAGCGAGGCCAACCTGGCCGGCGCCGACCTCACTGGATCCGACCTCGAGCAAGCCAATTTCACCGCCGCCGACCTCACCGGCGCCAACCTCTCGCGGGCCCACGCCAAGGGGGCGTTGTTCCTGGACGCGGCCGCCGCCGACGCCAACCTGCAGAACGCGACGCTCGAGCAGGCGTTGTTCATGGGCGCGCGGCTCGATCGCGCCAACCTCTCGGGCTGCAATCTCCGCCAAGCCCAGATGCAACGCGCGGTCCTCTACGGCGCACAGCTGAGCCGCACAGACCTCACCTACACCGACTTCTCCGAGGCCGACCTCCGCCTCGCCGACTTCACGCGCGCCTCGATGTTCCGCGCCAACCTCCACGCGGCCGACGACCGCGGCGCCGTCATTCCCAGCCGGGCGCAGGCCCTCCCCGACGACCCCGAGCTCCGCGCCGCGCAGCAGTGGACTCCGAAGTACTGACCATGAAGCCGACACTCCCCATCCGCACACGAGTACAGCAGGGCATGGCCCGCATCACGGGCAGCATCGAGGACACGTGGCTGCTCGATGGCGTCGACGGCCCCGCCCGCCGGGCTGCGAGCTGTCACCTCCTCCCCTGCGTGGGCGACCGCATTTGGTTCGTGCGCGAAGGCGACGACTGCTTCATCACCGCGGTCCTCGAGCGCGCGCAACCGGGCAGCTCGCGGACCCTCGACCTCGGCGACGACGTCACGCTGAAGGCGGGGCGCTCGCTCGGGGTCGAGGTGCCACAGATTCGCGTGCGCGCCTCGAAGGCCACCGCCGCGCTCGCCGAGCTGTCGCTCTTCGCCAAGACGGCGGTCAGCCACGTCACCAAGCGCACGATGGTCGGCTCGGTCCTCGAGCGCGTCGTGGACCACTTCACCTCGCACGCCCAGACGAGCCAGCGCACCGTCGACGGGCTCGACCAACTCACTGCACGCGATC
Source organism: bacterium (assembly GCA_024742475.1). Taxonomy (GTDB): domain Bacteria; phylum Myxococcota_A; class Polyangia; order Nannocystales; family Nannocystaceae; genus CAJXVA01. Next base: position 158,127 of record JANSYI010000021.1, on the reverse strand, counting down.
TCGACCATCGCGCGCAGAACACCCTGTGCCTGGGCGGCGAGCACACGATGATCGAGGGCCGCGCCCTCGTCAAAGCCGACGGCGATCAGATTCACATCGGATAGGACCCACACATGTTCGCGAACTCTCAGATGATGGGCATCGACATCGGCTTCCCCGATGTCTGCAACACCCCCACGCCCGCGGGTCCGGTGCCGGTCCCCTACCCCAACATCGCGACCGGCTCGATGGGCGTACCGCCCGTGCCGAAGGTGCTCTTTGGGGGCACGCCCGCCCACAACATGGCCACCGTCGTCCCGGTGACCAACGGCGACAACGCCGGGGTCGCCATGGGGGTCGCCTCGGGCACCGTCATGGGGCCTTCGCGTCATCTCACGGGCTCGTTCACCACGCTCGTGGGCGGAATGCCCGCGACCCGCATGACCAGCATGTCGCTGCAGAACTCGACCAACTGCCCAGGAGCCCGGATCGCGCCCAGCCAGACCAAAGTCCTCCTCCTCGCTCCGTAGCGCCCGCGCCTGCGCGCGAAATGCACCGCCCGGTTCTGCGCGTCCAAGGGCGCTGAAACCCCGCTTCTGGTCACGCGCCGAATTCTTGCCCTCGGGGGCCGGTTCGTGTCATCGGTAGAAACAGGTTTTCAGTCCTGCGCGGGAGATCCGCAGAGGGACGGGTGCAAGGTTGCTCTACACGCTGCTGTATCCACTGAGCACGAAGATTGCGGCGCTGAGCTGGCTCAACGTGCTTCGCTACACCTCGACGCGGGCGATCGCGGCGACGCTGACCGCGTTGTTCCTGTCGCTGGTGCTCTACCCCTGGTTCATCCGCACGCTGCAGAAGATCCAGCTCGGGCAGGTGGTTCGCGACGACGGTCCCGAGTCTCACCTCTCCAAGCGGGGCACCCCCACGATGGGCGGGAGCCTCATCCTCTTCACGCTGATCATCCCCACGATCTTGTGGGCGGACATCCGCAACCCGTTCGTGCTGATGGCCACCCTCACCACGGCGGGCTACGGCGTCATCGGGTTCCTCGATGACTTCATGAAGATCCGCAAGAAGCACTCGGGCGGCATGCCGGGCAAGGTGAAGTTTGCCCTGCAGTTCCTCATCGCCACCGGAGTGTCCTTCTACGTCTACCAAGGCAGCGAGATGATGCCCGAGCACATCCGCTACAAGCTCGCGCTTCCGCTGCTCGACTTCTACGAGTCCGACCTCGCGCTGCCGGCCCTGGTGTATGTGGTCTTCGGTGTGTTCGTCATCGTCGGAGCCTCCAACGCGGTCAACCTGACCGATGGCCTCGATGGGCTCGCGATCGGCCCGGTCATCATCTCGGCCGCAACCTTCCTCATCCTCACCTACGCAGCCGGCACCCTGATTGCGGGCTTCGACATCGCGCGCTACCTGCACATCCCGCACATCCCCGGCGTGGGCGAGCTGGCGATCTACTGCGGCGCCATGATCGGCGCTGGCATCGGGTTCCTCTGGTACAACACCTACCCGGCCAGCGTGTTCATGGGCGACGTCGGCTCGCTGCCTTTGGGCGCGGGGCTCGGCTTCCTGGCCGTGGCGACCAAGAACGAGTTCACGCTGCTCATCGTCGGCGGCATCTTCGCGCTCGAGACGGTCAGCGTCATCGTGCAGGTGCTCAGCTTCAAGCTCACCGGAAAGCGAGTATTCAAGATGGCCCCGATTCACCACCACTTCGAGCTGAAGGGGTGGGCCGAGCCCAAGGTCATCGTCCGCTTCTGGATCATCAGCTTCGCGCTGGCCCTGATCGCGCTGGCCACCCTCAAACTCCGATGAGCACCGCGTATCGGCGCGCCCTCGTCATCGGCTTGGGTGCCAGTGGGAGGGCGGCGATCCGCCTGCTCACCGCGATGGGGGTACAGGTTCATGCCTACGACCAGCGCGAGGTCGTCGACGACGCGCCCGCAGGGGTGACGCTGTTCTTGGGCACGGAGGTCCCCTGCCCCGAAGCCTTCGAGGACGTCGACCTGATGGTGCTCAGCCCGGGCGTCCCGCCGGGGCCCCATCGCGCCGCCTGCCAGGCCCACGCGCCCGACGCCAAGATTCACGGCGAGCTCAGCCTCGCGCTCGAGGCGCTCGGCGCCCTACCGACCGTCCTCATCACCGGGACCAACGGCAAGAGCACCGTGACCTCGATGCTCGGGCACCTCTTGCGCGCCGACGGGCACACGCCCTTCGTGGGAGGCAACCTCGGAGACCCCCCCGCGGAACTCGCTCGCGCCGTACTGCGGGGCGAACGGCAGGCCCCCTCCGCGCTCGTGCTCGAGTGCTCGTCCTACCAGCTCGAGACGCTCGAGCCCGGCCCCACCGCGGTCGCCATGGTCCTCAACGTCACGCCCGATCACCTCGATCGGTACGACTCTTACGAGGACTACGCGATGACGAAGGCCAGGGTGTTCGAGAACGTCGCAGGGCTCGCGCTACTCGACGCCGACGACGAATGGACACCCCGCTTCGCTCCGCTCGCCGGAGCTCGTCTGCGGCTGGTCGGCTCGGACTTCGCCCGCATCCAAGGCGAGGGTCCGGGCGATGCCCTCGTCGTCGACGGGCAGACGTACGCGCGCTCCGCCCTCCGCCTGCCAGGGCGCCACAACGCCAAGAACGCCCTGTTCGCCATCGCGGCGGCGCAGCATCTGGGCGTGTCCGCAGCGACGATTCGCGGCGCGCTGCCCACCTTCGAAGGACTCCCGCACCGCATGGTGTTCGTCCGCGAGCTCGGCGGGGTGAAGTACTTCAACGACTCCAAGGCGACCAACGTCGCCAGCGCGATGGCCAGCCTCGGCGGCCTCCGAGAGCGCTTCGTTCTCATCGCGGGTGGCCGCGCCAAGGGCGACGACCTCGCACCTCTGGGCGAGCTCCTGCGCAGGCGCGGCCGGGGCCTGGTCACGGTCGGCGAGGCGGGGCCTCGGTTCGCGGCCCTGGCCGCAGATCACCTGCCTCACGCCAGCGCCGAGAGCATGGCCGAGGCGGTACAGGCCGCACGCCGACTCGCAGAACCCGGCGATCTCGTGCTCCTCGCCCCTGCGTGCTCGAGCTTCGACCAATACCGAAGCTACGCGCAGCGCGGCGAACGTTTCACGGAAGCCGTGTTGGCGCTGGAGTAGAGCGGCTATCATCCCGGGCATGTCCTCCGAGGAAGAAGAGCTGTACTTCGCTCAGCACGAACAGGACCTGCGCAGCGCCAAGCGCCACGAGATGACCCTCGCGGCCAAAGAGCTCGAGGAGAAGCGCAAGATCGCCAGCAGCGCCGGCACCGACGACGTCGAGGTCGCCGCGCGCATCAAGGCGCTCGGCTTCGACGGCGACTCGGCCCGCGTCTTCGACCTGCTCCCGCTCGTTCACGTGGCCTGGGCCGATGGCAAGATTCAACGCGGCGAGCGAGCGGCCATCTTGGGCGTGCTCTCGAGTCGCGGCATCGAGCAGGGCAGCGAGGCCTTTCAGACCATGGAATCGCTGCTCGAAGAGAAGCCCTCGGACGCCTTCATGCGAGAGTCGCTCTCGGTGCTTCGCGACGTCACCGGCGGCCTCGGCGACCGCGCGTCGAGCATCGTCGACCTGTGCATCAAGGTCGCGGCGAGCAGCGGTGGTTTTCTCGGCCTGAAGATCGGCCAGAAGATCGGCGACGCCGAAAAGCAGCAGATCGAGTCGATTCTGGCCTCTCTGGGCCCGGACGCGGCAAAGTCCGTGCGCGACGACCTCGCGAAATAGCGCGTCGCGGTCGCAGACGACCGCAGACCTCCTTTCAACGCATGCCTTCATCTGACACGATGAATGCATGCGTTGGCTTTGGTGGGTGGGTTTGGTCGGCAGTGTAGGTGGCTGCACGGTCTTGAACAGCGAGTACGGTCAAGTAGGGGGCGCGGGGACAGACGGGGGCTCGACCTCGGGCGCGAGCACGACGGCGTCTCGGCCCACCGGCGGCTCCTCTCCCGATCCAAGCGCCGCCAGCGACAGCCCGAGCGGCGGCGCCTCCAGCAGCGACCCGACCGACTCTGGGCCCCACACCTCCGCGAGCGAAACCTCCGCCACCTCGGGTGGGCCCGGATCGGGCGCCCCTACCGACACCGCAGTCGGACCTACATCGGGCACCAGCGGCGGCTCGGAGTCCTCGGGAATCGCCGAGACGGGCTCGACACCAGAGCACGTGCTGTTCATCTACGCGACGACAGAGGCGTTCGACTTCCTGGAGAACAGCCCGAACCAGGCATGCGAGAATCAACCCGCCGCCGCCAACGATCGGTGCGTCGACGGTGACCGGTACCCCTTGGTCGCCCACGAGGGTTACTCCGTGGAGACACTCCTCGAAGACCTCGAAGCCGAAGACTTGAACCTCCCGGTCTATGGCATCGGAAGCCTCGGGATGGAGCCGCTCGCGGAGCACCCCGCCGACATGCTCTCGGGCCTCAACCTCACGCTCACCGACGGCGGCGTCAACCTCGACGAGCTGAACACGTTCTGGACCGGCGTCGAGGACGACTGCGCGAACTGGAGCGCTCTGAAAGGCGACGGGACCGCGGGCTCAGCGACCGACACGAGTCCATTCTGGTTCAACCAGTCCACGGACACCTGTACCAACGCCCGGCCCATCCTTTGCGTCTGCGAGTCGGTCCTCGACCCGTTCTAAGCCCGGAGGGGATCGCCGTTTTTTGGCGTTTGCGCCCGTTTCGTGCTCCCGTCGACCTCGTGTCCGACGCTGTCGCAGACGCCGCCCCAGAGCCCGCCGATGCCCCGGCCCCCACGCCCTCTCGGGCCGCACCGCTGGGGCGCCCGATGGACCCGTGGTTGTTCTTCGCAGCGACCGCGCTGACGGGGCTGGGCCTGGTGATGGTCTACAGCGCGAGCGCCTGGCTCGGCCACAGCGTCTTCACCGGCTGGGGCCACTTCCTCATGCGGCAGTCGATGTTCGCGGTCGCCGGCTTCGTGCTGATGTTGGCCGTCAGCCGGATCGACTACCGGGTGCTCCGCCGCTTCGCCCCCCAGCTCATGCTCGGCGCGATGGCGATGCTGGTGATGGTGCTCTTCGTCGGTACGGAGATCAACGGTGCCCGTCGCTGGGTGAAGGTCGGCTCGTTCAGCCTGCAGCCGTCGGAGCTCGCCAAGGTCGCGCTGGCGGTGTTCCTCGCCGCGACGCTCGCCCGCAAAGGTGAGCGCGTCCGCGCGTTCACGCAGGGCTTCCTGCCCGTCATGGTCATGTCGGGCTTCACGATGCTTCTGGTGCTGATGGAGAAGGACCTGGGCACCACGATCCTGCTCGGCTCCCTCACTCTCATCATGTTGTTCGTCGCGGGCACGCGGCTGAGCTACGTGGTTGCGGCGATCATGGTCGCGGCTCCCGTCGCGTGGCAGCAGATCCTCGGCGTCGACTACCGCCGTGGGCGGCTGGAGGAGTTCCTCACCGGCGACGGCTACCAGGTCCAGCAGGCGCTGATCAGCATCGGCTCCGGCGGATGGTTCGGCCTCGGCCTCGGCAACGGCAAGCAAAAGCTCGGTTTCCTGCCAGAGAACCACACCGACTTCATCCTCGCGACGATCGGCGAGGAGCTCGGGTTCGCCGGCATCATCCTGACGATCGGGCTCATGCTGCTGCTCGTGTGGCGCGGGGTGGTGATCGCCCGGCGATCCCGCGACCGCTTCGGGCTCTACCTCGCCGTCGGCCTCTCTTCGCTGTTCGGTCTCCAGGCGCTCGTCAACGCGGCGGTCGTGCTCGAGGTCATCCCCGCCAAGGGCATCACCCTGCCCTTCCTCAGCTACGGTGGCTCCTCTCTGCTCACCTCGCTCGGCGCGGTCGGTCTGCTCCTGTCGATCTCTCGCGGCGCCGCCCCCTGGCGCCTGTCCGACCAGCGACGCGGCGGGCGACGCAGAGGTTCGGCCAAGGACCGCAAGCCAGGGCCCTCGGCGAAGACGAAGAACGCTCGGCGACGCACCGCCGAGGATCCCGCTACGGCATGAGGCCGCCGCCGTCGGCCGACAACGACGGCATGCGGAGCGCCTCTGCTGCGGAAGGTCCAAACCCTGCCGCCTCGGCGGCCTTGGCCCACGCACGCAAGCGTGTGAGGTCGGTGCGGACCTGCTCAGCTCGAACGGACTCGCTGTTGTCACGGTCGTCGCCGCCCAGCAGCTTCTCGATGATTCCCTTCGAGGGCGGGTAGACCACGAGCGACGACTCGTCGCGGCTGACGCCAGCCTCGGCGCGCGCGAGCTCGACCGCGTCGTACAGCCCACCGAGCTCGTCGACCAGGCCGAGTTCTTGGGCGCGTACGCCGGACCAGACGCGGCCCTTGGCGACCGCCTCGACCTGTGCATCGGTGAGACCGCGACCTTCGGCGACGCGGCTCTTGAAGTCAGCGTAGATCTGGTCGAGCGAGGCCTGCAACGACTGCCAGCCCGCTTCATCGTAGCCATGCACCGTCGAGAACGCGTAGGCGTTGGATGACGTGGCCACCGAGTCGAAGCTGACCCCGACCTTGTTCCACAGCTTGCGGAGGTTGGGCTTGCCCGCGAACACCCCGATCGACCCGGTGATCGTTCCGGGCTGGGCGACGATCTTCGTGGCTCCGGCGGCGACGTAGTAGCCGCCCGAGGCCGCGACATTGCCCATGCTCACGATGACGGGCTTACCCGCTTCTCGTGCGCGGACCGCCTCTCGCCAGATGGTGTCCGAGGCGATCGCCGAGCCTCCGGGGCTGTCGACGCGAAAGACGATCGCCACGACGTCCTCGTCGGCGGCAGCGGCCGCGAGCGCTGCGGCGACGGTGTCGCTGCCCATCGACTGCGACCCCGAGAGTGGGTCGGTGCTGCTGGGCCCTCGCGTCACGGCACCAACGCCGTACACGAGCGCGACCTTCTTCGCGCCGCCGCTCGAGGACTCGCTCCTCTCGGCGTAGCGCTCGAGGAACAACAGCTCGGCCCCCTCCCCTGCGCGCTCCTTGGCGGCCGCGACGACCTCGTCTCGATAGCCCAGATGGTCGACGATGCCGTGGGCATGCGCCGCCGATCCCAGGTACGGGCCCTCCTCGATCCAGGTGGCCACGCTCTGCGCGGGGACGCCTCGCCCCTGCGCGATGCCTTCGTGAATCTGGGAGAGGAGGTCGTCCAGAAGGACCGAGACCGCTTCTTCGTGCGCCGGCGTGTAGCGCCGCTGCGTGTAGGTGTCGAACGCGTTCTTGTACTCGCGGCGACGATCGCCGAGCACCTCCACGTCGAGCTTCTCGAAGGTGCCTTTGTAGAACATCGACGACGACATGAGGCCGACGAGGCCGACCTGCCCGGTCGGCTGCATCCACACCTCGTCGAAGGCCGACGCCAGGTAGTAGCCCTGCGTACCCGGCCCCATCTCCCCGAACGTCTCGGCGTAGGCGATGGCGAACTTTCCCGACTCGCGGAAGCGAAGCACCGCATCGCGAAGGTCTTGCGCCCGCGCCATGCCACCGGCGCTCGCGTCGAGATAGGCGACCATGCCCGCGACGCGATCGTCGTCCCGCGCCCGGTCGAGCGCATCGATGGTGGCGCGAAGCGAGCGCGGCGCCTCTCCCAGCAGTTCGGCCAAGCCGTCGCCGCCGCTGCCTTCGGCAAGCGGCGCCTCGAGTCGAACCTCGAGGACGGTCTTGGGCGGCACCCCTTCGCGGGTCAGGCAGGTCAGAGAGAAGACGATGAGCGCGAGCCCTCCGCCAAAGAACGTGATGGCACCAAGGACGGTGAACGTCTTCTTGGCGAGTTCCCACACCCGCGCACCTACGGACGACGCTGTCATGACAGAGCGGTCGATGACGACCAGACCTGGACTGTGTATCTCCGAGGGGCGAAGTGCAACCCGCTCACTCGGTCAGCGCGCGCAGCTTTGGAAAGTCGACCTCCTGCACCGTTCCCGAGGACGCGTCGACGAGTACCAGGCGGTGGTCGGGAAGGGACAGCGAGTACTCGAGCATCTGGCGCCTCGTGGCTGCGTGCCCGATGCTCGCAGCTGCACCGGTCTTGAACTCGGCGACGTAGCGCTGGCCACCACGCGCGGCGACGGCGTCGAGCCACAGATCGTACGCTTGGGGTTCTCCGTCGACGTCCACGAGGGCCTTCGCGCGCACCTGGGTCTCGAGCACCGCGAACCCGGCCTCCTCGAGCAGACGGACGCCGTCGGCCTCACCTCGAGCACCCCGACGCGCGACGGCACGGCCTCGGCGCTGCCGACTCCAGCGCGCGAGTCGAACCCCGGCGAGGATCCCGAGCAGCAGGAGGGCGACGACGAGCGGAAAGATCTCTCCTACGGCCGGCACACCAACATCCTCCCATCACTGTGTCGCCCGTCAGTCTTCGGGAGGCGTCTTTTGCGGCGCGACGCGCTGTGCGACGGAAAGGGGGACCGTCTCACCGCCGTCGAGCGGGGCCTGCACGGCGTCTCCTTCGGGTGCAACACCACCGGGGCCGGGCACCCGCATCATCTTCTGCGTCGAGCGGGCATCGAGCGAGAAGAGGCCCGACCCTTCGAGCTCGCGCCGCTCGAGCGCCGCATCGCGAAAGTACAGCGCGTACTGAGCCGAGGCCGCGTGGACACGCAACCAGGCGTCGAGGCTGGGCTGGTATCGCGGGTCAGCGACCAGCGAGAGCGCCTCGCGAATCTGCGTGTAGTCGACCGGCGTGGAGATGCGCTGCTCGACGACCGTGAGGAACTCCGGGACGCGCTCCTCGGCGTGCCGCATGAGCACGCGCCACTGCTCGGGCGAGAACTCGACCGACCCCTCACTGTGGTCGGAAGCCAGCCGCGCCATGGCCCGGTAGTCGCCGGTCTCGAGCTGCCGACGGAACGAGTCCTCGAGCAGCGCGAAGACCTCGGGACGGATCGCGATGACTTCGTAGACCGGCTCGTTCCACAACCAGTCGTCGTCCTCTTCGAGGAACAGCACCGCTACCAGGTCGGTACCCGCGGGGAGAGCATCGGTGAGTTCGGCGATGCCGAAGGAGATCGGAGCCCAGCGTGCCTGCCGCGTGGCGTCGCGAAGTCCGTCCACGAACTCCTCGAGCTCGTCGGGGCTGACGACCATCCGCGCGAGCCGACGGTCGGGGTCGATGACCTGGTAGTGGTCTTCGAACTCCGACATGAGCATCCGCCACTCACCGCTGAGCAGCTCGACCTGGAGGTCGTACTCCCCGACGAGATGACGCAACTGATCTCGGTCCCCCTCGCGAAGCTGCTCGAGGATCTGAGCCTCGAGCTCCCGGTAGGACTCGGCCGGCACCATGTACGCGTGGCTGCGCACCGAGCAAAGGCTACCGAAAAAGCGACCTTGGCTCCACAACAGCGCGCGCCCTTCGACCACTTGTCCCCGTGTATATTCCGTCCGCTCGCATGAGGAAGCGCCGAAGACACGTCCTTGGCCTCGCAACGACCTTGCTCCTGATGGGCGCGTGTGGTCACGGGTCTGCGAGTTCCACCCACCCGGCCGATGCGCCGCCGCGCCGGGTCATGGCGGCGGCGCGCCCCGGTGCCGTCGTCAGCCTCTATGAAGGATACGACGCGATCGGCGTGCACGACGTGTTCGTCGACCGCGGGTGGACGTCCCGGTTCGTCGCGCTGCCCGAGCCCGCCGACGACCTCGCCGTGCTGGGCGAGGGCCGGTGGGCGGTCGCCCATGGAAGCTCGGGCACCGTCGTCGTCATCGACGGCAACGCCGAGCCCGTGGACGTCGCCTCGTTCGACCCTGCGCCGCTGCGACTGGTATCCGGAGATCTCGACCGCGACGGACACACCGACATCGTGGTCGCCTCGGACGGCCCCGCCCCGGCGCTGCACCTGCTGTTCGGCGGGACCAACGGCTTCGGCAGCCCTCGGCACGTTCCGCTCTCGCCCAAGGGACGAAGCACGCCCTCGGTGCTGCTGGCCGACCTCGATCGCGAAGGCAGCCTCGATGTGCTCGCCGGCGTCTGGTCGGGCCGCGAGGGGTCGCCGATCCCCGACCACCTCCGCGTCTTTCGGAACACGACGCATGGCAAGCTCAGCGACGAGTGGACGACCCGCGTTCGCTCGCCTGCACACCTGCACGCCGCCGACTTCGACGAGGACGGCCTGCCCGATGTGCTGGTGACGGGTCCGAACGGAGCGTGGCTGAACCGCAGCGCCGGCTTCGGCTGGCTCGACACCCCCGAGAAACTCTCGGGGGGAGCGTTCACCGCGGGCGCTCTGGCAGACGTCGACGATGATGGGCGCGTCGACATCGTCCTGCTGCGTGCCGATCGCGACGCGGTGGAGGTTCTCCCGGGCGTCGGTGCGGGCCGTACCGCTCCCGTCGCGCGCTACGACGTGGGAGAAGGCCCCGTCGCCCTCGCGCTCGTCGAGCGTGACGGCGAGACGCTGATCGTCACGGCAAGCGCGACCGACCCGAGTTTTACGACGGTTCGGGCCGCTCGTAGACGGTCCCGTTGAAGCGGTAGGTGACCGGCACCTTTCGCTCCCGTCCGTCTTCGTCGACCGTCGGCTCTGCGACCGTCAGTGGGACCAGGCCTTCGGGCCCCATCTCGGTGGTGTGCGGGTCGGCGGGCAGGCGCACGAACGTGCCCACGTGATGCCCGCAGCCTCCCCGCAAGACGTGCGCGTCCCAGACGACCTGCTCCCCTTCGAGCCTGGGAACGTAAACGTCGAGGCGGCCGTCACGGTCGAGATCGACGTCGTAGATCGGGGCGTAGCGTGAGGAGGCGTCGAGTTCTTCGAGGCTGAGCGTCACGGGCACGCAGGGCGACGAGAGCACGAGCGGAGGCCGAATCTCGTCGGGAGCGTAGACACGCAGCAGCGTCTCCGAGCGATACCCAACCCTTCGGGTCACTGCATAGAAACGCAGTTCATCGCAGTCTGGACCGCATCCTGCCAACGACTGGGAGTGCAGCGTCCCCTTGGCGTCGAGAATCTGCCAACCGCCGGAAGTCAGGTCCTCGACCAGTCCAGAAAAAGCAGACTGAAACGGGCCAGTGTGGCGAAAAAACAACACCATGCCGCCGCCGGCCAACGAGATCTGCTCTCGACTGGACGCGTTGCGAACCGCCGGCACGTTCGACGGCCACCGCCCCTGGCCCCCTGTCCCCCCGAGACCAAAGCACCCGCTCGTGAGCAACACCGCAAATCCTAGTGCACAACGCGAAGGTGATCTCATTGGAAACGGGACGGTGCCATCGGAGACAGGCGTCGGCAAGTTGCCCATGCCGATCGGCGTCGCTATAGTCCGCGCGCGTTAGTCCTTCGAAGGCAACGCCTCAACTCACTCGAAACGACAACACGATGAAGAAATTCGCTGCTGCTCTCGCCTTCGCGACCCTCTCCTCCGGCTGCGCCATGGTCTCCGCTGGTCCCCCGACCGGTATCTTCTACACCGGCGTCAAGGGTGTTGGCCCCTCGACCACCGCTGAAGTCACCGACGGCGTCCGTCCCGGTCCCAAGCAGGGCCAGACCTGCGCAACCGGTATTCTGGGCCTTGCTGCCTGGGGCGACATGAGCGTCGACACCGCCAAGAAGACCGGTGGCATCACCCGCGTCGACACCACCGACTTCTCCTCCATGCGCATCCTTGGCGGCGTGTACGTCAAGAACTGCACCATCATCACCGGCGAGTGATCTCGCTGCGCTGATGGGCTGCCTTTCGCAGGCAGCGACGAGGGCCTCCGCGCAAGCTGAGGCCCTCGTTCGTGGTTCTGTTAGATTGGGTTCCGTGATCGAGCTGAGCAAGGACCCGCAGATCGCCGAGCGGCAGATCGAGGCCGTCATCTTCTACCTGACGACCTGCGGCTACATCGACTCGGAGTTCGACCTCCGAGAGAAGTCGTTCGTCCGCTCCTTCCTTCGCAAGCTCGTGACGGCGCGCGTCGACCAGCAGGGCGACCTCGATCCGGAGCTTCGGTTCGAGCAGATCGAGCAGCAGCACGAGCACTACGTCGAGCTGTTTCAGCAGGTCGACTACGAGGTGAAGTCGCTGTTCACCGAGGCCGTCGCCGACGGAGAGGACGTCGACAAGTTCGTCATCTCCAAGCTCAAGCTTCGATGCTTCGAGCTGTTCGAGGGGCTCTCGGAGAACAACCGCGGCGCGCTCCTTCAGATCGTCGACGACTTCATCAACGCCGATGGCGTCGTTCACCCCGAAGAGGTCAAGTTCCGCAACGAGCTGGCGGCCTTGCTCGGGCAGGCGCGCATGACCGACGACGACGCGACCAGCGAAGCGGTCGTCGCGATCGAAAAGCCCACCGAGAAGCCGGTGCCCAAGAACGACCACCCGTTCTTCAAGACGTTCGAGCACCACTACTCCGCCGATCCAGCGCAGATTCGCAGTCAGATCGAGGCCGACATTCGGCTTCTCGAGAAGACCGAGGCCAAGTGGGCGCAGATGCGGTCGGCCGGCAACGGCAAGCTCCAGGGGAAGCGCCGCGTCGACGAGCTCGAGGGTGAGGGCTTCCTCGACGGCCACGTCCACTGCGTGCCCCAAGGCGGCAACCGCGACTACGAGCTCATCGTGTTGGGCGATCTGCACGGCTGCTACAGCTGCCTCAAGGGCGCCGTGATGCAGTCGGAGTTCATGGAGAAGGTCCGCCGCTACCGCGCCGACCCCGAGAACAACCCCGACGTGCGGCTCGTGCTGCTCGGCGACTACATCGACCGCGGGCGCTTCAGCTTCAACGGCGTGCTCCGAGGCGTCCTCAACCTCTTCAACACGGTGCCCGAGCACGTGTTCGTGCTGCGCGGCAATCACGAGTACTACATCGAGTACGGCGGCCGCATCTACGGCGGGGTCAAGCCTGCCGACGCGATCAACAGCCTACAGACCCTGCTGCCCGACGAGGTCTTCGAGCGCTACCTGAAGTTCTTCGAGCAGATGCCCAACTCGCTGCTGTTCGACAACCTACTGTTCGTGCACGGCGGCATCCCGCGCGACGAGCTGCTGCAGAAGAAGTGGCACGGGCTGTGGAACCTCAACGACGACGACATTCGCTTCCAGATGCTCTGGAGCGACCCCAGCCGGGCGGAGATGGTGCCCAAGGACCTGCAGGCAGCCTCCGCGCGGTTTGCATTTGGGCGCCAGCAGTTCCGAAAGTTCATGCAGCACATCGGGTGCTCGCTGCTCGTGCGAGGCCACGAGAAGTTCAACGCGGGCTTTCGCGACCACTACCCGCGCGACGACATCCGTCTGCTCACGGTGTTCTCGGCCGGCGGCGTCGCCAACGAAGACCTGCCCGAGGACAGCAACTACCGCGATGTCCGCCCGATGGCGCTGACCATCTCGCGCACGGGGTCCGAAACCAAGGTCACGCCGTGGGCGATCGACTACCGCAGCTACCAGGACCCCGACCGCAACGCGTTCTTTCGCGATGATCCCGGCCTGACGTCCTGAGCGCACCGCCCGACGAGAACTCACGTCGCGGCGCTCGCGTCTTGCTCTGGCCCGGGCCCACAGGCCATCATCGCGGTCCTCAATGACGACGCGCTGCTTGGTGACGGGTGCCGGAGGTCAGGTCGGTCTCGATCTGATCCGTGTTTTGCAAGCCCGCGGCTACGACGTGCACGGCTCGGACATCGCCCCGCGGCCTGATGCGGCGCAGCTCGACGCGTCGGTGCCTTGGCACGCCCTCGATGTGACCGACGCGGATTCGGTCGAGGCCCTGTTCACCAAGGTGCGGCCTCATCGGGTGTTTCACCTCGCCGCCATCTTGAGCGCCCGCGGCGAAGAGGTCCCGCAGCGCACCTACGACGTCAACCAAAACGGCACGGTCAACGTGCTCGAGGCGTGCCGCAAGCTCGAGGTCGAGCGCGTCATCTTCACCAGCACCATCGCCGTGTTCGGGCCTGGGCTGCCCGCCACGGTCGTCGACGACGTCCCCCTTCAGCCCACGACGATGTACGGGGTCACCAAGGTCGCCGGCGAGCTGCTCGGCGACTACTACTGGCGCCGCTTCGGCGTCGACTTTCGAGCGGTCCGCTTCCCGGGCCTCATCAGCGCGTCGCTCCCCGGCGGCGGGACCAGCGACTACGCCCTGTTCATGTACACCGACGGCGTACGGCTCGGGCACTACGAGGCGTTCTGTCGCCCCGATACGCGCATCCCGTTGATGTACATGCCCGACGGCATTCGCGCCTTGGTCGACCTCTCCGAGGCATCCCGCGGTGCGCTGCGACGCTGCACGTACAATATCGCCGCGTTCTCTCCCACGGCCGAAGAGATCGCGCAGAGCGTGGCAACAGCCATTGCGGGCGTGAACATCACGTTCGCGTCCGACCCGCGTCGCCAGGCCATCCTCGACTCGTGGCCTCGCGTGCTCGACGACAGCAACGCCCGCAACGACTGGGGCTGGGCTCCCGACTACGACCTCGGCGCGATGACCGAGGACTTGGTCCCGAAGATCCGCGCGCTCATCGAGCAAAACCCGGGCCTGTTCGACCACGACCATTGATGGGGGTCTGACGCCCACGTTGGTGTCGGCTGCCGTACACAGCCAGATTTGCGTAGGACCGATACAATCGGAGCATGAAGCTTGGTCATCGGATTGGCTTGGTCCTCGCGGCGACGCTGTGCTTCGCGGGCTGCGAAGAGAGCGGCGCGAACGAAGAAGACACGGACAGCGCGGGGAGCACCTCGAGCGCCGAAACCAGTGGGACGGCTCCGACGACCGACCCCATGCCGACCGGCCCCACCGACTGCATCGCCGGCCAGGAGACCTGCGTCTGCCTCGAGGGCAACTGCATCGGAACGCTTCAGTGCGTGCACGATGTCTGCGTTCCCGGACCAGAGATCGACGTGCCCGACGATCCGATCCGCGTCATCGCGGGGCCACGAGTGCCGCTGGATTCCGAAATCCTCGCCGACGACTTCTCGTGGGCGCAGACCGGGGGCCCCGACGCCAACGCCACGGGCCTCGACACCCAGTCGCCACTCATCGACGTCCCCGCCGACGCATCCGGAGGCGACGTGCTCACGTTCACCCTCACCGCCGTCCGCAACGAGGTGGAGCGCACGGCCGAGGTCACCATCGAGGTCGTCGGCGTGCGCTTCCAGGAGGCGCTGCCAGGCATCGAAGACACCGAGCAGCTCGGGACGCCTGCCACCGTCAACTTCCGCGGCGGAGAGCTGTGGGCCACGATGGAAGAGGGCTTCGTCTCCTGGTTCGACATCAACTTCGACGACGACCTCGGCGAGGACGTCGCGGTCCACATGGGCCGCCTCGACATCCCCGGCGCACCCTACGGCGCTCGGCATGGCCAGGTGCCCGAGCGGGACGACGACATCGACGTGCTGCTCATCGCCAACAGTGCCAACCAAACGCTCGAGTCGATGCAGATCAACGGCGGCGCGATCGAGGTGCTCTCCGACGAGACGGTCGACGGCCAGCCGCTCGGCGCGGTCCGGCACCTCGCACGCATCGACGACGAGATCTACATGACCAACGGCGAAGGCGGGCAGCTGCTGGTCTGGGACCCCTCCCCTCCCGAGCCCGACGATGGGGGCAGCACGGGCGGAGAGGAGCCGATCCCCGCGGGCACCCGCGTACTGCTCAGCGATCTCACCGCTCCGGGCGCGGTCATCAACGGACCCGAGGACGGGTTCCTCTTCCTCGGCGTCGCAGGGCAGGTCCTGCGCGTCCCCATTCTCGAGGGTGGCGTCATCGGCGACCCGATGGTCTATCTGGACTTCGGCGACGCCGCAGACCCGCTCGACAGCGTCGACGCGATGATCTTCGACCGCGCGAACAACCTGTACGTGGGCGTGGGCGGCAACGACCGCCTCATCCTCGCCCGCTACAACGGCGGCAACCCGCTCGAGGTCACCCGGGAAATGGCCGCCGACGAAGCCGACTACTCCGACTTCGCCGGCTTCCGCTTCGGCGACGGCGACTTCGGCGGGGGCAGCCTCTTCTACGGCAACGCCTCGGGCCGTGTCGGCCGCGTGTTCGTGGGCCTGGGGGACTAGCGAGGCGCTAGCGCGTATGGAACTCGATCTCGAAGGCGTCGACGAAGCCGGTGACCTCGTCCCGGTCGTCGCCGAATGAGCCAACGTCGCAGACGCGCAGCTCCCAGGGGCCCGAGGCGCTCTCGCTCCCCTCGAAGTTGAACGCACTGGTCGTCCACTCGCCGGTCTGCGCGTCCCAGGGGCGCTCGTCCGAGTCGCCACCGGCGAGGTGTACGAGGCTGGGACCGTTGCCCGGCGGACGGTGGTGCAGGCTGACCTGCAGGTCGTGGTTCCACGAGTCGCCGTCGACGGGCGAGAACTCGGCGCGGACCGTGATGTCCGCGACCTCGAACCGCTCGGAGATCTCCATCGCCACCTTGGCGCAGTGGAACTCGTTCTCGGTGAAGGGCACCGGGTCGCCGGTGTACATCCACGTGTCTCCGGTCGGCGGCGGGATCTCTGCGCCGAACGCTGCCGCGAGCTCATCGAGCTGCTCGAACGACACGGGAGCCGCGGGCTCGCGCGGGCGCTCGGGTGCGATCCACAGCCGCGTGGGGTGCAGGCTCGGAAAGACGTCGTTGCTCGGCGTCCAGTAGCCCGCGATGATCTCGTCGTTCGCGTCGGTCGCGAGGATGTAGCGCTCGCTCGCAAAGCCTCGGGTCGTCGTGATCGACGCGAAGATCAGGTGGTAGGCGGCCGCGTCGGCGACGTCGTGGCGCAGGATCGCCTCGGCCCGATCGCGGTCGATGACCTCGGGCTCGAGCTCGAACCCGTCGTAGACCGCACCGGCCGTGTCGACACGACCCGACACCACGGTAAAGCCCTCGGCGAGCAGCTGCGTGAAGGCGACGTGAAAGAGGGCCGGGTTGAGCTCGTCGGACCCGTCGCCGATGCTCAGCCGGAGGTCCTCGTCGGCGAGCAACCAGGCCAGCGCGTAGACGGCCTCGATGTCATCGGACGTCCACTCGACCCCGTTGTGCGTCGCGACGTCGTCCCGGACCTCGTACTCGTGCGCACTGGCGAACATGGCCGCGCGGTGCACGTCGTCCTCGGTGACCCCCGACGCGTCCAGCCACGCCCGCACGGCCCCGCCGGTCTCGAAGGTCCGGTCGTAGAGGTCGGCGACGGAGGTGAGGTCGGGCAGCTGGTCGCTGTCTCGAAGGGGCTGGTCGATCTCCGCCGAGGTTGGCAGCGCGCCCAGGCGCGTCGAGAACTCGCCGAGCACGGCGAGCGCGCCCTCTGCATCCGCCTTGCCGGCGGCCCCGAAGTCGACGTCACCGGCGGGCGCGTCCTCGGGCTGGGTGCTGTCGCAGGCGGGTACGGCGACGAGGAGGAGCGCGGAGAGCGAAATCGTGCGGAAGGACATGTCAGACCTCTACGCACACTGTAGGCAAACTGAACGAGCCGTCAACTCGAATCGAGGCCCTACGAGCACGAGGCCAGCCAGGCACCCCTGCCCCCTCGCGACCGTGCACTCGGGAACCTTTTCGAGCCGCCGCGTTTCGAGGGCCCGCGGGTTCACTTGCTCGACGCGCGCAGCACGGCGACCCCCAACGCAGGCAGCCTGAGCACGTCGCCCTCGAGCGTCGGCCCCACCACGCTCTGTGCCGGGCAGCGAGCCCGGAGCTTCACGCCGACCTCGACCTCCGCCGAGTTCACCACGTACGCCCACGCGGTACCGCCTTCGCGAACCACCACCCACGCCACGCTGTCGACCTCTTGGCCTCCAGCGGTGACCCTCGCCGGCCCGGTCACGCGTTCGAGCTCGATCGCGTCGCTGGGACGCCCCCGCAGCAGCGGCGTCGCGAGCGACTCGGTGCCGTTGAGCTCGTCGGCCACCTGCAAGTAGGCGCCCAGGTATGCCGCATAGGCGTCGAACCCCGCGCGCGGCCACCCCGAGAACACGAGCAATCCTCGGGCGCCGACGACGAGGCTCGCGTACACATCGTGTCGCGCCCACGCCTCCACCCAGCCCAGGTCTTCGGCGTCAGGCTGCGCGAACATCTCGAGCACGGCCCACGGGGTCTGCGTTTCGGCCGTGGCCTCGGCGATGCTCCTCGCGCCCTCGCGCACCCACGCCCGGGTATGGGTCGCGCCGACGAAGTTCGCGTACAGGCCCCTCGTGACGATGTCGAGCGACCCCGACACCGCGGCGAGCTCATCGCGGCGGCGATGGTTCGGCTGATAGCTCAGCAGAGGTCGGTGCAGAGGATCTGCGGCATGCACCGTCGAGCGCACCCACGCCAGGTACTCGACCTCTGCGTCGACCCACGGGCGCGTCTCTTCGGGCAGCACGTACCAGCCCCCAATCGCCGGATGGTCGACGACCGCGTGGACCTGCGCCTCGAGTCGAGCTCGCGCGTCGTCATCGACCTGCACACCGTCGAAGCCGACCGGATAGAGCACTCGCAGGCCGCGGTCGTGGGCGGCATCCAACACCGCAGCATCGACGGCCCCGCCGTAGTACGGGCCGACCATCGTCATGCCGGCCGCGGACAGATCCTCGAACCGATCGACGGGCACCGAGTACATCCCGAACGGAATGCGAACCGGGTCTTCGATCGTTTCAACGGGCCCGCAGGTTGGAGCCGGTGGAGAGACCACCTTCGGCGCGGGGGCGGGCGCGCAGGCGAGCAGACCCGCGGACCACAGCCACCACGCTCGAAGATGCATCACCGCTCAGCCCGCAGGCGCGATGCGGAAGATCGTGCCCGAACCGTCGACGAACGACGCAGCCGCGATGAACACGTCCCCGTAGGCGTTGTACCCCCCGCCGTACGCTGCGTTGTTGCCCGGGACGTTGCCGAGTACTTCGGTGACGCTGGCCGTGGTGCCATCGTAGGTCACGCCCGACACCTCACCGGTGCAGAGGTCGGCGTAGAAGTACGTGCCGGCAAAGCCAGGCATCTCGCAGGATCGGTAGTTGCCCAAGCCGGTGATCGAGCAGCCTCCCCCGTTGTGCGAGTACTCGGCCACCGGAGCGACCAGGCCGTCGGCGTTGGTCTGCCCGGGCGCGGCCGAGGTGTCGCAGCCGCCGTCGTTGAAGCAGTGGTTGCCCTCCATGTCGCCCCAGCCATGGTTGGTGCCGGCCTCGACCACCGTGACCTCTTCCCACGCGCCCTGGCCCACGTCGGCGACGAAGAGCTGACCATCGACCGGATCGAACGAGAAGCGCCACGGGTTGCGGAATCCGTACGCGTAGATCTCGTCGCGAATGCTCCCGTCCCCGACGAACGGGTTGTCCGCGGGGATCGTGTAGTCGAAGCCGTCGACGCCGGGGCAGCTGCAGCCGCCACCGCTCCCGCACGAGGTCGCCGAGTCGGCGTTGCCGTCGGCGGTGACGTCGATGCGAATGATCGAGCCGTGGTGCGTGTTGCCGTTCTGTCCGTTGCCGCAGGCGTCGTTCTGCGGGCCACCGTCGCCGACCGACGCGTAGAGCATGCCGTCGGGGCCGAACTGAATCATGCCGCCGTTGTGGTTGGCGGCCGGCTGCGCCGTGCCAAAGACGTCGCGCGCGGAGCCCGTGTTGACCGCGCCGCCTTCGACGAGGAACTCGGTGATGCGCCACGACGACACGCTGTCGCTGTGCAGCACGTAGACCAGGCCGTTGTCGGCATAGTCGGGGTGGAACGCCATGCCCAGCAAGCCCGCTTCGCTGGCGGTCGCGACGGGCAGGTCGAGCCAGTTCTCCGCGGGCGCGGTGGTCTCGCCCGGCTGCAGGCGCTTGACCTCGCCGCTCTTCTGCAAGACGTAGAGCACGTCGGGGTCGACGGGATCGCCGACGACGAGGGTCGGCTCGCGGAAGCCGTCGGCGACCTGCTCGAAGGTGATCGCGGGCGTGCCTTCGACCGGCGTGTAGGGGCACTCGAGGTCGGGGCCGGTGTCGGTGTCGGTGTCCGTCGTCGAGCTCGTCGAGGGCTCCCCCGAAGACGAAGAATCGGCCACCGCGCCGCTGGAGCTGCTCGAGGCGGCTCCCGATGAGCCAACGTTGGTGGGATCGACACCGGACGAAGACGAGCTGCCGCCGGTCTGCTGACCCGTCGCGCCGTCGGTCTCGTCTCCAGAGCCGTCGTCGGAGGGACACGCCGCGCAGCTGAGCGCAGCCAAAACACAAAGAACCTTATGGATCGAGTTCACGAGATGAAATCCTCTGACCGTGGATGGTGCCTTCACGGCGCGCCTTCATCGTAGCGCGGTCAGAGGTCGAGGAAGAGCTCGCCTTCCTCCTCGTCGAGCGCTTCGATGAGCGCGCCTTCACGTGACCACGCGGCGCTCCTCCCGGCGCTTGCGAAGCCTTCGCAGCGCCCGACAGCGTTGACGACGAGCACCGCCACGCCATACCTCGACGCGAGACCGGCGTAGTGTGCATGAGCACGCGCGATCGCTTTTGTAGGCTTGGCCACGCTCGCGGCATAGACGGTGGCACCGCGCGCCATGGCTGCGGCCGCGTGCTCGGGCACCAGCGACTCGTAGCAGATCGCCGGGGCCACCCGCGCCTCCCCAACGCGAAGGTCGAGGGGAACCTCTCCGGAGAGGAAGAAGGGCTGCTCGTCGGCGTGCAGGTGCTGCTTGGCATAGGTCGAGCGACGACCGCTCGGGTCGAAGACGACCATCCCGATCTGCGCGCCGCCGCCAGCCGCGAGAGGGACACCCACCGCGATCGTCGAGCCGTGCTGCATCGCGAGGTCGGCCAACGGATCGAACGCCGATGCATGCGGATCCATCACGTGCTGCGCGGCGTCGGTCAGGCGGTAGCCCGTGACGGACAGCTCGGGAAAGAGGACGAGGTCGCAGCGCTCCTGCGCAGCCCGCCGCACCACGTCGACATGACGGCGCAGGTTGAGCGCTGTGTCTGCGCCGGAGCGAAACTGGGACAGGCAGACCTTCATGCGTACGGCAGCCGCATCGTCGGCCGCGAACCCCTCGCGGGCAACCTGCGCCACCGGACCTCCTCGGCGGCCGAAGAGGGCGCGGATCGTTGTTCCGCCGCAGGTGTCCAGCATCGGGGCCCTCGGCCCGACGCACCCGCGGTACGCTCGCCGTCGTGAGTGAGGATCGCCGCGGCTCCGGACGACTCCCGTGGACGCGGGGTCTGTTCGGGCTTGCCGTCGCTGGGCCAGCGCTGGCCCTCGGCGGCGTGCATCCGGAGGTGGTCGCGGGGTGGACCGTGCTGGTCGGAGCGCTCGTGTGGCGCGTCGCCAAGCGCTCGCGCACCGACCTCGTGCGGCCATGGCCCGCGGCGGTGCTCGTCCTCCTCGCCGCCTGGACGGCCCTCGCGGCGCTGCCGATCCCCGGGCTCCGAGGGCTGCTCGCGCCCGAGCTGCAGGCGTGGGTCGCCAACGCGGTCCCCGAGGGCGTGGGGCCCTCCGGTCTGTCGGTGCGTCCCGCCGACACGCTCTCCGAGAGCGTCCGCTTGCTGGGCCTCGCTGGCGTCGCCTTTGCCGCGGCGCAGCTCTCATGGCGCCTGAGCGCGGCGGCGGTCGCCGCGTCGGGGCTGATGGTGGCGGGCATCGGGTACCTGCACGCGTTCGTCGGCGCCACCAAGATATTCGGCCTCTACACGCCCCGCGACGCGCTCCCCCAGCTGCGGACCGCGCTGTTGGGCACGTTCGTCAACCCGAACCACCAGTCGGGGCTCCTGCTGCTTGCCTTGTTCGCAGCCGGCGCGCTCGCGCTCGACCAGCTCTACGGTGCCCGCACGGCTCGCGACGCAGCAAAGGCCGAGCAGCGCCGCGACCGGGGCTTGGCGATGCTCGGCGGAATCTCGCTTCTGCTGCCAGCGCTGCTGCTGTCCCTGTCTCGAGGAGCGCTCGTCGCCGCGGCCGTGTTCGGCCCTGTCGCGCTCGGCCTGGCCCTGCACCAGATCCCCGCCAGCGCGGGCTCGCAATCCAAGCGAATGCCTCGAGGGCCGCTGGCTCTGGCCGTGCTCGCGCTGGTCGGGCTCGTCGTCGCCATCGGCCGGCACGGCGCGTGGTCGGAGCTCGTCAGCCTCTTCGACGATCCCAGCGCCGCCTACGACGAAAAGCTCGCGCCCGCGGTCGAGGCGGCGGGCCTGGTGTGGAAGAGCCCGCTGCTCGGGACCGGCCGGGGCACGTTCATCGATCTCTTCCCCCTGCACGCTCCAGGCTCGGACCGACTGTTCACGCACCTCGAGTCCGCGCCGATCACCGCGGTGGTCGAGTGGGGCGTGCTCGTGGGGGGGTCGGTCGTGCTCGCCGGGGCGTGGTGGTGGACTCGCGCACTCCGGCACAGCGGCCCCAAGCGCGAGCGCAAGGCGAGGACGATTCTCCTGCTCGGCATCGCGGCCCTCGGCCTGCAGAGCTTCACCGACTTCTCGCTCGAGTTCATCGGCGTGGCCGCGCCCCTGATGGCGCTCGTCGGTGCCCTCACTCCGCACGGCAGCGCGAAGCTCGGGCGCAAGCGGCTGATTCGACTCGCTCCGCCGGTCGCGGTGGCGGGCGCGGCATGCCTTTGGCTCCTCGCGCCGCATGGCTGGGCAGGGAGCGCACGCACCAACGCCGGCGTCGCCTCGGGCGCGGTGCCTTTGCGCGACGCGCTGCGCTGGAGGCCGCTGGACGGAAGCCTGCACGCCGTCGCCGCTCGCCTCGCGCTGGCCACGGGAGACACCGAGGCTGCGGCCGGCCACGCCGAGTTTGCGACCCGGACACGCGCGGGCTCGGTCGACGCCTGGCTCATGCTCTCCGAGGTCCACGGCAGACGCGGCCAGATCGACGCGCGCGACACAGCCTTCGCCCAGGCGCTCGACCGCGTGCGCACCCCGGCGCCCGCGGCACTCATCGAGTACATCGTGAAGCGTCGGCCCTCGCCGCAGTCGGCCGCCGCGATCACCCCCAGCCGGCGCCTCGCGTTCTCGGCGATCATTCGTGGCCTGCGTGAGGCCGGGGCAATCGAGCACGCCGACGCCATGGCGCAGCGACGCAGCCAGACGCACCCCGACGATGCCACGCCCCTGCTCGTGCGCAGCCAGCTCGCCGCCGAGCGCCGCAACGCCGCCCTGTCGCTGCACTTCGCGCTCCTGGCCCGCGCCATAGACCCGAGCTCGGGCGACGCACACCTCGCGGTGGTTCGGGCAACCGTGCTGAGCGACGGGGTCGACGCGGGGCTCGCCACGCTCGATGCGATTCCGACCGCTCGGCTCGAGGCTCACGAACGAGACGCCGTCGACGAGTTGCGCGTTCGGCTGCTGTTGCGAAAGGGCGACGCGGCCTCGGCCGAGAGGGCGCGCGAGCTCGCCGAGACCCTCCTGCTGCACAGCCCCAACGACGTCGCCCGGGCGCGCCGCCGCGTGCTCGTGCAAGACGCGGCCGACGCGACGCGCTGACCCGCAAGCAACCTCACGCGGAACGCTCGCGGGCCGTTGCTACCATCCGCGGCGATGTACGAGCAGGCCAAAGCCCACTACGCCGCCACTCTCCAGGAGATCCGCGAGGCCGGACTGGCCAAGGAGGAACGCGTCATCGAGTCGGTGCAAGGCGCCGAGATCTCGGTCGGTGGCAACACCGTGCTCAACTTCTGCGCGAACAACTATCTCGGCCTCTCCAGCGACGAGCGGGTGCTCGAGGCCGCGCGCGAGTCCCTCGGACACCGCGGCTACGGCCTGAGCAGCGTCCGGTTCATCTGCGGCACGCAGGACAAACACCGCGAGCTCGAGCAGAAGATCGCGCAGTTCGTGGGCACCGAGGATTCGATCCTCTACGCGGCCGCCTTCGATGCCAACGGCGGCCTGTTCGAGCCGCTGCTCGGGGCCGAGGACGCGATCATCTCCGACGCCCTCAACCACGCGTCCATCATCGACGGCATCCGCCTGTGCAAAGCCAAGCGCCTGCGGTTCAACCACGCCGACATGCGCCACCTCGAGGAGCAGCTCGAGGCGGCCGAAGGTTGCCGCCTCAAGATGATCGCCACCGACGGCGTCTTCAGCATGGACGGCGACATCGCCAAGCTCGGCGAGATCTGCGACCTGGCCGAGAAGTACGGCGCCATGGTGATGGTCGACGACTGCCACTCCACCGGCTTCGTCGGCAAGACCGGGCGCGGCACCGCCGAGCACTGCGGCGTGATGGGCCGCGTCGACATCATCACCTCTACGCTGGGCAAGGCGCTCGGCGGCGCCTCGGGGGGCTTCACCGCCGCGCCCAAAGAAGTCGTCGAGCTGCTGCGCAACCGCAGCCGCCCCTACCTCTTCAGCAACACGCTCGCGCCGACGATCGTCGCGGGCTCCCTCGCCGTGCTCGACCTGCTCTCGAGCACCACCGAGCTCCGCGACCGCCTCGAGACCAACACCACCCGCTTTCGCGAGGGCATGACCGCAGCCGGCTTCGATATCACGCCCGGCGTGCACCCCATCGTCCCGATCATGCTCGGCGAAGCCAAGCTCGCCATCGACTTCGCCTCCAAGCTGCTCGACGAGGGCATCTACGTCATCGGGTTCAGCTACCCCGTCGTGCCCAAGGGTCAAGCCCGGATTCGCGTCCAGCTCTCCGCCGCCCACAGCAGCGAGCACATCGAAAAGGCCATCGCCGCCTTCACGAAGATCGGCAAAGAGCTCGGCGTCGTGAAGTAGCGGGGCGAGGAAGGTTTTCGTGGAGCGGGGACAGCCGCGGCGTGCGGCGATTCCACGTGCGAAGAACCTTGGCCACGCGCACCAGCAATGTTAGCTTTGAGAGCAATGAGGCTTCATGCTGCGTCTTTGCTCGTCATCGTCGCGTGCGGGCCTGCGCCAGCGGACACGGCGGCCGAAAGCACCGGAGCGCCCCCCGGCCCCATCGGCACCACGAGCAGTGGGGCTCACGGGGAGTCGAGCAGCGGCGGTTTGACCCTCGGTGACCCCGCAACCTCGAGCAGCAGCAGCGGCGATCCGCTCGACGGAGTCCCTCCGGGCTTCCTCAACCCCGTCGATGGCGGCTGGGGGGCGATCGAGTGCAGCGTGTGGCTCGAAGACTGCCCTCCGGGCGAGAAGTGCATGCCGTACGCGAACGATGGGGGCAGCGCCTGGAACGCGACCCGCTGCATGCCTATCGCCCCCGACCCGGCCGCGCCCGGAGAGCCCTGCACCGTGGAGGGCTCGGGCGTCTCCGGCATCGACACGTGCGAGCTGCATTCGATGTGCTGGGCCGTCGACGGCCGCACCCTCGAGGGCACCTGCGTGGGGATGTGCATCGGAGGCTGGCAGGCGGCCACGTGCCCGGGCGTCGACCAGTCCTGCCGCATCAGCGCAGACGGCACCTTGGCGCTGTGCCTGCCCATCTGCGATCCCCTCGCGCAGAACTGCGAGCCGGGTGAGGGCTGCTACCCCAGTGACAGCGACTTCGTGTGCGCGCCCGACTCATCCGAGGAGGGAGGCAGCGAGTTCGAGCCCTGCGAGTTCACGAACGACTGTGAACCGGGCCTGGTGTGCGCCAACGCGGACCTGTCGCCGACTTGCCCGCCCGGAAGCGCTGCGTGCTGCACCCCGTACTGCTCGGTCTCGGATCCTGACTGTCCCTCGAAGACACAGTGTCTACCCTGGTTTGAAGAAGGAGAAGGCCCCATCGGCTTTCAGGACGTCGGCATCTGCGGAGTTCCATCATGAGGGCGTGGTGGTTGCCGCTCGTCCTGCTCGCGGGTTGTGGTGACTCCGCCGTGGCCGAGGCCCCCTCGGGCACCACCGAAGCCAGCGACACGGCGTCGGGTCCAGCGAGCACGACGTCGTCGGACCCGCAGGGCACGTCGAGCTCGTCGGGTGATGCGATGGACACGTCGAGCTCGGGGGGCGGATCCAGCACGGGCCAGCCCCTCGAGGGCCCAGGCTGTGACGCCACCGTGCAGTGCGACGGCGCCGTCGTCGAGGGCGACGTGCGCGTTGCGTCTGCCGGGGAGCTCGACGCGCTCGCCGGGGTCGTGGAGATCGAGGGCACCCTCGAAATCGCCGCGTCCGAGCTCGTATGCCTCGACACGCTGGCATGCTTGCGCGTCGTCGGAGGAGACGTCCGCATCTCGAACAACCCCTCGCTTCGCTCGACCGCGGGCTTGGGCCTGGTCGAGACCATCGGAACGGGCCGCTTCAACCCCCCACGAGGTTCGGTCATCGTGGCCGACAATCCGGCCCTCGAGGAGCTCGCGGGCTTCGACGGGCTCCGCAGGATTCGATACGGGCTGACCCTGTGGCGCAACGACGCCCTTCGCGACGTGACGGGATTCGACGGGCTGAGGCGCCTGGGGCAACTGAGCGTGACCCACCACGCCAGCCTCGAAGCGCTCAGCGGCCTGCACGATCTCGAAGAGCTGTCGACCTGCAACGTCAACCTCAACCCCTCGCTGTGCATCTCGGAGGTCTTCGAGGTCTGCGGGGACGTGCAGGGCGACGTGCAGGGCGTCACCAACAACAACGACGACGGCTGCTGAGAGCTCCCGCGAAAACGCCGGTGAGCTCGTCCTCACCGCGTGCTCCTCGAACGACGAGGGCGAGAGGCCGTCGTCGGGCCCTCGCCGAGCGAAGTCGCGTCACATCGAACTCCTCGCGCGTCGACCTTGGTGCAGCACGAGGTCAGCATGTTTCGCAGCCCCACGTTCATCCTTTCCGCCCTGTTCGGGGGCATCTGTCTTTCGTGGCCCACCTCGGCAGAGGCCGCGGCCGGCGCGGAGGCCCCCGGTGTCATCAAGTCCTTCAAGTGCGACGAGACCACGATCTCCGAGGCGATCGACCTCGGCGGTGGAGACTGGAACTACCGCTACGCAGCGAAGTGCTTCGTGACCTATGTCGCCAAGGTCAGCAAGCCAAGGGACATGGGGTGGGGACTCGCGGGTCCGGAGCCCGCACCTGAGCCAGAGAGCGCGGGCGGGGTCGTCATCACCGGCGTGGGAACCTATCGCGCCAAGACGAACGAGGTCGTGGACAGCGCGCGGATCGAGGGCAACGTCGTCCACCGAGTGACCGATGTCGTCTACGCGCTCGACCTTGGCGTGCAGTCCAAGTATCGCTGCACGCGTGACCCGTTCGTCTACCAGTCGGGCGCCGTCTGCATCCAGAAGGCGATGACCATCAAGGGCGAGGGGTGGTCGCAGTTCAAGGTACTGACTCACCGCCGCAGGGTCCCGTTCGGGACCTGGGGTATCACCCTCGCCGCGCGCAACGAGATCGCGAAGAAGGGAAAGCCGCTTCCTCCTCCGCCGCCCCCCAAGAAGAAGGAAGAGGAGAAGAACCCCCCGGCTGCCCTCGACCGCAACCATCAGGGGCCGACCCACAAGGCGCCCTCCAACCGAGAGAAGCCGCGGAAGAAGGGCAAGCGGCGGCTGAAGAGGAAGCTCGACGGGCGGAAGGTGAAGAAGACCAAGACGCGCGGAGGGTAGAGAGCGCGTCCCGTCTCGCTACGTGTCGGACCCGCCGAACACCTCCGTGCGGACCCGGCGCAGGGTCTCGCGCTGTTCGGCATCGGGGCCGACGTCCACCGGAGGCACCGGCTCGGCGTGGCGGGGTCGGTACCGACCCCACGGCTGCACGTGCTCGACGACGATTCGGGGCCAGGTCCGCCCATGAGCCTCGTCGGCGAACACGGTGCCGCGGACGCGCCCGAGAGTGCCGTCATACTGCTCGGGGTCTTGCAAGTCGCGGCTCGGGTGCAGCCGCAGCGTGTGTCTGACGTTGGGCGAAGCACCCTCGGCGCGGGTCGTCGACAAGTGCCCGCCCTCCCAGCACAGGAACAGGTAGCCCTCGACGACGACGTCTCGCCCAGCGAGCGCGGCGGGCGTCTCGTGGAGCTCGGCGATGGAGACGTGCAGCGGACCCGCGGGAGCGGGCGTACACCCGCCCAGCAGCAGCGCGGCGACGCCAAAGCGCAACGTTCGAATCGCCATCGATGGACAAGGACAGCCGGAGCGTCCGTCGGTTCCGACTACGACGAACCTTGGCCTTCGCGTGCAGGGCCGCACCAACAACAACGACGACGACGGGTGCTGAGGGCCCTGGCCGACGCAAATACGCCACGGCCGACTGTCGCCTCGATCACACACCCGCGGCATATCACCGCGCCGATCAGCCTCTGCACGGCGTTTCGGCGCTGGCACCGGCATTGCACTTCTGTGGCCACATGCGTGGCTGGTCGACTTTGATGCTGGGGCTCGTGCTCACCGCGTGTTCCTCGAACTACGAGGGCGAGACGTTCCCGCAGGTCGTGACCACGAGAGAAATCCGGGTCGTCGACGCCGTCCCCTCCGGCGCGCGCATCATCGGCACCGTCTTCGAGCACGACGAGGCGACGGTGGAGGACGGCGCCCTCATCGACGCGTTCAGCTGCAACGAGCGACAGATGCAGAGGCGCCTGCGCAGGACCGCTGCGCAAGAGGGTGGCGAGTTCCTCGTCGGGCTGCACTGCGAAAGCTACGAGGAGGACGCGGGAAGCGAGTGGGATCCGATCGAGGAGGAGTGGCTGTACTACACGTACTGTGAGCTCTACTGCGAAGCCGACGTGGCGCGCCGCTGGAGCCACGACCGCTAATTGCGAACGGCCGCCACCCGGATGGGTCGGCGGCCGCAGCGACGATGTTGCCCGTGTCTCTATGCGCGCTCGTCGACGGCCATGTACGCGGCCGCGATGAGGAGGCTGCAGAGGAGGAGCGCGAGGGCGAGGGAGATGGGCGACAGCATGACCGGGTCAATCTTTCGGACGGGGCGGCGAAGCGTTTGCTTCACCCGCTATCGATAGCGAGCCCCGTACCAGGTCTGTTCGCCCGGAACCTACACGGAATTTCGCGGGTATGGGAGTTTCTGGGCCAAACGCCTACGTGGTGAGACGCAACACCGCACTGTCGCACCGGGGTGCTCTGCATCGTTGGTGCTGGAGCTAACGGTAGACGCTGCGATTGGCCTGCAGCGCCATCTCGAATCGGTTGAGCTCCTCGGCCAGGGCGGCGAGGCGGGCGTCGAGCGGAGGCTGCCCGGGCCGCTTGAGGTGCTTGCGCTCGAATGCGCCCCCTTCGCGATCGAGCATGTCGCGGACCCGGCTGGGGGTGGACCCCAGGTCTTCGAGGGTGGCCGCGTCGGACTCGGGCAAACGGGCCGCCGCCTCGAGCCACTCCGCGACCTCGCGCGTGACGTTCATGAGCATGGAGTCGAAGGACTCCACGTCCGCGCCCGCCGTCTGCGAGAACTCGCCGGTGCGCATGGCCGTGACGTCGCGGATCGGCCCCTCGAGACTCACGCGCAGCATCCTGGCGTCCTCGACCAAGCGACGAAGCGGCGCGCTCACGTGGTCGAGCTGCAGCGGCGCTTCGACCTTGGCGTCGCGCAGGTACGCCTGGTTGCGCTGGTTGGCCCGCAGCATCGCGTAGATGCCGTAGGCCGAGAACGCAGCGACGAGAAGGAAGAGGACCCCGAACACGACGACCAGAAGCGAGAAGAGGACGTACACGCCTCGCGAGAGGCCGACAGCATACTAGGAACCGGAGTCGAAGCGGCCGGTTTCGGCGGCGCCCCCCGCACCACCGGTCACCACGGATGAGGCGACCCATCCCACTGCAGGAACTTGCCGGCGTCGTCGAGCGTCAGAGTGTCGACGACCCGCAGCAGACCCTGCACCGATTGTTCCGGCGTGAGCTTGGCCTTCGCGCCGCCCATGTCGGTGCTGACCCAGCCTGGGTTGACGACCACGCTGGTGATGCCGCGGGGCGCGAGATCGAAGGCCATCGCCCGCGCGAGCATGTTCAGCGTGGTCTTGCTGGCGCAGTATCCGTAGTTGCCTCCGCTGGACTTGCCCGCGATCGAGCCGAGCCACGACGAGATGCTCACGATCTTCGACCCTTCCTTCAGGAGGTCGGACAGCGCCTGCGCCACCAGCACGGGCGCAATGGCGTTGATGCGGACCATGCGGAGGATGCCTTCGGGCTCGAGCTCTCCAAAGCGCACGTTGCCCTGCTCGGGCGCAACGCCGCGCGAGTTGATCCCGGCGTTGTTGACGAGGAGATCGACGCGTTCGCAGTGCTCACGGACCTGCTCGGGAAACGCCGCGATGGCCTCGGCATCCGACACGTCGAGCTGCAGCCCTACGGCGCCGGTCTCTTCGAGCGCAGGCGAGGGCTTGCGGACCGTCCCCAGAACCCGGACGCCGCGCTGAGCGAGCTGGCGCGCGAACTCGAGGCCGAGCCCGCGCCCGGCACCCGTGACGACCGCGGTGGGAGGATCGCCGCTCATCGCAACCGGCTCCCGTAGCGCTCCGTGAATGCGTGGATGGGCTCGGCGGGGCGTCCAAGAACGTCTTGCACCGTCGTCGTCGCCTCAGCGGCCCACCCGGCGGCTTTGACCCCCTCGAGCGCCACCAGGTGCTCCGCCATCCAGCGGGGCGTTCCGGCGTCGAGCTGGCCCTGCAGCAGCTGCTCGCCGGACAGGTCGACGTAGGCGATCGGACGACCCGCAGTCTTGGACAGCGCGGCGGCGAGCTCGGCATCGCTGACGGCCTGCGGACCCGTCACTGTGTACGTCTTTCCGGCGTGCGAGCTCGGCTCGAGCAGCACCTTGGCCGCGACCTCCGCGACGTCCCTGGAACTGACGTAGGCCGTTTGGCCACCGTTCGACGCGCCGTAGAAGCTGCCCTCCGCGACGGCTGCGCCCTGATAGGTCAGGACGTTGTCCTGAAAGAACGTCGGGCGGATCACGGTCCAGTCCATGCCCGCGTCCTTGATCGCGACTTCAGCCTGGCCGTGCTGTCGGGCGAGCCCCTCCGTCGCCTCGGCGTCCGCACCCAGGGCGGACAGGCGGGCGATGAACTGAACGCCCGCCGCCTTGGCTGCCTGGGCCGCGCGTTCGACCGCCGGAACGAACTCTTCGACGAATGGCGTGAGGAGAAAGACGCGCTCGACCCCCGAGAACGCCCCCTCGAAGGTGGCCTCGTCCTCGAAGTCGAAGCGGACGACCTGTGCGCCTCGATCCCGCAGCGCTGCGCCCTTGCTGGGGTCTCGAAGGCCGACTCGAACCTCCGCGTTGGCGTCGAGCAAGGCTGCTGCGACTTGGCTACCGATCGTTCCCGTGGCTCCCGTGACTAGAATCTTCATGGTCTGTGTCCTGCTTTCGAGCTCAACGTAGGGCTGGAACAGACTTCCATCCAGTGCATTGTTCATCATGTATAAGTGCATGTGATGCATCTTTCGGGTTTGGACCTCAATCTGCTCGTGGTGCTGCACGCTCTGCTCGAGACCCAGAGCGTCAAGCTGGCCGCAGCGCGCCTCGCCTTGTCGCCCTCGGCGACGAGTCACGCGCTGGGTCGTCTGCGAGAGACCGTGGGAGACCCCATCCTCGTGCGGGCCGGGAGACGCCTCGTGCCGACGCCCCGAGGCGAGCGCCTGCGGCCGCAGCTGGCTCGTCTGCTCGAGGACGTGGAGAGCCTGCTGGTCGATGCGGCGGAGGTCGACCCCCAGAGCCTCCGCCGAGCCTTCCGCATCTCCACGACGGACTACGGAGAACGCGTCGTCCTCGAACCGCTGGGCCACGACATTCATCGCCGTGCGCCCGGCGTCGACCTCTACGGCCTGCGCAGCACCAGCCTCGCGTCCGACATTCGCGAGGGTCGGTGCGACCTCGGCGTGGGCGTCATCTCGGGGCCTCCCGCCGACATCGAGGTCGAGGACCTTTTCGAGGAGCGTTTCGTATGCCTCCTGCGCGAGGACCACCCCGCCGCGAAGCGTCGCCTGACGCTGCGTCGATACGCGGCCCTCGACCACATTCTCGTCGCACCCGGAGGCACTCCGCGCGGCGTTGCGGACCGGGTCCTCGAGGAGCACGGGCTGCACCGCCGAGTCGCGCGCACGGTCGCAAGCTTCGTCGTGGCGCCGCGGCTGGTCCGCGGCTCGGACTACGTCCTGACGATCGCCGAACGCATGGCCCGCCCTCTCGCCTCACAGCTCGGCCTGGTGGTGATGGACGCGCCCGAACCCCTGGGTGGCTTCACGCTGAAGATGGCGTGGCATCGACGCACGCAGGCAGACCCCGCCCATCGTTGGCTTCGGGATCAAGTGCGCGCTGTCGTGACGGACATGGGGGGCAACGAGACTCGATAGGCGCCCCTCAAAAAAAAAGCGGCCGGTTTCGCTGATGCGAACCGACCGCCGCGTAGTTCGGCCCTTCCCCCCAGATTGGCCGCACTACATGGAAACGAATCCCTACCCGAAGATGGGCAGCTCCTCTTCGTTGTCGAGCGGGAACATCTGCGCCAGCTCGTTGTCGGCGCCCAGGGCGTACTGCTTGCGGATGGCCGAGTGGATGTGCGCCGGGGTGATCTTCAGCGGCGCGTCGGTGCTCTCGTCGACCGAGAGGTCCGTGCGGATGCCGTAGGCGCGGTGGCCGTCGTCGGTCTTGCCGATGACCCGGTTGCCCTGAATGCCCGCGCCCATCATGAGCATGGAGCTGATCGACCAGTGGTCCTTGCCGTTGCCGTCGTTGTAGCCCGGCGTGCGACCGAAGTCGGAGCTGGCCATGATGACGACCTTGTCCTCGAGCCCCAGCTCGCGCGAGAGGTTCTTGGCGTAGCCCATGGCGTCGAGCACGTTCTCCAGCGACGGAATGTGGCTGGCGTCGTGGTTGCCGTGGGTGTCGAAGCCACCTGCGCTGAGGTTGGCGGCGACCGAGATGCCCGCGCGGTAGGCCGCGATTGCGACCTCGACCTGGCCACGAAGTCCTCCGGACGCCTCCTCCGGAAGGAACTCCTGGAGGCGCTTGAGCTCGTTCGAGCCCGAACGGGACTCGTACAGCGTGCTCATCGCGTGATTGATCTTGGGCAGACCCTGGCCAGCGATGAGCGCCTGGTCGCGCTCGTACTGCGCCTCTTCGATGAGCTCGAGCGCTCGCGAGCTGAAGTAGGTCGAGTTCTCGTCATCGAAGTTTGCGCGCTCGGGATACGCGAGCGTTCGCAGCGCGCCGATGTTCGATGCCCGCGACTGCGGCGCGACGCCGGCGGTCTCGGTGAAGCCGCCGAAGGCGAGGAAGGCCATGGGCAGCGTCGAGTTGTACGTGCCGGCCAGGTAGGCGCCCATCGTGGGGAAGCCCTCGGAGAGGCGCCCCGTCCATGCGTGCCGCGTGCCCTGGTCGTGGCCGTTGGTCTGCATGTCGATGCCGTTGATGACGAGCAGGTCCTGGTAGTGCTCCTCGAAGAAGGCCGGGATGAGGCCGGTGCCAATTCCGCCGTCGGCGTTGTTGGGGTCGGGGAACTCCATCGGGAAGCGGAGGTTGCCCGCCTCGCCGATCATGGACTTCTCGTACCGGTTCATCGGGTTGGGGTCGTTCGGCCCGTTGGACCCCTTGGGGTCGCAGAAGGACGTGGGGTCCCAACCGCCACCGGCGTGGAAGAGGAGGAAGAAGGTTCCGGTGTGCGCCTCGGCATGCATGCCCCGGCGGCCGTGGCTGAGGTCCCGACCACCGAAGGCGGAGGGGGCGACCACGGACATGCCAGCACAGGAGGCGAGCTTCAGAAAATCACGACGATCCATTGTTATTGCTCCTTTTGGTTCCTGTGTGGGCTTATTCGTGGAGGAAGCGGAAGTCCGACAGCATGTAGTTGGTGACGGCCATCCAGGCGCGAATGGTGTAGCCGGGGTCTTCGCTGAGGCGTTGGTCTTCGGAAAGCTCTTCGCCAGTGATGGGGTTGCTGCCTAGGCTGCAGTTGCCAAGGCCGGTGCCGTAGCGCTCGGGGTCGTCCTCGGCGCGCTGCAGGCCGAGCTGCCCGTCTCTCCAGACGTCGAGGTAGAGCTGGTAGATGCGCTCGATCTCGGGGTCGTCCATCTCCAGGTACTCACCCCACAGCCGCGAGACGAGGTACTGGATGTTGTTGCGGATGGCCGAGCTCGCCGAGGGGATCTCGAAGCCGTTGAGGTCCTCGGGCTGCATCGTCGACTCGACCAGCGGGAAGAGGATGCGCTCGGAGGCGGGCTTGCTGAAGTCGAACGGCGTGGCGCGGCAGGCCATCTGGTTGGCCATGCGCTTGGCGACGTTGGCCATGATGCCGCTGGGCTCGGTGACCCGTGAGACGATGTCGTTCGAGTTGATGCCGCCGTAGAGCGTCATGTACTGGTCCTCGGAGAGGAGGTACTCGGTCGGGTTGTCGCCGCCGGTGTGCCACGGAATGCCCGTGACGGCCTTGATCTTGCGGTTGAGCTGCTCGGGCGGGAGCAGCCGGCCCATGCCGACGTTCTCGAGCTCGTACAGCCGTGCCTGCGCCGCGTCGTCGTCGAGACCGATGGCCTCGTAGTTGTACGCGCGGTAGTAGGGCGACTTGATGATCTCTTTGATGACCGTCTTGAGGTTGTAGTTGCTGTCGGTGAACTGCTGCGCGATCTCGTTGAACACGGCGCGCTGCGTCTTGGCGGCCTCGATGCCGCCGAGGTAGTTCGGGTCCTCGGGGTTGTCGGGCTCGGTGAGCGGCTCCTGGCCGCTGAGGCCCTCGAACATGATGTAGACGGCCGACAGAGCGAAGCGCGGGTCTTGCACCACCTCGCGAACGCCCCACTGCAGCGCAGCTTGGTCGTTCTCGAACGGCATCTCGATCTCGCCGAATCCGGGCGGGAGCATGTCGGGGAACCAGCCCTGCTCCGGCGGACGGTAGCGACCCATGTCGTCCCAGTTCTTGAACGCACCCGCGACGGGGTCGATGACCTCGTGGCAGACGGTGCACTCGGGGTTGTTCATCGTGGCGTTGTGGCCCGTGATGGCCGTGGCGTCCACGGGACGGTTGCCGAGCGCCTGCACGTCGGTGGCCAGGAAGAACTCGTAGAGCATCCGGGACCGGTGACGGTTGCGGTTGGTGTCGGTCGTGGGGAAGCGGTTGAGGTAGACGACCGAGGTGAGCGCGCCCGCGTGGGGGAGCCCAGGGATGCGGGCCGGGACGTACTCGTTGTAGTCGTCGGGGTTGCTGAACGACGCGTCGACGCCGAGAGAACGGGCCGAGAACGGGTTCACCATCGTGTAATCGGCGGTGAGCAGCTCCGTGTAGGGGAGCTCGTTCTTGACGATGTGCACGAGCAGCTCGAGCGGCTGGCGGGCGACGCCGTTG
Source organism: bacterium (assembly GCA_024742475.1). Classification (GTDB taxonomy): domain Bacteria; phylum Myxococcota_A; class Polyangia; order Nannocystales; family Nannocystaceae; genus CAJXVA01. The sequence goes on along the minus strand of JANSYI010000021.1, from coordinate 123,170 downwards.
TTGGAGTACTCGGCGGCGCGCTCACGCTGATCGGCCTGCGCATCTCCGGGGTACTCGGCCTCGAACCAGTAGGTGTCGGGGAAGTCGCCGCCGGGGTTGCCGTCGTCGTCCTCCTCGTAGTCGAGCAGGTCGAGCGCCTGCGTGCCGCCGTAGTAGCGGTCGGTGAGGAACTTGTCGTTGTAGATCTCGCGGAGCCGGTCATAGAAGACCGGGTCGGTCATGACCTGGTCCAAGATGGCGTCGACCGCATCCCAGCTGCCCTCTTGAACCGCAGCGTCTTCTTCGATGGTGGGAAGACGACCGGCGAGCGCCAGCGTGGCCTTGCGCAGCGTGGCCCGCTCGTCGAGCAGCTCGACACCGTCGAAGAACTCCTCGGTGAGGTCACCCTCTTCGCACGACGAGGGGTTCTCGAGGCGGTTCATCATCTCGACGAACGCGTTGTATTGCTCGGAGTCGACCTTGAAGCGCTCGGCGCCTTCGTGGGTGATGCCCAACGTCGGCTTGAGCAGAATCCAGCTCTGCCCCTCGAACTGCAGCTTGGACATCTGCGAGAACGCCTCGAGGTTGGCCTCGAGGTAGTCCGGGCCCGACTCCGGCGAGCGGAGCACGAAGGAGGTCTCCTTCGCGGCGCCCGAGCTGTTGTGGCAGTTGACGCAGTCGGTCGCGAGGATCGGCGCGTAGACGGTTTCGCGGAAGAACTCTTCGTCGGAGACGCAGTCCCCGTTCTCGTCATCCGAGCCGTCGTAGCAAGCGGTCAGCGTCAGGCCGAGCAGTGCGCTCAGCCCAAGTCCAAGGTGTCGTTTGAAGCGTGCGTTCATCCCTTTATCCCCGGTGCGGGTGCCCCAGCGCGACGCAGGCTCCCCGCCTCCATCGCCTAGCCAACCTAATCGGTCGCTGGGGATTTCTTCAATGTATGCAGAGGTCGGCAAACGCCGAATTCGGGATCCGAATGCCGGTTTTAGCGGCGTTTAGGGGTTGGAGGCCCCAGCGCCGCGGCGAGCCCCCTGGGGCTCCCAATCCACATCGGGCATCGCGAGACGCCGCCCCACAGCGGCCGACATCGAAGTCCAGATCACGGGCTCTGCAAGGCCCTATTGCGTGATCCGGCACGATGCGCGGTTGCATGGGGTGGGGCTTCAGCCCCCAGTCGGGTACGGCGAATCGAGGGCCGTGGACTTCAGGCCCCAAGATCTTTCGACTTCGGTGTCTCCCGGAAACCCCCCGCATTTTTTTTTCGATTTTTTTTGCGTCGGGGTCGATGCGCGACGCCGACGCCGAAACTCGGGTGTGGACCCCTACGTCGTGGAATGTGGGAGCCTCGGGGCGTTCGGACGCACCTCCCCCACATGAACGCGCAGCGACGGTGTAGCCTGTCGGACATGAACGTGGAGGTGCGCATCGGCCTGATCGTCTTGTGCGGAACCCTGCTGGGCTGTGGCGAGAGCACGGGGGACACCTCGATCGCCAAGGCCCTGGAGACCAAGAGCGAGATGGAGGTCGCAGCAGCGGCCGTGGCCGAAAAGAAGCAAGAGGAAGCCCAAGCCGCCCGCGCGCGCAAGGACGCGGAGGAGGCCGCGCGTACGGCCGAGATCGCCGCGGCAGCCACGCTTCCGGCCACTCTCCCGGCCAGCCTCGAGGACGCCTGCGATGCCTTCGTGAAGACGTACGACGAGTTCATGCTCGCCGGCGAAGAGAAGGAAGTCCTCGAGTGGTGGGATGGGCACCGCAAGAAGCTCGGCGAAGCACGCAGCAAGTGCCTGGTCCGCAAGAGCATCGAGGTCGCCGCGTGCAGCACCGAAGCCTTGGGTGCGCCCCTTCCCTCGCTGAAGGGGTTCTCACGGATCGACAGCGCACGGCGCATCGTCGAAGCCTGCATGTCGGCGCACGGCACCGACGCATGAGCGAGCCCGACGACGCATCGAGCATCGTCCGCCGGCTCGAGTGGAACGGGGAGGCGTCGACATGGGCACGAGACCACGTCGCCGCCGAGGCGCCGCTCGAGATCCGCATCGGCGGGGTGCCAGTCGCCGTCGTGATGCGCAGCCCCGGACACGACGAGGAGTTGGTGCGGGGATTCCTGCTCTCGGAGCGCATCGCGACCTCGGCCGCGGCGATCGTCAGCATCCGCTACTGCACCGACGTCGACATCCCCGAGGCCGAAGAGAACGTCGTGCAGGTCGTGCTCGACCACGCCGTCGACCTGGCCGCGCTTCGGCGCAACATGTACGCGAGCAGCAGCTGCGGCGTGTGCGGCAAGGCATCGATCGAACGCGCAATGCAGACCGCAGGAGACGTCGCCGACCGCACGCGCGTGTCGCCAGCGTGGCTGTATGGCCTACCGGGGCAGCTGCGCGCGGGCCAGGCGGGCTTCGACGCGACGGGAGGTGTTCACGCCGCAGCCCTGTTCGGCGAGGGCCTCGAGCTCCTCGCGATCCGAGAGGACGTCGGGCGACACAACGCCGTCGACAAGGTGCTCGGCGTCGCGGCGGCGCGCGGGGAGCAAGGCGCGGTCCTCATGGTCTCCGGCCGGGTCTCGTTCGAGATCGTCCAAAAAGCCCTCGCACGCGGCGTCGAGCTCATCGCCGCCGTCTCTGCCCCCACCTCTCTCGCGGTCGAGCTCGCGCGCGCGTCGGACATCACCCTCGTAGGGTTCCTGCGCGACACTCGGATGTGTGTGTATTCCGGGGAGCGGCGCGTCCGAGCGGGCTAGCAGCCTCCGGTGGGGTGCTCGAAGCCGTCGTAGTCTTCTTCGCCCGGGCGCGGCACGGCGCACTTGAAGTCCTTCTCAATCAAGAGCGACAGCGCAGCGTCAGCGTCGATCGACTGAGCAGAGCGCAGCGTGATCTCGTCGGTGTCCGCCCACCCGCGCGCCATCGAGGTGGGCATCCGGACGAGGACCAAGTCGCGCACGAAGCTCGCGCTCAGCGCCTCCACGTCCTCGGCGTGTTCGAGGGCGTAGGTGAGCTGGGCGTCACCGCCGAATCGGATCACGTCCTGGACGCGACCGGTCGTCGAGAACGCCTCGACGTCGCTCTTCGACAGGCGCAGGCGCAGCGAATCTCCGAGGATGCGAAGCTTCATGGCCAGCGCAGGCTAGCAGCCTGTGGTGAAACCCGACACGACGTCTCACTTGTCTTTTTCGCGCCTGGCGGCGTCGCCAAAACTTGCAGTACACCCGGTACAGCGGCGTTTCGGCTCCTACCCAGGAGCGAAAAACCCTTCGCGATCCGCCGCGCCGGGTTTCACCACAGGCTACTCGCAGGCCCCACCTGCATCGTCTCGGTTGTGCCGCCCGGTGCCCCGCGCGATCCTGCGACCGATGGGCGCACGACGCACCGCGTTGCTGCTTGCGGGGGGACGCTCGGTCCGCATGGGCACGTCCAAGGCCCTGCTTCCGTGGGGCTCGGGCACGATGCTCGAGGCGGTACTCGAGCCGCTGCGCGAAGCCTGCGCAAAGGTCGTGGTCGTCGCGCACGTGGGGCAGACGCTGCCACCGCTGCCGCCGGGCGTCTCGCGAGTGGACGACCCGGTGGAGCTCGACGACCAAGGCCCGCTGGTCGGACTGCTCTGCGGGCTCGCGGTGCTCGACGACGACGACCTCGTTCAGCTCGCCGCCACCGACAAGCCGCACCTCACCGCGTCCGCCGTGCGGTGGATGTTCGAGCGCGTGGGCGAAGCCGATGCAGCCGTGCCCGTCGAAGCGGAGGGGTCCACCCGCAGACATCGAATGCATCCGCTGTCGGGAGTTCTTCGCGTCGGCCCCGCGCGCGCCGCCGCGACGTCGCTCATCTCCGCCGGAGAGCGGGCCCTGCGGCGCGTCTTCGAAGCGCTCGACTGCAACGAGGTGCGCGTCGCCGACCTGCCCGACCCCGCGGTCCTACGCGACTACAACACGCCCGAGGCCTACGCGGCCGGACGAGGAGACGACGAGCCGTGACCGAACCCATCGATGACCTCGTCGTGCACCGCTACGCCTACTCGGGTCGGGTTCGGCTGCACTACGTCGAGAACGCGTCGGCGCGACCCGGCGCCCCGGTCGTGCTGCTGCTGCACGGTTTCCCCGAGTTCTGGTACGCGTGGCGCCACCAGATCGCCGCGCTCGGCGAGGCGGGCTATCGCGTCGTCGCGCCCGACCTTCGTGGGTATGGTCAGAGCGACAAGCCCAAGGGCGTCGACGCGTATCAGATCGAACGGCTCACCGACGATGTGCAGGCCCTGATCGCCGCGCTCGGAGAGGCACGAGTGTCGGTCGTCGGGCACGACTGGGGTGGGCTCGTCGCGTGGTGGCACGCGATGCGGCACAGGGATTCGGTCCGCACGCTGTCGGTGCTCAACTGCCCCCACCCCGCGCACCAAGACCGCATGCGCTCCGACCTCGACCAGGTACGAAGGAGCATGTACATGCTGTTCTTCCAGCTGCCAAAGCTTCCCGAGCGGCGGCTGCTTCGTGGCGACCGAGACCACGTCCGCACCGTGCTGCAGAGCGAGCCGAGCACGCCGGGGGCCTTCACCGACGCGGACATCGATCGCTACGCGGCAGCACTCGACCCGGCCTCGGCCACGGCCGCGCTGAACTACTATCGCGCCTACCTCCGCCGCGGCGGCGACCTCCGCACGCAGCTTCGCCCGCACGACATCCCGACGCAGGTCATCTGGGCGACGGGCGACGTCCATCTGGGGAGCGAGTACGCCAACCCGCCCTCGCGATGGGTCTGGGACGTCCGCGTCGAACGACTCGAGGGTTATAGCCACTGGGTGCAGTCGGACGCGGCGGCCGAGGTCAACCGCCGGCTGCTCGCGTTTCTTCCCGCCCTCGACTGACCCTTGCACTGAGTCTACGGCGACGCCAAGCTTGGGCGGCGATGGAGCCCGAGCAAGAGAAACCAGGCGTCGGTGCGGGGCTCCGGGCCGCCGGCCGCGGCGTGCGGCGTGTCTTCGGCACCCCCGAGGTGGGGCGCACGTATGTGCAGCTCGTCGCGGTGCTGTTCGTGTTGGCAGGCGCGCTCGACGTGCTCGGCGTCTGGGCCGTGCTCCACTTCACGCCCATCGACGGCAGCGAGTCGTGGTGGGCGTGGCTCGGACTGTGGCTCCTGCGCGTGGCCGGGGTGATCATCGTCGTGCTGGCGGCGCCCATCATCGCGCTGTTCACCACCAACACGCTCTTCCCCGTGTTGGGCGAGCGAGTGTTCCTCGCCGGCGTTCGGGCCGTCGACCCGCAGCGGGCTGAACAACTCGCTGCGATCGAGGGCATGCCGCTGCGGGTATCCATTCCGCAGAACCTCATCCGCATGGCGCTGTTCCTCGGCCTGAGCGTCGCGTCGTTCGCCGTCTCGTTGATCCCCGTGGTCGGAGCCGTGCTCGGCCCGGTGATGCAGGTCTACTTCACCGCACGCGCGCTGGGCTGGGAGCTGCTCGACCCCTACTTCGAGAAGCTGGACATGCGCTTCGACGCGCAGCAAGGGTTCGTCAAGCAGCACCGAGGACCGCTCGTCGGGTTTGCGCTGCCCTTCTCCCTCGCGATGAGCATCCCGCTCGTGGGGCCGCTGCTCTTTGGCGTGGCCCAGGCCGCGACGGGCACCTTGGTCCTGGAGATCATCGAACGGGATGCGGCACGCTGAGTCGTTGCCCGTCGGGCGCGGGCGATCGATACTCCGGTCAGTGAGGACCTCTCGCACCGCCGCGCTCGCCCTCGCGCTTGCGTTCGCGTCCGGCTGCGACAAGGTGCGAGACCTGCTCGGGCAGACCGAAGACACCGACGCGGAGGTCGGCCCGCCCGAAGCACCCCTGCGCGAGGACGATTCGCGGGCAGAGGATGGATATGTCGTGCTCGAACACGACACGGCGCTTCACCGGCGGCCCTCGCCGGAGGCTCCCGCGGTGACGCTCGCCTTCGACGCCAAGGTCCGCTCCGGCCGGCGCTTCGCCGCGTTCGAGATGGCGGAGACCAAGGGCGGCTGGGTTCGGGTCAAGCCGCTCAGCCCCGAGGAGGGCGCCAAGCACTGCGCGGGAGGCTGGAGCCCTCTGCACGACTTCGACGTCAGCCTGTGGGTCCAGCGGACCGACCTGGTCTGGGTGCTTCGCAGCGGCTCCTTGGCCAAGGGCGACGGGGGCGCGACGGTGATGCTGGCCGCCGGCACGCCGCTCGAACGCGGGGCGACCGAGGACGACCCCGTACGCGTGCCGCAGCTCGGCATCCGGGCCAAGGTCCCCCCCAGCGCCATCGGCCACGAGTACGACCGCGGGCCGCTGTTTCCCCTGCCCGACCCGATCGCGGCGCGCCCACTCGACCGGCCCTCGCTGCGCTTCGATGGCGCTCCGATCGACATGCAGGCGTTCGTCCTCACCAAGCAGGCGCCGCCGCGACTTCCCGTGCACGTACGCAAGGACGAGGACGGCAAGACCTTCGTCGGTGTGGGCACCCGGTGCGCCGAGCTTCGCCTGCAGGAGCCCGGCGCCACCGACTGGTTCGACGACCCTCTGCCCCCGGCACCCAAGCCCGACCCGACCGCCACGCCACCCCCCGGCGCATGGACGGTCGCGGCGGGGGCCGAGGTCTTCTGGCCCGACATGGAGCGCGCCGGGACCGTGCGCGTCGACCACGTGTTCGACGGCGAGCCCACCATGAAGAGCGACAAGCGGTGCTTCGAGTTCGGTGCCGGGTGGTCGCGGATCTGCGTGCGGGCCGACGATCTGTCGAGGGTTCGAGAGGATGCCGAGCCCCCGGAGCCGGAGCCTGAGCCCGAACCTCCAGAGCCAGAGCCAGAGCCCGAACCGCCAGAGCCAGAGCCAGAGCCAGAGCCGGAGCCAGAACCAGAGCCGGAGCCGGAGCCAGAGCCGGAGCCCGCACCGACCGCTGGCGAGCCCGAGGTCTACGTCTACAAGGCGCAGATCACAGGTCCCCTCGACCGCAAATCCGTCGTGCACGTGCTCAAGCTCCACCGCCGAGAGACCCTCGCTTGCTATACGAAGCAGCTCGCCGACGACCCGACGCTCGCCGGCTCGATCCAGCTGGTTCTCACGATCTCCCCGCAGGGCGCGGTGAAGTCGGTCAAGGCCCGCAACGACAAGCTCGGCAACGCGGAGGTCCGAAAGTGCCTGCTCGAGAGAGCGAAGCATTGGGGCTTCAAGCGACCGACCGGCGGTGGATTGGTCGTCGTGAAGCAAACCTTCAAGTTCAGCCCGGGCTAAAGCACGCGCGAGGCCGTCACCTCAGCTCACGGACACGCCGTCACCTGCAGGCGCGCGATCCCACTGCCCTCGGCTGCGGTCATCATGACGGGCACCTCACCGAGGACCGTCAGGCCGATGATGACGGGCGCCTGGCTCGAGAGGCGTTGGCCGAGCGTCCCGAGGTCCTCGGGCTGGATCGGGATCTCGAGGACCAAGTCGTCGTCCATGTCCATCACCGGAACCGTCGGCCAGTCGTCGCGCAGCTCGTCGAAACTGGAGAGCGCCACACCCAAGCCGTCGCGCCACTCTTCGAGCTCGTGTGCCGCCGCGTTGAAGGTTGGCTGCCCCAGGGTCGCAGGCCCGTTGGCGCCGTCGTCGATCCACGACGACACGGTGTCGAGCACGTGCACCTCGAAGAGACCAACCTCCGGCGACAGGCTGCTGCCGACGTGAACACTCAGCTCCGCGCTGACGACACCGCCCACCGGCCTCCCGGGGTCGAAGCGCAGCAGCATCACCGCATCGAGCTCACCCGAGGTCCGTACCAGATGCTGCGGCGTACCGGTGAAGCTCCAGTTCATACAACCGGTCCCGCCGCACCCCTCCTCCGCATTGCTGACGAAGGTGTCCGAGTCCACGTCGAAGACGAAGATCTCGCATTCTTGCGCGCCGCTGCTGCCCACGGTCGCGTTGGGGTCGGTGCCGACCTCACTCGAATCCAGGCTCGTGCTGCTGGTCACGGGGTCGTTGCCGGTGACCTCGGAGCTTCCCTCGCCCCGGCTCGTGCCCTTGGTGACCGTCGACGACGACGTCGACGGCCGCTCGCCTCCCGTCCCCGAGCCGCGGGTCGAGGATTCCTCATCCTCACCGAACGCTGGGTTCAGCCGTGCGCAGGCGGATACGAAGAGCAACAGGGGCCACAGCCCCCCCCTCAAATGTATCCGCCAGCCCACCGGGGCACGATGATACCAGTCCGTGCCCCGGTCCGCTGGCAGCGACCGCTCAGCCGCAGACGTCGAACTTGTCGGCGCAGCAGTCGCCCCAGAAGGCGCACGCGCTGTCGCAGTAGCAGCCCGCGTCGGCTTGGCCGTCGCAGTGCCCCTCGCACGAATCGGCCGCAGGCTCGGTCGGCTCTTCGAAGCCTTCGAGGCACTCGAGGTAGGCGTCGGTCTCCTCCCACGCACACGCGCCACCGGGGCCGTGGTGTCCGCAAGACGTCTCCTGGAAGCAGACGTACTCGGGCAGGAACTCGCAGGTGGTGACGATGCCTGGCGCTTCGCTCGCGGTGGCGCAGACCTGTCCGCTACAGCCAGCGGGAACACACGGCTCGACGCAAGCACCCGACGCGTCGGGGAACGGGTCGGCGATGTAACACTCGAGCCCTTCCATGCAGGTGAAGCCGGCGATGCCGCCGCACATGCCGTGAAAGCCCGAGCCGGGCTGACACGAGCCGCCAGCGTCCGGGAAGTCGTCGCCGAGCTCGCAGTGCATGCCGGTGGGGCACTCGATGTTGGCGATGCCGCCGCAGAAGATCGGCTCTTCGCCTGCGTCGGGATCGACGCAGGTGCCCGGAACGTCGAAGGTGGGCTCGGAGAACTCGCACTCGAGGCCGGGGGCACACTCGGCCCGGTATGCGGGCAGGACGAAGCCCTGGCAGCTCTCGCCCTCGCGAGCCCACGGCTTGCAAACGCGCAGGTTGTCCTCGTTCCAGCCGCAGAACTCGGGGCAGTCGTCGTCGCTCTGGCACTCGTCGACCGGCGCGTTGCAGACCGCGTCGACGTCGTCGCAGCAGTCGCCGTACTGGACGCACAGGTCGTCGCACTGACAGCTGTTGGCGGGGATGTACGCACCGCACGCGTCCGGGGTGCACGACCCGGCGGCGCGCTGCTCGTTGGCCTCGGCCGCCGCAAGGCGTGCTTCGTCGAGGGGAGCCTCGTCGCAAGCGGAGACGGTCAGAAGTGCAGGAAGGAAAGCAAGGAGGAGCGTTGCGTTCTTCATCGTCGTGCGAAGGCCCGGGTTGGGGGGAGAGCCTTCGGACCGCCCCTTAGCGAGGGATCGGGTCCGCGTAAACACGCAGCGTGACGCATCGTCCGTGAGCTTGGAGTCGGCCTCGGGGCTGCGAGCTTCTCATCGGCGCGCGGAGATGTAGCGCCATTCACCGTTCGCGGCGGCGGCGTCGTTCACTGCCACCTCGATGGGCGCGGCCTCGTCGAGCGAAGGCAGGGACGCCGCGGCGAGCTCGAGCCCCGAGCGCGACGCCTGGGCGTCGGTGGCGGGTCCGGACCAGCCCAGGCCAATCGCCATCGTCAGCAGCATCGCGGCCTGTTTTGCCCGTCGCACGCTTGCCCCTCGTGCAACCGGCATACCGGCCAACAACGCCGCGCGGCGGGCGATTTTCCCACACCATTACGAGCACTTGAGACCAGGAGCAAATCAGAACGCCCCACATCGCTCTCCCCAGCTCCCACATTGGGTAGGCCCTGATCTCCCGATCTGTAACCCCCTATCATCCGGGCATGCGCGGTGCCGCCGTCCTCCTCGTCAGCCTGATCGGCTGCAGCTCTGCTCCGGTCGTCCGCGAGCCCGCCCCCTCGACCGACGACGCCGTGCCCTCGCAGGCCGACGCTCCGAGCGACCCACCATCCGCCATCGCGTCTCAGGCAGAGCCGCTGCCCGAAGAACCCAACCCAGTCGCGGTCCGCATCAACGCCAAGTACGAGGCATCGGATGACGCGCGCGGCTGGGAGAAACGCTTCGAGCGTCAGGGCCGAGAGGTCCACGACAAACGCGAGGCCGTGGTGGCAGCACTGAAGATCTCCCCCGGAGACGCGGTCGCCGACGTCGGCGTGGGCAGCGGTCTGTACACCCTGCGCCTCGCCGAAGCCGTGGGCCCAACCGGCACCGTGTTCGGTGTCGACGTGCAGGACTACTTCCTCGCGCACGTCGAGGCCAAGGCGAAGGACGCCGGCGTCGAGAACATCACGTTCGTCAAGGCGGCTCAGCGCTCCTCGAACCTGAACCCCGCGTCGCTCGACCTGGTGTTCATCTGCGACGTGTTCCACCACGTCGAGTACCCACGCACGTACCTCGCGAGCCTGTATGCCGCCCTCGAACCCGGTGGACGCATGGCGGTGATCGACTACATCGCCGAAGAGGGCACATCCGAGGCGTGGGTACTCGACCACGTCCGCGCGAGCCCGGCCGAGTTTCGCGCCGAGTTCGAAGCCGCCGGGTTCGTCTTCGTCGAGGCCCCCGAGCTGCTCGAAGAGAACTTCTTCCACATCTACCAGAAGCCAAAGTAGGGCCAAGTCCCCCATGGAGGGCGCAGGTGGTCGAGGGCCACACGGTGCAACCATCTGCACGGCCGGGCCTGTGATCGAGCCCAAAGCGCTCGCAGGCCCCATGCAACCCTGGGGTCGAATCGACGTTCCCGCGCATCGGCAGCGGTGATCACCCCCGCGCACGCGATTGCGCACGGAAGTCTGCCCGCGCGAGGCCGCGTTGGGGGGACATGGACGATGACTTCGACGATTCAGAGGTGAACCTTCCGCGCGAGTCCGCGGTGTGGCCACTGGCCATCGCCGGGGGCGGCGCGCTCTTGGTCGGCCTGATGTTCCTCGCGTGGCACGCCATGGAGCAGGGGTGGATTGGGACCAGCCACAAGCTCGCCCTGGGCGGCATCGCGTCGGTGGTGCTCACGGCCGCGGCCTGGCCTCTCGCCAAGCGGGGCCAACCCGAGGTCGCCGGCGCGGTCGGTGGTGCGGGACTCGGCGCCTGGTTCTCGACGTGGCTCGTCGCGCGCCACGTCCATGAGTTCATCGGGCCTGGCGTGGCGTTCGCCGCCTTGGTCGCCGCGACCGTGGTGTGCATGGTGCTCGCCGACCGGCTGCGCCTGCGGTTGATGGCCTCGTTGGCTGCCGTCGGCGCCTGCGCGACGCCGGCGTTGACTTCGAGCGGGGGCGGAGCGCTGGGTGAGCTGATGGTCTACCAGCTCGGCGTGCTCACGGCGTTCTCCGTGCTCGATGTGCGCCGCAACTGGCCCGAGCTTCCCACCGTCGGTCTGCTCGGAACATGGGCCCTGCTGATCGGCTGGGGCTCGACGAACCTCGACGCGAGCACTTCGATGGCCTTCGTCGCGAGTGCGGGGGTCTTGGTCGTGGCCGGTGCGGCCTCGACGTGGCGCCTCGCGGTGCAAGCCTCGGAGGGCAACAACGAACTACAGGCGATCGCGCGCGTCTTGATGGGTGGCATCGCCGCCTGGGCAACCGCCGGCTGGGCCTTCATGCACCACCTGCCCTCGCTCGCGGTGGCCACGGTCCTGCTCGCGGCGGGACACATCGGGTTCTCGTACGTCGTCGCGCGGCGCAGCGCGGCGCTTCACCGGGTCACGCTCGGCCTGGGCTGGGTGATGGCCTGCACGGGCGGGGCGCTCATCGGCGGAATGCCGGCGATGGTCGGCTGGTGGGCCATGATGGCGATCGCGATGGCCCTCGTGTGGTCGGGCCGCCAGGGGTACCTCGCGCTCGCCGTCCCGCCTGCGATGTGTGCGGCAAGCCAAGCCCTCTGGTCCTCCGCGGAGCCATGGGCCCTGGGTGCCGGAGCGATGACGGCGCTGATGCTCGTCGGAGTCGGCCTGTGGTCTTCGCGCAGCGGCTCGTTGCACGCGGGCTTGGTCACGCTCGGTCTAATGGCACATGCGGCGATCGTCTTGGTCGCCGGTCCCGAGACCATCGCGGGGCGATACGTGCTCGGCCTGGTGCCGTTCGCCCTCGTGTTCGCACGTACGCTCTTCTCTCCGAGCACGGGCTTCGAGTTCGGGTCCAAGGCGTATCTTGGCGCGCTCATCCTCACCGCCGTGGTCTTTCAAACGTCGACGACGATGGGGCCCGAGTTCGGCGCCATCGTCGGGTTGGTCGCCGTTGGCCTCGCCCTCCTGGCTCGCGCTCGCCCCTCGCGCGGCACCACAGAGCAGTACGGCGCGCTCGGACTCGCGACCGCGGGCTTTGCCGCCCTCGCCTCGATGCGCCTGCTCGCCATGGCCCTGCTGACGACCAACCCCGCCGTCATTACCGTGCCGCTGGCCGCAGCAGGTCTGGGACTTGTCGTCGGTGGCCTTCGGTTGGAGCAGAGGCTCTGGCGACACGTGGGCCTGGCCGCCCTGACCATGGGCGCGGTGAAGGTGGTGCTCGTCGATACGGCGCACGCCAGCCTCCCGCTTCGCGGTCTGAGCTTCATGGCGGTCGGCGGGTTGCTCATCCTCGGCGCGTTCGCGTATCGCAGAGCCACGCGCCGCGACGCGCAGCACGGCGACTAGCCGCCTGAGCGCGGCACGGAGAGGGGCGCGACCGAGTGTGGTCGCGCCCCTTCTCGCGTCGCGAAGGCATGCGCAGATCAGCAGCCGTGGCCGCAACCTTGGCCGCACTCACCACAGCCTTGGCCGCACTCGCCGCACCCGCTGCCCCCCTGGCCGCACTCGCTGCACCCCTGCCCACACCCGCTGCACCCCTGCCCACACTCGCTGCACCCCTGGCCGCACTCGTTGCAGCCACCGCGGCAGCCGCCGCAGCATTCGCCGCACTCTCCACAACCCTGGCCGCACTCTCCACAGCAATCGAGCGACGCGGCCCCGCATGCCGAAGGCGCGCGCCCGCAGCCCTCGCAGCAGGTCACGCAGCTCTGCAGCGAACTCCCGCACTCTCCGCAGCAGCCACCCCACGCATCGTCGCATTGGCGGCCGCAGCCGTCGCACGCGCTGCAGCCAGGCTCCGCGGGCTCGTCGACGAGCCCGCCGGTGCTCTCGGAGCCCGCAGCCTCGGCGCCGACGTCCGGTGCCCCAACGTCGGGCGTTCCCAAGTCGGGGGGAAGGTCGGGGGCGGGTCCGGCGTGGGCGGTCCACGACACGCCCCACGCCCACATTGCGCTCAACGCTGCGCCCACTCGCCCCACGCCACGCGCTGTCGTTCTGCGCGCCGGAGACCTCGACCGCGCCGCCCGACAGCGCTGGGCGAACCTTCGAAGCACGGCCTCGAGCAGCGCGCGGTGTCGGGTCCAGGGCAGGCGCTGGCAGGCGCTCATCGCCGTCACGACCGCTGCGTCGAGTGACTCCACCCCCTCGCGCCTCCGGGTCGGGCACAGACGCCCTGCCTCGTCGATACACGGATTGAAGTCGCCGCGCCGCAGGTCCTGCTCGAGGTCCTCGAGAGCGTCGAGCAGATAGATCGCCACCCCCACCGCTGCGCCGAGCTCGGCCAGGTCATCGCGGACCCGCGGGCACGCAAAGGCATCCGACGCGCCGGGAAGGAGCGCAGCCGCCTCGAACGCCATCGCCAGCACCGCGGCCGTGGGTGCAGCGGCGACCCCAGCCGCGACGCCGCGCCGTTCGAGCGAGACCTGCCTGGCCTCGAATCCCCGCAGCGCGGGCAGCTCGACTCCGAGGTCCGCGAGGTGCTCGGCTGCCTTTCGTGCAGGCCCCGCGCTGAAGACAGGCCGGGCAACCCGGGCGTGCCACTGCCCCTCCGCCCCGCGGTCGGCCAACCATTGGTCGACCAACAGCATCTGCACGGCGGACGCGTAGCGGATCGCGACGCTGTCGGGCGCGAACGTCGTGCGAAAGACGACGGGCATCATGGGACAACGGCAGCGACTCGGCGAGGCCGGCTCAGCCTGGATGGCGTCCGCGAGGATCGCCATGAACACGGCGTCGTGGTTGAGCAGGCCCCGTCGCGCGTGGCCATAGTGCGCTCCGAGGCCCTGGCAGGTGCCGCAGTAGAACTGCCGGTAGCTCCGCACGACCCGAAGCGATGCACATCGAGGGTGAGCGAGCGTCCCGAACATCAGGCCGCCCCCCCTCGGCGAGCACGCCAGCGACCCAGCAGCATGCCGTGGATCCACGCGAGGTCACCCGCGACGTCGCCGAGCCCGACGACCTCATGGGCCGATGTCTCGACTTCCGCGGCCGTCGCGACGCAGGCGTGTGCACACTCGCCGAGCATGCGTTCGAGCGCGGCGACGTCTCGACGCACGACCGCCTCGTGGTACGCGGATCCGAAGCGGCGCTCGCAGGTCATCCCCGCCCAGCTGTTGGCCAGCCCTTCACCGACGTCCTTGATGAAGTCGGCCAGGGCGTCGGCCCGCTGGATGTGCCAGCCCCAGCGGTCGAACGCCGCGATCTCAGCGTCCGAGATCTCTCGCGAGGCGTCCGGCGGCAACCCGCCGACCATCGTGATCATCAGCAGCCAGTCGCCACTGATCGACGCCGTGACCCGGGCGACGTCGGCAGGCGTGCTCTCCCCGGGGTGCCGGCTGAGGATGTCCACCGCCCGCACCTGCGTCTCCCATCCGGCCGCGAGCACCCCGTGCAGACGGTCCAGTCGGTCGCGACTGCCCGCGAGTCGTTGCAGCTGCCGCCCGACCTCGGCCGCGAGCACGCAGCGGGCCTCGTCGGTCGCGGGCCGCCCGGTGAGCACCGAGTCGAGCGTCGGCGCAAGGTAGCTCCGCACCCGTCGCCGCAGCGCTCGATGCCCTCCCCGGCGCATCGGGCCGCCGTGAAAGTCCGCCGCATCGATGACCTCGTCGTCGACCTTGGTCAGCAGCGACAACAGCGCAGCCGCATCTCCCGCGGCTTCGACCGTGCGCGTTGCGCCGAGCGCGAGCGCGGCATCCTCGGCGAGCAGGCCCAATGATGCACACAGCATCCGACTCCGTCCGCGAAGGGGTGCGCGCTCGCTTGCACGTCTGACGAGTCCGTCGTGGGCCGCGAGCACTCGCCGTGCGCACGCGGCTGCACGGCGCGCATCGAAGCGCACGCCCGCATGTCCATCGAGAACAGGGTCACGAATCCAAGGTGAGATCATCACGCTACGGAAACCGCCGAGCCCAGGGTCGGGATTTCATCGCGACGCGAAGGCGTGCGGAGGATCAAGCTGCGGCGTGGAGGATGGATCCGGTCGGCTGCGTGCAGAGACGGTCGGACGAACCCCAGCCCGCGGACCGAGTGCATCCCCCCGCAGTGCTGAGGGGTCGTCCGTTTGCGGCCTCGGACCTGCCGCTGATCGATCGGCGTCAGCCAGGCAACCACCTTGTCGTCGGTCGGCCCGTAGAACTGGCGGATCCGTGCTTCCTCGGCAAAGCCCCGACTCGCATAGAATGCCCGCGTCGACGCGTACTGCTCCGTCGACGAGGTCTCCACGATCAGCGTACGCGCGAGGGCATCGGGCGCGTAGTAGGCCGCCGCGAGCAGGGCTTCGTCGGCGTCGGAGAGCACGACCCAGCGGTGGCTCTGCAGGCTGCCGTCGAAGAAGCCGGCGAGCGTCGGGCGGCACCGGCTACTGCACGGCGCTGGTGCTGGACGAGGCCGGGGAGATCGCCGTGGCGCACCGCAAGCTCCGGCCGACCCACGAGGAGCGCCTGGTGTGGGGCCAAGGCGATGGCCACGGCCTGCGCTGCTTCGACGTCCGCGGCGTGCGGTGCAGCGTGCTCAACTGCTGGGAGAACTGGATGCCGCTCGCCCGCACCGCTCTATACGCCCAGGGCACGCAACTGCACGTCGGCCTGTGGCCCGGCACCGACGCCAACACGCGCGACATCACGCCCTTTGTCGCCCGCGAGGGCCGTCTGTTCGTGCTGTCTGCGGGCGCCCGCATGGACATCGATCACGTCCCGCCCGACTTCGGCCTGCGCGAAGCTCTCGGTGACGCGTGGACCCGCAACGGAGGCTCCGCCCTCGCCGGGCCCGACGGCGCATGGGTACGCGAGCCCGATACCACCACCGACGGCCTCGTGCTCGCCGACCTCGACACCGCCCACGTACTCGCCGCGAGACAGAGCTTCGATCCCACCGGGCACTACAGCCGGCCCGACGTCCTGCGCCTCACCGTCGACCGCAAGCGCCGCGACGGTGTGGAGCTTCAGGATGGCGAGGCGGCGCCGAGGTCCTCGGTCAGGACTTTGGCGCTGAGCTCTCCAGAGATGAGGCTGGGCGGCATGCCTGGCCCAGGAACCGTCAGCTGGCCGGCAAAGTAGAGGTTGTCGACCTTGCGCGAGCGGAGCGGAGGCTTGAAGGGGCCGGTCTGCGACAGCGTGTTGGCCATGCCGTAGGCGTTGCCCTTGTAGGCGCCGTAGTCGCGCTCGAAGTCTCTCATCGCGTAGTGCCGCCGATAGACGATGCGCTCCCGGATGCTCGACCCGGCGACCTCCTCGATGCGACGCAGGACGAGCTCGAAGATCTTCTCCCGCTCCTCGTCCGAATCCTGCAGACCCGGAGCGAGGGGGACGAGCACGAAGAGGTTTTCGTCCTCGGCCGGCGCCACCGAGGGGTCGGTCTTGGAGGGGCAGCACACGTAGAAGAGCGGCTCCTTGGGCCAGGCGGGCCGCTCGTAGACGTCGCTCATGTGCGCGTCGAGATCGCGGTCGAAGAACAGCGTGT
Source organism: bacterium (assembly GCA_024742475.1). Classification (GTDB taxonomy): domain Bacteria; phylum Myxococcota_A; class Polyangia; order Nannocystales; family Nannocystaceae; genus CAJXVA01. The sequence continues at coordinate 106,576 of JANSYI010000021.1, read as the reverse complement.
GGTGGCGCAGGCCGTCCACCTTGCCGCGGACCCCGAGGTAGAACAGCAGGCTCGATGGCGACATCGTCTTGCGCGCCCACTGCGTCTCCCGAAACTGACGGTCGTCGCGCTCGAGGAGGTTCTGCTCGACGTGGTGGTAGTCGGCGGCAGCCACCACCGCGTCGCACTCCACCATCTCACGCTCGGTTTGCACCCCCACCACGCGCCCCTGTTTGGTCACCACCGACTCGACCCGTCGAGAGAGCCGAAGATCGACGCCCTGCTCGAGGGCCACCTCGACCATGCCCTCGATGATGCGATGCATGCCGCCCATCGGATACCAGGTGCCCAGCGCCATGTCGGCGTAGGCCATCAGGCTGTACATCGCCGAGGTCTTCTTCGCCGACGCGCCGAGAAACAACACCGGCCACTCGACGAGCCGTACCAGGCGAGGGTCGTCGAAGAACGACTTCGCGTACGCGTGCATCGACCGGAGCATTCGCATCTTGCCCAGCTCGAACACGAGGCGGGGATCGACGAACTCGAAGATGGAGAGGCTCGGCCGTAGCAGGTAGTCCTCGACCGCCGACTCATAGATGTACCGGGTTTGCGCGAGGAAACGGTCCAACGGTTCGCCCGCACCAGGGCACCGACTCTCGAAGAGCTCTCGTAGCGCCTCGACCCCCGCCGGGATGTCCCAGAGGTCTTCGCCAGACCAGATCACGCGGTAGCTCGGATCGAGACGTCGCAGGTCGTACAGCTGCTCGACCGTCTTGCCGAACGCGGCGAAGTAGCGGTCGAAGATGTCTGGCATCCAGTACCAGCTGGGGCCCATGTCGAACCGAAAGCCCTCCGCGTCGAAACTCCGCGCCCGACCGCCCGCTTGATCGTGCTGCTCGAGCAGTTGCACCTCGAACCCCGACTTGGCGAGGTGTGAGGCAGCTGCGAGCCCGGAAAAGCCCGCGCCGATGACGGTCACGCGTCGAGACGACATGGTCCGAACGCTCTAGCAGATGTTGCCCAGCCTACCTCTGAACGACGACGCGCGGCACGCTGAACCTCCTACGGGCCCCTTTCGTGGCCAGCGACAGCGCAGACCGTACAGTATCGTCAGCGACAAGGGCCCCCTCGATGACACCGTACGAGACCACCAATCATTTCTTGCAGGAAGCATTCGACATCCTCGGCCTCGACGAGAACTACAAGCGCCTGCTCCGAACGCCCAGCCGTGAGCTCCGCGTCGAGGTGGTCCTGCCTCGCGACGACGGCACCGTCGAGAGCATCATCGGCTACCGCGTTCAGCACGACAACGCCCGCGGGCCCTACAAGGGCGGGCTTCGCTACCACCCCAAGGTCGACGAAGACGAGGTCCGATCGCTGGCGAGCCTCATGACCTGGAAGACCGCCGTGGTCGGGGTGCCCTACGGCGGAGCCAAAGGCGGCATCGCGATCCAGCCCCGCGACTACTCACAAGCAGAGCTCGAGCGGCTCACCCGTGCGTTCGTCCGGCAGATTCACGACTTCATCGGCCCCGACCAAGACATCCCCGCGCCCGACGTGAACACCAACGCCACGGTGATGGGGTGGTTCTTCGATGAGTACACCCGACTTCATGGCTTCAAGCCCGGCGTGGTCACGGGCAAGCCCGTGGAGCTGCACGGGTCACTGGGTCGAGGGTCGGCGACGGGCCGCGGCTGCATGTTCGCGCTGCGCGAGGTCCTTGCCGCGGCGGGCGACTCGATGGAGGGCAAGCGCGTCGTCGTCCAGGGTTTTGGAAACGTCGGCAGCTGGGGCGCTCATCTGATGGCCGAGCAAGGCGCGAAGATCATCGCCACCAGCGACATCAACGGCGGCATCTTCAACGCCGACGGGCTCGACATCCCCGCCCTGCGCGACCACGTCGAGCGAACGGGCTCGGTGGTCGACTTCCCGGGCAGCACGCCGATCAGCAACGACGACCTGCTCGTGGCCGACTGCGACGTGCTCATGCCCGCCGCCCTCGGTCACGTGCTCACCGCCGACAACGCGGGCGACGTCAAGGCCAAGTACGTGCTCGAGGGCGCCAACGGGCCGTGCACCGCCGAAGGCGACGCAATCCTCGAGCGCAACGGCGTCGTCTGCATCCCCGACATCTACGCCAACGCAGGCGGGGTCACGGTCAGCTACTTCGAGTGGGTGCAGAACCTGCAGAACTTCAAGTGGACCGAGGAGAAGGTCAACGCCGAGCTCGACGCCATCATGACGCGGGCCCACGAGACTCTGCGCGGTGTCATGGAAGAGTTCGGGGTCTCCCTGCGCAAGGCGGCCTTCATCCAGGCCGTCCGGGCCGTGAAGTCCGCGACCGATCTCCGCGGCCTCCAGTAGGTCGTTCGAGATCTCCCAATTGTCCCGATTTCAGCCGAACTGAGCGCGCTGGCGGCCTTTTCTCCAGCGTCCGCAGCGGGTAGAGTGCGCCTTCGGAATCTGCATGTCAGGTGACCAGAAAATCGCGCTGAACATCGAAGACGAGATGCGTAGCTCCTTCTTGGACTACGCCATGAGCGTCATCATCTCGCGGGCACTCCCCGACGTGCGCGACGGCCTCAAGCCGGTGCACCGCCGCATCCTCTACGCGATGCACATGCTGCGAAACACCCACACGCAGCCCTACAAGAAATCGGCCCGCATCGTCGGCGACGTCATCGGCAAGTACCACCCCCACGGTGACTCTGCCGTGTACGACGCGCTGGTCCGGCTCGCGCAGGACTTCTCGATGCGCTACCCGCTGGTCGACGGCCAGGGCAACTTCGGCAGCATCGACGGCGACTCGCCGGCCGCCATGCGTTACACCGAGTCGCGCATGAAGAAGCTCGCCGCCGAGCTTCTCGCCGACATCGACAAGGAGACGGTCGACTGGGTCCCCAACTACGACGAGAAGGAGCTCGAGCCGAGCGTCCTTCCGACGAAGGTCCCCAACCTGCTGCTCAACGGTGCGGTCGGCATCGCGGTCGGCATGGCGACCAACATCCCGCCGCACAACCTCACCGAGCTCATCGACGCCAGCATCGCGCTCATCGACGACCCCGACATCGACATCCGCGGGCTCATGGAATACGTCAAGGGGCCCGATTTCCCCACCGGCGGCCAGATCATCGGCCGGGCGGGCATTCAGTCGGCCTACGCGAGCGGACGCGGCAGCATTCGCGTGCGGGCTCGGTGCGAGATCGAAGAGGACAAGAAGGGCCGCGAGTCCATCGTCGTCACCGAGATCCCCTACCAGGTCAACAAGACCCGACTCATCGAGCGCATCGCCAACCTCGTCCGCGAGAAGCGGATCGAGGGCATCAGCGACATTCAGGACTACAGCGACCGCACGGGCATGCGGATCTGGATCCAGATCAAGCGCGACGCTGCGGGCCAGGTCGTCCTCAACCAGCTCTACAAGATGAGCGATCTGCAGACCTCGTTCGGGGTCAACATGATCGCCATCGCAGGCGGTCGTCCACAGGTCCTCAACCTCAAGGATTGTCTCGTCCACTTCGTCGACCACAGGCGCACCGTCGTCACCCGACGCACGCGCTACGACCTGCGCAAGGCGATGGAGCGCCGCGAGCTGGTCGAGGGCCTGGGGGTGGCCGTCGACGCGATCGACCGCGTCATCGCGATCATTCGCGGCTCGCGTGACCCCGAGGTCGCCAAGGCCGAGCTCATGCGCGAAGCGCTGACTGGGTTCGCCGGGTTCCTCGAGCGGTGCGATCGTCCGGCCGAAGAGGTCGAGGCCGCGCGCGGCAAGCCCTATCATCTCAACGAGCGCCAAGCGAAGGCCATCCTCGAGATGCGCCTGCAGCGGCTCACGGGCCTCGAGCGCGAGAAGATCGAAGCCGAGTACCGAGAGCTCTCCGAGCAGATCGCCTACTTCGAGTCGATCCTGGCCAGCCGCGAGCTGCTGATGAAGGTCATCCGCGAGGAGCTGCTCGCCATCCGCCACGAGTACGGTGACCCCGAGGGGCAAGACTCCGGCGACGGCAAGCAAGACGCGAAGGGCAACCTCAGGGGCTCGCGCCGCACCGAGCTGTGCGAGGCCGAAGGCGAGATCGAGCCGATCGACCTGGTCGCCGACGACTCGATGGTAGTCATGCTCACCCGTAACGGCTACATCAAGCGGCTGCCAAGCGAGGAGTACCGAGTCCAGGCGCGCGGCGGCAAAGGGGTCAAGGGCGGCAAGGGCCGCGACGACGACGACTTCGTCACCTCCATCTTCGAGGCCACCGCCCACGCGTTCGTGCTGCTGTTCACCGACACCGGCCGCGTGTTCCGCAAGCGGGTGTTCGAGCTGCCCAAGGGCAAGCGCGACGGATCGGGCAAGGCGCTCGTCAACTTCCTCGACCTCAAGGACGGCGAGCGCGTCCTCGAGATGGTCCCCTACCGCGAAGACGCGATCAGCGACGAGCACAACATCGTCACCGCCACCGCGCGTGGCTACGTCAAGCGGACCAGCATCAAGGACTTCGCCAACATCCGCACCACCGGCCTCATCGCGGTCAGCATCGACGAGGGCGACAAGCTCATCGCCATCCGCTTCACCGACGGCAAGAAGCACCTGCTCCTGAGCAGCGCGGGCGGCATGGCCATTCGCTTCGACGAGAACGACCTTCGACAGATGGGTCGTAACGCTCGCGGCGTCCGCGGCATGGCCCTCAAGGACGACGACACGGTCGTGGCGATGAACAGCCACGATCCGGCCGAGGATGACCAGTGGCAGATGCTCACCATCTGCACCAACGGCTACGGCAAGCGGACGCCGATCAGCGACTACCGAAGCCAGAGCCGGGCCGGAAAGGGCCTCATCACCATCAAGGTCAACGACCGCAATGGCCCCGTCGTCGGCAACCTCATGGTCAAGGACGACTTCCAGCTCATGCTCGTCACCGACCGCGGCAAGGTCATCCGCACCCCGGTCAGCGGCGTCAGCGAGCTCGGCCGCAACACGCAGGGCGTCCGCATCATCCGCACCGACGACGCGGAGAAGGTCGTCGCAATCGCCCGCATCGTCGACCCGGACGACGACGAAACCGGCGAAGAGGCGCTGCCAGTCGCCGACGGCGACACCGGCAGCCAGCCCGACAGCCAGCCCGACAGCCAGGCGGTTCCTGGGGCTGACGACGACGGTTCGGACGAATAGCCCCTCAGCCCAGCCAGAACTCGCGCAGGACTGCGTTGACCTCGTCGGCACGCTCCACGGGCAGCGCGTGTCCGCCGTCGAAGACGTGCAGCGGGCAGCCGAGGCCCTCGGCGAGCAGGCGGCTCTGCTCGATGGGTGCGGGCTGGTCGTGCGTGGCACCGATGACCACGGCAGGCACCTTCACCGACCCCAGCTCGCTGCGATAGTCGGCACCGATGAGCGTACGTACCTGGTCGCGCGCCGCGGGAGGGAGCGCCGCGAGCGAGCGCCCAAACACGGCCTCGAGCGCCGCGATGTTGGCTTCGGTCGGCGCCTGGGTCGAGACGAACTCGAAGAACGCGCGACGTCGCGAAGCGTGGGTGCCCACGAGCATGCGCAGCTGGTGCCACATCGCCGCGGGCGAAAAAGACAGCGTGGCCCTACCCTGCGCGAGCGTGTTGAGCAGAGCCAGGCTCCGCACGCGGTCCGGGTGATCCAGAACGAGGCGCTGCGCGACGAGCCCGCCGAGGCTGTGGCCTGCAACATGCGCTGCCCCCCAGCCCAACGCATCGAGCACCTCGAGCGCCGCGGCCACCATGTGCTGCATGTCGCCCGGTGGTCCCGGTGACTTCCCCACGCCCGGGTTGTCGAACCACGCCAGCTCGAAGCTGTCGCGCAGCCCCTCGACCTGTGGCGCCCACGCGCACCCCGCCACCCCCGTGCCTTGAATCAGCAGCACGGGCTCGCCGTGGCCCGCATGCTCGAAGTGGACCGCCATGCCCGGGCGACTCTACCCGAACAGCGTCATCTGCTGGCCGGCGACGGTGGCGAAGTCCGTACCGAGGAAGTGCAGCACCGAGTCGGCCGCCGGAGCGAGCTGCCGCGAGATGTAGTGGTCGTAGTCGAGGCGAGCGTGCGGCTGCTCGGCGGGTTCGGGGCCGCCGCTCGTGATGACGTATCGGATCTCGCGAACGTTGCGGCCGAGCTTTCTCGCGGCGACGATGTGGGGCGGGACGTTGGACTCGTACTCGTCGAGGCGACGGCGGATCCGCTTGCGATACACCAGCTGCTCGTCGAGTTCTCCGTTGCGCACCGAGCGGGCCAGCGCAGCCATCCAGTCACGCCATGGTTGGTCGGTGAAGACCCGCATGAGCAGCTCTCGCTGAAAGCTCCGCGCGAGCGGCGTCCAGTCGGTCCGCACCGCCTCCAGCCCCTTGACCACCAGACGCACGTCCTCGCCTTCGCCCAGGGTGCCCGCGTAGCGCTTCTTCGAGCCCTTCTCGGACCCGCGCATCGTAGGCATGAGGAAGCGGCGGTAGTGGGTCTCGAACTCGAGGTCGAGGCAACTCTCGATACGCAGCGTGCTCGCGAGGTGCTCGGTCCAGTGCGCGTTGAGCTCCGCAGCCAACGTCGCGCCGATCTCGGCGCATGCATCGGCTCCGCTCGGCCCCACGTGCACGAACAGCGAGTCGGTGTCTCCGTAGATCACCTGCAGGCCGCGCGCTTCGATCAGCTGCCGGCTGGTTCGAATGATCTCGTGACCACGCCGGGTGATCGAGCTGGCCAGCTGCGGGTTGAAGAAGCGGCACCGGCTGCTGCCCAACACCCCGTAGAACGAGTTCATCAAGATCTTGATCGCGCGCGATCGGGCCGCGTCCTCGCGCCGCTTGGCCTCCTCTCGCGCGGTCCACAGGCCCTCGATGAGCTCGGGGAGGATGTGGTCCTGGCGCGCAAACTCGGCCCCGTCGAACCCGGGAATCGGGTCTTCTCCTGGTGCGGCGAGTCCCAGCGGATCGATCTTGAACGTGCGAATGATGCTCGGGTACAGGCTCTTGAAGTCGAGGACGAGCACGTTCTCGAACAGCCCGGGCACCGAGTCCATGACCCACCCTCCAGGGCTCATCACGGCCTCCCCGAACCCCACGTCCGGTGCCACGCGACCTCGCCGGTGCAGGCGCGGAAGGTAGAGGTTGTCGAACGCGGCGACCGAGCCGCCCTGTCGGTCCATCGCCAGCCCGGTCAGCGCCTGCCGCTCGGTCGCAAACCCGACCAGGTCCGCCTTCTCGAAGATGTCGAGCACCAGCCGGCAGTCTTCGAGGTTGTAGGCCTCGAGCGCGTCCTTGTCGTGCTCGAACAGCCGCTGAATCTCGGCGACCGGATCGACGCCTTGCTCGATGCGCTTGCCCCGTCCGAGCAGCGCCTGCGCGACGTCTTCGAGCCGGAAGCTCTCGAAGGAGAACGTCGCCGAGCGCAGGGTCGCGATGCCGTCGAGCACGACGCGGCCGGGCACCTTCGCGACGTGCGGCTGCTGGTCGCTGCGAGGCTCCAGCACCGTCGCGCGCTCCTTTCCACGACCCAGCGCCAGTGTCACGCCCAGCTGCGTCGCCTTGCGCTCGAGGTAGGCCAGGTCGAACTCCACGACGTTCCACCCCGTGAGGATGTCGGGATCGACCGTCGAGACGTGGTCGACGAAGGCTTCCAGCAGAGCCCGCTCATCGGGCACGTCACGCCCGATGATCCAGACCCGCTCGCCACCGTGTCCAGCCACCGCGATCGACAGCAGTGGCCCCTCGAAGCCGGCGGTTTCGATGTCCAGCGCGAGCACCGAGAGCGCCACGGAGAAATCGGAGCGCTTGATCCTCGGGTTGATGAACTCCCGGTATCCGTCGCGCGCCCGGCCCTCGCCCTCGAGCTCGAACGCCCCGGTTACGAACCGCTCCATCAAGAAGCGATCGTGCGGCTTGATCGTGCCCTCGAACACCACCCCGGCCTCCTCACGCACCCGCTGCCGCTCGGTGAGGAGCGACCGCTGGGTCGGAAAGTACACCGCGTCCACGGGCCGACCATCGAGGCTGGACAGCGCGACGGACTTGCGCCTCCCCGTCTCGACCACAGAAGTGCGCGTCACGAACATCACCGGCTCCTGACGCGTGAACACGGCCTTGACTGGCCCGGCTTCGCTCGCCCCCCAAAACGTCAGCTCGACGCCGTCTCGGCGATCAAACCACTGTCGGGTGAGCAACACTGCGCGTACGGGTGCAGCCATCGCAGGAGCACGGACTCACGCCCGGTTCAGCCGCTGGGGACGCCGGCGGACGACAGCGCGAAGCCAGTCATGTCCGAGTAGGTGTATGCCCCGACCAGCCCCGACACCGTGTCGACCTGGCCCGTCGCGGGGTCGAGGCGATACGCGTTGCTGCCGCTGAACTCCACGCCCCACACGTACCCGTCGAAGTCGATGCTGACGCCGTGCACGTAGGCCGGCAGTGGGTGCGACTGTACGATGTCGAGGGTCTCGGTGTCGATGCCGAGCATCATCCCGTCGCCGTTTCGGCTGTGCCACAGGATGCCGTTCGCGTCGGTCATGCAGCCGCCGTAGACGCTGCCCGAAGGCGTGGGGTCGGCGGGATGCGTCCAGGTCTCGGTGGTGGGGTCGAACCTCGAGGTGACACCACCGCCGCAGAGCCACGCGCGGCCCTCGGAGTCGACGGCCAACCCGTAGTGCACCTCGAGCTCGGTCGGCCACGAGTCGTAGGTGAAGTCGGCCATGTTGACGCGAATGAGCTCACTGTTGCCCGCACTCCAGTCGTGGTCGACGGTCCAGAAGTTGCCCTCACCATCGACCGCGCCGCCGTACAGCCCCGCCCATCCGGTGCTGCTGGCCACCGTGACGGTCTGCTCCACCACCCCTGTGTCGCCATCCATCAGCACCACGTCGGCCGGCCCGGGCTGGCTGAGCCCTGCGCGACCCGACGTCCAGATCTTCTGATTCTCGTAGCGGCAGGTCGAGGGGTTGAGCGTGCCCTGCGTCCACGCCAACGGCCGCTGGGTGCCGTACTGCGGGAACGGCGTGTACCAGGCGATGCACTCTTCGACGCCCCAGGGCAGCACATCGTCGGGACCCGAGCTGGTCTGAATGCCCGGCATGCCGTTGGACTCCTGGCAGTCGTCGACGTTGGCCCAGATCTTCACGACGCCCCCGGCCCGGTTGGCCACCGCGACGTCTCCACTGAGGTTGACCGAGGTCCGCGAGGGGTTGCCAGCCGAGTCTTCCCGGACGATGTAGCGCCCCTCCTCGACCAGGGTCTGGGTGTTGATCTTCGAGACCGTGCCTTGCGAGCTATTGGCGATCCAGATGTACGAGAACGTCTCGTCGCCCATCATCCCGCCGGCCCCACAGTTCGCGCCGCCGTCGGGCGCGCTGACGTCGAACTTGATCGCGTTGCCGTCCGAGTTGCCCGACGCCGAGTCGGTCTCGGGCGCGTCCGTGGTGGAGTCGCCCCGCGTCCCGGAGTCACTCTCGGTCGCTGGCGCCGAATCGCTCGACGCTGTGGACTGCGTGAGGGTGCCGGGGTCGATCCCGCTCGACGCTTGGGCCGAGTCTTCGCCACCGTCATCGGCGCAGCCGCCCAACGAGCACGCCAGCACCGTCACCAGCGGCCCCACGAGCCGGGTGCGCTCCCTCGATTCTTTCGAGCCAGCCACGCCCCATGGTTGCACCTGCGGCACCCGGCTGTCCATGTCGCCCAATGTCGGAGCAGACGCGCCGCGCTGCGGGCGCTCTACTCGTGCGCAGCCGCTTCGCGGGGATGGTCCTGGGCCCAGATCCATACGCCATCGCTGCCGTCCGAGAAGCGGTAGCCACGATACATACCGGGCGTGTTGAACGGAGCGGCCATCATGCCGCGCGCGTCGATGGCAATGATGCCGCCCTCGCCTCCGATGGCGCCGAGTTGGTCGAACACCACGGCGTGCGCGGCGTCTTCGAGCGAGGCGCCGCCGAACTCCATGCGTGCGCACACCGAGTGGGCCGCCGCCTCCCGGATGAAGAACTCGCCGTGTCCGGTCGCCGAGACGGCGCAGCTCGCATCGTCAGCGTAGGTCCCGGCGCCGATGATGGGTGAGTCCCCCACGCGCCCCCATCGTTTGTTCGTCATCCCACCCGTGGATGTCCCCGCGGCGAGGTGTCCCTGCTGATCGACGGCCACGGCACCCACCGTGCCGAACTTGTCCGAGCCTCCGTGGTCGAGCACCACGGCGTCGCGTTCGAGCGCTCTTTGGAGCTGCTCTCGACGCATGGGGGTGCCGAAGTAGCTCGGGTCGACCTGCTCGAGACCGCGTGAACGGGCGAACGCGTCGGCGCCACCGCTCGCGAGCAGCACGTGCTCGGAGTCGGTCATCACGGCCCGCGCGGCACGGATCGGATTCTTCACGGTCCGAACGCCCGCCACCGCGCCGGCCTGCTGCGTGTAGCCGTCCATCACCGACGCGTCGAGCTCGTTGTGTCCGTCGTGCGTGAACACGGCGCCCTTGCCCGCGTTGAACAGCGGCGAATCCTCCATCACCACGATTGCGGCCTCGACCGCGTCCATCGCCGGGGCGCCCGACTCGAGCACCGCGTAGCCGGCCGACAGCGCCGCGTCGAGGGTGGTCCGATACTCCCTCTCCTGCTCGGGCGAGAGGTTGGAGGGGTCGATCGTCCCCGCGCCACCGTGAATGACGAGGCCCCAGCGAGGCGCCGGCTCGGCGCGCTCGGGCGTCATCGGGGAACGCTCCACGTCGGCCCGGCGATCACAGGCCAGCACGCAGAAGACCGCACACGAGAGGATCCAAGACAGTCGCGACATTGCAGCACCGGGGTTGCAAGCCTCTCATGGCCGCTCGAGCTCGGCGAGCAGGGCCCGGGCGCGACGGGCGAGCAGCACCGGCTGCTGGTCCTCCGTGCCCTCTCGCTGGGCGTCGAACGTCGCGATCGAGGCTCGCAAGGACTCGGCGTCCGCGTGCTCGACGGCGAGGGTTCGAATCAGCGCGAGCTCGGCGCGGGCGGCCCGAGCCCACGGAAGCTCCCCGGCAGGCTCCAACAACGACAGCGCCTCGTCGACCTGCCGAATGACCGGGTCCGTCTTGCCCTCGAGCTGGGCGACGCGAGCCTCGGCCATCAGGCGAAATGCCTTCAGCGGAGGCTCGGAGATCCCCTCGAGCGCTTCCGCGGCCATGCGCGATGCAGACAGCGCCTCCCGAGACTCCTCGCGAAGCTCGTGCAGCAGGGCAACCCTAGCAAAGCAACGATACGCCCGCATGGGGTCATCTTCGGCGCGCCCGACCAGCTGCGGGCACAGCGGCTCGAGGCGCTCGAGCGCCAGGTCCGGATCTGCCGTGTGAAACGCCCACGCTGCCATGTGGTCGACCCACTGGTAGTGACCACGACCCAGCGCCTGCTCGAGTTCGTCGGCCGAACGCCGAAACAACGCGTCGCGAGCCTCGGGTTCGGACGTGAGCAGTGCGACATTGAGCGCGTAGCCCGTGCGATCGAGGAGATCGACCCGTGTGCCCCCTGAAGACAGGTCGAATGCGCGCTGAAATGCCTCGGCGGCGCGCGTGCGGTCCCCCGAGATCCCGTAGCCGACGCCCACGTTGTTGGCGATCAGCGCGCGGAGTGCTGGAGGATCGCCGACGCGCTTGGCGAGCCCGTCCGCGACTCGCTCGTGGCGCAGGCCCTGTGAAGGCCCTTCGTGCATCGCCGCGACGAAGATCAGCCGGGCCTCGGCCTCGGCCGCGACGAGGTCTCTCGCGGACGCGATACCCAACCGAGACGCGTCCTCGAGCCGTGCCTGCGCCGTCATCCAATCCTGACGATCCATCGCAAGACGGCCGACGGCGAGACCGACCTCGGCGATGATCGGGGCGTGCTCGCTCGCGGCGGCCTCCCACTCGATGCCTTCGAGCTCCGCCAGCGCGGCCTCGACCCGCCCGGCGTGGTGGGACACGGTCGCCAGCAGCGTTCGCCGCCGCAGATCGTCGACGGCTTCGGCGAGCGCTTCGTCGCCCGTCGTCAGCCCGGCTTGCAAGGCTCGCGTGTCACGACAGTCTCCGACCCTCGGGAGACGGTTGGCTGCGATGGCTGCGTTGGCACGCACGCCGGGCTCCCCCTCTTCGACCAGGGTCAGGTACCGGTCGAGCGCGTGCCGGCGATCCTCGAGGCACGTCACCGAAGCGGCCATGAGCGGCTCGGAAAGCAGGCCGTCGTCGTGCGCTTCGCACGTCGCGCGTCCGGCCTCGACCCAGCGCTCCGCGTACGCGTCGAGGGTGCGCATCACGGCCGGGCTGGCTTGGCCGAGCAAGCTGGCTACGTGCTCCTGCCGCGTCTCGTCCCAGACCTGCACGATGGCGTCTTCGCTGGCGTCGCAGCCGGGCCCCGCCGCGGCCACGCTCCAGCCGACCACGCTCGCACCGAGCGCGACCGAGGCGAACACCGCCCGCTGCAGGCGGCGCCGCAGCAAATCCGGCGCGTCAGCGATGCGCTCGAGCAACGCATCCATGCTCGGAAACCGGTCGTCGGGATCGACCCGGAGTCCGCGACGCACGGCCTCGACCACGACCCTGGGCAGGCCGATCGTGCTTTGCGGCGGGCGGTAGTCGGACTCTTCGAGCCTGCGACGCTTCTTCGACGCGCTCGGGTAGGGACGCTCACCGTAGAGCGCCTCGTGGAGCGCCACGCAGAAGCTGAACTGGTCCGCGGCGGGACCGGCAACGTCCCCGCGTCGTTGCTCGGGCGCCATGTAGCGCGGCGTGCCGACCATCGACCCACGCGAGGTGAGCTCGGTGGACACGGTCGTGGCGCCCTGGGCCAGCGCCGCGTCGACTTCGTGGCTCGCCGCGGTGCTGGCGAGCCCGAAGTCGGCCACCCGCACTCGGCCGTCCTCTCCAACCAGGACATTGGACGGCTTGAAGTCGCGATGCACGAGACCCGCCTCGTGGGCGGCGGCGAGCCCTCGGCCCGCTTCGGCGAAGAGGCGCACGACCTCGCGCCACGATCGGCTCTCATCCTCCAGCCAGCGCGCCGCGGTCATCCCCTCGACGAACTCCATCGCGACGTAGACCTTCTCGTCGTCGACGCCTGCGTCGTACACCTGCACGACGTTGGGATGCGACAAGCGGGCCATCGCCTGGGCCTCCCGCACGAGACGGATTTGGCCGCGTCTGCCCGCCTCGGTGCCCGTGCCGGGGCGTAACACCTTGACCGCGACGCGGCGGTCGAGTTCGGGGTCGTGTGCCGCCCAGACGACGCCCATGCCTCCGGCACCGACCCTCGCCTCGACCGCGTATCGGCCGATCGTCCGAGGCGTGTCCCCCGCGTGCCGGGGCGACGCCTCGGCACACGAGAGGGTGCCGGACTCGGTGGTCATGGGTTCTTGGGAGCGTAGGACGACCAGAGCGCGCCGGCGAGCCCTTGGCCCGAACATGTCGGAAGCGGAGTGTCACATGTGACGTCCCCCCTCGCGACCTGGGCGTTGCGGGGCTCGTTGAGGCAGACCGCTCCGTCCTCGTTCCACCGGGCCTCCATGTCGGAGGCAGGCGCGAAGAAATGCGGATCGAAGAGCCCCAGATCGTCGGCAAAGTTCAGCGGGTGCCCGATGGTGGTGTGAGGCTGTCCGTCGCCGCAGTAGTCGGCCGTGAGCATCTTGAGCGCAGCCTGGCGGGCCTCGACGCTCGAGCCGTAGGCGTCGCCCGGATCGTGTCCGAGGAACTTGAGCTTGGCGACCGCGTGACCCCGGCAGGCCATCGTGACGCGGTCGGGCGCTTGGGACTGCACGGTGAGCGCGACGGGATCGTAGGTCTCGCCGGGCGTGAAGACGACGTTGGTCTCCTCGAAGCTCAGACCCGGACAGACGCTCTCGAGGGTCTCCTCGCCCTGCGGGCCTGTGAGCACGCCAAGCGCGTAGGTGGGGATTTCGGCGCCTCCGATCCAGTCGGGGTGAAGCGCGAAGCCCTCGACGCGCACGCGCGTTTCCGACCCACCAAGCTCGAAGATGAGCGTCCAGTCGAGCAGGTCGATGCCTTCGAAGTCGCCGCTCTTGGTCCGCGCGACCAGAGCGCTGTCCACGAACTCGACGACGTGCCGATCGCCACCGGGGTCTTCGATCGACTGCAGGGAGACGCCCTGACCACCGCCGCCGAGGCGAAAGTCATCGATGGGATAGAGCCCGAAGTGAGGCGAGTTGCGGAAGTCGCACGTGGGGCAGCCCCACCCGCCACCGACGGCGTAGTACTTGCGCTCCGAGCCCAGCTCCTCGGCGGAAGTGTCGCAAGCGGTCAGGCTCAACGAGCCCAGGAAGAGCAATCCAACGCGTCGCAAGAAAGGCATGCGCAAGGTAGACACATGAGACGGCAAAACCGGGTGACGGAAAGTTCGTCACCCCGAGCGCGGCAAGCGCTCACCGTCGAGGGTCGGGGGCTCCCCGTTCGATCCGGATCCGCGTACGACCGGTCGCGACGAGGATCGCGCCCGTGAGCACCAGCGAAGCCCCCGCTGAAGCGACGACGGCCCCGGTCCGCAGTCGGGGCTGGTCGTCGTCCGCGAGCGTCATCGCGACCGTGCCCCCGATCAGCACGGGTGCGCCCAGCCCCGCGAGCACCCAGCCGGCGAGGAACGACGAGCGTCGGCCACCCCGAACGCGCACGGTGACCTCGCCCTGCGGCGGCAGGTTGAAGTTCGTCGAGGGCATGAGGTCCGCGCCGGCGATGAAGAACGCAGGCGCGTCCACGGCGACCACCGCGTCGCAAGGAGACTCGCAGACCGCCTCGTGACGGGTGTCGACGCGGCGCAGCCCTCGTGACTCGTTCCGCTGTGCTTCGCGAGCTACCAACGCCACGGGCGAAGGCCCACGCTCGACCTCGATGTGCACGCGCGGGCCATTGGTCGCCACGGCAGCGAGAACGGAGAGCAGCGCGGCGTGCATGACTCAGCGCCCTTGGAGCATCTCGTCGAACAGCCCGACGAGCTGCTTGGCGTGGGCGCCCCAGGTGTGGCGCGCCAGGACCTTCGTTCGCCCGCGCTCGGCGGTGGCCGCTGCGAAGTCTCGGTCGCGCTCGAACCGGGCGATCGCCTCGGCCAGCTCACGATCCGAGCCGGGTGTGACGAGAAGCAGGTCTTCTTCGTCGCGAAACAGCGCCTCGATGTTCGGCTCGCGCACCGTGATGCTCGGCTTGCCCAGCGCGAGGTACTCGAACACCTTGAGGGGATCGAGCACGAACCCGGCACCGCGGCTGCCCTTGTGAAACCGCGGCTCGAAGGGCGCGGCGGCGATGTCGACCGCGGCGAGCAGCTCGGGAACCTCGCCGTAGTCGACGGCCCCTGTGAACACGAAGCGGTCACGCTGCCCGGTGCTCTGCACCAACGCCTCGATGTCGGCGCGACCGGGTCCGTCGCCGATGAGCAGCACCTTCATGTTCTCGTCGCGAAGACGCTCCATCGCGCGGACGAGCACGTCGACGCCATGCCACGGGCGAAACGTGCCGGCGTATCCAATGACGAACGCGTCGCCCAGCTCGAACCGATCGCGCGCGGTT
Organism: bacterium; assembly: GCA_024742475.1. GTDB lineage: Bacteria > Myxococcota_A > Polyangia > Nannocystales > Nannocystaceae > CAJXVA01. The sequence continues at coordinate 91,107 of JANSYI010000021.1, read as the reverse complement.
CGGCCGTCGATGCCCGGATGGAAGCGGCCCTCGTTGGCGCCCCAGCTGACCTTCACCGCCTTGTGGCGAACCGCGGCGGGGACCACCGCCGAGGGGTCCGTGGCGACGATGCGGTTGGCTTGGATGAGCGACAGCCAGCTGTAGCGTCGGTCGAGCACCATCGACAGCAAGGGGATGCCCAGCTCCCGGCTGAACATCGCGCCCACGCCGTAGGACGTGCATCGCTCGTAGATCACCTCGGGTGCGAACTCGTGCACGACCTGGCCGGCGTCGAGGAACGTGCGCAGCGCGTCGGCGTGACGAAGCGCCGCGGGAAAGCTCCGCATCGGCCGGCCGACGGGCGCGATGCCAGGACCCGACGAACCGCGGCTGGCGAGCAGCAACGTCTCCCCATGATGCCCGAGGTGGTCGACCAGCTCGCGCACGTGGGTGGAGCCTCCGTGGCGACCCGGAAGCACGATGTCGGTGGCGACGACGAGGATGCGCATGATGGCGGCGCCGACAGTACACTACGCACCATGGCCCGTGCCGCCGAGCTCTCGACGCCGCCCCACTTCATCATCGTGGGTGCGCAGAAGTCCGGGACCAGCACCCTGCACGGTGTCCTAGGAGCGCATCCGGACGTCTTCATCCCCGATCGAGAGATCTTCTTCTTCGACATCGATGACCCCGTTCAACACCCGGACTTCGGCCCGCTCGGCGGCGGCGTCCGGGACTTCGACGCCGACTTCGACACCTACGCCGCGTGGTACGGCCGCTTCTTCGAGCGCGCCCAACCCGGGCAGCTGCGCGGAGAGGACTCCACCAGCTACCTCGCGTCCACCCTCGCGCCCGAGCGCATCAACCGGCTGTGCCCCGACGTGAAGGTCATCGCCCTCCTGCGCGACCCCGTGTCCAGGGCGTACTCCCACTATTGGCACGACGTCTCGCGCGGGCGATGCAGCCGCTCGTTCACCGAGGTCATCGACGACCCCGACTCGCTCGTCGTTCAGCGCGGTTTCTACCGCGAGCAGGTCCAGCGTTATCACGACGCGCTCGGGCCCGACCGGGTCAAGGTCCTCGTGTTCGAGGAGTTCTCCCGCAACCTCGATCCCGTCTGCGCCCAAGTCTGCGACTTCCTAGGCATCCCGCCCCCGCCCGCCTCGGCGCTCGAGCGACAGCGCTACAACGTCGCCCGCGTCCCTCGCAACTTGCAGGCGCGGCTGTGGGTCAATCGCAACCTCCCCATGCTCGTCGAGAAGAGCTACCGCGGCCTCCTTCCCGACCCGAGCGCCGGCGATGGTCTGCGAGCCCGCGCGTGGCGGGATCGGCTCTGGAACTCGGAGGCCGCACGCCTGGCCAACCGCGTGCTGGACTCCGTGCGGCCGCAGCGAAAGTACCCGCCCATGCCCGAGCCGACGCGAGAGCGGCTTGCCCAGACCTACCGCGAGGCCAACGCGGGGCTCGAGCGACTGCTCGGCCGCGACGACCTCGGGCGGTGGTGGGGGTCGTGGGGCTGAGCTGCGACGCCCCGCTTGCGAATCCGGTCCGATCCGCGCACCTTTGCTCGGCATGAGCAAGGTCGCCGCCCGCGTCGTTCACTACGGAGCCAACGATCCACAGACGTACCGCGGCGGTGTCGAATCCTTCGCCCGCAACCTTGGGCTGATCTTCGAGCAGGTCTCGTTCATGTACGACGGACACCTCGACATCGATCAGGTGCGGCGCGAGAAGCTCATGGTCATCTGTGACAACCACTGGGTCACCGACTGGCCCGAGGACATCCCCGTCGTCGGATTTCAGCACGGCGTCGCGGCGGTCAAGGCGTCGATCACAGGCAACCGCACCGGTCGAAAGATGGCCAAGCGGCAGAGCAAGGCGGCCAAGCGCGCGAACACGGTCTGGGTCGCGTGCGCGCAGTGGATCGCGAGCACGTTCGAGGCTCTGCACGGCAACGGCGCGCAGCATGTCATCTACCACCAGGTCGACCTCGATCGCTTCGACGGCGAGCGCCGCGACACGGACCCCAAGCTGATTCTGCACGACGCCCGTGGCGCGCACAAAGGGGAGTCCGAGGTGGCTGCGCTCGCCCGCCGTTTCCCCGATTGGAAGCTGGAGCCGCTCGCGTGCGAGCCCAGCGAAGTGCCCGACCGCATGCGGAAGGCCGCGGGCTTCCTGCACATGAGCAAGTACGAGGGCAACAGCATCGTCGTCAACGAAGCGCTCGCCATGGACCTGCCGTGCTTCGTCACCAAGGTCGGCCTGATGAAGGACGAAGCGCGCCCGCAAGACGTGTACATCATCGATCCCGAGCAGGCGTTTGGCGACGCCGACTACCTCGATCGTGAGTTCGCGGCGTTCCTACGCTCGCTGAGCACCCGCACCTACAATCCGAGGGCCTGGACCCTCGCCAACGCGCATATCGACGTGGCGCGCGACAAGTGGCGGGCGGTCGCCCAGCAGTGGCAGCAGGGTTGGTAGGTCAAAAAGAAGACCGACCGCACGACCGGTCAGAAGCGTGCGGTCGACCGTAGCCATCGCTGCGAGGATTCGCTATCTCTGCGGCCATGCGCACCATCGATCGCGTGACCGGCAGCCTTGCGCTCCTCCTCCTCTCCGCCGCTGCGGGCGGATGCAAGGAGGACGACCCCAACGTCGACAGCTATGTCGACGGTTGGTCGAAGACCGTCTGCGACGCGGTCATCGAGTGCAACTGCGACTACCCCGGGGGCGCGCAGGTCGAACACTGCCTCTCCCAGCTCAGCGTCGGCGCAAAGACGCAGGCCGAGCTGCTCGACGTCGACGGGCTGACGTTCGATGGTGCGTGCGCGCAGCGTCAGATCGACGAGATCGACCGCATCGGGTGCGGCGTCTTCGAGCCCGACCCCGACGCCGAATGTGAAGCGCCCTGCAAGCCGTGGTACGGGCCCATGCACGCCGGCGGCACGTGTACGAACGTCAACGGCTACGACAACTGCAACCAGGGGCTCGTCTGTGACAACGGCGTGTGCGTGCATCCGTGCGCCGAGCCCGATCTGCCCCAGCGCGGCGAGGCATGCTCCACGCAGTTCGGCTGCGACGAAGGCCTGTGGTGCGACGCGGTCTCGACCCCCCTGCTGCCCGTGTGCGCCGATCTCCCGGCGATCGGCGAGCCCTGCCTGCCTCCCGAGCTCGGCTTCGCCTGCGGCGAAGACCTGATCTGCGACATGGTCACCGACCCGGGAAGCCCGCTGTGTGCCGCGCTCCCGGGCCTCGATGAAGAGTGCCCCGTGGGCGCCTGCGCCGAAGACCTCTACTGCGACAGCTCGGAGGCTCCCGCGGTCTGCACGATGCTCCCGGCGCTCGGCGAGCTGTGCCCGCTGGGAATCTGCGCGTCCCCCAACCTGTGCGATTCGGGGCTCTGCGTCGAGCCTCCCCCGCAGGTCTGCGGCTACTACGGCGGTGTCCCCGAAGGTCTCGGCGACGGCGACGGCGACGGCAGCGGCGGCGAGTCCGACATCACCACGACGATCACCGCAGGCGAGTCGAGCGGTGACGAGACGGGATTCCCCGCTACGGGCACGACGGGGCCCGATACCGGCGAGTTCGGTAGCTGCTGCGTCGCGAACGGCACACCCGGCTGCGACGACATCGAGGTGTACACGTGCGTCTGCGAGTCCGATTCATCCTGCTGCGCCGATCCTTGGGGCGAGACGTGCGTCGATGCGATCGAGCTCTACGGCTGCGGCGTCTGCTAGTCGCCGCGCAAGGGTGGATCCCCCTGGCCACACCCGAGCCGTGATCTGCCGCCAACGCGCGCCTCGAGCAGTCCCAGGGATAGAATAGCAAGTGCGCCACGCACGTTTGTCACCGCGGATGTGCCGTTCTCGCTTCCCTGCGCTCCTGATGGCCCTCGCGATGCTCGGTGGCTGCCGCCGCTCGGCGCCGGCGGGCGCCACGTCTCCTGAGGAGGCGCTCGGGCAGGCCACCTGCAAGGCCGGGAGCAGCACGACCCGGCCGCTGCTCGTCGAGTGGCCGGCGGCCGATCGCGCCATGCTCGAAGCCGCCGCCGAGTCGGGCATCGTCGCGGCCCGCTACAACGGCTGCGAGCTCGAGGTGCTCTCGCGCTGCACCCTCGGGGGCGACTACGAGTATCGAAGCCTCACCCACAAACGCGACCAAGTCAGGATTCGAGACGAAGATGCGCTGTGGGCCGAGCTCCCCCTCGGCGCCGCGCAGCTCGAGACGGCCCTCTCTCGCGAGGGGCAGATCAACGTCGACATGACCGTCGTCGGCCGTCTCGAAGCCGACACGGACACCATCGACGCCGCTGCGGGCTCGGCCTGCGCCGAAGCGACCCACCTCGTCAGCGGCATGACCGTCGGCGCGTTTGCCATGTACACCGGCTCGGCTATCGACGCGAAGGCATCCGCGAACGCTGGCGGCTTCGGGGGCGGCGCGTCCATGGCCCGCAGCCGCTCGGTGCTTCGACAGGACGGAGACTTCGACGCCTGCGATGCCGCTGACACGGCGGAGGGTGTGGCCCCACCGCAGTGCGGCGCGCTGCTGCGGGTCGAGCTGACGCCGCTGGGTGCAGATGGAAAGCCCACCTCGGACGCCCTGCAAGTAGAGGCCGACGAAGTGCGCCGGCTCGAGCGCGCTGCGGACCGATGGCACGCAGGGAGGACCGCCGCAATTGCGACCGCGGCCGTCGCGGCGGCCGGCTCCATCGCGGGCGTGGCCGTGGTCGGGACCCGGTCGATCCAGATCACCGACGCCAAGTTCGATCTCAGCTCCGAAGAACGCACGGCCACCGACGACGGTCCCCTGACCAGCACCGCCGAGCGGTCGAGGGCACAGGAAAACGTCGACCGGCTCGAGTCCGAGATCGCCAGCCACAAGAGCGACCGCCGCATCGCGACCGGCGTCGCAATCGGGCTCGGCGTCGGCGCCGTCGCCATGGCCGGCATCGCCTACATGGCGAAGGGACGCGAGCAGCGGCTTCGCGCCCGCGCCCGCGCCCGCGACGTCTCGCTTGCACCCGCACTCGGGCCCAGCTTCGGCGGGCTCACGCTCACCGGGCGGTTCTAGCGTTTACGGCGGAGCTTGGCCGTGGCGAACGCCCAGTCGTCGGACGAGATCGTGCCGGTGATCGTGCCCAGCAGCGCGAACGAGCCGAGCACGATGCCCGCGACCCCGAAGAGCTCGACCCATGGCCCAAACTCCGTGAACGCGGCGAACGCCCAGCCGGCCGCTGCCCCCACCGAGGCCACTGCCAGCACCCGCAGGTAGGCCGCCAGCGGGAAGATGTCGCGCAGCGGGATGCCCGACGCCTTGGCGATGCGCGAGCAGTAGAAGACCGCCATGGGGAAGAAGGCGAGCGCCGTACCCATCGCGGGACCCACGAAGCCGAAGATCAGCAGCAGCGGGACGCTGAGCAGCACGTTGAACGCGAAGGAGAACAGCGCCGCGTGCAGCACGTACTTCGGGCGACCCGCGGCCACGATGACCGTGCCGAACGCCGCCACGCGAACGATGGACAGCAACGTGTACCAGCGGAACACCGGCACCGCCCCGACGTAGTCGGGGCCGGCGATCAGCAGGATGAACGCCTCGGCCCCCACGAAGAACACCAGCGTGAACGGGACGACGAGCAGAGAGATCTTGCCGATCGATTGCTTCCACGCCTCGATGGCGTCGCGCGCCCTGCCCTCGCGGAACGCCTCCACGAGCTCGGGCGCGAGCGCGGTGGCGACCAGGTAGGGCAGACGCGTGACGACCGGGATTTGATAGGCGCCGGCGCGGTAGACCGCATAGGTATCGGCGGGAAACGAGATGACGATGAGCAGCTGGTCGAAGCGGTTGTTGAGCGAGGACACCATGTCGGTGGCGCCCAGCGGGAGCCCGAAGCGGACAAGCTCGCCCGTAGACACGGGAGAGGCCACGCGCGCGACAGCGGCATAGCAGCGGCGCAACACGGCGCGCACGAAAACCAGCTGCCCCAGCGCCACCGCGCTCATGCTCATCGCGACGACGGCGGGCGAGTACCCCAGGGCGATGGGCAGCAGCGTGCTGATCGACACCGTCAGCGAGCGAAACACGCCGTAGGTCGCCGCCGTGCGGGGCTGCCGTTCCACCACCGCGAGGTTGGGCAAGATTCGCGCCGGCAGGTCGCCGAGCGGGAACAGCAGCAAGAAGACCAGCGGCGAGAGGTCGGTCGGCGCGTCGTCGAAGTCGGCGAACGCGGCGATCAGCGGCGTGCCAAAGGTGCCGATCAGCACCAAGATGCCCGCCCCCGCCACGCCGAGCAGCATCAGCAGCCGGACGACCTTGCGCGCGATCGCGGCGCGCTCCTCGATGGGTCTACCGGGCAGGAAGAAGGTGATCGTCTGGTGAAACCCGGCGAGCAGGAGCAGCGCCATGGTGTTGTAGACGAGCAGCAGGCCTGAGAGGCTCGCCACCTGTTCCTTGCCCGTGAGCCGGAGGATCGCGATCGGCGTGATGATGTCGGCGATCGTGGCCAGCACGTTGCCCACCACGAGGACCGACGCATCCCCGGACACGTTGCGCTTGGCTGCACCCACGGCGTCCTTCGCACCCTACGACGTGGTCGTCGTCTTTCTGACCGACCAGATGAAGCCGTCGTACCAGAAGTGCATGAGGCTGACGACGATGGTGACGTGCCAGAACATCCAAGTCGTGCCGCCCCACGCCTCGACGGCGAGGCCGTAGAGCATCGCGCTCACCACGAAGGCCAGCCAGGTGAGCACCCGCCCACCCGCGACGTCCTGCAGACGCAGCGTGCGCTGCATGTTGCCGCGCTCGGTCGCCCACACGATGCCGAAGTACTGCACCGCGTGAAACACGTTCATGATGAGAAAGGCCTCGCCCCACGGGTTGAACCCCCACGCGTAGATCGACACGAGGCCGGTGGTCGAGAGCAGCCAGACCTTCTGCCACGGGACGGCCTTGCCGCGCTTGCGCTCGCGCCACGCCGCCCAGACGTAGTCGGCGATGACGACGAGGCCGACGGCCAGGATCGCCCACGTGAAGTAGACCTGATTCGACTCCATGGCCGCCGGGATCCGCGTGAAGAACACGGCCTCGACGGACTCGAACTCCCGGAAGTCCTCGAAGTGGGCGAGCATCGTTGCGCCTGCGACGATGGGGCCGGCGTAGAGCACCTGGTTGAGCAGGAAGTCGCGGCGCCGACCAGCGAGGGGATCGTTGCCGGCCCGCACCTCGTAGATCCGCGCGAAGCCAAAGGTCTGCGCGCCCGAGTGGTAGACGTCCCAGAACGTCGCGAGCACCGACGCGATGACGGCGATCCACGTCGACCACAGCATGCCCGCGAGCAGCATCAGTGGGATGACGAACATCCTCGCCTTGAAGGTGTCGCGCACGTCGGTGTTGCCGTGGCTGCGCCAAAACACGATCACCAGGTGCGCGTGGATGAACACGCCCAGCAGGACCGAGTTCATGGTGACGTCTTGGCCCCACCAGCCGAACACCTCGCGGCCAACGTCGCCGAGGCCGACCATGGCGCCGAGCCACAGAGCGACGAGCGGGGGCGCCAGAAAGAACACCCAGTCGTAGCCTGGCGAGACGATGTAGGGCGACCGCGACCGCGCCCGCGCCTGGTTGTGGCTCCCCACCGCCCAGCAGCATAGTGCGCCCGCCCAAACGGGCCAAATCACGGCCCCAGCCCGGGTCCGCGCAAGCGGCGCTCTCGCGACGCGGCCCCGGACGGCACAATGCGCTGGAGAAAAGCAGCTACCCTGCCGCTCGGTGATTCACCTGTACGTGCACGGACGCGGGAGGGGCCACGCGACGCGCTGCCTGGCGATTGCGCGGGCGCTCGAGGCCGCGGGCCGACCGTTTCGCGCGTTCGTGGGCCGCGACGGCGTCCCGATGTTCTCGGCCGCATACGAGTGCACTCCGGTCGAGTCCCTGCCCCCGACGCCGGGCGCCGCGGTGCTCGGACTCGCCAGGCGGGTACGCGAAGCCATCGACGCGGGCCGCAGCGACCGCGTCAGCGCCATCCTCTCCGACGGTGACCTGCCGGGTCTGTTGGCCGCCAAGGCGCTGCGCAAGCCCTCGGTCGCGGTCGGGCACGGCCTCGTGTTCAGCGAGTGCAAACGCCCCTCCTCGCTGCCGCGGACGCCGTGGCTGCGCGAGGCTGCCAAAGCGGCCACCTCTTCGGTCGGCGCGCACCGAGCGATCGCGGTGAACTTCGTCCCGCTCGAGCCCCGCACCCATCGGGTCACGCTCGCCCGGCCGTCCCTCGACCCTCGGCTGCATCGCGCCGACAGCCCCAGCGAGGTGCTCTGCTACTTCCGCGACGGTGCGCCCGACGTGCTGCGCATGCTCGTCGCCATCGGCCTTCGGCCGGTGGTCTTCGCCACCGACGATCCCGGAGTCGAGGGCATCGAGTACGAACCCCAGAGCCGGGAGCGCTTCATCGAACGCATGGCCCGCGCCCGCGTGGTCGTGGCGAGCGCCGGCAGCCAGCTGATCTCCGAGTGCGTGGGGCTGGGCATCCCCATGCTCGCCCTTCACCGACGCGACGACGACGAGCAGCGCCTCAACGCCGCCATGCTCAAGACCACGCGGCTCGGCGATGGCTGCTCGTTCGAGGCGCTGACGCAGCGCAGGCTCGAGCGGTTCGTGCGCTCGCCCCCGGTCCCGCCCCAGACCTCGTTCGACGCGCCGAGCGTCGCGGAGGCGGCTGTCGCCGCGCTGGGCGGCTACTCCTCGAACGGGTAGGCGGTCGTCACGAAGTCGATGCCCGCGGCGTGGCAACCGGTGCATCCGCCCACGCCCGTGGCGTCGACGTCTGCGAGGTCGGACCACCACCACCAGGTGTCTCCGCCTTCGCCCTCGGCCACCTTGACCTCGACGAACCAACCGGCCAGCTCGCCGTCCATCCACGACTCCTTGACCGCCGCCGCGCCCACGGGATGCTCCGTGTTGCCAGCGCCCATCGAGGTGGCCAGGGCCGCGTTGAAGAACGTCCGAACCTCGCCGGGGTGCGGCGAGTTGCCCACCGGCGGGTGCGGCTCGGGCTCCGCCTCCCACTCCTGGTAGCTCTCGTCCTCGATCGCCGCGAGCACGTCTTCGACCTCGTCGGGGCGAGCCTCGGTGGGGCACCCGGCCGTCGTGCCTGGGCAGCCCGCGCTGGTGCCCGGGCAGCCCGCGCTCGTCCCGGGGCAGCCCGCGTTCGTGCCCGTGCTTTCGGCCGAACCGGACTCTTCGCCCGCAGAGTTGTCGTCGTCGCACGCGGGCACGACCAGCGCGGTCGCCAGGGCAGTCATCTCGAGAATGGAACGCAGATCAGTCTTCATGGCGGTGAACCTCTCGGACTCCCTATGCCATACAACCGATTCGGTCACGTTCGAGGTTGTTCGAAAAACGAGAACAGCGTGTCCGCCCGCGAATTCCGCCCGCGAGGGGCATTCGCCCCCTATATTTTCTCGACCTCGAGCTCGAGGGTGCCATCGGAGAGGTCGCTGCTGCACAGCGAGTTGGTCCACTCGCCGCCGAAGTAGCCCTCGAGGCTGCTGAGGGTGATCGCCTGCTCGCCTTCGAGGCCCGAGGCCGAGAACTGCACGACCTGCGACGGCGTGCACTGCCCCGAGGACAGCCCGCTGGGGTTGAGCGTGAGGACGACGCCGAGCGAGGCCATCTCGGAGCCCAACATCTCGACGGACACGGGAGGGTTCTGTGCGTCGGGGGACTCGTAGTCGGGGTCGACGTCGAGGTTCTCGAGGGTGAGCTCGGCGGCGCCTTCGTTGAGGCGCGCGTTGCCTCGCACCCACCCGCTGCCCTCGACCTCGGGGGGCGCGTCGGCCGAGAGACACAGCCGGACCTCGAACGCGACGACGGGTTGCTCGCGCGTCAGCACCACCTCGTCGTCGATGTCGGTGGTCGCGACGGCGCCGGGAGGCTCGCACGCGACCGCCAGCACCAGCGTGGCTTGGGCAACCCGGCGAACGACTCGATACCCGCAGCGCATGCGGCGAGCTTTGCACGGCTCGGATGCGGATCCACAAGCGAAATCGGCACGCACACCGGGCCGCGCCTGCTATCTCTGCGCGGTGGCGCCCGAACCGACCAGCCTCGATCGCTTCATGAACCGACGCGCGCCGGCCATGGCAGCCGTGGGCTTGGCGGGCCTGGGCCTGCTGGGCTGGGTCGGCGCGGGGTCACTCGGCGCTCCCTGGCACCTGGACGAGAGCAGCCCCACCGTCATGTCCAGCTCGGCCGAGTGCGACGCGCGGCTGGGCGCCCAATACGAGATCCGCGTCGAGGGCCAGAGCTATGGCGGCTGCGGAGGCGCCACCAACAAGTGCGCCGAGGTCGAAGCCGTCGCGGTCGCCTACGACGCGTCCGATCCTTCGCAGTGCCGCGTCGCATCCTCCGTGGACGGCCTGGGTCGGTATGAAGCCACGCTGATGTTGCTCGGGCTGGGCATGTCGTTCGCGGGCGTCGCCGCGATCGCGTTCTTCATCAGCCAGCGGGTGCGTCGGGTTTCCGAGGACGACGCCGCGGCGCAGGACCGCGCCGAGCTGTGGCAGCGCGTGTGCTGGGGGGCGTTGGCCGCCGCGCTCGTCACGGCCAACGGCACGGCCATCTATGCGCTCTTGTGAGTCCTCTCGGCGCCGTCTCGGCACTCGAGACGCGCCGGTCCGGCCGCGGCTGCTAGAGTCCCCGCGCCCATGAGCACCAGCGAAACGCCAGCAGCCGAAATCAAGGTCGACGGACGCGCCGGAGAGCGCAGCCGAGAGCTCATGGGAGCTGCGCAGCAGGTCATCCCCGGAGGCGTGAACAGCCCCGTGCGCGCGTTTGGCCCCGTCGGCGGCGACCCTCCGTTCGTGCGCAAGGCCAAGGGCGCCCACATCATCACCGAAGACGGAGTCGCGCTCATCGACTACGTCGGCACGTGGGGACCGGCCATCCTCGGCCACGCGAACGAAGAGGTGATCGACGCCGTGCAGAAGGCCGTGCGCGACGGCCTGAGCTTCGGCGCAGCCTCGGCCGGTGAGGTCGATTTCGCCGAGCTGGTGTGCTCGATGGTGCCCAGCCTGCAAGGCGGCATGGTCCGCATGGTCAACTCCGGCACGGAGGCCACCATGAGCGCCCTCCGCCTCGCGCGGGGGTACACCGGCCGCGACAAGATCATCAAGATGGACGGCGGCTACCACGGCCACGCCGACTTCTTGCTCGTCGCCGCCGGCTCGGGCGCCGCGACCCTGGGCCTGCCTGGCACCGCGGGTGTGCCCGCCGACGTCGTCAAGCAGACGCTGCTCGCGCCCCACAATGACCTCGACGCCGTCAAAGCGATCGTCGAGCAGCACCCCGACGACGTCGCGGCGATCATCATCGAGCCCGTCTGCGGCAACATGGGCTGCGTCCCGCCGGTCGAGGGTTACCTCGAGGGCCTGCGCGAGCTCACCGCACAGAAGGGCATCGTGCTCATCTTCGACGAGGTGATGACCGGATTCCGCCTGGCCAAGGGCGGCGCGCAAGAGCTTTTCGGCGTCACGCCCGACCTCACCTGCTTGGGCAAGATCATCGGCGGCGGCATGCCGTGCGCAGCCTACGGGGGCAAGCGCGAGATCATGGAGAAGCTCGCGCCCGTCGGCCCCGTCTACCAAGCCGGCACGCTGAGCGGAAACCCGATCGCCGTCGCGGCCGGCACCGCCACCTTGAAGATCCTCGAGCGCGACTCGCCCTACGCCCAGCTCGACGCCATGACGGAGCGCCTGGCGAAGGGCATCGTCGAAGCCGCCGACGCAGCCGGCCTGCCGTTCACCAGCAACCGCGTCGGCTCGATGTTCACCGGCTTCTTTCGCAGCGGCGAGGTCCGCAACTATGCCGACGCCAAGGGCAGTGACCTCGACCAGTTCACCCGTTGGCACACCGCCATGCTCGAGCGGGGCGTCTACCTGGCGCCATCGCAGTTCGAGGCCGGCTTCGTGTCGGTGGCGCACACCGAGGACATCATCGACGCCACGGTCGCCGCCGCCAAAGACGCCATGGCCGCCGTCGCGGCGGGTTGAGGCAACGCTGCGCCCGGGCGATAAAGCCCAGGTGAGGCACATCGCCTCAGCGCTACGGCCGTATCCATGCGGAATCACGTGGCACACGGCTTGCTCCGTGTCTGTGCGTGCGATGGCTCGTATGCGCAACTCTCCTCGCTTCGCTCGGATGCGCTGCACGTCCGTCAGCGGCGACGAGCCTCGCGCCGACGGCGAGTGAGCCGGCGGCGATCCCTCTGCATCTGCACGTCGGGCTCAATCGCCGCGGGCCGGTGGTCGACCCAGACGCGCTCAGCGAGTGGGTGGCCAAAGCGGCAGTCGACTTCGCCCGCGCGGGATTCTCCATCGAGGTGGCGTCGATTCAGTACGTGGATGCCTCGTCGATCGACGCGCGCACGCGCAGGGGTCGGCAGGGCCTCGCTCGACTTGGAGACGAGGACGGCCTGCACGTCGCGGTCGCCGGACCGCTGCGCAGACCCAAGAGGCGCCCACCGATCCGTGGAAGCTGGTTGCCGAAGCAGGGCGTCATCGTGCTGAGTACCGACGCGTCGGAGCGCACTCTGTCGCACGAGATCGGCCACGCACTCGGCCTCTCGCACGAACGCGCCGAGCAGAATCTGATGTGCAGCTGCGAGCGTGTCGCCCACGCCGAGTTCTCGGCCGTTCAGCTGGAGAGCATGTCGGAGGCGATCACTCGCCGCTTCGGCGCGCGGTGACGGCGGACGCGACACGACCGACAGCCCTGACGGTCCTGGGTCCAGCAAGCGTCTCCTGAAACTTCAGGCGCGCCGCGCTACCATGCCTGGGGCCTGTGGCGTTCATCGCGATTCAATGTCCGTCTTGTGCGTCCACCGACGTGACGCTGCGCGGTGCTGGCAACTACCAGTGCAACCACTGCAACACGGCGTTCATGCGCAAGGACCAGCCGCACGCTCCGCCGCGGCAGGCTGCTCCTCCCCCCCGGCAGCTCAAGGTCCCGGTCAACAGCTACGGCCCGCAGGCCCAACCCACCATCGCGCCGCCACCGGTTCAACACGCGAGCACCGGCCGCTTCCGCTGGGGCTGGTGGCTGTTCGTCATGCTGTTCGCCTTTGGCGGCCCGCTCATCGGGGCGGTCGTCAACTTCATGCAGGTCAACGACGCGAGCCAAGCCGCGACCAAGGCGGTCAACGACGCGCTGCAGGCGACATCGAGCCCCGAGGTTGCCAAGGCGCCCACCGAGGTCGTGCCGCGAAAGTCCGCAAGCGACCAAGGACGCAGCGCGACTCCGGCCGACGGCACGAACGAGGACGCTTCGGAAGCTCGCCCCACCGATAAGGGCGAAGGCACCTCGCTCGACGGATTTCAGCGGCTGCAAGGCTGCTCGTGCCGCTCGAGCGCCGGGAACGTCGATCTCTACACCCGTCACGACGGAACCAGCACGGTGGTCACCGGGTCCGGCACGACGCGGACGATGTCGCTGTCGTTCGCCCTCAAGGTCGGCAACAGCACGCCCTTCACTCTCCCGCTGCGCGAGGGGACCGCGCCGCCGAGCAGCCTCGCACAAGGACGCTTCCCCTTGGGCATCGGATGCGAAGGCGACACGGTCGTCATCGCCACCGAGCGCGCCCTCACCGGGTGGTCGGTCGAGGATCGCAGCGCTCGCTGGAACACCAAGCTCCCCTCGAGCTTCGGAGCCGTCAAATCAAGCGACAAGCCAGGCATCGACTGCAAGTCGATCGGCGTGAAGAACGGTGTGGCCTCCGTCCGTGCCGGCGGCAAGACGATCAAGGCATCACTGGAGACCGGCGCCACCCCCGAGAGCGGTTCCCAGCCTGCGGCCGCGCCGCCCAAGCCCGAGCCCCAGCCGGACCCCAAACCAGCGCCGCAGCCCGAGTCGAAACCCACCGACCCCACGCCAGCGCCGCCCAAGCCGGATCCGACGCCCGAACCCGCGACCGAGCCCAAGAAGAAGAAAAAGAAGAAGAAGGGCAAGAAGAAGAAAAAGGGCAAGAAGAAGTAGCGCCCTGGCTCTTCATCACGCCGCGTGGGTTTGTCGCCAGGACACGTCGGTGCCATGCTGCGTTGCGACGGTGTCCAATACCCCGCCCAAAGAGCCGCACAAGCCCGCCATGTGGTACCGCTACATGGACGCGTCTTCGCTCGGCATCGAGATCGCCGTCTCGGTGGTCATCGGCGCGGCCGCGGGGATGTGGCTCGAAAAGAACGTCACCCACTGGGCCCCGTGGACTTCGGTCTTGGGCATGATGGTGGGCGTCGGTACGGCCGCCCGCGCGATCGTCCGCACCGCCCGCAGCTACACCAAGCAGCTCCGTGAGCAGGCCGAGTTCGAGAAGGCGAGCGCGGCCGACCAAGACGAATCCACGCCCGAGGACGCCCCGTGACCGAGCCCAGTGCAGCCGACGCCAACCAAGCCCGCAGCCGCTTGCTTTCGCGCATCATGCAGTGGACCGTCGCCTTGACCGCCCCCGTGGCGGCCGCCGGATGGTTCATGTGGGACTTCCCCACCGCACTCGGCATCGTCTGCGGCTCCGCTCTGGGCGCCGCCAACTTCATGCTCCTGGGGCGTTCGCTGCAGAAGATGTTCGCCCAGCCCGAGGAACACCGCGGCTCCAACTGGACGCTGCCCGTCACGATGCTCGTCAAGTGGCCGCTCATTCTCGGCGCGCTCGTCATCGTGATGTTCTTCCTCCCGGTCAGCCCCCAGGGCATCGCCGTGGGTGCGCTCGTCTCGCTGGTCGCCGGCGCGACGGCGGCCCTTCGCGAGCACCGCAGCGGCGCGCCCGAGCGCTGACGCCGACCCCTGCTTCTCGGAGATCTCGCGCGAGCCCCGCGGCAGGTCTCTGGAGATCAATCGAACGATCTTGCGGGTCTACGCGAGGCGCCCCGCAGAGACGTGAGAGACCTCGATCCCGGCGTTCCATCTCCGCCCGAATTCGGGCGAAAAGCCGGGCGTACGGGGCCTTCGCCGTCTTGCACACATCGTGAGGGTTTGGTACATGCCCGCCGACCGACGCGGCACTGTGCCGCTGGGGACCGTCAACGCCATGGGCGACCACGACACCTGGTACTCGATTCTGCCGTTTTGGCACTCCCTCGAGGCAGCACTCGAGCCCGCGCTCGCGCGTAAAGAGCCGTTCCTCATCTTCGGGGAAAGCCACTTCACGCTCATCCACGTGTTCGGTGCCTTGATCGCCGCGGCGATCATCTTCGTCGCGACCTTCCGCTACCGAGGCAGCCTCTCGGACTCGAGCGGCGGCATCGTTCCCCCGCGCAAGTTCAACCTCGCGTCGATGATGGATGGATTCATCGGAGCGGTCTACAAGTTCTCGGTCGACGTGATGGGTGAGGAGAACGCCAAGCGCTACCTCCACATCACCGGCACGCTGGCTCTGTTCATCTTCTGCTGCAACATCCAGGGCCTCATCCCGGGCTTCCTGCCTCCCACGGACACCCTCAAGACGAACCTGGCGCTCTCGCTCATCGTCTTCACCATCTACATCTTCGTGGGCGTCACCCGGAACCCGGGTCACTTCCTCGGTGAGTTCCTCGGTCCGAAGATCGGCGGCCTGCCTCTGATGGCCCCGCTGTTCCTCCCCATCGAGCTCGCCAGCCATATCGCTCGCCCGGTGTCCCTGGCGCTGCGACTCCTTGGCAACATCGTCGCCGACCACAAGGTCGTCGGCGCCATCGCGGGTCTGGTCGCGCTCCTGCTTCCGGTTCCGTTCCTGCTTCTCGGGGTGCTCGTCTCGATCGTTCAGACGCTCGTCTTCACCCTGCTCACCATCATCTACATCGGCCTCGCGGTCTCGCACGGCGAGGGTCACTGAAAAGCTTTCAGCTCAGCAAAAGAGCTCGAGAAAAAAAGAGGACATCATGAAGAACCGCATTGCGACGCTTTCCGCCTTCGCCGCCGCGTTCCTTGCTCCCGCCGTGGCTCTCGCTGCACCGGCTGCGAGTGGGCCCAACGACGGCATCTTCGCCGTTTGCATGTGCTTCGGCGTTGCCATCGCCGCTGTCGGTGGCGGCCTCGGCCAGGGCCGGGCTGCTTCGGCCGCTCTCGACGGCATCTGCCGCAACCCCGGCTCCGCTGACAAGGTCTTCACGCCGCTGCTTCTGTCGCTGGCGTTCATCGAGTCCCTCGTCATCTTCACCCTCGTCGTCGCGCTCATCGTTTCGGGCAAGATGGCCTAACGCGCTTTCGCGCACTCAACCAACAGAGGCGGTGCGGGTTTGTCCCGGCCGCCTCTTTTGCGTGGGCGGTTTCACTCCCCTTCCCGATCTGCCACCCGGCAATCGAACGCCTGCTTCCCAGATTGGGAACTCCACACTTCGAACCGGGAAAAAGTCGTCGCCAAACGCCTCATTCGGTCGCAACCGGCGATTGCGTGCCGCGTCTGATCGGGCGGCTGGGCCGAAGAAGGGACGCACGCAGCTGTTCCCTTCGGACGACCGAGCCAGAGACCACGCCATGCACAAGCACATCATCGCATCCGCCCTCGCCCTGACCGCCTTCACCCAGACGGGGTGCACGATCATCTCGCACTTCGTGCAGAAGAAGAAGTCGGATGACGCCGCCGCCGCTGAGGCGGCCGATCAGAAGAAGCTGGAAGCCACGATTGCGGCCAAGGATCTCTCGAAGCTCAAGACCGAGTGCGCGGGCACTGCCGAGACTGGCCCCAAGCGCGACTGGTGTGCGGGGTACCAGCAAGTCTTCACCGCCAACGCCAGCAACATGCAGTGCGACACCGCGTGGAAGGAGTACAACGGCTCAGCCGACATCCGCACGCAGCAGATGACCGAGGCGATGGCCCTCGCGCTCGCCGACTGCGAAAAGTGGGACCTGTACTTCACCGAGCTCGTGCCCAACGCGGGATCCATCGCGATCCGCCCCATGGACGAGCGCCTCGAAAAAGCGTTCCTCACCCAGACCACATCGGGCGGCGACATCAAGCCCGAGGTCGGTAGCGCCGTGCTGGGCCACCTGCTGGGCCTGCAGCAGAACAAGAAGGCGACCGGCACCTGCGACGACTACCTCGCGGCGTCGGACATCTACTCCGACAACGCGACCTACGTCCGGATCCTGGTCGAGAAGAAGTGCACCGGCGCGGTCCAGATCTTCGAGCAAGGTTTGCTCTCCGACGACGGCTACGTTCGCGCCAACTCGTGCACCGGCCTGGCCAAGGTCGGCGAAGCCAAGCACATCAAGCCGCTCGAGAACCTCGCGTGGACCGACAAGTTCGAGGGCCCCAACTACACGATGCCCGTGCGCGAGTCTTGCCGCGACGCCTACGGCAAGCTCGAGACCCGGCTGAGCATGTAGCGCGCCCGCTAGAACTTCGAGCTGACCGTCAGCATCAGCAGGCGGTCGTTCGATTCTCTCAGGCGCAGGCTCAGCGTACGAACGAACCGCCACAGCAGTTCGTATGCGAGCTCTCGGTCGACGAACATCAGGTCGCGCAGGTCGTCCTTGGGCAGCATGAGCAGGCGGGCAGACTCGTGCGCAATGGCATCGGCCGAACGCGGACTGTCGTCATCGACGATCGACATCTCGCCGAAGTACATGCCCGGCGCGAGCACGGCCAGGGCCTCCTCGCCAATGCCCGAGACGTTTCGCGAGATCCGGATCGAGCCCTCCACGATGAGGTAGAGGCCGTCACCGGCGTCCCCGTGGCGGAAGATCGCCTGCCCCTTCTCCAGCCGCACCTCGTGGACGAGCGAAGAGATTCGTCGCAGGTGGACGGGCAGGAGCCCTTCGAACAGGGACACCTTGCGAAGCTGCCGCTCGAGCTCGGCGGTCAGGTCCTCGGGTGTGGGGGCAGGTTCGGGCTTTGCCGCTTGCTCCGGTTGTTTCGGCGCGTCCGCGGCGTCGTCCACGATGCCGAGTTCTTCGAGACCTGACCCCATAGTTCGCCTCGAATCGTACTACGAGTGAGCCCCGCGGATCCGGGTGCCCGCTTGGTACACGGAGTGAATCAGCGGCGAGCCGGCGTGATAGACGAGGTCTCGATAGTCGGAGGTGGCCAAACGGATGATGTCGGCTTGGCGCCCCGGCTTGATCGACCCCACCTGGTCATCGAGCCCCATCGAGGCTGCGGCGTTGTGGGTCGCTGCACAGATGGCCTCGGCGGGGGACAGTCGGTTCCCATAGCAGGCCAAACCGAGGACCACCGCGAGGTTCTCCAGGGCGCAGGAGCCCGGGTTGCAGTCGGTGGCAATGGCGACCGGGACCCCGTCTTCGATGAGGGCCCTCCCGTCGGCGTACGGCTTTCCGAGCACGAGCGAGGTGCCCGGCAGCAGCGTCGCGACCACGCCCGCCTCGCGCAGCGCGGCTCGCTCCTCACCATTGAGCGCCAAGAGGTGGTCGGCCGACGCGGCCCCGAGCTCTGCAGCCAAGAGCGCCCCTCCAGTGTGTCCGAACTCGTTGGCGTGGACCCGAAGCTCGAGATCGAGCTCGAGCGCCCTCTCGAGCACGCGTCGCGACTCGTCGGGGGTGAAGGCGCCGCGGTCGCAGAACACGTCGCAGGAGTCGGCGAGGCCCTCACGCACGACGGCGGGGAGGATCTCTTCGACCACGCGGTCGATGAACGCCTTGCGGTCGGCGTCGCTGCCGCGAGCCTCCTCGGGAATCGCGTGCGCGGCGAGGCAGGTGGCCGTGACCCGAAACCCGCCCTCGTCGCGGAGGCGCCGCACGACGCGGAGCTGCTTGAGCTCGGTTTCGAGGTCGAGGCCATAACCGCTCTTGATCTCGAACGTGGTCGTGCCCGCGCGCCGCATGCGAGCGATGCGCGCAAGCGCCTGCAGATACAGCTCGTCTTCGCTCAGCGCTCGGGTCTGACGAACCGAGCTGAGGATGCCGCCTCCTGCCGCGAAGATCTCCTCGTAGTCGGCGCCGCTGATGCGCTGCTCCATCTCGTCCTTGCGATCGCCACCCCACACCAGGTGCGTGTGAGGGTCGACGAACGCGGGCATGAGCGTGTCGCCCGAGCAGTCGACGACGGAGCTGCGACGCAGCGATCCCGGGACGTCGTCGGCGGGGCCGACCCAGGCGATCGTGCCCTCGTCGGTGATCGCGACGCTCCCGTTTTCGATGATGCGCAGGTCGGACATGGCCGCGCCGCGCCGCGGCCCGAAGTCGCCGGCCAGCGTGAGGACGGCGGATGCTCGGTGAAGAAGCAGACCCATCGCTCAGCCGACCCCTTCGTTCTCGGTGCGACCCGGCACGCGAACGCCGTGCTCTTTGGCGAAGGCCACGGCCTCCTCGTAGCCAGCGTCGACGTGACGAACGACCCCCATGCCCGGGTCGGATCGAAGGACGCGCGACAGGCGACGGGCTGCAGCGTCAGAGCCATCGGCGACGACCACCATGCCCGCGTGCAGCGAGTACCCCATGCCGACCCCTCCACCGTGGTGAAACGAGACCCACGTCGCCCCGGCGGCCGTGTTGACCAGCGCGTTGAGAATGGGCCAGTCCGCGATCGCGTCAGAGCCGTCCTTCATCGATTCGGTCTCGCGGTTGGGGGACGCCACCGACCCGCAGTCGAGGTGGTCGCGCCCGATGACGATCGGCGCGTCGACCTTGCCTTGCTTGACCAGGTCGTTGAACAGCAAGCCCGCCTTGTCGCGCTCGTCATAGCCGAGCCAGCAGATGCGGCACGGGAGCCCCTGGAACTTCACGTGCTTCTGGGCGAGCTCGGTCCAGCGGTGGAGCGAGCGGTTCTCGGGGAAGAGCTTCAGGAGCGCCTCGTCGGTGACCGCGATGTCGGCGGGGTTGCCCGAGAGCGCGGCCCACCGGAAAGGCCCCTTGCCCTCGCAGAAGAGCGGACGGATGTACTCGGGGATGAACCCCTTGATCTCGAAGGCGTCTTCCACGCCCGCCTTGACCGCTTGAGCACGAATGTTGTTGCCGTAGTCGAACGCGATCGCGCCCGCCTTCTGCATGGCCCGCATCGCCGCGACGTGCTTGCCCATCGCCTCGACACTGCGCTGAACGTAGTCCTTGGGGTCGTCTCGGCGCAGCGCCTCGGCCTCGGAGAGCGAGAGCCCATCGGGCACGTAGCCGTGCAGCTCGTCGTGGGCGCTGGTTTGGTCGGTCACCACGTCGGGGATGCGGCCGCGGCGGACCAACTCGGGCAGCACCTCGGCGCAGTTCCCCAGCAGGCCGACGGAGAGGGCTTCCTTCTTGGCGACGGCCTCGTCGATCATCCGAAGCGCCTCGTCGAGGTCTTCGGTCGACTTCATCAAGTAACCGTGATCGACGCGTCGCTGGATGCGTTCGGGGTCGACCTCGACGCACAGCACGGCACCGCCGGCCATCAGCGCCGCCAGCGGCTGCGCGCCGCCCATGCCGCCCAGGCCTCCCGTCAGCACGAACTTGCCCTCGAGCGACCCACCGAAGTGCGTGCGGGCGCAGGCAGCAAACGTCTCGTACGTGCCCTGCAAGATCCCCTGGGTGCCGATGTAGATCCAGCTGCCCGCGGTCATCTGGCCGTACATCGTCAGCCCGGCGGCTTCGAGTTCGTGGAAATGGTCCCAATCGGCCCAGTTGCCGACGAGGTTCGAGTTGGCGATGAGCACGCGCGGTGCGTCCTCGTGCGTCTTGAAGATGCCCTGGGCTCGGCCGCTTTGGACCAGCAGGGTCTCGTCGGACTCGAGGTCACGCAGGGACGCGACGATGCGGTGGAAGTCCTGCCACGTGCGGGCAGCCTTGCCGGTGCCGCCGTAGACCACCAGGTCCTCTGGGCGCTCGGCAACCTCGGGGTCGAGGTTGTTCATCAGCATGCGCAGAGCGGCCTCTTGGGGCCACCCTTTGCACGAAAGCTCTTTGCCACGCGGAGCTCGCACCGGAACGTACGCCATGCGCCGAACCTAGCAGCTCTGGCGCGACTACCCGCCGCGCGCCGTCCCCTGCGCAGGCGAGGAGACGCACGATCAGGCGCGTGCGCCCCTCGAAGGGCCGGTCAGTTGAAGCTCGAGCAGTAGTCGAAGCCCGAGGGGATCTTGGGGTAGTAGGCGATCGTGTTCCAGCACATCTCGTCCTGGGTGCCGGGACCACCGTACGTGGTCGAGTCGCGCTCGGAGGAGTCGTAGATGCAGTGGTTGACGATCTGGTCGCCAGGCATGAGGTCGAAGTCGATCGGCTTCATGTTCTGATTCTCGAAGTCGAACGGGTCGTCCCGGTTCATCTCGAGGATCATGTCGCCATCGCGGTAGACCTCGCTGTAGAGCACGCTCCCCAGGTCGTGGGCGTGCATCGACGTGCCGAAGACGTGCAGGGGTCCGGGGAACTGAGCCTCGGTCACCTCGCTGCGGCACGTCATGATGTGCTCGTGGGCGGGTTCGCCGGGTGGGATCTCGATGCCCTCGATGTCCCCGAACACCAAGGTGCCGGCGTTGTTCTCCCGCAGCTCGTCGGTGACCCAGAAGTCGAAGCCGCTGTTGTCGGTCTCGCCCGTGACGCCCAGCGGGTTGTTGTAGTGGACCTGCAGGCGAAGCGTGACGCTTCCGCCGGGGGTGTCGCCGATGAGGAACCCCGCCTCGGGCGGAAGCTCGAAGCGCGTGTCGCCGGGCGCCCAGGCCCAGATCATGTCGCCCTCGAGGTCGTAGCAGGAATAGCCGTCGGAGGACCCCGACGGGTTGGCGGTGAGCGTGACGACGAAGTGGTGCACGTGCGCCGCGTTGTCGACCACGGCCTCGAACGCGGTGATGTGGCCCAGCTGATCGAGCGAGAAGTTGAAGTCCCAGCAGTTGTAGGAGGTCTCGATCGCCGGGACTGAGAAGTCGCCGACGCGAAGCTCGAACTTCTGTCCGAGTTCCTCTTGGTCTCCGCCCGAGCTCTCGCCTCCGCCGCTCTCGTCTCCGCCGGTCGAGCTGTCGGTGGGGTCATCGGTGGTGGGGTTCTGCGACGTCGCGCCCTGCGTGGGGTCGGTGCTCGACGTGGACCCGTCGGTGGTCGGCGAACCGGAGGTGCCGGTCTCGTCGCCGGACCCCTCCCCACCCGAGCCATCACTGTCGCACGCGGACAGCCCGATGCTCAGCGCACCAACGAACAAGGCAAGACATCGAACTCCCGAACCCATGGCCTCGGGAATACCAAATTCCCCAACGCTCAGGAAGGCAGCGCACCGAGGCGTCGCAGCAGGCGGCAGACGTGGAGCAACGGCAATCCGATGATGCCAGTGACGTCGTCGGCTCGGATTTCCTCGAAGAGGGTGATGCCGGAGTCTTCCACCCGATATGCACCCACACAGTCGAGCGGTCTTGCCGCCTCCACGTACGCGCGCGCTTCGGCCGAGGTGTAGCGACGCATCGTGAGTTGCTGTCGATCGACCGCGGTCTCGAGCCGATTGGTGTCGGGGTGGAAGAGCGCGACCCCGGTCGTGAGGACATGGGTGCGACCTGCGAGCAACATCAGTTGGTCGACGGCGCGGTCGACCGTCCCGGGTTTGTGCAACAGCAACCTGTTCGGCTCGGACAGCGTCGCAATCTGATCGGCGGCCAAGATGAGGTGGCCGGGGAACGTGCCGGCCAGGCTACGCGCCTTACCCTCGGCCAGCCGGAGCGCGAAATCAGCGTCGCTCATCGTCGCGAACGCGTCCTCATGTGCGGACTCGTCGAAATCGGGCGCGGCGACCTCGAACGGCAGCCCCAAACGCGCCAACAACTCGCGGCGGTAGGGCGAGGGCGATGCGAGCAAGAGGGTCAGCGGTTTCGGCACTTCTTACTCAGGGCGGCACCGAAGCGGTTGCAGTTGTTGCCGCTCGACTTGGACTTGGACTTGGAGCCCGACTTGGTTTGGGAGCCCGACTTGGCTTGGGAGCCCGACTTGCCCCCTTTGGACTTCGCTTTGGGCGGCGGAGCCTCCTCGGCGGGCGCGTCGTCGTCGATGATGACGACCTCGTCCTCGTCGCCCGTGTCGGTCTCGGCGGCGTCGGGGTCGAGCTCGGCCAGCTGCGCGAGCACGGCCGCGCGGCGGGTGGGGAGATCGGTACACAACCCGACGTTGTCGGGGCTATCGGGGTCGACCTTCTCGGGAGCCTCGGGCACGCGCGCTTTGTCGACCCGGTTGAAGAAGTAGTACTCGGGTTCGGCGACCACCGCGTCGAGGGCCTTGGAGTACGACACACAGGGCGCCTGTGAGTCGGCCGCCTGCATGATGTCGAGCGCACGCTGGAGGCGCTCGTTGATCAGCGGCTCGTTGTCGGCATTCTTGCGCAGCGCATCGAGCACGTCGTGGCGCTTGTCGTACTGAAGCGGGTCCTTCTCGTCGTTGACGGTCTCGAGCAGATACTTGTCGCCGTGCTCTCCGTGGTGCTCGAGCGAGAAGGCCAGCGCGTACTTGCGCGCCCCCTTGGTGCGCAGGAGGTCGTGGAGTTCGGCGTAGAACTCCTTGTTGTCCACCAGGCCGGGATCGGCCTCGAGCGCCTCGCTGTAGAGTTCGAGCGCCTGCTCGGTCTTCTTGCGCCGCAGCGCCATGGCCTTGCCGAGGCGCCACACCAGCGTGGCGTCGTCGGGGAACTGCTCCCGCAGCGGCTCGAGCAGCTTCACGGCGTCGGTTGCCTTCTTCGCAAGCAAGAGACGGTCGACTTCGGCGAGAACGGCAGGAGGAGGCCGATGCCCGTCTTTGTCGGCAATGGCCGCGGACCCCTGGGACTCGCTGGCCTCCGAGACGGCCGTGCGCGTCTGGGTGACCTCGGCGTCGTCATCGTCGCCACCGCGGCTGATCACGCCGATCGACGCAGCGATGAGCACCGCCGCCACCGCGCCTGCGGCCCACTTCCAGCGGGCAGAGGCCGCAGGTGGAGGTGCAACCGCAGCGGCCTCGACCGGTGGCGACACGCGGACGCCCGTCGCGGTCTCGGACGATCCGGGGACCGTGATCTCGATGTCGCTGACGTGCTCGTCGATCATCATCAGCTCGATGCTCTCGAGCGTCTCGATGACTTCGGTGGCGGTCTGGAAGCGGCGGTCGCGGTCCTTCTCCAGCATGCGCGCGACGACGCCCGCAATGACTGGCGGCACCCTCGAGGGCAGGGGGTCGGGGTCGACCGAGACCTGCATCCGCACGAGCGCGACGGGGTCTTCATTGTCGATGGGGAGGCGCCCCGCGAGCATCTGATAGAACAGGATGCCTGTGGAGTACAGGTCGGCGCGGGAGTCGGCTTCGACCCCCATCGCCTGTTCTGGGGACATGTACGCTGGCGTGCCGAAGACCAGCCCGGCCGACGTCTTGTGCGTGTCGATGGTCGCGTCGGTGAGCTTCGCGATGCCGAAGTCGACGAGCTTGAGCACCTCTTCCCCGTCGTGGTCCTGGGTGACGAAGACGTTCTCGGGTTTGATGTCGCGGTGGACGACCCCTTTGCCGTGCGCGTGCTCGAGACCACGGAGGATCTGCATCACCAACTCGACGGCGCGCGTCGACTCGAGGCGCTCTTGCAGCATGCCCGTCAGCTCGGCCCCCTCGAGCAGCTGCATGACCATGTACATCATGCCGTCTTCGGTCGCCCCGAAGTCGGTGACCTGCACGCAGTTGGGGTGATCGAGCCGCGATGCCGAACGGGCCTCGCGCTCGAACCTCGCCGACATCTCCGAGTTGGCGCTGAGGTTTGGGTGCAAGACCTTGAGCGCCACGTCGCGCTTGAGGCCCTCATGGTGCGCGCGGAAGACCGCCGCCATGCCCCCGACGCCGATGAGGGCGTCGACGCGATAGCGTCCGGCAACCGTCTTGCCGACCAGGCCCTGGAGGTCCTGGTGCAGTGTCGCGAGGGCGTCGCTCATCAGCGCAAGCTGGCGCAGAATAGCAGCCGAGGGCAAGACGAACCGTGGCCCCAGTTGCATTCCTCGGCGGGTGCGCTGCAGCACATCGCGCCAACGGCGCCCGCGCGCTCGCGAACCGGCGTCCCGCTAGCGGACCGGTTTGGTCCGGACGGTGTCCTGCTCTGGGTCGGAGTCGAGGTCGTCTTCGTCGGGCGCCTCGATGAACGCGGTGCCCAGATCGCGTTCGATGCGAGCCAACGCCTCTTGCGCCCAGTGAGCGAGGCTCAGCTCGTTGCCCGCCTGGAAGTCGGCGAGCATCTCCTCGAGCTCACGCCGCGCGCGCGCGCTGTCCCCCATGATGTGGGCAACTTCAGCATCGAGGAGGCGGAGCTGCTGGAGTGCGAGGTGTTCACCCACGATCACCGCCATGGCGTCCTTTGCCTCACCCAGCAGCTCGGCGCCCTGATCGATGTCGCCGCTGCGTGCCAACACGTAGCCGAGGAACCCGCGGTTGAGGTGCAGGTGGTAGTCGAAGCCGTACACGCTGGCGAGCCGGATCGCCTCGCGGAACGAGGTCTCGGCCTTGACGAGATCGCCGGCACGAAGCCTGAGGTCACCGAGGTTGTGCATCGGCGTGAGCAGCAGGCGCGGGAGGTTGGCGTCTTGCAGCGCCGAGATCGCGTCCTCGGTCTCCGGGATCGCGCGCTGTGGGTCGCCCCCGAGCACCGCGAGGAATGCGATGCCCGACAGGTAGCTTTGTCGCTGCAAGACCGGACAGGCCGCGGCGATCGGTTTGGCCATGTCGTGCAGCGCTCGGGCCTCGCCGAGTTGGCCCGAGAGTGACAGGGTCCGCAAGCGGACGCCGATGATCTTGCACTTGTCGACGGGGCTGGCGTCGTCGAGGTCGAGGACCGCCATGGCGCGCCGACTCGCGCGTCGGGCTTTCTCGATCTCGCCCGCCCCCAGCAGCACCTCGGCGCGGCGGTTGGCGATGCGCAGCTCGAGCGGACGGTCGCGGGCCGACTTCGCGGCGTCGGCGGCCTTCTCCAGGCGTTCGAGGGTGAGCTCCATGCCGCCGCCGTCGGACTGCGTGTAGCGGTCGGCCAGCCCGAGCCAGAACGACGCCTGCGCCCGGTTGTCGCCGAGCAGCTCGGCAACGAGGATACCCGCTTCGTAGTGCGCCGCCTCGCGACGGGGATCCTCGAGAGCACCCGCCGCGCTCTCGAGCAGCTTGATTTGCGCAGCGAGCAGCCGATCGAGCGACGCGGTACGCCCATACTTTCGAAGGCGCGAGATGATGCGCTCGAGCACCTGCGCCGCGAGCTGAGGGCGCTTGGCGACGAACAGCGCGTCCGCGGCCCGTTCGAGGGCGTCGACCGACTCGATCGCCTCGGAGGCGTCGTCGAGCAGACGAGCCCGCAAGAACAGAAGCATCGGGTCGCCCGGTTCGAACTCCTCGATGCGCGCGGCGAGGTCGAGCCGCGTCTCGTCGAGGGAGTCCTCGTAGCGCTGCCGCACGGCTTCCCGGACCGACTCGTGCGCCAAGCTGATCGTGCTCGAGCCTGAGACGGGGCTGCGGGCGATCAGCCCCTCCCCTTCGAGCCGGTCGAGGGTGCGGGTGAATCGTTCCTTGCGCAGATCGGACAGCTCAGCGAGCGTGGATTCTTCGATCGGCGCCTCGAGCAGGTAGAGGATGCTCGCGATCTCCCAGCCCGAAACGCCAAGGGTGTCGAGCCGAGTCTCGGAGCGTTGGGCGAGCGTCTTGTGCAGCTCGTCGGCCGCCGCCGACGCCCCTCGCAGGGTCCAGCTGTCGGTGTCACGGACGAGGATGCCCTCTTCGATGAGGACGCGGAGCGTCTCGCGGAAGCTCAGCGGGTGACCGCCGGTGAGCTTGTCGAGCATTTCGGCGAGGTCGCGAATGACCGGCGTGTCACCCAAGACGCCCTGCAGAACGCTCTGCATCTCGCGTGCGGTGAACGGCCGGAGGTTCCAGACCTCGGCGCACTGATCGCGGCTGAGCCCCTGGACCACGGGCAGCACCTTGGAGTGCGGCTCGGTCGTCGCGCACAGCAAGATGGGCGCGCCGGAATGGTCGATTGCCCGCGAGAGCTGGTCGAACTGGGTGCGCACCGCCTCGGGCGCCTTGGACAGCGAGGTGAGCAGCAAGACGTAGGGTCGCTCCTGGGCGGCGGAGATCAAGAACTCGGTGACCGCCGAAGCGGCGGACTCGTGGCCACGGTCACGTCGAGCCAAGTGCACGAGCTCAGGGAACGACCGAACGGCGACGCTCTTGTCTCCGAGCGCGGTGGACAGCTGGGTCACGATGCTCGCGAACGGACCGAGCGCGTTGCGCCCCGACGTCCAACAGTTGCCCTCGACGAAGAGACCGTCGGCGAGCTGAACCTCGCGCCGCAGCTCGGACATGAGGCGTCCCTTGCCCATGCCCTCGGGCGCCTTGACGACGACCGAGCGAAGAAGCCGTCCGGATCGCATCACCTCGGAGGATGAGGCGGGGTCGACCCCGTCGGTCGTCTCGGGGTCGGGGCAGATGACCGCCGCCGCCTTCTCCATGAGGAGTTCGAGATAGTGCGCCCGGTCGACGAACGGCAGGTGAGAGACGAGCACGCGAGCGAACTCGCGGCGGTTTTCTTCGCTCTGTTGCCGATTGCGAAGGTGCGACGCCTCGCGCCGGAGCAGCTCGAGCAGGATCGAACGGGCGCTCTGCGGGCGATTGTTGGGGTCGAGTTGCAGCATGCGACCGACCAGCTCTGCGACGACGGGGCCAGCCGACTGCAGCAGCGCCCCGGCGAGCTCGGGACGCCAGTCACGCTGAACACGAAGGACCTCGCGGAACGATTTGCCGGGGAACGGCCGTGTGCCTCGAATCGCCGCGTACATCGTCGCCGCCAACGAGTAGATGTCGGCGCGGGCGTCAGTGGCCTGGCCTCGCACCTTCTCGGGCGCCGAGAAGCCCGGCGTGCCGAGCACCGTGATGGTGTCCTCTTCTTCGCTCTCTTCGTCCTCGTCGGTGTCCTCTGGAGGCAGAGGGTCTCGAAGCATCCGCGCGAGGCCGAAGTCGATGAGCTTGGCCTGCGGCGGCGCAGACGGGTCGTCGGTGGCGCAGACGAGCACGTTCGACGGCTTGATGTCGCCGTGCATGAGCCCGAGCGCGTGAATGTAGTCGAGGGCGCGCGCGAGCTGGACGAAGACCTCGGCGATCACCTCGCGAGACGCGTTGCGCAGGAAGACCGAGAGCTCGACCCCGCGGACCAACTCCTGCGTGAAGTAGAACCCCTCCTCCTCGGTCGATCGGCCGAAGTCGTAGACCGTCGCGAGGTTGGGGTGATGCAGCTGCGTGAGCAGCCGGAACTCGTCCTTGAACGCCTGGGCGACGCCCGACGAGCCGCCGGTGCCCGGCGTCCCAAAGCTTCGCGTCACGTTCGGACGACGCAGCGACCGCGACTCCATGCGCGAGCTGTCCATGAGCGGCAACCCCGCGAGCTCGGCTTGGTCGCCTCGGATGAGCTTCAGCGCGACCGACCGATCTTCGAGCTCGTCGTGCGCTTCGTACACCGCGCCGAAGCCACCGCGACCCAACAACCGCTTGATCGCATAACGCCCCGCGATGCGGTCGGGCACGCTGTTCGCGGTCCCCGCATCGGAAGAAGCGCCTGAATCTGGCGCAGTTGAGCGGTCTGCGGTCATTGCGCTATCTGGTCTTAGGTTTCGTGGACTGTAGTGCAGAACACTGGAGCCGGACAACCCGAAGGGAAGTGAGCTGAATACAGCTTATTTTTTATGTAATCCAAATCAGCCTGATTTCACTACGGTGACATTGGAGTACGTGGGTACAGAACCTTCATGGTAGCGAGGCTCCCTACCCTTCGCCCTTTGTTTCGGCAGGGCGCGTCGCGCGGGGTGCCCACGGCGGGACCTTGCCCTGGCGGATGTCGGCGAAGTGCTTCCGACCCGTGGAAGCGTCGCCCACCTGCACGGTGAGCTCGTACGCGCGGCGTTCGGCGTCCAAACGGACCGTTTCGGGTTGTCCGAGACCCTCGAGCATGGCCGATTTGTACGCGGCGATGGCGGTCGGAGATTTCCGTGACACCAGCGTTGCGAGCGCACGCGCGCGCGCGACTCCGGCGTCCACGTCGTCTACGACCTCCTGCACCAATCCGATCCGTGCCGCCTCCGCGGCGTCGATCGATTCCCCCGTCGCACAGAGGCGCACGGCATGCGCAGGTCCCACCAACAGCGCGAGCTCGGCCGTTCCGCGCGCCCCTGGGAGAATGCCCAGTCCCGTCTCCGGTAGCGCAAACGAGGCCGCTGCGGTCGCCACCGTGTAGTCCGCGGTCAGCAGATACTCGGTGCCCCAGCCTAGCGTGACGCCCGAAGGGATGGCGATGTTGAAGATCGGCAGGTGGCGCAAGCGGACCATCAGCGTGCGCTGTCGAATGACGTGCGCCTTGACGCGGTCGGGGTCCCAGTCGACGCGCTCGGTCACGTTGGCTCCCGCGATGAAGATCGGCTTGCCCTTCTTGCTCAGTCGACGCGACGTCGTGACCAGCGTTCGAACCGAGTCATCCTCTTCGATCAAGGTGCACAGCGCCTCGAACGCGTCGAGCTGGACGGTGCCCATCTCGTTCGCCTTGCCGTGGTCGAGCTCGAGGGTGAGCAGCTGACGGTCGGCGTCGTACGAGGGATGCAGGCCTTCGAGCGCGGACAGGTCCATCGCGGCGGACCATAACCGAGCCGGATGCGTTGGTCGATCGACGAACGATCAACGATGTTCCCTAGGCCGGAGGGTGTGCTTGCGGGTCCCGGGTCGGGGCCGGTCAGCGCGACGGAAGCCGCGCGAGCGCCCCGGGGGAGTCGAGATTGTCGAGCACTGCGGGGTCGTCGACCGCCACCCGAACGCGGCGACCCCGAACCTGGGGACTGTGAAGCACCGTTCGCACCGTGCCTGTGGGCTCGAGCGCGAGCAGCTGCGCGGCGATACCGACCGGGTACAGAAGCGGATGACCGCTCGTCTCCCCGAGCCTGGGCTGGACGAGCACCTCGGGATGCTTGGCGTGCGCCTCGAGCAGAGCCTCGAGCGTAGGCGGACGAACGTGCGGCCTGTCGACGGTCATGACGAGCACGCCCGAAGGCTCGCCGGGTAGGACGGCCTCGAGGCCCCGCTGCAGGCTCGAGAGCGGGCCGTCTTGCCAGCGGGGGTTTTCCACGAGCACGACATCCGAGCGCTCCGGCAACGCGGTCGCTCCCCACACGACGACCCTGGGTGAGCAGCCAGCCGCGGCTGCCCGCTGAGCGCAATGCATGAAGAAGGGCCGCCCCTGCCACTCGATGAGCGCTTTGGGGCGACCCATGCGGGTCGACGCGCCGGCGGCGAGGATCACCGCCGCGACGGTCACTGGCCTGGCTTCGCCTCGACCGTGGCGGGCATGTCCATGCCGCCGCCTTCGATGTACTCGAAGACGCCGCGCAGCGAGGACAAGCTGTCCTTGCTCAGCTGCAGCGTGTCGGCGGGGACGACGAGACCGGCTGCGCCATCATCGTCGGAGAACCGAACACCGAAGCCAACGACGACCTCGCCCTTGGTCTTGCCGAGGGTGCCCAGGTGCTTCTTGATGTCCTTGAGCTTGGCCTTGTCCTTGGTCTTGGCCTGCATGTCGAGCAGGCGGACGCGAAGGTACTCGGTCCCGTCGAAGCTCATGCACAGCTGGCAGCCGTCCATGCCCTTGCGGAGCTTGGTGAGGGTGCCGTCGCTGGCCATCGAAGAGCTGCGGTCCTTGCCCAGCGAGCGCGCGGTGTCCGAGCCCAGCGAGCGAGCGCCCGCGCCGATAGCCCAGAACGCGACGCCGTCTTGCACGAACGAGACGGACTCGACAGCGTTCTTCTTGAGGAAGAGCGCGACGTCCTCGGTGTCGGCCTGGAAGTCCTTGGGGATCTTGACCGTGAGCTGGTCGGCGCGGACGCCAGAGATCTTCAGGCCCCCCTCTTTCCAGGTCACCCCGAACTTCGCCCCGTTGTTCTTGCCCTGCAACGCCGCGTGCGCCTCGAGGGCCGCCTTCAGCGTGCCCTGGATCTTGCGCATGCCCTCGAGGGCCTTGTCTTCCTTCTTCCCTTTGACGCCAGCGGCCAGGACGATCGTGGCCGCCCCCTTCTTGTCGACGTACAGCGCCGCGACGACGTTGGCCGAGATCGAGTTGAGCACCATGTGCGTGCCCTTGACCGCGTCTTTGACCATCGTGTCGAAGGGAGCGGGGACCTGGTCGACGGGGACCGTCTTGTCGATGGTCTTGTGCAGCATCGCCGGGTCGCCGAAGGCCAGCGTCGTGGCGAACACCGCGCCCCCGGGCAGCTTCGACTCGAGCTCGGTGGCCTTCATCTTGGGCTTGCCGAGCGGGTCGAGCCCGAGCTTGCCAAACGGCGCCTCGGCGGAGGCGACCACTTCGAGGCGCTTCTTCGTGCCGAAGTCGACCTGCAGCTCGGCAGCGTTGAGCTCTTTGAGGATCTCCGAGACCGCCGCGACGCCGGGCAGGTCGGTCGGCAGGTCGAGGAGCTCCGCAGGATCGACGTCGTCAGCGGGGATGTTCCACGCCTTGATGCGAATGCGTCGGCCCTCACCGGCCTCGCCCTCGAGACCGGCGGCCTTCTCGACGTCCCCCTGGTTGCGTCCCCACAGCAGCTTGGCACCGGCTTCCTTGATGAGGAGCGTGTCGTTCTCTTGACGCAGTTCCCACATGTCGCCGCCGAGCGGCTGCGGGCGCTGGCTCGAAGGGAAGCTCTCGAGCACCTTGCGACCATCGACCACGGCGAGGCTGGCGGCGAAGTCGATCGCCTCGGGGCCGCCCGCGTCGCCCGGCGGAAAGGCGACCTTGACGACGTGCTTGCTGTCGAGATTGATGTTGCTCAGGAAGCCGGGTCCGAAACCCTGCGCGAGCAGACCGGCTTGCACGTCGGCGAGCGGGTCGGCGCTGGGGTCTTCGCCCTGAACGCGCGCGGCCAGGTCGGTCGCGCCGACGATCATGTCCTGCAGGCCTTCGAAGCTCGCGAGGACGTGGACCTTGTCTTCGGCGGGGATGCCCGCGTCCTGCCCCTGGTCTGGCGCGTCGGCGACGGGCGCGGCGGGTTCACTCGCGGCGGCGGGCTCGACGGTCTCGGGCGCCGTCTTCTTGGAGCAGCCGGCGGCGGGAACGAGAAGGCTCGCAGCCCCAACGAGCAGTACAACGCGGGCGGAATGCATGGCGCGGAGAGTACACCACGCCACGCGGCCTGCCAGTCCTCCTACTGCGGCGCCACGAAAGCGTCGCTGTGGAAGACTTTGACCTGGCTCTTGGGCGTACGGGTCGTGAACGAAGGCGTATCCAGCTGGATCTCCGTCACTTCTTCGAAGTCGGTCGGCAACGGGGCGCGAATGCTGACCCAGGGGCCTTCGGTCCAGGGGTCGGCTTGCACGAGCAGCGTCTCGTGCTGTGACGCGTCGGCGAAGTCGAAGCGGACGCGGTGGTTGGGCGAGGCGTCCTCGGGATCGACCCAGCCACGGTCGGTCCACCAGACCGTCTCACCGGTCTCGGTGTTGAGCGACCCGGTCAGCAGGTACCGACCTTCGAGGGCGTCCTCCATGTCCGAGGTCCCCCAGCTGCTCAGTGTCCGGATCCGCTCGAACGTCTCCTTCCACTGCCAGTCCGAGACCCACGTCGGGTTGCAGTAGCTCATGTAGTCGTAGTGCGTGTTGCCGTTGCGCAGCTGGAAGTCACGCACGCCAAAGCCCCACCCCTCGGTGCGGCCGTCTTGGTAGGGGTAGGACGGGTCGGTGCCGGCCGCGTTGGCGTTGGGGCAGAAGATGTGTCGCCGGCCTTGGTTGTGACCGACCTCGTGCACGAACGTCTCGATGCCGACCTCGGACTGCCCGAGGAACTGCGCGCCGATGGCCACGCGAGCGCCGGCCTCGCCCATCGAGTCACCCGGGATGCCGTTGGCCACGCCGAGCGTGCAGCCGCTACTGTCGCCGATGCACTCGCCGCAGTTGTCGAACAGCCCGTAGTAGTAGACGTTGGGATCGGGGTTCTCGGAGGCGCGCAGCTGGGCCATCCGGTTGAGCAGCTGGAAGAAGCCGTTGCCCCCGAGGTCGAGGTCATCGACGAGCACGTAGTCGTGGTACTCGACCTCGATCTCCTCGATGCCGTTTTGCTGGAACATGTGGTCGATGTAGTCGGCCATGTTCTCCTCGGAGATGTCGAACTCGGTCTGACAGCCGCCGAAGTCGTACTGGATGGGCACGACCATCAGGCGCACGGCTTGGTAGCTGCTCTCGATGCCGATGAAGTTGGGCTCGGGCATCGCGGCGGGCGGCTCGGAAGCCTCGGGCAGGCTCTGATAGTCGCCGCCGGGCACCTCGTACAGCTCGACGTTGAACTGCGCGTTCGGCCGCATGTCCTCCGCGAGCACGCCGATGACGATGTTGGATTGGAACGACGACGTGGAGCTGTCGCTCGCGATGTCTCCGCGCTCGATGTACTCGGTCGTGGTGCCGTCATCGAAGTACAGGGTCATGCGGGCTTCGATCTCGCGCTGCACCCACGCGCCGTCGTCGACGTCGACGTAGACCCGGAACGCCGTGTTTCGGTTCTTGGGGATCTGCGCGTTGCGGACTGAGCCGTCGGCCCATACACCGTCGATCGCGACTGGGATGGCGACGCCCGAGTTGGCCTCGACGCGAGAGACCGAGATGCCGCGCGCGGGCACATCCTGCTCGACCGGAGGCTCGCCGGTCTCGTCGACCCCCGAGGTCGCGCTGTCGGTGGTCTCGGTATCGGTGCTCGGGCCGCTTTCGCTCTCCGAGGTGGGTTCGGACGTGCCCGACGCCTCGGTGCCGCTCCCCTCGGCATCCATCGCAGAGCCGTCGTCGCTGTCGCAGGCGGCGGCGAGGAACACGGACGAGAGGAGAACCAATCCGGAGCGCGTCATTGAGGCAGCCTTACAAAGCTCGCAGCGAACGTCACGTTCCTACGCGTGAAATGCCTCACCCCACGGCCAAACGGTCACAGGCGCGTGTCCAACGCGAGCACCTCATCCCCGGCGGGCGGGGCGGCGCCCATCCTACTCGGACTCGCCGGGCGCGAACTTGAACGGATAGGTCACCACGACCTTGCCGCCGTCCTCGGGTGGGTCGAACAGGAGGCTCGCGGTGGATTCGGTCATGCACTCGGCCAGGCCGGGGTGCTGCAGGGTCGAGCCCTCGGCGAGCGACACCTCTTCGACGATGCCACCGACCGACGCGTCTCCGACGATCGAGAACTGCAGCATGAGATCCCCTCCGAGCTCGGGGTCGTCTTGCAGCGCGCTGTCGTAGCACTCGACCGCGATCGGTAGGAGGTCCTCGGTCACGACCTCCCGGATGTAGTCCTTGTCGAGCGAGCCGAAGGCTTCGGCTGGACGCTCGGCCTCCGCGTCCTCCTTGGGCGCCGAGTCAGCGGCGCGGCTGGTGCGGCGCTTGGCCAGGGCGTCGGCGAGGCGGCGCTGCACGTCTTCACGCTCACGCGCGGTGATCGACTTCGTCGAGCGGGGGCGCACCGGCTTCGCGGCGGACGCCTTGGCGTTCGCGACCGGCTCGAATCGCGGCGGCGCATTCTCGGACGCGACCGCCGACTGCCCAGGGCTGAGCGTCACGGCCCCGTGCGGGTTGTCGACCTCGACCTCGCCCGAGGCCACGTAGACCGCGACCGCGGCTCCGGTCATTGCCAGCGCGCCTGCACCCAAGTATTTCCGTCGTCTCGTGTCGGTCATGCTCAGCATCTCCACCGTGAATTCGGTACCGCGTACCGTGATGTCTGCCGCAGGGGTGTGAACGACGAACGGCGTGCCCGTGGGGACCGCGTACGTGGCCGTCCCCGCGGTGTGTGTCGCTGCGCCCGATCCTGCTGCGTACTCGACTCGCGCTGAAGCGCCCGTTCGAATCGCCACGGCCTCTGTGTGGGCCGGAGGCGACGAAGGCCACGCGATGACGGCGACGATCGCCGCAGCGACCAAACCGACGGTCGCGAGCAGCAGTCCGCTGCGTCGGCGTGCCCGGGGGCGTTGTGCGTCATCGTCCCACGCCGCGAGGACGCGGTCATCGAACCCCTCGCCCAGCGGCGCAACCTCCCACGCGTCGAGTTCTTCGCGATCGAGCTCTTCGTTCATTCGCGCACTCCTTTCAGTCGCTCTCGCAGCATCCGGCGGGCCCGGGAGAGGCGCGACTTCACGGTCCCCAGCTCGAGGTCGAGCATGTCGGCGATCTCCACGTACTCGAGGCCGTGGTACTCGCGCAGGATGAACGCCGCCCGGAACGTCGGCGGCAGCTCCCCCACCGCCGTCGCGATCGCCCGGCCAATGCGTCTGCGGCGGTGCTCGGACTCGGGCGTGCTCGCAGCGTCGAGGGCTTCGGCGGGCGCGAGGCTGGGCCGCTTGCGGGCGAGCTCGTTGATCGCCAGGCGCGAGGCGATCTTCAACAGCCACGTCGAGAACGTCGCCGCCCCGTCCACGTCGAATCGCCGCAGCGCCCCGAAGGCGCGGAGGAAGGTCTCCTGCGCGAGGTCCTCGGTCAGCGAGTCGAGGCCGACGGGGCCGAGCATGCGGCGCAGCAGTGCGCCGACCGCCCGCTGATGTCGGGCGACGAGCTCACGCAGCGCCCGGCGATCTCCAGCCTTCGCCCGCATGATGAGCGGCCCGTCGATCGGACGGGGAACAGAGGCCGGAGCTCGCACCGCGCTGAGCATCACCCCACCACACAGGGTCGGCGGCGATTGGTTCCCGGAAAACGACCGGCCCGCCAGCGCAAAATGCGCTCCTGGAGTAGTCGCGCGGTCCGCGGACTGCTACCGTCCGCGAAGGTCCATGCGTACGCTCGTCTTTGCCACCGCTCTCGTCGCTCCTCTCGCACTCGCTGGCTGCGACACCGGACAGGCCCCGATCATCGATGAGTCCAAGCAGAGCAAGAAGCCCAGCGAGCTCAAGCAGGCGGCCAAACCCGAGATGTCGCCCGAGGAGCTCGCGGAAGCGCGCAAGAAGGCCGGCTTCGTCGACCCCGAGGAGCAGATGGCCGAAGCGCGTAAGAAGCTCGAGCGCGAGGACAAGATGTTCGTCAAGGGCCACCTGAAGGACTTCCGCAAGATCACCGCGGACTTTGGCAAGGCGCTCGATAGCGTCGAGAAGGGCGCACCCAAGTGGGCCAAGGCCAAGGACTCCGACGGGGCCTTCAACAAGTTCAACGAGTCCTACAAGAAGGACAACAAGGAGCTGATGAAGGCCTACCGCGAGATGACGAGCAACGGCGCCAACGGCACGGGCTCGATCAAGCTCAACGTCTTCATCACCGACTTCGAGAACTTCAACGGCGACCTCAGCGGCAAGATCTCCGAAAACGAGAAGTTCGCCACCTCGCTCGAGACCCTGCGCAAAGCCCTCGCCGACGTGAACGCGGCGATCGACGAGATCGAAGAGGACGAGTCGATCGAGCCTGTGGGCACCAGCGACGATGCGGCCGAGAAGAAGTAGCTCCGCCGCGTCGATGGTGTAGATACTGCCGACCTACGTGGGATCCATCCGCCGCTTCCTGTCGCGCTACGTCGTGCCCAACCTGCCCTGGTACGGGCTCGGGTTCGTCATGCTGTTCGCGACGAACTGGGTGATCGTTCGCATCCCCGCGATCATCGGTGAGGCGCTGACCATCCTCGAGCAGCAGGGCCCCAACGCGCTGGTAGGCACGCGAAGCCTAGCGCTCGAGCTGGTCTTCCTCGGCGGCCTCGTCATCGTGGTCCGAAGCCTCTCGCGCATCCTCTTCTTCAACCCGGGGCGCCAGGTCGAGTACCGCGTCGGCGTCGACGTCTTCGGACACCTGCTCTCGCTGCAGCGACCGTTCTACATGCGGCGCAAGGTCGGCGAGCTGGTCAGCATCGCGAGCAACGACACCACCTCGGTGCGCCTGCTCGTCGGCTTCGCCGCGCTGCAGGTGTGCAACGTCGCGGTGGCCATCCCGCTGCACCTGTATCAGATGGCGGTCACCGACCTGACGCTGACGCTGTGGTGCCTGATCCCGGTCATCTTCGGCGCGATCTACATGCAGGCGATCGTCCGGGCGTTCTTCGGCATGGTCCGCGAGAGCATGCAGATGCTCGCGGGCGTCAGCGACCGCATCCTCGAGATCTACTCGGGCATCGGCACGGTGCGCTCCCACGCCGCCGAGGCCGCGGCGTTCGAACGCTTCGACGCGAAGAACCGCGAGTACCTCGACCTGCAGCTGCGGATCGCTCGGGTGCGCGCCTTCTCCATGCCCGTCCTGGGGTTCTCGGGGCTGGTGGGCACGGGCATCGTCTTGTGGGTCGGCAGCCTGCGGGTGGTCGAGGACGGCATGCCCGTGGGCAACCTCGCCACGTTCACCGCGCTGCTGATGTCTCTGGTCGGCAACCTCACCGCGCTGGCGTGGGTGCTGGCCGCGGTCTCGCGCGGCGTGGTCTCTTGGGGTCGCATCGACACGTTGCTCGAGACGCCGCCCGAGCTGCCCGACGAGCGATCCCGCCTCGACCTGGACTCACCGCCCAAGATCGAGCTGCGCAACCTGACGTTCCACTACCCCGACGGTGACGAGCCCGCGCTGTGCGATATCGACATCACGGTCAATCCGGGCAAGACGCTGGGCATCTTCGGCAAGACCGGCAGCGGCAAGACCACGCTGGTCGACGTGCTCACTCGCGTGCACACACCGCCCGAGAGCAGCGTGTTCATCGACGGGGTCGACACGCGCGACGTACCCCTGAGCGACTTTCGCGACGCGATGGCGGTCGTCCCTCAGGCTCCCTTCTTGTTCTCGACCACCCTGCGCGAGAACGTACGCCTCGAAGGTGCCAACCCCTACAAAGCCGCACGCGACCCGCAAGAGCGCAAAGGCGCCGACGGCGACGAGCGGCTGCACGAGGTGCTCGACGCGGCGTGCCTGTGGGACGATGTCGAGCAGCTCCCCAAGGGGCTCGAGACCGTCGTCGGCGAGCGCGGCGTGATGCTCTCGGGCGGCCAACGGCAGCGAGCAGCGCTGGCGCGGGCCCTGTACCGCAGCAAGCCCCTGCTTCTTCTCGACGACATCCTCAGCGCGGTCGACCAGGGCACCGAAGCCCGCATGGTCGGCGCCATTCGGCAGCTCCGCGGAGGCGTGGGCGGGCTGGCCCCGACCACCATCATCGTCTCCCACCGCACCAGCGTGCTCGAACATGCCGACGAGATCGTCGTCCTCGAGGGCGGCCGCATCGTCGAACGCGGCACCCACGACGAGCTGGTGGCCGCCGGTGGCGAGTACGCGCAGACCCACGAGCACCAAGGGGGCGAGGGCGCATGAGCGACGGCAAGTCCCTGCCCTCTGCGGGCAATACGATCGCCCTCCTGCGACGCTTTTGGACCTTCGCGGCCACGCACAAGCGCTGGCTGTTCCTCGGGTTGTCGATGATCCCCCTGGTCGTCGCCATGTCCACGCTGCGACCGCTGATGGTCAAGTACGCCGTCGACGAGCTCATCCCGGCGAGCGACATCATCGGTCTGCGCCTGCTCAGCCTGGGCTTCATGGTGGCGATCATGGCCGAGTTCCTGTGTCAGGCCGCGCAGGTCTACGCGCTGCAGCGGGCCGGACACACCACGATCTCCGACGTGCGCCGCAAGGTGTTCGACCACGTCATCCATCTGCCCAACAGCTTCTTCGACAAGAACGCGCTGGGCAGCCTTCTGACGCGGACAACCTCCGACGTCGAGGCGCTCAGCGAGACGCTGTCGTTCGGCGTGTTCATGATCATCTCCGATGTGGTCATGATCCTGTCGATCCTCGCCGCGATGCTGTGGCTCAGCCCGTGGCTCACGCTGATCACCCTCACCGTGGCGCCGGTGCTCTTCATCCTCGTCCGCTACGTCGGGGCCGTGCTTCGTCGGCTGCAGCTCGAGGTGCGCAAGGCTCAGGCCGCGCAGACGGGCTTCTTGGCCGAGCAGCTCGCGGGCATCACCGTCGTCCAGCTCTTCGGTCGCGAGAAGGCCGCTCACGACGAGTACCAGCGGCTCGGGCAGCGCTACCTCTCGGCCACCAAGACCGCCAACTGGTTCGACGCGCTGCTCTACGCGGTGATGGATGGCATCTCCGCGTTCTCGGTCGCGCTGCTCATCTACTTCGCCGCGCCCAGCGTGCTCACCGAGGGCGGCGCGATCACCTTGGGCCTGCTCTTCGCGTTCGTCGACTACCTGC
This sequence comes from bacterium, assembly GCA_024742475.1. Classification (GTDB taxonomy): domain Bacteria; phylum Myxococcota_A; class Polyangia; order Nannocystales; family Nannocystaceae; genus CAJXVA01. The sequence continues at coordinate 52,092 of JANSYI010000021.1, read as the reverse complement.
AGCGCATCTTCATCCCGGTCAAGGAGTTCTCCGGCAAGCTGGCCACCATTCAGCGCGCCGCCGCGTCCCTCGAGCGCATCTACGGCCTGCTCGACGAGCCCACCGAGCCGATCGTCGAAGACGGCGAGCCCAACCCCCTCGACGGCTGGAGCGGTGGTCTGTCGGTCCGCGACCTCGAGTTCGCCTACAGTGAAGGCGGTCCCGACGTGTTGCGCGGCCTCTCGTTCGACGTGAAGCCCGGCGAAGTCATCGCAGTGGTCGGGCGGACGGGCTCGGGCAAGAGCAGCCTCGGACGCGTGCTCACCCAGTTCTACACGGGCTATCGCGGCAGCATTCAGATGGGGGAGCCCGGCAGCGACGCGCTCGAGCTGCGCGACGTCAAGCCTCGGCACGTCCGCAAACACCTCCTCATGGTCCAGCAGGACGTGTTTCTGTTTCAGGACTCCGTCGCCTACAACATCTGTTTGGGTGAGTCCGACATCTCCGGCGATCCGCAGCGCATGATGAACGCACTCGAGCTCGTGCAGGCGCGACGTCTCATCGACGAACGCGGGGGCCTCGAGTTCGAGGTGGGCGAGCGGGGTGGCAATCTTTCGCAAGGCGAGACCCAGCTGCTCGCGTTCGCCAGAGTCGCCGCGCGCGAACCCACGCTGCTGATCCTGGACGAGGCGACCGCGAGCGTCGACTCGATCACCGAGCAGAAGGTGCAACAGGCGATCGAGAAGCTCCTCGAGCAGCGCACCGTGCTGGTGATCGCCCACCGCCTCAGCACCGTCCGACGCGCCGACAAGATCATGGTGCTGCGCAAGGGCGAGATCGCCGAGATGGGCTCGCACGACGAGCTGATGGCCAAGAACGGCCTCTACGCCGAGCTGTACACCATGGGCTTCGAAGAAGAGGAGCCCGAGCAGGCCGACGGTGCCGAGGGCACCGCACCCGACTTCGCCTCGCCGTAGGCGGCTACCGGTATCCGGTGCCCTGCCCCGACAGCCTGCGGGCGACGCCGATCAACGCCTCGAGCCGGTCGACCAGCGGCAGCACGTCGGCCCCGCACGGCTCGAAGACGAGCCGCACGCGCGCCTCGTCGATGGCCACCGCGCGGACGCCCTCGAGGAGCGGGTCCAGGCCCTCGGGTCGCGGCTGCTCCGCGTCGAGGGGTCCGTCGTGATGCCACCGACCGTCGATCGGGAGCGTGGGCCGGACCTCGAGCACGGTCCTGGCGACATGTTCACCGTCCCATTGAACCTCGAGCGCGAACGGGATCTCGTGCCGGCTACCGCGGATGTCCATGCTCGCGACGTCGAGCTCGCCCCCGAGCCTCCGCGCGGCGGCTCGAAACTGCGGCAGCGCGTCGGCCATGTCCGCGGGTGCGGGCAACGCCTCGCGAGCCCGCTCGAACGCCTCCCACAGCCGCACGAACGCGGTCGCCAGCTGGGCCACGGGCTCGAGACGCGACCCCGCATCGTCCACCGAGCACACGAGTCGCTCGTCGTCGACGTGCTCGAGCGTCGAGCCGGACAGCGCAGCGTCGGTGTGCTGGGCCAAGACCTGGGCCTGCGCGGCGTCGCGACATCGAATCCTGCCCTTGACCGCGCGCAGACCCAGATCGAGGTCGGGGTAGAGCGCCTCCGCCACCAGTCGAATCCCTCGTCGTCCGCGGTGCTCCCGACGAATCACCAGCCGCGCGGCGCCAACCTCTCGTGACAGCCGACCGTCGCGGTAGTTGAAGCCACTGTCGCGTGCCGCCTGACGCCACACGTTGGCGAGGCGGTCGCTTCCAACCGCCAGCGGGGCGCTCACCTCGGCCGCGTCCGCCACCGCGCGATGCTGCACCACGAGCGGGACCCAGAGCTTCTCGTCGAGCGCCCACGACAGACACAGCCGCACCTCCAGCGCCCACGACACGGACAGCTGCTCCGTCTCGAAGCCGGGAACGATCGAGGGCAGCTGAACCCTGAAGCGAATGAGCTCGTTCTCCGCGGGCGACGAGAGCGGCAGGCGCCACGTCGCGTGTTTGTGCGTGACCGTGTGCTGGCTGAACACCGACGGCACGCTCTCCTTGGAGACGAGCCGCAGCTCGATCGCCTGATAGTCGTTGTACGCGGTGTTGGACAGCGCGACGGTGCCCTCGAGCTCCTGCCCGCTGATCGCTTCACCGAGCGAGACCTCCGCGTAGGGCTTGGTGCCCTGCGGCCCCTCGATGTTCGACACGAACACCCGAGGCCGGTCAGTAGACGCCACGTCCGCCCGTGGTGCGACGTGAGCGACGAACGTGGCCTTCGCATCGGGCCACCAGGGGATCGACGCACGAACCCGGTACTCCCACTCGATCTTCAAGAACCCGCCCGAGTACGACGGCGGGGAGTCGGGCGGGAGCGAGAACGAGACCCGGTACTCGTGCTCTCCAGGAGGAAGCTCTGCGAGGCTGGTCAGCGGGCGACCCACCAGCCTCACGACGGTGCGCTCGTTTCGATGCTGCCCGTGCTGCGACGACGTGAACCAGACGCCGCTGCCGACCAGCTCGAGCGTGATCTCGTCGACCGGCACCGCCTCTGCGCAGCGCAAGACCACGCGCGCCTCGAACGAGCCACCCGCCGCCAACGCGCGCGGAGCAAAGAGCGCGATCTCGGGCCGAGTCTTGAGCAGCGCCACGGGACGGGTATACCCCGCGCGCAACGCCCCGATTCCCTCCCCGCCGGGTTTCGAGCGCTCAGAAGGCACGCGCGGGGGCGCCGTGGGGAAGCTGCCCGAAGTCGCACAGATCCTCGACCACCACTCGGAGGAACTCGTCGCGCCGCACGATGACCGAGGGGAACGAGACGTCACGAAACGCCGACTTGGTGCCGGGCCAGACGACGATCTCCGCGGGGCGCCGCGCTGTTTCGGTCACGAGCAGCTGCTCGTCGAGCATCGCCCGCAACACGGCCGGACCGTTGCGAACGACGATTGCGGCGTCGATGAGCGTGCCGCCCGAGGTCATCCACGCGGCCAGGCGCATCGGCTTCCCACCGTGGGTGAAGCCGCGTGGGCGAAGCACGCCACCGACCCAGCGGATGGGCGGAGAGGAGCACAGGAGCGGACGAGGAGCGTGCTGTTCGGCCATGCACGGACCAAGTCGGCCGCCGACGCTGGGCGTTGCAGTTTTTCTGCGTCGCCGCTTCAGGCGTCGGTCTTGCGGCCGCGACCCGCCTTCGCCAGGCGACCAGCGATCCGGGCCTGCGTCGCTGCAGCACGGTGCTCGCCGCGCTCGGCCAGCAGCTCGGCGAGCTTGGAACGCGCAGATGCGCTGCTGCCCACGTCACGCTCGAGAAGTTCGACCAACGTCGTCAGGTGCATGCCCTTGGATCTATCGGCAGCGAGACGACGACGCCATAGCGGTCCTGTTCAGGTGCGTACGAGATTCCGTAGTGTTTTCAGAGATCGGCTCGTACAGGGTGAAAAGAAGATCGGTGATCAGATCCCGGGATCGCGCCCCTTGGAGATCTGATCACGAGATCTCCGTTCGGGGAGATCTCGTCACATGCCCCCTTGGGACAGGTTCGACATCGAGAGGAGGAGATCTCTTCACTCGGCATGATCATCGACGGACGGTGGTGCAGTCTCTTCGTTCAGGGGTCGCCGATCCTTGGGTTTCTCCATGGGTTGCAGCGTCAGCTGGATCTCGACCACGGCATCGAACCCGTTGACCTGCCACGACCCCGAGCGGATCGCCTCGACCGGGATCCCCACGAACGCCGTGGTGCCCACGATCTCGGGCTTGCCGACATCCATGTCCTCGACCACGAACTGAACGCGCTCGGAGTACTCGTCCTTTGCGATCACCGCGCAGTTGGCCTCGCTCGCGCCGAACGGGGCGATGGCGGTGTCCTTCACGTGGTCGGTGCGCACGATGTACTCGCGCCCCAGCTGCATCTGCACGCGAAGGTCGGGGGGCCCCTTCACCTTGTTGAAGACCTTCGTTCCGACGCTGCCCGCGGCCGACAGCGCCGCCGCGTATCCACCCCCCTGCGAGGCCGAGATGAGGTCGGGGATCAGCTTTCGGGCCCGACGGTCGACCCGACCCACGCCATCCCAAGACTTTCCGTTGACCTTGGCGGGCAGCACGACCGCCTTGGAGACGCACACCTCGACGAACTCGGGCAGCGGCGGCAGGTCGGGCTGCACGGGGACCGTCCCGCGGCTTCCGCGTCCCGAAAAGGAGCAAGCGGACGAGAGGATGGTGAGGGCGATGAGCGAGCTGCGCAGCATGTCGTGACCAGACGTCACGACCGTACCAAACGTCGCACGCAGTGCCGCGATCTCTCGCCGAGGGACGAGCGTCAGGGCTCTCGGGTCGTGAAGTGCGGGGCGGCGGCGAGCTGTGCGAGGAACTCGACCATGCTGATCTCCCCCTCGCCCAGCGCCGTCCGTGCCTCCTCAGCCAGACACGACTGACCACCCGCGCCGCCGAACACGTACGCAGCGGTCAGCCCGCTCACGCAGTCGGTCACCTCGGGAAGCGCCGCGAGGGTCTGGCTGAGGTCGGTCAGGCCATCGAACGTGACCTCTTCGTCCAGCACGCCGACGGGGATCGAGCCGCTCGCGTCGATCGTCAGGCCGGCCTCGTCCGCCCGGTAGCGCCCCGCAGGGTCGAAGTGCTCGAACGAGAACCCGATCGGGTCGAAGAACGCGTGACACGAGCGGCAGCCGGGGTTGGCCATGTGCGACTCCTCGTAGCGCTGCCGCGTCGTCGACACGCCCGGGTCGGGAGGCTCGATCGCGGGGATGTCCTCGGGGACCGGGGGAGGCTCCTTGCACAGCAGCCGCTCGTACACCAGCAGCCCTCGCTGGGTCGGGGACGACGCGTCGATCTGCGCGTTGGCGGCCAGCACGGAGCCTTGGGCGAGCAACCCCACGCCCCACGCCTCGGGGCGCGGCACGACCTCGGGCTCCCCTGACACCTCGCCCCAGCCGTAGTACGCGGCGAGCTCGGCGTCGAGGCTGGTGTAGTCGGCGAGCAGAAGGGACTGCACGTCGCCTTCATCTTCGAGGATCACCGTGTCGATGAACCGACGCGTCTCTTGGGCGAGCGCCGAGCGGACGGCGTCGAACTCCGGCGTGTCAGGTCGGGTCTTCAGCGCCACCTCGGGATAGTCGATCCAGTCCTCGAAGAACCGATGCACGCTCTGCCGCCCCGCTTCGGTCGAAAGCAACATGCGCGCCTGCTCGACCCGGGCCTGGGGTTCGGCGAGCCCGCCCTGCTCACCGAGGGTACGAAGCGTGTCCGAGGGCGGCGCGCCCGAGTAGTCGTAGGCGAGCGCCGTGGCCAGCTCCCAGCCGGTGAGTGTGCGCGTGCCGTCGCCTGCGTCCTCACCGAGCTCCGAGCGATACACCACGTGTGGCGACTGAAACAGCGACACCAGCATCCACTTGATCCCGGTCCCGAAGTCGGATTGTCCCGAGACCGACGCATACAGCGCGACGTACCGGTCGAGTTCGCCCTGCGTCAGGGAGCGACGGAACAACCGCGCGCCGTACTCCTGGGCGAACGTGCGCGCGCAGCCCTCGTCGGGCGCCTCGCTCGAGCACGGAAGCACCGAGGCGAACACCCCCGGATCGGTGATCGCATCGCCCACGTCCTCGGCCGTCGCTAGAATCTCGGCGGCCGTCTGTTCGCCGACGACCAGCGTGCCCGCGTCGTTGCGGAACCCCAGGGCGCTCGTCGTGTCTGCACCCACCGAGACCGCGTCGAAAGTGCCGGCGATGGCCGGAAACACCGTGCGCACCGTCGCGTCGAACTCCGCCTGTGTCAGGCGACGCAGCAGCGGAGGGCCGATTTTGGACGACTCACAGCGCTCGGCCGGCTCGCCGTGGCCATCGCCACCGTCACCGTCGCCGTCGCCACTCGATGGCCCGCTCGAGCCGTCGGCAGAGCCCATCGTATCCGTCTCGGACGCGGCGTCGGTGTCGAGCCCGGCTTCGCCGCCCGCGTAGCACCCCGTGGCCAGACTCGAGGCCAGCATCCATGCAGCGCGCCTCATGCCAGCACCTCCGCGATGACGTCGGGAGTCTGCCCGCCGAGCTGCAAGCCGCCGACGCCCATCATCTCGCCGAGCGTTGCGAGCATCTCGAGGTTGTGGCGACCGCTCACGTCGATCACCTCGCCCGTACGCAGGCAGCCCCCGGCCCCACCGATGAGCACCGCCGGCAGGTAGCTGTCGTGTGCGGCCCCATCGAGCCACACCTGCGACGCGTCGGAGTTATGGTTGGCGCCGTCGCTGATCTCCGAGCAGCAGTAGATGAGCGTGTTGTCGAGCACCGTGCGATTGGGATCGGTGTCGGAGGGATCGGGCGTGCTGGCCAGCTGCGAGACGAGCTTCTCGTAGAGCCGCTCGTAGAACCAGCGTTGGCACGTGGCGAACTCGGTGCGCCCTGCCCCGTCCCACGAGTGCGAGATCGGGTCGTGGTGCCCCTTGGCGATGCCGGGCCCGCCCGCGAAGTCGAACGGCACCTGCCCGTTGACGTACATGTTCTGCAACGTGACGACCTGAGCGGTCCCGCAGATGAGCGAGGCGGCGATCACCTCGAGGTGACCGTCGAGCACCCGGCCGAAGTTCGCCGGGTCGAGCGCGTCGAGCCCTTTCATGGCGTCGACAGCGGGGAGCACGGGAGCCTCGTCGCACGTGACGAGGTTGGGCCCGCCGCCGCCGGCCTTGAGCGCGCGCACGGCCTCGAGGTGCAGCGACAGCTTGGTCTGCTCGGCGGTGAGCTCGGCGACCGCGTCGTGCATCACCTCGAGCTCTCGCTCGGTCAACGCCAGGGCCTCGCGTCGGAAGTCGGCATCACTGGGCCCGTCGTCGGGTCGGCTGCTCGAGCCCAACGACCCAAGGAGCGCCTCGGCAGCGTCGAGCGGGTTCTCGGTCGGCCGCACCCAAGCGCCGCCGTGTTTGGTCAGGAAGGAGTCGACGGTGAAGCCGGCAAACGACGCGTAGGGGACCGTGCCCAGCACGTGCGCCGGGACACCCAGCCCCTCCGCGATGCGGCGGTCGATGGAGTCGTCCTCGCCCCCGCTCGCGAAACCGGTCAGCACGGTGGGCAGCGCCGCGTGATTGGTGGCGCCGTCATTCATCGCGAGACCTCGGACGACGGTGACCTGGTCTTGAATCGGTGCGAGCGGCGAGAGCACGTCGCCGGAGAAGAAGCCCTGGCCCTGACCGCCGGGGTCGACGTGTTCGATCGGCCAGCCGTGCGGGACGTAGAAGATCATCAGCCGAACCGGACGGTCGCCGGGGTCGGCGTGCACCCACGAGGCCATCTGGGCGGCCAGAGGCGCCGCGGCCCCAGCTCCGAGCAGGCGTAGGAGCGTCCGCCTCCGCAATCGTCGTTCGCTGCCGTGCATGTCAGCAAGGACGTGGCGAGCCGCGGACGCGAAGCGATGAAAAAAAGTGAGGCGGAGGCGTGATCGTCCCGCTACGGTAGCCCGCGTCGTGCTGATTGCGCTCGCGCTCGCGCCGCTGCTCGTGCAGCCACCGGCGGTGGAGGAGGCTGCGGAGGCTCCGGTGCTGGTCGTTCGAAGCAGGGCCGATCTCGGGCTGGCCGAGGCCACCGTGCAGCGGGCGCTCGAGGGACACCTCGCCGATGTGGGCTACGACGTGCACGTCGATTTCGCGCCCGAGCAGCGACCGTGGCCACCGGCCGCCGTCCGCGTCGAGCTGCATCCCGCCGCCGATGGTGGGCTGCGCGTCGAGCTTCAGCGCGCGCTCGATCCGCGACCGTGGGCGCGTACACTGCCCCCGGAGCCCAACCCCGACCTGCGCCTCGAGTCTCTCGGCGTCCTCGTCCGCAGCATGCTGAGCGCACCGCTCCCCGAGCCCGAGCCTGCGCCACGTCCGGCCCCCGAACCGACGCCCCGTCACGCCGCGTTGGACCTCGCGCTGGGCTACCGCGGCGACAGCCTGGCCGCGGCCCACCCTTGGCACTCGTCCGTGGCGCTCGACGTCGCCGCACGCACACATCAGGGCCTCGCCCTGGGCATCGCCCTCGCCTACACCCCATCGCACGCTGGCGCCGCGCTCTCGCTACAGCGCGTCGGTGGTTTGCTTCGCCTCGGAGCCGCGTTTCGACCCACCCAGCGGCTTCAGCCAGCGGTGTTCGCCCACGGCCACCTCGAAGGGCTCGGCTGGTCGGGCGCTCCCAACGCCTCCCGCGCGACGCCCGGCTGGGCGCTCCGCGTGGGCGCCGGAGCCAGCGGCGAGCTCCGAGCCCTCGTGCGCGGCGGGTGGTTCGTGTCCGCGCGGCTGGGCGTGACGGCGTGGATCCGAGGCGCGACCCTCGAAGAACAGCGCGCGGAGGCCCGCAGCACCCTCGTCCGAACGTTTCCCGCCTCGGGCACCGTGTGGGCGGGCGTAGGCTACCGCTGGGCGATCGACGGGTAGGCCCATTTTTTCTCATCCATTTCGCGTCGGAGACGGCCACGATCAGATGCGCGTGGCTCCACCCACCTCACAGCCCGACCGCGACGCCGAGCTGGCCCTGTGCCAGCGTGTCGCCGAGGGAGACCGAGCCGCCGCCGACACCCTGGCCCGACTCATCATGCCCGTCGTTCGACATGCGGCGCTTCGCGTCACCCGGACCGCATCCGACGCAGAGGATGCATCACAGGTCGCCACCCTCGAGGTGCTCCGGTCGGCCCGGCACTTCGCCGCGCGGGGATCGCTGCGCGGCTGGGCGGGCCGCATCGCCGTGCGTTCGGTCGTCCGCTGGAACGCCCGACACGGCACCCCGATGGTCCCCGAGCACGATCCCGACCGCAGCCTCGGCGCGTCCGCGCCCGCCCCCGGATCCGAAGCGCTGCCGCGGCCGCTCGAGCACTACCTCGACGCCTTGCCCGAGCCCCAGCGCACCGCCTTGGTCCTGCGCCACAGCCTCGGCTACACCATCCCCGAAATCGCCGAGACCACCGAGTCCCCGGTGCCGACGGTCCGCTCGCGCATCGACAAGGCGATGGCCCGGGTGCGATCGGCGATCCGCCGCGACGTCCACCTCGGGACGAAAGGAGCCAGCGCGTGACCCTGCACCTCGATGACGCCCGCTGGCGAAGCGCCGTCGATGCCCACCTGCGAGACGAGGCGACTGCAGAGCACGCGACGCTGCTCGAGCAGCATGTGCCGCGCTCGGAGGAGCACCGCGCCGAGGCGGCGTTCCTCGCCGCGCTCGCCGAGCCGCCGGCGGACCCCGAAGCGAGCCCCGCGTGGCTGCAGACGGCCGTGGATGCGTACGCGCGCACCGTCGCCCAGACCCGGTCCCAACCCGCGGTGAGGTCCCCCCGCTGGCCCTGGCTCGCTGCAGCTGCAGCCATTGCACTCGTCGTCGGCGTTGGTGCCGCGCTTCACTTCGGCAGCGACGAAGCTCACCGCGCGCGGAGCTTCGAGATCGCGACGCTCATCGGGCCGGCCAGCGAGGAGCGCCGCACGGATGACGCTGTGTGGACGATCGAGTCGGGCTCGGCCCGGCTCTCGGCGCTCCCAGTCGATCAGGTCGTCACCGTCGAGGCGGAGCTCTGCGCTGCGCGACCCGGTCGCACGATCTGCGCCGACGCGGGGTCGAGCGTCACGGCCCGAGGTTCGGGCGCGCTCGCCTTGCACCGGGGTTCGGCGACGATCCGCAGCGAAGACTCTGACGACGCCCGGGTCGAGCTCGACGAGGTCGGGGTGCACGCCTCGCACCACAGCGTCGTGGTCATCGAACGGCAGGCCGCGGGCTGGTCGGTCTCGGTCGAGCAAGGCTCGGCCACGGTCACCGAGCTCGGCTCGTCGCGTCGCCTGAGCGAAGGCGAGAGCCTGCGGCGAGGCGGCCGAGCACCTGCCCCCACCAAAGGCTCGAAGGCTCGGCCATCGCCCAAGGCGAGCGCGCTGCTCGGACGCGCCCGAGCGCAGCGACGCGAGGGTGACACCCGAGCCGCCATGGGCACCTATGCCGAGCTGATCCGAACCCACCCGCGCTCGCCGGCCGCCCAGGCGGCCCGCATGAGCCTCGCGCAGCTGCATCTGGATCGAGGCGCCGCCAAGGATGCGCTGCGCTTGTTCCGTGCGTACGAGAAGCGCGGAGGGCCTCTGTCCGAAGAGGCCGCCTACGGGGAGATCAGGGCGCTGCTCGAGCTTGGCCGCAGCTCCGAGGCGAAGCGTGCCACCGCAGCGTTCGTCCGCCGCTACCCGCAGAGCCCCTACGGTGCGAAGCTGACGCAATGATGCGCGCCGCTGCCCTCGTCCTCCTGCTGGCGCTGGGGTGCAACGCGACTCACATCGCCGCCATTGCCGAGGAGTCGCAGGGCGGATCGGGCGGAGGCTCGGTGACGGGCGAGCCGTTCGAGCCCTCGACCTCGAGTGAGGGGTCCACCAGCGTCGACACGACGGCGACCTCGACCGAACCGGACGAGACGACCGCCGAGCCGTGCGTCGTCCCGAGCCCCCTTGAGAACTGCGACGCCGCCGCAGATGCCCTCCGCGCGCCAGAGATCCTCTGCTACGACGACGTCGCAGCCGTCGATTTCGCCAGCACCGACTCCGACGCGTGGCGACGCGCCCGCGAGCTGGGCAACGCGCACTGGGTGTCGACCGAATCGGAGGCGGTCTTGGTGCTGAGCACGGGCACCCTGCCCTCTCCCGGACGCGTGGGCGAGGTCAACGTGGAGCCGGGATCAGGGGAGCTGTCCCCGACCGACAATGCCAACCCCGACGGCGTAGGCCTACCCGCCGACATCGACCCGCAGAGCCTCGGCTCGGCGTTCTCCGGCCAGGCCGACGACCTGCTTTGGTTCAGGTTCGATGCGACGGCGCCCCCAGGCGCGCGCGGGTACACGATCCGCGTCGGTTTTCTCAGCGCCGCCTACCCTGAAGACCTTCAGGCCGACGTCAGCGACTTGTTCGTGTGGTGGCACGAAAGCGAAGCGTTCGTCGGCAACCTCGCCACGTGGCAGGGCCGCCCCGCGAGCGTGGCCGGGCTCGGCCCTCGCCTGCACGCGTTCAGGGGCGAGCACCCCATGCTGCTCAGGACCGGCATCGACGGCACGACCGGTGCCCCGTGCGAGATCGAAGGCGAGTCCGTCGACTGCCCCATCGGTGCAGCCAGCGGATGGATGAACCTCCGCGGTCCCGCCGAGCCCGGGGAGGCGGTCCACGTCGTGGCGGCCCTGTTCGACCAGGGGCCGCAGAACCGAGACACCCTGGTCGTGCTCGACGGATTCCGGTGGGAGTGCGAGGGCTGCAGCGTCGGGATCAGCTGCGGCCTCGACGAGTAGGCTGCCAAAGCCGCGAATATCGTTGTCCAATCGGGTCGTGGCGGACGACGGGCGGGCTCGCGGGTACAGTCCAGCCCGGTCCGATGGCCACGCCCCTGCTCGATCGAGACGCCCTCGAGGTGCTCCGCAAGTCCACCCGGACCGACCCCGAACAGGTCCGGCAGCTGCGCAACGCCCTACTCAAGGACTTCGTCCCCGACGAGGTCGGGCGAGCCAAGGCGCCCGAGCTCGAGCCGCTCGAGCTGCACCCGCTCGTGCTCGAGCAGCGCCATGACTCGTCGATCGATGGCGCCAGCAAGCTGTTGTTCCGCACCGACGCCGGTCTGCTCACCGAGTCGGTCATCCTCCGCATCGCCAGCGGTCGCACCACGCTGTGCGTGTCGTCGCAGATCGGCTGCGCTGCGGCGTGCCGCTTCTGCGCCACCGGCACGATGGGCATCGCCCGCAGCCTCTCGGCGCCCGAGATCCTCGACCAGGTGTTTCAGGCCGGCCAGCTGCTCGCGCTCGAAGGCCGACGGCCTCGCAACATCGTCTTCATGGGGATGGGCGAGCCGTTTCACAACGAGGATGTGCTGGTCGAGGTCATCGAGCGCTTGATCGACCCGGCCTGGTTCAACATCTCGCCCAGGAAGATCCTCGTTTCGACGGTGGGCATCACGGGCGGCATGCTTCGATTTGCGGAGCGCTTTCCCACCGTCGGGCTCGCGCTGAGCCTTCACAGCGTGCGGGACGAACCTCGGCAGTCGATCATGCCGATTGCCAAGCGGTACCCGCTGCCCGAGCTCCGCCGTACCTTGCTCGAGGTCAACGCGATGCAAGATCGCCCCGTGATGCTCGAGTACTTGATGCTCGAGGGCATCAACGACACCGACGAAGACGCGCGAGCGCTCATCGCATGGACCGAGGGGCTCGACGTTCACCTCAACTTGATCCCGTTCAACGAGGTCGACGGGACGGGCCTTCGCGGTACGGACCGATCGCGCTGCGTCGAGTTCGGCCGGCAGCTCAAGGCCGCCGGGCGGACGACGACGGTGCGCCGCAGCCTGGGCCGCGACATCGAGGCCGCGTGTGGCCAGCTGGTGAAGCGCGAGAACCTCGCCCGCGCGCGAGCCGCGGCCCCCTAGCCGGCGACACGCAAGAACTGCACCTCGAGGGCGCTTGACGACATCGAACGTTCGGATCATACCGAACGTACAGAATGAACGGGCGAGACGAACTCGAGCGACAAGCCAGCACGATGATGGCGGAGGTCTGCCAGCTGTACGGCATCCCGACCACCCTCGGCACCGCGTGGGGCGTGCTGTTCGCCAGCCCCACACCGATGAGTCTGTCCGAGTTGGCCGCCGCAATGGGCGTGGCCAAGAGCACCGCGAGCACCACGCTCAAGCGGCTCGAACATCTCCGCTTCGTCCGCCGCCGCAGACACCCCGGCGACCGCAACGACTACTTCGAACCGCTGACCGATCCGCAGCAGATGCTCCGCGATTGGCTGCAGCGGTTCGTACGCCCGGAGCTCGGCATGGCCCATGCGATGCACGACCGCATGCAAGCCAGCCTGCAGCAAGCTTCGGAGGCCGGCGACCTCGACGAGGCCGAGGCCGCAGTGCTGCAAGAGAGGCTCGCTCATCTCGAGTCCGCGACCACGGCGGTGCGCACGTGGGTCGACGCTTTCCTCTCGCGCACCTGAGCCACCCATGTACGACTATCAACCGGCCAACTCCCGCATGACGCTCGCGGAGGGTCTCGAGGAATATTACGCGGTCCACGACAACGTCACGCCGCCGAGCGAGCATCGCCCTGAAGCGGCCGCCTTGTTCCGCTCCCACGACATCGGCCACGTCGTCTTCGGCACGACCACCGATCTCCTGGACGAGGCCCGCACCGACACGTGGATCCTCTTCGGCTGCGACGTCGGCGTGCTCGGCTACTCGAGCTACTTCAAGCTCCCCGAAGCCAAGGCCGCCTTCGACGGCGTCGGTTGGAAGACGGTCCTCCGCGAGGCGTGGCCGATCACCAAGGCGATGGCCGGCGTCTGGAAGCGGACCCGGGCCATGCGCAAGAAGTGGCCCTGGGAGCCGCCACAGTCGGCCTTCGAGCGGCCTCTACACTCGCTGCGCGACGAGTGGGGCATTCGCGTGGTGACCGGAGGGTCGTAGCGGGTCACTCCGCCGCGGCCTCGGGCCAGCGGCGACGGTACGCTTCGGAGGCGAGACGCTGCGTGTGGTCCTGGAGGCCGCCGAGCAACCGAGTCCGGCGGCGACGACCCCGACTGCAGCGAACAGGCTGGCTCGAGTCACAGCGAGCGGAGCTGGTCGATGAACGCCTGCGACAGCGCGAGCTCGAATTCCTTCTTGCCCTTCTTGTTCATGCCCGCGGTCCACACGACGTCGTCGAGACCCACGCCAACCTTGGGCATGTTCGACAGCTCTCCTTGGACATCGAGGCTGCGAGCCCACGACAGCATGCCCTTGACGTCGAGCATGAACAGCGCGGTCCCGTCGGCGTTGGCCTTGATGCGCTTGCGGGCGTCGCCGTACTTGCCGACGTTGCCCTTGCCACCGGCGGCCTTCATCACGTGCTCGAGCGCCTTCTTGGCGTTGGCCGTGGTCATCACCAGGTACTGACGGTCGCCCTTCTGGGCGTAGGCCATCGTCAGCTGGACCTTGCCGAGCACCTTCTTCACGTCCGCGAAGTCGGGCTCCTTCCTGAGGTCGGCGAGCGCCTTCTTGGTGGGCGAGATGGTGAATGTGTCGGCCTTGACGCCGCCGACGCTGAACGCCCCCTTCTTGTACGAGCTCTTCACGTACTCGCCCACTTCGGGCAAGAGCGTCTCGACCTTGTACTTGGGGAGATACTCGCGCATGACCGCCATCGCGTCCTTGCCGGGCTTGACCGCATAGGTCGCTCCCATCGCGCCAACGCTGCCCTTGACGGGGTAGATGGCCATCGTGGTCGGCCCGGCCATCACGTCGGCCATCGCCGCCATCATGTCCTTCATCGTGCCGCCCATCGGCGTCCCCTCCATCATCTTGAAGTAGGGGCCCACCCAGGCGTCATCCATGATGTTGGGCCAGTCGAAGTTCATGCCGCCCACCATCCAGGCGTCGTCGGGCAGCTCGCTCATCATCGCGACGTCGACGCTGGGCAGCTTGGCGTCGCGTTTGTACTGCTTGGCCGTCGGCGTGCCCTTGGCCGCCGTGCCGCGATAGAGCAGCTTGGTGCGCTTCTTGCCGATGCGAAAGACGAACTCGGCCGACGTCAGGTCGCCAATGCTGCGGTACATGTCCATCGCAGCCTTGGCCGACGCCGACGCATACTCGCCGCCCGGCGAGCCCGGCGGAACACTGGTCATCGCGTTCTCCATCTCGGCGAAGAACTCTTCGAGCTCCTCCCGTGCGTCGACCACGATCACGCTCGGCTTGGCCTCGACGTAGATGTCGCGATCCGCCTTGCCCGGCTCGAGCACGGCCTTCATCGCCGGCTCGACGCTCGCGAGCAGCGTCGGATCCTCCGACACGCCAATGTGGTCCCCCCACCCCTTGAAGTAGACGGTGCTGCCGCCGAGCTCGTAGGCAGCGAACCCGTCCCCGCCGCTCTGGTAACCCTCTTGTCCGAGGTCTTCGACCAGCTGGCTGATACCGCCCTCGAAACCTACGGCGCAGGCCAGCGGCTCGTCGTGCTGCTTGGGGTTGGCCATCACGCACCCGAAGGGCTTGGTGAGGTCGACATGGTTGACCGCCTCTCCGCGGCCCTCGAGCTGCATGGCGAGCATCGACTTGAGCTGCGAGGGGCTGACCATTGCGCCCATCATCGGAGGCGCGAGCTGCTCGCCCACCCGCTCGAGCATGCGCTCGGGGTTGGGGACGACGAAGTGCCCCCACACCGAGACGTCGGCGACCTGTGTGGGGCTCGTGCGCTTGGGCGAGTCCGCCTTGCCCGATCCCCCACCCTGGTCGCCCGAGACGGGAGGCTTGGCGGTGGGGTCGGAGCCGGTCGCGGGCTGCGTCGAGCCCCCGACTTGGACCTTGCAGCTCGGCGTGGCGGTCAGGGTCAGGCCGAGAAGGAGAGACGAAGCGAGGACAGGGCGGCGCATCGCGCACCGGTCTACCACGACAAAAAAAACCTCGGGGTGAGGAATACGGGCCGCCGGCGCTGGGTTGGCGCGCCCGATGTCAGCACGACCAGCCCTCGCCACGCTCGCGCTCGGTTCGGTTCTGCTCGCCCTGGGGTCGGGCTGCGGTGCCGAGGCCGAGGCGAGCCCCTCCGAGCCCGAGACCGCCCCGCAGGACGCTGCGCAGGTTCAGCCCGACGCAGCCAACGACGACGCGGACGGTGCATTGCACTACGACCCCCGCAAGAGCCTGGCTCCCCTGGTCGACTCGGTGGGCCCGTCGGTCGTCAGCATTCACGCCTCCGGCCGCGGCCGCGGGTTCTTCTCGCCCGGCACCGAGGGCTCGGGGAGCGGCTTCGTCTACGCCTCCGACGGCATCATCGTCACCAACCACCACGTGGTCGACGGCGCCGAGCGGATTCAGGTGCGGATGCACGACGGCACCGGCTACGACGCCGAGGTGCTCGGCTCCGACGCGGCGACCGACCTCGCCGTGCTCGAGCTCGAGGGCGCGCGCGACCTCCCCGCGCTCGAGCTCGGCAACAGCGCCGACCTCCGCGTCGGCGACTGGGTCGTCGCAATCGGCAACCCGATGGGGCTCGATCACTCCGCGAGCGTCGGCATTCTCTCGGGCCGCGGCCGCGGGAGCTTGGGGCTGTATGCCGACAGCTATCTCGACTTCCTGCAGACCGACGCCGACATCGCACCGGGCAGCAGCGGCGGGCCGTTGTTCGACCTCCGCGGCGCCGTCGTGGGCATCACGACCGCCGTCGGCGCCAACAGCCGGCCGGGGTTTGCCATCCCCGCGTCTCAGGCCCAACCGGTGATCGAGCAGCTGCGCGCCACCGGCAGCGTGCGCCGCGGATGGCTCGGCGCGGCGAGCGAGCGCGGCGCACAAGAGGGCCGCGGCGCGGTCATCGGTGAGGTCTACGCGGGCACGCCCGCCGCCGACGCGGGCCTGCGCCCCGGCGACGTGGTCAAGCGAGTCGACCGCACCGGGATCGACGACTTCGACGGGCTTCGGGGCGTGATCGCCACCCTCGAGCCGGGCCACACCGTCCTCCTCGAGGTCGACCGCGACGGCACGAGCGTGGAGCTCACGGCCGTGCTCGGCGACCGGCCCGACTCCCGCACGATGCGTGGGCTTCGGCCCGCGCCGCAACGCCCGATGCCGCGCACGACCCCGACGCCCCCGACAGGCTTCGGAGAGCGGTTGGGCATCGGTGCGCGGTCGCACGCCGACGGTCTCGAGGTCGCGACCGTCGAAGAGGGGAGCCTCGCCGAAGATCTCGACCTTCAGGTCGGCGACGTGCTCATCGAGCTCAACGGCGTGTCGATCCGTGACCCCGCGGACGTTCGCGACGCGCTGGGCCGCAGCCGCGGCAAGGTCGAAGTCTCACTTCTTCGCGACGGGGTGAAACACAACGTCACCCTGGAACGTTCCTGAGGTCGTCCCCTCCGCATTCGTCGACCGGCTGAAACACGTCGGTTTGGCCGCGAACTCCACCGTCCTCCGGAGTTCGCGGCCCTTTTTCTTGGTTGTCGCGTGTGACTCAGCGCGGCGCGTCGGGCTCGCTTGCGGCGCCCTCGGACCGTGCTTATTCTCCCGCGCACATGAGCGACGTTCGGCACTGCAAAGTCATGATTCTTGGTGCGGGCCCGGCCGGTTACACCGCCGCCCTGTACACCGCACGCGCCGAGCTCGCGCCCGTGATGCTGGCGGGTCCCGAACCCGGCGGCCAGCTCACCACGACCACCGACGTCGAGAACTTCCCCGGCTACCCCGAGGGCGTCACCGGCCCCGACATGATGGAAGACCTGCGAAAGCAGGCAGAGCGCTTCGGCACCGAGGTCGTCTACGATCTCGCCACCGAGGTCGACCTGAGCAGCCGGCCGTTCAAGGTCAAGGGCGACTCGGCCGCCTACACCTGCGACACGCTCATCGTCTCCACCGGGGCGAGCGCCAAGTACCTCGGCCTCCCCTCCGAGCAGCGCCTGCGCAACAAGGGCGTGACCGCCTGCGCCACCTGTGATGGCGCCTTCTACCGCGGCCAAGACGTGGCGGTGGTCGGCGGCGGTGACACGGCGATGGAAGAAGCTCTCTTCCTCACCCGCATGTGCCGCTCCGTGCACATCATCCACCGCCGCGACGAGTTCCGGGCGAGCAAGGTCATGCAAAAGCGCGTGCTCGAGAACGAGAAGATCACCGTGCACTGGAACCGGCAGGTCAAGGAAGTGCTCGGCGAAGACGGCGTCACGGGCGTTCTCATGGAAGACACCACAGGCGGCGCCGACGAGACACTCGAGGTGACGGGCTTCTTCTTGGCGATCGGCCACCAGCCCAACTCGCAGATCTTCAACGGCCAGCTCGACATGGACGACGCCGGCTACCTCAAGATCGCTCGGCCCGGCACCAGCTACACCAACGTCGAGGGCGTGTTCGCCTGCGGCGACGTGGCCGACAAAGTCTACCGCCAGGCCATCACGGCCGCGGGCACCGGCTGCATGGCGGCGATCGACGCCGAGCGGTGGCTCGCCGAACAAGAGTAGGACGCGCACCTGCGCCGCACTCACGAAGAAGCCCCGCGCGTCCGGATGGACGGCGGGGCTTCGTCGCGAGCGAACCCGGCGCTACTTGAAGTTGGACGCCGCGAAGTCCCAGTTGACGAGGTTCTCGAGGTAGGCCTCGATGAACTTCGGACGCGCGTTGCGATAGTCGACGTAGTAGGCGTGCTCCCAGACGTCGAGGGTCAGGATCGGCGTCTTGCCGTCGGTCATCGGGTTGCCGGCGTTGGAGGTGGACGTGACAGCGAGCTTGTCGCCGTCCTTGACCAGCCATGCCCAGCCCGAGCCGAACTGTCCGGCAGCCGTCTTGGTGAAGGCTTCCTTGAACTTGTCGAAGCTACCGAAGTCGCGGTTGATCGCGTCGGCGAGGTCGCCCGAGGGAGCGCCGCCACCGGAGGGCTTCATCGAGTTCCAGAAGAACGTGTGGTTCCAGACCTGGGCGGCCTGGTTGAAGAGTCCACCTTCGGTGCTCTTGATCAGCTCTTCGAGGCTCTTGTTCGCCTCGGGCTTGCCTTCGGTCAGCGTGTTGAGCTTGTTGACGTAGGCCTGGTGGTGCTTGCCGTGGTGGTAGTCGAAGGTCTCAGCGCTGATGTGGGGCGCGAGAGCGTCTTTGGCGTAGGGGAGATTGGGCAGTTCGAAGCTCACGTTTGACTCCTTTGCGGTCCCGCGGCACAGCGGGGAGGCCCGGACGATGTCACCCGGTCGAAGGCCTGTCAAACGTCGAAGATGACGTGACTTTTCCCCTTCGCCGTTGCGCAGCCTGACCTGGGGGCTGCTTACACGACGTCCTCGGACTCCGCCAGCGTTCGGCAGCAAACACCCTCAGATCGGGCCCGCTCGAGGTCGGCCACGAGGCTCACTCCGCGCGTGGACCGAGCCGATCGAGGACGCCATCGACGAGCTTGGTCAGCGCCTTCGCGCTCGCGGGCTTGTACAGCGTGACGTCGGCCCGCTCGCGCAGGAAGTCGTGCGCTTCGGTGGTGAACGCTCCGCCGGTGACGAAGACCATGCGCGCGGCCATGTCGGGGTCGCTTCGCTCGAGCGCATCGTGCAGCCCGGGCCCATCCATCTCCGGCATGCTCATGTCACACACGACCACGTCGAAGGCCCTGGAGTCGAGCGCGGCGAGGGCCTCGACGCCCGACGTCGCGACTGCGGTTCGGTGCCGCGGGAGGGACAGGGCGAACGCCTCGGCGAGGCCAGGCTCGTCGTCGACGATGAGCACCCTGGGACGGTCGTTTCGCGCGACGGGCTCGGGCTCGACGGGCTCGGGCCCCGGCGCCTGGGCCCTGGACAGCTCGACGAGGAAGCTCGACCCCAGCCCTTCGCGACTCTCGACCGAGATCGAGCCCCCTAGCTGCTGCACGATGCGGTGCGAGATCGACAGGCCCAACCCCGTGCCCTGGCGCGGGCCCTTGGTGCTGAAGAACGGATCGAAGATGCGATCGATGAGCGCTTCGGACATGCCGACGCCGGTGTCGTCGATCCGCAGCACGACCGAGGCGCCCTGTACGATCGACGACACGTCGATCGCAGCTTCGGCCCCTGCGCTCATGCACGCCTCGGCAGCGTTGAGCAGCAGGTTCAGCACGACCTGTCCCAGCTTCGTCTCGTCCGCATGCACCCACACGTCGTCGGGGACCGAGCAACGGAACACCCTGCGGTCGACCAATAGGTGCGACATCATCCGGCGGGCCGAGTCGACGACCGCGAGCAGGTTGACGGCCTTCGACGGGCCCGGGGCGTGCGAGAAGCCCTTGAGGTCGGCGACGATCTTCGCGGCGCGGCTGCACGCCTCGGATGCCTCCACGAGGTGTCGAGCGACCCCCTCGAGGTCGCCTCGGCTGGCCTGCGACTGCGCGAGCTCGACGTTGGTCAGGACGTACGCGAGCGGGTTGTTGAGTTCATGGGCGACGCCCGATGCCAGCGTGCCCAGGGCGCTCATGCGGTCGCTCGTCTGCACGCGGAGCTGCATTTCGCGGCGCTCGGTGATGTCGAGCCCGGACCCGACCACGAAGCTCTCTCCGTCGACCGCGAACACCCGAATCGCCCAGAACAGCGTCGTTCGCCGCCCGGACGGGGACACGTACTCGACCTCGAAGTCTGGCGGCGGGCCGTGGTCGACCCACGCCCCGAAGGCGTCCGCGGAGCAGTCTCCGAGCAGGTCCCACGCCATGAGTTCTTCGTCCGGGCCATCGCCGGGCTGCCACATCCGCAGGGCGCGGTTGGTCCGCACCAGCGCCCCGCTCGCGTCGGCGACGAACATGAGGTTGGGCGACGTGTCGAGGATCGCCTCCACGAAGGCCCTCTGCCGCGCGACGTCGCGAGTACGCGCCGCCACCCGCAGCTCGAGGTCTTCGCGCGCTGCCGCCAGAGCCAGCTCGCCACGCTTCTTGGCGTCGATGTTGGTCTCATCGAGCAGGATCGCCGCGCGCCCCGTGGCCGGGTCGGTCGTCCGCAGCGCGTGGACGGCATGCCACACCTCCCCCTCGGCCGTCCGTACGCGGAGCTCCCCCTCGAACTCGCCGACCTCGGAGACGCGGTGCTCCACGAGGTCGGCGTCGTGGCTCGACGCGAAGCGTGCCCGCAACGCGCCGAGGGAGCCATCGGCGACGAGGTGCCGGTAGGCCTCGGCGGCGGCTGGGTTCTGCATGAGCACCCGTCCCCTCGGGCTGCACAAGGAGATCATGACGCTCGTGTGCCGGAGCGCCTCGACCCCACGGATGTCGGCTTGAGACGTCTCGCAGTGGCGCCCGCGAAGCAGCAGCCGGTCGAGCCGGTCGTCGCTCGGAACCCGGCCGACGAGGAGAACCATCGACTGAGGCCGGTCCCCCGGAAACAAAGTCCACCGGTCGGCGACCGACTCGCTGCGCGCCAGGATCCGTTGGTAGGCCGCGAGACGGCGGCGCGTCGACGGCGACATCCCCGATTCGAACTCCCGGCCGGCGAGTTCGTCGACCGAGCGCGCGTTCCAAAACTCGAGCCCCCGCTTGTTGGCCCACGGGATGGTGGAGTGGGCCACGTCGAAGATCCAGATGGGGTCCTCGCACGCGTTCATCGCCTGTTCGAGCGCGCCCGACCACGGCTCGTCCGGCAGCGAGAACAGCGCTGACTCCCAACCCACGGCCCTGAATGATAGTCCTCCGAACGAGGGAGCGTTCGCACAGGACCGCCCCAATATGGTCCGGCTCCTGCCGGGTTTCTCAGCTTGGTGCGATTGCCGCCGTACGAGGGCCCGAGCTCGAGCGGCAGGTTGCTAGAACTCGTCCTCGTCGCCGTCGTCGACGGGCTCGTCGTGTCCCGTCACCAACGCGGCGTCGACCCGTGCGAGGTCGATGTAGTGGTGGATGAAGCCGCAGCTCGAGCACACCATCGCCTTGATCGGGGTGCTACGGCTGAAGCCGCCGTCGGGGTGCGAGAAGCGCGAGGTGCTCAGCTGGAGCGGCTTGGGCGCATCATGCTTGCCCGAGAACACCGCGACCGCGTGCAGGGTGCCGCCACACATCACGCAGCAGTGTCGCGCGTCACGACGCGCCCGATCCCGCTGGGCTTCACGCTCGCGCCGCGCGTTGTCGCGGAGCTCGGTGAGTTCTTCTTTGAGCTGCTCGTTCTCTCGCTCGAGCTCGGCGACCTGCAGGGAGAGCGCCTGGCGATCGTCGCGGTAGGCCACGGAGCCGTAGAGTAGCATTCGACCGCGTCATGGCCTCGACCTACCGCGCTCGCCGATGCAGCAACTCCAGCTGTGCCCTGCGCTTCCCCGTGGAAGAGGGCAGCCCTCTGGGCGCGCGGTGTCCTCTATGCGGCGAAGAAACCGCGTTCGTCGACGACGCCTACCGAACCCACGTCATCACGGAGAAGGCCGCGAGCTCGGTGCACATCGAAGTGTTCCTCGACAACATTCGCAGCCTCCGCAACGTGGGCTCGGTCTTCCGATCGGCCGATGGTGCCGGGGTCGCGCACGTGCACTTGTGCGGCTTCACGCCGACGCCCGAGCACCCGAAGATGGCGAAGACGTCGCTGGGAGCGGAGGACGCCGTGCCGTGGACGCGCCACCCCGACGCCGTCGCCGCTGCGCGAGCGCTCCGGGATGACGGCGCGCGGCTGTGGGTCGTCGACGGCGGCGAAAGGGCGTGCTCGGTGTTCGA
Organism: bacterium; assembly: GCA_024742475.1. Taxonomy (GTDB): domain Bacteria; phylum Myxococcota_A; class Polyangia; order Nannocystales; family Nannocystaceae; genus CAJXVA01. The sequence goes on along the minus strand of JANSYI010000021.1, from coordinate 29,996 downwards.
CCCCCAGCTCCTCGCATCACGGCAGCCGGGGCGCATCGTGCTGGTGTTTGGCCACGAGGTCTCCGGCGTCGATCCTCGGCTCGAAGCGCTCGCCGAGCGCACCGTGTGCCTGCCGATGATGGGCATCAAGGGCTCGCTCAACGTCTCCGTCGCGATGGGCATCGTCAGCTACGTGCTGCGATTCGTCGGCTCCGGCGGCCCTCTGAACGGGTCTGCAGAAAATTTAGACGCGTGAGGGTGCTGTGCCACGGTCCGTCACCGTGGACGAGCAGAACCCCACGCCCGAGTCGACCCCGCCCGAACCCACGCGGCGGCTCGAGGGCTTGCGCCGCGTGTCCGGCTGGATCGCCCGCAACGCATACCTCGTGCTCATCGCCGGCGCCGTGCTGGTGCTCGTGCGCGCGGTCGAGTTCTCTCCGCCGCCCGAGGTCCGCGTGGGCCAGGCCGACGTTGGAAGCATCGTTGGCGACGCACCTCACCAGGAGTTCTCTGGAGACCTGGAGAACCCGCAGTCGGTCCAGGTCCGCGCCACCCTGCGGCTCTACCCGGACAACGAGCTGCCCGTGTCCGCACCCGACCCCGACGTCGACGCGCAGGGCCGCATGCTCTCGCAGCCGGTCGTGACCACGATCCTCGGCATGAACGCGACCATCGAGCAGACCGTCCGGCTCGAGGAAGGCGACCTCGAGGTATCGCTGGCCGTCAACGCCACACCGCGGCTCGACCGACCGCAACGCAAGGGCAAACCGGCCCCGCCGATCACCCTCGAGTCCGAGATCTCTGTGAAGAGCAAGCGGACGCCGTGGTGGTCGGACCAGCCCGAAGAGCGCGTCAACCTGGACTCCCGCGCGTTTCTCGCGCGGGTCGAAGACGGCGGTCACCGCGTGGTCTTCACGGTCGACGACCACCTCTTCAGCCTCGACCTCGAGGTGCACAGGGCATTTGGACCGCTGCCTGAGAGCACCCTGGCGGGCGGACGCTAGCGGATCCCCTGATTCGAGTTGAGAAACTTGCCTACCTGTAGGACTCTGTGCCTATGGGTCGGTTATCGTATGTCAGTGTCGTAGCTGCGGTCCTCCTCTTCGCGGGCTGCGACGAGGACGGCGGGGGCAGCGACGAGCGCACCGAAGGCAGCGCAGGCAAGGCCGACGAGGCACGCGGCTGCCCCGACGAAGCGCCCGTCTACGAGGCGCCCGCCGACGACGCCACCGCCGCCACGCATCTCGAGGCGCTGCAGGCCTATGCCGAGCGGTCCCTGCTTGCCCGCGCCTGCGAGCTCGACGAGGCGTTCGCGACGAGCAACATCATCGGTGAGACGGACCTCGAGGATGCCTACCGCGTGCACGTCGGCCGCGACGGCTGCCTCGACGAGGCGCTCGCCGACCCGAGCAACCGCGCGCAGATGATCACGCAGATCGACGCGGTGACGCAGTACCTCGCGATCTTTCACGGCAAGCTCGACGGGGCCACGACCCATCTGTTCGACACGATCGAACTCTGCCCCGAGTCGACCTACGACCAAGAGCTCGTGCTCGAGTTCGACGAAGACGTCTTGAAGGTCGGCCTGAGCTTCGACGGCGGCGGGCTGTTCGGAGGGTCGACCTACCCAGCGCGCTGGGAGGACCTGCAAGAGTCGTGGAGGTCGGGCGCACACCTCGAGCACCGCACCGACGTCGAGGCGTACGAAGGCGAGTTCTGGGTGCACGGCGTCGACGAGCTTTGGTCGGTGCTCGATCCTGCCTCGGAGGGACAGATGGCTCTGCGTGCGGCGTTCGCTGCGGAGGTCGAGCAGATCACGCAGCAGCTCGTATCGATGGACACGGCCGAGACGCTCGACCGCACCGTGCTTGCGGAGCTGATCGAGGGGTCGGTGTCCGACGATCTGCACGGACAGGACGTACGAAGCTGCGCGACTCGTTTCGTCGAGTCCATCGAAGACGACCGCGCGCTAGAGCTGGTGAGCCTGTGGTCGGGGGTGATGCGGCTGAGCCAAACCCGCTACCAGATGGCGCAGACGATCGTGGGGATGGCTCACGCGCCGGGCGTCAACCCGGACGAGACGCTCGTGCAATCGTGCGCGGGTCTGCCCTCGGGCGACATCAGCCTGATCCACATCGACCTCACCGAGTGGCTCGACAGCTCCACGGTCATCTGGGACCGCTACGTCGCCACGCAGCTCTCCGACGCGTATGAGGCCGGCGCCCCCGCGTGTGCATTCGAGGGCGAGTACGAGGGCGAAGAAACCCAGTGGGTGGTCAACGCCCAGGGCGCGCTTCCAACGATGGCGATGAGCGCGACGCTCAAGTCACTCGAAGCCGACTGCGAAGCCCTCGCGGCGGAGCCGGAGCCAGAACCCGAGCCCGAGCCGGAGCCAGAACCCGAGCCAGAGCCAGAGCCAGAGCCAGAACCCGAGCCAGAACCCGAGCCCGAGCCGGAGCCAGAGCCCGAGCCGGAGCCAGAACCCGAGCCAGAGCCAGAGCCAGAACCCGAGCCAGAGCCAGAGCCAGAACCCGAGCCGGAGCCAGAACCCGAGCCCGAGCCCGAGCCGGAACCCGAGCCCGGCGACTCCGATGGTGAGCCAGAACCTTGGCCCGAAGACCCCCCGGACGACGAAGACCCCTTCGACCCCTCCGACGACAGCGACCCCTTCGACCCCTCTGATGGGGACGACACGTTCGGGGAAGACACGTTCGGGGACGAGGACGACGGCGACGCGGACGACGACGAAGGCCTCCCCTTCGAGCCCGGCGGATCCACCACGAACCGCACCGGTGGCTGCGCCGCGGGCGGATCCCCGGGCGGAGGCGCGACCTCGATGCTCGGCCTCTTCCTGCTGGGCACGCTGCGCCGACGCCGACGCTGACCCCACAGGGCCTGCGTCAGGTCGTGGTCTCGTACTCGAAGGCGTCGTCCCAGTCGATGCCCTCGAAGTACGGCTCGACCGCGTCGGCCGGGCACGGCGAGATCCGCACCCGAACCCAGCCCCCCTCTCGGTGCCGCTCGACCGAACTCTCCACGCGGTACGCTCCGGGCTCGACACGGAGCACGATCAGCTGGTCGTCGAACGCCGCGGCGTCGTCGGGGACCGTGGCCGGTAGCTGAGGCGTCTCACCGGGGACGAAGTTCTCCTCCTCGTCCCACTCGCTGGTGTCGACGTCCGCCGCGGGCGTACTGTTGTACGACAGCGTGATCACCAGGCCACCAGAGTTCACGTGCACGTAGCCAGTGCTCGAGGGCTGAAACGGCTCGGTGACCTGGTCGCGGACGAGTTCAGCCTCGAAGTCCGCCCCCATCGAGGCCTCCGACGCCTCGTTCGAGACCATCCAAAGCTCGGCACCACGCCGAAAGACGGCGACGGGGTGGTCCATCGTCTGCGGCGAGTAGACGAGCCGCTCGGCACTTCGCTCTCCGAGGGCCGCCGGACCGGCGTTGGTGCCATCGATGGTCCCTGGCCAGCCCTTCATCAGCTCGAAGTCGCCGAGGACGATCGGAGTGGCGGGGTGGTGCGCGTTGAAGACTTCGCCGACGTACTCGACATCCATCGCCCGCATCCTAGCCTGCCAACCGCGTTCTTCGGCCGCGCACGGACATTCTTGGTCGAGTTCTTCGCGCTCCGACACCACCGGGATAGGCGCGAAGAAGCGCCGTGAAAGACAAGACAATGTCCAACAGCGTCAAAATCCAGAGCTCTCCCACCCCACAGCCCGGACAGAAGAACCGCTCCAGCGAGAACTTCGGCACCAACACCGTCAACAGCGGCGATGGCGACCTTCTGTGGAGCTGTCCCGACGGCGTGTCGTTCAACGTGATGAAGGACAAATCGGTCGCGGTCGACCCCGTGGTGTTCAAGTCGGTGAAGAACGGCACCGTGACCAAGAACAGCGACGACCGAAACCTCTACATCGCCAATCCCAAGGGCGCGAGCGAGGCGTTTACAGTCACAGCAACCTTCACGACGAAGTAGTCCGTTGGGCGATCAGCTCGTCGAGGGCCTGCGCGGACTCTGTGCCGCTGCAGAAGCCTTCGACGGTTGTTCGCCCATCGGTGCCGACCCGGCCGCGTCCTGGTTGCGTCCGGGCGCGGCACTGCGCACCCTCGTGGGGTGCTAAAGCGCCCGCGCATCCCCACTCGCCGCGAACCCCGACAGTCCCGGGCTCGGGCAACGCGGGCCCACATCCTCGAGGCAGCGGCACGCTGTGTTCGCGAGGAGGGAGGGCGAGTCAGCTTGACGCGCATCGCGGAGGTCGCCGGCTACAGCATCGGCACGCTGTACCAGTACTTCCCCGAGCGGCGCTCGCTGCTGTGCGAGCTGATGCACGAGGTATGTGAGGACGAGTTCGAAGCGGTGATGCGGCTGCTGCCCGAGCTCCAGGGCCTCGACATGGGCGCACGCATCGATCGGGTGCTCGAGGTGTTGGTGCGCTCGGCGGCGAAGAATCGAGCTTTGCTGCGCACCGTGGTCTCGGATGTGCTGCCGACCCTGGACGCCGACGCGGTGGAGGACTTGCTTCCAGCGATGGCGGCTCTGCTCGCCGCGGATCTCGAGGCCAATGCTGACCAGGTGGAAGTCCGGGATACCGAAATTGCAGCCCGCTTCATCCTCGTCGGCGTCGAAGCGATCGTGCACGACGCTGCCGTCGACCACCCCGAATGGTTCGACGACGACACCTTGCTCGACGAAGCGAAGACCTTGGTGCGGCGCTACCTTCGGGTTCGTCCGCCTCAGACGCCATGATCCTCAACTTCGCGCCGGCTCTCGGGGCTCAGTACGGGCTCACGGGAGCCAAACTGGGGCGGCCGAGGTGCCGGCCCTCAGTTTGCCCTCTCCCGGCTTGCTTCGACGCCTCGCCAGCGTAGCTTGTCGGACGAGCGCGAGCCGACTCCCGTGACGTGCAGGTCCTGTGCGGAGGGGAGCGGCGACCGTCGGCGCTCTGCTCTGCCATGAAACGTCTAGTCCTCGTGTCCCTGGTCTTGCCTTCTCTCGTTGCGTGTTCCGAAGACGCGGTCGCGGGTCCATCTGGACTGTCGACTCCCGATGATGCTCCGAGTCGCCACGCACCCTTCGAGCGAGCATGTGCCCGCTTGCATGGCGAGTGTTCGAGCGTCTGCGACTCTCCCTTCCTCGAGTGCTTCGACGACGCGCGAACCTGTGCACAGCAGTGGGAGGCCGACTTCTTCAGCGGCTACGACGATCCGCTGGTCGACGACGGCCTGATGCGGCGTTGTGCAGAGCAGGTCGAAGCCCAATCGTGCCTCGATCTGGAGCCGGACTCGCTCGAGTGCGAGTTTGCGCTGGTCGAGTCGTGTACCGGAGACCGTGACGAACATGGTCAGCCCTACTCGCCGTTCTCCGCGGTACCGCTGGCCTTCGGCGTCCCCTACGACTTCGATCTCTGCGACGGGGTCTCGGAGTTCTATGCGCTGCCGATGTCCGCCGGGACGGTGCTTTCTTCCAACGACCTTGGCGGCGCAGACTCGGTGTCCGTCCGGCTCTACGAGCTGCTCGAGACGAGCGACGGGGACAGCGTCCTGCACGAGCACGACAGCGACACCGCGGTCGCCCAAGACGGGACCTACATCGTCGAGCTGGAAGCCTACGACCGAACGGCGGCGCGTCTACAGTTCGTTGCCGCAGCTGCGGAATGAGACGGCCGCCACGTCGTCGTCGCGTATCGCCGGTCTGACAGCGCCACAGCGCCGGCACGATCTTGGTCGCGGGCGGCAAACCGGCGCGCGTGCTGTCGCTGTACCCGAGGGCTGAGACCGAATGCTATCGTCCGCAGATGCGCCTGCCTCTGGCTTGCACCGCTCTGCTCCTCACCGCGTGCCCCTCGTCGCCCAAGCCATCGGCGCCCAAGCCCTCCGAGGCCAAGGCCGCGCCCGTGGACGCCAAGAAGGTGACCGTCAACGCCGCCGCGATGCAGGCCGCAGCGAACGCGCTCAACGAGGCCAAGCCCGCCAGCGCGAAGCCGACCGATCCCAAGAAAGCCGACGCGCCCAAGGACGATGGCAAGCGGGCGACCGTGTCGACCGAGGTGAAGTTCTCGCTGCCCGAGATGCTCGGCAAGAGCCCCGCGGAGATCCAGCCGCGGTTGGGCGACCCCACCGGCAAAGGCATCGCCCGCGAGTCCTGCGTCCGGTTCCTGCCCGAGCGCACGTGGTTCGAGTGCAAGTACGCCATGCAGCGCTACGTCGACCCCACGTCCACGTACGATGCGATCACCGTGACCTACGAGGACGGCGTGTCCACGGGGCTCGCCTTCGAGGGCATCCCGGGCGAGGGAGACTTCGACCCCAAGGCCGCGCTGGCCCACGTCGGCGTTACCCTGGTCGGCGAGCCCAAGGAGAGCACGCCGGCCGACAACGTCACCCTGTGGTCGTGGTTCAACAACGCGGCGCGGCTCGTCGTGCACGACCAGCAGTACCGTGTGGAGGTCTCGTCGGTAGGCGGCACCTGGGAGAGCTCCAAGATCGAGTTCTTCCTCAACCATCCGCTCACCGACGCGCAGAAGGCCAAAGTGCGCGCGCCATCCCCGGGCGGCTGAGCTACCGGCTGAGCTACCGGCCCTCGGCTTCGAGCCCGGCCAAGCCTTCACGCGCCGCCTTCAGCGTGGACTCCGGCTCACCCGGCAGCGTCAGGATGCGCTCGAGATCGGGCCTGGGGTCGTCGACGACGGACGCGCGCGCGAACAAGGCGCGCGAGAGGAAGCTGTCGGGCACGCCCTGGTCGAGCAAGCGGCCAATTTCGCGGAGCGCGTCCTCCTTACGGCCCAGGGCGGTGAGCGCCTCGACGACCGCGAGCCTCGTGCGCACGGTGTGTTCGTGCTCGAGGCCGAAGAGGTCTTCGAACGCGCGGGCCACCGACTGAAACATCGCGAGCGAACGCTCGGCGTGACCGGTGCGTTGCAACAAGATCGCGAGGTTGCCCTGCACCAACGCGCGTCGCAGCCGATCGGACTCGGGGATGAGCGAGAGCACTCGTTCCAGGGTCGCCATGGCCTCGTCAAAGCGCTCGTCGATGATGTGGAGGGTCGCGAGCGTGTTCAGCGGAACCACGAGGTCGGCGTGGTTGGGGCCGAGCGTCTCTTCGATCAGCCGAACGGCCTCGTTGAGGTCGGCTCTCGCCTCGTCGGTCTGCTGTAGCCGACCATACGCCGTCGCCCTCTGGTTGAGCAGCATTCGGCGATCGATCTGGTCCTCGAGCAGGGGTTCGGCCTCGTCGAAGTGCGCCAGCGATGCCTCGGGCTCGTCGGCGCTGAGCAGCGCCGCCGCCCGCATGTAGCTCGCCTGGCCTCGCGCGTCGTCGGTCCCGAGCTGCGCGGCCACCTCCGCCCCCTTCTGTGCCCAGTACTTCGCTCGCTCGGGCTCGCCCAGGTACTCCGAGAACAGCTTGACCAGATTGCCCGCGAGCTGGAGCTGCGTCCGCGGGTCTCCAGCGAGATCTGCGACGAAGAAGCCCTCCTGCAGCTGTCGCTCGGCGCCCGCGTAGTCCGTCCCCGCCATCGACACCGCCCCCATGAGCAGCGCGAGCTGTCCCTGCACGCGCGCGTCGCCAAGCTCGGACGCTCGGACGCGCAGCGCCCCGGCGCGGCCGAGGATCTCCGCTCGCTCGTCCGGCTCGAGCAAGCCGTCGGCGTCGGCGGCCATCGCCTCGGCCAAGAGCCCGTCGAACTCGTCTCGGAGGAGCTGGTCGACTTCCGTATCCGTATCGACCTCGAGACACTGCTCCGGGTCGGCCACGCCTCCGAGCAAGTTCGAGGGGAGCGCGGCGTCGCCAAGGCCGAGGACCCGCTCACCCGTGGAGTGGATGCGCGACGCCATGCGCTCCAGACATGCCGCGCCGCGCTCGAACTCACGGGGTTGTTCGGCTCGCCGAGCGCAAAGGTCCGCACGCACGGCCAGCCATGCGTCGACACGAGCGTCGAGCTCCGTGGCCGCCCGCACGAGCTCGGGTCGGTCGGTCCAGCCCGCAGCGCGAGGTCGCGGCCACGCCTGCTGCATACGGGCGGTACCGTCCGCACACGGGACCGGCTCGGCCGGTCGCACAAGCCACACACCGAGTCCCAGCACGGCGACAGCCAAGGCGCCTGCACCGACGGCCCGCGCCTCCCGACGCTCGAACGCGCCGAGCAAGGCTTCCATCGACTCGAATCGCAGCCCCGGATCCGGGCTCAAGCCGCGAGCGAGGGCAGACGATACGGGCTTGGGAACGCCCACGGGGATCGGCGCCATGTGTCCCGCCAACATCGCGGTGCGCCGAGCGTGGCGGGTCTCCCCGGCGAACGGGAGGCGGCCCGAGAGCGCCTCGAACATGGCGACACAGAAGCTGAACTGGTCGCTGCGCGGCGTCACGGGACGACCGAGCAGCTGTTCGGGAGAGGCGTAGCGCGGCGTGCCCCCGAGGCCCCCGAGTGTGGACGAACCCCGGCCGCGCTCCTCGTCGAACGACCCCGGCTCGAAGCCGGCCGCGAGGCCAAAGTCGAGCACCTTGACTCGCCCTGCGTCGCCCTCGGTGACCACCATCGCGTTCGACGGCTTGAAGTCGCGGTGCACGAGGCCGGCGCGATGGGCCGCAGCGAGCCCCTGCCCGGCCTGCACATACGCGGCGATGATCTCCGCCGCCGCTCGGCGAGCGCTCGCCCAGGTCGCGAGGGTCTCCCCGACGATCCGCTCCATCACGACGAACGGCCCCCGGTCACTCTCGCCAAAGTCGAAGACCTCGGCGACGTTGGGGTGGGAGAGCTTTGCCATCGCCGCCGCTTCTCGGCGGAGTCGAGCCACCCGCCGCGAGCCCGCATCGTCGCGCAGCAGCTTGATTGCGACCGCACGGCCCAGCCGCGTGTCTCGAGCTGCGTAGACGACACCCATGCCTCCGCGCCCCAGCATGGACTCGACGACGTAGTCACCCAGCCGAACTCCCGGCGCGAGCTGTCCATCGAGCGGACCCCAACCTCCGAGCGAGTCCATCTCGGGCACCATCACCCGCGCGAGCCCAGCCACGAACGCGCGGCACGCCTCGCACGTGACGAGGTGCGCCCTGACGTCGGCCGAGACGCGCTCGCCTTGGATCAACCCGAGCGCCGCGTCTTCATCGATGCACGACATGGATTCGGACAGTCTAGCCCCCTTCTCCCGCCCCGCCCTCTTCGCCGCCGCCCTCTTCGCCACCCCCGTCGAGACAGCCAGGGTCGACCTCGCAGGTCTCGGGAGAATCGAAGCACAGGACGATCACGGCCTGCTCTACCTCGCTGAGTTCCGCACAGACGAGCGCGCACGATGAAATCTCGCCGAGCTCGTCGATGTCGCATCCGGCGTCGACATAGGACTGACACACGCTCACGCAGGTGTTCGCGGGATCATCGCTGCCGGTCGGGTCCGGCTCGGGTGCGTCGATCAGGTTGTCGAGGCAGCCGGGGTCGCACGAGGGCACGCTGTTGGAGACGCAGCTCGCGAACAGATCGAGGTCGTCCTCGGTGCGATCGGGGCACGTGTTCCAGCAGTCCGCGTGGGTGTCCGCGTCGATGCAGTCGAAGAACTGAAGCCGGTCGCACGCGTCCCGGCAGCTCGAGACCGCCGCGTTGCTGGGCTCTGCGCCCGAGCCGTTGCCCGAGCCGCTGCCCGAGGTGCCGGCCCCGACACCCGCCGACCCGCCGTTGCCGTCTCCGCCGGTGTCGTCGCACGCGGGCACGGATACGAGCAGACCAAGGACCAAGAGCATGGAAGGAGTCTTCATCTCGGACCCCCGACGCCACGAGCTGGCGAACCGTCGCACCGAAGAGCGCAAAAAGATGCGCCTCAGTCCAGCAGGCGCTGCATGCTGACGTCGAAGTTGCTCTGAATCAGGCGCAGGATGCTCTCGAGGTCGCCTTCGGGGACATCGAGGTTTCTCGTCATGTGCGCACGCGTACCCTCGAACAACGTCGTCCGCAGCGTCGCGAGCCGTCGCGCGGCCGTCGCTCGATGCACCCCACACGCCGCGGCGCACTGGGGCAGCGTGAGCGCATCGACGAAGCGGTAGCGCAGCAGCAGCTTGTCCTCCGCCCCAAGGCCCTCCAACGTCGCGTGAAACGCCTCTCGAAAGGCGTCGCGATAGTGCCGCTTGAGAAACGCCAGCTCGGGATCCATCGGCGTCAACGCGTCTCCGGCTGCGTCGAGCAGGTCGCGGCGCCGGGCGGCCGTTCGACGCACGCTCATCGCCTCCCGGGTGGCCACCGCCTTGATCCAAGCGCCCAGCGGACCTTGCCCCGTATACTGCGCGAGCTTGGGCGCCGGAGGGCTGAGCAGCTTCTCGAGCACCGCCGACTTCACGTCGCCCGCCGTCCCCTGGTCGAGACCGAGTCGCTCGAGCGCGACGTCGATGTCGAGCCCGTGGCGCGATCGAAAGGTGGCGAGCGCCGAGCGGGTGCCGGCCAGACACGCCGTGGCGAGGGCGAGGTCGTCGGCGTGTCTGGTCACAGGGCGTCGGGGAGATCCCACGAAGAGATCGGCTGCGCGTCGAGGATGCCGATCGGCGAGTAGTACAGGCGACCGTTGGGGCTGACCGTCACGCGGCCACGCGCGGGCATGGTCTGGAAGGGCGTGCTCATGCCCGTAAACGGCTCGAGGGTGACGACGTCGAGGTTCCGCAGGCTGACGTACAGCAGCCCCGAGAAGGCGTCGAAGGACATGTTGGTCACGTCCTGGGCGAAGTTCGCGACCTCGGTGGCAGCGTTGGTGACGACGTTGTAGCGGTAGACGGCGCCGCCGAGCGTCGCGACCATGATGTGCACTTCGGTCAGGGGCGCGGCCGCGGTGACTCGGGCGTCGAACATCGAGATCTGCTGCTGGGTCTCCATCTCGAGGTCGGCGGTGTGCAGGTTACCGTTGCCCTCGGCGTTGCCGACGTAGAGCACGCGATCGATGCCCCACGTCAGCCCGAACGGACCCGCGTCGGCGCCGCTGCTGCCGAACGGCCCGGTGGAGTCGGTGACAACGGCGGGGATCACGAGTGGAAGGGGCTCGGCCACGTCGTCTTCGACCAAACGCGCGACGCCCTGCGGCGGGTCTGTGAAGCAGCCGCAGGTCGAGCAGCAGATGTACGTGAGCGCGACCTCGCCGATGCCCTCGACCGGCGGGGGTGGCGGCGGCGGCACGGTGCCGTGGCCGAGCGGAAGCGGCACGGCGTTGCCCGGCGGAGGCGTGAGCGCCTTGAGCACCGCGACCTCGCCCATGTTGAGGTTGGAGACGCCCGCCCACTCGGTGACCGTGCCGTCGGGCGTCAGCCGCCGCAGAAAGTCCGTGCCCGAGCGCAGGGTGACCATCCACGCCGTGCAGTCGTCGGCGAACTCGAGGTCGCTGATCTCGGTGGAGAAGGCACCGTTGAGCAGCTCGTCCGAGGGCGGCTCGCAGTCGATCGCACGCTCGCACGAGCAGAACGTGCCCCAGCACGCGCCCTCCTCCGAGCACGCCACGCCCGCGCACGGCGGGAACGGCAGGCATTCGCCCTGGTCGTCACAGACCGAGCCCGGCCCGCAGAGCTGGCCCCCGCACGATGTGTACTCTCCGGCGAGCTCGCACGCGCCGCCTTCATCCACACACTCGCCGGAGATGTGATCGCAGACCTGACCCGACGCCGCGCACGGGTCGGGTAGCTGCCCCTGACACGTCGTCTCGCAGACCCCGTCCACGCAACGCTGGTTGGCGCCATCGCAGAAGGTGCAGCCGCCACCACCGCTCGACGTGTCGGCGTTCGTCGTGCTCGACGCTCCGGTTCCGCTCGGGTCCGGCTCGTTGGTCGTCACCGACGCGGACTCGCTGCTGCCCGTACCGGCGCCCTCGCTCGTCGAACCCGCGGGCGTCGTCTCGCCGACCGTCGCGCTCGTGGGCATGGTCGTCGCGTCCGAGGACGACTCGCCTCCGCAGCCGGTGAAGACCAACGCTCCGAACAACAGCCCCTTCAGTCGCATCGAGGCGACGATATCAGGCAGGGAGCACCTTGCCGGGGTTGAACATGCCGCGGGGATCGAGCGCGGCCTTGATCGCGCGCATCATGGTCAGTTCGCCGTCGCTGCGGGTGAAGTGCAGGTGGTCGCGCTTGAGCAGGCCAATTCCGTGCTCGGCGGACACGCTGCCGCCGAAGCGCTGCACCAGGGCGTAGGTCTCCTCGTCGAACGCCTTCGCTCGCGCGACGAATGACTCGGCGCTCTCGGCCGGTGGCTTGAGCACGTTGAGGTGGAGGTTGCCGTCGCCGACGTGACCGAACACCAAGGCTTCGGCGTCCGGCAGCGCCTTGGCAACCGCGGGACGCCAGACCTCGAGGAACGCGGTCACCTCGGAGATTGGCAAGGCGATGTCGGACTTGTGCGGCGTGTGGCCGTGCAGCGATTCGCTGATGCCCTCGCGATAGTCCCAAAGGTCGTGGGCCTGCGCCGCGGTGGCGGCCACGACCGCGTCTTCGATTTCCCCCGCGTCTTGCGCGTCGGCGAGACACAGCGTCAGCAGATCGTGGGCCCGCTCTTGGGCGTCGTCGCCGTGTCCATCGATCTCGATCTCGATCAGCACGTGCTGCGGGCTGGGTTCGGCGAAGGGGCCGCGGCCCGTGATGCCGCGGTGCTCGAGCACGTGCTTCAAACATCCCTGGTCGAAGCACTCGAACGCCTGCAGCGGAAGCTCTCGACGGGCACGCGTGAACAGCGACAGCACGTGGGCGTCGCTTGGCACCGAGCACAGCGCGACGAGCAAGCCCTTGGGAGGCGTGCACAGACGCATCGTGGCACCGACGATGATGCCGAGCGTCCCCTCGGCGCCGATGAACAGCTGGCGGAGGTCGTAGCCGGTGTTGTCCTTGACGAGCGAGCCGCCCAGATGCAGCAGCTCGCCGCTGGCGGTGACCACGTCGAGCCCGCTGACCCAGCTGCGCGTGGACCCGTAGCGCAGCACCTTCACGCCGCCCGCGTTGGTCGCGATGCTGCCGCCGATCTGCGCGCTGCCCTTGGCCGCGAAGTCCACGGGATAGAGCAGGTCTTCGGCGGCGGCGGCGATCTGCACCGCCTCCACCGTGGCGCCGGCTTCACACCGAAGCGTCTGCCCCGGGACGTCGACGCTGAGGATTCGGTTCATGCGCTCCAGTGACAGGACGACCTCTCCGCCGGTGGCGGTGGCGGCTCCCGTGAGGCCGGTGCGGCCACCCGACGGCACGATCTTGGCGCTGGCGCTGGCCGCCGCCCGCACGACCGCTTGGACCTGCTCGACGGTCTTGGGCAATACGATGACCCGCGGGTCGACGGACCACGTGCCGCGGCAGCGGTCGGAGCCGTAGTAGCCGAGCTCGTCCGCGTCCTGCTTCACGTGGTCGGCACCGACGGCGTCGACCAGCGCGGAGATCAAGGTTTCGTCAGACACGAAGCGGAGCCTACTCGCTCCCACGAAAAAAGCCGCGGAGTACCGTCCGCGGCTCTTCTACGAGGGTTGCCGAGGCTCAGAGGCCCTGCGGCGGGTTGTTGGGCTGGCGGAGTAGCTGCCGCACCATGCGGACCACCGACTTCACCACCGGGTGCCCCTTGATGAAGACGACGCCGATGACGTGCTTGTCGTCGCCCGAGACCATGACCTTGTGGTCGCCGACCTCGACGCGGACCGACGGCTCGCCGGCGATCTGGCGGAGCTTGACCGCCTCCATGACGATGGGGCGCCAGTTGTCATCGCCGACCCATGAGACCTGAGCGCCGCCAGAGGACGCTGCCGGGGCCACTGGGGCTGCCGTGGGTGCCGGTGTGGGGGTGGGGGCGGGGGCGGGGGCGCCACCGATGACGGGGGCCATCGGGCCACCGAGACCAGAGGCCGGCGCTGGCGTTGGGGCCGGCGAAGGTGCGGACGCTGGAGCCGCTGACGTGTTGGGGGCGGAGGAAGCGTCCCCAGTCATGTCGAGGACTGCCACGATTCCGTCGTGGCGGAGCACGCGCTCGATTCGATTGGTTGCCATTTGAAAACCTGAGTTCCGGGCGAAGAAGGAGTGGCGTCGACGGCGAAGCTCCGCCGACCGCGCTCGTTGTACAAAACCGCCCGATGCGCGTCAATCACGCTGACGGGGATGGACAGCATTCACCGTCGCGTTCGCCGCGCTCCAAATTGCGATAGGAGGCCGTTGCGAACGTTGTTCAACACCTAGCGCCCAGCCCGCATGATGTCGTGCAAAAGGGGTGCGCGCCTGACGCGACGGAGGGATGCGCAGTTCGCGAGGGGTGTCGCGGGCTCGCTGGGGAGCCTATCTTCTGCGGCCTCCGTGCACCTTCTCCTCCGGATCCTGCTCCTCGCGAGCCTGGTCGTCTCGGCCTGCACTTGCGGCGAAGAAGACGCGCCCCCCGCCGCTGTGATGGCGCCGCCGAGAGTCGGGACCCCGTCCGCGGATCCCGCAGAGTCGGACGCGCAGGCGCCTTGGCCCGCTGATCCGCGTGAAGTCACCGTGCACGACGCGGCAGATCTCTCCCGCCTCGACCTGGCGATCGTCGAGCACCTCGACCTCGCGCTTTCGGCCCCCGACCGGGTGGGCTTCATCGACGAGGGCAGCCCCGAGGACGGGTGCGCGGGGCTGGACCTGGTCCAACTCGCCACGCGAACGCCCAACCTCGTCAGCCTGCGCGTCTCGGGGTGCGCGGCCGCGGTGCAGTCCGGGCTCGGTGCGTTCGCCGGGCGACTGACCCAGCTCGAGCTCGCCGACATGCGCATCGACGGCGTCATCGTGGGGCGTCTGGCTCAGCTCAAGGCCCTCGAGCAGCTGAGCCTCCGTCGCGTCTCTGCCGGAAGCGAACCTCTCACGCCGCTGCGCAAGCTCGACCTTCAGGCGGTGCGGCTCTCGGAGCTCCCCAAGGACAGCGAGGTCTCGCTGATCCTCGACCTTTGGCCGCGAAAACTCCGCAGCGTCGTGCTCGAGGGCAAGTGGGCCGGGCACAAGGCCATGCTGACCCTGGCCAAGGCCGACGCGCTCGAGCGGCTCGAGCTTCGCGACACCCGAGTGGGCAACTTCTCGCTCAACCAAATCAAGCCGCTCGACAAGCTTCGCGAGGTCGTCTTCTCGGGCAGCACGTTCAACGACAACTCACCGCTCTACTTCCGCGAGCTGCCGATCTCGCGGTTCGAGTGCGACTGCCCGCGCATGGGCGATGCAGGGCTTCGCTCGCTGCGCCACAGCAAGGGGATTCGCACCCTCGAGCTCCGGGACACACAGATCACCGGCGAAGGGCTCGAGGCGATCGCCGAGCTGACGCAGCTCGAGACGCTGGTGCTCACGGGCATCGACCTCGGGCCCAAGGGCTTCGAAGCGCTCGCCGCGTTCCCCAAGCTTCGCCAGCTCCACTTGGCCGGAGAGCTCGAGCACCCGCGCATGGAGAAGCTCTCGCTGCTGACCACGCTCGAGGCGCTGGTGCTCGACTACCCGACGCTCGACGACCGCGCCCTGCCCGAGCTCGCCGCGCTGACGAAGCTGCGCACGCTGGACCTGGGCGGCACCCGCGTCTCGGACGACGGTCTGGCGTCGCTGTCTGGGCTGGTGAACCTCGAGTCGCTGCATCTGCATCGCACCCGGGTGACGAACCGCGGCTTGGCCGAGCTGAACGCGTTGTCGTCGCTGCGGGTGCTCGAGCTCGATCATACCGACGTCGTCGATGCGGGCGTCGAGCACATCGGCGCGCTGTCGAACCTCGAAGAGCTGCGCCTCGACCACACGCTGATCACCGACGCAGCGCTCGAGCACGTGGCCAAGCTGCAGAGACTGCGACGGCTCAACCTCAGCCACACGGTCGTGACGCAATCGGGCGTCGACGAGCTTCGCGCCATGCCCGTTCTCGAGACATTGGGTCTCGACGGCACACGCGTCGCCGCGCCTTGAACGCTACGCTGCCGAGCAGCCCCCGACGGATTCTGTGCCCGGTGCGGCTCCGGACTCGGTGAAGGGCACGCACATCTGACCTTCAGAGACACCGTCGCACGCAGCGTCGGGGTCGTCGTCGGAGAGGTCGCAGTAGCTGCTGCAGCAGCCAGCGGCTTCAGTGCACCCCGGGACGGCCGGCGCAGGGGCGCAGAAGAGGCCACCGTTGCACTTGTTGAACGCCAGACACGGGTCGCCGTAGGAACCCGACCCATTGGACGCATCGACGGCGCAAACGAACTGGCCGCCATTGCCCTGAGGGATGCAGAGTTCCCCGGGCCCACAGCCCCCGCCGAGGGGATCGCAGGTGGGCAAACAGATCGGCAGCATGCCGCCGTTGTAGATCGAACAGATCGTGTCGACCGGGCACTGGCCCGCGCCGATCGACCCTGCGCACAGGGCGATGCACTCGCCCTGCGTGCCATCGGGCTCCACGTTCCAGCACATCAGGCCGACGTCGCAGTCGTCCTCCCCTGCGACGGGACCGCTGGGCGCCACGCACGGCTCACCGAGCTGCTTGGGCGCCGACGCCAGCGACGAGCAGCGCAGATCGTTCCACGTCGAGTCTCCGTCGCCCGAGAAGGGCATGCACTTCTGCGTGGGCGGGCAGTCCTGTTCGAACACGTCACACGGGGTGTCCGAGGCGGGCGGAAGCGGGCCTTCGTCGCCCGATTCGTCTGCGCCTCCGGAGCCCTCGAGGATGCCGTCGTCCTCGGGGGCCTCACCGCCGCTCGACCCACCACCGCTCCCCGGGGCTTCATCGGCGCATCCGGGGGCGAGTACGAGAAGGGCCGCGAGTGTCGCACGTCTCACGCGAGCCCAACGCGAACGGGCGCTCGCGCTTACACGGCCGGGGAACGCGAGACGCTCCGCCTGGTCACTGAGCGATGCGGATGTCGACGACGACCGGACGGTGGTCGGAGGCGACCTCACTGAGCCCGCACTCGACGGGTTCCCCCGCCTTTTCGATGCCGCCAGACCCGTCGTCTTGGCACGCCTCGTAGACCTCGGAGGCGATGATGTCTGCTCCGCCGACGTATACGTAGTCGAGCCGGCTGCCGAACGGGATGAACGTCTCGTTGGCGCTGCTGTCTTCCCACCGCGCGTCGGCTTGCTGGAGGCCGGCATCGAGCAGAGGCTGCGACGGGGCGTAGTCGAAGGGCAGCGAGATGTCGTCGCCGAGCGTGTAGAAGCTGGGCAAGCCCGCTGGCAGCGCGCTGAACGTGCCGCGCGTGGGCGAGTCACCGTCGTTGAGATCGCCGAGGATGACCACCGCGTTGTCGGGATATTCGGCAAACTCTCCGAGCGCGACCTGTCCCAAGCGGAAGGACTCGACCATTCTGCGAAACCTGTCGACCTCGTCTTGGCCCGCCTTGAGATGCGCCGTCACCACGCTGACGTAGCGCGCCGACCCGGGGACCTGCATGCGCAGGCGAACGAATGGGCGCGTCAGGTCGCGGGCGTCGTCGTCGCTCGAGATCCAGTTCGACCACAGGTAGGCCGCATCGGCGACGGGCGTCTTGGACATGCAGGCGTTGGCGATGCCGTTGCCGTTGGGGCCGGAGGCTGGCGCGAGCAAACCGTGCCCGTAGCCGCCCGCTTCGGCGAGCGCCTGCAGCGGGCCCTCTTCGCCTTCGCCGATCTCTTGCAGGCAGAGCACGTCCGCGTCGAGGCGACGCACGATCGCCGCGAGCGCGTCGAAGGAGGCCGATCCCTCGGGGCCGACGCGGAGGATGTTCCAGGTGGCCAAGCGAAGCACCGCGTCACCGCAGAGCGCGGCGCAGTCCGGGTCTTCGCAGTCGGTGGCACCATCCCCGTCGTCGTCGATCTGGTCGTCGCAGACGGTCTCCGGTTCGGCGACCGGCTCGTCGGAGCCGCTCGACGCTCCGCACTCGGTGCACGGGTCTTCGCCGTCGCTGTCGCCGTCGCTCGTGCCGGCGGGCCCGGTCTGCGACGTCGTGTCGGCTCCCGTGTCTTCGGTCCCACCAATCGTGGGGTCGGACAAGGTGCAGCCCGCCAAAGCGATCGTTCCTGCGAATCCCCACCGACGCATGACGCGGAGCCTATCAGCCTCGCGTGCGGCGGACGCGCGCGCACTTTCGCCCTCGACGAACTTGCATTTTACTAAATGCATAGTAATTTCGTTCTCGCCCCATGCCGGTGGAGATTCAGCTCGACTACGACCGCGGCGTGCCGATCTATCGGCAGATCGTCGACGCAGTTCTGTCTGCGCTCGGCACGGGTGCGGTGGGCTTGGGTGAGCAGCTCCCCACCATTCACGAGCTGGCGCGTCGGCTCGACATCAACCCCAACACGGTCGCGCGGGCGTACCGAGATCTCGAACAGGGCGGGCACATCGTGTCCAAGCGAGGTCGCGGCACGTTCCCCACGCCCCGGCTGCCCGCGCCCGCTCAGGCGCCCGACATCATGCGCGAGATCTACGACCGTGCCATCGCCGACGCGTCCCGCCACAAAATCAGCGCCCAGGATCTGGTCGCGTTCTTCCAGGAGACCCTCGATGAAACGTCCAGGTAGCGGCGCCATCCTCCGCGCTTCGTTCCGCACCCTCCGCGCCAACCCGCGCCTTCTGTGGTTCCCGATCGTCACGCTGATCGGGGCCGTCGTCGCGTTTGGCTTCGGCGCCACGATGGCGTGGCTCGGCTCGCGCGTGTCGATGGACCCCACGATCGACCTCGGTCCGTGGACGATGCTCTTCGCCGGTGAGCCACCCGAGGGCAACGACGCGACGATTCGCGGCCTCGCCACGGGCGGTTTCCTGACGCTCGTTCTGCTCCAGCTGTGGTCGATGATCTGCTCGGTCGCGCTCAGTCGCGCCACGATGGACGCGATGGCCGGACGCGAATGGACGTTTCGAGGCGCGACGCGGGCCGCTCGCGGCAGGCTCGGCGCCATCGCGACCGTGGCCGTCGCCCAAGCGGGCGTCGGTCGGCTGCTCCGCAAGAAGCCCAGCGAGAACAAGGGCTTCTTCGGCACCATGCTCAGCCGCTTCACCACCAGCGTGCTCGAGATGGCGTGGTGGGCCGTGACGTATCTGATCGTCCCCGTGCTCGCCAAGGAGACCTGCAACGGCATCACGGCACTGCGTCGCTCGGGCAAGCTGTTTCGCAAGACGTGGAAGGAGGCGTTCGTCGGCCGCCTCGCGCTCGGCTGGGTCTGGGCCGGCTTTGGCGCGCTTGCAGTCGTCCCCGCCGGGGTCTGCCTCTACCTCGGCATTCAAGACGCGCGGTGGCTGCTCATGGCAATCGCGGCGCCCGGCGCCATCGCGCTGTTTGGCGTGGTGTTCGTACGGACGCTCGACATGATCTACCGGACCGCGCTGTACGTCTTCGCGACCGAAGGCGTCGTGCCCGAGCCGTTCGACCAGCCCGAGCTTCACGACGTGTTCGTCGTGGCGGGCAAGTAGCCGCTACAAGATTCGAGACCCGAGCGCCGAGGCGATCAGCTCGACCGCCACCTCGGCCGTCTTGTTGCAGTCGTCGAGCGTCGGGTTGACCTCGACCATCTCCATGCTCGTGAGCCTCTCGGTCTCGGCGATCATCTCGAGCGCGAGGTGTGCTTCGCGGTAGGTGAGACCGCCAAGCTTCGGCGTCCCCGTGCCGGGCGCGACGCGAGGATCGACCGAGTCGATGTCGAAGCTGCAGTGCAGCATGTCGGTGCCGTCGAGCGCGATCTCGAGGGCCTCTTGCACGACCGTCGCCATGCCGCGACGATCGATGTCGGCCATCGTGTACGTGTGAATGCCCGACTCCTTGAGCAAGCGACGCTCGGTGGCGTCGATGTCGCGCAGGCCGATCTGGCAGAAGCGGCTGGGGTCGAGCTTCTGGCCGGGATAACAGATGTCCGTGAGCCGCCCGGGGCCCTGGCCGAGCAGGCACGAGACGGGCATGCCGTGAATGTTGCCGCTGGGCGAGGTTTCGGGGCGATTGATGTCGCCGTGGGCGTCGAACCACAGCACGCCGAGCTTGGGAGGCCCTTTCGGCTCGGTGCCCGCGCGGCGGTGCTGCTCGAGCGCGAGACCCGACAGCGTGCCGATGGCGATCGAGTGATCGCCCCCGAGCACGAGCGGAAAGCCGTCGTCGTCGAACATCGCTGGGATCGCGGTCGCGAGGTCGACGCACGTGTCGGCGATGAGCGGCAAGAACTTCGCCTTCGCGTCGACCTCGGGGCGCGTCTCGGGGATCGGGATCTCGAGGTCGCCGAGGTCACGCACCTCGTAGTCGAGCTTGCGAAGGCGCTTGTGCAGCCCGGCGATGCGGATGGCTGCGGGGCCCATGCCTACGCCCCGGCGGCCCGCGCCGTGGTCCATGGGAACGCCGATCACCTGAATCGTCTTGCTGGTCGACATGAGGCGGGCATCCTGGCCCGCCCACGCCCCGGGTGGCAAGGGGTCTCGTTTCAGCCCGGCAAGATCGTCTCGCACCCGAAGCCGATGTTGATGACCCCGTCCTCGAGCGCCTGGATCGTCTCGCAGGTCTGCGGGCACAAGAAGATCATCGTCGGGTCGTCGGGGTCATCGTAGTACCAACCATCCATGACCGCGTCACATCCCTCGAGATCGTCGACCCGCGGGATCGTCTCGAGCGGGCCCATCGCGGAGCCGATGTCCACGTTGACCGCGTCGGGATCGAGCACTTCGCCCGCAGGCGGCTCGGGGATGACGAAGTCGCACGCCACCGCGACACCACCGAGCACCGCGGTGGTCAGTGCGTCGAACACCGCCTGGAAGTCCTGATCGCACAGGTCGGCCGCGACACCACCGGTTGCCATGGACAGATCGATGTAGGGCTGCCCGATATCGGCCGCGCTCTCGCAGTTCGAGTGCGACACGACGGAGTGATGGAAGTAGCCCGCGTAGTTCGGGTCGAGCGCGAGGAAGCCGGCGTCGAACTCGGCATCGGTCAGGTTCGGCTCGTCGTCGCTGACGATCACGACGTGCTTCGAGGACTCTTCACGAATCACGCCGGACCACTCGTCGTAGCTATCGAGAAGGTCATCCCATGCGTCGTTGCTGCCGACACGGATGTCGACGTGCAGAAAGCTCGGAAGGTTGGTGTCCTCGTCCGGACAGCCTCCACTGCCCAGCGGCGCGTCGATGCAGATGCCGTTGCCGTTGTCGGGATAGCTCGAGATCAGCACGACGTGCGCGTCGACACCGCTGTCGATGATCTGCGAGCTGAAGTCGTTCATGCGGTCTTGGACCTCGCCCGCTTCGAAGGACATGGACCCCGAGTTGTCGACGACGAAGATGATGTCGGCGGGAAGCGGGACGAGCTCCGCCTCGGCATCGACGGCGGCACACTCCTGCTCGCCGGTGCTGCTCGAGCCTTCGCTGTCCGACGACGTGCTGCTCTCGTTCATCGTGTCGGTGCCCGACGCGGACGTGTCGCTGCCCGAGGCGGTGTCGTTGCCCGTCGAGCCATCGGTGCCCGACTGGCTTTCGAGCGTGTCGCTGTTGCTGTCGCTCCCCGAGCCCGAATCGGTCCCGACCGAACCGGACCCGACGGAGGTGATCCCGCTGGTCGCCGACTCCGACGCGCCCATGGTGTCTGCGTCCCCCGGTGTTCCGCACGCCCCGACCGACAACAGCGCCACGCACCCCCCTACAATCAGTTTGTCATGCATCCATGGAACACTTTGAGGCTCACAGGCCACAGGATCTGTAGTCTTCAGCCCCAAACATGGTGGCGATCTTCGGCAATCTGTCGGTAATTCTGCTGTGTCTCCCGACATCTACATGCGTCGGTAGATGAGTGCTGACGGCCTGCTACCTTCCGCGGGCCACTTCGGCGGCCAGAGACGACCATGAGCCTGTACTCCGAATACCTCGCACAGATCGAAACCCGTAAGACGCAGGGGCTGCACCCCAAGCCGATCGAAGACGCGGCGCTCGTCGAAGAGCTCATCGCCCAGATCGAGGACACCGGGCACGAGCACCGCAAGGCTTCGCTAAACTTCTTCATCTACAACACGCTGCCGGGCACCACGAGCGCTGCCGGTGCGAAGGCCCGCTTCCTGAAGAAGATCATCGTGGGTGACGCGAGCGTCGAGGAGATCACGCCCGAGTTCGCCTTCGAGCTGCTCTCGCACATGAAGGGTGGGCCGTCGGTCGAGGTGCTCCTCGATCTCGCCCTCGGAGACGACGCCTCCATCGCCAAGTCGGCCGCCGACGTGTTGAAGACGCAGGTGTTCCTCTACGAGGCCGACACCGATCGCCTCGCAGCCGCGCACGAGGCCGGCAACGCGATCGCCACCGACATCCTCCGCAGCTACGTCGACGCGGAGTTCTTCACCAAGCTCCCCGAGGTGGACGAGACGATCGACATCGTCAGCTACGTGGTCGCTGTGGGCGACGTCTCCACCGACCTGCTCTCGCCGGGAAGCGACGCGCACTCGCGCTCAGACCGTGAGCTGCACGGGCAGTGCCTCTTCGAGCACGACCAGGATGCCCAAGCCAAGCTGACCGGCCTCAAGGAGCAGCACCCCGACAAGCGGGTCATGCTCGTCGCCGATAAGGGCACGATGGGCGTGGGCAGCTCGCGCATGTCGGGCGTGAACAACGTGGCGCTGTGGACCGGCATCGAGTCCAGCCCCTACGTCCCCTTCATCAACATCGCGCCGATCGTCGGCGGCACCAACGGCATCTCGCCGATCTTCCTGACCACGGTCGGCGTCACCGGCGGCATCGGGCTCGACCTGCAGAACTGGAAGAAGAAGCTCGACGACGCGGGAGAGGTCGTGCTCGACGAGGACGGCGAGCCCGTGCTCGAGCAGGTCTTCTCGGTCGACACCGGCACGGTGTTCACGATCAACACCAAGACCAAGACCCTGCACGCCGAGGACGGCACCACGCTCAGCGACATCTCCTCGGCGCTGACGCCCCAGAAGCTCGAGTTCATTCGCGCGGGCGGGTCTTACGCCGTCGTCTTCGGCAAGAAGCTCCAGACGACCGCGGCCGAGATCCTGGGCGTCGAGGCACCGGCCGTGTACGCGCCCGCAAAGGAGATCTCCCACGAAGGACAAGGCCTCACGGCGGTCGAGAAGATCTTC
This sequence comes from bacterium, assembly GCA_024742475.1. Lineage (GTDB taxonomy): Bacteria > Myxococcota_A > Polyangia > Nannocystales > Nannocystaceae > CAJXVA01. Next base: position 7,027 of record JANSYI010000021.1, on the reverse strand, counting down.
AACCGCAACGCGGTGGGCGTTACGCCGGGCAAGAAGCTGCACGCAGGCTCCGACGTTCGGGTAAAGGTCAACATCGTCGGCTCGCAAGACACCACAGGCCTGATGACCTCGCAGGAGCTCGAGATGATGGCCGCCACCGTCATCTCGCCCACCGTCGACGGCGCCTACCAGTCGGGTTGCCACACGGCCTCGGTGTGGGACGCCAAGGCCCAGCGCAACATCCCGAAGCTGATGGGCTTCATGAACAAGTTCGGCCTCATCACCGCGCGCGACCCCGACGGCGAGTACGCGGCGATGACCGACGTGATTCACAAGGTGCTCAACGACATCACCGTCGACGACTGGGCCGTGATCATCGGCGGTGACTCGCACACCCGCATGTCCAAGGGCGTCGCGTTCGGAGCCGACTCGGGCACCGTCGCGCTCGCGCTGGCCACGGGTGAGGCCACCATGCCCATCCCCGAGTCGGTCAAGGTCACCTTCAAGGGCACGCTCAAGGACCACATGGACTTCCGCGACGTCGTGCACGCAACGCAGGCTCAGATGCTCGAGGAGTTCGGCGACAACGTCTTCCAGGGCAAGATCATCGAGGTGCACATCGGCACCCTGCTGTCCGACCAGGCGTTCACGTTCACCGACTGGACCGCCGAGATGAAGGCCAAGGCGTCGATCTGCATCTCCGAGCCCGAGGCGCTCATCGAGTCGCTGGAGATCGCCCGAGACCGGATCAACATCATGATCGAGCGCGGCATGGACAACGACCAGGGCGTCCTCGCCGGCTTGCTCTCCAAGGCGCAGGCCCGCATCGAGGAGCTGCGCACGGGCAAGAACCCGCCGCTGCGCCCCGACGCCGACGCGAAGTACTCGGCGACGTTCGTGGTCGACCTCGACCAGATCGTCGAGCCGATGATCGCCGACCCCGACGTCCACAACGACGATAGCTCCAAGCGCTACACCCACGACACCATCCGTCCGATCTCCTACTACGGCGGCACCAAGACGGTGGATCTGGGCTTCGTCGGCTCGTGCATGGTGCACAAGGGCGACATGAAGATCATCGCCCAGATGCTTCGCAACATCGAGAAGACCAACGGCAAGGTCGAGTTCAAGGCGCCGCTGGTCGTCGCTCCGCCGACGTACAACATCGTCAACGAGCTCAAGGAAGAGGGCGACTGGGAGGTCCTCCAGCGCAACTCGGGCTTCGAGTTCGACGACTCCGCGCCCAAGAGTGAGGCGCGCAAGGCGTACGACAACGTCATGTACCTCGAGCGGCCCGGCTGCAACCTGTGCATGGGCAACCAGGAGAAGGCCGAGAAGGGTGACACCGTCATGGCCACCTCGACCCGCCTGTTCCAAGGTCGCGTCGTCGCCGACAGCGAAGAGAAGAAAGGCGAGTCGCTGCTGGCTTCCACGCCCGTCGTCGTGCTCTCCACGATCCTCGGGCGCACGCCGACGATCGACGAGTACGTCGCGGCGGTCGACGGCATCAAGCTCACCAGCTACGCGCCGCCCGAGCAGCAGGCCGGCGTCGACGTGGCGGCGGGCTCGCTGAGCCCCAGGGCGTAGGTCGGGTCCTCACTCCCGCGACACGGGCAGCAGCGCGCGATGCCCGATCCTCGCGCCGGGGTGATGCAGCGCGACGGTTTCCTCGCCGTTCGGAGCGACGAGCACGGAGAGGAAGCCGTAGTCGGGGTCGACGAAGAAGAGCTCTCGCCAGCTCTCGTCGTCCCAGAGCAGCTCGAGTGCGGCGTCGCCGACCGCGTTCTCGGTCGGGGCGAGCTCGGCGAACGACACCGTATCCGCAGTCGGGTTCGACAGGTCGAGCATACCGAACGAACCGTCGAGGCAACGGAACACCGCGTCCCTCCGGACCACGAAGACCTCACAGTCGTCGAGTTGGGGCAGAGGCGTCTCGTTGGCTTCCGCGTCCAACAGCGCGTTCTCGTCGGCTCCGGCTCCACCCGATCGAACGATCAAGGCGGCGTCGAGCGCATCGAGTGGCAGCGCGCCGACGAAGCGATGGTCCTCTCCGGGTCGCACAGTCTCGGACTCCCCGTCGATGCTGATCAAGAACGAGAGCTGCGAGTCCGCGCGGGAGAGGCTCGCGACGCCGCGATCGGACACGCCATAGATGGTGCCAACCTCGGCGAAGGGCGCCCCAACCCAGCGCGCCGCGATCGAGCCGTCGGTGATGCGGAGGATCTCGACCCAGGTGTCCCCGTCCCCGCCCATCACGACGAGGGCGTATTGTCCCGACGCCGAGAAGCGAACGTTGGCCTCGGCGGTGGGACCCTCGGTGAGCACGATGGGCGCGAGCTCGGGCTGCGCGAGCGGCACGACCGACGTCCCCTCACCACGGCGGGTGAGCACGAGCCACTTGCCCTCGACCCCCACCTCCATCCCCTGCGGTGACGACCAGCGCGTGAGCGGTGTGGCGACCTCCGGCTCGAGATCCCAGACCACGATCGTCTCGTGCCAGAGTTCATCGGGCTCGGGCAAAGCCCTCCGCTCCAGGCCGTATCGCCCCGCCTTCTCCCACGGAGCAAGAGCGCCCTCGACCGGTACCGCCACACCGTCGGCGAGTCGGTGCGGCATCGGTGTGGCCGACGGCTCGTCGGCGCTCTGGGTCAGGTTCACGTAGGCTCCTTTGGGCCCCCAACCGACGGGGCATTCCACCTGGGCTAGGCCCTCTGGCAGGCTCGGCTGCACGCCGGCCTGCGCCGAGTCGTGATCGACCTCGAACGTCTGGGTCCGTAGGAGCTCGTCGCCCTCGAGCGACGACCACACGATGTAGCCCGCGCCGTCGGGATGCACACAGATCGATCCTACGCGCTCGCCACTGGCGGCATCGACGAGCACCGGGTTCTCGCCCCTGCGCCTCAGCCAAACCGCGCCCTGCTGGGTCGATTCGTCCCAGGTGCTGTACATGATGGCCTGCATGTCGAGGGCCGTGGACTCCGCGGGACCATCGTCCGTCTCCGCAGGACCATCCGTGTCCATTGGTGATCCGACGGGGCCCGGCGAACACCCCACCATCAACAGCGCCAGCATCCATCGGTAGCGACCGCACATCTCGTTCCTGCGAGCCCTGAGGATACCGTCCGGCGAATAGCCGCGACGCGCGTTTTCCGCCCCGCCCCGTCGCCGCCCGAAGAACTCGACGCTGCGGCCATCGGTCCGATTCTTCGCCACACACGCCGGACAGATCAACTCGCTACGCTGTAGGAGGTAGAAGTCGCGGACGTCCTCCGCGTTCCTGTCGCATGCACCTCCCCCTCTTCGCGTTGGTCATCGCCCTCCGCGGCCCGGCAGCTGCAGAGGGCCCGGCCGTCTCGATGCAGTGGAGCGCGCCCGCGGGCTGCCCGTCGGCAGCTGATGTGCGCGAAGACGTCGAGGTGCTGGAGGGCAGCGGAAACGGCCCTCGCGAGCCGCTCGTGGTCGACGGGGAGATCCTCGCCGAGGCCGATGGGTACGTGTTGGTACTGGCGATGGAGACCCGTACGGGCCGAGACGTGCGCCGCATTGTCGCCCCGTCGTGCGAGCAGCTGGCGCGGGCAGCCTCGCTGGTCATCGCGACGATGCGGGATCCGGTTGCGGTCTCGGCACGCGTGGACTACGTGCAGCGCCCGTCTCCACCGTCGATTCCCGAGCTTCCAGCCGCTTCCATCGAACCGGTCCGGCAGGCTCGCCCACGACCGCGCCTCGTCGAGTCGAGACCACCCGCATCTGAGTCGACGTCGAGCTCCCCACTTCGGTGGCGTCCCATACTTCGCCTCGACGGGGTCGCCGGCTCGGCCGCGCTTCCCCGCCTCGACGGCGGTCTCGCGATCGCCGTGGGACTGACCACCGCAGCGTTTCGGGCGGAACTCGGAGCGTCGCACCTGTTCGCCCAAACCCTCGAGCACCCTACGCAATCGGACGTAGGCCTCCGCGTGCGCGCGACCACGGGGACAATACGAGGCTGCGGCGTGCCTCACTGGGGGGCGTGGGAGTTCCCGCTATGTGTCGCGGGCGATCTCGGCGCAATGGCGGCCCGCGGCGTGGGCCCGGCGGTGAGCGGCGCCACCCTCGAGCGCAGCCTATACGCGAGCGCACTCGGAGAGGCTCACGTCGTGTGGCGAACGACCGATCGATTCTCCCTGTGGTTGGGTGGGCAGGGGGTCATCAACCTGACCCGGCCGAACTTCACCGTGGACCCGCTCGACCCCTTCTTCACGGCGCCCGTGGGCGGGGGGCGCGCAACAATCGGTGTCGAGGTCCGATTTCGATGAACGGGTCACGAATGCACGAGCAGCCGGACACTTCGAGGAGGGGCCCCGTGCGACGAGCGAGCGTCTACAAGGAGAACTTCCGGTTCGTTTGGAACTGTCTGCGGCGCTTTGGTGTCGCCTCGCCCGACCTCGAGGACGCGACGCACGATGTGTTCGTCGTCGCGTTTCGGCGGTGTTCGGAGTTTGCCCTCGCCACGAGCGCGCGGGGTTGGCTGTTCGGTGTCATTCGGCGCGTAGCCTCCAACTACCGACGCAGCGCAGGCCGCCGGGCCCGCCGGCTCGCCGCCGTGCGCGACGTCCAGCCTGGCGCGACCCGGCCCGAGCGAGACCTCGAGCGAACCGACGCCGCCAGGGTGGTCGGGCGGTTCCTCGACGGCCTCGCCGAACCGCAGCGCGACGTCTTCGTCTTGATGGAGCTCGAACAGATGACCGCGCGCGAGGTGGGCGAACTGCTCGACCTCAACCCCAACACGGCGTCAGCACGCCTCCGAGCGGCTCGAAAGGCCTTCGACCGCTTCGCAGCCAAAGTCCGTGAGGAGAACGGATGGGATGGCGAGTCCGCGGTTGCCCATCTGCAGCGTCCGGCCAATGTTCCAAGCGACGCACGAACCCGGGTCGGGGCCGCGCTAGGGGCGAGCCTGAGTTCGATCTCCAAGCCCATCGCGGTGGGCCTGACAAGCTGGGCCAAGGCCGCGGCAATCGGCCTCGCACTCGGAGGGGGCAGCGTTGCGGCAGTCGCGGGTGTGGCCTCGGCAATGGGACCGCCCTCTTCTTCGCTCGTGCCAGCCATGCCTCCCGTCGAGCCACTCCCCCGGCCTCCCCGGGTCGCGAAGGCTTCGGTGGCCGACGCCCAAACACCCGAGCCGGCGCCCATCACCGAGGCTTCGGAGGAGCCCCGCCTCGAGAGGCCTGCGCCTCCTCCCAAGCCGCGCCGTCCCGGACGCCCAGTGCAGAGGCCCGAAGACGACTCGCGCGAGCAACTCGAGCGACAGACCGCGCTACTCGCTCGGGCTCGCAGCGCGCTGAAGCGAGGCGATGCTTCGGAGGTGCTTCGAGCCACGACCGAGTATCGCCAACAGTTCGCGTCCGGTCCGTTCTCTGCCGAGATCGCGCTGCTCGAGATTCGTGGGCATTGCGCGGGCGGCAACACGAATACCGCACGAGCGCTGGGCAAGCACTTTGAACGAGCGCACCCCGACTCGGCTCATCTCGCCGTGCTCGAAAGAACATGTGCAGCCTCGATCACGAAACCGCCGGCATCCGGAAACTGAAGCACTATGATGACTCGCTCTTCCTTTTCGTTTCCTGCGGCACTCCTTCTCTGCGGAGCATCGATTCCCGGCTGCGACGTCCCGACCAAGTCCAGTGGTGAGGTCGCCTCGACGCAGATGGACCAAGGCGAAGATGGCGACACCGGCGATACCGATGACGGTACGGGAGCGGAGCCCCTCCCCCCAGGCGAGTGCGTTGGAGACTGCACCGTCGCGGCTGATCCGCTGTGGTCCCGCGTCGTGCCCACCACGACGCCATCGACCTGGGCGTGTGACGTACGAATCGATGCCGTGGGCCGCGTGGCGTTCGCTTGGCGAACGGAAGGCACTCCAGAGTTTCCGCAGGGTCGCAGTGGCATCGACCTCATGAACGCCGACGGCACCCTCGCCCAGAGTACCGTCGTGGATGGTCAGACCTTCACCTCGTTGGCGTTTGCCAGCGACGGAACGCTGCGCACCCGTGGGGTGACGATCCAAGACGGAGGCGACACGCAGTGGCTGATGGCGTTGGACGGTACACTCGAACCGACGTGGTCGGTGACCTACGACGAGGTGGGCGGCAATGGGCAGTGCGACTGGGGGTGGACGGGTGCCCTGGTCGACGCGACCGACCACCTCGTCACGTACGACTACTCCCCGTCCCCCTCCGGTGCCAGGTCCTTCGTGCGCCGACACGCTCCCGATGGAACGCTGCTTTGGGAAGTGCAAGCGCAAGGCAACCCGGGTGACATGCGCATGCCCATCGCCGTTGCCGACGACCAGAGCGTGCTCTACGGACAGATTCGCTCTTTCGACGCCTCCGACGAGACCGAGGTCCGCAAGTTCTCCCCCGAAGGCGAAGAGCTCTGGACGGAGGTCATCCCCGACCACCTCACAGGCATCTGGCCAGCAGCCGATGGGGGAGCCTACGTGCAGACGCGCAGCTTCTACAGCCGCGAAAGCGACGTGCATCGTCTCGGACCCGATGGCTCGTTCCTGACCATCTCTTCTGCCCCGGGCTACTGGTACCAAGTCATCGGCGCCGCTGCAGATGGTTCCGGGTTCTTCAGCGTCGACGAGGGCGTTCTGATTCGCACCGATCCTCAGCTCGAGCCGATCTGGACCGCGGACATCGAGCATGCCGACGGATTCGTCTTCGCGGGGAATGTCGCCTCCGACGAGAAGACCTTCGCGTTTGCGTCTACTGCGGCGGATCCCAACGGCTACTGGGTCTCCGTGCTCGCGAAGTGAGCCTGAATCCGGGGGGGGCTGAACCAGTCCGGAAGTAGTGCACTGGTCCTACCGGGGGGGCTGAACCAGTCCGGAAGTAGTGCACTGGTCCTACCGGGTTTGGTCGCTGCGGCCGTGAGTTCCGGGTCTCGGGCCGCGCTCTGTGCCACGCTCCACCTGTTCCTCAGGGACGTATGCACCTGATCCTCGGGGCCAGGTGCGAGGCCGTCTGAGCCTCCCTGAACCAACACGAGCGGACGAGCCAAGGCTCGCCTC
>JANSYI010000001.1 GCA_024742475.1 bacterium | reverse complement strand
GTGTCCATCCGGTATACCGACCGCCTCCTCGAGGCGGGCATCGAAGCCTCGGTCGGTACCGTCGGCGACTCGTACGACAACGCGCTTGCTGAGAGCGTGATCGGGCAGTTCAAGGCGGAGGTCATTCGCCGCTGCGGCCCACGGCGCAACGTCGACGAGGTCGAGTTCGCCGCGGTGGCCCCGAATTTCGCAGTTCGCGAACCTCGGACCGCCTGCGCACATCCCGGGCGTAGCCAACCGACGGTTCCCGTTCACCCTACTGCTTCTGCCCTGCGTCCAGCCATTCCAGCGAACTCGAGGCCGCGACCTTGATGCCGGTTGGGGTGACCCATCCGACTCGGGAGCCGATGAGGTCCCAAGCCAGGATGGGTCCCGGCTCGGGCAGGGAGAATAGCTTCTTCGAGACTTCGCGGTTGCCGTCGTCCAACCGCACGCCGGTTAGGAGGAGGGCCGGCTCTCCCGAGACCTCGTCGCCCGCCGAGAAGGGCTGGGCGCCTTCGGCCGTCAGGACGCTTTTCGCGGCGATCTTAGACCCGTCGACGGGGTTTCCAACAGCATCGACGTACTCGACGCCCGAGTCTTTGTGTAGAGCGATATAGCCGCCCCAGCCGTAGCGTCCCGAACCGCACTCCTGCACCGAGCCGTCGTGACGAAACACGAACACTTCTCGCTCCTCCCACGTACCGCACATCAGCACCGCGCCCTTGCCCTTTGGGAGCGCGTACAGGCCCATGCCGCTCTTGTCCTTGGGCAGGGGCGAGAACTCGCGCGGTTCGAGGTCCGCACCGACGAACACGACCTTCAGCGGCTTTCCCCTGCCGCCTTCGTATCCCCAGATTCCATTCACCGCGTATCCGTCGGTCGAGAACGAGGCTTTGGTCGACACCGAGGCCAGCTTGTTCGCGAATGCGTCAAAGAACGCAATGGACGTCCGCGACTGGGCGCCGATCCCCTTGGGGTGCGCGACCAGGCCGATCGTGTTGGCGGTGCCGATCTTTTTCGTCGACAGTCCGCGATCCTTGGTCTTCTTCGTCTTGACCAAGATGGGAGCCGCGCCGTCCTGGTGAAACCCGACCAGCTTGCTCACCGGGTGGATGGTCATGGGCCCGCGCTTCACCGCGACGTCCAGGGGATAGTCGACGAGCAGGTCCACGCTCCGCAGTGTACGCCCGGGGTTGAATGCCGTCCACGCGAGGGCGCGACGGATCACGTCGTCCGCACCGTGAGCCCCCGCGGGCCGCGGGTCGAGCACCTCCCCGCTCGGCCACGATTGCCCTACGATGCCGTTCGTGCGGACTGCACCCGTCCTCTTCGGCTCCCTGCTCCTCCTGGTCGCCTGTCGACCGAAGCAATCCGAGCTCGATGCGATCAACGCCAAGCTCGACACGCTCGCGGTGCAGCAGCAGCAGCTCCTCGACAATCTCAGCACGCAGTGGGCCGCGGAGCGTCAGGCCGCGGACCAGGAGCAGGCGCCATCGAACTCGGCCGCGGAGCGACTCATCCGTATCGAACAAGGGCTCGACACGCTCGCGGCCGACCTCGGCCGGATCGAGGATTCGGTCTCCGCGGTGAAGAACGCCCGCGCTGAGCCCACGCCCCTCGTCCGCCCCGGCCGACCAGATCCAGCCGCTCGATACCGGGTCGAGATCGGCAAGTCGCACGAGCGCGGCCGATCCGATGCGCTCGTCACTCTCGTGATGTGGACCGACTACCAGTGCCCGTTCTGCAAGCGCGTGCAGCCGACCATCGAGAAGGTTCGCCAGCACTACGGCAACGACATTCGCATCGTCATGAAACACAACCCGCTGCCGATGCACAACCGGGCGATGCCCGCCGCGATGGCGGCCGAGGCCGCGGGCAAGCAGGGCAAGTTTTGGAAGATGCACGAGAAGCTCTACCAGGACCACCGCGCTCTCTCCGACGAGACCATCGAGCGCTACGCCCGCGAGCTGGGCTTGAACATGAAGACGTTCAAGCGCGACCTCCAGGACACCGCGCTCGAGGATCGGATCAAGCAGGAGCAGCTACAGGGCTCGACACTCGGCGCCCGCGGCACGCCGGCCTTCTTCATCAATGGTCGGTTTCTCAGCGGCGCCCAGCCGCTCACCGCCTTCGAGGCGCTCATCGACGAAGAACTCGCGCACGCCAAGGCCCTGGTCAAAAAGGGCACCAAGAAGCGCAACGTCTACAAGACGTTGATGAAGGGCGCGAAGACGAAACCGTAGGCCGCGTCGCTCCCCAGGTCGTCCGGCCGGACGGTGAGCCCCCCACCCGAGTCCCGCCGGCGAACCAGAAAACTTCGCGAAAAGCGTGATCGATTTCGCTGCAGCGGTTACAGAGGTGGCGTGACGAACCGACGGTTCCTGTTCTCGCTGCTGCTCCTGCCCGCGTGCGAGCCTGCCGTTTCGGACAACGACGACCCGCGCGTGCCCGATGGCGGCGACCCCGAGAAGTTCGAGGAGAGCTGCCGCGACTTCTATGGGAGCTACCTCTCCTGCTACGAGGACGCTGGCTACACCTACGACACCGGGTCCTACGACTCCGAGGGCTACGACCCAGCGGAGTACATCGAAGCCATCTGCAATTCGAGCGAGGAGTACGCGCAGGAGTACGGCACCGCGTGCGTCGGTGCGCTCGAGGAGGTCTTCGCATGCATGTCCTCGCTCGACTGCGCCGAGGTGATCGGTGACGACTCCGGTGACGCCAACGCCTGGGTGCCCGAGGCCTGCCGCGCCGTCTACGAGTCCGCGGTCGACCGCTGCCCCGAGCTGCTCTCGCAGTGCGGCACGGTCGGGGTCGGCGGCTTCGAGGGCTGTTCGGTCGAGATGAGTGGCTGCCTCGATGGCAACACCTACGCCGTCGACTGCGACGAGGGCGGGGCCACCCAATCCTGCGTCTGTCAGGTCAACGGCGAGGTCACCGCAGAGGCCACGGTCAGCGGCGATCTCGAGTGCTTCGGCGAAGGCTGGGGCACCGAGCTCGAAGCGGCCTGCGGCTTCCCCCGCGGTACCTTGTAGCCGTGCTGCTAAGGTCTACCCATGGTGATTGCGCTGACGTGCGCCCTCTTTGCCGCTGCTGGGCCTACGCCGGACGCGAAATCGATCCTCGGACAGAGGCAGGCGGACCGCGTGCGCATCGAGGCCCACCTCGAGCGGGTAGAGGCCGAGCTTCGGGCCCGCGATGTGTCCACGCTCTCGCCGGTCCTGCAGAAGCAGCGCGCGGCGAACCTCGACCGTCTGCACGCCTACCGCCTCGCCGGGGTGTTCCCGCACAACGACGACTTCATCGGGCAGCGCGTCCCGTACTTCATCGACGATGACGGCGTGCGGTGTGCGGTCGGGCACCTCGTGGTCGAGTCGGGTCACGCCGACGTGGCGGAGGAGATTCGCGCGCAGGAGAACAACGCCCTGCTCGAGGACATGACGCACCCAGCTTTGCCAGGGTGGATCGCGGCGAGCGGCCTGACGGCGCAGGAGTGCGCGATGATTCAGCCGTCGTACTGCGGCTGCGCGGGAGAGTTCGAGCCGGTCTGCGGAGTGGATGGCCAGAGCTACGCCAACGCGTGCTTTGCCGAGACTTGCGCCGGCGTCGAGGTTGCGTACGAGGGCGTCTGCGAGGAGGAGACCACCGGGGAGTGGCCGATGGCTGGGTCCTCGGGTGATGCATCGGAGGACGAGACGCTCGCGGGTGACGAGGCATCGGGTTGCCGGGTCGCGGCGGAGAGCGGCGGGGGCGGGCTGGCCATGCTCCTCTTGCTGGGCCTCGCAGGGATGCATCGTCGATGAAGGCTCTGCACATCGGTCTCTTCCTGCTCGTGGCGGGGTGCTCCTCGGCGACCGAAGACACGCCCATGCCCGAGGTCGAGCAGCCGCAGTGCGGGATCGATCCCGACGCGATGCAGGGCAAGCCGCTGCGCGCCACCGCCGACGATCTCCCTGCGGCCGCGCGTGCGGTCGACGTCACGGCCGAGGGCGACGTCGTGCTCGCGGCCACCCGGCGCGGACCCGAGGGGCGAGCCGGCACCCTGACAGTCCAGCAGCGTGGCCCCGACGGTGAACTCCGCTGGACGCGCGAAGAGGACGGAGAGCTCGGTCTCGGGGTCGAGGCCCTCGGCGTCGCCGTCGACTCGGCGGGCTTCGTGAACGTGCTCGCGATCGAGACGGTGCTCTACGTGCTCGGCGAGAGCGATGCCACCTTCGACGGCCGCCTCGTCGTGCTCCGCTATGGGCCCGATGGCGCTCGCGTTTGGCGTTGGGTTCGCGAACGAGAACCCATCGAGCCGTGGGGCCAGTTCCGACCCACCGGCATCCTCGCGGTCGACGGGGACGACGTCCGGGTGCTCGAGACCGTCGACAACGAGCCGGTGGTCGCCCTTCGTCTCGACCGCTTCGGCAACCTCGTGTCCGAGCACGAGCTCGAGGTCCCGACCGGACTGCCCGTGTACCGGATGGTGGCCACGTTCGGCGCCGCGTCTTCGGTCTACCTCGCGGCCAACGACGACGATGGCCTCGGCAATCATCCCGTCTGGGTCGGCAGCTTCGACGAGCACGGCGAGCCCGGCTGGACGCAGCGCTTCGGGTCGCTCGACGACGATCCTCGCGCGCTCGTGCCGGCCCCGGGCGGCGGGGTCTACCTCGCGTACGCGACCCGCGACGCCGGCGCCTCCTCGCAACAGCTTCGCCGCTACGGGCCCGACGGCACCGAGCTGTGGACGACCACGCTCGCGACCTCCGACTCCGACGGCGGCGTGGCGGCAGGCACCATCGACTGCGCAGGCCAGGTCGTCCTGACCGGAGGGCTCAGCGCGCCGGCGTCCGCCGAGCTCGAGTGGAACATGCGATCGGACCTGTGGGTCGCCGGCTTCGATCCGGATGGCACGGAGCTGTGGTCCACCACCTTCGAGTTCGGCCCGCCCTTCAGCTTCGGCAGCGGCTCCGCCGTGGCGGTCACCCTCGAAGGCGACGTCGTCGTGTCCGGAAGCTACCTCGGAGACGCCGGCTCGGACTACGAGCCGTGGCTCGGATGGTTCTCGGGCTGAGCTTCGCATTTCGCGAAACTCAGGGCGCCCGGGCGCGACGCGGTGGGCCTGAACTTCACCTTTCGCGAAACTCGGGCCGCGCGCAGCGGCCTCAGACCTCGAGGTCCTCGTCGCCGTCTTTGAACGTCACCCGGTAGAGGTCTTTTCTCCGGTCCGTCCACGGCCGCACGGTTCCGGTCGCCTCCATCTTGCGCAGCGCGCCGAGGTCGAGGTCGTGGACGAGCATCGTCTCGATGTTGGGCGTGGCTTCGGCGGCGATGCCGTCGCGGGCGAAGGCGATGTCGCTCGGCGTGAGGATTGCGCTCTGCGCGTAGTGGATGTCGGCGCCCTCGACCTGCGGGAGGTTGCCCGTCGCGCCGGCGGTCACGACGTAGACATGGTTCTCCACGGCGCGGGCCTGCGCGCAGGCGCGGACGCGGAGATGGCCCGAGCGAATGTCGGTGTTGTAGGGGACGAGCAGGATCTCGGCGCCCTTGTGCTTGAGCGCGCGCGCGTACTCGGGGAACTCGACGTCGTAGCAGATGGCGATGCCGACCTTGCCGCAGTCGGTGTCGAACACGTTGGCGCGGTCGCCCGGAGAGACGCCCCACCAGCGGGCCTCCGAGGGCGTGATGTGGATCTTGTACTGCCGGCTGAGGCGGCCGTCGCGGTGGAAGAAGTAGGCGATGTTGTAGAGCGTGTCGCCTTCGACCGTGAGGTGCGTGCCCGCGAGGATGTTGATGTTGTAGCGCAGGGCCGCGGCGCTGAAGAACTCCACGAACGGCTTGGTGAACGCGTCGAGCTTGCGCGCCGACTCGGCGGGGGTGTCGGAGGGGACGAGCGCGAGGAGCTGGTTGGTGAGCAGCTCGGGAAAGACGACGATGTCGCAGCGGTACTCCGAGGCGGTGTCGACGAAGAACTCGCACTGCTTCGAGAACGCCTCGAAGCCGTCGATCGGGCGCATCTCGTACTGCACGGACGCGACCCGGACGCGGTTGCGACGGGTGCGACCCTGCGGCAGCCACTGCGGGTTCTTCCACTCCATCAGCACGGCGTAGCCGCGGGACTCGACGTCCTTGGGGAGGTAGTTGGGCAGCAGCGCGCGGACGGTAAACCCGTTGGCACGCTGGGCGGTGACGACCGGGTCGCGAAGCTCCTTGCGCAAGACGGCGGCGAGGTACTCGCGGGCCGACATCTCCTCGGCGTACTTGTGGTACCGCGGCATGCGTCCCCCGAAGATCAGGCCCCGCAGGTTCAGTCGCATGACCAGGTCCTTGCGGGCGTCGTAGATCCGCCGCGCCAGCTTCTTGCCGCGGTGCTTCGGCGTGACCGCGATGTCGATGCCGTAGAGCATGTCGCCTTCGGGCTCGTGCCCGGTGAGATCACCGCCGCGGCACACGTCGCGAAAGACGTGCTCTGCGCCAAGCTCGGAGGCGTCGACGATGAGGGACGACGAGGTCGCGACGAGCTTGCCGTCGAGTTCGACCGCGAGCTGTCCCTCGGGGAACTTGCGCAGGTGGTCGGCGAGGTTGTCTCGCGACCACGGCTCGAGCGTGGGGTAGGCGAGTCTGTGCAGCTCCTGCACCGCGTCGATGTCGTCGAGCTCGAGCTGCCGGACGACCAGGCGCGCCTTCGTCTTGGACTTCGCGCTCGCCTTGGGTCGCTTCGCCGAGGTGGACTTCTTCTTGGAGGTGGCCTTCTTCTTGGAGGTGGCCTTCTTCTTGGAGGCGGTCTTCTTCTTGGGGGGCTTCGAGAGAGTCATGGCGATCAGGCGAGGCCGCGGGGGGCCGCGGGAGGGGCCGAAGTGACGGCAGCGAGGAGGCCTTCGAGAGGCCCTCGAGCGAACCGGCGTCGCCACCACAGCGCTCCGGCCACGCCCGCGCAATATACGCCCAGGGCGTACGCGAGCACGCCCGGCAGCGTCGAGGGCATCCAGCCATGGGCTTGGGGCACCAGGACCGCGGGCACGTGCATGATGTAGAGCGTGAGCGCGAGCTGTCCAGCTGCGCACATCGCGACCACCCACGGGGCCTCGGCACGGCGCTCGGTCAGCTCGATCGCCGAGATGATTGCGACCGTCGCGAACGCGACCCCCGAGATGATGAACCCCGGTCGGGTCGGTCGGGGCCACGTGCGGAACATGTCGCGGGCCGGCAAGGACGGCAGCCCTCCCTCGCGAATGCTCAGGTTGAGCGCCTCGGCGACGCACAAGACCACGAGCGCGACGATGAACAGCCGCAAGCGGACGGCGGGGTCTCGCAGGTCACGTCGCGCGAGCCAGAGCCCGAAGAGCAGCAGCGAGAACCAGGGGACCGTCGGGTGGTTGCCCCAGAAGAACAGCTTGCCCAGGGCGCCCTCGAACGTCCAGAAGTTCAGGTCGGGGCGCGCGAGGTTCATCCACTGCCAGCCCGAGGCGAACGTCATCGCCGTGATGGCTGCCCACAGCACAGAGCTGGGCGCCCACAGGAACACCACGCTCGCCGCGATGTAGACGCCGTAGAAGGCCAGAATGTCCCAGGTCCACCAGTGCTGGTGGAGCACCCCGATGGCCAGCAGGATGACGGCGCGCGTCAGCAAAGACCGGCGGAGCTTGGCGCGGGCGAGGGCGGTCGTGGCCTTGTTGGCTTGCAGGCCGATGCCGACCCCGGCCAAGACGACGAACACCGCGGCCCACTTGCCCTCCATGCGGTCGAAGATCCACGCGGCTTGGGTGAACGACTCGACGTCCGGTTTCACCTTGCCGCGAAAGTTGACGATGATCATGCCCAGCACGGCGAGGGCACGAGCGACGTCCAAGCCGACGAGGCGCGAGGTCTTTGCCGCGTGCGATGCCATGATGACCACCGATGACGGCTATCGCTGCAGCGTCGCGACGACGACGGTGTCGAGCCCCGAGTTGTCGGAGGCGAGCGAGCGTCCCTCGGGGGTGTAGATGCCGCTGCCGACACCGTCGCCGCCGGCTCCGTTGGCTGCGATGACGTGAACGCCCCAGTCGTGGGCCAACGCGGCCTGCCACGAGAGCGCGCCTGCCGTGGTCCACAGCGACGAGAGCGCCACGATGTCGGCCCCCGACCGCGTGACCATGGTCTGGTGGAGGGACGGCTCGCCGTAGAGGTCGGAGCAGAGCATCATCGCGACGCGGCCCCACGGAGTCTCGAAGGTCTCGATGCCCTTGCCGGGCGCGTAGTCGTCGCGCTCGGAGCTGTACAGCTCGACCTTGTGGTGAATGCCGACCGCGCGACCGCGCGGGTTCAGGGCGATGAGCGAGGTGTACAGGCGCCCATCGGGCCCGATCGTGTGCATGGGGACGAGCAGGTAGATCCCGAGCTCGGCCGCCAGGTTGGACATGCCGGCGAGCACGGGCGCGTGCTCGGGGTCGGGCACTCTGCCGCGACGGGGGAGCGCCTCGGGCTCCTCGGTCTCGAACGCGCCCTCGGAGACGGTGATGAGCACCGCACCCTGGTCGGCGGCGTCCCGGACGAGGACCTCGACCTCGCACAGCTCCTCCTCGATGTCGCTGTTGGCCATCTCTTCGCACTCGAAGCTCCCGTCGGGGGCCGTGTTGCCGGTGTAGGCAATTGCGGCGACGATCGGGTCGCTGGTGTCGTAGGCGTCATCGGCGGCCCACAGCGCGGCGACGAGGGAGAGCCCGAACAGGGTCATTGCGCTCCGTGAGAGCCCGCGGCCGCCGAGATGGGTGCAACGGGAATGTCGGCGATGCGAATCGAGCGCAGCGGACCGTCGTGGCCGATCGCCCGTCCCTTGGGGTCGAAGATGCCGCTGCCGCTGCCGTCGCCGAGGCTGGCGTTGGCGGCGACGAAGTAGACGCCCCAGTCGTGGGCGAACGCGGCCTGCCACCGGGTGGCGACCGGCACCGTCCAGGCGGCCGAAAAGAGGATGAGCGAGACGCCCTCGCCCGCGCCACCACCTTCGACGAGGGCGCGGTGCGTGGCGGGCTCGGTGTAGAGGTCGGCGCAGATCAGCAGCCCGAAGCGCCCGTAGGGGGTCTGCAGCGTGGTGATGGTGTCGCCGGGCTCGAGCGTCTGCCGCTCGCCCTCGAACAGCTCCATCTTGTCGTGACGCGCGGCGAGCATGCCTCTGGGGTCGAAGACCAAGAGGCTGTTGAAGAGCTGCCCCTTGGCGTCCTCGGTCTCGAGGTTGATGGCCAGGTGGATGTCGAGGCTGTCGGCGAGCGCGGAGAAGTGAGCCTGAATCGGCGCCGCGACGCTGGACGGGCGTCGACCGATCTGCACGCGTGGCTCGGCGTCGCGCTGCGGCATCGAGTACTCGGGCGTCACGATGATGCTCGCGCCCCGGCCCGCGGCCGAGCGCACCAGCGTCTCGAAGGCGCACAGGTCGCGGTCGCACCCGAAAGCGCGCGGATCGCCGCCGGCGTAGCCGATCGAGGCGACCCGGACCGTCTCGGGCAGCTGGGGCGGCGCCGAGACCGAGAGCCACGTGGCGAGGCGAAGGAGCCAGAGCGGACTCATCGGTTCACGCTCCGCCGGCCCGCGCGGGCCGGACCAGCCGAATGCCGGCGTAGCTCAGGTGGCGATCGGCGGGCGTGCGCAGTCGCCCCGCCGCGCGGGCCCGTTCGGCGTTGTGGTACCAGGAACCGCCTCGAAGCACCCCGAATCCCCCGGCGTCGATCGCCTCGGTCCACTCGGCCACGTTGCCGAGCACGTCGTGCAGGCCCCACGGGTTGGGCTTCTTCTTGCCGGCCTCGCGGGGTTGTCCGCGCGAGTTGGCCTTGTACCAGGCGATCTGATCGGCCACCTCGTCGCGGCTCATGCAGGAGGTGATCCTCCCGGCATAGGTCGCCAGCAGCGTGCCGGCCCGCGCCGCGTACTCCCACTGCGCCTCGGTGGGCAGGCGGGGCCCGTCACAGGTGTCCGCAGGCAGAGGGGTGCACGCCACGGCCTCGTGCGAGCCCGAGCAGTCGTAGCAGGCCGTCGTGCCCTCGGCCGCCGCGAGCGCGTTGGCGTAGGCGGCGGCTTCGTGCCAGGAGACGCTGTCGACCGGGCAGTGGTCGCAGCTCGAGGCGAACGACGGGTTGTAGCCCATCACCGCTTCGAACTGGCCCTGGGTGACCTCGTACGTCTGAATCTCGAACGCGTCGATGACCTTCGTGCTCACGCCGACGGTCTCTCGACGACAAAACTCGCTCTTTCGGGTCCCCATCTCGTACTCGCCGGCCGGGATCGGAGTCCACGTGGGGTCGAGGGGAGGGGGGGCGTACTGGGCGGCCACGGCCTCGGAGCCGCAACTACAGAGTACAAGGAGCAGGACGGAGCCACGCACGACAGCTTCGAGCCCGCGGAGGGCCAAACGGGTGCAGCGCTCGCCGGGCTGGGTGCATCGATTCGTACGCGGGCGGGCTCTGAGATGCGTGAACGACAACGAATCTCGGGGACACACCCGCGGGAGGCCCAACGAGGCCAACGAGGACGCCTTCGAAGCCGATGACCATCTCGGGCTCTACGTCGTCTGTGACGGTTCAGGGGCGGAGGAAGGGGGCGAGGAGGCGTCGCGAATCGCCGTCGCTGCGACACGGGATCATGTCGCGCGGCTCGTCGAGGGGCGGCGATTCCGTTCGAGCTCGTTCTCGGAGGAGACGGCCGCGGTGGCCATCGAGGCCGCCTTCGATGCGGTCTATCGTGCGGCGAGCCGAGACCCCAGCCTTGCACGGATGAGCACCACGATCACGATGTTGCTGCTCACCTCGGAGCGCGCGGTGGTGGGGCACGTCGGGGACAGCAGGCTCTACCTCGCGTCGGATCGAGGCCTTGCGCAGCTCACCGTCGATCATCCCAGCACCAAGCTTACCGAGGGGGTAACCGTCGTGGGGGTGGACACCTTCTCGATCCGGGTGCGGCCCGGAGACGTGTTCTTGCTGTGTACCGACGGTCTGCGGTCCGCCCTCGAAGACGAGGACTGGGTGCTCGAGCAGCTTCAGGCCCCGTCGATCTCGAGCGCAGCCCGGCGGATCCTCGAGCGTGCCGCGGCCGTAGAACCCGACGTCGATGCGACCGTTGTGCTGGTGCGAGTGGCCGACGATGTGCCCCGGGCGTGTGTGCAACACTCGAGCTCGTGGGTTGCCGGGGCATTCTCCGAGCTCACCTTTGCAGGCAGCCTCGCCTGAAACGCGCCCGTCATGAACAAGTCTGATTCATTCGCGCTCTCGGCCGTGGGTCGCGTGCGCACCGAGAACCAGGACCGCTATCTCGCCGACCGTGCCAACGGGATCTACGCGGTCGCCGATGGCGTCGGTGGTGCGCCACACGGGGAGGCGGCGGCCGAGGCCGCGCTCGCAGCCGTCTCGCAGCGCGCTCGCAAGGGGTTTGCGTCCTTGCCGAAGCCGATCGCACCCGACGACCTGCGAGACCTCGCCCGGCGCTGCGTCGAAGCGGCGGGGGACGCCGTTGCCGCCATCGCCAAGCGAGGGGGCACGCACGACGGCGCTGCCACGACGCTGACGGTGCTGCTGCACCACGAGGCGTGCGCTGCGATGGCGCACGTCGGCGACAGTAGGCTCTACCTCTACCGCCAGCGACGACTCGAGCAGCTCAGCGTCGACCACACGGTTGCAAACGAACTGCACAGGGCGGGCACCATGTCCCCCGAACGGGCGCGCAGACATCCGCTTCGCAACGTGCTGAGCCGCTCGCTCGGCGCAGGCGCGGGGGTGGAGATCGACACCTTGGTGCTCGCGCTAGCGCCCGGAGACATCTTCTTGCTCGCCACCGACGGTCTCAACGAGGCGGTCGACGAGGTTGGCGTGAGCCACTCGGCGTCCCTGCCGGACAATGCGCGGCGCCTGCTCGAACGGGCCAACGCCTTGGGAGGCAAGGACAACGCAACTGCGGTCTTCATCCGGATCGAGGACGTCGCGGAGGACCCGCGCGTTCGGGCGGTCGAACTGCTGGAGAGCGTCACCCCCTTCGCGGGGCTCGACCTTGCGTCGAGGAGCCGGGTCGTGGGGGCGGCGTTTCTCGACACGCTCGCGGCGGGCGAGACGCTGGTGCGGCCGCACGATGCGCTCGCAGGGCTCGTGGTCGTGGTCGAGGGGCGGTTGGCCTGGACGGCAGACACCTCGCTCGAGCTCGGTCCCGGGTCGTGGTTCGCAGAGGCTGCGCTCGTCGGTCGTGCGCGCAGCCCGGCGCATGTCAGTGCGACCGAGCTCACCCGGGTCCTCGTGCTGTCGCCCGAACGCTGGAACAAGCTCGCGCGGCGTCGGCCGCGAGTCGGCGTCGAGGTGCTCCGCGCGATCGCGGCGGGCGGGTTTGCTCGGCATGGCTCCGCCGTGGTGCCACACCACGGAACCCGATAATCGCGCACCCTCGTGCCCGGTCGCGGGCTCCCACGTGCATGAGACTCTCGATGCGTTGGATGCCCGAATCCCTTCGGCGCCCGCTCACCCGCCACCCCCGACGGTTCGGGAGCGTGGCTGGCCGCGGCGTGATGCCCGGGGGAGTCCGCTTCGTGGTCGTGAGCGTCGCCGAGCCCTGGCCTCCGGGCTCGGAGGTCGAGCTGCTCGAGACGATGGACTCTTCGGCCCGGCCGGGCGCGCACGGATGGGTCGACTCGACCATCGGCACCGGCCTGGTTCGGGTTGCGCTCGGCAACGGGTGCGACGCTCGCCCGTGCCGCTGGGCGCGACTCCTCTAGATGTCGCCAAGGGTCGGAAGGGCGGACAGCTGCTCGGCGTAGTGCCGCTGCAGCCCGGCGGTCGACGCTCGCTTGATCACCTCGGTGACCGAAAAGTAGGCCACGAGGCGGCGGGGGTCGGTGACCCACGGTGGCACGAACTTGGCGGGCCGACACAGACCGAGGTGCTCGAGTTCGAGGAGGGCTTCAATGTCCTCGAGGTCGAGCTTGCCCGCGAAGAGCAGGCCCAGGCAGTCCAATCGCCCCGACTCGACGGCCGCCCGAAGGAACACGTATACCCGGCAGAGCCCGTCGAGGTAGACGATGTCCTTGGTGAACGGCGCGCCCCCTTCGAGCGTTCCGCCTCGAAAGATGCGGACGGTCGACTGGTATGCCTCGTGTTCGTTGGGAGAGACGTCCAGGAAGTAGCGGTAGACCTCGAGGAAGTTTGCGCCGCCGAGCGCGAGGTGGGTGGCCTCGACCCGGTGACTGAGCCGCAGCAGTCGACGAGGGTCGAGCGTGCCCGACATGAGTTCGGCGAAGACGGCCAGGCCCTCCTGCGTCCGCGTCGTTCCGGCGTGGTTGGCCGCGAGCAGGGAGAATCGCTTCTGCGCGCGGCCGTTGAGCGACGTCGCGACGTGAACGAAGGCTTCGTGCTGCAGAAGCTGATGGACGTCGAGGTCCGAGAAGGTGGCGCCCTTGCGGAGTCGGATCCGCTTGGGGGCCGCCGCAGCGCGAGCGGCCATCGACGGGTCGAGGACGACCTCGGGGGCCTGGCGTCCAAAGTGTTCCTTGACTCCGCGGCGGATGCGGCGGGCGACCTCGCCAGCCGTCAACGTCGGCGGGGGGGGCTCGGGCATCGACGACGCGGTCAGCTTCAGGGTGCGAATGATCTTGCGGGCATACTGCAGCGGGGTGACCGTGGTCGCGGGGAACGGGTCTTCGGGGCGCCCGTAGAGTTTCTGCGCGTAGGTGCTGAAGCGTCGGCTCCCCACGGACGCGAGCATGCGCGCGGTGGTCTCGAGCAGAACCGACGACTTGCGCAGCATCGCTTCTGGGGCGTGCTCTCCCCGAAGCGTTCGCTTCACGTCCTTGAGCTCGGCCAGCGTCGCGCTGGCGTCGAAAGGCTTGTAGTGGGGGTGCGGCAGCGCAGACGCGCCGTTCTTGAAGAACTGCCGCTCGACCGACGGGGACCACCGGATCGCCTCGAGAACTCGCATGCCTCGATGGACCTGTCGAAGCCGCGTGGCGGCCTCGGTGAGCTGCTCGAGTCGCTTGCGCTCAGCCTTGGATTCGGTCTGTCGTCTTGCCCGGGCGGGCGTTTTTTTCGATGTACTTGATGATGGCACCGGCAACGTCTTTCTCGGTGGAGCGCTCGATTCCCTCGAGCCCTGGCGAGGAGTTGACCTCCATGACCAGCGGGCCGTGGTTCGCGCGCAGGATATCGACGCCAGCAACCCGCAGCCCCATGGCCTGAGCCGCCCGTACCGCGGTCGAGCGCTCTTCGGGCGTGAGCTTGGCGACTTCGGCGGATCCGCCGCGGTGCAGGTTCGAGCGGAACTCACCCTCGGCGCCTTGGCGCTTCATGGCGGCGATGACTCGATCCCCGACCACGAAGCATCGGTAGTCCGCCCCCTTGGCTTCGGCGATGAACTCCTGGACGAGGATGTGCGCGTCGAGGCTGCGGAACGCCTCGATGACGGACTGCGCAGCGCCCCGCGTCTCCGCCAGCACCACCCCGATGCCTTGCATGCCCTCGATGAGCTTGATCACCAGGGGTGCTCCGCCCACGGCCTCGATGAGGCCATCGACGTCCTTGACCGAGTGACAGATCGCCGTGACGGGCAGGCCGATGCCCTTGCGGGAGAGCAGCTGCAGCGAACGAAGCTTGTCGCGTGAGCGGGCGATCGCCTGCGACGTGTTGACCGTATAGACCCCCATCATTTCGAACTGCCGGACGACGGCGTTGCCGTAGAACGTCTCGGACGCGGCGATGCGCGGAATGATCGCGTCTACGCCCTCGATCGACTCGCCCTGGTAGATGACGGTGGGGCGGTGCGCGGCGATGCTGAGGTAGCAGCGCATGTAGTCGATGATGAGGGCCTCGTGCCCCGCAGCCTCGATGGCCTCGACCAATCGGCTCGACGAGTACAGGCCCGGGTTTTGCGAAAGGACAGCGATCTTCACCGCGTGAGGGTACCTCGTGTAGAGTCCGGGCAGTACATCATCGCTCGAAGAGCCGGTCTTGCAGCCCACAGTCGGCGATGTCGGCATAGACTTCGCGCAGTCGGCGACGGTGTGGACTCTCGCCCGTCGCGGCGAGGATGCGACGAGACAGGGAGCCCAGCTCGAGCTTGCGTCGTAAGACTGCGTCGAGGCGGTCGTCGCGCTGAGGGAGCGCGCTGTAGAGCTCCTGCCACAGCGCGTCGGCTCGAAGCTGCGTCTGGTCTCGACCGAGGGCGAGGAGAAGCCCGGGATCGTCGATGATGGCCGCGTCGGCATGCTCGACCGTGCGGTCGAAGACCCGGCGCAGGTCAGAGGTCGGAAGCGCACGCAGCTGCTGGGCATCGACCCACCGCTCCTGCGCCAGCGCTTCGACCAAAGAGGCGACCAGCCTGGCCTGAGCCAGGTCGGCCCACGGGGTCTCTTGGGAGTCGAGGACTCGAATCTCGATCGCGTTGCGGTCGAACCGCGCGATCGCTCCGCGCGAGTTGAGCCACTCGAACTGCAGCTCGCCGTGCGGGTCGAGCGGCGCGATGTCGTCGTAGATGGGCTGCAAGATCTCGCGGGCGTAGGCCTCGGGCGTGAACACGGGCTCGGGGATGATGTCGCCGATCACCGAGGGGACGCGCTTTTGATTGCTGGCATAGACGCCCAGGCGCCGATCCATGGTGCCATCGAAGCGCCCCTCGACGAACGGAGAGCTCGCCGCGAGGGCTGGCAGCAGCGGAAGGACCGCCCGGATCGCGGCGTGCAACCGACCGAACTCGTCGGCATCGGCGAAGGGCAGGTTGATGTGGCAGCTCTGAAGGTTGGTCCACCCATGCCCGCTGCAGCCGAAGACGCGGTCGTAGGTCGCGTAGATGTCTTGGCCATCGTGTGGCCACAGCACCGACTCGCGTGCAGGATCCATGCTCGGGTGCATGGCGGTCGGGAGGACCCGAGCGCCGCAGGAGCGCGCGAGGCGGTCCACGAGCCGCAGGTCGTCCGCGAACGCGGTGGCGACCGCATCGTCGATCGATGGCACGGGGCCGCTGGTCTTGAGCTCGATGACGTGTGCTGCTAGCTCGTTGCTCCACCCGATGACGCCGTTGTCGACCTCGCATGCGGGCTCGCCCGCCTGTGCTTGCAGCACTCGATCGCAGCACGGCGAGACGTGCAGGGTGTCGACGTCGACGAGCATCAGCTCGATTTCGATGCCGAAGACTTCGAAGAGATGGAACGCGGATGTCATGACCGTGGGACCTGGTGACGGCGATCGAGGCGAGCGCGAAACTCCCGCATGACGGCGCGGTAGAGCTCCTCGCCGAGCAGGGCGTCTTCGTAGCCCGCGTCGATGCTCGGGTTGTCGTTGACCTCGATGACGACGACGCCATCGGGAGTCTCCTTGAGGTCGACGCCATACAGCGAGTTGCCCATGATGGTGGCCGCACGCAGGGCGGTCTCGAGGACTTCCGGCGGTACGTCGTCGAGGGCGACGGCCTCGACCGCGCCGTCCTCGCTCGTGCCAGCGTCGGGGTCGTGGAGGATGATCTGCCAGTGACGCCTCGCCATGAAGTACTTGCAGGCGTACAGGGCTCGTCCTCCGAGCACGCCGATGCGCCAGTCGAAGTCTGTGGGCACGAACGCCTGCGCGACGACGAGCTCGGAGCGCCGAAGCAGCGACCGCGTAGCCTCGGCGAACTCCGCGTCGTCGTCGACCTTGACGACCCCTTGCGAGAAGCTGCTGTCGGGCTGCTTGAGCACGCAGGGAAAGCCGATCCTGTCGCGGACCTCGTCGAGGTTGCCGCGGTGGGTGACGATGGTCGTCGGGGTCGGGATCCCGAGTCGGGTCAGGGCTTCGGCCAGGAACACCTTGTTGGTGCAGCGGAGGATCGATTGCGGGTCGTCGATCACCTCGAGGCCTTCGCGGCTGGCACGCTGAGCGAATCGGAACGTGCGGTGATTGACGGCCGTGGTCTCCCGAATGAAGAGCGCGTCGAACTCTGCGACGCGGCCGAAGTCGTCCTTGCCGATGAACTCGACCGAGAAACCCTCTTGCTGTCCTGCGGCGGCGAACGCCGCCAAGGCTTTGGCGTCGGAGGGAGGGTGGTCTTCGCGAGGGTCGACGAGGATCGCGAGATCGTAGGGGCTCACGTCCATGCGCACGACGGGCTGTCGTCGACGCAGGAACGCCTCGAGCGCGTCGGTGAGTGCGGGCCGCAGGCTGTCGTCGACGTCTTCGAGCGAGAACGCGCCGATCGAAGCGAGCGCCCAGGTCTCGTCCCGGTGGCTTCGGCGAAGCACTACGCGCAGCAGTGGCAGCGGGGCGCGGGCGAAGACGGCCTGGCTGATCTTGGGGTAGCGCCGCAGCGCGTCTTGCCCGAAGAAGAGGTGCAACACGATCTCCGCTCCGACCGCGTCCGCCAGCTCTTGCTGCAGCAGGTCGTCCAGCTCGTCGCTGAGCATCCGCGTGACCGTCTTCGACTTCATGTCTTGAATGGCCTCGAGCGTGGGCATCGGGCGGTGGCCTCTGGCAAGCGCGAGCATCGAGACGTAGTAGCCGGAGCGCTGATAGCGATAGGAGCGGCACAGGTTGACGACCCTCCCGCCGCGCCGGTCGGACCAACGCGTGTGCGTGAGGTACTCCTTGGCGGTGACGACGGTCGTCCCCTGGGCGGGTTGGGGCCAGTCTGCCCGGTCGGTGACGACGATGATGGTGTCCATGTCAGCGTTGCTTTCGGAGCACGAGCAGGTTGGCGTCGTACGTAAGGACGCCCAGCGCGACGGCGGTCAGGACGCGCCAGGTGGAGTGCGTGGTCGACCCCACGACGCCGCCCGGGCCCGGCCACGGGTCGGCGACGTCGACGGTCCCACGAGGAATGTCGATGCCGTGCAGCACGACGAAATGACCCACGGGAAGCCCCGCGACGTCGTCGGAGCGATCGTCGTCGGGGACCTCGCGCATGGCGTCGTAGAGGTAGGTCGCGCTCAATCCGGTCAGCACGGGCAGACCTTCGCTCAGCCGGTCCGCGAGCAGGGCCGGCGCCAATGGCTGGTGCCGCACCTGCCCGCCGCGCTCGAGGAAGGTCAGGTACTTGCCTGTCGCTTCGGCGAGTCGAGTGTCGTCGGGCTTGGCCACCCGCTGCGCGACCAGCTTGGCCGCCAGCGATGACGCCCCGGGGTGAAACCAGGTGGGATCGAAGAGGTGGAGGTTGTAGGTGTAGATCGTCGCGTCGAACCCGAGGCCGAGCGCGTGTGTACCGAGCTGCACGGCGAGCGTGCCCCCCGTGTCGAGCTGATCGATCTCGTCGACCAGCGCTTGCAGCGGGAGCTCGACGCCGAAGTGCCGGTAGACCGCGTGAAGACAGGTGGGGCCGCAGCTGCGCGTGTCGGGCTGTCGATCGATGGAGAAGGTGGTGGCGATCATGCGCCTTTCGTTCGCGTCTATGGAGCCTGCGAGCCGCCACAAGGGTGCATTTCGGACTCGAGTATCGCGCTGAGGGTCCGCCGGATCGCGCTGATGAGGGGCTGTCCGAAGGTGCCCTGCGACAAGAGTCTCTGGTTGAGTTCGAGCTCCAACCCTGCGTAGCGCTCTACACCGAATCGCCGACGCATGCCTCGAGTGATGCCGTCGCTGACCCCTCGGTACGGCGCGTTCCGAGCGACATGCAGGCCCTCGCCGCGCAGCAACGATTGCCATCGGCAAGCGACACGCAGCTCGCTGGCCCGACGCGGATCGTAGAGGAGCCCGATATCCATGGCTCGTGCCTTGCCCCGAAGCGTCGGGGTGAAGGAGTGCACCGAGACGTGCAGGACGCACGTGCGGCACGCGATGGCCTGCTCGACCGCGCGCCAGTGTGTGGCGTGGTGTTCGCGATGCAGCTGCTCGCGGGCTTCGGCGGCGAGCGTGCGTGCAACGCTCGACGTGGCGCGCGGGTTGTCGGCGGAGCGGTTGAGGTCGACGAGTAACCGGGTCACTCGACCGAGGATCGGTGTCACGCCGAACGCGGCGCCGAGTGCGAGCGCGACATCCGCGGCTCCTGGGTCCCAGCCGCGGTGGCTCTGCAGCACATCCCAGGGGATCGTCGGCTCGAGCCCCTCGGGAACGGCCGCAGACGCATGCTCACACGACAAGACCAGCTCCACGTCGACGATTGGAGCCCGGTGACAGCCGCTTGGGTGCACCTGCTCAACTGCGAGGCACGGGCCCGCGCGAGGAATCGTAGGCTCCCAGCGCATGAGTCGGATCTGCATCGAGAAGACAGCGAGGATCGGCCGTCGATGCATCCTCCTCCTGCTCTTGGCCAGCTGCCAGGACGGGATGAACCAGCGAGACATTGCGCAGCTGCGCGCCGAACTCTCCGAGCTGCGCGAGGAGGTGGCGCGCCTGCGATCGATGGTCGAGGCGCCGCCGACCGTCGACGAGATCGAGGACGACGAAGCCCCGCCACCCGACCGGGAGTGGGGGCGCGTCGACCTGCCGGCGGCGCACGTCGACTTCCCGGGCACACCGAAACGACGGGCGCTCACGCTCGACCAGTGGCGTGAAGAGGTTGGCGTGCGCAGCGACTCCGCGGAGTCGCACGCCGCGGTGGGCACGACCGGGACGGTGCTCGAGTATCGCTACGATGCGCCGGGAGACATCGGGCTCTCGGTCACCGAGATCACCAGCCGCGGTGGTGTACGCATCACGCTCGACGAGCACCTCGACCGGCTTCGGGCTCGGATGCTGCGCGCCGGGCCGGTCTCGATCCTCGACGAGGAATCGGCCAAGGCCGGCCGCTTCCGCACGCTTCGTTTCCATCTGGCGCTCGGTGGGGGCGCGCATGCCCGGGTGGTCCTCGCGGTCGGGCCGGCGCGAAAGCGTCAGCCCCCCGAGAGCCCGGACGTCATCATCTACATCGCCCGCGCTCAGTGGCCAGAGGGGGAGCACACCCCGCTGTTGGCTCAGCGCTTCCTCGGCTCGTTCCAGGTCGACTGACCACGTTCCTACGCTGGGTCGAACGCGGTGGGATCCGTGGGCGAGCCCAGGTGCACGATCCGCGAGCCCGTCCGGCAGACCGGGTTGGTGCTCTTGCCGACGATGACCCCCTCGTGCGGCGCCTCGTAGGTCGCGAGGATGTCGCCAAACGGGTTTCGCAGCCGCGCGATGGGCTCGCCCTTGCGCACGAGCGCCGCCAGATCGGGCAGCACTTCGAGCAGGCCCCCGCCGTCGGCGTAGATCCACTTCGAGCTCGCGCAGACCACGGGAGGCTCGTCATCCTCTTCGGGGACGGCATCGGGCAGGAAGTCGTACTCGTGCAGGATCGCCCGCACGCCGTCGAGCGAGTCCCGGATCATGCGTCGCTGAAAGCGAAGCGGATCCCCGACCTCGACGGTGATCGCCGAGATGCCCATGTCCATCGCCGCGTCTCTGAGGGTCCCGTCCTTGGCTTCGTTGTGAACGATGATCTCCGGCGCCTGCAGGAACGCCATCTTCCGGCTCGCGGCGTGGCGAAGGTCCGCGCGCACGTACAGGGAGTTGACGCGGCCAAAGCTCGCCGTGTGCACGTCGACGAGGAAGTCGAAGTGCCGCACGAGGCGGTCGAGGATGCGGTGCGCGTAGACCTGTCCCACGTTGCCCGAGGGGTTGCCGGGCATGATGCGGTTGAGGTCGAAGCCCTCGAAGAAGGTCCTCGTGGCCGCGTTGAACGCGTAGGCCGATACGACCGGCACCCCGACCACGGTCCCTCGAAGAATCGAAGGATCGAGCTGGGCGAAGAGGCGCTGGATGATCGGGATACCGTTGACCTCGTTGCCGTGGACCGCCGCCGTAACCCCGAAGACCGGCCCGTCGGTCGCGCCCTTGGCGACCATGACGGGAATCGAGACCGGGTTGCTCAGCGGGTCACGCATGACCTCGAGCAAGAACCTGCGGGTGCTTCCTGCGGGGACCGACGCGAGGTCGAGCGTGGTGACGTGTGCGGCTTCGGGGGCGCTCACACCAAGATCTCCTCGCGAAGCGCGGGGTCGTCGTTGAGGGAGCCGAACAGCTTGGCGCGAAAGGTCCCCTTCTTGCTCGTGAGGCTCTTGGCCATCTCGTCGATGGCGATCGTCGCCAGAGTCGTCTGGATGAACCCCTCGATGAGGTCGTCGAGACCGATGCCGAGGCTGTTGAAGTCGCGCCGGTCCATGAGCAGCAGGCGTGCGGTGTCCGAGCCCCAGGTGCCGTCGTCGTTCTTCTCCGAGAGGTTGGTTCCCAGGATGTCCCAGCTCTTTGCGTCGCCGAGGGTTTGATTGAGCGGATTGCGAGCACGCCGCCCGTAGATCGCCAGGGGTTGAAAGCCGCGCTTGTTGGCGCAGGTCATCACGCGCAGGTCGAACACGTAGGCGGCCTTGCGCTTGGTGGGCATCGTGCCGACCTGGTAGTAGCGCCCCTCGGCCGTGTTCGAGCTCCACGCGTGGTGCCCGATGAGCGACTGTACGATGAAGCGGTCGTACTTCTGAGGCAGCTCCATGAATGCGTCGAGCTCCGCTTCGCTGGTGAGCGTCCAGACGCCCTGTCCCGCGTTGGAGTAGGGGTTCTTCACGACGGCGATGCCGCCCATCTTGCCCACCCACATCGGGACCTCGTCGTGGCTGATGTCCCAGACGGTCTCGGGGGTCTGAATCTTGAGCCCCGAGCCCTCGAGCTTGGCGTTGAAGATGTCGTATGCCTTGGCCGCAAGCATCTTGTTGCGGCCGCCGGCGACGCAGGCGAACGTGGGGTTGAAGATGGCCGTCTTGGTGTGAATCGGGATGCGTGACCACGGCCGCTGCGTGACGTACCGGAACGCCGCGCGGATCGGCACCCATTCATCGTCGTTGGTCCGCACGTGGAGGTGCCCGTTGTCGAAGCGGACGCGCGCAGCTTCGTCGCCGTCGTAGAAGCTGACGAGGTGCACCGGCTCGGAGGTGAGGTCGGCCAGCGTGGCGGCGTATCCCGACGCCTCCATGAAGTTCTTGTCGTAGATGACCGCGAGCCCGCCCGGCGGCAGGCGGCGACCCTTGAGACGCGGCAGGAAGCTGGACTCGAGCAGCGTCCGGTATCCGCCGTAGTCGTCGTGCTCCTCGAACAGGGGCATCGACTTCTGGCCCGACGGGCACGAGTTGGTCTCGATGACCACCATCCTGCGCCGGCCCGCCGCGCTCGTCGCGTGGAAGAGGTCGCAGCCCGACCAGCGGAAGTATTGCGGCACGTAGCCGAGTAGGTCGCCGAGCGCGCTGGGGTCGACCCGAGGGTTGAGGTAGCAGTAGCGGTGAATGATGCGGTCGTGGTCGAGGCTCAGGAAGAACCGCACGAGCGCGTGCATCTGGGCGTTGAGCACCCGCGGGTAGAAGTGGCGGCTCGCATCGTAGGAGCCGGGGGGGACGCGTTCGTACTGGTTGACGGGCATGGTCAGGCTGCGAAGACGAGCGTAGGCGGCTCGAGCATGGCGCGCACACGAGCACGCGCGCGATGGAGCCGAGTCTTCACCGCGGGGATTGTAAGCGAGAGTTCGCGTGCCGTTTCGGCAGCCGAGCAGCCCAGGAAGTCTCGCGACTCGAGCACGGCCCGATCGAGCGGTCCCAGGCACTCCAGCGCCCGTTGGACCCGGTCGCGCAGCTCCGAGGCCGCGAGGGCGTCGTCCTGGCCGGCCCCGGCGTCGGGGACCGAGACGACCAGGGCCGCCAAGCGGTCGGCGCGGGCACGGTGGCGCTGGTCGGTCCGGAGCGTGCGCCCGTAGTGGGTGCGGGCGACGGTGTAGACCCACGTGGTGAACGATGCGTCCCCGCGGTAGCTGCCGAGGTTGCGCAGGACCGCGATGAGCGTCTCCTGCAGCACGTCGTCGGCCGTGGTGGAGTCGGGGCAGAGCCGGCGGCACAGCCGTCGAATCGCCCGGTAGTGGCGGGCGAGCAGTTGGTCGCGGGCCGCGGTGTCCCCGGCGGCGGCGCGCTGTGCAAGGAGGTGATCCGTGTTCTGCTCCATCAACGAGCAGCATCAGCAACGTCCGTGCCAAACCGCCCAGCCAGTGGGGACGCGCTGGCGGGACGAGAGCACGGAACCTGGGCTTCTGAACGGACCGGAATCCCAGGTTCCGATTCGGACGTTGCGGCTCCGATTCTGAACTATCCTCGCTTCACTTCATGCTCGTCCGCGTCTCCCTCGGCATCGATGACCACGAGCTCCGCGGGCGGGTCCTGTCGGCGCTGCCGTTCGTGGAGGCCCTGGTCGTGGGGCGCGGTACCCGTGAGGACCTGGTGCGCAGGCTGCCCGAGAGGACTACGGACCTCGTCCTGGTCGACGTCGACGACATCGCGGCGCTGCAGCCCATCGCCGAGCTGGTCCAGGACCATCCCGACCGACCCCAGCTCGTCGTGCTCACCGCGAGCGACCACGCCGAGGTCAACGCGCAGGCGGTGGCCATGGGCGCCGTCGCGGTGATCGACCTCGCGCTGTCGGGCGAGCTGCTCGAGTCCGCCTTGTCGGCCGTGGTCCAGCGCCGCCGGCAGGAGCAGCTTGCCGGCAGCGTCGTCCTCGCGCGCGCGAACCGGCGGACGCTCCCGCGCTTCGTCACCGCGAGCGACCGCATGGAGCGGGTCCTGGCGACGGCGCAGCGCGTGGCTCGTGCAGACAGCCCCGTGCTCATCCTCGGAGAGACCGGTGTAGGCAAGGAGCGGATCGCCGAGGTGATCCACCGGGCGAGCCCCCGAGCCGAAGGCCCGTTCGTCCCGGTCAACTGCGCGGCGATCCCGGCCGAGCTGTTCGAATCCGAGCTGTTCGGCCACGAGCGCGGCGCCTTCACCGGGGCCCAGCGCTCGCGGCGAGGCCTGTTCGAGCTGGCGCACGAGGGCACGCTGTTCCTCGACGAAGTCGGCGAGGTGCCGGAGGTCATGCAGTCGAAGCTGCTGCGCGCGCTGCAAGATCACTGCGTGAGGCCGCTGGGTGCGTCGAAGTCGATCGAGCTCGACGTCCGGGTCGTGGCGGCCACCAACCGCGATCTACTTCAAGAGATGGAGGTGGGCCGGTTCCGCCGTGACCTCTACTACCGGCTCTGCGTCGTCGAACTGGAGATCCCGCCCCTGCGCGACCGCCGAGAGGACGTCGAGGGGCTGGTGCCCGTGCTCGTCGATCACTTCGCCGCCCGGCTGGGGCGAGGCGGGATGACGGTCGCCCCGCGCGCGATGGAGGCGATCATGGGCTACGCGTGGCCGGGCAACGTTCGAGAGCTGGCCAACGTGCTCGAGCGCGCGGTGCTCCTCTCCAACGGCGCGAGCATCGAGCTTGGCGACCTCCCCCCGATCCTGCAGGCGCACGACAGCCTCGACCACCCTCAGCTCGCCCCGGAGACGCCCGCGGCGGCAGAGCGACTCGACGAGGTCGTACGCCTCCCCGAGGCGTGGAGCGGACAGAGCTGGAAGGTCGTCCGCGAGGGCATCCTCGAGGCCGGCGAGCGGGCCTACCTGCAAGCCACGCTGACCGCGGCGCAGGGCCGGGTGGGAGAGGCAGCGAAGCGCGCGGGCATCTCCGCGAGGGCCCTGTTCAACAAGATGAAGCGCCACGGCCTGCGCAAGGAGGACTATCGGTAGCGGTGCTCCCTTTTCGGCCACGACGGGCTCACACCCTTCGTGAAGCCCCGCGTCGTCGGATACGGTTCTTGTGGTCGAGCGCCTCCGAGCTCGATCACCGCGTGTTTCGAGTCCTTCGACCACGGGTCCGAGGCCTTCTGCATCGACGTCTGTGAAACGAGCGACGGCGTCCTCGTGGCCTGCAACCGCCGCACGCTCCGGCTTCTCGCGGGATGGCCGTCGCGAATCCCCGGGTGGGCAGCGGTCGAAGACGCCGACCTCGGCGAGGCGTTTGGCGGGGGCCGAACCCGGCACCGGGTCCTACCCCTGGAGGAATTCCTCGACTCGATGGGGCCGCTGCCGATGCATGTCTCGGTGGATGGCCCGCTCGGCAAGACGGCGACACGAGCGTTCGAGCGCATCATTCGCAGTCGGATGACGGGCGACACGACGGTGCTCGCCCGGCCGCACTGGCTCTCACAGGCCGACCTCCCCGAGTACACGCCTCTGGTCGCGGTGCTGCAGCCCGGCGAGGACTCCGACGACCTCGCGGCCAGCGTAGCGCACGCGGTGGCGATGCCGGCGCGAAGCCTGGTGGCATTCGGGCGCACGCGAATGCCCAGGATCGCGCTGGCGTGTGACACCAGGGCAGCGATCGCCGCGGCGCGAGGCAGCGGGGCGATCACGGTGCACACCGAGCGCCCCGCCTGGTTCCGCGCCGCGTGGATCGACGACCCGTTTGCGCGCGTCCACTGACAGCCCTACGACCCGGCTTCACGCTGCTTGCGACGCGTGTACCGAGCCCGGGCGCTCTGAAAGGCGGCCAGCATGCCCGAGGCGTCCTCGAAGCGCTGCCGGGCGTCCACCTTGAGGGCGCGGCGCAAGAGGGTGACGAACTCGGGCGCCTTGTCCTGCACGCGCGGGAGGCCGGGCAGCGGCCAGTCGAAGGGCCAGCGCGGAAGCTTTCCACTGAGCAGGCGAAACACGGTGATGCCGGCCGCGAAGACGTCCGAGCGAGGGGATGGCCGGCCGAGCGCTTGTTCGGGCGCCATGTAGCCGATGGTCCCCGAGCCCGAGACGGTCACCGAGCGGGTCTTGGCCTTCACCTTGGCGAGCCCGAAATCGCCGAGGCGCAGCTTGTTGCCGGGAAACAAGATGATGTTGTCGGGCTTGATGTCGCAGTGAATGACGTCGTTCTCGTGCGCGTGTGACAAGCCCTGCAGGAGCTGCTCGGACCAGTCGAGGGCGCGATCGACCGTGTATCGACGTCGCATGCGCGAGGCCAAGGACTCGTCACCGAGTCGATACACCAGCACGAAGGTACCCTCGAGCACGTCGGCGTTCTTGAGCGGCAGGATGTTGGGGTGCTCGAGCGTGGCCGCGACCTTGGCCTCGCGAGAGAAGTCCGACAGGACGCTGGCGTTGAGGTCTTCGACGTTGGAGACCTTCAGCGCGACGTCGACACCCTCGATGGTGTCGCGCGCCTTGTACACGGTGCCGAATCCCCCGTCGGCGATCCGCCGCAGGACCTTGTACTTGCCGAGTCGCTTGCCCGAGCGCCGAGACGACGACACGGTGCGAACGATACGCTACGAGGGCTGCCGCGGCACGTGGATATCTGCTCGAGCGCTGCACCCTTTGGCGGGGTCGTAGGCTCCGACCTTCGTGCGAATCCAGATCTCCGACTCGGCCCCGGGCTTTGGCCCCTCGCGTGAAAGCTACCTCCATGCCCGCATCCGGCGGCTCGTCGAGCCCTACGCCCCGGCGATCGACGGGGTCGAGCTCTCCGTAGCGTTCGACGGCTTGTTCCACGAGGCGGGCCTCGCCGTCCGCTTCCATCACGGCAGCCCTGCGTTCTTTCGCTGCAAGAGCCGCCGCATGGTCAACGCGCTGGCGAATCTGCTGGACTCGGTCGAGGGCCGGCTCGCCCGGCAGTTCCCCAAGCATCGGCCGCAGCACGACGAGGCGATGTAGTCGGCCGCCGGGTCCTGGGCGACGGGGGCGTGCTACACCGTTGGCAGGTGCCGGGGTCGCTCGAGCCATCATCGCCCAGGACTTGGGTCTACGTGTCCGGGCTCGTGGCCGGCCTGGTACTGCTCGTCGTCGATGACGGGCCGGGGGTCTCCGTCGACCAGGTCATCGGTGCCGTCTTCGTGGTCGCGGCGGCGGCTCTCCTCCTTCGCCGCGCCACGGCCGCGCCGAAAATCTGGGTCGAGCCGTGGGGCGTGCGGGCAGCGACGCCGCGCTTGGCGACCGCCCTGGCGCTGGGCGGGTGGTCGGAGGAGGTCCTCGTCGAAACCAGGACCCGCCGTGTTCACGTGCAGCGGCGGCGATGGTGGCGCTCGACCTCGACGGCGTTCGCGTTCGACGAGGTCGACCATGTCGGGTACACGTACCGCGAGGTGAGGCAGGGTCTGGACGACTTCGAGGTCTCGCTCGTGCTCGAGGACGGCACCGTGCACCCACTGTTCTCCTTCAAGGCAGAAGAGGCGCCGGGATCGGCACCAAGCCGGGAGGCGTCGCTGTCGAGGGGGTTCGTGCGGCAGCTGAGCGCCGCCTTGGGTGTCGAGTGCCGGGCGCTCGCGTAGAGACCGCGCTCGTGGCCCGGCTGCGGTCCTGGTGATATCATTGATATCATGGCACAGCTCATCGTCCGCAACCTCGACGGCGACTTGGTCGATCGGCTCAAGCGCCGTGCGGCCGAGCGCGGGGTCTCGGCCGAGGAAGCGCATCGGCAGATCCTCGAGGAGGTCTTGCGGCCCGAGCCGCGGGAAAGCTTGAAAGAACTGATCCTTCAGATGCCCGATGTCGGAGATGACGCCGACTTCGCGCGGGCTGACGACGAGGGGCGAGACGTCGAGCTGTGATTTTGCTCGACACCAACGTGCTCTCCGAGCTGCGCAAGGGGGCGCGGGCCGACTCCAACGTTCGCAGCTGGTTCGAGAACGTACCAGCCGCCGCGATTCACCTGAGCGTCCTGGTCGTCGGCGAGATCAATCGGGGTATCGAACTCATCCGAAGGCGGGATCCAACGGCTGCGACGGCACTCGATGGATGGCTGGCCACCATCGAGCGCGACCATCGTGACCGGATTCTCGACGTCACGCTGGAGGTCGTCGAGACGTGGGCGCGTTTCAACGTGCCCGACCCTCTCCCCGTCATCGATTCGCTACTCGCCGCGACGGCGCATGTTCATGCACTTACGCTCGCCACCCGAAACGTGAAGGACATCGCGCGTACGGGCGTCCCGGTGGTCAATCCGTTCGACCCAGCCTGATCGTACGTCACGGCGCAAACACGACGGAGGCCGCGTTGATCGTCAGCAGGAGCAGGACGACGCTCGAGGCGAGGAACGCCAAGAAGCGCACCTCGATCTTGTTCCACAGCGTCTGGATCAGCGTGTGTGCAACGCGGAGGCCGACGTAGACCCACGCCAGCGTCGCGTTGGGGCCATCGCCCTGGCCCGCAACGGCCAGCACCAGCGCGATCGCGTAGAACAGCGTCGGCATCTCCATCAGGTGGTTGTAGTTGTCCGCCTTCCACCGGACCTCGGCCGGCAGCGTCGCCATCTGTTCGCCCCGGATCGCGAACGGGTCGGACTTCATGCCCGCGCGCTTCATCGCCGGGAGCCGCGTGGCGTACATCCACGCCCACACGACAAAGGTCCACAGAACGAGGGCGACGATCGGCGCAAGGATGGGGCTCATGGTGGGTCGGTCCTTCGGGCGACGACGGCTGCTGCGCCGCTGACGAGGGGCGAGGGTACCTCCCCGCCGCGGTTCGCCCCTGCCTCACCAAGAAATGGGTTCCCTCAAAACCAAGCCCGCAGCCCCACCTGTGGTCCCCGCATCGCCATGTCGCCGATCACCTTGGCCTCGTAGCCCACCGAGACCTCGACTCGGCGAAGCATGACGCCGAGGCTGCCGCGGCCCGATACCGCGGTGTACTCACCGAGTCGTCCGACGTCGAAGCGGGCGCTGGCGACGACGGGGTGGATCGGGATGACGTCGACCTCGGTCATGACGTTGGTGCCGTACTCGTAGGGCGGGCGGCTCCCGACCGAGAGCTCGGCGGGCATTCGGGCGATGATGCCCGGACCCGCACGCAGGCCGAAGTGCGGACGCATGATCAGGTCGATCGTCCAGTGGGCGGTGCCCACGTGGAATGGCGCGCGAGAGCTCGAGCCGGAGTAGTAGTGAGCCTCGGCGGAGAGCCCCAGTCGCCAGTAGCGCAGCAGGATGCGGCCACCCGCCCGATAGCCGCGCTTGCCGAGGTATCCGCCTTCGGCGGCGACGCGTGCCGACCACAGCTTGGCCTGCTCACCACCCGTATCGCGCAGCGGTAGACGCCGCACGTAGCCCTCGGTGTGCTCTGCGTAGGGATAGCTGGGGTAGCGAGGCACGACACGAGCGTCGTTCGCGTCATCGTGCGCGCTCGCGCGTTGGGGCAGCAGGAGACCGAAGACCACGATGAGGAGGGGAACGATGAGGCCACGCATTCATCGGGGCCATGGCCGCCTCCGGGCAATTCTATGGTTCGCGCCTCTCGGTCCTCGCCCAGCGGGGAGGTCGCCGTCAGCAGGTCGGCGGCGAGAAGAGCACCAGCGTGTTGCTGTATCCGCAGTCCTGGGCCGCGTTGACGGGGTGACCGCCGTTCCACACTTCGTCGGTCACGCAGTCCTTCTCGGCCTGGTCGAACGTGTTCAGGCGCGCGCTGTTCTCGAAGACGCGGAGGTTGGCCATGCCGCCCGTCTCACAACCTGCCCCGGGCGGGACCCAGTAGTTCGAGTCGAGCGTCACCGACGGTGTCGCGTAGTGGTAGAGCGAGGGGTTCGTCCAGTTCTGCAGACTCGATGACGTCGTGGTCATCGCCCCGATGACGTCGTAGCTCCCCGTCGCGTAGTTGAGCGCTTCGACGGTGATCGTGCTGCCCGGTGCTGCCGCCCAGCCGCGCACGTCGAATGGTGCCGTGCGGGACTGCGTCGACTGGTCGACCGGTTCCCAGACGCAACCGGCCATCGAGACGGCGATGAGACAGAGGAAGATCGCGCTGCGTCGGTTTCGCATGCGGCGGGTAGTAGCGGCGGCGCGCGATTCGTTCCCGACTTCTTTTGTCGGGGCACCGTGACGATCGAGCTATCAAATGCAGGCGGCAGCACCCGCGGCGACATCTGCGACGAGCTTGTGCCCGTTGGACCAAAGGTCGAGGCGCGGCACTTCGCCGCGGAGGCTCGACAGCTGCCCGACGTACCGGGGCCACGCCCAGCTGCCGTCCTTTTGCTTGTGGTAGTTCCAGACCACTCGGACCTCGGTGTCCTTCGTGCCCTCGCGGCGGGACTCGTCGAAACAGTGCGAGGCCGTGACGATGGTATTCGGCCCCAACAACGTGCCCGAGCAGAAGCCCTCGAAGTCATCGTCGTCTCCGAGGGCAAGCATCACCGAGCTCTGTTTGTGTACGTCGACGAACGCCTTGCTGAACCCGTACACCGTGTCGACGTCATGCACCGGGCACAGCTCGCCTTCGGAGCAGTGTCCATCGTTGGGCGCGATCTTGGCAGCCTTGGCGACCTTCAGCCGCTTCGCCGCTTTGGGGTGGATGGGGCGCTGCAGTCCGCGTTTCGTCGGGGCGGCGCCCGCAGGGGGGGCGAGGGCGAGGCCGAGGAGCAACAGGGGGAGCCAAGCGAGCGTGCGCATCGTAGTTGGATAGATGCGTTCGAGCGAGCATGTGACGACCGTCGTTCGATCGCCTACGGCGACGTTCAGCCGCCGCCGAAGTTTTGCGTCCAATAGTGGATATAGGTCGACCCGTTGAGCCGGTAGTAGCCCACGCCGAGTTCTTCGCGGTTGGGGTGCATGATGTTGGCGCAGTGCCCCGGGCTGTCCAGCCACGCGTCGAGGGCCTCCTGCGCGGTGTTGATCACCGTTCCGGCGAGGATGTTCTCGCTGGTGCCCGAGCCGTCGTACTCCGCCATGTCGATCCGCTGTGCGGGGCTCGTGCCGCCGCTCCCGGTGTGGCTGAAGAAGTCGTTCTGCGCCATGTCGCGGGAGTGGTTTCGCGCCGAGCAGGTCAGCGACCCATCGTAGGACAGCGGTGGAACCGCGGGGTAGAAGTTGCCACCGCAGTTGCGGCCCACCGAGCGTGCCTGGTTGACCAGCGTGAGCATCTCCTCCTCGCGGTCCTCCCAGCTGTTGTTCCAGTTTCCGTTGTTGACCGGCGTACAGTAGCCGCTGATCGGGATCCCTCCGCCGTGCTGACTCTCGCAGGCGTTCGAGCAGGTGTCGTCGTCGTTGCTGTCACCGTCGTCGCACTCCTCGCCCGGACCGTTGAACCCGTCTCCGCACGTCGCGTTTTGGCACGCGTTGGTGCAGCTATCGGTGTTCGAGTTGTTGCCGTCGTCGCACTGCTCGCCCGGTCCGTTGAACCCGTCTCCGCACGTCGCGTTCTGGCACGCGTTGGTGCAGCTGTCGGTGTTCGAGTTGTTGCCGTCGTCGCACTGCTCGCCCGGACCATTGAACCCGTCTCCGCACGTCGCGTTCTGGCACGCGTTCGTACATGCGTCGGTGTTCGAGCCGTTGCCGTCGTCGCACTGCTCACCGATGCTGGGCTGGACGAGCCCGTCTCCGCAGGTCGGAAGCGCGCATGCGTCGGTGCAGCCGTCGTCGGGATCCCCGTTTTGGCCGTCGTCGCAGGCTTCGCCGAGGTTCTTCACGCCATCGCCACACGACTCGAGGGCGCAGGTGGGTCCGCAGCCGTCCGAGGGCTCGACGTTGCCGTCGTCGCACGTCTCCCCGGGCCCGAGGATGCTGTCGCCGCACACGTTGGTCTCGCAGTCGGCCGTGCACGTGGAGCCGTCGCCGTTGTCGGCTCCGAGGTCGCAGGCCTCGCCGGGATCGAGCACGCCGTCGCCGCAGAGGCCCGGGCCGGGCTCATCGCCCGTGGTCTCTCCGCCGGACTCGCCCACGCCTGGCCAGGTTCCTCCGGTGTCGTCTCCGTCCGTCTCGGCGCCGCCGGTGTCGCCTCCCGAGGGCTCAACCGGGCCCGGCGGATCTGCGGAGCCGCCCGAGTCACCGTCGTGGGCGGGCTCGGTGTCGGCGGGGGAATCCCCGAGCTGCCCGGAGACGTCGTCGAATCCCGTGTAGCACCCGGTCAACAGCGCGCTCATCCCAAGAGCGCCTCTCATGAACCCCCGCATCCGCATCCGTGAGTAGGGAGCCAGATTTGCGCCTCGAATTGGAAGCGATCGACGGCGCTGTGTTCTTTGTCGCGCGGATTACCTGTGTTGCCGTCCGCAAGGACCGCGCCCGCCTCATCACGAAGAGCAGCTGTAGTGCGAGACGCCGCCGGCGTTGAAGAACGCTTCGGGCTTGCGCTGATCGTACTTGGCTGCGGTCTGCGGCGACTGCTCGTCGTAGGGGCTGCGGAGGACTTCGTGGAGCTCGTGGACCAGCGCGTAGTCGCCCTGCATGGCGCGTTCGTAGGCCGGCACCACGAGCCATTCGCGCCAGGTGTATTTGGGGTTGGCTCGCTTCATTCGGGCGGAGACTTCAGCCGGGTCGGCGGTGCTGATCCGCTCGCGCCAGCGCAGCAGCCAACCCTGCCATCGCTCCTCGAGCTGTCGCGAGGGCGCGCCGTAGAAGCTCCGCTTCAAACCCGAGACGTCTTCGGGCAGATCACACAGAGCGCGGAAGAGCATGGTGTAGTCGACCTTCGTCTCGAGCATCAGCTGCAGTAGAGCCGTGACGAGTTCGGGGTGGGGAGCGGACAGGCCGAGCTTGGTGGCCCACATCGACTGCAGCTCGGCTTCCATCTGCGCCGCGAAGCTGCTGTGCAGCTCCTCGAGGCCCGCGGTCGCCTCTGGGTCGTCCTCGAGCAGCGGGGAGAGGGCCGTGCAGAAACTGTGGAAGTTGGCTGCCGCAGCGACGGGCTGATTGAAGAACGAGAAGTGCCGGCCGCCGCCGATCCAGGGTTGGAACACGGGATCGAACTGCTCGCAGAAGCCGAACGGGCCGTAGTCGAGCGTGAACCCGCCGGCCGCACAGTTGTCGCTGTTGAAGTTGCCCTGGCAGTAGCCGACGCGCAGCCAGTGGGCGACCAGGGAGATGAGGCGGGCCCGGAAGGTCGCGGCAAGGGCGACGACTCGGTCTTCGAAGGGCAGATCGGCGTCGATGTCCGCGGCGTACTCGCGCTCGATCAGGTGCAGCACGATCTGGCGTAGCTCTTCGAGCGCGCGGGGGTGAGCACCCTTGCGAGCTCGCCGCGCGAAGAGTTCCAGCTGGCCCACCCGCAGGAAGGACGGGGCGACGCGCGTAGAGATGGCGGCCGGGTTGTCGACGAAGATGTCCGGCTCGCTCGCGCGTGACTGTGGCGAATACCAGGGCCGGCGAACCGTCTCGGTCTTCGATACGTACAGCGTGAGCGACCGCGACGTCGGTACGCCCAGCGCATGCATGTGCTCCTGGGCCAGAAACTCTCGCACGCTCGAGCGCAGGACCGCCCGCCCGTCGGCGCCGCGGCAGTATGGCGTGGGACCCCCTCCTTTGAGCTGCATTTCCCATCGCTTGCCCGCGAAGACGCCTTCGAAGACCGAGATGGCCCGACCATCGCCGTAGCCATTTCCGGTCCCGAAGGGGCACTGCTGCACGTACTCGGTCCCGTAGATCGACAGTGCGTAGCCGGTCGCCCAGCCAAGCCGTCTCATCGGAGCTTGGGCGGCTGACAGGTCGCCGGAGAACACGCGGCGAAATGCGTCGTCGTGGACCAGGTCGTCGCTCAACCCGAGCTCGGAGAATAGCGCGGGGCTGTGCGCGACATAGGCGGGCTCGGGCAGCGCCGTGGGATCGACCGGAACGAAATGACCCGAGAACACCTGCCGCGGGCGTCGATCGTCTCCGTCTGCGGTGGCGTCCGGGTCCGCGTCGAGCGACCGCATCAGCGAGTAGTCCGCCGCTCGTGCGAAGCCTTCGAACGTGGATATCGTGGGCTGCCGCGTCTCGGACATCGCTGCTGGCGAGTCTACAGCCCGACCGCTTCGTGCCTTCTGCCGGGCTCCGTCGTCCTCGAAAATGAGCGCCGGGTGGGCGCGGACTGATGCATCCGTCTCCCAGAGCACACCTGCAACAACGCCCAGCGAGACGCCTACGGCAAGCGCGGTGTCCGTCGAGACAGACCGATCTGCTCCGTCGATTGTTGCCCTCCACGAGCGCACGCGGTGCGCACGCGGGGGATACTCGTCTCGATGATGCGTAGGGGTCTGCAAACCAGGTTTCGGGGCCGGTCGGCGTGGCTTCTCGGCGCGACGCTGCTCGTGACGGGCGGCTGCTACACCGGCAACGAGGCGGCGGCGGACACCGACGGTCCGGCCAGCGGCGCGCCGTCGTCGGGTGACCCCGCCGACACCGACGATGGCGACGACAGCGGCGACACCGATGACTCCGACGTCCCGGTCGCCGAGTGCGACGGCATGGTCTTCGACCCCGGGCCGAACTTGGCCCGCCGACTCACCGTCTTCGAGTACGGCAACACGGTCGAGGCCGTCTTCGGCGTCGACATTCGCGACGAAGCGGTCAGCCTGCTCCCGCCAGAGCTGCGCGCCGATGGGTTTACGAACACCTCGAGTGGCCTCATCACGACGCTGTCCCACATCGAGGCCTACGATGCGCTCGCCGGCGTGACCACCGACCGGATGCCCGACCTGGCGGGCTTCGTTGGGCAGTACACCTCTTGCCAGGACTTCACCGCCGCCTGCGAAGGCGAGTTCGTCGAGCAGCTGGGCTTGCGCGCGTTCCGTCGGCCGCTCACCGAGGACGAGCGCGATGCCTTGATCGCGGTGTTCGGCGCCGCCCAAGACGAGGGCGAGACGTTCGTCGACGGCGCGGCTCTGGTCATCCAGGCGATGATGCAGAGCCCGCCCTTCCTGTATCGCCTCGAAGACGAGCGCACCGGGGATGGCGCGCGTTCGGTCGACGGCTACGAGATGGCCACCCGGCTGAGCTACTTGATCTGGGCCGGTCCGCCCGACGAAGTCCTGTTCGACGCCGCGGCCTCCGACGCCCTGCGCACCGACGCGGAGATCGAGGCCCAGGTCGACCGCATGCTGCTCACCCCTCAGGCACGTGCGGCATCGCAGGCGTTCGTCGACGACTGGCTGCACCTCTCGCGGCTCGACGGGCTGCCTCGAGATCCCGAGCGCTTCCCCGACTGGACGACGGGTATCGCCGACGCGATGGTCGACGAGACGCACCGCTTCTTCGAGGCCCTCGTCTGGGACGAGTCCCGACCGCTGATGGACCTGTTCATCGCCCAGGAGGCCTGGCTCACCCCCGAGCTGGCGACCTACTACGGGCTGACGCCCATGGGGGAGGGGCTGCAACGCTACGACGTCA
The DNA here is from genome assembly GCA_024742475.1 of bacterium. GTDB lineage: Bacteria > Myxococcota_A > Polyangia > Nannocystales > Nannocystaceae > CAJXVA01. The sequence goes on along the minus strand of JANSYI010000001.1, from coordinate 523,203 downwards.
GCGACCGACCCGAGCGCGGCGGCCTGTTCACGCAGGGCAGCATGCTCACCCTCGGTGGCGACGAGAGCTCGATGGTCGCGCGGGGCCTGTTCATGTTCGAGAACGTCCTTTGCCAGCACCCGACATCGCCGCCTCCGGGCGTCGACACCACGCCGCCGCCGATCGAGCCGGGCAGCTCGCAGCGCGACATCTCCGAGGACCGCGCCGCCAACCCGACCTGCGCGGGCTGTCACGTGCAGTTCGAGCCCATGGCCTGGGGGTTGGGCCGCTACCAAGCCGACGGCTCCTACGCACAGACGGACTCGTTCGGGAACCCCCTGCGCGAAGACGGCTACGTCCGACTGCCGGGCACCGGGGAAGAGGTGTCCTTCCAGAACGCAGGCGAGATGATGGAAATCCTGGCCGGGGCCGACGCGACGCGCGAGTGTCTGGCCAGCAAGACCACGCAGTACGCGATCGGCCGCGCCCTCACCGGCGACGACGATTGCTCGATGGAGCAGCTGCAGACGCGCTTCGCCGAGAGCAGCGGTACCTGGAGGGACCTGGCGGTTGCCATTGCATTGAGCCCCGGCTTCCGGTCGGTCCGGGTGGAGGAGTAATCAGATGCGGTATCGAAACGTCATGTCTCGGCGCACGCTCCTTCGGGGCGCGGGCACCATCGCCATCGGGCTCCCGTTCATCGGGGCCATGCAGAGCCGCTCGGTGTGGGGCGGAGGCAGCGAGCCTCCGATCCGCGCGTTCAACCTGTTCTTCGGTCTGGGCTGCCCCACGCCGCTGCAGACCGAAGGCTTCAGCGGACCCCTCGAGCCGCTCGCCGAGGTCATGGACAACCTGCTGATCGTTCGCGAGGTCGACCACGTCCGCGGCGACGTGGGGGGTGCCAACGCGCACTTCGACGGGGCGACCTGCTCCTTCAACGCGATCCCCTCGGCGGGCGAGGTGCAGTCGGGCGGTCCCACCATCGACCAGGTGATCCGGCGCCAGGCGTATCCCAAGGGCCAGCCCGAGGGCATCATTCCCACGCTTCTGGCCGGCACGTGGTTCCGCCGCAGTCGGCCGGGCCGCTACCTGCACTCGTGGAACGAGGACGGCTCCCCGGCAGACCTGCCCATCGAGCGGCCGGCCGATCTGTTCACGCGGATCTTCGGGAGCGGCCTCCCGGACATGGATGACCCGGACGCCGAGAAGGAGCTTCGCCAAAAGCGCAGCATCCTCGACTCGGTGCTGCCGCAGTATCAGCACCTGATGAGCGACGCGAGCAACCTCGGCCAGGCGTCACGCTCGCGCATCGCCGATCACCTCGACAACATTCGCGAGCACGAGCAGCGCGTCTTCGGCGAGGGGCCCGACTGCGAGATCCCGCCCGAGCCCATGCCCTCGGTCATTCCGCACGAAGGCGCGGCCGATCCCGACGGAAGCGGCATCGACATCACGGTCGAAGAGCTCACCTCCGAGTGGCGGTTGATCTCCGATCTGTACGCGCTCGCGGTCCAGTGCGACCTGGTGCGATTCGGTGGGCTCACCTACCTTGCCGCCGGTGAGCGCATTCGGCTGACTGGCGACTACGTGTACCAGGGCGAGCTGCTGCACCAGTTCGACGATCTCGGGGTCCGCGGGGTGGGGGGCTCGTCCGGCTGTAGCCACGAGTACTGGCACGAGTTCAACCCGGGTGGACAGAACGAGCAGATGCGCATGCACATCCACCTCAAGATGCGCGAGCTCGTCTACTTCATGCACAAGCTCGACGACCCGACCTACGCCGACGCCAACGGCCAGACCATCTTGCACAACGCGCTGGTCTCGATCTCGACAGAGTCAGGGGACGGTCGCCACAACGACGTGGAGCGAGAGCTCAGCGGCATCTTCCACGCCTTTACGCCCGCCGCCGGGCGCCTGCGCTCGGGGGAGATCATCGACGTCAACGCCGAGGGGCTCGACGTCTACAACACCATCGTGCAAGAGGCCTTCGGGCTCGACTACAAGATGGGCCCCGCCGAGCGCCCGGTGAACGTCGTCGACTCGATTCTGACGTAGGTCAGCTTCGGCGCCGCAGGCCGAGCAAGCCGAGCAGCAGCAGCGCGAGCGCCGATGGTTCCCCGCCCGCGCGGCAGCCGAGCTTCTCGGGGTCGGGGCCGGTCTCGCCCTCGGCTTCGTCCTCGCCCACGGCCGTGGCGGCGGGGGTGCCCGGTTTCGCGGGGGTAGCCTGCGCAGGCGTGTCGCGGGGCCCCGCGTCGGCCTGCTCGCGGAGACCCAGCTCGTCGATGAGGCCCTTGGCGCCGTAGACGTCGTCGATGAGCCACAGGATGTAGCGAATGTCGACGATGACGTTGCGCGAGCGGTCGATCGCGTAGCCGAAGTCGCCCGCGATGTTCTCCCACACGCGGTCGAAGTTCAGGCCGACCCAACGGCCCTTGCCGTCGACGACCGGGCTGCCCGAGTTTCCGCCGGTGGTGTCACCCGAGGCGAGGAAGCAAACGGGCACGTCACCGAGCGCGGGGTCGGCCCAGTACGTGCCTCCCGCTTCGGGCGCGGCGTCGCGGACCGGCTCCGGCAGGTCGAACGGGTCGACGCCGGTGTGCTTGGCGACTTGGCCCGACACGGTGGTGTGCGGCGTCGCGATGAGCCCCTCTTGCGGAGAGTAGCCGCGCACGGTCGCGTAGCTGAAGCGCAAGGTGCCGTTGGCATCCGGGTAGACCGGGCCTTCGCGCACGGCCTTGGCCATGTCGAAGTAGAGCGGGCCGAGCACCAGCTCGCGGCCTCGCCGATCCTTCTTGCGTAGTTCGTAGGCTTCGATCTCCTCGACGATGTCGCGCGCCCACACGATGAGCGGATCGGTGCTGGCCTGGAGCGCGTCCCAGTCGGCGGCGTCGAACGCCTCCTCGACGAAGTCCGGGTCGGTGACCTTGGTCGACGACAACAGCGTGGCCACCCCCGCCTCGTCGAGGTCGGTGATGCGCTGGTCTTCGGGGAGCGCCGCCATCCAGCGCACGAACACGCGAAGCAGGCCCTCGTCGACGCCTGGGTCGTAGTCGCGAAGGCGCCGCTCCATCGCCGAGCGGAGCTTGGACTCCCCGCGGTCGCGGTACTTGCCCACGCGCTCGAGGTCGGGCTTGGTGTGCTCCTTGGCGCGGCGAACCAGGTCGATTGCGATGGCGACGGCGTTGCCGGATCGCGTGACGTTGGCCGTCGCGAAGTCGCGGCCGAAGCCGTCGCGACGCTCCTTGGCCAACGCGGCGAGATCGGGCAGCACGTTGCCGTACTTCGCGTCGGCGGTCTTTGCCCACGCGGCCAGCTCGGCGTCCTCGCGCTTGCGGCGGTCGAACAGACCGAGCCGGCGAATCCCGTCGATCATGCCGCGGCTGTTCTTGTGCACGTTGGCCAGGCGGCGCAGCGAGGCGGCGACCTTGATCTTGACCGCCGGATCGGCGTCGCCCTTCTCCTGCAGGAGGTCGATCCACTGCCCGTAGAGGTCGACCTTGGCGGGCAGGGCTTGCTCGAGCTGGCGCTCGACCTCGGGCAGCGGCAAGTAGCGGTCGGTGTGACCGGGGTAGCCCATCACGGAGACGAAGTCGCCCTCCGAGACGCCCTCGGGCGAGACCTCGAGCCACCGCTGCGGTTCGAGGGGCTCGTTGGCCTCGGCGTACTCGGCGGGCTTGCCATCGGGCCCGGCGTAGACGCGAAGCAGGGTGAAGTCGCCCGAGTGCCGCGGCCACATCCAGTTGTCGACCTCGCCGCCGTAGTTGCCGACCATCGAGGGCGGGGCGAACACCAGGCGGACGTCGCGGTACTCGAGGTAGTCGAACAGCTGGAACTCGCTGCCGCTGTAGAAACTGCGAACGGTGCAGCTGTGCCCCTCGTCGGCCACCTCGCACGCGTCGACGAGCGTCTTGATCGCGTCCTCGACCGCCTTGGCGCGGGCGACAGGGTCGGTCGCGGCGTCGGCGGCCGCGCGCACCTCGGCGGAGACGTCGGTGATCGACTCCAGCACCTTGACCGTGCGTCCCTTGGCGGGCAGCTCGTCGGTGAGCGTCTGCGCGACGAACCCGTCCGTGAGGTAGTCGTGCTCGACCGTGCTGTTGGCCTGAATGGCCCCGTAGGCGCAGTGGTGGTTGGTGGCGACCAGGCCGCGGCTGGAGACGAACCCCGCCGAGCATCCCGAGAGGTTCACGATCGCCTTCATCAGGCCGCCGTCCTTCTCGTTCCAGATCTGGGAGGGCTCGAGCTCGAGGCCCATCTGCGCGAGCTTCGATGCGTCGAGTTCGCCGATCTGCTTGGGCATCCACTGGCCCTCGTCGGCGAGCGTCGTCGCGGGGGCGAGGCAGGTCAGGGCGAGAGCGACCAGGGCGCTTGGGCGTCGCATGCGTCGCACTTCCTACCATGTTCTCGAATGAGGCAAGATGACGGGCATGCGAACGATCGCAGTCTCGGCGGCTCTGCTGCTCACGGTCTTCGCTGGCTGCGCCGAACCTCCCGAGGGCCTCGCGCGCACCGCGGCTGGCGACGGTCCACAGATCGTCTTCGACCTCGAGCGTCGTCCGTTGCCCGAGCTGCCCTTTCCCAACGACATCGCGACTCGTCCCGACCCGAGCTCGCCGACCGGGCTGCGCATCAACGCCAGCCTGGTCGCCTCGACGCACCTCGAGCGGGTGGCGCGGCAGAAGCTCGACCAGCTCACGGGGTTTGGCGTGTTTCAGCCGATCACGGTCCGGTTCGACACGCCGATCGATCTCGACGTGATCTACGACCGTCACCGCGACTACCGGACGTCGGCCGACGGCAGCGACTACGACTTCTCCAACGACGCGGTCTACCTCGTCGACGTCACGCCGGACTCACCCACGTACCTGCAGCCGGTCCCGCTGGACTTTGGTGAGGGCAACTTTCCCCAGCTGCTGCGTACGCCCAATCAGTATTGGGAGCACGACCCGAAGACGATCACCACCGCGCTCGCCTTCGAGACCTACTACGAAGACGTCAACGAGAACGGCTTGCTCGACCCGGGCGAAGATCTAGACCTCGATGGGGTGCTGGACCGACCCAACTACGACCCGCGCGAGGACAACATCTCGGCCACGCTCGATGCGGCCCGAGACTTGGTCACGTTCTGGGAGTTCGAGACCAACACGCTCATCTTCAAGCCGGTGATGCCGCTGCGCGAGGGGACGACCTACGCGGTGGTCCTCACCGATCGCCTCACGGGCGAAGACGGGGCGCCGGTTCGCAGCCCGTTTCCCTTCGTCAACCATGCCGCGCAGACGGACGACATCGAGCCGGTGCTCGAGTTCCTCCAGACGCAAGACCTCGGCGTGGACGACATCGCGTTCTCCTGGTCGTTCACGACGCAAGACGCGACCTCGGACCTGGTGACCGTGCGCAATGGTCTGTACGGCAGCGGCCCCATGGCGTGGCTGGCCGAGGACGACCCACCCGCGCTCACGAGCCTGATGCCCATGCGCGATGGGTCGGCCGACAACCCGTGGATCTTGCCTTCGGAGACCATCCGGCCGTTCCTCTCGGTGCTGGTGACCGCGGCCTTCGGGAGCTTGGTGGGTGGCGACGTCGACACCGAGGCCCTAGTGCGCAGCCACGACTACTACGCGTATCACGTCTCGGGCACGTTCAAGTCGCCGTGGCTGCTCGGCGCGCCCGGGGACGGCAAGAACCTCGACGAGCAGAGCTGGCCGTTCGACCTCACCGATCTCCGCGTGCGCGAAGGCGTCGAATACCGCGACGTGCAGTTCTGGTGCGCCGTGCCGAAGAAGGAGTTCCTGCTCGACCCGTCTCGGCCGGCGCCGGTGGTGCTCTACGCCCACGGCTATACCTCGAACAAGATCGAGCAGCTCGGCCTGGCGCTGCACGCCAAGTTCGGCATCGCCGGCTGCAGCATCGACGCCGTCGGCCACGGGCTGCAGATCCCCGACCCGAGCCTGGTCGACACGGCGCGGGCCCTGTTCGAGAACGTCGGCGCAGGCCCGACCATCGACGCGCTGCTCGCCGGACGCATCGAGGACGTCGACGGCGATGGCGTCGGGGATGTCGGCGCAGAGTTCTTCACCGGCTACATGTTCAAGACGCGGGACAACCTGCGGCAGACGCTCGTCGACTGGCTCAGCCTGGTTCGGCTTCTGCGTAGCTTCGACGGCGAGAGCGGCATGGACGTCGACGGCGATGGCAGCCCCGACGACCTCGATGGCGATGGTGTGCCCGAGGGCCTCGGCGACTTCGACGGAGACGGCGTGGTGGACTTCGGCGGCGACGATGCGGTGTTCTTTGCCAGCGGCACGAGCCTGGGCGGAATCATCTCGTCGATCCTCGCGGCCATCGAGCCCAAGGTCATCGCCGCGGCGCCGATCTCCGGGGGCGCGGGTCTCATTGACCTGACGCTGCGTTCGGAGCAGGGCGGCGTCGTCGAGGCCGTCGGCCTGCGCATGTTCGGTCCGCTGTTCATCGGCGAGCCCACGAGTGACGGGCGCACGCGCATCTATCAGCTCTTCCCCAACGGCAACGTCGACGAGCGGCGCGACATGGCGGTTCGTGCGGACATCGAGCCGGGCAACGTGGTGCGGGCGACCAACCTCGCCTCTGGCGAGTCACGTTGTGCCCTGGTCATGCCCGACCAGCCTCCAGCGGGCTACGAGAACTACAGAGGTTGGCCCGAACGCAGCACGTGCGCCACCGACGACGAAGAGGAGGACCGGTGCCGCACCTGCGAGTTCGGCTCCGAAGGCACCTATGCGTGCGACCTGGCGCGGACCTTCCGGGTGGGCGTGCCTGCCGACGCGGGCGACCCCGTGCAGCTCGAGGTGTTCGAAGGCCCGTACGCCGTTCGAGTCGAAGGCGACGCGCGCGAGTGCTCGGTGGTCGGGGACCCGCGGGTGCGAACCTCCGTCAAGACGTTCGAGTACCGGTTCAGCTACCGCGGCACCAGCTACTCGGTAGGCGACGACATGGTGGCGCTCGAAGACGGCTACGGCTTTCAGCGCGGCACGCCGCTGCTCCGCCGCTTCCTCGGGATCGCAGGCATCGCCGTGGAGGGGGCCGATCCGGCGCTGTACGCACCCCACTACTCGCAGGATCCGTTCGAGTTCCTCGAGAACGGAGAGGTCGTCGCGCCGCGACCCACCAACGTGCTCGACGTGGTGACCGTCGGAGACGCCAGCGTGCCCGTGAACACCGGCATCGCGATCGCCAAGGCGGCGGGATTCGTCAACATCTACGACCCGGACGCGCGCTACCGAAAGCCCGTCAACCGCGTGCTCATCGACGAGGGGGTGCAGGCGGGCATCCCTTGGCTGTACACCCGCGGCGAGCAGTGGGGCCCCGTGTTGGTCGACGTCGACAACCTCTCGAGCAGTTTCAACGGGCCGATGAGTACCGAGCGTTCCGTCGATGAGCTCGTCGCACCTCGCCTCGACCCCGCGTTGCGCGTCGTCGTTCGAACGTCCGGCACCGAAGACACCGATGCTGAGGGGTTCAGCGCGCTGGTGCTGCCGATGCTCGACGAGTTCGATGGGGCCCACGGCTTCGCGCCGCCTGGCATGACGCGCAGCCCCTTCGACGTGGGTCAGTTCATGGAGCACCAGATTGGGCTCTTCTTCCGCTCGGCAGGGCAAGACCTCCGCTACGACGCGTGCATGGCCGAGATGGCCACGTGCCCCGACATTCCACAGCCCCCTCCGGAGTGACCCGTGCTGGACCTCTTCGTCGCATGCGCACCCGGCCTCGAGCCCTTGCTCGCGCGTGAGCTCGCCGAGCTCGGGCTGACCGAGCTGCGGAGTGAACCCGGCGGCGTCGTGGTGCGGACCCCACCGCCCGGGGTCTCGACGATCTGCCTTCACAGCGGGCTCGCAAACCACGTCCGCCTGCGCGTGGGCGACCCGTTCGAGGTCCGGCACTTCGACAAGCTCGTGCGCAAGACGGCGGCGCTCCCGTGGGGGGACTTGCTGCGCCCGGGGACCCGGGTGGTCGCGCACGCGGTGTGTCGGAAGTCCCGGCTGTACCACTCCAACGGCGTCGCAGAGCGGGTCGAGGCCGGCATCGCCAAGGCGATCGGCGCCCCGGTCGAGGGCACGGCCGAGGTCGCCGTCGCGGTCCGTATCATTCGTGACCGCTGCACGCTGTCGCTGGACCTCAGCGGGGAGGCGCTGCATCGCCGAGGGTGGCGGCAGCAGACCGCAAAGGCGCCGCTGCGGGAGGATCTCGCCCGCGCATTGCTGGTGGTCTCCGGCTGGACACCGCAGCGCCCGCTGTTCGACCCGATGATGGGGTCGGGCACGATCGTCATCGAGGCGGCGACGATCGCCCGCCGCATGGCGCCAGGGTTGCACCGGCGCTTCGCGTTCGAGCAGACGAAGCTGGCCAACCTTGCCGACCTTGCCGACCTGCGAGACGCGGCAGAGGCCGCGGTGTTGCCGTCGGCCGGGGTGGCTCTGGTCGGGCGCGATCAGATGCAAGGTGCGCTCGAGGCTGCGGGTGGCAACGCCGAACGCGCCGGCGTCGGGCAGGACGTGCACCTGTCCAAGGCGGCGATGAGCGAGCCGTGGCCGGCGCTGGAGGGGGCGACCGTGGTGACCAACCCGCCCTACGGGATCCGCGTCGGCCAAGCGAGCAGCGTGCATGAGCTCTACGCCCAGCTCGGAGAGCAGACCTCTGCCGCGGGGTGGAGCCTCGCCGTCGTCATCGCGGACCGACGCTTCGTTCGCAGCACCGGCATGTCCCTCGAGCCGAAGCTGACGACCGACCACGGCGGCATCAAGGTTTCGCTGTACGCCTCGCGGGCTCGCGAGGGGTGAGGGGCGTATCCGCTACAATCGGCGGGATGAGCCGGCTCTCGATCCTGACGGTGACTCTCGTGCTCGCGGGGTGCGCTGACGCGTCGACGCCTCCTCGGGAGGCGGAGGTGGCGGCTGCGCCACAGGGCGTGCCGGTCGCACCGTCCCCCCGTCTCGACGTACCCGCCGAGCTGCCGCCGCCTCCCGAAGCGCCGCGGCCGGCCGTGCTCCCCGAACCCCTGGAACCGTCGCAGCCCTCGAAGCCAGAGGTCGCCGATGCCCTTCCCGAGGACGCCGCCGCCGCCGCGCCAGAGGTCGAGATCGTCGCCTGGTCCTGCGAGACACGAGAGCCACAGTGGACGAGTCTCGCCACTCCCGCAGAGCCCGTGAGCCTGGTGCTGCTCGACCGTGGTGTGCTCGGGCGAGCGAAGGCGGGATGGTTTCAGCTCGACGAAGCGGACGCGTTCACGGGGGTCGAGCTGAGCCGCGACCCGACATCGCCGATCGTCGGGATGTGGCCCGACGACGCGTGGTTCGTCCAAGAGCGCTTTCGAAAGTACGGCGGCGTTGGGGAGGAATACCTCGAGCTACGCCTCATGCGGCTGCGCGGGGGAAAACGCTGGGTCCCGCAGGTCTTCAGCGGCAGCGGCGAGCAGTGGTTTCATCCGGGCACCGACGACGAGCTGACGCCGCGGATGAGTCGACGCAGCGGCATGCTCGTCTACGGCACGCTCGATGACATCACCCGGGTTGGTGGCAAGCACGATGACCCCGTGGTCGGGCCGCACCGCGGAGAGGCGATCGACTTCATCGAGACGGGACGCGGCCTCGTCTACGTGCTCAGCGTGGATGACGGTTCGTACTATGCGCAAACCGAGTGCGCGGACGAAGCCTGTGTCAGCCGGAAGGCGCAGCGGCTCCCGCTCAGCGGGTGGCAGTTCGGTCGCGACGTCCCCCGCGGCAAGTGGAGCGTGAGCGTGCTGGCCAGCGCTGGGGAGCGAGAGTTCGTGCTGCACCATCGCGGAAAGAGCGGGGGGTGGGTGCTCGACGAGCTCCCAGGGGGACAGAAGCCGAGCTTTACATGGGCGAGCCAAGAGGGGTCGCTGTGGACGCAAACCGGCGAGTCGCTCCGGCTGCGCGACACCGAGGGACGGTGGTTCGACGTCACCCTGCCGAAGGGCTTGGCGAGCCCGTCGTTCGCGGTGACGAGCGACAGAGCGCGCGTCGTCGTCGCGGGTTTGGCTGCGGGCAAACCAGGCCTGTGGAGCACCGCGGCCAACGTCGAGCTGGGCGAATCTTCGGGCTGAGCGACTCGCCTACTCGACGAAGAACTCGCATTCTGCGGAGAATGGAGTGTTCATCTCTGCGCCGTCGAAGGTCGCCGTCGCGACGCCGGGCTCGAATGCGTTGCCGAGCTCGATCGTGAATGTCCACGTAAACGGCATGTTTCCCGTGACGACGGGCGGACCCCCGCTCATCGAGGCCTCACCCTGTGTGACGGTCAGCTCTACGGGCGCATAGGGCACCATCGAGGTGTAGGCGATCTCGAAGGCCTGATCCAGCGGGGCCACCTTGGGCACGACGAACCCTTCGTCGCACTGCAGAACCGGGACCTCGCCCGTCGAGCTGCTCGACTCGCCGCCCTGCGTTTCGGTGTCCGCCTCGGTGTCGGTGGCGGTTGTCGGGTCGGGCCCGGACGTTGTCGTCTCGCCACCGCTCGAGCTCGACCCCGTAGCGCTTCCTTCAGCCGCGCCACTCGAGGTGGAACCCTCCTGAGATCCCGATGACGACGAGCCACTCGAGCTCGAGGTCCCGCTCGACGAGGAGCCGTCGGCGACGTCCGCGGGGTCGCTGAAACACGCCGGGATGGCGAGGAGGAGCAGGCAGGGGGGAAAGAGGAGGTGTGAGCAGGCCAAGTCCAGAGTCTATCCCGAACGACTCTTGACCTGCCAACCGCCGAGTGATGCCGCCATGCGAGCGATGCCACACGCACGGCGCCGCAGCCGGCGTAGACTCTGCGAATGGCGGACCAGACCACCGAACGCGATGCGGAGGCGTCGCCAGGTCTGACGACGGCGGTGATGCAGGCGTCGCTGTCGAGCAAGATGTTCGATGCGCCTGCGCCCGCAGTCTCCATCGACCGCTTTCGCGTGCTGAGGGTGGTTGGCCAGGGGGCTGTGGGCGCGGTCTACGAAGCCTACGACCCGCGCCTCGACCGTCGTCTCGCACTGAAGCTCGTGCGGGGCGGCCTGCCCGAGGCGGCGCAGGCGTTGCTCCTCGATGAAGCACGGACGCTCGCCAAGGTCGCCCACCCGAACGTGGTCACGGTCTTCGACGCGGGCACCGTCGAGGACCGGGTCTACATCGCGATGGAGTTCGTCGACGAAGGGTCGCTCCGCGACTGGTTGCTCGAGCCGCGGAGCACGCCCGAGATCGTCGATGCGTTCGTTCAGGCGGGGCAGGGGCTCGCGGCTGCGCACCGCCTGGGCGTGGTGCACCGAGACTTCAAGCCTGCGAACGTGTTGCGGACGGGCGAAGGCCTGGTCAAGGTCGGCGACTTCGGCCTCGCGCGTGCGAGGGAGTCCGAGCGTGTCGAGACGACGGGGGACGCGCTTGCGCACAGCAGCAGCAGCAGCGGCGGCTTGGTCACCTCGACGGTCGCAGGTACGCCCGCGTACATGGCCCCCGAAGCGCTCGAGGGGACCATCGATCCACGAAGCGACCAGTACTCGTTCTGCGTCGCCCTGTGGGAGGCCTTGTTCGGCGAGCGTCCGGCGGCAGGGGGGCAGGCGATTGCTCGAGGCGGCGCCCCTCCCACGCGGGGGGGAGGTCGCAAGGTCTCACGACGCGTCGTCGCGGCCATCGAGCGAGGTCTGTCGGTCGACCCCGGGCAACGCTGGCCGTCGATGGAGGCGCTGCTCGCCGCGTTGCGCCCCCCTGCGGCGAAGCGCGCATGGAGGGGTGCCGCGATTGTCGGCGTTGGTGCCGTCTTGGCGGCCGCCTTTGCGTTCGAGCCGACGGATGCTCCGTGTTCCTTCGAGGACGATGGGCTCGCTGGGGCGTGGGACGAGTCCACGCGAGGCCGAGGTCGGGCTGCGTTCGAAGCGCTCGCGCTGCCCTACGCGGAGGACACGTGGGTGCGGGTCGCCTCCGTGCTCGACGATCGCGCGGCAGCGTGGACACAGACCCGGCGAGACGCCTGCGAGGCCAGCCTCGTGCGGCACGAGCGGTCGGCCGAGGCGTATGACCTCGTGGGCGCGTGCCTCGAGCGCCACCGGGACGCCACCGCGGAGCTGACTGCCGTGCTGGTCGAACCCGACGCGGCGATCGCCGAGCGGGCGGTCGCAGCCGCGTCGAGCCTGCCCTCCCTCGAAGAGTGTCGGCGGATCGAGTGGCTTCGCAAAGGCGGGCCATTGGCCGATCCGGTGGCGAACGAGGCCGTCGAGAAGGCGCGTCGCGGCCTGGCACGCGCCGAGGCGCTGTTGGAGTTTGGTCGGGTCGACGAGGCCCACGGCGCGCTCGAGCCTCCTCGCGAGGTCGCAGAAGACCTGGCCGAGCCCAGGTTGCTCGCCGAAGTCCGGAGGCTCGAGGGGCGCGTCGCCCAAGCGCGCGGTGAGTTCGACGCGGCGGTGCAGGCATACGAGGCCGCCCTCGAACTCGCCGCCCGAGGTCAACACGACCGCCTGGCAGCGAAGGTCTGGGTGGACTTGGTCGACATCTACGCCAAGCCGCTCTCCCGTCCGGGCCAAGCGCTCACGCTCTCCATCGCCGCGCGGGTGGCCGTCGCACGCCTCGACGGGGACGCGGCCCTCGAGGCGATCTTCGAGCACGCCCTGGGGTCGGCGTACCAGGGCGAGGATGACCTCGCCAAGGCCGAGGCTCACCATCGCAAGGCGCTCGAGCTTCGCCGCGCGAGCGCTCCGGACGACACGTTGGGGTTGGCCGAGTCGCTTGGGCGCCTCGGAGACGTACTGATCGCGCAGCGTCGCTCGGCCGAGAGTGTCGAGCTCCTCTCGGAGGTTCGTGACCAGCTCACATCGGCTCTGTCTGCCGACCACCCCAGGGTCGCGACGGCCGAGGCTCGTCTGGCCCGAGCGCTCGCGTACGCTGGGCGCTTCGAAGAATCCGTCGAGCGCTTCGAGCGTTCGATCGCAATCAGCCGCGCCTCCCTGGGTCCGGGCCACCACAAGACGCTGACTCGCGTCGTGATGCTCGGGACGATGCTGGGCCAAACGGGTCAGGCGGCCGAGGGCATCGCGCTGCTCGAGGGCGTCGTCCCGATCTACGAGACCCGGCCCAACGACCCCACGTATCCAGCGTTGCTGAACAACCTCGGGGGCCTCTACGACGCGGTGGACAGGCCGGAGGACTCGCTGAGCGTTCACCTGCGGCTTCGTGGCGTGTTGATCGAGCAAGGCAAGCGAGACACCTCGGCGTTCGCGCTCAACAGCAGCAACTTGGGGCTGATGCAGTCCGATCTCGGTCGATATGCCGACGCGGAGTCGAGTTTCCGCGAGTCGATCGAGACCTACGAGGCGACGCTCGGGCCCGAGCACCAGGACCTCTGGCGCCCCAACGCGATGTTCGCCACGATGTTGCGCAAGACCGGTCGGGCACAGGAGGGGCTCCCGTACGCCGAGCGGGCGGTCGAGCTGCTCGAGGGGTCCACGTCCGACCCCAATGAGGTCGCGACCGCACAGTTCGAGCTCGCACGGACGCGTTGGGACGCAGGGCGTCGGGACGGTCAGACCCTCGCGCTCGCGCGACGAGCACGCGTGCGATGGAACGCCGCAGAGCTGGCTGAGCACGCGGCCGACGTAGACGCTTGGCTCGCCGGCAAGGAGTGAGCCTTACTCGGGATCGCAGGGCCCGTCGCAGTGGGTCTCGATCGTGCCCTCGAGAAGGAACTGCCCCCGGGTGGCGCGAGATGCATCGAGACCGCGCAGCTTGCCGTGCGGGTCCTCGCCGTCTTCGGCGGGGATGTTCTCCACAGGCTCGCTGTTGCCCCACGTGTATTCGATCATGGCGCCGCCCTCGACGGTGCCTTCGACCTGCTCGAGGCCCCAGATCTCTCGGTTGACCGGCCCGAGGTTGGGCACGTCGGCGGCGCGCGCCATGATGTGCGCGCCCAAGGTGCTCACCTGGTGATCGCCGATGGCCACTTGGAACAGCACGTCCTTGGGCGGGCTCCCCGGCAGGAGGCCGTCACGGATGAGGTGGGTGTAGCCCGCCGGTTCGGACCGGTCCCACATCATCTGAATGACGCCGAGCCCGAACTGGATGTCGATCGGGTTGTCGAAGTTCTGCCAAAGCAGCGCGAGGTAGTTGTCGAAGTCGACGCTGCGGTTGAGCAGAAGGTTGTAGGGCTGCCCCGGCACGTCGAGGATGCCGCGCTGGATGTCGGGACTCACCGCGAGAAGGACCGAGCCCATGATGCCTCCTTGGCTGGAGCCCACGTAGTAGACGCGCGACGGATCGACCGCGCTGTGATCGCCAACCTCGAGCGCGGCGTCGCTGGCCATGTCGCCCTGGAGCGCGCGGGAGAACAGGATCGCGTTGAGCACCCCCTGCTGGAGGCGGTCGGCCACGGTGTAGAAGCGGTGAATCTCACCCGAGCTGAGGAACCCCGCGACGTTGAGTAGGTCGGGCGTGGCCATGCCCGCCCAGTCGGTGGCCACGAGGACGAGGTTGTGCTCGTTGGCGAGGCGGCGGTAGTGGCCCGCGCGGACCTCTTCGAGTGAACCGAGCAGGCCGTGCCCCACGTGCACGATCGGACCGGGCTCGTCCATCGCGGCGTGGGGGATGAGGATCTCGAAGTCGAACTCGGCAAACCCGTTCTGCTCGGGCACGCCGCGCTCGCCCCAGTTGAACCCGGTGCCGGTCTCCGCGGTCTCGAGGTACAGAGGCACGGAGATGGTGCCCGAGACGCGGCGCATGATCTCTTCGTTGTAGTCGTCTTCGACCTCGTCAATCGTGTAAGCGGGACCCGCCGCGCCGACGGTCTCGAGCGCTTCGTCGCGAATGTGGATCATCGTTCCCGTGATGTTCTCGCGGCTGGCGGTGGTGAAGTCCCACGCAAGCTGAAGCGTGTCTCGTTCGACGCCGGCCTCCCCGAGCCGCGCGAAGATGTCGGCGTACAGGGGGCGGCGCGACTCGACGGTCTCGTCCTCGCTGGGCTGCAGGTCGCGAAGCGCCGCGAAGCCCTCGGAGGCGGGGAGGGGCTCCCCGTCGGCGTCGACCACGTCGCGGATCGCTGCGATGTACCGGGTACCCTCGGCGAGGTTGATCGCGGGGCGAATGTAGAAGACGCGTCGATCGTCGTCCGCGTGGGACATGTCGAGCTCGGAGAAGTGAGGCACGCGCTCCCCGGTGTCTGCGTTGAGCAGGATCGTAGGGCTGCTCGCCTCGAGCGAAGCGCCGATGTCCAGAGGCGTCGGCAGACCCGTGACCGTGGCACCGGGCAGGTGCACCATCATCGCGGCGCTGGTCGAGAACCCGTCACTGCGTTCGAGTACGGAGAGGTCGGGCTGCGTGCCACCGATCGTGGTGGGCCACGCCGCGGGCTCATATCGAACTCGGCGTCCGGTCGCCGTGCCCTCGTCGGCGACGGTGAAGACGTTGCTCGGGAAAGGGAACGCGCAGTAGTTCGGGTCGAGCGCGTCGCACTGCAGGTGCGGCCAGTCGACCTCTGGGTCGGGCTCCGGCAGGCGTGGTCCGCCCGAGCTGCTGCTCTCGAGCGCCGTCGTCGCGACCGCGGTGGTCGACGACGAGATCTCCGTCGTGCTCGGCTCTCCCGAGCTGCCCGCCGTGCTCCCTCCCTGCATTGGTGGCGCGTCGTCTCCGCAAGCCACGAGCGCCACACAAGCCAACCATCCCCAACCCGTCCTCATCGGGGAGATTCTGCAAAAGGATGGCCTTCGCCTGCAATCCGGGGGCGGAGCAGGCGGCGTGCGGGAACGCGAGAATCGGCCCTTGGGTTCAGGGCCGTGGGCTGTCTATCCTGCGCCGCATGGGATTCAAGGTCCGAGGCACCTTGCACGTCATCAACGAGACGCAGCAGGTCTCCGCACGCTTCACCAAGCGGGAGTTCGTGCTGCACGTCGCTGACGGGCGCTACCCCCAGCACGTGTTGTTCCAGCTCACCGGCGATCGGGTGAACAACATCGAGGGGTTCAAGGTCGGCGAAGAGGTCGAGGTCGAGTTCAATCTTCGAGGCCGGGAGTGGACCTCGCCGCGGGGTGAGGTGAAGTACTTCAACAGCCTCGACGTCTGGACCCTCGAGCGAATCGGCGGCCAGGCCGGTGACGGCGCGCCAGACCTGCCGCCCCCGCCCGACGATCCTCCGCCGTCGTTCGACGACGACATTCCGTTCTAGGGCCGACTAGCCCGGGACGATCGCCTCGCAGGTGAACTCGACGCTGATCTCCACGTCGCCCTCCTGAATCGCCTCGCACGAGGTGCCCAGCAGCTCGATCTCGGTCGGGCCGTTCACCTGCCAGCCGTTCGGGTCGTCGAAGGGAATCTCCACCCCGTTGATGGTCACGGTGCCCTGGTCGGCTTGCCCCGGCAGGATCGCAGTGTCGAGGGTGAGGACGCAGCTGCGTACGCCGTTGATGATCTCCTCGAACGCGGCAACCATCGCGTCTTGATCCGAAGGGACGTAGAAGGGCGCGTCCGGATCCCCAGGCATCCAGCCAACCCCGGCGTTGGCGAGGTCCTGAAGGTGGGTCTCGCTGACGTCGTTGCCCACGCTGATCACGAACGTCTGAATGTCCTCGGTGAAGGCGTTTTCGACCGCGGTGACCGCCTCGACTTGGCCCTCTTGCGGGTTGGGGACCTCGCAAGTGTCGGGCTCGCCATCGGTCGCGAGTACGATGATGCGGGGGTCGTCGGACATCGGCTCGCCGAGCGCGGCGACCACCGCGTCGACCGAGTCTCCGGTGGGGGTGTCGCCGGTGGGGCTCTCGTCCGCGTACACGAGGCTGATCGCGTCGAGGTTGCCCAGGAAGGGATCGACTTCGTTGATCACCGGGCACTGACCGCCTTCGTCGCCCCCGTTGGAGGTGTACAGCGCGAGCCCGAAGCTGACCGTGTCTTGCAGAGCCGCGATGACGCCGGTCTCGGGGTCGATGAGGGCGGTGCGCACCGCGTCCCATCGGTTGGTGCCGTCGAAGCCGGTGGTCATGCTCCCGGACTGGTCGATGAGCAGGATCACCGTGGGGATGACGGGCTCGAACTGCACCTCGGCGCTCGGGCAGTCCATCGTGCTCCCAGAGCTCTCGGGGAGCACACCCGAGGTGGTGCCGTCGCTCGAGCTCGATCCGTCGTTGGCCGCGCCCGTGCTGCTCGGGCCGCCAGAGCTCGTCTCCGTCGATGCCGTGCCGCTGGATGCGTCGTGCTCACCTGTCGTGTCGTCGTTGCTTTCGGCGCCGGTGCTGCCCTGGGACATCGAGGTCGACCCAAGGCCCGAGGTGATCGTGTCGATTCCCCCGGTCGCGTTGTCGACGTTGTCGACCGTGCTTTCGCCCCCGCAACCACACGCGACGACCGCCATCCACATCCAGACCCTACGCGTCCCCATCATCGTCCGTACCTTCGACGCTCCTGCGCAGGACTTTTACGAATCGACCGCGAAAGTTCGCATAACGGGCGATTCGGCCCGTCGCGGGACACCGCCGAGCCTCCCGGTTGCGTGCGGCGCGACCCTCCTCCACCCTTGCAGCCTTGAGCGACGCGATTCATCGGTTTCTCGTGACGGCACCGACGGGCCTCGTCGACCCCCTTGCGCGCGAGCTGGAGGCCCTGGGCGCCGGCTCGGTATCGGTCGACCACGTCGGCTGCAGGGTGCGCGGTCCGCTGTCGTTCGGCTATCGCATCTGCATGCACTCGCGACTGGCCAGTCGCGTGCTGCTGCCTTTGGTCGAGGTCATCGCCAAGGATGCGGATGAACTCGCGTCGAAGGTCGCCGAAATCCCCTGGGAGGACCACATGCACGTCGAGGGCACCCTCGCGGTCGACTTCACGGGCAGGGGCATGGGCATCGACCACACGAAGTACGGCGCGCAGCGGGTCAAAGATGGCATCACCGATCGCTTCCGTGCGCAGGCGGGGCTTCGTCCCAGCGTCGACACCATCGCGCCCGACCTCCGCATTCACGCCCACGTTCGGGGGAAGGGATGCCAGCTCAGTCTCGACCTCTCCGGCGGTGGCCTCCATCGCCGCGGCTACCGTTCCGAAGCTGGGCCGGCGCCCATTCGGGAGAACCTCGCGGCGCTGATGGTGCTCGACTCGGGCTGGCCCGACATGGCCGACGCTCCCGACGCCGCAATGCTCGACCCCATGTGCGGTGCGGGGACGCTCGTCATCGAGGCCGCGCTCATCGCGTGCAACAAGGCGCCAGGCCTGACCCGCGAACAGTTCGGCTTCGAACGCTGGAAGCAACACGACGCGGACGCGTGGCAGACGATCGTGGCCGACGCCGAAGCCGCCGTCTCGACACCCCGGCGGGTCGTGGCCTACGGCTTCGATGCGGACGACGAGGCCATCGAGCTCGCGCGTGCCAACGCCGAGCGTGCAGGCGTGGCCACCAGCGTTCGCTTCGCGGTCTCCCGCTGCGCCGACGTGCGCAGGCCCGGCAAGGTGCGTCGCGGCGTCGTGGTGACCAACCCCCCCTATGGCGAGCGATTGGGCGGAAAGCCGGCGGCCCGCCAAGCCTATGCCGAGCTCGGCTCCGTCCTCCGCGGCCAGTTCGAGGGCTGGCGCGCCAGCGTGATCTCGGTCGAAGACGCGTTCTTCGGCGCGACGGGGCTCTTGCCGGACCGCTCCCGCGCCGTCATGCAGGGCCCCATGGAGGCCCGCGTCATCGTGGCCGAGGTTGCAGAGCCCACGGGCGACCTGGTCAACCGCATTCGCAAGAACCGGAAACGCCTGGCCAAGTGGATCCAGCGCGAAGACGTCGAGGTCTATCGGGTCTACGACGCCGACCTTCCCGAGTATTCGGCTGCGGTCGACATCTATCGCAACCGCGCCGTGGTGCAGGAGTACGCGCCGCCCGCTGAGATCCCCGCGGACAAGGCCGCCACGCGCCGGCTCGAGATCGCCGGCGCTGTGGCCCACGTCTTCGACATCCCTGCGCACCACGTCTTCGTCAAGACCAGGCGCCGACAAAAGGGCGCCGATCAGTACCGCCGCAACGAGGAGGACCCGGCGATCTGCATCGTCTCCGAGTCGGGCATGCGCTTTCGCGTCGACCTCTCCTCGTATCTGGACACGGGGCTCTTCCCCGATCATCGACGCACGCGAGCATTGTTCGGGGAGCTCGCCGCGGGCAAGGACGTGCTCAACCTCTTCGCCTACACGGGCACGGCCACCGTCTACGCGGCCAAAGCGGGAGCGCGGTCGACGACTACCGTCGACATGTCGAAGACGTATCTGGACTGGGCGCAGCGCAACCTCGACCTCAACGGTATCGAGGGGCGGCAGCACCGGCTCGTGCGGGCCAACGTGCTCGCGTGGCTTCAGCAAGAGACGCGCGCGTATGACGTAGTCTTCTGCGACCCGCCCACGTTCTCCAACTCCAAGTCGATGGAGGGCACGTGGGACGTGCAGCGCGACCACGCGGCGCTGTTGGGCCAGGTGGCCGACCGGCTGCGCCCCGGTGGTGTCATTCTCTTCAGCACCAACGCCCGGCGCTTCAAGCTCGACGCATCCCTGCCTGGACTGACGGTCGAGGAGATCACGCGGCAGACCACGTCCGCGGACTTCGAGCGCCGACCTCTTCATCGCGCTTGGCGCATGACCAAGGCCTGACCTCGGTCAGAGCTGCTACGTTTCCGGTGTCGTGACCGAGACGCTCGACGAGACCGCCGAAGGCACCCTTGCGGACCGGTTCCGCGCTGCGGCCGGGGAGGCACGAGCGCTCGACGCGGAGCGAATGTTCGCGTCTCTCAACGAGAAGCTCTTCGACCAGCGAGAGGCGGTGTCCGTGGGTCGCTTCGAGGTCCGCGAGCGGCTGGGAGCGGGGGCGATGGGGGTCGTGATGTCCGCGTTCGACCCGCAGCTCGAGCGGATCGTCGCGGTCAAGGTCTTGCGAGATGAAGGCGGCCCGGCAGAGCAGGAGCGGCTGCTCGCGGAGGCGCGCGCGATGGCCAAGCTGCGCCACCCCAACCTCGTCACCGCCTACGAGGCTGGCACGTATGACGACGCCGTGTTCATCGCGATGGAGTACGTCGAAGGAGGCACCCTCCGTCGCTGGCTCGAGCGAGAGCCCCGGACGTGGCGGGAGGTCGTCGCCGTGTTCTCGGGCGCCGCACGAGGCCTTGCTGCAATCCATGAGGCGGGCCTCGTGCACCGCGACTTCAAGCCCGACAACGTGCTCATCGGAGAGGACGGCCGTGCCCAGGTCTCGGACTTCGGGCTCGCGCGGCCTCAGACCGCCTCGATGTCCTCGAACGAGCTCGAGATCAGCGAGAACGGGGAGGCCTCGGCGACCCACACGCGCGGGCTCGTGGGCACGCCCAACTACATGTCGCCCGAGCAGTGGCGAGGCGAGAGGGCGAACGCGGCCTCCGACCAGTTCAGCTTCTTCGTCGCGCTGCACGAGGCGCTCTATGGTGTCCGGCCCTTCGGCGGCGAGAGCTCCACGAACCTGTGCCTGCGCGTACTCGGCGGAGAGCGCGTCGTCTTGCCGGCGTCCGCGCCCGCACTACCCGGCTGGCTCGACAAGCTCATCGATCGCGGGCTGAACATCGACCCGAAGCGGCGGCACCCCTCGATGGCACACGTCGTCTCCGCGCTCGAGGAGGGCACACACGACCGCCGTGGCCGGACTGCCCGAGCGGCCGTCGCTGCGGCGCTGGTGACCGCCGGGTTCGTCGGCGTCGCGTTCGCGATCGGCACCGACAAGCCCTGCAAGGGGGTCGCGGAGCGCCTCGGTGAGACCTGGAACGAGGCGCGAAGGTCGACGCTCATGGCCAAGTTCGAGGCGCTCGGGGCCGCGCGGACGTGGTCTCTCATGGCGTCCATGATCGACGAGAGGACCGAGGACTGGGCAGAGCAGCGTCGAGACGCCTGCGCCGCGACGCATGTTCGCGGAGAGCAGTCCGAGCAGGTCCTCGACCTGCGCATGCGCTGCCTCGACCGACGCGCGCTCGAGCTCGAGTCTCTGGTCGCGGCCCTCGGTGACGTCGACGCGAACCGCGTCTCGTCTGCGTTGGTGTCGCTCGAGCGTCTCCCGGGCAGCGACGTGTGTGCCGACGTGGAGTTCTTGCGCCTGTCGAGGCCCACGCCCGAGGCCCCCGAGGAGCGGGCAGCGGTCGAAGAGCTTCGGGCGCGGCAAAGCCGACTGGACGCCGCCATTCGAGCGGGCATGGTCAAGGAGAGCGCCGACGCCGTCGACGTGCTGCTGCGAGACGCGACCGCGCTGGGCTACGAGCCGCTCGTCTCGGAGATCGAGTATCTCGCCGGGTCGACCTCGAGTCAGCTCGGTCAGGGCGTGCAGGCAGCCGAGCACCTCGAGGCGGCGTTCGAGCACGCGCTGGCCACCCATCACATGGAGATCCAGGTGTGGGCTTCGGTCGTCCTCGTCTACGTCTACGGCGACCAGCTACGCGACCTCGAAGAGTCGGAGCAGTGGGGTCGTCAGGCCAAGGCATTGCTGCGCGCCTACGACTACTTTCCTGGGGCGCGCAGAGCCCTCGAGGCCAACCTGGGGACTCAAGCGGTGCGCAGTCGTGACTTCGACGCGGCCAAGGAGCACCTCGAGACGTCGCTGCGGCTGTGGACGGACGCCGGGCTGGCAGACTCTCTGGGTGCGGTGAGCGTTCGCGCCAACCTGGCCGTCCTCGCGCGGAAGACCGGCGACCTCGAGCGTGCGCGCGACTTGATGCTCGCGGCTCGCGCGGCCGTGCGCACCAATCTGGGCCCCGAGGATTCGATGATGGGAAGGCTCGGCAACTCCTTGGCGATGACCTACGCCGAGCTGGGGCAGCTCGGAGAGGCCGAGACGCTCTACCGCGAGTCGATCGACCAGATCGCGAGCAAGCTGGGCCCGGACGCTCATCCTCTCGTTCACCCGCGCAACAACCTCGCCGAGGTCCTCATCCGACGTGGCCGCTACGAGGCGGCGCTGTCCGAGCTCGACCGCGTCGTGGAGGGGTGGCAGTCGGAGTCTCCGGGCAACCCCATGCTCGTCGTTCCGCTGTGCAATCGCGCCGAGGCGAACTTGGAGCTCGGTCGAGTCGATGCGGCGGATCGGGACCTCGATGCCGCCGAGCGCCTGCTGACCAAGGACATCGATCCGGAGCACCGTGCTGCATACCTGCTGCTGCGCGCGCAGTCCCTCGAGGCCTCCAACGCGACCGAGGCCGAGCGCCTCGTGCGAGAAGCGGCCGGCCTCGAGGTCACGACGCCCTGGATCCAGGCCAGGCTGGATCGCTGGGCCGAGGACCATCCATCAACCCGGCACGCCGGTGGGGGGGATGGCGATGAGCACGACGATGAGGGCAGCGATAGAGAAGGCGAGCACGGCGGCTAGCGTCGGGTGCATGCCGTAGACCGACTCGAGGATGATCTGCAGCCCCTCCTCGATGGTGTCGAAGGCTGCTCGTGCCGCGGTCTTGACGACCTCCCAGACTTCGTCGAAGGAGGCTCCGTCGATGCAGTCGGCGGCCAAGCAGCGGGGTCCGCTGAGTTGGTTCTCCCAAAGCGCGTAGCAAGCACCGGTCGCGTCGACCCACACGGCCATGTGCAGGTTGTAGATGGTTCGCCCCGAGCAACCGGGGCCGGGCGCATCGCAGATCTGCACCTCGATGTTGTAGTGCTGGACGGGCACGCCCACCGGCGGCGTCGGGGTGCACGGGGTTGCCCCCATGGAGTGGGACTCGTCGCGGATGAGGACGTAGCCCTTGTTGCCCGGGAGCGGGACGCGGATCATCTTGCTGGCCGCGGTCATCATCGCGTCGGCCCAACGCTGGGCGTCGGCTTGCGTGCCGCACTCGGCCTCGAGCGCGCCGATCAGGTCGATGTCGGCCTCGCTGAGCGCGGCGTCGTCCGCCTTGCCACCGGCGCCCGTCATCTCCGCCGCGGGCTCGTCGTCAGCGGGCGCGTCACAGCCGGGCAGGTATGCAACGAACAAGAACACGCTGAGCGCCGACGCCAGCCAGCGCATCACCCACTTCATCCCAGAGGAATCGACCACGCGGGGTGAGTGCGTGTAGGCCGATGAATGTTGCCTACCAGTGCCCGGAATTTTCCATGCTCACCCAGGGCTCGGCGGGTGCGAGCGAGTCGCCCTCTTGCAGCAGCTCGATGGAGATGCCGTCGGGCGATCGAACGAAGGCCATGTGTCCGTCGCGCGGGGGCCGGTTGATCGTCACGCCCGCGTCGAGCAGCCGCTGGCAGGTCGCGTAGATGTCGTCGACTCTGTATGCGAGGTGACCGAAGTTTCGGCCCTCGGAGTAGGGCTCATCTTGGTCCCAGTTGTGGGTGAGCTCGACTTCGGGCGCGCCGGGCTCGGTCGCGAGGAAGACGAGCGTGAAGCGCCCCTTGGGCACGTCCTTGCGGCGGGTCTCGACGAGCCCGAGCTTGTCGACGAAGAAGTCGAGCGCGGCATCGAGGTCGCGGACGCGAATCATCGTGTGGAGGTACTGCATCTTATTTGAAGTCCTCTCGCTTCTTGTGGGCGCCGTCGCACCAGGGTTTGTTCTTCGATAGACCACAGCGGCACAGCGTTGCGCGGCTCATGTCCTGCCGCTCCCCGGGTGTCGCGTTGATCTGGAACGCGGTCTGGATTCGGCACTCGCCACCCTCGCGAACGTCGATGTCGGGGCCGTCGGCGCTTTGGGGAGGCGTGACCTCGGTGGACTCGTAGTTGAGCGCGCCCGAGGGGCACGACATGACGACGCGGGCGATCTCGGCGGCGGCGTCGGTGTCGCCGCCGAGCTCGCGCGCCCGCAAGTCCTTGAGCGGCTTGCAGTACAGGGCGTGCATGCACGTGTTGGGGTTGAAGAAGGTCCGGATGGTCTTGCCTTCCCAGACCTTGATGTCCTTGTCGTTGCCCTTGGGAGGCTCGGCGACGAAGCCGACCTTCTGGTGGCTGCCGTCGCAGAACGGCGCGTTCTTGCTCTGGCCGCAGCGGCAGATGTAGACGTCGCTGCCCGCCTCGACCTCGAGCGGCTCGCCGCAGTAGTGGAGCGTCAGCGAGTCCGCCGAGACCTTGAGAGGACCATTGTCGAGGACTGTCAGTGAGATCGGCTTGGACATGTGCGTACCCCTAGACTACTGGGTCCGAGGTGCAACGCGCGGCGTCATCGTCGGAACGCTGCGTTCCGACGCCATACTCAGCTGTCGGCGACTTCACCGAAGCGCGTGAGCGTGACCTCGACGCTCGTGCAGTCGGGGCGAAGGCTGGGCAACGCCGGATCGAACGGGTCGTCGAGCTCGAACGGCTCTTCGCAGAAGATCGCCATCAGCCGCTCGTTCGAGGTCTCCGCGGACACGCGCGCGGAGTGCTCGAGCGTGAGCGCATGCGGACCGGAGCGAGCTTGCAGTTGGGTCACGGGCATGAGCACCACGACGTCATGGTCGGCACCGCCTCCGTCGGTATCGGCGAGTTCCTCTCCGAGGATCTCGGTCGCCGAGACGACGGCCACGTAACCCGCCTCATGGGGCGAGACGTTGAGCGTGAGGGTCGTGTCCCACGAGACGCGGTCGCCATGTTCTACCGCCTCGCTCGACTCGCTCGCCACGATCGAGACGTCGATCGCGGGATCGAACGTGACGGCGCCTTCGAGCTCGGCGGTGGTCGTGTAGGGGCTCGCGGTGAGCCGCGCCTCTTCATCGACGTTGCGCTCGACTTGCTGCGGCTGGGGCACGGCCATCACCAGCAGCGCAGCCGCGGCGGCCACAGTGCCCGCGATGGCGAGCGTGCCCAACCAAGAGCGCCCGGACTCGTTTGCCGAAGCGGCGCGGGCGAGGACCTCGGCCGGTGGCTCGAGCGAGACCGCGTCGGTTCGAATGGCCGCCAGACGATGTGCACACACCTCGCACGATTCGACGTGGTCGATCACCGTCTCACACCCCGCCGTCGAGAGCTCGCCGGACTCGAAGCGATCGATGGTGAGCATGGTGAGGTGTCCGTCGCGGGAGAAGAGGTCCGCGTGAAGGTGGTGGACGTTGTCGTGCTCGTTCACAGGGAGGCTCCTTCGGGGTGGTCGGCAGCGTCGCGCGCGAGGGCGCGGAGTCGGGCGATGCGATTGCCCACGGTGCGCGGCGAACAGCCGACCACCCGGGCGACTTCGGCGTGGCTCATGCCATCGACGAAGTAGTGCAGCCCGATGGCCACGTGCTCGTCGTCGAGCCGTCGCCAGAACTGCCGAAGAAAGGTGACCGTGTCCTGGTCGGCCAGCCCGCAGGGCACCGTCCAGGGTGCCTGCCCGTGTTCACGCCAAAGCTCTGCCCGTCGGTTCGCGTTGCGAAGCCGGTTGAGACAGTGATTGGTCGTGAGCCGATACAGCCACGTGGTCACCGAGGCATCCTCGCGAAAGCTCTCGATGCGTTCGAGCGCCTTGACGAAGACTTCGTGCACGACCTCCTCGGCCTCGGCCCGCGGGTAGAACCGCAGCACCCACCGAAACACGCGGGAGGCGTGATCGGCGTAGAGCTTGCCGACGTCGGTCGGCTGCGCCCTGCGAGAAGCCATGCCGACATTAAGACCCCTGAATCGCTCGAGTGCGCAAGCGATGGGCCGAGAAAGGGGCGAGCGTCGGCCTGCGTGCAAACCGCGGGAAGTCCGCCGGCTTGCCGCAGGTCGCGCGGATGGCACTTTGGCTCACCCACCGGTCGCCGTGCCGGTCGAGGACGCGGCGCGTGAGATCCACGGCAGGCTCTTGCGCCGCGGGACGATGACGAGCAGCGCGAGCATCGACAGCGTCATCGTCACGTTGTGAACGCTCACCGCGTGCTCGGGCAGGGCGACACCGACGAGGAAGCCGCCGACGCCGAGGAAGCCCAGGATGCGAAGGACGGGGTGGATGAAGGCCGAGGCCAGAAACGTCAGCCCCGTGAAGGACACCAGGCTCGCGAGCGCCGACTCGTGGGGCGGCTGCTGACACGCGAGTCCAACGACGGCGTGGCCCACGAACGTCGTCACGACACCGATCCCGTATCCGATGAGGCGTCGCCCGAAGCGGCTCTCCTTCCACATCGAGCGCATCGTGACGGAGATCAGAGCGAAAGCGATCGCGCTGGCGACCGTAACCCCAAGGTGGGTGAGCGCGTCGTATTCGAGCCAGCCGGCCACCAACGCCAAGTTGGCAGCTCCCGGCCCGCAGACGATGAGCACGACCAGCGCCGCGATGGTGCGTCGGCGCCCACGCGCGTCCTGTGGATTGTCCAGATCGGGGTCGTGCGCGGCTGCGAGGTCACGCAGCAGCGCCGCGAGCTCGCCCATCGAGAGCCATCGGGCATCGGCGTCGACACGAAGGCCGCGTCTGAGGACATCGAACAGCTCCGCGGGCACGGGTCCCTGACCGGGGTCTTGGACCTCCCCGGAGAGCACCGATGCCGCGCGTGCCCCAAGCGTCTTGCCGACGAATGGCGACCGGTTGTAGAGAGCTTCGAACAGGGCCACGCAGTAGGAGAACTGGTCGGACGCGGGGCTCAGCCGATCGTGCCGGAACTGCTCGGGAGACATGTACCGCGGCGTGCCCGCGAGGGCGCCGGTTCGCGTCAGCTGCACACCGAGCAGCGCGTTGGGTGCAGGCGGAGCGTCGGTCGGGGTCTCGGGCTCGCCCGACGAACGGGCCAGGCCGAAGTCGATGATGCGCGGTCGGCCGCGCTGGTCGACGAGGATGTTGTCGGGTTTGAGGTCGCGATGGACGATGCCCAGCTCGTGCATCGCCTGCAGCCCCTCGGCGACCTGCACGAACACCTGTACGATCTCCGTCCACGGGCGCGCGTCCTCTTCGAGCCAGGCTCCGAGCGTGCGGCCCGCGACGAACTCCATGGCGATGTAGACCTGGTCGCGGTGACGGCCGACGTCGTAGACGGCGACGACGTTGGGGTGAGACAGCTTGGCGATCGCCTGCGCTTCACGCAGGAGCCGGGCCTTTCCGGTCGCAGACCCGACGGCGTGGTCGTGCAGAACCTTGACGGCGACGCGGCGGTCGAGCTCCCGGTCGTGCGCTTCGAGGACTTGGCCCATGCCGCCCGCGCCCAGCCGCCCGATGACCGCGAAACGGCCAATCTCCGGGCCGATCTCCTCGAAGTCTCGGTCCGGTTGCGCCTCGTCCTCGTCGAGGAGCGTGGTCCGCTGCACGGCTACACGGTACTACGCGCCCAGGTTGCGCTCAGACCTTGCGAAGAAGCGCGGCCTTGCGGGCCTGAAACTCGGCCTCGTTCAGCAGACCACGCTCGCGCAGCTCGCTGAGCTGCCGGATGCCGTCGGCCAAGTCGCCTGCGGTCATCGAGCTGGACGAGCTGCCGTGATGCGCCGGCTGGGCCTGCGGTTGGGGTGGCTGCTGGGCCTGCGGTTGGGGTGGCTGCTGGGCCTGCGGTGGCTGGCCGTAGGGAGGCTGCGGGGGAGGCCCACCGTAGGGCGGCTGCGGGGGAGGTGCGCCGTAGGGCGGCTGCGGGGGAGGGGCCGGGTAGGGCGCGGCGCCGGGGTAGGGAGCTTGCGGGGGAGGGGCCGGGTAGGGCGCGGCGCCGGGGTAGGGCGGTCGCGGGCCGTACGGGTTCGCGGCGGCGTATGCCGAGTAGACGGCGCCAGGCAAGGCCGCGAACTGCTGCGCACGCAGTCGTTTCTGCTCCGAGGCCTGACGCAGGGCGGGACGCCGAATCAAGTAGACCGGCACCGCGAGGATCGGCAGGAAGAGCGCGAAGAAGAACCAGCCCACGGGCCCCGGGGAGAACCCGGGCGTGTCGCCGCTGTCGTAGCCGATGTTCGATGCATCGACCGCCATCCCGATCGAGAGGGCGAGGACGATCAGAAAACCCATGCCGAGCCAGTGTAGTCGATCGTCACTCTTTGATGATCTTGCCCGCGCGAGGGTCGCCCGGAAGCACGCGCAGCCACTCTTCCTTGAGGGTGGCGACGTCACGAGCCCCGGCCGCGGGCACCACGGCGTGAGCCAGCCCGCTGTTGCTCATGAAGGCGATCACCGCGGCGTCCCCGGCCTGAACGCGCTTGGACAGCTCTGGCTCGATCATCAGACGCCCCACGCGGCCGGCGATCTCGGGGAAGTGAAACGGCTCGCAGCGCTCGCTGGGGATTCCGAGGCGATCCAGCCGGGCCTTCTCCACCCACCGCCGCACCGCGTCGTAGAGCTCGCCCTTCTTCGCGTCGCGCAGGCCCTTGACGTCGAGGGGTCGTACGCCGGGTTTGCCCGGGCCTCCGCCCTTGCCCTTCTTCTTCCGCTTGCCCTTCTTCTTCTTGGCTTCGACCCGGTCGATGTCCTTTTGACTGACCAGGCCCGCCGACGCGAGCTTCGCTTTGAGATCGAGCATCGGAAGCCGGGAGTGTAGCGCGCGGCGGCAGCCGCACCACCCCCGAGGTGACGAGGCGAGGCGCTCACCCCTGCGCGGCGTCTTCGAACGCCGTGCAGGCCAACGTCCACTCGGTGCAGGTCGGCTCGTCTTCGGAGGGGACGTGCCCGACGACCGAATCCAGCGAGCGCTGCAGTCGCGCGCCGCCCGTGGTGTCACCGTCCGTCCCCGTATCGGCCGTGCCGGTCGAGGTGTCTCCCGATGAGCCCCCGCCGCTGCTCGAGACCCCCTCGGGCGGAAACAGCCCTGCACACGTCTCTCCCCACTGGGTCACAGACGCAGCGTTCATGCCGAAGTCCGGCGGCGGGCACAGGGCGAGGCAGTCTCGCCGCACCGTCTGAGTCTGCGCGCCGACGTCGAGCTCGGCACACGCCGACGTGCACGCCTCGAACATCTCGCAGACGCTCAGTGGTGCGGCGGTCGTCGAGCTGGGGCTCGTCGGATCCACGGGCGCCTCCGACGTGGTGCCACCACTCATCGTCGGCGGCGGGTTCTCGTCGTCATCGCCAACGATGCACGCAGAGAGTGCAAGGAGCCCTGTGAGCACGATCATCCTGACCATCGCGGAGCAACCGTAGCGCCGAACGCCGCGGCGCGCGACTGCGCATATGGGCCGGCGTTCAGATCGGAGCGGCCGCGGGCCAGGGCGCCGAGACCCTATGCCATACTGCAAAGGCAGCCCATGTGGATTCAGACGCTACGCCTGAAGGACTTCCGCGGGTTCAAGGAACTCGAACTCGACCTGAACCGTCAGCTGACGGTCTTGATCGGGGTCAACGGCAGCGGGAAGAGCTCGATCGTCCGCGCGCTCGAGATCTGTAGCGTGGCCGCTGCGGATCGGCGTTTCGGATGGAGCTATCTCTCGAAACGGGACCTTCTCGCTGGAGAGGACGTGCGTGCCGGAGCCGGCAGGGCAACTTGCACCCTCGAGTATGGTCCTCACTCGCTCGTTGTGATGTGGCATCCAGAGGTCGGGCTGCTACAGCCTCGTGACCCGGACGCTGTCGAGGCAGCGTCCGATACGGATGCGCCGCTCGTGATCTGCTTCCCCGTCGGGCGTCAGGCGCTGTTCACACCGCGCCCGAGGACCGCAGATGGACGCGAGCCCTCTTCTGGGAGGATGTTTGGCAGGTCGCGCCATCCCGCGTTCGATGACGTTCAAGGCAACTCCACTCCTTTCGAGTTCTGCGAGGGCTGGTTCCGGAGTCAGGAGGACCTGGAGAACCAGCGGCGCGTCGAGCAGCAGGACCTACATGCTGCAGACCCCGCGCTCGAGTTCGTTCGGAAGAGCATCGAGCGCATGGTTCCCGGGCTTTCCTCGCCCAGGATTGACCGGTCCCGACCCGTCGGTCGTGGGCGCTCTCAACTCGTCTTCGACAAGGCTGGACAAGTCTTGTCCGCGGACATGCTGTCCGATGGCGAGAGGTCTCTGATCGTGCTCGCGATGACCATCTCGCGACGGCTTGCGCTTTTGCAGTATGGCTTCGACGCTCCGATGAAGGCGCGCGTCGCGACCGTGGTCATCGACGAGATCGAGCTTCACCTTCACCCGAAGTGGCAACGAAGCGTCCTTCCTCGGCTCCTGAGCGCGTTCCCAAGCTGCCAATTCGTCGTGACAACCCACTCGCCCCAAGTGGTCGGATCGGTGGATGTCGAGAGCCTTTTCGTACTCGAAGACTTCAACATCTATCCCGCAAGCCATCCCACGAAGGGGCGCGACTCCAACGCGATTTTGGAGGAAGTCATGGGGGCGACCGCTCGAGATCCGGCGACAGAGAGCGAGCTGGATGAGGCTGCGCGACTCGTGGAGGTTGGCTCCGACGAGGAGGCCGAGGCAGCGGTCGAGAAGCTCGCGGCTCGATTCGGGGACGATGACCGCGAGGTCGTTCGTCTGCGGACCGCGCTGATGCTGCGCGGGGCCTGATGCGGCGAATCGACAAGGGGGGGCAACCGGCAGCCTGGTTGAGGTTCCGCAAGCAGAAGCCTCGTCCGCGATTCGATGAGTGTCCCAAAGAGGCCAAGGAGGCTCTCCGAGCCGCACTCCTCGCCGAGCAGGGACACCTTTGCTGCTACTGCATGCGTCGAATCCGAGACGAGTTCCGGGGCATGAAAATCGAACACTGGGCTCCGCGAGGCGCCCATCCCGAGCTCGACTACGCGAACCTACTCGCCGCGTGCCTGGGGGGCGAGGGGCAGGCCGCGCAGCAGCAGCATTGCGACACCGCGAAAGGGGACCGCCCCATTTCGCTCGATCCACGATCCCCGGACTGCGAGCGGCGCGTCCGCTTCACCCCCCGGGGAGAGGCGGTCGCCACGGACCGCGATGACCGACGAGCGACCGAGGACCTGAGCCTGCTCAATCTGAACCTTCCGCGGTTGCGGGCCGCCAGAGCGGCGGTGCTCGAGGAAGTGCACCGGTGGGCCACCCAGAAGGGGACGTCGCGGACCCGACGCCAACTCGAGGAGCGAGTCGTAGCGTTGGAGACACCCGACGGACGCGGTCGGCTGCAATCCTTCGTGGGGGTCGCGACGGCCTGGCTCCGCCGCCAAGCCGAGAAACGATGAGCGGGGCCGGAGCCAAGCTCGCTACAGCTCGGCGGTGACTTCGACGACGCGGCCGACGTCGACGCTCACCGACGCTGCGTCGGCGGGCGGGGTGAAGGTCTCGCCCGTGAGCTCGGCGACGATGTCACCGCTGGCGTCGAAGGCGGTCCAGCGGCGGACGGGCTCGCCCTCGTCGAAGCCTTGGGCGGGGGCACTGAGCACGCCCTCGCTGCGCTGAATGCTCGCGCTGTACTCGTCGACCGCGAAGTCGTCGGGATAGGTGCCGGGCGCGATGGCGGCGGCGCCGAAGAGCTTTTGGTCTTGGGGATCGAAGCGCCAGTCGCAATGGACGTGGCTGTTGTACTCGACGAGCTTGCCCCCGTTGCTGGTGCACACCCCCTCGAGTGCGTTGATGCTGGTGGACAGCGGCTTGATGTCGAACGCGTCGCCGTACATGTGGCGCGAGCGCGTGGCACCGCCGACGCCGGAGTTGTACGAGGGGGACCGGTAGCCCGAGTTGATGCGCAGGCCGCCGGCTGCGTCGCGCATCGCCTGCAGCCGCTCGACCGCGTGCGGCTGCACGACCGCGTAGCGACCCTTGACTCGCGTGGCGATCTCGCCGAGCGAGAAGTTCGGCGCGATCTTGGTGCTCTCGTCGACCTGGTCGAGGTCGATGTACGCGACGGGTTTGCGGTAGTTGTTGTTGAGCGGCGAGGGGTAGTTGTAGCCGGAGGGCGAGCCGGGGAAGGCGAGCGGGACGCACACGCTGTTGTCACGGTCGGGCCCGAGGAAGCACAGGTCGTTGGGATCGGGATCGTCGTCGGCGTCGGCGTCGGCGTCGCCGGAATCGTCGTCACCGGTGCTGTCGTGATCGCCGCACTCTTCTTCGTTGGCGACCACGGTGCACTCTCGGGCGGCGTCGGGACAGCAGTCGCCGTTCTCCATGCAGTCGGCGTCGCAGAAGCAGCCCGTGGGCGCCTCACCTCCGCAGAAGCCGACGCAAGAGCCTTCGAATGCGGCGGCTTGTCGACCCTGAGGGTCGGTGTCGCAGCCTGCGAGCAACGCGAGAAGAGAGGAGGCGAGCAGTGCGGAGGAGAGCTTGGCGTTCACGGGCGGTGACCTTCGATCCGGAGAAGGTGTGCGGAGGGCGACCGCGGAGGTTCCCGTTGCTGCTACCCTGCACGGCCATGGCGCATCGATGTGCCCTCGCCGCCCTCTGCGGGGCGCTTCTCGGCTGTTCTCCCGGTGTGGAGGATGATGTAGGACAAATCCCACCTGGCTCCTGGCTCGCGGATCCGCTGCAGCCCCTGCCCGACGACTTCGACGACGTCGGCCTCTACGCGGAGCCTGGCGATCCCACCTCCGTCCCCGACCGCGCGGTGCCGTACGAGCCGCGGTGGCCCCTGTGGTCCAGCGGCAGCGAGAAGCATCGGCACCTCGTGCTGCCCGAGGGCGCGGTCGTCGACAACTCGAGCGAGCACTGGCAGTTCCCGCCCGGCACCGTGTTCTTCAAGACGTTCGGCTATCCGCGCGACGGTCGGTTCATCCCGGTGGAGACCCGCGTGATGCACGTCGAGG
Organism: bacterium; assembly: GCA_024742475.1. GTDB lineage: Bacteria > Myxococcota_A > Polyangia > Nannocystales > Nannocystaceae > CAJXVA01. The sequence continues at coordinate 490,768 of JANSYI010000001.1, read as the reverse complement.
AAGACGGCGGCTGGGGCTACGAAGACTACGCCTGGGACGCCGAGGGGCGCTCCGCCCAGAAGCTCGACATCACCTTCAGCACCGAGGTCACCGTGCAGACCGACGATGGCCCGCTCGCGCACACCATCCCCGCGCGCCTCGAGTGCCGCGAGTGCCACGAGAGCGCCCCGGTCTTTGCGCTCGGCTTCGAGTCCTTTCAGCTCGGCCCCGCGATGGACGACCTCGAGGCGTCGTTCTCTCAGCCCAACGCGCCCGCGGGTGACATCGACGCGGGCGACCCCACCACCGACGCCGTGCTCGGGCTCTTCGTCGGTCAGTGCACCCACTGCCACAACGGCAGCGACGGGCCGGCCAGCGCGTTCGACCTGCGCCCCGACGTCGCGCTGGCCAACGTCATCGACGTCGAGACCGAGAGCTCAGCCATGGCCGCCGGCGTCCGCATCATCCCCGGCGACCCCGCCGGCAGCATCATCTTTCAGGCCTTCTCCGGCGAGACCGAGGACCCCGAGGTGGGCGACATGCCTCCGCTGGGCATCGACCGCCGCGACGCCGAAGCGGTCGAGCTGCTGCGCGGCTGGATCGCGGGGCTGTGAGCGCTATCGCGTCGCGAGCACGCGATCGATGAACGGCACCTGCGCCTCGATCATCTTCATGCGCGCGACCTCGGGGCGGTAGAACGCGACTCGGTCGACTTCGGGGTAGATCCGTCGTTTGCCCGAGCGGGGTGGCCACTCGATCTCGAACGTCTCGCTTCGAAGGTCGGCTGGGTCGGCGTCGCCTTCGAATGCCCACCCGTGCACGATCTTTCCGCTTCGCTGGCGGATCGTCCCCAGCTCCAAGAACGGGCCCTGGCCGTAGTCGAAGCCGGTCTCCTCTCGAAACTCGCGCTTCGCCGCCTGCAGCGGCGTCTCGCCCGGTTCGACCGCGCCCTTGGGCAGCGTCCACGCGCCGGCGTCTTTGCGTGAGAAGTAGGGGCCGCCGGGGTGAGCGAGGAGGAACTCGATCCCGCTGTCGCGCATTCGCCACATCAACAGGCCCGCGCTCACCTTTGGCATCGGCTCCCGAGTGTATCGATAGGCGCGCGCGCTGACCATGCCGTCTGCTACACGTGCAGCGTGTCCTCCACCGACTCGGCGCGCGTCCGCGCCACCTTGCGCCGGCTGTATCGGGACGTCGACGGGTTCGAGATCGCCGAGCGAGAGGAGCGGCGGGTCGAGCGGGTCAAGAGCAGCCCGACCTACGGCGAGATCATGCCCGCGGCGACGGTCCAGCTCATCGACGCGCTCGAGCTCCAACGCAAGGACGTGTTCGTCGACCTCGGCAGCGGGGTCGGCAAGGTCGTCGTCGCCGCGGCCCTTCGCTCCGGGGTGGGTCGAGCCGTCGGGGTGGAGCTGGCCCGGGACCGCCATCAGCGCGCCGTGGGCGTGGTGAGCCGGGGCGAGGCGGAGGGCCTGTGGCGGCCCGGCGTGGTCGAGCTTCGCAACGAGGACGTGCTGCGGACCGCGCTGCACGACGCGACGGTGCTGTACACCTGCTCGACCGCCTTCCCCTACGCGTTCACCGAGCGGCTCGCGCGGCGCGTGCAGGGCCTGGGCCGCGTCGTTCGCTTCATCACATTGCAGGAACTCGACAGCGACGTTCCGGGGTTCGCGCTCGACTCCGTTCTCCGGCTGGACATGACGTGGGCCCGAAAACGCAAGGTTCACGTCTACAGCGTGAGCCCCTGAGCCGGGCGCAGAAGGCCGCCCGCGCCCCGTGCGACCTCTTGCCAACGGCAGCCGGGGGTTCCAAAGTGCGCAGGCCAGTGGAAGAAGTCGAGCTCAAGCTGATCGCGGGCCCCTCGTTCGACCCCGACGCGCTTCTCGAGCGCCTCGTGGCCGTTGGCACCTTGGTGGACACCGAGTCGATCGAGCAGCGCGACACGTACCTCGACACCTCGGGCGCCGAGCTCGTCTCCATGGGGCTCTCGGCTCGCGTCCGCGCCAAGAGCAGCGGCCGACAAGTCGACGTCAAGCCCGTGCCCATCGAGTCGGGGCTCGTCATGCGTCGCAGCGAGTTCACCGCGCCGGTCTCCAAGAAGGGGGACCCCGGCCGGACCCTCCGCAAGCTCCTCGCAAAGATGCTCGGCGTCGCCCTCGACGAAGAGGCCGGCCCGGTGCTCAGCCTGCACACCGACCGGACGCTGCACACCGTCATCGTCGATGGGAGTCGGATCGAGGTGTGCGTCGACACGGTCAAGGTCCTCGGCGGCGACGACGAAGAGGCGGGCGCCTTCGTCGAGGTCGAAGCGGAGCTGGTCGAAGGGTCCGAAGCCCCGCTGCACAGGTTGGCCGAGGTGTTCTCGGCGCTCGATCTGCAGGCGTCGGGCCGCAGCAAGTACGTCCGCGCGCGAGAGCTGCTCGCGCTGCCTGCCTACGACTGGAGCGCAGAGGCGGCCGCCTTCGATGCCGACACCGACATGGCCGAGGCCGCCCGGGCCGTCTGTCGCCAGCAGCTCCAGCTGATTCGCAACTACGAGCCCGGCACCCGCATCGGCCTCGACACCGAGCACCTGCACAAGATGCGGGTGGCGACACGTCGCTTGCGTACGGCCCTTCGAGTGTTCGACGCCGCGTTCACCGAGGCCGACCGCAAGCTGCTCGGCCGCGGCTTTCGCTGGCTCGGTCGCCGCCTCGGTGCGGTGCGCGACCTCGACGTCTCCGTGCTCGCCCTGCCCGCGTGGCGTCAGCGCTTCGGCCCCGAGCCCGAGGCGGGGTGGGATGGGCTCGCGCAGCGGCTCGAGCTGCGACGTCGTCGCGCGCGCAACGAGCTGGTCGACGCCCTCGACAGCAGCAGGTGGAGCGAGCTGGCCGAGGCCGCCGAGCGCAAGTTCACCAACGCCTCGCATGCCTGTGGGCCGCTGGCCGACCACATGGGCCCACTGCTCGAGGCCCGCTTGTCGGCGTTCGAGGCGGGCGTCCAGACGTTCCGCGCGACGCATCTGCTGGACGACGCGCACCAGCTGCGCATCCTCGGCAAGCGGCTGCGCTACACGGTCGAGTTCCTGCGGCCCGCGCTCCGGGTCGACGTCAAGCCGCTGCTCAAGCGACTGGCCGCGTTTCAGGACAACCTCGGCGATCTGCAAGACGCGTCCGAGGCCGGCGCGTTCGCCCTACGCGAGCTCGAGGAGGACGGCGAGGCCAACCTCGCGTTTGCCCTCGGCACGCTTCGGGGCTCGGCGTCGGCCGAAGGCGAGTACGCGCGCGCCCGCGTCGATGGTGCTCTGGACACGCTCGACGTCGATGCCCTCGGCGCTGGTCTGCGCAAAGCCGTCGGCGCCGCGTGAAATCGGCGCGTCGCCAGCGGGCGCAGGTACATGTCGCAGGCTCCTAGAGTCGCCACCTCCACAACCGCGCCCGGGGGCGTCGTCTCGCCGCGCGAGTGTCGGCGCGATTTCGCGTCCGGCGGGTAACTGCGTGATCTCACGTGCTCAGGCGAGGTCTCGTGACCTTGGCCGGGCGCTTGCTCTCACTACCGTCGTGATGGCCCAGCGTCCCCCACTCGATCGAGCGCTCTCCTTGACTGCTGCCCTGCGTCGCCGCTCGGGTGGGCCATCGAGCGCCGGCGGGGTGCCCCACATCGAGGGGATGGCGTTCAGCACGGCCACGATCCGCAGCGGTGGTATGGCCGTCGCGACGCTTCGCGGCACCAATCTGCACAGCGCCGACGTGCGGTGCGAGGCGATGAGCACGGGCTTCATCGTCGACGTGCTCCCTCATCACACGGTTCAGGCCAAGGGCGAGCAGCTCGTCTTGGCGATGCGGCTGTTTCGGCGCATGGGCACCCCGCGGGCGCTCTGCCTCGTTCGCGTGTCGGTCGGAGACAGCAGCACCGTTGGCTCGATCACCGTGCGCGTATGAACGCCTGCGTGTCGTCGGGTACGGTGCACGCATGACCCCCCCGTTTCGTGTGCACGGTGTCGACGGCCTGCGTGAACTCATCGGCCGGCAACTCGGACCAAGCGAGCCAGTCGAGGTCGACGCCGCCCGGGTCCAGGCGTTTGCAGGCGCGACGGGTGATCACCAGTGGATCCACGTCGATGCCGAGCGCGCCGCGGCCGAGGGCCCGTGGGGAGGGCCGATCGCCCACGGCTATCTGATCCTCAGCCTGCTCCCCGTCTTGCTCTTCGAGCGTTTGCTCGTCGTCGACTCGGTGGACGCGATGATCAACTACGGCCTGGACAAGCTGAGGTTTCCGGCCGTGACCCCCGTCGGCTCGAAGGTTCGGCTCACCGCCGTGCTCGAGAGCCTCGAGCCGAAGGCCGGCGGTCAGCTCGGCCGCTTCGGGCTGAGCTTCGAGGCGGACGGCGCCGAGAAGCCCGTGTGCGTGGCGACGGCGCTGATCCTGTTCAGCTGAGTGTTCAGCTGGGTGGGCTCAGGTCGCCGCGCGCCAGGTCGCCGTGCGGTCTTCGTCGGCCGGCGGGGCGACGCCGGCCGAGGTGGCGCGAAGCCTCGCGGCCAGGGGCAGGGGCGGCAGCTTGTCCAGCGTCTTCCCGCCGTTCTTGGGCGAAGGCGCGGCCGCAATCGAGGGGCGCGCAAACTCGTAGGTCGCCATGGCGGCGGCGGTCTTGGGAGGCCTTGGGGCCCGGCGCAGCGCCATGCGTGCCGTGGTCGCGGCCGGAGGCGCTGGCGCTGGCTTCTTCCGAACCCTGCGCGGTGGAGGATCGTTGACCACCGTGGAAGGACGCCACTTGGGTGCCGCACCGCTGGCCCTTCCCCGGCTCGCGCGCTTCTTCTTGGGCGGCGCGGGCGGTGCCGCCAGCACGCGCGTGGACTGCTTCGTGGCCGGTGGAGTTGGTGGAGCCGAGGCGACCTTGGAGCGCGGCGGCGGAGGGGGAGGAGAGGCGGTGACCCGCACGGTCGAGCTCTCGGGCGAGACCGCTGGGCGGGGTCCGGGCGTGCAGACGCCGGTGTGCGGGTTGATGAACGGGGCGAGCTCCGGCTCATCGAAGTCGTCGGGCTCGGGTGCCGAACGGAACGCAGCGGCCGCGTCGAGCACCAGCTCGGCCTCTTCTTCTTGGCCCCGGGCGAGATAGGTCCGCGCGAGGTTCTCCAGCCGCAGCGCGGCCATCTCGGCGCGGCCGTCGAGCGCCTCGAACTCGGCGACGTCGATGTGAAGGTCGAGGCGGCCTGGCGCGATGGCCAGCGCCTTCGTCATCAGCGCGAAGGCGCCGCGCATGGCCTGTTGCTCGGCGTAGGCGCGGGCGTGCTCGACGAGGTGGTCGACCGCCCAGTCGCTGAGCCCTCGGGCGGCGACGCAGTCCGCCAGCCCCAGATGCGCGCGATGCTCATCCGGGTGGGCCTCGAGGACTGCGTTGTATGCGCCCTCTGCCTCTGCAAGCCGTCCAGCGCTCACGTAGGCGCTGGCGTGGGCCAGGAGTGTCTCCGTCCGTCCATCCACGCAACTATGACACCACGATCACCCATACTTCCGCACCTCGGATCCCCAAATACTACTTCTAAGGCTATGTAGGCACCGGGGTCTGCATCCCCCGGCAATCCGCGCGTTCGGCATGCGCATCCTCCGCCCTCAACCTGCCCGCGTTCTGGCCGATGCACGGGAGATGTCCTCGACCTTCGAGCCCATGTCCCCCGCGTACCTCGACGCGCCTCGCGAGATGCGTCTGCGCGACGTGGCGGACCTTCACGACCGAATCGCGACCGAGATCACCTCGGGCTCGAGCGCCATTCGCATCGTCGGCGTGGACTCGATGTCGTACGGCAGCAAGGTGGCGCTCGACGGCCTCGCTCGCCGCCTGGCGTCGCACGGCGTCGTCCTGGAGATCGGCCGCACAGACCGCTAGCGGCAGTACTTGCGGCCGGTCTTGGGTTTCTTCGCCCAGGCTTTGCGACGCTCGAGGAACGCGTCGACGGCCGGATCGAACGCGCCGACCTCCTCGCGCTTCTTCTGGGCTGCATCCTTGGTGCTGGTGAGCGTGGGCCGCGGCGTCGACCGGGGCCCGGCCAGCTTGGCGCTGACTCCGGCGGCCTTGAGCCGTTTGCGGTGCCACGGAAAGACCGGAGCGGTGTCGAGGCACCCCGCCTCGATGTCGTCGGGGGCGCAAAAGAAGCGGATGTGCATGTGGTCGTCGTGGGGGAACTTGGGCTGGCACATCAGATGGCCCGCGCGCTCCAACACCTGCGCACTCGCGCCGGCTCGCTTGCCTTCTTCGAGCAGCATGGTGCGGACGTGCTCGACCACGAAGATGCGGCCCAGCGCGTTGCGTTCGTCCGCGACGAGCGCGTGTACGAAGGCCCACGTTCGGGGAACGTCGATACGGACGCTGACGTCGTCGTCGGCCGTCGTGAGGTCCTTGTAGTCGACGCCAGTCCCGTCGGGCTCGATCGGGATCGCCTTTGCGTCGAACGCCGACCCATCCTCGGCGAGCAGGTAGAACATGACGTCGACATCCCGGCCCGCGCGGTGGGACGCGTGCCCGTTGATGTCGCCGCCACGCTCGAGCGACAGGTCGCCCACGACGAGCGTGTTTCCAGGGTTGGCCTCATCGACGGCCGCGGCCGCGTCCATCAGCGCGCGGACCACCTCCCAGGTGCCATGGCGACGCTCGGGGTCCTTGCGGGGGTTGAAGACGAACCCTGGCCCGCTCAGAGGCAGAGGGACGCCGCCGCGCAGTGAGCCTTCGGTCGGGCTGCCGATCGAGGTCGACGCGCTCCCGTCGAGGGTACGGGGGTCGGGGCCACCTCCGGGGACGCCTTCCGGCGGCGGTGGCTCGGCGTCGTCGGTGGCTTTGGCCTCGTCGGGGGGGCGCTGTGGCTCGGGCGTCGCCGTCGGTGCTGGGACCGCCGCAGGCGCGGGTTCGGGAGCTGGCTCCGCCGTCGCGGCGCGATCGCACGCGGAAAGTCCGAGAAGCAGCAGCCAGAGGGCGCGTCGCACCCACTCAAGGTGGGCGCCGTGCCGGGTTCGGCGCAAGTTTCGGGCGCTTTCTTGGGCCGAACCTGCAAATCCGCGACAACGGGGGCAGCATGGCCGAGGAGCGTCGCCGCTATCGGGGTCCCGAAGACGCGATCCGGATTGGATTGCCTCAGCGACCGCTTCAAGACCTCTACTACGAGCTCATGCGGGGTTCGTGGACGTGGCTGGTCACGCTGTTCGTCGGCATCTTCGCGCTCGCAAACCTGACCTTCGCGCTGTTGTACTGGCTGGACCCGATGGCGGTCGAGACGGGCGAGAGGCTGACCTTTGCCAACGCCTTCTTCTTCTCGGTGCAGACCATCTCGACGATCGGCTACGGGGCACTGTCCCCGGCGTCGAACTACGCCGACGCGATCGTGACCGTCGAGTCGATCGTGGGCATGCTCGGGGTCGCGGTCGGGACCGGGATCATCTTCACCAAGTTCGCCAGGACGCGCGCGAACGTGATGTTCAGCGAGAAGATCGTCGTCAACGTGCGCAACGGCAAACCGTGCCTGATGCTCCGGGTCGCCAACGCCCGCGGTAACGAGGTCGTGGAGGCGGGCATCCGCGTGGCGGTGCTGCTCAACGAGACCACGATGGAGGGGGAGTCCATGCGGCGCGTCGTCGACCTCGAGCTGCTTCGGAACAACTCTCCGGTGTTTTCGTTGAGCTGGACCGTGATGCACGTCATCGACGAGGCCAGCCCCCTGTACGGTTTCTCGCTCGAGGCCCTCACGGCGGAGCGCGCGATCTTCATCGTCACGCTCACGGGCATCGACAACACGTTCTCCGACTCGGTCCACGCGCGGCGCATCTACAACGACCTCGACGTCGAGGTCGGGGCGCGCTTCGCCGACGTGATCACGCACGAGGACGGGCAGCTCACCATCGACCTGCGCAAATTTCACGACGTGGAAGCCGACGCGATGTGGCCAGAGGGTCTACAGGACCAAACGGCGTTCACCGCCCACTCGGCGCCGCTCCTGCCCGAATCGGCAGGTTGATCGGCCGATCGAGGGGCGAGTCGTAACCAATCGCGGACTTGCGGAGTCTATCGACGTACGCAGGCTGTGGGCCTGCGCGCGTTGTTCTTCGAGACCTGTCCCCGCTTACGGCCCGTTTACCCCTCAGCGCGAAATGGATTCACCTCTCGGTGAGTTCTAGATCCCGTCCCCGCTCGGCCGCCCTTCGGCCGCTCACATTCCGCGCAACGTCCGCCCTTCGGCGGCCGACCCAAGGAGTTGCGATGTCCACGACCAAGAAAAAAGCTTCCGAAACCAACCCCGCATTCTCCGCATACATGCGCGATGTGGGGCGTCATCCCGTGATGACGAAGGACGACGAAGCTCGCCTGGGTGCCGACCTGATGACGCTCCGGCGCCACTACCACCGTCAGGTGCTTTCGTACGCGCCCTACACCGCTGCGGTGTTGGACGTGCTGCGAGAGAGCTTCGACAAGGCGAGCGAGCTCGAAGCGGAGTTCACCGCGCTGGCGCAGGCCGCACGCGGTGTGCGCGACAGCAACCGCAAGGCGCCGGCCGAGCGGTTCGCGGCGCTGCTCGACGACGTCTCCGCCAAGCTGGGTCTGGCCGATCCCGAGTGCATCGGGGCCGATCGCGTCGCAGCCGACCTCGATACGCTGGCCAGCGGTGCCAACCGCGAAATCGTGCTGGCCGTCAAACCCCCGCGCAAGGGAAGCCGACCGTTCGCGGACTACGTCTCTCGCGTCCGCCGCGCGTCGGCGGGTCTTCGCAACGCTCGCAACCGATTCGCGCGGGCGAACCTGCGGCTCGTCGTGCGCATCGCCGGCCGGTTCCAGCAGAACCTCCTGCCGCTTCACGACCGCGTGCAGGAGGGCAACCTCGGCCTGATGAAGGCGATCGACCGCTTCGATCCCTCCCGTGGCTTCCGGTTCTCGACCTACGCCAGCTGGTGGATCAAGCACGCGATCCGTCGCGCGGCCGTCAACCGAGGCCGCACGATCCGCCTGCCGGCTCACCTGCAGGCCACCGCGGCCAAGGTCAACCGGGCTCGGATCAGCTTGCGCCAATCGCTCGAGCGCGAGCCGACGCCGGTCGAGATCGCCGCCGAGGTCGAGCTTCCCGTCGACAAGGTGGAGCTCACCATCGACGCGATGGGTCAGCGGCAGATCAGCCTCGACTCACCCGTAGGCTCCGGTGACGACGCTCGCACCGTCCTCGAGACGCTCATCGACACCGACCAGCGGCCCCTCGAAGACATGGTCAGCGACGAGAACGACGCGGCCAAGCTGCGCGGCAAGCTGCTCTCGCTGGCCAGCATCGAGCAGGACATCCTTCGCCAGCGGTTCGGTCTCGACGGCGCCACGCCCCGCACGCTCACCGAGATCGGGCATCAGTACGATCTTTCCCGCGAGCGGATTCGTCAGCTCCAGCAGCGCGCGCTGGAGAACCTCCGGCGCACGTTGGAGTCGTCCGCTGCCTGAGGGGCCTACTGGCCGTAGGTCATCTCGACGAAGTACGCGTCGTCCCCGTTGGGACGGATGAAGCGCAGCGTGACCGAGTCGGTCTCGGGGTCGAACTCGAGCAAGCAGGCTCGAACCTCGTTGATGCCGTAGTCGAACTGCGGTGGGTTGAGCCCGAGCAGGCCGTTGGGGACCGGGTTCTCGTTGCCCGTGGCCACGGCGATCTCTCGGACCCGTGACCAGTTGTCTTCGCCCTGGGGCTCGAGGCGGGAGAGGAAGGTGACGTGGAAGTCGCCGGAGACGAACCAGACGTTGTCGATGTCCTGGTCGTTGACGAAGTTGCGCAGCCGCTCGCGCGCGTCGGGAAAGCCCGTCCAGCGGTCGTCCGCGCCGATGATGTCCCACTGCGGAGGCATCTGGGTGACCGGGACCGAGTTCATCACGATCTTGAAGTGGCAGGGGCTGTTGGCGAGCCGGTCCTCGAGGAACGCGAACTGCTCGTCGCTGAGGTAGGTGCCCAGCGAGGGGCGTCGCTCATAGCGGCAGTCGAGCACGATGATCTCGGCGGTCAGGCCCCAGCGGAAGCTCCGCCACAGGCGATAGTTGGGCCCCTCCGCTTCGATCGGAAGCAGCTCGAAGTAGGCGTCCATGGCGTTTTGCCGGCGCTGCAGCTCGGCCGGGTCCATGGTCTCTCGATCGAAGTTGGAGTTGTCGTCGATCTCGTGGTCGTCCCAGGTCGCGTACATGCCCGAGTTGGAGAAGACGTTGCGGTAGTCGGGCGTGGACATCCACATGCGCCAGCTCGCCCGGTACTCCGCGAGCGTCTCGGCGCCATCGTTATAGGCCATGTCGCCCAGGTGCAAGAACATGTCGTAGTACTCCTGGTTGGTCACGCCGAGCGCAGGCCAGTCGAGGCTGTCTCCGCAGCAGGACGCGAGCGCGATGACCAAGGGTTCGACCGCGTCCTCGGCAATCGCCGTGCGCACGTGACCGATGCGGCTGCGCGCGGTGAAGTCACCCTCACCCACGAAGTAGCCGTACTCGTACCAGGTGCCCGGGCACAGTCCGTCGACCGTGAACTTCACGAACCCGTCGGCGTTGGGCTCGGCGGTGCGCTCGTCGACGAGGCGAACCTGACCGTCTTCTGCGGGCACCCACAGCCGGAAGGTCTTGGGCGCACCGTCGGGTACGTAGAGGGTGAACATCACCGACTCGGGCCGCATCTCGCCCGACAGGACGGCCAACGGGAAGATGGCTTCGTCGAGCGCGACCGATGCGGGGTCCCAGTCGATCAGCTCTCCCTCGTCTTCGCACTCCGCGGGCGGATCGTCGGTGTCGGTGCCGCCCGAGCTGGAGTCCCCTGGGTCGGTGGTCGAACCCGATCCGTCCGGGTCGGTCGTGCCGCCGCCGGTCTGCATCGTGGGGTCGATGGCGGTGGTCGAACCTGGGTCCGTGGAGCTCGAGGCGCCCGAAGTGCCGCCCGAGCTTCCGTCGTCCGTCCCGGAGGCTGCGATGCTGTCGTCGCCGCACGCCACGAGGAGCGTGGCGACGCCGCCGGCGCTCATCGTCAAGAAAGTGCGCCGACCATGCTCGTCATTCCAGGACATGATCCATTGGTATGCGAACCGTGTCGCGGGAGCAAGGTCTGGCCTGTATCGTCCCGGCGTGAAGCGAAGCCTCCTGTTCGGACTCCTCGTGTCGCACCTGGCCTGCGCCGCCGATCCCGGGACGCGATGCGTCGAATCGAGCCCGCCGACGCCAAGCGTCGATTCCGCGCCCGCGGCTGCGGTCGACCCTCCCGCTGACGCTTCGCCGGCCACGGTCGAGCGCGAGCGGCACGAGGTCGAGGCCGACGACGGGCACGCGATCGCGGTGTGGGCTCGTGTTCCACCCGAGCCCCGAGGGGCGATCGTGCTCCTGCACGGGCGGACCTGGAGCGCGCGGCCGGACTTCGACCTGCAAGTCGACGGCGAGTCCGTCTCCACGATGCAGGCGTTCGCGGACGCGGGCATCGCCGCGTACGCGCTGGACCTGCGGGGTTATGGTGACACGCCGCGCGATGCGACCGGCTGGAACACGCCCGATCGCGCGACGGCGGACCTCGTCGCGGTGCTCGAGTGGGTTCGCGGGCGGCACGAGGGCGAGGCCCCCACGCTCCTGGGCTGGTCGCTGGGATCGCTGACCTCGCAGCTCGCCGCGCAGCATAGGCCGGAGCTTGTCTCGGCCCTCGTTCTGTATGGCTACCCGCGCGATCCGGACCGCCGCTACACGGCCGAGCGCGACGACGGGCCCCCTCCCGCGGCGGCCACCACCGCGCAGGCGGCAGCATCGGACTTCATCATCCCTGGCAACATCTCGCAGGAGGCGATCGAGGCGTTCGTCGAGCAGGCGCTGGCGGCAGACCCCGTGCGCTCGGATTGGCGAGCGAGCGACCAGTGGAACGCGCTCGACCCGAGCAAGGTGACGGTGCCCACACTCGTGCTCCACGGCGCGAAGGACCCCTACGCGCAGATCGCCAACCAGGCGAAGCTGTTCTCGCGGCTCGGCGTCGACGACAAGGCCTGGACGATCATCGAAGGGGGCGATCACGCCGCGCATCTCGAAGACGTGGCGCCGCGGTTCATGGCCGCCGTGCTGTCGTTCATGGACGCACCTCGCTGACCCAAAAAACCGACGCGGCGATGCATCCGTTTCTCGCCTCTGGCGACTACCGTCAGTGAAGGGTCCGAGGCCTCGTGCCGAGCCCCGCATCGTCTCCGTCGCATCGGGACGACCATCCAAGCCAACGCAAGCCACAGCCCCTGCGGCCGCCGCGTCCCCGCCACCACCTAGGGGCAACGCGACCGCAGGGGCGCCTTTTCGTGCCGCTGACGGCGTTTCGGAGCGGACCTGTCCACGGGGGAGATCGCGGGGTCCGCGGGGCGTGTGCGGCGGGGTAGACTGCGGACTCCGAGGAAGTCCGACGATGAACCAACAGAATCCGTACGGTGGGCAGCAACCTCAGTGGGGGCAGCCGCAGCAGCCCCAGCAGCAACAAGGATGGGGCGGCCAGCCTCAACAACAGCAGGGCTGGCAGCAGCATGCCGGCGGCATGCACCCGGGGATGCAGATGCCTGGTGGGCATCCGGGTCAAGGCCCGTCGCAGGGCTACGACGAGAGCAACATGATCGCCTCCGAGGCTTCGGTCGAGGCGCGGTCCAAGTTCATCGAGCGCACGTACATCCACCTCGCCGGTGCGATCGCCACGTTCGTCGTGTTGTCCGCGGGGTTCCAAATGATTCCCGGCATCGACGAGATGGTCTTCAATCTACTCATGGTCAGCGAGTACTCGTGGCTCGCCGTCATGGGGGCGTTCATCGCCGTCAGCTACGTCGCCGACAGCTGGGCCAAGGGCAGTCGCTCCGCCGGCATGCAATACGCGGGGTTGGGCCTGTACACGGTCGCCGAAGCGGTGATTTTCCTGCCGATGATCATCTTGGCCCGTCAGTTCATCGGCACTGAGGGGATCATGACCGCCGGTGGTGTCACGCTGGCCATGTTCGCCGGCCTGACCGCATACGTCTTCGTGACGAAGAAGGACTTCTCCTTCATGCGCGGCGTGTTGTCCATCGTCGCGGTGGGCGCGTTGGGGCTGATCGTCGCGTCGATCATCTTCGGCTTTCAGCTTGGGCTGGCCTTCAGCGTCGGGATGGTCGTGCTCGCCTGCGGGTACATCCTCTACTACACGAGCAACGTGCTGCATCACTACCGGATCAACCAGCACGTCGCAGCCGCGCTCGCGCTGTTCTCCGCGGTCGCGCTTCTGTTCTGGTACATCCTGCGCATCTTCATGTCGCGTCGCTAGTTCGCGCGCTCGCGTAGGATTTCAAGGCCCGTTGCCGTGTCGGCAGCGGGCTTTTTGCGTGCGACAATGCAGGGCATGGATTGGCGTTGGTGCGCGAGCCTGTTGTTGGTTGGTTGCTTCTCGGACCCGCCGGGCGCGTCCGCAGATTCGACGGGAGAGGGCGGCTCGTCATCGTCGACGGATCCAGGTTCGACCTCGGTCGCAGGGTCGTCGTCGTCGTCGTCGTCGTCGGATGCGAGCAGCACTTCGGGAGAGTCGACCTCCACGTCCACAACGCAGAGCCTCGACACCAGCACTGGGCGGGCGGAGGCGTGCCCCGGCGACGGGGTGTGCGTCGCTTCTCCGCCGCCCGAGTGGAGCGGCCCGGTCATCGCGCTCTTCGCCGAGGACGGGCAGCTCGACCCGGTCTGTCCGCCAACGACCACCGAGGTGTGGGCGGCGGGGCGCAACCCCGCGGCCATGTGTCAGTGCGACGACTGCAGCGCCGAGAACGTCGCGTGCGACGTCACGCTGGGGTGGGGGGCGAATGGCTTCTGCGAAACCAGCTCCGAGTGGTTGACGGGATGCCAACCCTTCACGTCCGACGAACTAGGACAGTTCTATCTCTCGGTCGAGCTCGAGCCGGCCGAGGGTGCAGCCTGCAGCCCGCCCGAGCCGTCTGCGGCGCAGTTTCGCACGCGCGCCGTGGCATGCGAGCCGCAAGGTCCGTCGTGCGAAGGTGGGACGTGCATGATCGGCAGGGCGTGCGTGTGGCAGGAGGGCGACGTCGACTGCCCAGGCGAGTTTTCGGACAAGACCCTGCTCTACGACGGCGTCGAGACCGAGACCGCCTCGTGCGAAGGGTGCGACTGCGGCGAGAACTCGACGTTGTGCGATTCGGCGACGGTCTCCTTGCACGGGGAGGAGATGTGCTCGGATTTGCCCGTTGCGCCGCCGGGCGAGTATGGAGGCGGTGCCTGCGTGCCCTACGACGAGGGGTTCGTGCTCATCCAAGACCTTGCCGGCATCGACGTTCAACCCATTGCGTCGGACTGCAGCTCCAGCGCGGGCACCATCGCCGCGACGGCCACGTTCATCGAGTCGAAGGCGCGCACGCTTTGCTGCGTTCGCTAGCGGCCTATGGCACGCTGACCGGGCATGCGCTTGATTTCGACGGCTGCCCTCTCGATGACCCTCCTGTGTGGGTGCTTCTCCGATCCCCCTTCGTCGGGGGGTGAAGGTGGCTCTTCATCGAGCGACGCGTCGACAGGGAGCAGCTCGACGGGTACCACTCCGATGACGAGCACGACGACCTTCGGCAGCAGCTCTGAAGCCTCGACCGGCTCGACGGGCACAACGGGGTTGGAGAGTGGGTTCGACACGTCCTCGAGCACGACCTCCTCTGGCGCCGAATGTGAGGGCGACAGCCGGTGCCTGCCCTCGATCGAGGGGTGGGGCGGTCCGTTCGACGTCATCTCGTCGACGGATCCCGAGCTGACCTGTCCAGACGGCAGCGAACCTCAATGGCGAGCGAACACCGGCGTTCAAGACGCGGAGTGCGAGTGCGAGTGCGGGCCGCTCGAGGGAAACTGCGGCATGGTCGGCAATGTGCACGGTGGCCTCTGCGAGGGACTCCCCGCGGATACGGTGGTCCTGGGGAACGGAGGTTGTGAGACCATCGATGCTTCGGGGGCCTTTCCCCTTCTGTTCGAGGTGATCGGCATCGACACCTCCGGCGGAGCGTGTGTCGAGCCCGTGCCGCCGGCGCCCACGTTCGAAACGAATCTCGCCGCCTGCGTTCTTCCTACGACGGGGACCTGCGAGGGGGGCGACTGCGTGCCTCCGATGCTTGGGCCCTCGAGCCAGGTCTGCATCGTTCGACCCGGGGACGACGGGACCCCATGTCCGCAGCCCTACACCGAGCGCAGGGTCGCCGCCGATTCGGCCACCGCCGACGGGCTCGACTGCAGTGCGTGCGGTTGCATGCCGCAGTTCTCGAGCTGCGTGGGAGTCCTGGACGCGTTCTCCGACAACGCGTGTATGACCTCTCTGGGGCCGCAGACTGTCGTGAACGAAGGTGACTGTATGAACATGAGCCCCGCGACGCTCGATGAGACGGCAGCGCTGCGCTACGACGCGGAACTGGTGGGCGAGTGCGGCTCCGAGGTCGAGACGGCGGTTGCGCAGGGGACCCCGACGCTGCTGGGCGCACGGACGCTCTGCTGTCTTCAGTAACGATCTCCACGGCTTCGGCGGACGTGCGCAAGGGCATGCGCGCAGCTGCGCGACTGCCCCGCGTGGATGCCGCGCAGGGGGGGTGACAGCGAGGCCCGTATATGTAGACTGCGCCATCCGTCTGCAACGGATCGCGGTGTTCGCGGTCCTGCGCCATGAGGAACGAGCACATGAGCGAGTCCAACACCGCGGCTTTCTTCCGGGCCGAAGGCACCCTCATCAACAGCGGCGTGCTGCAAGCGGCCGCGTACATGGCGTCGCAGCGCGCCGGCATGCGCGAGCGACTGCTTCGCTTCGGTCAGACCGCCCTCGCGGCGCCCATCTTCGGGGTGCTGGGGCAGAACGATCGGGCCCTGGGCAACCGCGTTGCGCACCTGAGCTACCGCGACATCAGCGAAGACCGCGTCGTCGTGCTCGCCGAGGAGTACGTCGAGGACATCCTCAAGGAGAAGGTCCTCGACTCCGGCCTCGAGCTCATGAAGAAGGCCAAGAAGGACGGGCACCGCATCGTCGTGATCTCCGAGGGCATCTCCGAGATCATGGAGGGCGTCCGCCCGCACCTGCGTTACGTCGACGATCTGGTGTGCAACCGACTCGAGTACAAGGACCACAAGGCCACCGGGCGCCTGCTCGAGCCCGTCGTGGGCGGCTACGACGGCGGCAAGTGGCTCAAGGAGTACGCGCGCAAGCACGAGATCGATCTCGAGCGCTCGGTCGCCTTCGCAGGCCACGGCCCTGACTTGCTGCTGCTCTCCTCGGTTGGGCAGCCCTGTGCCGTGAACCCGGACTTCACGCTCCGCAAGGCGGCCAAGGAAGCGGACTGGCCGATCATGGAGTTCAACGCGTGAGCATCTCGCTCCATCAGGAGTACGACGGCAAGCACGTCCTGCTGACCGGTGGCACCGGCTTCGTCGGCAAGGTGTGGCTGGTGATGGCGCTGATGCGCCTTCCGAACATCGCGCGGATCTACGTCCTCATGCGCGGCAAGGGCCGCAACGTGAACGACCGCTGGATCAAGATGGTCAACGAGAACCCGGCGTTTCGTCCGCTGCACGAGCTGCACGGAGCCGACCTCAGCCGCTTCATCGCCGAGCGCGTCGAGGTGGTGCCCGGAACGCTCGATTCGGCTCAGATGTCCATCGAGGACAGCGTCGCCGATCGACTCCGCGAGAACGTCGACCTCATCGTCAACTGCGCGGGCCTCGTCGACTTCAACCCCGACGTGCGGGTCGCAGTCTCGTCGAACCTCGACGGGTCGATGCACGTGGCCGACTTCGCTGCGTCCTGCAAGAAGGCCGCGATGATCCATGTCTCCACGTGTTACGTGGCGGGCACCAAGGACGGGTTCATTCCCGAGACCATCGCCGAGACCGCGCCCAACGGCCAGCCGCTCGACCCCGAGGCCGAGTACGTCCGGCTCAAGGAGATCATCGAGGAGACCGAGGCCGAGAACGAGTCCGAGGAGACCGTTCGGACGCTCACCGAGGAGGTCGTCGCCCGGCTGGAGAAGCGCGGCTACGAGCCCACCGAGAAGCGGGTGTCGGGCACGGTCGGTCGGCTCAAGGCCAAGCGGCTGCGCGAGGTGATGGCGCAGGCGGGCACCGACCGCGCCAAAGAGCTCGGCTGGCCCAACACCTACACGTACACCAAGGCGCTGGCCGAGATGCTCACCAAGGTTCGCTACCCGAACCTTCGGCACACGGTCCTGCGTCCGGCCATCGTCGAGAGCGCGCTGTCGTTCCCCTTCCCGGGCTGGAACGAGGGCTTCAACACGTCGGGGCCGCTCATCTACCTCGCCGGCACGTGGTTCCGGCACATCCCGGCCAAGGCCGGCAACCCGCTCGACATCATTCCGGTCGACCTGGTGGTCAACGGGATCTTCATCGCCGGCGCGGCCGTGATGCGTGGCGAGCACGAAGAGGTCTACCAGACGGGTTCGTCCGACCGCGCGTTCTTGCCGATCGACCGCCTCACCGAGCTCTCCGCGCTCGGACACCGTCAGCACCTGCGAAAGACCGGCGCCGATCGGGTCGAGAAGCTCATCTTGTCCCGCTGGGACGCGTTGGCCTCCGACCCCGAGCACGTGCTCAACGTGAGCAACATTCGCGAGGTCGTCTTCCAGGTCACCCGCTACTTGCGGCACGGCCGACCCGAGAAGATCCCGCGCGAATGGAAGGACGAGGCCGAGAGCCTGGCCAAGTCGGGCGATAAGGCGCAGCGCAAGCTCCGTCAGATCGAGGAGGTGCTCGACCTGTTCATGCCCTTCACCTACGACCACTACATGGTGTTCGAGGCGAGGGCGCTGGACAAACACCCCATCGACGAGCCCGAGTTCCGCTTCCAGCCCGAAGACATCGACTGGCGCCAGTACTGGCTCGAGTGCCACATGCCCGGCTTGCGTCGCTGGTGCTTCCCGTCGCAGTACGAGAACAAAGAGACCGAGACCTACACGCCCGCGGTGCCCTTCGAGATGCTCGAAGGCGAGTCCCTGGCGCCCATCCCCAATCAGGCGGCCTCCGAGGCCGCGCGCTGAGCCATGCCCACAACCTTCCTCACCGGTTCCACCGGATACATCGGGTCCTACGTCGCCAACCTCATCCTGCGCGAGCACGAAGACGAGCGCCTCGCGGTCCTGGTCCGCGCCAAGAGCCCCGACGCCGCGCGCAAGCGGCTGTGGAAGTCGCTGCAGATGCACATGAGCTTCGACGAGTTCGTCTCGTTCATGCCGCGCTTCGACATCTACCTCGGCGACCTCACCTCACCCGACCTTGGCCTCGAGCCCGAGGCCAAGGCCAAGCTCATCGAGTCCGCGAGCTCGGTGCTTCACGTCGCCGCCTCGCTCAACCGCAAGTCGTCCAAGACGTGCTTCAACGTCAACCTCCGGGGCACCCTGTCGGTGATCAAGCTCGCGCGCGCAATGGCCGACACCAACGGGCTGCGCCGCTTCAGCGACGTGAGCACGGTGGCGGTGGCCGGCCATCGCAAGAACGAGACGGTGCACGAAGACGACTGCATCGACTGGAGCCGCAGCGACTACGACCCGTATGCGCGCACCAAGAAGTTCTGCGAGCACATGGTCCACGAGCTGCTGCCCGACGTGCAGAAGTCGATCTTCCGCCCGTCGATCGTGCTCGGGGACAGCCGCTTTCCCGAGACCACGCAGTTCGACATGGTCCGGGCGTTCGCCGGCCTGGCGTACATGCGGGTGCTGCCGTTCGATCCCAGCTGGCGCGCGGACATCGTGCCGGCCGACTACGTCTCGAAGGGCATCGTGCACGTGCACATGGCCGACAAGCCGAAGTACGAGGCCTACCACATGTCCTCGGGCGAGGATTCGCTCACCTACGCGGAGATCGTGCAGTCGCTGCGCGACGCCGGCCACAAGCCCAAGATGGTGTTCGCGCCCAAGCTCGAGGGCACCTTCGGTGGTGCCGTCGATGCGCTGATGTCGACGCCGCGCAAGTGGGGCGTCGCTCCGGCCGCGTCGCTCATGAAGGTCTTCTTGCCGTACCTGACGTTCAACACGGTGTTCGGCAACAGCCACATCGTCGAAGAGCTCGGTCACAAGCCCATGCGCTTCAGCGAGTACGGCTACCCCTTGCTGCGCTTCGCCGTCGATGGCGGGTTTGAGTACCCGTACAAAGACTGGCCCGCCGACGGCGACGAGAAGCTCGCCAAGGTCGGCTGAGCTTGCTTCCGCCGCTGCGAGTGGAGAGCCAGCGTCACGGCCGTTCGGCCACCAGCAGGGTCCACGTGTTGTCCTCGAGCTCGGTCCACGCGACGAGCTCGTCGTCGACGTAGCGTCCGATCGAGCCCTCCGTCTTTGCACCGATGACGATGGGGTCGCCACCCGTGAGGTCGTAGAGGCGAATCTCATCGTCCACGTCGATGACGATGCCGTGCGCTGACACGTAGTAGTCGCCGATGGCATCGAACGTCGGCTCTTGGATGAGCAGGGTCGACGTCCCGTTGCCGATGTTGTGTGAGACGAGACCGAACGGTCCGCCTGGCACGGCCCGGCCGTAGAAGTAGATCGAGGGGCCGACCCCAAACAGCGGTCGGTTGCAGGCGTCTTGGGGCAGCGCTGCGTGGGAGGTCGGGGCGCCTCCTTCATCGAGGTCGACCGACTGCACGGGGTCGTCGAACACGGTCGTCGAGAAGACCAGGCGTCCGCCGGCTTCGACGACCTGGCAGATCAACCCCGGGCGCTCGGCGACGACGGCCTCCGATTCGCTGGGGGTGTCGGTGGCGATGCGCAGCAGATCGGACACCTGCGAGAGATCGACCGTCCTCCAGCTCGGAAAGAACACGCCGTCGTCGGTGGCGACTGGAGCGCCGCCGTCTTCGATCGCGAAGAGAAACTCCGCGCCTCCGGTGGCGATCGGGGCCCGCTGGACGGCGCCCATGTTGCCGTCGAGCCAGTACACATGACCCTGGGCGATGGCGAAGCGACGGAAGACCCCGGTCAGGTCGTCCTCGACCAAGGTCGTGGGCTCATCCGCGCCGATCTCCCACGCGAAGATACCGCCGAAACCGGACTCGTCGAACACGAGGGTGTCTGCGTCTCGAGCGATGCGCGTTGGACCGAAGCCGATGCCCTGCGCGACGGCAACGGGGGCGCACGCAGACTCCTCGCAGATCCCGATCGCACAGACGCGGCCGCAGGCGCCGCAGTTGTTCGGATCGGTGATCGTGTCGACCTCGCAACCGTTGACGGGAATGCCGTCGCAGTCTTCGAAGGGTTCGAGGCAGGAGATGCGGCAGTCGTCGAGACAGGCCGCCCCCGGTGGGTCGGCGCCGTCGCAGTGCTCGCCCATGTCGACCACGCCATCCCCGCACAGCGGCGCCTCGCCGGTGGAGCTCTCCGCGTCGGACCCGGAGGTCGCCGAGGACTCGTCGTCCAGGCCCCCCGTATCGGTGCCGGCTGTGCTTTCCGCGGACGTGGGCAGCCCTGAGCCATCACCCGCATCGTCGCCGCCGGTCCCAGTGCCTGCGACCTCGCTGTCTGCGAGCGTGTCATCGGGCGGGTCGCTGAAGCAGCCGGGGAGGAGGCACAGGAGGGGAAGCCAACGTCGCATGGAGGCTTAGAGGGATGACCGGCCGATCGGATCACCAGTTTCTTTCGAGCGTCCGCCGGGGCGCGGCGCTGGGACTCCGTTCAGCCCGCAAACGGCCAAACTTGGCACGCGGCGGGCGCTCCTGGGTAGGATCCGCGGTCGTGGCAGACGCGCGCCGAGCACTGATCGAGGACCTGCACGGTTGTTACGACGCCGGCACCCTGCGGATCCTCGTCGGCGCAGGGGTCTCGATGGCCTCGGGCCTGCCGGGCTGGGACGACCTGAACCTGGGGTTGCTTCGCGCGGTGATCGAGGCTGACCTGCGAGGCCGCTGCGAGAACGGTGAGGGTGCCGCGTACGTGCGGGCGCTGGTCGGCGACGCGTCCGTCGAAGCCCTGACCGACGAGGTGTACCGCCGCATCGGCCGCGACGCCGCCGCCGACTTCGCGTGGCGCAGGCTCGGCGACACCGAGTTCAAGCGCCAGCTCGCCCGGCAGCTCTTCCCTCGGCCGATCGAGCGGCTGCCCCTTCGCAGCACCCAGCGGCAGCTCGCCGCGATGGCCCAGCAGGTGCCCAAGCGGGACCTGCTGTTCACCACGAACTACGACCCGATTCTCGAGCGGGCGATCGCCGAGCTGCGCGGCGCACCCGAGGAGTGGGCCAAGCACCGCTACCCGCTCAGCGCTCGCAGCCGCGCCAGCGCTCGCCCTCGTGTGCACCATCTGCATGGGTGGCTCGACGACCGCGGCACCGTCGGCGGGACCTTGGTCCTCACCGAGACGAGCTACCTGGGCTTGTTCGCGGACAAGCGCGCGACGCCGAACACCGACCTCAAGAAGCTCCTCATGGGCAACGCCCCGGTGCTGGTGCTCGGCATGAGCCTGGCCGACCCGAACTTGCGACGCCTGCTCGATCGCCGCCGCATCACCCCGCTTCGCGACGGTGACAACGCAATCTACGCGGTCATGGTCGGTGGCAACGAGGCTGCCGACGACCAGATCAACCAGTATTGGACCGGCACGTGGAACGTCAATCCGCTGTGGCTGCCCAACTTCGGCTACATCCCGCACCTGCTGCGTCAGGTGCAGTGGGGCTGGACCGGCGAGACGCTGCCCTGGTTCGACGAGTGTCTGAGCTGGATCGACCAGCACTTGGGCGAACTTCGATTCACCGATGCGTGGCAGCGCCGCGCCAACCGGTCGCTCAAGACGCTGGCCGAGCACGTGCGGACGTACTTTGGACTCGAGCCCGGCGAGGTGATCACGACCAGCTTGTTCTTGCCCGCCTACGAGGAAGAGCGGCAGACGCTGCAGCTGGTGGCGACGTCGCGTCACGAGCGGACCGGAGACGACGCGCGTCGCCACGCCAAGCTGCGCTCGCTCAAGCTCAGCCCCGAACGGTCGGTGCAGGGCGTCGCGGGGATCTCCTTTCACTACGGCAACAGCAACGACGCCTGCGACAACCACGCGAGCATCAACTACAACTTCACCGCGAAGCAGGTCCGGGAGTGGGACCGGGCGTTCAACATGCGGGACTGGCGGTCGATCCTGGCCGTGCCCGCCTTGGATGGCGAGGGATGGCTGCCCTACGCCGTAATCACCCTGACCTCGAACCTGGCCAAGCCGTTCTGGCGGCGCTTCGGCAACGAGCGGCACGACCTCCCCGTGCTCAAGACTCTCATGCGTCGCGTGTGCAAGGAGCTCGTCGCTCATCACGGGCTGTGAACCTCGCGGGGTGCTACAGTGTCCTCTGAAGTCATGGCCAAGCCACGAAAGAAGCCCGTCCGCAAGGCGTCGGCCCGCCGAAAGAAGGCGCCGCCGTCCGTGCAGACGATCCGCTTCGACTTCGACAGCCACGGGGCGCAGGCCGCCTACGTCGACGTGCTCGACGAGTCCACGCGCGACCAGTCCGACCTGATCGCCGCCGCCATCCAGCAGAGCTGGGACGCACTCGACAGCGAGGACCCGACCCAGAGCGACGACGAGGACGACGCGTAGCTCAGCTGGCGATGGCCGCCGGTGACACCTCGATCGTGTCCCGGGTGTCGTCGGCGGGATCGTGCAGCGCCGTGAGCACGTCGGGTCGGGCTTCGCCGCGCGAGGCGATGAGCCGCTGCAGGATGGAGACCCGGGCCAGCGCGCCTCCACCGCGGCCGCCGCCCTCGACGAGGGTGTACGCGTGCTCGAGCGGCTGCAGGCACTGGCGGACTTGGGTGGCGATGTCGGGGTCGACGAGCCGCTCGACCTGATGCAGCACGCTGCGGTTGACCGCAGCGGCCTCGGGCGACAGGGACGCGTCGGGGATCAGCGCGGCGTCGAGGTTGCGCCACGCGACGTCGACCCGTGCGGCCGCGATGGCGACACGCGCGGCCTCGACGGCGCGTCGGGAGCGAGCTTCTCGAGTGCCGGCCCGGCGGTGATAGCCGAGCGCCAGCCCCACAGCGGGCAGCCCCAGCGCCAGCGACCAGACGATGGGACCGACGTGCGCGAGGAGGACCGAGCTGCTCATGCCCCCAAAGACGGAGGGAACGCGGGCTCGTTGCGTTCGATCACCACGGTTTCGTGATGCGTACGGTCACGACGCGTACGTCATGGTGCAACCGCCCGGTCAGCAGGCCCGACCGTCGTGCGGGATGCACTGACGCTGACACGTTTGCGCCACGAAGCCACCCTCCATGAAGGTCTCGCCGTCCTCGCCGGTGAGGCCGCGGATGGTCCCGATGACGCAGTCGTCATCGACGTGCAGCAGCTCGAGGGTCGCCTCGGCGGGCGCCTCGCTGGGTCCGCCTCCGAAGGTCGTCAGGTCGGCCGCGGCGCCCAGCGCGTAGGTCCCGACGGCGTGATCGTCGGGGGTCAACATCAACTCGAGCCCGCGACCCGCTTCGTCTTGAACGGGGCCCGTGGTCGATTCGACGCCGCCGGTCGTGCTGCTGCTTCCGACGAAGAACCCGCTGCTTCCGCCGAAGGAATCCTCGGTCGGCGTGCTGCCACAGTCGCTGATGACGTCTTCGGAGAGGCGCAGGAGCACGGAGCCGGCCGGGACGTCCTCGCCGCCGCGGGTCGCATCGGGGACCGCGATGACCGCCCACGCAGATTGAAGGTTGGAGATCGCGGGCAGGTCGCCCATGACGTCGCCACAGCGGGTCGTCGCGGGCTCGGGATAGTTCCCTTCTTCGTCGCCGAAGGCGCCCGAGCTACCGAAGCCGGTGGCGGTGGGCAGGGCGGTGTCGAAGCCCGACTCGCCGGGAGTGCCGTGTTCGATGGACTTCGTCGTGCACGCTGCCACGATCATGGCGGCAGCGAGGACCCAGTATCGATGGTGCGCGGTCGGCATGTTCACAGCGATTCGAGGTAGGCGACGAGGAGATCGACGTCGGCGTCGCCCAGGGGTTCGCGATCGGTGGTGGTCGCGACCATGTCGGCGACGGCCTCCTCGAGGGTTCGAGCGCGCGCGTCGTGCATGTACGGGGCACGCATCGCGACCCCGCGGAGCGCGGGCGTCTGAAGGGGGCCGTGACCGAGGTCGGTGGACACGGGGGAGGTGAAGCTCGGGCCCGCGTGGCAGCGCGCACAGCCCAAGGACTCGAAGAGCTGCTGGCCCTGCGCCGCGCTCGAGTCGCTCGAGGAGCGCAGCGGGTTGGGGGGACGCAGCGAGAACATCCAGTCTCGCAGCGCCTCTTGGCGCTCTAGAGACTGCTCGGTGCCACCCATCGCGTTCTGGCGAACCTGCCGCGCAATCATGTGGATGTCTTCCATGTCGCCCTTCCAGTGGAATGGAGCGGTGCCTTCGAGCCCGACGTTGAGCGGCTGCGTTCGGCGGGGACCGAGGTCCTCGAACACCCAGGTACGGCCGTCCTCCCCGCCCTCGGGGTGGCACGACGCGCACGCGACCCCTTGACCGGCGTCGTTGTGGAAGAGCTCGAAGCCGGTGTCGGTCGCGTCGGCGCCGGAGAGCGTGAGCCGCTGTGTGGGCTTCCCTGGCCGCGCGCGATAGAGGACCGGCCGATCTCGTGCCCACGCCAGCACGGCGCCGTCGGGCTGGTAGGCGACCGCGGCGACGTCGTCGTCGATCGGCATCGGTTCGGGCTCTTCACATCGGACCTCGGGCTCGGAGCGGAGGCTGTTGAGGGGGACTTCGAACACGGACACGCGCAGCGACTCCTCGGGCAGGCCCTGCTGCGTGGGCACGGCGACGACCGCATGGAGCCCGTCGGGGGAGGCGGCCACATCGACCGCGAGCGCCACTTGGGTGAAGACCGGTGAGGTTCGGACCGCCTCGTCGCCGAACGTGGCGCTGAGCGCGGGTCGCACGGCGCCATCGCACGGATCCGATCCGCTGTACCCACCATCGTCGACGCCGGGCGCCCCTTCGGCGGGCTCCTCGAACGGAGGGACCGTGGCGGTGGACGCCTGCTGGTGGAGCATGATCCAGCCCCCGAAGCGTCCGGGGATCGTGCGCCACGCCGTGCTCGGCTCTCGTGACGCACGCCCCGTGACCAGGGAGATGGGGGACCCGCTGAGGGACGACGAACCGTCCTCGTGAACCTCGTAGATCTCCGCGGCCCGAAACCGCGTGGTGTACACGCGGCCATCGACGACGAAGACGTCGCGCAGATCGGGCGCGACGAAACGCTGCGTGGGTGAGCCGCCATCGCCCGGCACCGTGACGAACAGGCCGCCCGCGCACGCGACGTGCAGCGCGTCTGCGTCTGCGTCGAAGGCGAGGCCGCGGGGGTTGGGACACACGCTCGTGGTACGGGTGATGCGTCCCGCCCGGGGATCGACGGTCGCCAGAGTGCCCGTGCCGCGCAGGCTGACGTGGACGAGCCCGTCGTCGTCTTCGGCGGCGCGGAAGGGTAGGGCGCCGTCGTCGAGCTCGATCGTCGCCGTCTCCTCCCACCGATCGAGGTCGACGATGTGGATCGAGTCGCGCGGAGGGTCGGAGATGACGGCGAGACGTCCGTCGCGCGTGACCAGCATCGTGCCCCCCAGCAGTGGGGGCGACTTTGCCGCGCGCACGACAGGCTCGAAGCCAGGTGGGTGGGGCAGTTCGACTTCTTCGCAGGCGGGTACCGCGAGCATCGACAGGGCGAGGATGGGGATTCTCGTTCTCATCTCGATGGTGCTCCACTCCTGTCCACGCGCACCTCCGCCCCCAGTTTCCAGATTCTCGACGCAAACGTCATGCGGCCTGGGGGCTTGTTCGAGGGTGACTTGAAAAAAACGCGGAGACCAGGCAACTGGTCCCAGCTTCGCGCGTGGTTCTTGCCGAGTCTCCCGCTGCATGACGCTCTTGCTTCCAATGGTGCTGTGCGCGGCGAGCTCCGCGGCTCCGTCGGCGCCTCAGGACGAGGCCCGACCGCCGGTTCATCTCGTCGTGGATCAGGGGCTCACGGACTGGCTCCTCGTCCGGTTGCTGGCCGATGGATACCCGCTCGCGGCCTCGGCCGAGCACGCGCAGGTCGAGCTGTCGGTGCGTCCAGCCGAGGATGCTGGCTGGGTCGTAATGGCGACGGGGTCGTCCTCGGTGAGTTTTCAGGTGGAGACGTCGTCCGACCCGGCGGTGACCCGGCTCGAGCTGCTGCACCGCTCGCTCGACGCACTCGAAGACGTCGAGCCGAGCCCCGCCCCGACCGCGTCGGCGGCCACCGTGGCTTTGGCGGTCGACGACGGTGCGACACCCGAGCTCGCTGCGCAGGTCGCGGTCGACATCCTGGCGGCCGGGGCCACACTCGTGCCGATGGGCGCGGACGCGCAGCTTCGCGTTTGCGCGGCACAGCGACAGGACTCCGAAGACGCACGGGTCTGGGTCGTCGACGGTGGGGCCGACTGCGCGACCGCGGAAGAGCCCGGCGCGAGCGTGTTCGATGCCGTGCACGTCGCCTCGACGACCCAGCGCGTCGAGGCGGCAATCGCGGACCTCCAGGCCGAGGACGAACCCGAGCCCGAACCGTCGGCGGACGAGCTCCCGCAACCACCTCCGACGAAGGACGAGGAGCGCCCGCCGGGGCTGGAAGGCGCGCCCGCACCCACAGCCGCCCCCAAGGGGCGCCGCCGTCGGACCCTTCGGGGTGGCCTGGGCGTGGGCATGCTCGCCCGCATCAGGAACGTGGATCCGCTGCTCCTGGGCTCGGCGACGCTCGGGCGCGAGCCGGGGGTGCAGGGATGGTTCGAGCTGCAGGTGCGCCCGGTGAACGTCGTGGATCCCTTGAAGGTCGTCGAGGTGGTTCCCTCTGTTGGGCTGCAGGTCCGCCCCGTCTCGGTCGGTCGCTTCGCCCTCATTACAGGAGGGCTCGGCGGCGTCGACATTCACCGCTGGTTCCTTCGCGCGAACGGAGGCTCGTCCCGTGGCACCGACGTCTCGCTCTCGGGTGAACTCATGCTCGGCGCCGCGATCGCGGTGTGGAAGGACCATGAGGTGCAGCTGTCGCTGCGGGCCGGATGGAGCCCCGGACGCGCGCACACGTTCGACGGCGAGGAGATCTGGCGTCGACATCCGCTTCGCCTCGGTCTCATGGCGGGGTTCATGTTCGGACGAAAGGTCGGCACGTGACGACGGACTCGAGGAAGCTCGCGCTCTTCGACGAAGAGGTCGACGCCCGGACGCGGGTGCGGGCGCTCTACCGTCGGCATCGCGACGAGGTCTACCGACTCGCGCTGCGATACGGCCGCGGCGACCCTGCGTGGGCCGAGGACATCGTGCAGGACGTCTTCGTCAAGCTCTGCCGGAGAATCGATGAGCTCGACGACGACGACGACCTCGGCGGGTGGTTCTATCGCGTCGCCCACAACTGCTGCCTGAGTCGCCTGCGCCGCCAAGCGGTGGCCGAGTCGCCGGCCGTTCGCTGGCTGCTCGGTCGGCGTGGCGCCGCGCGGGACGATCGCCGAGCGGAGCACCGCGCGGGGCTCCTTGCGGTGTTCGATTTCGTCGATGCGCTCGCCCCCAAGCAGCGCCTCGCGTTCTGCATGTACCACCTCGACGGGATGGAGCAGGCCGAGATCGGCGAGGTGCTCGGCGTCTCCAAGAGCTACGTCTGCAAGCTGATCAAGAAAGCCACGGCCGCAATCGAAGAGTGGGAGGGCCGCGATGGCACGTAGCCAAGAGCTGCTCGAGCGGCTCGCGGCCGCCGACGAAGCGCTCCACCACGAGCGCATGTCCAAGGCTGCCTCGCGTCGCGTCGCACGGCATCTGTCTCGCGAGCTCGACGCGTTGGAGCAGCCCAGTCGCGGTGGTTGGATGCCCATGCTCACGTTCGTCGCCGGCGCGGCGCTGGTGCTGCTGTTCCTGCGCTGGTCGACGACGCCGACGCCCAGCATCGCCGAAGCGGAGCAGGCTCGCCCCGAGATGGCGGTGCTCGTCTCCGGAGACGACTGTCGCGCTGAGTCGGCCGAGACGACGACGACGCGCGGCGCCTGCAGGGTCACGACCCGGTCCCCGTCGATGACCATCGACACGATCGACGGCACCGAGCTCGAGGTCGCCGGCCGCACCGTGCACCTGCGGACCGGTTCCGCGCTGTTCGATGTCGAGAAGGTTCGCGGCGAACCCATTCGCGTCGCCGTCCCGCAGGGGGAGATCGTGGTCGTCGGTACGCGTTTTCGGGTGGTGGTCGATGGAACGCGCACCGAGGTCGAGCTCTACGAGGGAGCGCTCGAGTTTCGTGACGAGTCCGGCAAGGTCACGCCGATCTTCGCGGGGCAGCTCATCGGGTTTGGGGGGACGGCCGCTCCGGTCCCGCCGGTCGCCCCGGCGGTCGAGCCTGCACGGGACGAGGCCGCACCCGCACCCGTTCGGCCGTCGCCGAGGTCCAAGCCTGCGGCCGAGCACGCGCCCGCGTCCAGCGATGCCGGCCCGGTGATCGAAGAGGCGGAGCGATTCCGTCGAGAGGGGCGCTACGCCGAGGCGGCGACCGTGCTGCGAGACGCGCTGAAGCGTCGCTGGCCCCGCCGCACCGCCGAGGTGTTGAGCTACGAGCTCGGCCGCATCCTCGAGCGTCGTATGAAGGACGCCCCTGCCGCGTGTGAGCACTGGCAGGCGCACCTGAAGCGGTTCGAGAGGTCTCGGTACCGAGCCCGCATCGAACGCTCGATGAAGACGCTGGCGTGCGACTAGCTACTCGGCGCCGGCCCCGATGAAGATGCCGACGACCTTGTCGCCATCGAACTCGTAGAAGGTACCTCCGTACACCGAGCCGGCGATGAAGGTGTTCTCGTTGGTGAAGTCCTTGTCGAAGTCGTCTCCGTAGACCGCCTCGACCTCGGCGCGCGTGCTGCCGATCTTCAGTCCGTGCGGGAGGTCGAACGCGCAAGACTCGTCGCAGGAGATGCCTCCGACTGCCGCACCAGCCCCGGTCTCGTCGGTGCCCATCATGGACAGGGTCAGCCCCTTGCTCGGCCAGGGCCAGTCCGAGACGTACTCGCCGGTCGCTTCCATCAGCACGAAGCTGGGCTTCTCGGTCGGCTCGCCGAGCAACGCCACGACCGCCTCGGCGCTCATGCCTTCGCGGATCGGGCCGACGGTCTCGCCCTCGTCCTCGTCCTCGGTCGGCGTGGCGTTGGCGGTGGGGGGCTCCGCCTCGGGCGAGGTCGGTGTCCGCGGAGCGCTCGGCGCGGGCGGGGGGCTCGACGAGCAGCTGGCGAGGAGGAGAAACGAGACGGTGAGCCGGGTGCGCACCCTCCGATCCTGCGAGGGGCCGCCGAACCGGTCAATCGCGGCGTCGCAGGGCGTGTGAGCGAACACAAGGCCCTTGGGCGTCCGCATTCCTCTATCCTCCGCGGTCTATGGGCTTCCTGAGCCGATTCAAGGATGCGCTGGACCCCGACAACGTCCTGATGGAGGTCATGAACGGCTTCATCGAGGGCGTGGCGATGAAGCGATCGCTGGGGGTCGACCAGGAGACCTGGGAGCCCGGCAAGCCGCTCAAGCTCTGCCTCGCCGGCTACGTCGGAACGCGGAACACGGGCGCGGACGTCCGTGTCGAGGAGATGATCCGGCAGTTCCGCCACGTGGTCGGCGACGACGACCTCGAGCTGACGATCATGTCGGTCAACCTCGGCCGCACGGCTGGCTATTTCCGCACCGTCCGCCAGGTCGAGCTACCCGTGGTCTTCCCGAAGTTCCTCTACGACGAGTGCCCCAAGCATCACGGCGTGATCGCGTGCGAGGGCTCGATGTTCAAGTCGAAGTTCGCCAACGCGCTGTCGACCATGATGGCGGGGGCGCTGGGCATCGCGGCCGTCGAGGACAAGCTCGCGGTCGGCTACGGCGCCGAGGCAGGGGCCATGACGCCACAGCTGCGGGACTTCGTGAAGAAGCACTGCAAGCACGCGCTGGTGCAGTGCCGCAACAACCCCTCGCGCGAGGTGTTGGGTCGGCTCGGCGTACGCACGACGGGCGGGACCGACACCGCCTGGACCTTCGATCCCGCCGCGCCCGAGCGTGGTGAACAGCTGCTGCGCGAGCAGGGCTGGGACGGCAAGAAGAAGGTCATCGTCATCTGCCCGATCAACCCGTTTTGGTGGCCCGTGAAGCCCGACCTCGTCAAGGCGGCATCACAGGGCCTGGTGGGTCAGTACAAGCGCGAGCACTACCGCTCGTTCTACTACCACCACAGCTCCGAGGAGGCCGACCTCAACTACCACGCGTACCTCGACGGCATCGCCGAGGGCCTCGAGCGCTTCCTGCAAGAGGAGGACGCGTTCACGATCCTCGTGGGCATGGAGCGCGTCGATCGGCAGTCCGCCGAGGCGCTGTCCGAGCGGCTCTCGATCAAGCCGCCGATGTTCATCAGCGACGACTACGACATGTTCGACATGGTCTCG
Organism: bacterium; assembly: GCA_024742475.1. Taxonomy (GTDB): domain Bacteria; phylum Myxococcota_A; class Polyangia; order Nannocystales; family Nannocystaceae; genus CAJXVA01. Next base: position 460,435 of record JANSYI010000001.1, on the reverse strand, counting down.
GTGCTGCGTCGCTGCTCGGCGATGATCAGCTCGCGCTTTCACGCCGTGGTCACATCGATGCCGGGCCTGGTGCCCTCGGGCGGCATCACCATGGACGAGCGCATCCGCAACCTCATGAACGACCGGGGACACCCCGAGCTGTTCCTCGAGGTCGACGAGGACGACCTTGGCGAGAAGGTCTACGCGATGCTCCGCCGCCTCTGGGACGACGGAGAGCAGATCTCCGACGACATCGGCCGGATCATCCCCCAGCAGTTCGCGCTCATGGGGCAGATGGGCATCGACTTCATGGACGAGGTGCAGCGCGTGTATCCCGAGTTTCCCCGTCGAGATCTGCCGCGCGACCCGATGGCCCACCTGCCGCCGCTCTCGCCCCACCTGCAGGGGCTGATGGACAAGTACGGCTGAGCACGACGCGACCGCGCGCCGGATGTGCTCCAATCTCCGACTCGCTCCCGGCGCGACGTCTGCGCCGAGATGTCGCAGGGACTGGAGTCAAACGTCGGCAAGACATGCCGGGCTTGGCTTACAGTGATGGGGGTGCGGGGAGATGGGAAGGGCGCGCGAGCGCTGCGGTGCGCGGTCGTAGGTACGCTTCGAGTCGAAGGGCTCAACCCTTACGCGGACTTCGATTTCGCGCATGACGTCGCGAAACGGCAGGTCTTCGAGCCGCCGGTGTCCAGGGGGCCGGACAGTCTGCTGGAGGTGGTCGATGAACTCTCCGGTGGCGCGCTGGCCGGCAAGCTGCGCGACGGAGCGCGGCTGAGCGACGGCACGCAAGTCGACGCGGCGATGATCGCGAGCGCGCTGAATCGGTCCCCTTGGTATCAGCCGTTGCTCGACGTCACGTCGCGGGGCGACAAGGTCGTGTTCACGCCGAAGGGGCGCGCCTTCGACCTGCGTGCGTTCCTGGGCTCCGACCGGGTTCGCTTCGGCGTGCAGCAGGGCAACGCGTGGCTCGGGACCGGGCCCTACCGCATGGTCGAGGCGAGAGGCGAAGGCTTGGTGCTCGAAGCCAACCCGCATCACCCTCGCCAGCCGGCAATCGCCGACGTCGTGCTGCGTGGCTACGATCCCGAGAACGCGTGCGGCCTCATTCAGCAAGGCCTTGCCGCAGAGGAGATCGACCTCACCGCGGCGCTCAGCCGCGAGGAGCTCACCGACGTGCGTGGCGTCCGCAAGCTGTTCGCCGCCGGGACGAGCACCGCGATGCTCTGGCTCAACATCGAGGTGCTGCCCGAAGCGCTGCGCATCGCGATCGCCAAGGGCATCGACCGCTACCGGGTGCTCGCCACCACGTACGAGAACCCGATGGCGTTTCTCGCTCCGTCGCTGCTTCCGCCGGGTCAGGGCACGACCCGCATGCACCTCCCCTTCGAGCGCGCGGAGGCGGAGCAGATGATGCGGGAGCTGCCCAGCCCGCCGGAGGCGATCGAGATGGTCGTCGTGTGGGGACGCCGCCCCTACATGCCCGATCCCCGGGCGTGGGCCGCGGAGATCTGCCAGCAGCTCGAGGAGCTTGGCGTCACGGTCGTCCCCGTGCATACCGAGTCGCTCGAGGACTATCAGCGACGGCTCGCCACGGGAAAGTACGGGATGGTGCTCGGTGGATGGAACGCGATCTCGCCGTCTCCGTCCGAGTTCGTCGACGCGCTGCTGCACTCGAGCATGCTCCCCAAGGGGCCGGGGTCGGCGGGGTGCAACTACGCGCAGCTGCAGCTGCCGCGCATGGACGACGCGCTGCAGGCGTTTCGGTCGACGCCATCCAAGGAGCACGAACAAGCGCTGCTGCGGATGGTCGAAGAGACCGCCCCCGTCCTTCCGTTGGCCTACGGTACGACGTCGATCGCCGCGCGGTGGGATCTCGAAGGGATCGAACCCTCCGACGGTGCCGTGTTCGATCTGTCCAAGCTGCGGTGGAGCGAGAGCTGACGCTACTCGTAGCCCACGCTCTTCTTCCACGCGCGTAGGCTGTCGAGCTGAGGCTTCGCGGCGCCGGCCGCCTCCGTGAGCGCACGCTCGGCTCGCGAGACGAGCACCCGCGCTCGGTCGCGTTCGTCGTCCCACAGCAGCTTGGCCAGCTCGAACTCGGTGTAGCTCACCGTCACCGGGTCGAGCTCGAACTTGGCGAAGATGGCGAGCGCCTCTTCGAGAAGGATGCGGGCCTGGTCCGGCTCTTCGAGTTCGACGTGAATCGACGCCAGCGCGGCGAGGGTCTGCGCGACGTTGGGGTGGTCGTGGCCGAGCGCCGCCTCGTCGATCTCGGTACACCGCTCGAGCGCTTGGCGTGCGCGCTCGTACTCCCCCCGCTGCAGGCGGACCGACGCCAGGTTGAACCAGTGGGTGCTGAGGTCGGCCTGCATCGGCCCCGACTCCGCCTCGATGAGCTCGATCGCTCGCAGGAGCCCCGCCTCGGCGTCGTCCAGCTCGCCCGCCCGCATTTGCGCGACCGCGAGGTTGCCGACGGGCCGCGCGAGGTCGACGCCGTGGTGGTCACCCGACTCGTACGCGGCGATGGACCGCTCGTAGTAGCGCACGGCTTCCTCGTCGCGACGCATCGCCGAGAGGGCGCTGCCGACGTTGTTCAAGGTCATCGCGATGCGGACGTCCACGGGGCCGTACAGCGCGAGCTCGGCGGTGTACACCCTCTCGAAGTAGTCGTACGCGGCCTCGTACTTGCCCTGCGCCTGCGAGAGGCTGCCGAGGTTGTTCACGATCGAGATCAACCGGTTGTCGTACGGTCCGGCCGCGCCCTCGGTCAGAGCGAGGGCCTCGAGCAGCGCGCGCTCGGCCTCGTCGAGGAGTCCCAGGTTGAGGTTGGCGATGGCGAGGTTGCTCGACGCCTCGGCCGTGGACAGCGGATCGGGATCGTCCAGGCGCTCGTAGATCGCCAGCGCGGCTTCGAAGCGCTCTCGGGCCTTTGCGTAGTCGGAGCTGCGCAAGGCGATCAAGCCTTCGGTGCGGATGAACTCGGCCCGCTGCGCGCCGTCGTCACCGAGGCGATCGACCGCTGCGTGGGCCTGCTTCGTCCAGCGCTCGGCGAGCTTGGGCCGGGCGAGCCGATAGCCGTACGTGAGCTGGAGGTCCACCGCGATCTCGGCCGCGAGCGCGTCCATGCGGGCGGTCTGCGCGGTGTGAAACGCTCGCTCGAACAGCGTGGCCGCATCGACGTGCCGACCACGACTGGAGAGCACGTCGGCGCGTCTGTACTGCGCCTCGGCGAGCAATGGCGCGTGCCCCAGCTGCTCCGCTTCGTGCAGGACGCGCGAGGTGAGCTTCTCGGCGCGCCCGTAGCGATGCAGCGAGGTCAACAACGGGATGGTGGAGAGCTCTTCGTCGAGTGCTTCGACCCGAGCGCGAAGGTGCTCGGGCACGTCCGGTCCGACGCGGGCCATTCGCGAGTCACACCGCGCGACGTCGGGCAGGGTCGCGACGGCGATGCTGGCGTCTTGGACCGTCGCCAGGTCCGCGCTGCCGAGGACCTCGACCAGCACGCCGAGCTGCTCGAGCGCCCGACGCAAGCAGCTGCGCTGGGCCACCCGGACGTTGGTGGGACTCGACTCGTCTTCGCAGACACGTCGACGGGATTGTGCCCACTCTTCGGCAAAGCTCGACAAGCGCGCGTCGACGCGATCGAACTCTTCGGCCGCGCTCGGAAGGCCCGAGGCGACGAAGGCATCGGAGAGTCGGTCGCGGCTGGTCGGGTTCCACACCGCGTCGACATCCTTGCGCGTGCCGGCGCACGGTGCCTCGTTGGGTACGAGCGCGATGGCGCCCAAACCACAACAGCCCAACGCTGCGAGCCCCGCGAAGGGAACCCACCGCCTCGAGGGGTGCAGCGCCCGCGACAGGGCGCGAAGCAGCTCCTCCATCGACCTCCAGCGCTGCTCGGGCGCTGCCGCCAGGCCGCGCACGACGATTGCGTGGATCCGTCCGCTGACGAGCGATCCGCGGGGCTGCTTGCGTACGTTGCCGCTGACGATGTTGCGGAGGCGCTGGCGGTTGGATGTGCCCAGGAAGGGCAGCTGGCCGTAGAGCGCTTCGTAGAGCGTGACGCAAAAGCTGAACTGGTCGGTCTTCGCGTCGAGCGGCTGTGCGCGCATCTGTTCGGGCGACATGTATCGAGGCGTGCCGATGACCTGAGGTCGCGACTCGGCGGGGACCCGCGTCAACCCATCCTCGCTCATGCCGTGTGCGGTGATCGTCTCGGAGAGCTCCAGCCTGCGCGCGATGCCGAAGTCGACGACGCGCACCCGGCCATCGTCACCGACGAGGACGTTGGAAGGCTTGAAGTCGCAGTGCACGAGCGACACGGCATGCGCGGCGGCCAACCCCTGCCCCGCTTCGATGAGCACGCCGAGCCTCTGGGCGATCGAGCGCGGGCGCGCGTCGAGCCATCCGCGCAGGCTCTTGCCGCGCACGAGCTCCATCGACATGTACAGGCGCCCGTCGGTGGCGTGCCCCACGTCGTAGACGGGGACGATGTTGGCGTGGTTGAGGCCGGCGAGCGCACGCGCCTCGTCGCGGAGCCGCTGCTGGTCCTGGCTCTCACCGACGTCGCGCCGCATGACCTTGAGGGCGACCTCCCTGTCGAGCTCGAGGTCGCGGGCCGCGTACACGACGCTCATGCCGCCCGCGCCCACCTCACCGTCGATGCGGTAGCGCTCGAGATCGGGGAGCTCGACGGCCGCCGGGGAGCCGTCCGCGCGTACGGTCACCTCGATGGTCGGGGGCGTGTCGTACGCGGGATCCTGCTCCAAGTGCTCGTTGTCCAAGGACCGTCTCTTCACAGAGCATACCGCGTGCGGCGGGGAGGGGCGCGCCCTGGATGCGGACCATAGACGGCCGGACCTGCAGTTCTCGGCCGCTCGAAGCCGGCGGTGTCTACCAATGGAACACGCCGACGGCGTCGGCTGCACCGGGCTCGACCGACAGAACTCCCTCGGGCAGCGCGTTGACCAGCGAGCCGCGCGACCTGTGCACGCGGACGCAGGTCGGCTCGGCGTCCAGTCGGCACGCGAGATAGGCTTCCGAGGCGCTGTCGGTGGCGCCGGGGCGTGCGAGCCCAAGCACGTACATGCGCTCTGTGCCTTCGGAGAGGCGGCGGGAGTACAGGCGGAGCTTGCCCAGGCGAACGCCGGTGGGAAGGTCGAAGACGGGCTCGGAGAGCCACCAGCCCGCAGCGCCATGCAGGGCGAGCCGGACTCCGCCTTCGCGCTTGGCCCGAATCATCGTGACCTCCGACCAACCGGGCGGCAGGCGGTCGGATGCCAGGGTCGGGGCCTTGGGGTGGGCGTTGCCGATCTTCTTGGCGCAGCCCCCCACCTGCTTGCACAGCGCGGAGAGCTTCGCGGGTCCTTCGAGGGCCAGCGCGTAGGCGTCGGGCAGCGGCTGCGCATCGCCGCATTGGGCAGCGGCGCTCGGGTCCGCCTCGCACTGCTCGACGCACGACTGCACGGGCTCGTCCGCGAGGTCGTCACGAATCGCCAGGCCGCACGCGAGGCTGCACCGAGTCGAGCAGGGTTGCTCTGCAGCGACGAAGCGCTCGGGCGTCTCGTCACCGCGGGCGCCGACGAGGAAGCCCGAGAGGCCCGCGTCGTTCCATCGGTCTCCGCGTTGCCTGTACGTCCCGCTGAGGGTGTCTCCCTGAGCGCTGAAGGAGAACTCGGTGGTCCCTTGGACGCCGAGGCTGCTCTCGAGGGTGAACGTGCCCGTCGCCATCGAGTCGCCGGGGTCGAGCGTCGTGGTGGCGCGTTGGATTCGGGCGTCGGTGTACGTGCGGCTGGTGTGGCCGGTCTTCGTCAGGGCCGCGGTCGCGGTGCAGCCCTCGAGCGAGATGTCGACGGTGTAGTACCCGTTGAGACCCGAGGACTGCACGACCCGAGACGCGGTGACCTCGGTGGTGAACGTCCAGTGTCCCTCGAGCGCCTGCAGCGATGCGCACGAGGGGGCCGCGGCGGGCGTGGCCGCGGGTGCAGGCTCGACAGGTGCGGGCGCGGGCTGTTCATCCACGGCCGGCTCGCCGCCCGAGAGCGCGAAGGCTCCGCCGCCCAGGAGCACGGCGGCGCCCAGCCCGATCGCCAGCCACGGGCTCCGCCTCGCAGGCACAGGGTCGAACTGAATGTCGGGGTTGGTCTCGGAGGGGAGGATCGGGTTGGGACTCCCCGTCGGCCTCGGGGTCTCGACGGCCGTGATGTCGACCGAGTCCACCGCGCTAGGAAGCAGGGGTTCGCCGCACTCGCGGCACTCGTCGTCCTCGGGGCGGACTCGCGCCCCGCACATCTCGCAACGATCCGTCACGCCCCCCCAACGTTAGTTGAGGATCGGGTGTGGTTCCAAGTCGCGGGCACGCCGGCCCCATCGGGCGGACTGTAGGGATGTGCCATACGCGCCGATTCAGTGCAGGTACACCGTGATCTGCACCGTCACCGACCAGGGCCGCGGAAAGCTGCGCCTGCGCGCGCGGGAGATCGCGGCATCGTCGGCGTCGACGATGTCGACGGTGTTGAGGCAGTCCTCGGTGCCGTCTTGGCGCAGGCACTGACTGCCGGCGAACGGGATCACGATGTCGGCTCTTGGCCCCAGGGCCAGCGCGCGGGTGAGGTACACGTCGAACCCGCCTTGGGGCATGACGCCCCCGCGACGATAGAGGAGGTCGTAGCTCCGCTGGTCCGATCGGAGGCGCTGCTGCGCGCGGGAGTAGCCGACGCCGACGCCGAGGTAGGGGTCGACGCGGCCGAGATCGACAGGGTGAAACGCGACCCCAACCCCCGCTTGCATGAACGTCAGGTCGCCGCGGATGTTGGTGACGATGCCGTCTTCGTCTTCGAACGCCGGGATGTCGAGTCGACCCCCGCCGCCGTCGACCGTGGCCCAGAGGCTGTAGTAGCCCGCGCGGTAGCCCACGTCGAAGCGGGCGATGCCTCCCATGGGGATCGTGTTGCACAGGTCTTGCGCGCAGTGAACGAGGCCGGTGCTGGCGCGAAGCATCAGGCCACGGCGCCGCCACGCGGGCCACGGCGCCGGCGCAGGGGGAGGCGGCGGGCTCGTCGGCTCGGCGGCGACGAGCACAGCTGCGGCGGTGAGCGCCAGCACGGCGCGAACGTTACCAGTCCGTTCGTCGCCCGATTCGATGAACCATCCCGCGCGCGCTGAGCAGGCGAAGGCGAGGACGCGGGGGCGCCGCGGGGGCGGGGACGAAAAAACGCCGTGAAACTGGGCGCTTGCGGGAACCGTGAAAGCCGATGCGCGGGGAGGCTCGTGCGTCGCGGGGCGCGGTTGAACGATGAGCCTTGGTCGGTATGCTGCCGCCTCTCCCGACCCGAGGGCAGGCACCGATGAGCTTTTTGACCACGATCTTCGAGAACCTGCGGACGAAGCCCGAGCTCACCAAGCTCATCGAAGTGCACGCGACCACCCTGCGCGGCACCGACGGAAACGGCATGCTCGACCTCATCGCTCGGGCGCGTGGATCGCTGGCCGATGCGGGGGTCGAGCCCGGCGACCGCGTGGCGATCTTGGCCCCCAACTCGGTGCGGTGGGTCGCGGCCGATCTGGCTGCCATCGCCGCGGGTGGCATCAGCGTGCCGCTGTACGACCGTGAGGAGCCGAAGGACCTGGCGGTCAAGCTCAGCAGCGCCCGCCCCACGGTGCTCATGGCGGGCAGCGCCGAGCTCGCCAAGGGCGTGCAGGAGGCCTGGGACGGCGCGGCCGACTGCAAGATCATCACCTTCGACGCGCTCTTCGACCACGAGCCTCACGAGGCGGCCCCGCGCGAGCCCGAACCGGGGGACACGATCGCCATCATCTACACCTCGGGCACCAGCGGCGAGCCCAAGGGAGTGATGCTCGACCGGGCCAACATCGACTTCATGCTGCCCAAGACGGCCGAGCGCATCGGTCGCGTGGTCCAGCCCAAAGAGGGTGCCGACCGCATCTTCCACTACCTGCCGTTCTGCTTCGCGGCCAGCCGCATCATGCTCTGGACGCAGATGATGCGGCCCAACCCCATGATGATCTCGACCGACCTCAACAAGCTGGTCGTCGAGATCGCCACGGCGAAGCCGAACTTCTTCCTCAACGTGCCTGCGGTGCTGGAGAAGATTCGAGCGGGGGTGGGCGCAAAGATCAAGGAGAAGGGCGGCATCGGCCTCGAGCTCTACACGCGCGGCATCGAGGGCTACAAAGCCACGGTCGCAGGCCACGCCAACTTCGTGCAGAGGGCCGCGCTTGCCCTCGCCGAGAAGGTCGTCTTCACCAAGATTCGCGCGCAGATCGGCCCCAACCTCGAGTTCCTCATCAGCGGTTCGGGCCCGCTGTCCGAAGACACCCAGCGCTGGTTCCAGATGCTCGGCATCCCGGTCTATCAGGCGTACGGGCTGACCGAGACCACCGGCATCGTCTCGCTGGACGAGCCCGACCGCACGGTGCCGGGTCGGGTGGGCATTCCCATCGATGGCGTGCAGACCAAGCTCACCGAGGAGGGCGAGCTGCTGGTCAAGGGGCCCAACATCTTCTCGGGCTACTGGGAGAAGGAAGAGGCCACCAAGAAAGCCATCGTCGACGGCTGGTTCCACACCGGCGACCAGGTCGACATCGAGGCGGGCAACCTCAAGATCATCGGGCGCATCAAGAACCTGCTCATCCCCGAGTCGGGCCACAACATCGCGCCCGAGCCCATCGAAGAGAAGTTCCTCGAGCACTGCGAAGGGGCTGAGCAGGCGGTTCTCGTCGGGCACGCTCGGCCGTTCCTCTCGGTCATCGTCACGGGCAAGCCGTCGCAAGAGGCAGTCGACAAGGCGCTCGAGGCGATCAACGCCGACCAGCCGTTCTACAAGAAGATCAAGAAGTCGATCCTGGTCGACGAGCCCTTCACCCCCGAGAACGGGCTGCTCACGGCCAACCAGAAGCTGCGACGCAACGTCATCGACAAGCACTTCGCGGCGCAGATCGAGGCGGTCTACGAGGCGTTCCGGGCCGAAAAGGAAGAGAAGGCCCGGATGGAGGCAGCGCGCTGATGTTCCGCTGGACGCTTCGCGACGGGACCTACGAGCTCGAGATGGGGCGCGAGCCCTGCAACGAGATCGGCACGACCGTGTTGGCCGAGCTCGAGCGCTTCTTGGACCAGGTCGACACCGAGAACGCCTCGGCGCTGATCATTCACAGCACCGTTCGCGGCGGGTTCTCGGCCGGCGCCGACCTGCGCGAGCTGTACAACGGCCTGATGGACGTGCCCGAGAAGGAGCAGGAGCCGCGGCTTCGCGACTTCATCGAGCGCATTCACAGCGTCATGGACCGGATCGACATGCTGCCGCTGACGACCATCGGCGTGGTCCACGGCATCTGCTTCGGTGGCGGGTTCGAGCTCGCGCTCACCTGCGACATCCTCATCGCCGAGAAGAACGCCCGCTTCGCGTTCCCCGAGCTGCGGCTGGGGGTGGTGCCCGGTTTTGGCGGTATTCCGCGGCTGCGTCGCGACGTGTCCAACGCGGTGGTTCGCGATCTGCTGCTCACGGGGCGCTCGATCAACGCCAAGAAGGCCGTCGCGTGCGGCCTCGCCAGCCAAATGGTGCCCGTGGGCGCTGGCCTTCGTGCAGCCCGCAAGACGGCCGAGCAGGCCAACAAGTTCGACCCCGAATCCCGCCGCGCGTGCAAAGAGTTCATGAAGCCGCTCCCGCGCGAGGAGCTCGACGCCGAGAAGGACCTGTTCGTCCGCCTCGCGATGCGCCCCGTCCTTCAAGCCGCGCTCAAGAAGTTCGTCGAGAGCGACGACCCACGCCCCTACCTGCCGTAGTTCCTCATGTCGCCATTCGATCCGGGGTTCTCCAGGGGGCCCCTGCGGGGTGAGGGCCCCCCTCCGAACCCCTCCGTTCGCACCTCTCCATTCGCAACTACCCTTCTTTCCCGCTCCGCGCCCCCTCCGGGGCGCTCCGCTCCCTTACCGAGCGGGGAGCGGTTGAAGTCTCGAGCCATCATGTCAGCCAGTTTCGACCGCCTCACCCAGCTTTGCGCCAAGCGCTACTCCGTCGACGCCTCGATCATCAAGCCCGAAGGCGACATCTTCGAGACGCTGGGAATCGACAGCTTTCAAGCCGCCGAGCTCATGAGCGAGCTCGAGATGGAGTTCGACGTCGAGATTCCCGACTACGAACTCCAAGACATCAAGACCTTCGGGGCCCTGTCCTCGGCCATCGACGAGCGGATCTGATTCGATGCTGACTCTCGACCGTATCTCCTGCGTCGGCGAAGCGCTTCGCGACGCGATGGTCACGTTCAAGACCAACACCGCGCTCATCGAGGCCGACCGGCACCGAGAGAACGGGCAGTGGACGTACCGCCAGCTCAAGCAAGAGGCCGAGCGCTTCGCCGCCCTCGTTCAGACCCATGGCTTCGAGCCCGGTGACCGCTGCGCGATCATCATGCAGAACCAGTCGAAGTGGGTCATGTCGGGCCTCGGCGGTTTCTGGGCCGGCGGGGTGCTGGTGCCCATCGACTACAAGCTCACCGAGCCCGAACAGCTGGTGCTGCTGCGCCACTGCAAGCCCAAGGTGCTCGTCACCGAGTACGCGACGTGGCGCAAGATGCAAAAGGAGGACCTCTCCGGCATTGCGGACACGCTCGTGCTCGTGACCGAGGCGCCCGAGGGCGCGGAGCTGGGCCAGGCGCAGCGGTGGGAGCAAGAGCCGGGCAAGGCGTTCACGCTGCACCACCGCACCCGTGAGGACGTGGCGGCCATCGTCTACAGCTCGGGCACGTCGGGCACGGCCAAGGGCTGCATGCTCACCCACGACAACTACCTCGTGCAGGCGCAGGTGTTGGGGCGGCTGTACCCGATCGCCGAAGACGAGCGGTTCTTCTCGATCCTGCCCACCAACCACGCGATCGACTTCATGGTCGGCTTCATGATGCCGCTGATGATGGGCGCGGCGATCGTGCACCAGCGATCGCTGCGGCCGCAGTTCATCCGCAGCGCGCTCAAGCAGTACGAGATCACCCACATCGCGCTGGTCCCCACCATCCTCAAGAACCTCGAGAAGCGCATCCGCGAGCGCCTCGACGACCTCGACCAGCGCCCGCGGCAGGTCGTCGACGCGGTCATTCGTGCCAACGACTTCCTCACCGCGCGCAAGCCCAACCACACGCTGTCGCGCTGGATGCTCAAGCCGATTCACGACGAGCTGGGCGGCAAGCTCAAGAACATCTTCGCCGGCGGCACGTTCGTCGACCGGAAGCTGGTCGAGTTCTTCTACGAGCTCGGCATCCCGGTGGCGATCGGCTACGGGCTGACCGAGGCCACCACGGTCATCGCGGTCAACGACCTCGAGCCGTTCCGAAGCACTACGGTCGGCAAGCCGGTCGATGGGGTGGAGGTGGAGATCCGCAACCCCAACGACGAAGGCGTCGGCGAGGTGTGGGTTCGGGGTCGCACGGTGATGAAGGGCTACCTCGACGCGCCCGAGCTCACCGAAGAAGCGATCGTCGACGGGTGGCTGCGCACGGGCGACCTGGGTTCGGTCGACATCTCCGGGCACCTGACGCTGCGCGGCCGCGCGAAGAACATGATCGTCACCGAGGGCGGCAAGAACATCTACCCCGAGGACATCGAGGCGGTGTTCGACGACCTGCCCGGCTGCGAAGAGCTGTGCGTGTTCGCGGCCAACTACATCTGGCCGACGTCGAGCATGCTCGGCGAGGAGCTCGTCGTGGTGCTCCGGCCCGAGTCCGACGCCGACGTGGAGGCGATGGTGCAAGAGCTGAGCGCACGCAACCGCAAGCTGCCCGACTTCAAGCGCGTCAGCGGCTACATCGTGCGCAAGGACGACTTCCCGGCGACCGCCTCGCTGAAGATCAAGCGCAACGTCCTGGCCGAGGAGCTTCGCGCGCTCGATCGCGCGCAGTTGGTCACGGCGCTCGAGGGCTGAGGGCTGCGCTCGCGTTCGATGATCGAATCGGCGGTTTCGGGCACTATCGTGCCCGACATGTCTTTGCTTCGACGTCCTCTCGCTGCTCTTGTCTCCCTCGGCCTTCTCGGCTGCGTCGTCACGACCTCGGACGACGACGACGAGGGCACGGGCGCGAGCTCGGCGACGAGCGGGGCTGCGACATCGGGGAGCGGCGCATCCGAGGAGACGGGGGACGACACCCCCGCGACCGGGTCCACGACCGACTCTGCGACCGGGGCCGACACGGGCTCGACCGGATCGTTCGAGATCGACTGCTCGATGTGCAACGCCGACGTCGATCCGGACCCGCTGTGTCACAGCGAGTTCAACCCCGCGACGGGGAACTGTGAGTGCGACGACGGCTACGAGTGGGAAGACATCGAGGCTCCTGACAACTTCGCGTGCGTGCGCGTCGACGAGAAGGAGCCCTCGGACTGTGGGGAACCGGGGTCGAACACGATGCCCGACGCGGACGGGAACTGCGTCTGCGTCGAAGGCTTCGAGTGGTGCACGAACGACCCCGACGACCTCACCTGCTGCGAGGCGAAGTAGCCGGGGAGTGATTCGGGCGCCAAGGCGAGATGCGACAATGCTGTCGCATCTTGCGCGTTTTCGCGCAGTTCGACGGGGCGTGCTCCCTCAGCCCCCGTTGCACGCCGCTCGTAGCTTGCGCGCGGCCGTCTCGCTCGCCTCGGCTGCGTAGAGCTCGGCCAAGGCCTTTGCCTGCTCTCGCTGGCCGCGGGCGCAGGTGGCCTCGACCTCGAGCACGTTGCGGATGTCGCTGAGCTTGGAGTTGGGGTGCTGCGTGGCGTGCTCGCGGATCTGTGCGAGGGCACCGAGGGGGTCGCCGCCTGCAAGCTGGCGCTTGGCTTCGGTGAGCAGCTTGGTCTCGCGGGCGAGGAGGTCCGCGTCGTCATGAGGGCTTGGCGAAGGCTCCGCGGGCTCGGGGTGGTGAGCCGGGGCGGGCTTCATCGGTGCTGGAGCGTCGGCTGGCTCGGGCGGGGTCGCGTCGTGGATCGGGCCGGTCGGTTGGGCGGTGGGCGCAGGAGCCTTTGGTGTCGGACTCGGCTCCGGCGCGGGCGTGGATGCGACAATCGCTGGCGTGGGCTCCGGTGGAGTGGGCTCGGGCAGGGCCGCGTCGAGGCCGGCGACGCCGAAGCCTCCGAGCAGCACGCCGAGTCCGACGAACTTGAGCTTCGCGAGCGCTCCACCGCTCGCGGTTGCGGCGGCGACACCTGTGCCTGCGAGCTTGGGCGCCAGCGCCACCCAGCAGCGCTTGGCCGCGCCGGGAGGTGCCTGCGTCGAGCGGCGCACCGCGTCGACACACGCGCTCGGCGACAGCTCGCCCTCGGACTCGCCGAGGTGCTCGCGCAGCTGCTTGCGAGCCAGGCGTACGCGGGAGTAGACGGTGTTGGGGCTCGTGCCCACGACGCGGGCGATCTCGGGCGCGCTCCAGCCCTCGACCTCGCTGAGCACGAACGCCACGCGCTTGGTCTCGTCGAGCGTCTCGAGAAAGCGCTCCATCGTCAGCGCCGCCTCCCCACGCTTCATCGGCTCGGCGCTGCGGCGGACGTTGGCGACCGAGTACGCGGCGAGCTTGCGTCGGTGGCGTTGCTCGGTGCGGCGGTGCTGCGACGCGACACGCCGCGCGATGCCGAACAGCCACGCCTTGACCGACGCCGCGGGGTCGAGCGATTCGAGCCGCCGATGCACCGTGACCCACAGGTCTTGCGCGGCGTCATCGATGGTGGCCGCCGACACGCCGAGTCGGCGCAGGCTCGCCCAGGCGAACCCGAAGTACTCGCGGTACAGCGACGAGAACTCCGGGGCGATCTGCATCGCGCTGCTCGACACGCTCGCCATGCATCCATCCTAATGGCCGGCTTCGGTCCGGCCCGTCACGTGTGACCCAAAAAAGATCGCCGCGCGCAGACGGCGCGAACAGGTCCTGGCCGGATTCGTGCCGCACGCCCTCGGGGTGTGGCGTTACAGAGTGTGGGTATGGCGCGTTGGGAAGCGGTAGGGACCCCGGGGCTGGTCCCGGTGATTCGCGTCCGCCAGATGCGCGAGAACCTGGCAGCGTTGGATTGCTTCGAGCCCGAGCTGCAGGCTCGGATTCGGGCCCGCCTCGCAGACACCGTCGGGCTGATCGAAGACGCACCGAGCAGCTCGTGGCTCCCCATCGAAGTCGACGCCGAGGTCGCCGAGACGGTTGGTGCGCTCGCCGGGGTCGAAGGCGCCCGGCGTTGGGGGCGTCGCGGCCTGCAGCGAAGCTTCGGCGCACCGTTTCTGCAGAGCATCGTGCGCGGAGCGGTCGGGGTGTTCGGGCTGGACCCGGCGAAGATCGTCCGCTTCGTGCCCCGCGGAGTCTCGAACATCTATCGCAACTGCGGGACGTGGGAGGCGATCGCCGCGGACGGAGGCTTCGTCGATCTGCGGTGGTCCGATCCCCCGGCGTCGTTCGCCTCGAAGGTGTGCAAGGAGTCCTTCGCCGGCGCGCTCGAGGCGATCTTCGAGGCGCTCGACCGATCCGGAACGGTGACCCTGCGCCGCGATGGTGACGCGCTCGTGTTCGAGCTGCGCTGGGTTTGAGCCTCAGAACAGCTGGAACTCGAGCCCGACCAGCCCGCGGGCGCTGACGGGCTGCGGCCTGTACACGCCCTCCACGCGCTCACCCGAGGTTGCGTCGACGAGCTCGAAGGCGGGGTAGCGCATGGGCAGCACGACCTGGGCCGAGGCCCACAGGCTCACCCGGTCGGCGAACGCCCAGCGGACGCCGGGTTCGGCGTGGGCGGCGAGCCACAGCGCGTTGGTGGTGGAGCTCGCGGGCGCCTCGGTATCGGCCCGCATCGCGCCGAGCTCGACGCCGCCGCACAGCGGGATCTCGACCGGGCCGGCCGGCAGCGCGGCACACAGGCGTGGCGCGACCGCGCCCAGATGGACGCGCACGGCGGCGTTGGGGCTCGTCGCTTCGCGGCCGATCGAGTAGAGACCGACGAGCTCGACGCGTAGACGCCCCGCGCGGCCGAGCCCGAGCGCGGCGAGTCCGAGGTCGAACGTGCCCGTGCCGCCCGGCACCGCACCGAACTCGCCGCCCGTGCGGACCCGTGCGGACAGGCGAGGCGTCACGCTGGGCCGCTCTGGGTCGGGCTCGGTCTGCGGCGGTGGGTCCGGCTCGGGGATGCTCGGCGGCGCGGGTCGTGACGTGACCGTGGGCCCCGCTCGCGCGGCTTCGGCAGCCTCGGCGTCCTCTTCGATGCTGTCCGCCGCCTGCACGGGATCGAGCATCACCACCGCGACCAACGCCGCCGCATCGGCCAGCACGCTGCAGTCGTTGGCGTCGAGGCTGCGCTCGTCGACCAGCGTTCCCACGCGGGTGGTCAGCGTGAGGCGCCAGCCCGAGCTCGTGGCTTCGATGAGGCCCTCCATCTTCAGCTCGTCGGGGCTGAGCGCGCGGCCGAGCAGCGTGTCGATCTGCGACTGCACGCGCGCTTGGTCCGGGCAACCCGCCGGCGCCGTCCAGCGGACCGGTGGGTCGGGGATGGCGGGCTGAAGTGCCGCGATGAGACTCAGACCGAGCAACGGGCGGAGCGTAGCAGGACATCGCCGTGGGCTCGTGGCACACTGCTTCGATGCACGTGGACGCGTCGGTGAGCGAGCCCAGCGTTCGGGACGAGCACCTCCACGCGAACTACACGTTTCGCGGGCACGTGGTACGCACCCTCGCGGTGGCTGCCGCGGTGTTCGCGTTGGGCGTGTGGCTGGCCCGCGACAGCGCGTGGACCCTGTGGCTCGCGCTCCCCGGCTTCTGGGCGGTCGCCAACGTGTTCGAGTGGGCGACGCATCGCTTTCCCATGCACCGTCCGCTCGTTCCACGGATGATGTACCGCAACCATGCGCTGATCCATCATCGCGCCTTCGCGGGCGACGACGACCAGGAGATCCGGTCGACCACGGACCTGTGCCTGGTGATGATGCCCTGGTACACGATCCTCATCGTCTTCGGCATGGCCTCGCCGCTCGCCGTGCTCGCCGCGCTCGTGGGCGGACCGGGCCTCGCCGGCGTCTTCCTCGTCGCAGCGATCAGCTACTTCCTGCTGTACGAAACAATCCATACGCTGCACCACCTGCAGGCAGCGCAGCTCGAGGCGCTCGGCGTCGCGCGCTGGCGTTGGCTCGGCGCGCTCCGCAGGCACCATCACCACCATCACCGGCTCGAAGAGATGGCCCACACCAACTTCAACGTGACGGCGCCGCTCGCAGACTGGCTGCTCGGGACGTATTACAAGCAACGTTGAAGGAGCACGTTGGTGCCCTCACTTCGTGGGGCTCTTTTCGGTGCGGCGCCGGGCGGGCAATCTCGATCGCCGTGGCGCGCCCCAACGGAAGAACGTGGCTCGGCAATGCTCTTTGGGCTCCGTACTCGGTTGCCGCAATCGCTGGTGGTGCAGCCTGGATGGGCGGCCTCTGGGCGAGCGCGCTCCCGGTGACGCTCTTCAAGCCCTTCGAGAAGTTTCAGATGCTGTGGGTACAGCCCGGCGTCGCGATGCCGCTGAAGTTCATGCTGAGCAAGCTGGTGGTCGACTACGACCCCTTGTTCGACAAGACCAAGATGTCGGTGTTCACCCAGAACCACGTCAGCATGGCCGACGCGAACATCGCCTGCGGGGCGATCCCCGTGCCGCTATGCGGCCTCGAGAACGCCTCGCACTTGCAGGTGCCCGGCTACGGCTGGCTGCTCAAGATGTCCAACGCGATCCCGGTCCGCAAGGGCGCGCGCCGCTACGAGGAGGTCGCCGAAGCCTTCGAGGAGCGGGCGTCTCGCGGCATCTCCGTGCTCGCGTTTCCCGAAGCGCATCGAACGCGTGACGGCAAGGTCGGCGCGTTCAAGAAAGGCGTGTTTCACATCGCGGTGAAGGCCAACATTCCGATCGCGCCGCTGTGCGTTCGTGGTGCCTACCACCTGCTGCCCAAGGGGGAGTTCACGATTCGCCCCTCGAAGGTGCACGTCTACATGGCGCCTCAGATCGACACAGCTGACCTCTCCGAGGAGGACGTGCCCGAGCTGATGGAGCGCGTCCGCGAGGTGATGCGCGCGTGGGTCGAAGACGGCGTCAAGCGCCCCGATCTCTGCACCGCGCCATTCCGCACGGATCGTCAGACTCCGCCGGTGGCCGCCGAAGGCTGACCCGCGCCGCGACCGCGGTTCCCGGCAGCGCGGCCAGCTCCGGGTCGTCTCAGCGAGGCCGTGGTCCGTATCAGAACGGGACACCCGACCGTCTCGCTTTGGATCGCCCTGGGCCCGCTGTGGCGTGTCGTTGGATCAACCGCCCGAGATCACACGGGCCGGCCCGCTGGCTTCGGCCTTGCGTAGTGCAAGGCCGTGGGGATGCGGGGATGGATGGCGGTGCTGGTGCTTTGTCTGGGCGGCTGCGAGGTCGAGCCCGAAGTCGCGCAGCGCGGGTTGGGGCTCGCCGACGGCGTCGTTGGGTCATGCGCCGACGCCTGCGGCGAGGCCACGGCCGAGGGCAACTGCTGGTGCGACGAGGCGTGTGCGGAGCATGGAGACTGCTGCGAGGACAAGGTCGAGGTCTGCGGCGGCGAGGGGCCCGATCCGCTCGTTCCGGTGCTGTGCGAGGAGGTCGACGACTGCCCGTCGGGGATGACGTGCGACCAGTCTGCCTGCTACTCGGGCTGCCGCGAAGGCGACGACTGCGAGGACGCGTGCATGGGGATGTGCGTGGAGCCGACGCAGCAGTCGCTGCCGACCCCGACGGGCACGGACGTGCCGGGCGGAGGCGGCGACGGCGACGATGATGGCGGCCGAGACGGTGGCGGCGCCGAAGACGACGCCGAGGTGCCTGTCTGCGACTGCCCCGAAGGGGACCTGTGCGTGCCGCTGTGCCCGGTGTGTCCGCCGGAGGTCCCCGACGAGGAATGCCAGTGCAGCGTCGTCTGCGTGTCGCTGTAGCCCCGGTTTGATGCGACGGGGGTTGGCTCGATATCCTCGCGCCGTTGAGCTCGACCCCTGGCCGCCCCTCCGACGCGCCTTCGTTCACCGAGATCGAAGCGTTCACCGCCGTCGTCTCGTACGGGAGCTTCAGCGCGGCCGCGACTCGGCTGGGCGTCGCCAAGTCCAGCGTCAGCCGCCGCGTCGCGTCGCTCGAGCAGCGCCTCGGTGCTCGGCTGCTGCAGCGCTCGACCCGTCGGTTGGCGTTGACCGAGGTCGGCGAGCGCTACCACGAGCGGGTCTCCGAGGCGCTCGATGGCCTCAAGGCGGCCGAGGACGCGGTCCGCGAGGTGCAAGACGAGCCGAGCGGTTCTCTGCGCCTGACGGGCCCGGTCGATCTCGGCGGATTGCTGGGCAGCCTGACGGCCGAGTTCCGGGCCGCGTTCCCCAAGGTGGAGGTCCACGCGACGATCACCCAGCGGCGGGTCGATCTCGTGCGCGAGGGTTATGACGTCGCGCTCCGGGCGGGGGAGCTGCAGGACAGCTCGCTGCTCGCCCGCAAGGTCGAAGGGGGCCAGGGTGCAGTGGTCGCCTCGCCGTCGTTTCTCGCCGACCACGGGACGCCCACGACGCTGGCCGAGGTCGCAACGCTCCCCTGGGTGCTCTTTCGCGGCAACCACGGCCAGATGACCCTCCCGTGGGACGACGCAGACGGTGAGCCCATCGTCGTGTACGGTGGGGTGACCGGCGACGAGTTCGGCTTCGTGCATGCGGCCGCCGTCGGGGGCGCAGGCGTGGGCTTCCTGCCTCGCTTCATCGCCGAGGAGAGCCTGCGCAAAGGCGAGCTGGTGCAGCTGTTGCCCGAGCTTCCACCCGTGCGCACCCCGCTGGCGCTCATCTTTCCCACCCGCGAGTTCATGCCCGCCAAGGTGCGTGCGTTCGCGGACTTCGCCGTCCCGTGGTTCGCAGAGACTCTGTCTTCAGAGGGCAGGTCATGAGACCGCACGCGCTGATCGGCGCGGTGGTCCTCGCGTCGTGTTCGGCGGCATCGGTCGAGCCAGAGGCACCCCAGACCGTGGCGCGCGGTCAGCTTCGGTTCGAGCTGCCGGCCGAAGATGCGCGCTTCGACGCCGCGTTCGCCTGCTTTGCCGAGCGGACGGGTTGGACGCAGCGGCCGCTCGAGGTCCGCGGCAACTTCATCGCGGGGCATTGGTGCACCTGGGATGGGTCGTGTACCCGGCCGCAGCGTCGCGACGAGCCCGGCGCGCGTTGGGCCAGCGTCGGCACGCTGCACTACCCCAAGGAGGGCGCGACCTCGCATGACACCTTCGGCGTGCAGGTGTCCGTCGGTGAGCGGCGGGCGCAGGGGTGGAGCACTTCGGTGTCCGTGTCGAGCAACGGGAAGCGGATCCTCGGTGAGCACGCCTTCGTGACGTTCGCTCGCCCGGGCGACCCCGAGGCGAAGTTCACGATTGGGCTCCGGTACACGTGGAGGGTCGCCGAGCAGGAGTTCTTCCATACGAGCGACGAGGACCCGTGGGTTTGGCTGAAGCGGGTCCGTGTGTCCCCGGCCGCGCTGAGGGACGAGACGCTTGCAGCGTGGACGGGTTTGCGTGACGAGGTCGTGCACGCCTTGGAGCAGGGGCAGGTGCGCAAGTGCGTCTACGGCGAGTACCAAGGCGACGGCATCCCGCCCGACTGCGTCGAAAAGGTTCCGCTTTCGCCCGCAGAGGTCGAGGCGCACAGAGCAAAGATCGAAGGCAAGCTCGCGCGCGTGAAGGCGGCGATGGCCGAGGCCGACACGCTGCACGCGTCGTTGGTCGCGATCGCCCCGGTCGACTGCTTCTGAAGCACCCCTGGGTGCGGTTCAGTTGTCCGGCGCGCCGGCTTCGACCCACGCCCGTACGGTGTCCAGCTCGTCGTCGGTCAGCGGTTCGTACGTCGGCGGCATGGGGCCACCGACCGCGCCGGCCTCGGTCGCTTCGACCTTCTGGACCAAGATGCTCCCCTCCGCGTTGCCGGGCTCGATGATCATCGAGTCTGCGTCGAAGAGGCTGGGCACTCCCACCGCGCCCGTGTCCGGATCGAACGGGTCGGATAGGTTGGGCGGCTGGCCGCCGAAGGAGTGGTGGCAGTAGGTGCACTTGCCCCCGCGCGCGCCCAGGCGCGTCTCGTCGCCGAAGATCGGGCGGATGACGTCTTCGAAGGTGGCGTCGTCGTTGGCGCCCGCGTCGATCCACGCCCGCAGGTCGGCGAGCTCTTGGTCGGTCAGTGGCTCGAGGTTCAGCGGCATCGCAGCCCCTCCGATCGCGGGGTCGACGACGTAGGGGTCGGCCAGCTTGTCGATCAGGAAGCTCTCGTCCGGGTCGCCGGGCTCGACGTTGAGCATGGGCGTGCCGCCCTCGGGATACGCCTCTGCCCACGTGTTGACGGAGCCGACCAGGCCGTTGGGTTCGCTGAACGGGTCGACGATGTCCACGTCGACGGCCGAGTCGTCGTGGTGGCACGCAAGGCAGCCCTTCGCCGCGAAGATGGGCCGCACGTCGGCGCTGTAGCTGACTTCGCCGCCGCCCGAGCCGGTGCCGTCATCGGGGAAGTCGACGCCCGCGACCCAGCCGACGATGAGGGCGAGGTCGACGGCCTCGAGCACGCCCGGTGGCAGCGGCATCTGGCTGCCCACGCTCGGCGCCTCGAAGAGCTTCTCGACCAAGAAGCTGTTCTCGACGTCGCCGAAGGTGACGTAGGGGCCGCCGGCTCCCGACTGGCTGACCCACGCGCCGCCCGATGCCTCCGACAGGTCGGGCGCGACCGAGCCCGACACGTGGCAGCTGGGGATCGCGCAGCTTTGGGTGAGGCGCTGCTGAACAGCCGGGGGGACCGCGCCCTCCGAACCCGAACCTCCCGCCTCATCGATGCGCTGGACCTGGTCGCAGCCACACAGGGCCAGGAGGGGGGCGAGGACGAGTCTGCGTTTCATGAGCGGGACCGACGACGACGTGGGCAGCCAACTGTAGCGTTGAACTCCATGCAGGGCGTCTATGGCTCCCATAGATGACCGCGATGGGCGCCGCGCGAGGCGCTCGGCGACCGCGCGGCCGGATCTGACCTGACCCCCGAATCTGCAACTGCTTGGGAGAGCCGACGAGCCTCGCTAAGGTGGCGGGGATGAGGAGGACGTCGCTCTGGGCCGTGCTGGCCGTGGCTCTCGCCCCTGCGCAGGCCCTTGCCGAGGACCCGCCGACGAAGCCGTTGAGGGCCTCGCTCGAGGTCGAGGCTGAGGACACCGACGGCGATGGCCTGCAAGAGCGCGTCGACACGGTGCTCGGCGCTCGGCTCCGCAAGGCCGAAGTGTTGCCCCGCAAGACGCTGCAGGACGGCCTCATTCACGTCGAAGTCGAGCCGCTGCCCGGCGGCGGGTACCACTACGACGTCTACGCCGAGCAAGGCGACCAGACGCTCGAGCAGACGAAGACCGAGGCGGACTGCGAAGGCTGCGACGAGGCGGCGCTGCTCGACGCCATCGGGGCGGCGGTCGACAAGTGCCTGCCCCCGCTCGCGGCGGCCCAGGCGACCGACGACGCGTCGGCAGCCGAGCCGGCAGCCGAGCCGCCGCCGCCAAAACCCCGCCTGCAAGACCCCGACGGGACCCACGACCGTGGCGGCCGGGCCGGTCCAATGGGCAAGGCGGGCATTGGCCTCATGGTCGCGGGCGCGGCCACGGCGGTGGTCGGGGTGATCTTCGTGGTCCAGGGCCGTTCGTTCGACACGCGCCCCGGTGCGCTCGAGCAGGAGGGAGTGGACTTTCGCCCCCCCGGGTTCGGCTTGATCGGCGTGGGTGTGGCCAGCGCGGTGACGGGCGGAATCCTCTACGGCGTCGACCGCAAGCGGCGGCGCCAGGCTCGGATCAGCATCCTGCCCGGAGGTGGCGCGACGGTTTCGGTGGGAGGGCGCTTCTAATGCGGCGTGCGCCACTGGCAGCGATCTGGCTGGGCCTGATGACGGGCTGCCCGTTCAGCTTCACCAACGAGGAGCACTGCGCCGCCCGCTCGGGCAACGCATCGTGTGCGGCCGCCGACCCGTCCACGCCCTACTGCGCGCTCGACGGATGCGGCCTCTACGACGAGGTCGACAACCGCACCGGATGTGTCGCGGATCAGCCCACCGACATGGCCTGCTACAGCCCTTGCGGCGGTAAGCTCGACGCCAACACCCGCAGCGACTGCGCAGCGGGGACCGAGGCCACCACCGAGGGCTCCGGCACCGACACGCAGACGCCGGCGTCGTCGACGGGCACCACCGACGACCCCGACGCCACCGACACCACCGACAGCTGCGCGTGCGAGGGCGAAACCCCGATCTGCGTCGACGGGGAGTGCGTGCCGTGTACGAGCGACACCGAGTGTTCCGAGTCGGTGGGCGAGGGTCTCCTGTGCGACGGGGGCAGCTGCGTCCCGTGCACGCCCACGACCGACCCGCTCGTGGCCTCGCGGCACACCGGGTGCTCGGCCGACGCCCCCAACTGCATCGACGATGCCTGCAGCGCGGCATGCCTCCTGCCCGAGGACTGCGATCCCACGGCGTGCGACCCCGAGAAGGACGCCTGCGCACCTTCGGGCTGTGACCTTCGGCGAGGGCTGTGCGTGCCAGAGGACCGCATCTACTACGTATCGAGCGTCGGCCTCGACTCTGGAGACGGCTCGCGCGAGAGCCCCTTCCTCACCATCGGGCGCGCGCTCGAGGAGATCCCGTTCAAGGCCGGCCCCAACGACGTCAGCGTGGGCACGATCCTCCTCGCTCCCGGGGTGGTCTACGAAGAGGCGCTGCAGTTCGCGGGCAAGTCGATTGTGTTGCGACCCTCGGGTCCCGGCGAGCCTCCCGTGATCCGCTCCCCCGACGAGTCGCCCGTGTTCTCGCTGCTGAGCGAGTCGAAGGACTCTCCCGAACAGGCCGTGCTCTATCTCGACCACGTGCGGGTCGAAGGCACGGCGGGTCCGGTCGCACTGCTCGACCGCACGACGCGGCTGTTCGCCGACAGCACCGAACTGTTCGACAACGCCGAGGGCATCCGCTCGGACGGCGCCTTCACCTACCTGCGCAACACCGTGGTCGCGGGGACGGTTGGGCCGGTGTACACGGCGCTCGACGAGAGCAACCTCGACATCGAGGCGTCCACGATCATCGACAACGCTGCGGCACTTTGGCTGGATTGCTCCGGCGAGGGCGCCGACTCGATCGTCGGCATTCGGGACAGCATCGTCGGTCTGCTCGAGGGCCCCGCGTTCTCGACGTTGATCTCGGACGAGTGCCTGCTGACCGAAGCCCGCAACGTGCTCGGTGACGCCGGGGTCGAGGGCGACTACCGCGACGGATATCGGCTCGAGCTGATGCCCCGCGATCTGTTCATGATCGACGGGCCGCAGACGTGCGAATCGGACGTGAGCGCGTTGCCCGGCGACGAGCTGTGCGCGCCCAGGCTCGACATCGACGGCAAGAGCCGCCGCGGGCAGCACTGGGCTGGGGCTTCGGTGCCCTGAGGGCGGCGGACGGCTATTCTCCGGGCGCTTCGGCGGGCACGGTCGTCGGCTCGCCGACGCGCCGGGGCGCTGCGACGCGTCGCGCGATGCCCAGCACGTCCTCGAGCATCATGTAGAAGGCCGGGACGAGCAGCAGGATGATGAAGGTGGCAAACAGGACGCCGAAGCCGAGGCTGATCGCCATCGGCACCAAGAAGCGCGCCTGCACGCTGGTCTCGGTGATCATCGGGATCAGCCCGAAGAACGTGGTGAGCGACGTGAGCAGGATGGGCCGGAATCGGCGGATGCCCGCGGCGTGAATCGCCTCGAAAGCGCTCTTGCCCTCGCGCCGGTAGCCGTTGGCCGCGTCGATGAGCACGAGGGAGTCGTTGACCACGACGCCGGCCAGCGCGATGAGGCCCATGACGCTGATCATGCTGAGCTCGAACCCCATGATCACGTGACCGATGAGCGCCCCAATGAAGCCGAAGGGAATCGCGCTCATCACGATGATCGGCTGCGCGTAGCTGCGGAACGGGACGGCGAGCAGGCCGAAGATGGCGATCATCGCCAACATGCCGCCGCGCGAGAGGCTGCCCATCGACTTTGCCTGCTCGCGTGCGGCCCCGCCGAACTCGTAGGTGAGGCCGGGAAACCGCGCCTGCAGCTCGGGCAGTGGCCCTTCCTTCAGGGCAGCGAGGACGGCGTCAGGGCTGGTGTCGGGGCGCACCTGGGCGGTGACCGGCACCATGCGGCGCCCCTCGGCGCGCAGGATCGACGGGCGAGAGCGGCCACTGTCGATGTCGGCGACCTCGGTGAGTGGGACGTCACCCCCGGTCGGGGTGCGGAGCATGAGCGTCTCGACGTCGTGAATGCTGCGGCGCTCCTCGGCGGGCAGGCGCACGAGCACGCGGACCTCGTTGCGCCCCTCCTGCTGACGCAGGGCCTCGGCGCCGTAGAACGAGGAACGAACCTGGCGTGCGACGTCGGCGGTGGCCATGCCCAGGCTCGTGCCCTCGGGGGACATGCTCAGCTCGAGCTGCGCCTTGCCGAGCGCGAACCCATCGTCGACGTCGTAGACCGCGGGAAACTCCTGAAGCTGGGCCGCGAGCGCTCGGGAGGCGTCGTCGAGCACCTCCATGTCGTCGTGTTGCAGCTCGACGTTGACCGGCGCGCCGGGGCTGGGGCCGAGCGCGCTACTGAATGTGAGCTTCTCGGCGCCCGCGATCTGCCCGAGTCGCCGCCGCCACTCGTCGAGGAACGCCTGGCTCTGCAAGGTTCGCTCGCCCGCGTCGACGAAGAAGACCTGCACGTTGGCCAGGTGACCACCGGGAACCGCGACCATGGCCTGCGCGGGGTCGCCGGGCAGGGGGGTGCCGACCTGGCTGAACACGCCGCGGACGATGCCGTCTTCCCCGTTTTCCGCGAGGATCTCTTCGGCAACGCGCAGCATCTCGCGGCGGATCCGCTCGGTCTGCGCGACAGGGGTGCCAAACGGCATCTGTACGTCGCAGATCGTCACGTCGCCGGCGATGTCGGGCATGAAGCGGAACGGGGTGTGACCGCCCGCGACCCAGCCGCCTGCGGCGATAAGCATGCCCACGCCCGTGGCAAAGGCGGTGTAGCGCCAGCGAAGGACCACGCCCAGCGACGGGCCGTAGGCGCGCTCGATGAAGCGCTCGAGCGCGAAGCGAACCTTCTGCTGCTGGCGGTGCACCGCCGCGTACAGGCCGGTGGCCTTGGGATCCTTCAGCGCGGCGAGGTGGGCTGGGAGCACCCACAGCGACTCGACCAGCGAGATGATCAGCACGGAGATCACGATCGCTGGAATCACGCGGTAGAGCTTGCCGCTCATGCCCGGCACGAACGCGAGCGGGGCGAAGGAGGCCACCGAGGTGGCGATGGCAAAGCACACCGGGGCGGCCACTTGCCGGGCTCCATCGACCGCCGCCTGCAGCGGGGGCACGCCGCGCTGCCGCATCTCGTAGATGTTCTCGCCCACCACGATGGCGTCGTCGACGACCATGCCGAGCACGACGATGAACGCGAACAGCGAGATCATGTTCACCGTCACATCGAGCGTGGGCATGAACAGAACCGCGCCGAGGAAGCTGACGGGAATGCCCATGGTCACCCAGACCGCCAGCCGCAGCTCGAGGAAGAGGCCCAAGATCAGCAGGACGAGCACCAGGCCGATTGCGGCGTTGCGCAGCAGCAGGTCGACGCGCTGCTGGTAGAGCTCGGACCAGTCCAGCCAGGTGTCGGCCGTGACGCCCGCCGGGAGCTCGTCCTCGAGCCGGTCGAGGTGCTCTCGAACCACGGCGGCGACGTCCAGCGGTGTCTGCTCCCCCGTGCGGAAGACCTTGATCATCATCGCGGGCTCGTTGCCCCAGTAGGCGAGCTCGTCGGTCTCGGCGAAGGCCTCGCGGATGTTGGCGATCTGCCCCAGCGTCAGCTCGGTGCCGGTGCTCCCGGTCAGTAGGGGAAGCGCCTCGAACTCGCGAACGCCGTAGCGCTTCTCCGCGGTGCGGAGCAGGACCTCGCCGCCTTCGGTGCGGACCGAGCCTCCGGCCAGCTCGACCGACGTCGCGCGAATCATATTGGCGACGTCATCCAGGGTGAGCCCGTGGGTGCGCAGCTGGGCTTGGGGGATCTCAATGCTGAGCTCGTGGGCGGGCGCGCCGACCAGCTCGGCGGAGGTGATGCCCGGATCGGCCACGAGGTCGTCGCGGACCTTCTCGCCGAGCATGCGCAGCTGGCCGGGCGCGAGGTCGCCGTGCAGGACGACCGAGATGACCTCGAACTTGTTGGTCACCAGGCTGACGATCGGGCGCTCGGCGTCTTGGGGCAGCGATGTGAGCCGATCGACGGCGTTCTTGACGTCGGCGAGCACGGTGGTCGGCTCGGCCTCGAGCTCGAGCGTGACGTAGACCTGGCCGGAGCCTTCGGTGGCGGCGCCCGTCACCCGGTCGACGCCGTCGAGACCGCGCACCGACTCTTCGACGGCGAGCACGATGCCCTGCTCGACTTCATCGGGGCTCGCGCCGGGGTAGGGCACCACGATGCGGACGACGCCGAGCTTGAACTCAGGGAACACCTCCTGCTTGATCGTGCAGGTCGAGAACAGGCCCCCGACGAGCAGGATGAGCATGACGAGGTTGGCGGCGACGGGGTTGCTGGCGAACCAGCGGATCGTGCCCCCGCGCTCGCCGGATGGGGCGCTCACCCTGCCGCCTCGTCGACGGTGACCTTCATGCCTTCGGTGGCGAGTGGAAGACCGGTCGTGACCACGCGCTCGCCGGGCTCGACGCCACTGGAGACGACGACAGTGTTGGCATCGCGCCAGCGGATCTCGACCTCTCGGGCCTGCAGGGCGTCGTCGGGGCCGACGACCCAGAGCTGTCCGTTCTCTTGCAGCGCGGTGCGGGGCAGGACGCTGACGCCCGAGATCGGCTCGCCGGTCAGCTCGACGCGGACCGAGCTGCGGATTAGCAGGGGCAGGGGACGCTCGTCGGCGGGGGTGCTCAGGGACATCGGGTCGTCGACGGCGATGTGGACCTTGGCCATGCGGCCGCGCTGATCGACGGCGCGCTCGAGCCGGACCACGGTGCCCTCGAACACGGCGTTGTCGCTGGCGGCCTCGTTGTAGACCTTGGCGGTCGAGCCGGTGGGGTCGTCGGTGTTGACGCCAGGTATCTTCAGCTCGCGGAGCTGGGCGACGGGAATGGAGACCTCGACGCGGAACCGGTCGGTGGCGGCGAGCGAGACCACCGGCACGGCGGGGCTGACCGATTGCCCGAGCTCGACGGTCTCGGACATGACCACGGCGTCGAACGGGGCGCGCAGCAGCGTGCGGCCGAGGTCACGCTTGGCCTTGGCGATGCGGGTGCGGGCCGACTTGACCTGCGCCTTGGCGACGTCGAGGTGGGGCTCGCGTAGCGCGAAGGCCAGGGTCTCGTCGCTGAACCCCTCGGGAGCGTCGCGCCACTCGTGCTCGGCGACCTTGCGCAGCGTGCTCTCCTCGCGGACCCGCAGCTGGGCGGCGGCCAGCTCGGCCTGCGTCATGGCGAGGGCGTCGGAATAGTCGCGACCGTCGACCCGAAGGATCGGCTCGCCCTTGGTGAGCAGCTCACCGGGGAGCAGGTCGGCGTTGGCTTCCTTGACGCGCCCGGCTACCTCGGGTGCGAGCGAGACACTGCGCTCGGCCTGCACGATGCCCATCGCCCGAATGGACGGCCGATATTCGCCTCGCTGGACCGACTGCACCCGGACGAAGGTCTGGGCGGGCTGCGCCTGGACGGGGGCCGCCTGAGGACCGGTCGCAACGAAGAGGTTGGCCACGCCCAGCCCACCGCCGAGCGCGACGAGGGGAAGGAGCACTTGCAGCAGGCGACGCATGGATCTCCGGGAGGGTGACGGCGATTCGTCGGCTGACAAGTGTACATTTTGCGAGGTTGCGGTGCGCGAGCAGCCCGGGGAGTTTCGGCCCCGATTCGACCTCCGCGGCAGAGTCGTGCGAGGGTGGTGCGGGATGAAGATGCGCGCTTTGCTTACGTTCGTTTCGGTGGTTGCGCTCGGCTGTGCGGCGGGCGACGACCCGGGTGGATCGGGCACCGACACCGACGGCACGACGGGGGATTCGACCAGTGGATCGACCACGCTCGAGCCGAGCACGACGGGCTCGACGGGCTCCGCACAGACGTCGTCGACCACCGACGAATCGACGAGCAGCACCACCGACGCGGCCGACTCCTCGAGCACGGGAGGCAGCTCGAGCACGGGTACCGACGGCTCGACCGGCGAGTGCGTCAAGAGCACGGAAGGCTGTCCCTGCGACCCCGCCTCCGACCCGGAGTGCGGCGAGGGGCTGGTCTGCAGCGCCGAGAACATCTGCGAGGTCGCGATCTGCGAGAGCAAGAAAGACGAGCCCAACGACGACCCGTTCGAGCCGTTTGCGCTGACGGATCTGGACGAGGGCGATGACCCGATCACCGTCATGAGCCAGCTGTCGGGTGATGAGGACGTGGACTGGTTTCAGTGGACCTGCGGCGAGCCAGGATTCGGCCTGACGACGCCTGACCTCGGCGTGGCCGCGCCCAGGGGGGTGCAAACTTGCCTGTTCCTCGATTGTCCCGTCGGGGGCAACCCGGTCTTCGACTGTCCGGAAGGGACCACGGAGATGAATGCGCCGATTGACAACATGCCCGGGTGCTGCGTCGTTGGGACCGCCGCGTTCACGATCGACGAGCCTAACTGCCCGGATGCTGGCAACGACGACGTGATTGTGAACCTGCGGGTCGATGGCGGCGAGACAGACGTCTGCACCGACTACTCGGTCACGTACGGCTGCTGAGGCCTTCCACCGACTGCGGGCGACCTGCCCCTTCCCTCCGCGGCACGTTGCTCAGGCTCGGATCACGTGAGACGGTTGTCAGGTGAGACGAGGCTCGGCACTGTGGAAATCGTTGCTCTGGATGGGGGGAGCTATGGGAAGCGTCGCGTGCTTTTCACCCAAAGTCAGCGTCGAGAGTGCTGGCGGGGGCGATACGGAACTCGCGTCGTCGAGCACTTCACTAGGGGACGAGAGCGGTGGCACCGCGGTCACCAGCATCGCGGTGACGGGGACCGCAGAAGCGAGCGGCGGAAGCGTCGACGTTCCACCGCTCGTCACCATCCTGCTCGATGGTGACGAGTCGCCGGATGCCATCACAACCCATGGCGTACGTGTGCTCTCCGCGCAGGTGGAGGACGACGGTGAGGAGGCGACCGTGGAGCTGTGGCGCGGCGATACTCTCCTGACCACACTCACGACGCCGCCCTACGAGTTCGAACTCGCGTTCTCATCGGTCGACACAGGATTCACCACGTACCGAGCCTTGGTCGAGGATGAGGCGGGGCAGGTCGCGGAGGATGATCTGGAGGTCTCGGTGAACATTGCGGGTGGCAACCTGGAGGAGATCGACGACGGCCTCTGGCGAGGGGCGCTTCTGCCGATTACCGAGGCCAGTTTCCTGGGAGGCGGAGTCGCCGAGGTAGACGGAGACATCTACGTCTCCGCCGCACGGGACGACGGGAACGGTTTGGTTTACGCATCTCTCGACGCTCTGGAGCCGATCTGGACGCGGAGCTTCGACGGTCCCGTTTGGGCTCCGGTGGTCGCTGTTGGTCAGGACGAGGTGGCGGTCGCAGTCGCAGAATCCGGGGACTGGCGCGTCCACATTCTTGAGCAATCCAGTGGAGACACGAGCGTCGAGTGGATCTTGGGTGAGGAACCCGCCCCGGCGACGGGTGATGCTCAGGGCAGTCTAGGACCGAGACTGGCGGCGCTGTCGTCAGGAATCGCAGCCACGACGAGGCCCGAGCGCGTGTCCTTGTTCTCGTTCGATGGTCGTGCTCTCGATATCGAGGCATCCGTGAATCACGGCGTTGTCTCTTCGCTCGTCGCGTCGTCGGATGGAGGAAGGTTGTACGTGAGCTTCGGGGATGCGTTCTCGTCGGAGTCCGGGACTTGCTCGACAGACTCGGAGTTCTGCGCACAAACCATCGAGTCCGACGGTTCAATCCCGTGGGTGACGGGACTCAGCCAGCAGATCGCTGGAATCCACCAGATCGCCCCGACTGGTGACGGTGGGGCGTTTGTCAGCGCAACGATCTTCTCTCGACCCGATCGAAGCTTCGAGATCCTCAAGCTTAGTCCAGAGGGCGTCGTGGTAGACAGCCAGCTGGCCGGAGAGGTCGGGAACCTGGGAGTCGACGAGAGCGGAGACAAGCCGATGGCGATGTCGCCCGACCGCAAAGGCGGTCTCGTAGTTTGTGGCGGCGGCGGCGTTATGACGAGCGAGTCGAATCCGCCCTACGCGTGGGTCTCAGCCTACGACGAGCAGCTCAATCTAGTGTGGCACCTCAGTCAGTTCGTCGAGAGTGAAACCGGGGCGTACGGATTGGCCTGCGCTGCGACCGACGAGGCGGCCTTCGTCTATGGGCTCCGAGACATCACCGTCGATAACGTGAATGGACTGGAAACAGCGGTGGGCGACGCTTGGCTCGCCCGCGTCAGTCTCTAGCTTCGGTGCGCGTCGATGGCGGCGAGGCAGACGTCTGCACCGACTACGCGTTCACGTACGGCTGCTGAATTTAGCCGCGGTACGGCGTTTCGAGGGAGCCCGGCTCCAACCCGGGCACGCTCGTGCGATGATCGGTGCATGGCTGGACCGTTGATCGCTTGCCCGTCCTGTTCGGAATACGTGCTCTCCCACCACGCCTCGTGCCCGCACTGCGGCACCACGGTGCGGGCGGGGGGCAAGGTCCTCGGCCGCACGGCGAGCGCGGTGCTCATGGGTCTCGCGCTCGCGGGCTGCCCCGCCGATGACGACGACACCAGCGAGACGATGGCGAGCAGCGGCAGCAGCGGGTCCCCGACGACGGACCCGAGCACCAGCGGGACCAGCGAAGACGCGACGACCGACGACCCCACCAACGTGACGACCTCGGCGCTCTACGGCGGGCCGGTCACGGGCGAACTCACCAGCTCGACCACCGACTCGGGCACGACCGGCGGCGAGACGGATACCGACACCGAGGGCACGAGCACGGGCGATGGCAGCACGAGCATCAGCCCGGACTACGGCGTGCCCACCACGACGGGCGAGTGACGCTCAGCACTCGATGATGTTGACGGCGAGGCCTCCTCGGGAGGTCTCCTTGTACTTCGTCTTCATGTCCTTGCCGGTCTGGCGCATGGTCTCGATGACGCGGTCGAGGGAGACCTTGCCCGCGCCGTCGCCACTGAGGGCGAGGCGGGCGGCGTTGATCGCCTTGACGGCGCCCATGGCGTTGCGCTCGATGCAGGGGACCTGGACGAGGCCTCCGACGGGGTCGCAGGTGAGCCCGAGGTTGTGCTCCATGCCGATCTCGGCGGCGTCCTCGACCTGCGCGGGGGAGCCTCCCATGACCTCGGCCAACCCGGCTGCGGCCATGGAGCACGCGACGCCGACCTCGCCTTGGCAGCCGACCTCGGCGCCCGAGATGCTCGCGCGCGTCTTGTAGATGATGCCGATGGCGCCCGCGGTGAGCAGGAAGCGGATGATGGCGTCGTCGTCGTGCTCGTTGTGGAAGTGGCGGTAGTAGTGCAGGACCGCCGGGATGACGCCCGCGGCACCGTTGGTGGGAGCCGTGACGACGCGCCCGCCCGCGGCGTTCTCCTCGTTGACCGCAATGGCCCACATGTTCACCCAGTCCAAGGAGACCATCGGGTCGCGGTGTTTGCTGCGCGCGAGGAGCTTGCGGTGCATCGCCGCCGCCCGGCGGGGCACCTTGAGGCCGCCGGGAAGGATGCCCTCTCGGCTGCATCCTCGCTCGACGCACGCCCGCATGCAGGCCCAGATCTCCAGCAGCCCGGCGCGGATGTCTGCAGCGGGTCGCCACGACTCCTCGTTGCGCAGCATCAGGGTCGAGATCGACAGCCCGTGCTCGCGACAGCGCTCGACGAGCTCGTCGCCCGACGAGAAGGCAAAGGGCAGGGGTGTCGAGTCTTCGACGAGCTGCGCGGTCGTGTCGTCGACGACGAAGCCCCCGCCCACCGAGTAGTAGACGGCCTCGTCGATCACCGAGCCGTCCTCGCTCAGCGCGGTGAACCGCATGCCGTTGGGGTGGCCGGGCAGCGACTTGCGCCGGTGGTAGACCAGCGAAGGCCGCAGCTCGAAGCGGACCGTGCGACCTGCGACCTCGAGTGTGCCCTCCCGCTCGACAGCCTCGATGCGTGCGGCCACGCGGTCGGTGTCGACCGTCTCGGGCCGCTCGCCCGCGAGGCCGAGGATCACCGCAGGCCCTGTGCCGTGACCTCGACCCGTGGCCCCCAGCGAGCCGAAAAGCTCGACCTTGAGCGCTTCGGTCCGCAGCAGCGTGCCCGATGCCGTCAGCCGCTCGACGAACCGCAGCGCGGCTCGCATGGGACCCACGGTGTGCGAGCTCGACGGGCCGATGCCGACCGAGAACATGTCGAAGACGCTCAGCGCCATGGCCGGGAGTTTGTCACGCTGACGCTGCGCGCCTACCCCCAAAGTGACTCGAGCGTGTAGGGCGAGCCCTGGGGGCACCAGAACTCACCGGTCACGTAGCGCTCCCCGCGATCGAGGGCCTCGAGCTGCTCGACCTGCTCGGTGCTGAGATCGATCTTCGTCGCGGCGAGGTTCTGGGCGATGCGCTCGGGGTTGGTGCTCTTGGGGATGACGGCGGTGCCCCGCGCGATCGCCCAGGCGATGAGGACCTGCGCGGGCGAGCATTCGAGGTTCTCGGCGATTCGGGCGACGGCAGGATCGTCGAGCAGACGCGTTTCGTCTTCGCGCCGCATCGTGTCGGGACGCCCGCTCGATCCGAGCGGGGAGTAGGCCGTCACCACGACGCCGCGCTCCTTCATCGCCCGGACGAGATCGGTCTGCGCGTTGTAGGGGTGCACCTCGACCTGGTTGACCACGGGCGCGACGCCCACGGCGTTGGCGATGCGATCGATCTTGGCGGCCGAGAAGTTGGAGACCCCGACGTGGCGGGTCTTCTGCGTGCTCGGCAGCGCGGCCATGGCTTCCCAGGTGTTCTCGAGCGGCCGCTCCTGCAGCGAGAGGAACTGTTCGCCCGAGTCGGGACGCACCACGCCCTTGGGGTGGGCGACGGGCCAGTGCACGAGGTAGAGGTCGACGTAGTCGAGGCCGAGGTTGCGCAGGGATGCCTCGAGCGCTCCGGGCACGTCCGCCGGATCGTGCATGTCGTTCCACAGCTTCGTGGTGACCCACAGCTCCTCGCGCTCGACGTCGCCCGCGTCGATGGCTTCCCGAATGCCACGGCCGACCTCTTCCTCGTTGAAGTAGATCCACGCGGCGTCGATGTGTCGGTAGCCGAGCGCGATGGCCTCTCGGACGGCGCGGTAGACGAGGTCCTTCTCGCTCAGCCAGGTGCCGAGGCCGAATGCAGGAAACGGTGTGCCGTCTTGGAGGGCGATCGTGTGCACGCGCGGAGGGTAGCAGCGTCCTCGCTGCGACGCGCTATGCTGGCGCGGCGTGGCGTCAGTGGACCAGTACCTGCGTGTCGTCGAGTTTCTCCTCGACGAGGGGGCAGATGGGCGAGAGCTCCTGCGGCTGGAGGAGACGGCGGCGTTCATCGCGATGGAGGACTCGACGCTCGCGATCGTCATCCACCCCACCAAGCGCGGTCCCGAGCTGCTCGACGCGCTGTCGCATCAGCTGAGCCTCAACCCCAAGGTGCATCACAAGCTGGTGATGGTCGGCGGTCGCGACGACATGCAGCCCCTGCTCGAAGCGTGTCAGCCCGGCCTGCTCTCGCGGCGGATGGTGCAGGTCTATCAGCTCCGCGACGACGGCGAGATCTGGAGCGGGCGGGCGAGTCGCCTCGACTCCCCGGTCGGGCGGGCGCTCGAGGCGGCGAAGGTGGTCGAGCGAAGCATCGATGTCCAGAGCATCGCGTCGCGGGTGCGTACGCCGACCAAGGCCGAGGTCGAGCGCGTCGAAGAGCACCGCAGCTTCCTGGAGGCGTATCGGGGCGTGCGTCCGTCGGTGACGATCGGCGCGGTTGCGCTGATCTTGGGCGTCTTCGGGCTGCAGATGACGTGGGGCGGGGGCTCGTTCCTCCCGACGATCTACCGCATGGGCGCCAACACGTCGGCGTCGCTGGGCCCCGAGCCGTGGCGGCTGCTCGCCTCGACGCTGCTGCACGGCTACGGCCTACACGTGGCGATGAACGCGGTGGTGCTGTATGTGTTGGGCGCGCACATCGAGCGCATCCTCGGGTGGCGCCGACATCTGGTGTTGCTGGTGCTCGCGGGGTTGGGCGGAGCGGTGGCCAGCGCGTCGCGGCCCGACGCGGTGCTCAGCGTAGGCGCGTCGGGAGCGGTCTGGGGCTTGTTGGGGGCGGCGCTGGGCATCGCGCTGCGCCCCGGTGACCTCGTCCCGCCGGGCGTGGTCAAGAACCTCAAGGTCGCGGCGCTGGCCAACCTCGCAATCAACCTCTCGGTATCGTTCGTACCCAACGTCGACCTGCTCGCGCACCTCGGCGGGGGCGTGGTCGGGGTGGGGCTCACGCTCTCGGGGCTGCTCACGAGGGGCCTGCTACCGCTGGCGCGCGACCCCGCCCGGCGGCGCGGGTCGGGTCGGCGGTGGACGGCCGCGGCCTGGGTCTGCGGGGGGATCACGGTCGGCTCGTTGGTGGTCGCCTGCATCGTCGGTCGACCGTGGGAGCTGGGGCGCGTCCCCGAGATGAACGCGGTGGCGCTCGGGGACACGCGCTTCTCGGTGCGCGCGACGTCGGCCAACGTTCAGGTCGACGACGAGGGCGGCGTCGCGGTCTACAGCATCGGCAACCCGTACGCCGAGCCGTTCACGACGAAGGTCTGGGTGCGGCCGTGGAGCGACCCAGGTCCGATCGACGCGGACGACGTGCAGATGTGGCGCAGCCGCGAGTCGGCGGTGGACGAGGGCGCAGAGCTGGTCGACCGCAGTCCGGTCAAAGCGGCCGGTCCGCCGGCTTACGACGAGATCCACGAATACGCGGACTCGGGCACGCTGTACCTTCGGTACACGATGTACGACGACGTCGAGGTCACGGTGAGCACGTTCGTCTACGAGGGCGCGCGCGATGGCGTGAAGGCGGCGGCACGGGCCGCTTCGAAGTCATTGACGGTCCAGCCCTGAGCGAGCTTGCGGTTTCGCGCATTGCGAAAAAACAGCCGTGCAGTCTTCGGCGGCGTGGGCGTGCTGGGATAAAAATCGGTGACGGGTTTGCGGCGGACCTGCACTACCCGAGTGCTCCATGGTGGAGACCCGCACCGAATCGATCGACTTTGGCGACGCGCCGCCCGGCGGAGGCCAAGGGCTCGCGATGCGCGGGCAGATCGCGGCGACGCTCTTTGGAGACGTGGCGCAGCCTGTCCGCATCGGCCGATTCGAGGTGCTCGAGGAGATCGGGGCGGGCGGCATGGGGGTGGTCTACCGCGCCCGCGATCCCAAGCTCGACCGCGACGTCGCCATCAAGGTGATGCTCACCGAGCAGGTGTCGGCCCGGGGTCGGGCGCGCCTGGTCCGTGAGGCGCAGACGCTCGCGAAGCTCAACCACCCTCACGTGGTCACGGTGTACGAGGTGGCCGAGCACGAATCGCAGGTGTTCGTGGCGATGGAGTTCGTGGCGGGCGGGAACCTGCGGGACTGGCTGCACGAGGGCGATCCGTCGCGCGCGGAGATCCTCGCGCGCTTCGTGGCGGCAGGGCAGGGTCTCGCGGCGGCCCACGAGGCGGGCATCGTGCACCGCGACTTCAAGCCGGCCAACGTGCTGCTCGGCGTGGACGGGCGGGTTCGGGTGGCCGACTTCGGGTTGGCGCGCGACGACGGCTCCCGAGACACGAGCGACTCGAGCGGCGGGGCGACCAGCGCACCAAAGTCCGAGAGCCTCACGAAGACGGGGAGCGTGATCGGAACGCCGGCGTACATGGCCCCCGAGCAGTGGGCGCGCAAGAGCGTGACCCCGGCGACGGACCAGTTCGCCTACTGCATGTCGGTCTGGCAAGCCCTCGCGGGCGTGCTGCCGTATGAGCACGCGACGGTGCGCGGCGCGGCAAAAGCCGGCGAGCTCGGCGAGCCGCGCGGTGGCGACGCGCTCGGCGGGCGGGTGCGCAAGGCGCTGCTTCGCGGGCTCGCGGTGGATCCCGCGGATCGGTGGCCGAACTTGGACGCGCTCGTCGAGGCGCTCGAGCCGGGCGGGAGTACGCCGTGGCGCGGGTTTGCGGTGGTTGCGGTGGTTGCTGGGGTGATCGGGGCGGCGGCGGCGGATGCCGGGGGCGTCGGCGAGGAGTCTGCGTCGCCATGCTCGGCTGTGAGAGCGCGGATGGACGCGCTGTGGAACGACGAGGAGCGGGCCAGGCTGGAGGCGCTGCATGCTGGGTCTGCACCGTTTGCGGCGGCGAGCTGGCCGGAGATCGACGCGGGGATCGAGCGCTTCGTGGCGTCGTGGGATGCCGCAGAGTCGACCGTTTGTGCCGCAGCGGGTGCTGTCGACGCTTCGGCGGTCTCGTGTCTCGAGGAGTCGACCGCGCAGCTGGGGACGTTCGTCGGCAGGGTCGGAGACACCGACGCGCAGGTCGTGTCTCGTTTGCCGATGGCGCTGGCGAGTCTTCGTTCGCCCGAGTCTTGTGCGAGCCCAGCGCTTCGGTCGCGACGGCCCGCTCCACCGCCCGGAACTCCCGCGCTCGCGCGTGTGAGGGAGACGCGATCACTGCTGGAAGAGGCGCTGCTGTCGTTGGATCTGGGCGACTTCGGGCGCGCTGAGTCTCTGGTTCGCGATGCGCAGGAGGTCGCGCGTGCGAGCGGGTTCCCACCCGTCATCGCTGAGGTCGAGGTCGTCTCGGCGAAGCTGGCGCTCGAGGCCGGAGACGCTGCGACCGCCCGCTCGGGCTTCGAAGCCGCGCTGAGCACCGCCCAGGCGTCGAGGCACGACGAGGCCGTCCTCGGATCGCTCGTCGGCTACCTCCGCTCGACGGCGTTTGCCTCTGGGCGCTCCGAAGAACTCGATCGCTGGGTCGGGCTCGCGGAAGCGACGCTGCAGAGAACACGAGGCGGTGTTCTCAGGACCGACCTCGATGAAGCGCGGCTCGATGTCCTTCGCCTGACGGACCGCACGAGCAAAGCGCTCGAGCTCGCAACGTCGCTGTCCGAGCGTGGAGACGAAACGAGCTCGTTCTTCCGAAGGGCTTGGGCGCGTCGCCAAAGAGGGCATCTGCTCGCGGCCCTGGGGGAGACGGCAGACGCCGAGGCGATCTACACAGGCCTGCTGCGCGACTCCGAGACGCGCCTCGGTCCGAGTCACCCCGAGGTCGCCGCGTTGCATTCCTCGCTCGGGATTCTCTATCTCGACGAGCGTTCGGAGGACGCGGCCGAGTCCTTTCAAAAGGCGCTGGACATCATCGAGAACGCGTTCGGATCGGACCACGTCGCATATGCCCGCAACGCGCTGGGCTTGGCCCAAGCCAAAGCAATGCTCGGCGACCTGGATACCGCCAAGGAACTCGCCGCGCGGGCCTCGGACATCCAGCTGAGGCTGCTCACCGAAGGGGACGTCGAGCGAAGCGGCGGCCTGGTCTTGCTCGCGACCATCGCCGATGCGGAGGGCGACCATGAAGCCTCACTCGAGTACTGGCGACGCGTGCTGGAGGCAACGGACCCCGAACGCGACGGCGAGAACTACCGGATGGCCGTGAACAACATCGGCTACTGGCTGCGGAAGGTCGGCCGTCTCGAAGAGAGCCGCAGCCACTATCGCAAGCTGCGAGAGCTGAGCGACCCCGAGACGATTCTTCGGGACCACGCCAACCTTGCCCTTGCTGCAGAGGCGCTACGGGGCGGTCGAGCCGCCGAGGCACGTGTGCTGCTCGTGGGCTACGAACGCCCGGACCTCGGGGGGGAACTCGGCGACTTCGAGGTGGAGCTGTGGCCTCTTCAGGCGCTTCTCGATGGTGCTGAGAAGGCGGAGTGGGACGCGTGGGAGGCGATGGTGCGGGAGCGGGGGGCGGAATGGTTGCTCGACGAGGTCGAGAAGACGCGAGAGCGGACGCAATGAGAAACAGCCTTGTTCTTCTGACCTTCCTTTTCTCTCCACCCGGTTGCGAGCGACAAGCGGGCGCGGTGGGTGACGAGATAAAGCTTGCTGCACTCGTCTCGACACAGCCCGGTGAAAATGTCGAGGACGAGCACACGTTGATGTCGCGCACGCGATTCGTTGTCGCTGATTCTCCCCAGAGAGTCCCGGCCGAGCTGTCGAGCAGGATCTCGCAGATTGGCATTCTTCTGAATACGGAGCATGGTGGTGACCAATGCTTGGAATTCCCGAGCTGTGACGCTTCCAAGGTGAAGAGGAATCCTGCGTGTACGAAGAAGGGGCGGTTCGGTCTCTGCAGCGAGGGGGCTGCGACCGCTCTCCAGTTTTCAGCGTCGCCGAGTCTTGCCGAAGAATCTTGCACCGTGACCGCGGTGGGTGCTCGCCATGTGATGACTGCACCACATTGTGTTCCTCTCGACTATCTATGCAGCGGTCCGAAACAGCAAGTCGAAGAGGACCGTGAGCCTGGCGATCCGGAGAATTCTCCGAGCGAGTGTTGGGGAGGCTCCGTTCCCAAACTGCGCGTGCTCTTTCCGAATCGCGACGGAGAGTCTTCCAATGGCGCTTATTACGACGCGTTCTACGTTGCAATGGACCAGGAGGTCGTGCTCTTTTCGGAAGACTACTGCACGCTTGCGGGAGAGAAGCGGGAGGATCCGAAGGGGGTCGACGAAGAGTGTGCCTTCCACACCTCCGCTGCTGCGGATCCCGGCGCAGAAGGTATCGTGCTGCTTCCACTCGACCGTGAGCACGGGAGAGGGGCGGCTATCGAGTGTTCCACGACGGAGGCCCTCGAGACGTGGGCTTTCGGCTTCCCCGGGGCGGGGGAGCTCATAGGTAGCGTAGCCTCGGCTCCGAGTTTTGTTCGAAATCGGGCGGAAGTTAGAGGATTCCTCGAGTCAGGAAACTCAGGTAGTGCGCTCTGGGATCAGACCGGGAAACTAGTCGGTGTAGAATACGCACTTGCGGGAAGATGGGAACTCTGCGGTCCGGGATGTAGAGACAGTTTGCGCTGTGTTGAACCGCCGGGATCTTGCTGGAGGGCGTTTGCTACGACGCCTTCTAGGGGACTCTGCGCCTGTCTTCGCTCGGGCTTGAAGCGGTGCGTTTGAGTAGATCGTGAACAAGTAGTGCTAGTGAAAGAAAGTGTGACAGAATGAGCAAAATCAAGAAGATCACCTTGGAAAAGAACGGAACTGGGAACAACTGTGATGTGAAAGAGAGTGGTGCTAGTTTGCCAGTCTCGAATGGGGCGCATGACCTTGTTGTCGTGTTCGACGATGCGGACTCACTGTCCTACGGTAGTCTCCTCGTTCAAGTCGAGGCCGATCCTGGAAAAACTGTACTAGAGTGTACGCATAACACAGGTCAATACCTGGACCATTCGAAGGCGGGGCAAACCGCGTGGGTTCGTTGTTCGATTCCGAGCCGTAGAACCGGCTCGGCTGTGCAAAACTGGGAACTCGATTCTGAGACTCCCAAGTGCAATCTCCGAATCACGATCAAGAGAACGTAGCCCCAACCCCACTCACTCACAAAACGCCCGGTGAAGCGCTCTCGTCAGCGCTTCCACATCACCATCGCGGCAAAACAGCGTCGCCCGAAGCGGCGACGTTGCCATTGCCTTGAGTGACAACCCCATACCGGCCGCGACGGAGCGGGCTTTTGCGAGCTTGGCTGCGTTGCGGCCGACGAAGTCTCCGACGACGGAGACGGCGCCGCAGCCTTCTTCGATCTGCACTTGGCCCATCAGTTTGGTGCGGAGGTTGGTCCAGTCGTGGACGTCGTCGAGGCCGAACCAGAGGTCGGCGATTTCGTGGTCGGCGTCCATGTGGAGGATGGGCAGCGATGCGTCGGCGGCTGCGGCCAGCATGCGGTCCATGCTCTGGGCTCCCGAGGCGCGCAGACGGACCAGGTTTCGCTGTGCGCTCACGCCGGTCACGGCGGGGTCGCGTGAGGCGTCGGCGGGGCGATCGATGCGGGTGCCGCCGACGCTGCCGCCTGCGGTTGCGCGTGCCCACAGCGCGACGCCCATCTCCTTGGCGAACGCCACCGACTCGGCGTGCAGCACCTTTGCCCCGTGCGAGGCGAGCTCGAGCATGGCGTCGTGGCTGATCGATTCGACGAGCGTTGCCGCGTCCACCACCCGGGGGTCGGTCGAGTAGACGCCGTCCACGTCCGAGCAGATCTCGCAGTACTCCGCCTTCAACGCGCCCGCCAGCGCGACCGCGGTCGTGTCCGAGCCTCCGCGGCCCAGCGTCGTGACCTCTCGCTGGTACGACACGCCCTGAAAGCCCGCCACGACCACGATCTTGCCCGCGGCCAGCTCGTCCTCCACGCGGAAGGGGCGGACCTCCACGATGCGGGCGCCCGAGTGCCTGGCGTTGGTGATGATGCCCGACTGCGAGCCCGTCAGGGACACCGCCTGCTCTCCGAGCTCGTGCAGCGCCATCACCAGAAGGGCCATCGACGCCCGCTCGCCGCACGAGAGCAGCATGTCGAGCTCACGCCGTGAAGGAGACTCGGTGATCTCCTTCGCGCGAGCCAGCAGACCGTCGGTGGTCTTGCCCATCGCCGAGACCACCACGACCACGTCATGGCCTGCGCGCTTGGTCGCGACGACACGCTTCGCGACCTTGCGGATCTTGTCGGTGTCGGCGACGGAGGAGCCTCCGTACTTTTGAACGACGATGGCCATGCGCCGGAGGGTAGCAGCGGTCCGGCGACACGAAAAAGGCGCCACCGACACTCGGTCGGGGCGCCCCATGGGTCGGCGTGGATCCGTCCTACTCGCTGGCCTTCTCTTCGGCGGGCGACTCCTCGGGAGCGTCGGCAGCCGGAGCGGCCTCGGCGGGTGCGTCGGCGGCCGGGGTGGCTTCGGCTTCGGGAGCCGCTTCGCCCTCGACCTGCACCGTCGGCGTGGTCGCGCGACCCAGAACACCCTCGGCACGGACGCGTGCGAGGTGTTCGGCCGCGGCCGGACGCTGCGTCACCCAGATGAAGTCGTAGATGTCGAGCAGGTCATGCGGCAGGGCGCCTGCGTCGGAGAGCTTGTCACGCAGCTCCTTGCACATCTCCAAGTAGCCCCGATAGACGCGCGCCGTCGGCAGCTTCGTGGGACGAATCGGCTTCGTCGTGCAGTCGGCTTGCTTCGTGTACACGCTCGGCTTGACCGCGATGTGCTCCTTGGGGTGGACCAACGCCAGCGGCGCGGTGATGACCGTCCACGGAACCCGCGGCCACAGCATCGACATCGCCTGCGCGAGGTCGGTGAAGCGCTTGGCGATGTCGCCCTCGCCCCAGAGCATCGCGTGAAGCGTGCGCGCGAACGGCTCGCCCGCGACGCCCTTGCGGAACGGCTCGAGCTGAGCCTTGGTCACCAAGTCGGTGGCCCCGAGGACCTCGACCAGCGTCTCCTGCAGCTCTTTGTAGGCGCGCTCGTCGACGATGCGCTGAAGCTCCGCCTTGGAGAGACGCTCTTGCGCCTCGGCGATCGCGGGGACGCGGTGACGCTTGAGACGACGCTTGCCTTCCTTGCCGCGGTAGCCCTTGATCCACGCGTCGGACCCGAAGGCGCCGGGGAACTGCGCGAGGTAGACCGCGAGCTGCTCGTCGAACGTCATCGCGTCCGACTTGTCGTCCGAGTCGCCACCGCGAAGCTTTGCGAGCTCGGCGATGAGCACGGAGTCGGAGCCGGGCTCTTCGTCGGTCCTGTCGAGCAGCTTGTAGTAGTCCTCGGCGATGACGCGCTCCTTGCCGTCTTCGAACTTGTAGGCGCGCTTTCCATCCCGCTCCCACAGGATGAGGGCGAGACCCCAACCGGGTTTGCGTGAGTGGCGGTAGAAGGAGATCTCGTCGCTCTCGTTCGCCGGATCCGTGCTGACCTCTGACGTCATGAATTTCCTTGCTCGGCGTTCTGGGGTGAGTCGAAGGGTGCAAGCGATTATCCGAGCAGCTATGAACGCTTCACTCGGGCTGACCCAACGGTTGGTCGGAAGGTAACACAGGCTGCTGCGCGGCCCAACCGCGCCCGCGAACGCGGTTTACCGGCGTCGGTCGTCGGAACCCGATAGCGACAGTGGTTGCGAAAAACGCGCGGGACTCGAGCGGTACTCTTCGATCGCCCCAATCCCATGAAGGTCGTACGAGATCCTGCGTTCGAGGCATATGCCGAAGGTTTGCGGCGCGATGGCGCGACGCGATTGAAGTCGATTCGGGACCGCCAGTTGGTCCCCGGCGGGCGCGCACATGTCCGCTTGTTCGAGCGCGTGGGCGGAGGCCGACCCCACCCGCGGATGCACATCGTCGTCCCGCCCGCCCGCGACCCCGCGGGATCCCGCACATGGGTGAGGCCGCCCGAGGCGATGCCGAGCACGACCGCCGAGATCGACGCCTGGGCGCGGGAGCAGCTGCAGCGGCAGCGGACCGCGTTGGCAGGCGCCGATCTGGATCGGGCGAGCGCACCCAAGGGCTCGGAGCTCTACTGGCAGCACAGCATCCGCGTCCAGCGAACCGCCTCCTTCTTCGAGCAGCTGCGCGGCGTCGTCGAGGGCTGGTCGCTCGTCGGGCCCGACGCGGATGAGGCGACCGCGGCGCTTCGCGTGCTCGAGGACGAGGCGTTCGCGACGACGATGATCTTCGACGACGCCGACACGGGCACGTACCACAGCTTCGGGCACGACGCGCCGTTCGTGCACTACCTCGAGGCGATGCTCGAGAGCCTGCCCGCCGAGGGATCGGAGGCCATGGCGCTGTTGTCCGAAGCATCCGCGGCGTCGGTTCGTCGGCAGCGAGAGCAGGCCCGCGCGCACCTCGACCACATCATGCGCCACAAGTACGCGTACGAGGTCGTCAAGGAGACCGACATCGAGCGCACCGTAGGTGGCTTCCTCATCGATCGCGTCTCTCGCAACATCGTCTCGGAGGTCTCGGCCGGGGACACGCTCGCGCCTCGCTACGAACTCCTCCGCGTCGATCCCGGGGCGACGCACGATGCCGCGGGGTCGTGGGTCTACCGCGATGCCGCGGGAGGGATCCGTCTGCAGGATGGCACTCCGATCGACGTCGACGCCGACGCCGTCCGTGCGGCACCCGTCGACCCCGCGCGGCTCACGTTTCGGCGGGCGGTCGGCGATCCTCGTCTTCGTGAGGGCGTTCGCCTGGACTGGGATGGCAACGGTCGCGTGCAGCCGGGCCGCATCGAGTGGGTGTCGTGGGCGGGGCACTGCGACGTCAAGGCGGTGCTCGAGCAGCTCGGCATCACGCTGACCGAGTCGCCCGCCCCCTCGGTCGAGGAGTACCGCTCGGACACGGGACAGACCCAGGTCTACGGCCGCGACCTTCTGCTCGAGATGCTCGTCAGCATCATCGAGTTCGGCTCGGTCTACCGCCGCCTCGACGGGACGGGTCGCCAATACAAAGGACTGCACCTCTTCGGCGGCTCCCGCAACGACGCACGTCCGGACCGCATCCAGTGGGCGGGCGAGACGGAGGGCCGTGGCTTTCGCTGGCCGCTGCAGGGCCGGGCCGATGCGTTCGTCGTCACCTCGATCACCTGGCCCGACGGTGTCGACGCGGACATGCACATCGCGTTCTTCCGGCGGATCCCCGACGTCCGCAGCACCACCTTCGAGCCCAACCCGCGCTACCTGGGCACCGTCGAGGGCGACTACAACATCATCGACGTCACCGGAGCGAAGCTCAGCCTCACCGTGAGCGCCGACGAGGTCGACCCCGGCACCGGGTTCATTCGCCCACGACGGGAGGCGTCCGTCCTCGATCTCTCGCCGGGCGCTGTCGGGCCGCACGAGGGCATGTTCTTCCTCGGCACGCACGTCGACGATGCTGCAAAGCGTCGCGTGTTCCGGGTGTACTGGGATCCGGCGTCGAGCGCCGTCGTCGCCAAGCTCTTCCAATACGTCAAGGAGGGCGAGCGCTGGGTCGCCCAAGCGCGCTCGGGGGAGGACGTCCGTCTCCCGATGGCCAGCCCGACCCAGGTCACGCTCAGTCGGGAGATGAAGCGTGACAACCCCGCGCAGTATCAGACGCTGCTCGACGTCGCGCTGCGGCAAGGGCAGCACATCTGCGCCGACACCGACAAGGACGCCGCGGTGTGGAACGGGGTCGTCACGCGTCTGAAGGTCGAGAAGCTGGCCCACAACGCGGCCGCGAAGACCGAGCACTGGCAGGTCGACATCAAGGCCCGGTTCGGCAGCGCGCGGCTGTCGTACCTGGTCCGGCGAAACGCCAAGGGCGAGCCCATCGAGTACTGCCCAGCGGTCGACGACCGCTCCGAGGACGACTGGCCGGACTTCCTGTGGCACGACGTGCCCGACGTTGGGTCGAAAGGGTTCTCCGAGGGCGCGTGGGTCGTCAACGAGACGATGCTCGACCGCGGCGTCGTCACCGTCAGCCACGACGACTCCGTCGGCGGTGGCGTCTACGTGCACGACGACCACATCAAGAACGTGTTCGAGCTCCTCTAT
Organism: bacterium; assembly: GCA_024742475.1. GTDB lineage: Bacteria > Myxococcota_A > Polyangia > Nannocystales > Nannocystaceae > CAJXVA01. The sequence continues at coordinate 415,896 of JANSYI010000001.1, read as the reverse complement.
TGTGGGCTCGGCGGCGTTCGCCACACGATCGTACACGACAACAAACGCTACGCTTTCGCGGACCGGCCCAGCTGGGAGGCGGCCGTCGCCGAGCTCGATGCCCGACGTAGTGCCGTGCGATTCGCGACGCTTTGAGAGCTCCGGCGCTCGAGTCGACCTCTGCGAGACGCCCCCCGCGCGCCGCCCGGCTGGTAGCCTCGTGTCATGGTGTGGCGTGCGGTGTCCTTGGGGGTTGCGGGGGCGGTCGCGCTGGCGGCGAGTTCGGCCGAGGCGGCCGAGCCCAGCGACGTCGAGCGGCGCGCCGACCCGTGGGGCGTGGAGTCTTCGACGCCGTACGTCCGGCTCGAGCTCGACGGCATCGGCTCACCGGGCACCTGGCCCAACCCGTCCTTGGGTGGTGACGTGGCGATCATCGTCGGTCGTCCAACGGTCCACGCCCGCGTTGGCGTCGGCGCCCTCGCGACCCCTCGCTTCACCTTGGGCGACCGCGCCAAGGTGGCCACCGTGCTCGAGACGAGCGACCTGCAGGGGTGCGCCGCTTCGCACTACGGGCTCCACCGCGTGAGCTTGTGCGCGGGGATGCAGGCAGGGGTGATGCACGTGCGCTGGAGCGGGTTTGCCGCACCCGGGCGCCGCGATCTCCCCTGGGTCGCCGCCGTCGGCGGCGGGAGCTACGGAATCGCGTTGGGACGGCTGGTCGACCTCCACGCGGGCATCGGGCTGGGGGTTCCCGTCTTGCGCCCGCGCTTGCGCACCCGCACGCGCGACGGCATCGATGTCGAACAGGCCGGGCTGGTGTTCTCCACCTTTCGAATCGGCCTGGGCTTCCGGCTCGGTTGAGTCCCTGTCCGCGCGACCAGGCGGCTCGACCAAGGTCGGTCAGTCGCGTACCCTGGCGGACACATGCCCCGAACAGACACGATCCGGGGATCGACCCTCTGCGACTCGAGTCGACTTCCAGCTGCGCCTGCGCATTCGCGGCTGGTGTTCGTCGGGTGCCCGGCCGACGGCTTCGCCAACGCCGGCCGGACTTTTCCCCTGGTCGGTCTGCGGCGCGTCGAGTTCCGCCGGTCGTCCCTCGGCGAGGTCACCGCGACCACCGACGACGGGGTGCTGACGCTCGGCCTCCCTCATCCTTGGGTGAGTAGCCATCACGCAGATCTCGAGCTCGACGGCACGGCCGAACTCGTCGACCTCGACAGCCGCAACGGCACGCTGGTCGAAGGCGACATGGTCGAGCGCGCGGTGCTGGCCTCGGGCGACGTGTTCGAGGTCGGGCGGTGTTTCTTCGCCCTTCGCGAGACGAAGGCGCCGATGTACGAGCCCTCGGCGGTGCTCGACCCCGTGGCGCATCCCGACTACGCCGCCAGCATGCATGCACTGGGGCGACTGGCGCCGACGCGGGTGCCAATCCTGCTCATCGGCGACACGGGCACCGGCAAGAGCGCGCTCGCCCGTCAGATTCACCGGAGCACGGGCCGCGGTGGCCCCTTCGTCCCGGTCAACATGATGGCGCGCTCGGTCGAGCCGCATCTGCTCGGCGAAGGCAGCGGGCTGCTCTCGCAAGCGCGCGGCGGCACCTTGTTCCTCGACGATGTGGGGGCGCTCTCGCTCGACGAACAGGGCCGCTTGCTCTCGGCGTTGCTCGGCTTCATGCAGAGCGACTCGGACGCGTTGGTGTTGCCGCCCGAGGGGATCCGGGTGATCTCCGCGGCGAGCAGCGACCTGCATCGACGCGCGGCCGAGGCCACGTTTCGCCCCGACCTCTATGCACGGTTGGCGGGGTACGAGTGTCGGATCCCGCCGCTGTGCGAACGACCCGAGGACCTCGGGCTCCTGGTGCGCAGCATCTTCGCGTCGGCGGGCGCGGGCGAGCAGCGGATCAAGGTCGACGTGTTTCGCACGATGCTCGGGCAAGCGTGGCCGTTCAACGTGCGGGAGCTCAGCAACTGCCTGAGCGCAGCGTCGGCGCTGTGCGAAGAGGGGGCCCCGATCACCGCGGCGATCTGGCGCGAGGTTCAGTGGCCCAACGCGGGGGTGCCCGCTGCACCCCGGCTCGCGTCGGTGCGCGAAACGATCATCCGCGAGCTCGCCGCGCACCGGGGGGACAAGGCGGCTGCGGCCCAGAGTTTGGGCTGTGACCTCGAGGACATCGAGCGGTGGCTCAGCCGGTTTGATCTCGTGCCCGAGCATTTTGCGAGCTGAATCCCAGGTTTACGCAGCATCGACCCCCTCGGTTTGGCCTGCGCAGCGCGTCGAAAGATACTCGATGGCGCATGGCGCAGGCTCCGGAGCACGACGGGCGTGGACCCGACGCTGACGACGTGCCGCAGATCCGCTTCGATCCGATCGCAACGGCTCGCCGGACCCGCCAAGACCTGGTGCGGGGTCCGATCAAGCTGGGTCGCTACACGCTCCTGGACCGGATCGGTCGCGGTGGGTTTGGCGTCGTCTATCGCGCGCTCGATCCCCTGCTCAACCGCGAGGTCGCCTCCAAGTTGCTGCGCTCTCGGCCCAACGTCAAGGGCGGCGCCGAGGCGTTGATTCACGAGGCGCGCATGACAGCGCAGCTGCAGCATCCACACGTGGTCCGCATCTTCGACGTCGGTCGCGTGCAGGGCGACTGGTCTGCCTACGGAGCCGACGTCTTCATCATCATGGAGCTGCTCGATGGCATGCCGCTGAGCAGGTGGCTGCGGCAGGAGGAGCGTACCGACCGAGAGATCGTGGAGATGTTCCTGCAGACCGCCGATGGTCTCGCCGCGGCACACCAGCAGGGCATCGTGCACTGCGACGTGAAGCCGGGGAACGTCTTCGTCACCGAGGCTGGCGAGGCCAAGGTGTTGGACTTCGGCCTCTCGCGCCACTCGTCACAGCGCGCTCGCACCACGCTGACCCCCGGAGCGCCGCCCTCCGAGACTGCGAAGCATCGAGTCGTGGCCGGCACGCGACCGTACATGGCCCCCGAGGCGCACGCGGGCCGAGAGCCCGACGCGGCGGCCGACCAGTACTCGTTTGGGTTGGCGCTCATCGAGGCGCTGGCGGGGGCGCTGCCGTTCAAACACCGCGGCAAGGGCAAGCTCGTCGGCAAGAAGCTCGAAGGTGTGCCCCCCGAGTGGCTCAAGCACAACGACGTCGCGCGAGGGTTGATCCCCATCGTCCTTCGCGCGACGGCACCCGATCCTGCGCACCGATACCCGGGGATGGACTCGCTGGCCGACGACCTCCGGCGCTGGTTGGATCCCGCAGCCGCGGGTCGCTGGGTGGGGGTGGCTGCTGGATCCGTGGTCGCGGTCGCGGCGGTCGCGTGGGTCACCCGTGCAGAGCCGCCCTGCGAGATCGACCCGGGCGCAGCGGCGCAGTCTTGGTCCGAAGCGCGCCCGACGATCGAGGCGCGTTGGCCCGACGAACCGACGGGCACGCGCGCCAGGTTCGAGGAGCAGCTCTCCACGTACGTCGACGATTGGACCGAGGCCGCGGGAGCGGCGTGCCAGCCCGACGTGGTCAGCTCCGTGCCGACCGACGAGGCCCGCTCGTGCCTCCGAGAGCGGTTGGGGCGCGTGGAGGCGGTGCTCTCCATCGTGGAGTCCGCCGACACCGAGGTCTTCAAGCGGCTCCCCGAGCTCGCCTCGCAGTTCGTCTCGCCCAGCTACTGTTTGGATGCGGAGCGGACCCACGAGCTGCCGCCCGTACCCGACGCGCCCGCGGACCGCGAGGACGTGGCGGAGATCCGGGACGTCCTCTCGCTCGCGCGGGCGCACCACGCCGCGGGCAACTACGGCGAAGGCCTACGGCTCGCCAAGCTCGGTCTCGTTCGCTCGACCGGCGGGTTCGAGCCCGTACGCGCCGAGGCCATGTACGAGACGGGAGTGCTCGCCGTGTCGACCGGTGACCTCGAAGGGGGCGCTGAGTACATCGAGCAGGCGTATCTGGCGGCCGAGGGGCGCAAGCACGACCGCCTCGCGGCGGCCGCTGCCGTTCGTCTGGTGTCGATCTACGGGCGACACCTCGTGCAGCGCGAGCGCGCGCGGGAATGGGCGCGACGCTCGGAGGTCGCGATCGAGCGGCTGACCGACACCACGAAGCATCGGGCAGCGCTCGAGTACAACCTCGGGTTGCTCGAGCATGCCGAGGGGTCCCTCGATCTCGCTCGGGATCATTTTCAAGCAGCGCTGGTCCTCTATGAAGAGCGGGGTGATGTTCGGGACGCGCGGGTCTGCCGAATGTCCCTTGGAGTCATCGAGGAGATGAAGGGCGAGTCGGAGACGGCGCTTGCGCTGTTCAAGGAGGCGTTCTCGGGCGCCCGGACGTCGCTAGGCCTCGAGCACCCCGACACCGCGACGGCACTCGCCGCGGTCGCGGGAGCGCAGACCTCTTTGGGCCAGCTTCAGGTCGCACGTGAGAACCTCGAGTCTGCTCTGGGGGTGTTCGAGCGAACGCACGGCCCCGAGCATCACACCGTCGCCTCGACCTTGAGCAACGTCGGCACCGTCGCCTTCGATCTCGGCGACTACGACCAAGCGCTGATTCACCACGAGCGTGCGCTCGCAATCTACGAGGAGACGCTGCCCGAAGGTCACCCGCGGACGGCGACGACCATCGGAAACATCGCCGACGCCCATTCCGCGAAAGGTGCTCACGAGGTGGCCCGCGATGGATATGCGCGCGCGCTCGACATGCTCCGAGAGCGCCTCGACCCGCAGAGCCCACAACTGGCGCACGTTCACGCCAACCTCGGGCTCGCGCTGGCCAAGCTCGAACGCTACGAGGAGTCGGCCGCACAGTTCGACAAGGCGTGGACGATCGTGAGGAGCAGCACCAGCGAGGCCGACCGCGCTTTCGTCCTCTATCGTCGAGCGCTCGCACGCCGCCACGCGGGCCAGCGGCCGCTCGACGACGTGCGGCGCGCGCTCTCGGGATTCGAGCAGGGGCGCTCGATGCCGCGGATCGCCGAGGCGAAGTTCGAGCTCGCGAAGCTCCTCGTCCAGGAGGACGGACCCCGCGCGCTCGAAGAGGCCCGCGAGGCGCTCACCACGTTTCGATCGATGGGTGCAGACCGCCGGGCCGACCCGGTGCAGACCTGGATCGACGAACACGAGTGATCGTCCGAAACGATCTGTTACCGTTCGCGCGATGCAAGAGCGGTTGATCTCGTACAGCGAAGGCGATGACTCCTTTGATGCGCTGGTCGTCACACCTGATGGCGACGGCGACAAGCCGGCCGTGTTGGTCTGCCACGCGTGGGGTGGCCGCGACGATTTTGCCGAGAACAAGGCGCGCAAACTGGCCGAGCTCGGCTACGTGGCGGCCGCGATCGACGTCTACGGCGTTGGCGTTCGCGGCACGGACACGGAGTCTTGCGCGGCCCTGATGACGCCGCTGCTCGAGAACGCGGACGTCCTTCGGCGCCGACTCGCCGCGGCGTTTCAGGCCGTACGCACGGCCGAGGGCGTAGACCCCGATCGCATGGGCGCGATCGGGTTCTGCTTTGGCGGCTTGTGCTCTCTGCTGATGGCACGAATGGGGCTGCCGATGTCCGGAGTGGTCAGCTTTCACGGCCTGCTCAAGGTCGGGGAGCCCCTCGAGTCGAAGCCGCGCGCGCGGATGTGTGTCCTTCACGGCCAGGACGACCCCATGGTGCCGCCCGACGACGTGGGCGCCTGGGCTGCCGAGATGAAGCGGATCGGCGCCGACTGGCAGCTGCATGCCTACCCGAACACGGTGCACGCCTTCACCGTGCCCGAGGCCAACGACCCCGACTTCGGCACCGTGTACAACGCCGAGGCGGACGCCCGGTCCTGGGCGACGATGAAGGCGTTCCTGGCCGAGACCCTCGCGTAGGGTCTCGCGGCGCGTTTGCGGGACTTGCGCAAGCGCGTCTGCGGCGTCTGTGGAACCTTCAGGGTTTCCCCCGCACTACACCCGCGCTGGCCCCTGCGCGGGCGAGTACACTCGAGGGAGGGGATGCGGAGGATGGATCGGAATCTTGTGCTCGTGGCCGCGCTTGCGGCGTTGACTGGCTGCGCGTCCGATGAGCCGACGGCGCAGGGCTGGGACGGGTTGCCCGGCGAAGGCACCGAAGGCAGCGGGGCCATCGACCCCATCGATGACGATGGCGACTCCGCCGACGAAACGGACGGCGGGACGAGCGACGGCGACCCCACCGACGGCGACCCCACCGTGGGGGACGACAGCGACGGCGGCGACACCGATGGCGATCCCACCGGCGGTGGCGACACCGACGACCCCGAGGTTCCGATCGACTGCACGCCAGGCTGGGAGACGCCCTGGATCGGCTCGCCCTGCGGTGGCGACGGCGACTGCGCGTACACGGGTGGTCGCTGCTTGCTGCCCGAGGATGGCTTCCCGTGCGGCACCTGCACGCTCGACTGCGCCACGTCGTGCCCCGACGAAGACGGCACGCCGGTCACCTACTGCATCAACGGCGTCGACGTTGGGCTGCCCGACGCAGGGCACTGCCTCTCGCGCTGCGACTCCATGTTCTTTCCCGAGACCGCATGTCGCGACGGCTACGTGTGCGAGGTGCTCACCCGGTTCGACGAGACCGGGAGCCAAGGCGTGTGCATCCCCGAAGAGTTCGGCGCGGTGGACCCGGGCGGCGACGAGCTCGTCGAGGAGATCGACCACGCGTATCTGATCTCGATGCTCGGCGGTGACCCCGTCAACGCGTTCGACTACGGCCCCGACCTCGACAGCTTCCAGCTCTACCTCGACGCGGTCGGCGTGCAGCACTTCACGGCCGAGGAGATTTCCGAGCCTCACAACCAGGCTGCGGCGACCGGATGCGGCTACACCATCCTGCTTCCCGAGCGGGACCAGTGGGAGAAGGCCGCGGCGCTCGCTCTGTTTACCGACGAGCTTCGCGAGCTCGTGGGCGAGCCGATCTACATGCGCAACTGGTGGCGTCCGCCCTGCTACAATGCCGCCGTCGGCGGTGCTGCGGGCGGCGATCATCCCGATGCCGACGCCGTCGACCTCGACTTCGCCTCGGCGGCCTCGCGTGCCATGGCGCAGGAGTTCCTGTGCAACACCTATTGGAACGCGCCCATCATCACGCCCGACCAGATCGCGCCCGGGGCCGACATCGACCCCATGTTGAACATGTCGGTTGGCCTCGGCGGTCTGACGATCCACCTGGGCGTCCTGTCCAACGGCGGCCGGCGCAACTGGTTCTACGGCAGCTACACCGAAGAGCCGAACTCCGGCAACTGCTGGTAGCGACCGGCAGCTACGCCCGCAGGAACGAATACTCTCGGGCGCAGTCCGAGATGTGAAAGAGCTGCAACCCCATCCGCTCGATCTGCTTGACCGCATCTCGAGTGCGGCTGAAGGGGATCGACTCGAACTGGTGGTGGAACTCGATGAGCAGCTGGTTGACCACGAGGTCGCCCGCCTCGAGGTCGTCGAGCACGTCGTACTCGGCGCCCTCGATGTCCATCTTGAGCACGTCGATCGCGGTGTGGCCCAGCTCTGCCGCGATGCTTGCGACGCGCCGTAGCTGCACTTCGAACGCGCCCGCGGACGTCTCGGGCCGGTCGAGGATCGTGTGCGAGATGTGATTGGGGTTCTTCGGCGGGTTGAACATCGCCGTGCCGTCGAAGTTGGCGAAGCCGTATCCGTGCACGTGAAACCTCTCGGGGAGTTCTTGGGTCTGCAACCACTCGAGAGAACGAGGCGTGGGGTCGAAGGCGTGCACGGCGGCCCCGGTGCGCTCGATGATGGCCAGGTCGAACGAGATGTCCTCCCCGATCCCCGCCGAGTAGACGACGCTGCTCGCCGAGAGGTTCTCCAGGCAGAGGGTGTGGCTGCCGTACTCGGAGCCGAGCGTTTCCTTCTTGCAGTCGAGCGTCGGCGACCCGGCGCGGACTCGGTCGATGCGTTCCTTGGCGCGGCGTAGCAGGCTCACACGGGCACCCTACCGAACTTTCGGTCCCAGTTCGGCGGTGGCCACGAGGAATCCCGCGTCGCCTGCGACCTGCACCGTGAGCCCGGACGCGCCGTGGTCGGCAAGCGCCTGGCGCATTACGGGTGGGGTAGAGGTGAGCACGTCGGAGAGCCGTGCGACGTGCAGCTGCGCGGACGATGGGCCCGCCTGAGTCTTGGGGAGCCGTTGAAGCCAGGCATACCTCTCGGGCGCGCTGGCGAATGCGAGCCAGCCCATCGAGGGCTCGGGGCCCTCGTCGAGTGCCATGACCACGCCGCCAGTGGGCATCGCAGCCCACGAGACCTCCGTGCCGTCGCCGAGCGCGTGCGGAGCGGAGGGGTAGCCCGCGTAGGAGAGGGCGCTCGCGGCAAAGTTGACCCACGGCGCCGGCACCCGAACGAACGCGATGCCCGACCCGTCATCGTCCAGTCGGGCGCCCGCGAACTCGACGTGACCCAATCCGGAGAGCGCCTGGTCGAAGAACCCCCGCGCGCCGGCGGGCACGTCCGCGCGGCGGTCCGCAACCCAAGCTGCGAGGATGTGCGGCCATTGTGACGCCAGGGCGGCCAGGGCCGACGGGAGGTCGGACGCCGAGAGCGTGACGGCAGGGTAGCGCGCCAACCAGGCATCGAGATCTGGCCACGGACCCGTCCGTGCACAGGCGCGGGCGCCGTCACAGAGGGCTGCCCACGATGGCGCCGCAGCCCGGCTGTGTTCCGCCGGTGGGGCGTGCTCGAGGGCCCAGCGGATGCGGAAGCGCCTCGTCTCGCCGTCGGTGAAGGCGAGGTCTCCACCTGCGATGGCGGCGGGCTGCGGATGCCCTTGCAGCGCGTGCACGTCGCTCCACGACGCGACGACGTCCCCACGAAGATGGGGTCCAGGCCCGACCGGGCGTTCGAAGAGCTGCTGCGCCCCGGCGGCGGCCTCGCTGGCGACCAGGTCGACGCGGACGCGGTCGTCGTATTCGACGACGCCCGCGAGCCCGTCAGGCGACTGCAGGCACTGCGCGTCGTCGAAGGCGGTGCACGGCGTCCCGGTGGGCAGGACGGTGCGCCACGATGTCCCCGGCAGCTGCGTCCAGGCCACGCGCAAGTGCGCTGGCCCTCCGATCGTCGCGGTCACCGGCTGCTGCGGGTCGATCGTCCGGAGCGACTCGGGTCGGAGCGCGCCGGGGATGGCCGACAGACGCGCGGTGAGCTTCACCGCGCCATCGCGAAGATGGCCTGGTCCGTCGACGTTCGCAGGCCCCGACCACGGGAGGAACGCTGGGCCCGCGTCGATGGGCGGCTGGACGGCGACGTCGGGTTCGCTGCAGGTACACGAAACCAGCAGCGCCGCCGATGCGAGGAGAGGTCGCCCCACGGATCGGAAGTATCACGTGGCTTGGGGGGTCTCGAACGGTGAGCGCACCGTCTGCTGCGCGGGACCGCGGAGGTTCCGATGGCGCGGCGCAAAGGGGGAGAGCAGGGGGGGGTTCGATGACGCCGCCCGTCCGGGCGGGATCCGGCGTTGTCCAGTCGATCGCGCGAACGGATCGGCAAGGTCCGACTGCACGGGAGCGGGTGCGGGAGGGAGCACGCCGAGTGCGAGCCAGAACATCGCGGTGATCATGGTCTCAGAGAGTGCATGCGCAGTGCCAACCCATGGGAGTCGCCTCGGGCCGTCGATGGGACCGAGGCTGTCGCGAAGTGCAACGCGGGGCGCACGAGGCGTTGCAGTCCGCGGTACTCTGCGCAGGTGCGAAGCGTGGCTTCAGCGCTGTTGGCCTGTGCAATCACCGTGACATCGAGCCCGGTGAATGCGAAGCGTCCGAAGGCCGAGCCGACCCGCATCGAGCCGGAGAAACCCAGTGGCAAGGAGCGACGTGCTGCCCGAAGGGCTAGGGACGAATCGCAAGGCGGCACAGAGGACGGCACGTTCGAGTTCGTGTTGGGCTCGTTGACCGCCGTGGTCACCGCCGTGGTGATCGGTCGCGGAGTCTGGGAGCTGACGCAGATCGACGAGCTGAAGAAGCAGTGTGCCAACGGCGCGTCGGACCTCGACTGTGGCACCGCCCACGAGGGCCGAGGCAACCGCGTCGCCGCCGGTCTCTCGTTCGGCATGGCCGTGCCGCTCTCGCTCGCCACCGGGTTCTTGTTCGCGCGGGCCGTGCGGACCCGCCGAGACTACAAAGCATGGCATGCGCAGCATCCAGAGGTCAGCCTCGTGCCCTCGGCAGGGCGTCGTGGCGGCGGGCTGGCGCTGCACGTACGGTTCTGACATCTTCTGGGCATGACGGACCTTCCGCCCCGTCTCGTGTCGGGCATTCAGCCCAGCGGCGAGCTCCATCTGGGCAACTACTTCGGCGCCATCGCGCAGTTCGTGAAGCTGCAAGAGGAGTACGCGGGCAACTGCTTCGTGTTCATCGCCGACTACCATGCGCTCACCACGGTCCGTGACGCGGACACGCTGCGCACTGCGGTGTTCGACGTGGCGGCGACCTACCTCTCCTTGGGGCTCGACCCCGAGAAGGTCACCCTCTTTCGCCAATCCGACGTCAACGAGCACGTCGAGCTGAGCTGGCTTCTGGCGACCGTCACGGGCACGGGGCTGCTCGAGCGCGCGCACTCGTACAAGGACAAGGTCGCCAAGGGCATTCGGCCCTCGGTGGGTCTGTTCTACTACCCGGTGCTCATGGCCGCCGACATCCTCATCTACGACGCGTCGGTCGTTCCGGTCGGCAAGGACCAAGTCCAGCACATCGAGATGGCGCAAGACATGGCCACGCACTTCAACGAGGCCTTCGGCGGGGGCCAGAACACCCTGCGGCGCCCCGAATACCAGCTCAGCCCCGTCGCCAAGGTCCCAGGCCTCGACGGCGAGAAGATGAGCAAGAGCTACGACAACACCATCCCGATCTTCTTGTCGGGCAAGAAGCTCAAGAAGCGGGTCGCGCAGGTGGTGACCGACTCGAAGAGCCTGGGCGATCCGCTCGATCCCGACACCTGCAACGTGTTCGCGCTCTTGAAGCTGTTCGTGCACGGCGACGAGCTCGAGCAGCTCGAGGGCTGGTATCGATCCGGCGCACGCGATGGCCAGCCGTTTGGCTACGGCCACGCCAAACAGATCCTCGCGGCGAAGATCGACGCGCACTTCGCTGATGCCCGCGCCAAATACGAGGCGCATCAGGCGGATCGGTCGCAGGTCGAAGCGGTCCTGCAAGCGGGTGCCGAGCGAGCGCGAACGGTCGCGCGCGCGACGATGGATCGCGTGCGCAAAGCGTCAGGTCTGCGCTAGCAGGGGGCGCCTCAGAGCGCGGCGTCGTCTTCGGGCGGCGTCGGATCCGGCTGGGCCTCGGGAGGTGGGTCGACACGAGGGATGATGACCTCGGGCACGTCCGGCGCGTCGGACAGATCCCAGACGAGGTCGAAGGTGATGCGGGCCGTGTTGGCCAGGGCGGTCAGCGGGATCGATGGATCGATGACTTCGGGCGCGGAGCCGTTGCGACGCGTCAGGCTGACCCGTGGGACCCGAGGGAGGTCGAAGGCGAGGTGGCCGAAGCCCGGCTCGTGGTCGGTGAGCTCGGCCAAGGGCATCAGCGCCTGCACGCGGCTGCCCACCGTCGACCGGTTTCCGCCGATGACGGTGAGGTTGGGCGCCGTCCAGTCGAGGTCGCTCAGGTGAACGACGGCGACGATGTTCTCGGAGAGGGCCAGACCTTCGCGGGCGAGCTGCTCGAGCCCCAGGTTGCCCAGGCTGCCGCCGGCCGCTGCGATGAACACGATGGAACGTGCTGGCACGCGACCGGAGTTTCTCAGCCTGCTCATCCGCTCGACGACCGCGAGCAGGACCGCCAGGCCCGAGGCCGCCTGCGCGTTGCCCTGTTCCCCCTCGGCGCGCTCGAGGCCGCCCGCGTCCCAGTTGGCGGTGACGATGACGACCTGCTCCGGGTTGGAGCGTCCGGGGATGCGCCCGACGACGTTGGAGTCTTCGAACCAGCGCTCCTCCACCTTGAACGAGATGTCCGCCGTGCTGCCGGTGACTCGGCTCGCTCGCTGCAGGGCTGCGTACGCCTCACCGCTGACGAAGCCCTCGACTGCGAGGCCCGGGGGAGGCTCGGCATCGAGGGAGCGCGCCTGAATCTCCGGCTCGCTCCAGGCCAACGCGGCGGCCCGCAGCTCCGTGGCTTCGACACCCGGGAGCTCGAGCACACACCCGGCCGGGCGACGGTGCGAGACCGCGTCGAAGATGCCTCGGATGCGGACCTCGGGCTCGATCAGCTCGCCCTCGAGGACCGGAACCACGCCGAGGGCGAGACGGTCGGTGAGGTCGGCTTGGGGCGCAAGCTCGACGACCTCCATCGGGAGGTGGAACGTCCCCGCCGCGCCCCGGTGGTGAAGCCACAAGCCGTCGGAGATCTCGATGCGCTCCGCATCCCCGGCCGGCTGTGGCGGCGGTGCCTCTCCCGTGGGGAGCTCGGCGGGCGCGGCCGGAATGCTGACCGCGAGGCGGGGGTCGACGACCTGGACGGCCCGGATGCCGATCGGCGTAGTCCAGCCCAGCGTGGGCGCGGACGGGATGAGGCCCGCGTCCGAGAAGAGGGAGACGATGGCGCTCGTGGTCAGCGCCGCGCCCTCGGTGCCCGGGTGGCGTCCACCGAGCGCGTCGTCGGTGAGGAAGGCGAGGTTGCGACGCACCGCAGCCGCCCAGACGGTGGTCGGGTCGGTCTCGTCGGTACGGCTTGGGATCTGCGGCGTTGGGTCGAGGTAGTGCCGCGGCGGATCGCCGGCGACCGATTCGGGCTCGATGAGCTCCACGTTGCAGGCGAGAAGGGCGGCGATGCCGAGTGTGGCGGCGCGTTTCATGTGTCCTCGTTGCCTTCCTTGCCGAGCAGTTGTCGCTCGAGGGCCCTGCGCGCGTTGCCTACGTTGCGGGTCGCCCACGTCTGCAGCGAGAGCACCCAGCCCTTGTCGGTTTCGGTGAGTGCTGGGCGGCTGCCGCCTCGACGGAACGGGCTCAGGTGCGCGAGTCGAAGCAGCATCTCGCGCTCCTCGGGGGAATCCGCCGCGTCTGGCGGCAGCACGATCTCGATGGGGGCGGCTTGTTGTTCTCGGCCGACCTGAATGGTGTTGGAGAGCACCTCGCGGTTGGGGACGGACAACGTGCCTCCGTCACCGGCTCGGATCTCCGTTCGGAGCACTCCGATGTGCCGGACCGAGCCCACGGCCGTCGGCAACCGCACCTGGTCGCCCTCCCGGAAGCGCTGACGGTTGGCCAGCCAGATCCCGGCGACGAGGTCTCGAATCCACGTCGGCAACGCGATTGCGAGGACCAGCGAGATCACGGCCACGCTGAGCCACGTGATGATCGGCGCGGCCATGGCGAGCCGGCGGAGCACCAGCAGGAACAGCACCGCCATCAACGTGATGTCGGAGATCGACCGCAGCCGCGCCAGCCGACGTGGACGGTCCCATCCGAGCCTCCAGACGACGCGCGTGCCCGCCAGGAAACCTCGGCGAATGAGGACGACGATCCCGGCGAGGACCGCGACGTAGAGGACGAGCCTGGCGTTGAGCAGCCCCTGCAGCGCCGCGATCTCGGTGAGGATGGTGTCGGTGAACGTGTTCATGCCGCCACCCCTGCGCGGAAGATTCCGGCCTCTTGGAGCCCGAGCGCGACGTCGTCGCTGAACGCGGGGTCGACCTCGTAGTGCCCGGCGCGTTCCGTCTCGCGGATCAGCGTGGCCGCGGCGGCGAAACGCACCGCCTGGACGACCTCCGTCTTGCCCAGCCCGCTGCAGCGCGCGAGCGCGTCGACGCTCGTGGGTCCGTGCCGCATCAACGTGGCGAGGACGGCCAGGACTGCGTTGGGCAGCCGAGCGAGGAAGGGGACTCCCCACGCGAATCCGGAGAGCGTCTCGAGGACGACCGACTCACCGTGCACGCTGGCGTGCGCGAGCCACAGCTGGAGGGCGCGGCGGAGGTTGCCACTGGAGGCGCTGGCGATGTCTTGCGCGTAGCTCGAACGCTCGGTCCGGCGAAGCAGTCGGCGCCGCAGGTCGGCCCGCCAGTTGCGTGGGAGTTCGAGCCCCATGCCGGCCAGGTCATGGCGCGCGCTGATGGCCTCGTCGAGCTGCTCGGGTGCAGGGCGTCCGAGGCGGACGATGCTGCCGAACGCGGACTCGATCGGCGCGAGGGCGCGAAGCACCTCCATCGCCTCCTCGGCGATCGAAGCGAGCCAGAACGTTTGTTCGGCCCGCTCGGCCATGAAGCAGAGGAATCTCCGAAGGTCGCTGACCCCCTGACGGTCGGGCGTGAACCATGTATGCAAGTCATCGACGAGCATGACCGAGCGGGTGTTGCCCATGACCTTGGCCAGCGCCTCGGGGGTGGGGTCGACGTCGAAGCTACGACCCATGGCGTGCCAGATGCTCTCGTCTTGCGCCGACCCATGCCGAAGCGTGAAGACGCGGCGGGTACTGAGCTTGAGCTGCGCAATGACGAGGGTGGACGTCTTGCCGGAGCCCACCGGCCCGATCACGAGCGCGCCGTTGCCCTTGCGAGTGTCGGACTGCCAGGCACGCTCGGCCTTGACCGTGGCGCGCAGCTGTTCGCGGTGCAGGGCGAACAGTCGCGGGTCGCGAAGGGGCCCGGGCGTGAAGAGCGACGCGTAGAGGCCGTCGACGCCCGGGAGGCGGCGTTTGCGTTGCTCGTCGAGGAGCGAGCGTACGGTCTGCGCGTCGAGCTTCTTTCCTTGGGCGCGAAGGCGGTAGCGCTCGGCGAGATCTCCGGCGGTCCCGCCCTGGAAGAACGCGGTGGCCTTGGCGACGAGGCCTCGCAAGGACGCGAGGGCCTCTTTGAAGAACGAGACGGCGCGCTCGCGGGCCGTGGGCAGGGTCTCGACCTCGGAGCGTTGACCTCGAGCCACGGCCCGCGCGGCTTCTACGAGACGCTGGGACATCTCGTCGACGTCGGTGCTCAGCTCGTCGCGGACGCCCGACCACGCCAGGCAGGGCCCCTCGGGGAGCGCCTCGAGCATCGTGCGCGCGCGGGTCAGCGCTTCCTCGAGCCGAGCGAGCGGGGCGTTGTCCCCTTCCTCGCGGGCCTTCTCGGCGGTCTGAAAGCCGAAGCTGACCAACGTGGCCGCTTCGCGCATGGTGTCGCGCGCTGCCGAGAACTGCTCGTGCACCGACTCGAGTCGCTGCTCGACCGATGGCAGAAGCCGCCCCGCGATGTGGACCTCTTTGAGCTCCCGAACGTCGACCGAGACCACCGAGACGGTGGCGGGGCGGGCGGTGTCGATGAGGTCGGACAGGGACGGGACGATCTCGAGCCGGGGCTCGCCATCGTTGACGAACGCCATCAACGCCGCGAAGGGCGACGAGGTGGAGGTGGCGCGCCGGACCCTGGAGCTGGCCGCGCGAAGCTGCTTGGCGGCGGGCTTGGTGAGCACGGCCCCAGACTGCAGACCGATGCGGGTCCACTGCTCGTCGTCGAGCTCCTTGGGGTCGGGGAGGACGATGGTGCCGAGGCGGTTGAGCTCCTCGCCGACCTCGGTGGTCAGGGTCTCGAAGGCGTCGTCGAGCGGACGAGTGACGTCGCTTCGCAGTCGGTCTTGAAGGCGGGCTTGTGCACGCTCGACCGCTGCGACGAACTCGAGCAGGGTGATGGCCGCTTTCTGGCGAGTGGGCCAGGCTGCCGCGTCCTTGCCCATGCGTGCGAGGCTGGCCTCGATGTCGCGCTCTACCCGGCTGAATCGAACCTGGGCGCGCGTGGACCTGCCGGGCGCGCCAACGACGGAGAAGATCGCGATGAGCGCTCGTTTGGCGGCTCCAGTCGCGGCTTCGCGATCTTCGGCGAGCTCGGTCTCGAGCGCCGTCTCGAGCGCGAGCAGCTCCTTGCGGGTCTCCTCCCACGTGGCCGTGCCCAGCACCGCACGCTGGAGCGTCTCGAGGCAGCGTGCTTCGTGGCGATGCCAGCTGCGGAGGGTGGACTCGGCCAGCGTCACCATCCGGGGCTCGAACGCGTAGCGCACGGCGAGCTGGACGGGGATCTGCCGTTTTCGGGAGTTGCGACCGGAGAACACGGCGGCGAAGGCCGCGAGTCGCTTCCTGGCCTTGGTGCGGAGGTCGTCGTCGTCGTCGACCTTGGCGAGGTGGGCCTCGAGCGGCACGGTCTCTACCACTGGCAGCGTCTGCGTGTAGTCCGACTGGTGCAGCAGGACCTCGCGCAGAGACTCCACCTCGAGCGCGTACTGGCTCGGTCGGAGTCGTTCGATGCGCGCGAGCACCTTGTCCGCGTCCGTGCCGGGCCCTCCTTCGGCGCCGGCGACCTGACGGATCAGCTCGGCGAGCTTGGGTCTCATCTCGTTGTCGAGCCACGGAGACCACGCGTCCAAGTAGGCTTGTTCGGTCTCTGTGACCAGGGCTCGCAAACGCGGGGACTCGAGCGCGTCGAGGTCGGGTCCGGCCTCTTCTTCCTCGGATTCTGCGGAGGCCTGGGCGTCGTCCTTGGCTTCGCCCTTGATCTCGCCCGCGTTGCGGAGCGCGATGCGCAGGGTGATCGGACCGACCAAGAGGTTGATTGCGACCACGGCGATGCCGAGGTTGCTGACCACGACGGCGAGCTCCTGGATGGTGGAGGCGGCCTCCGGGGTGAGCGTCGTTTGCTCGACGAACCGTCCCGCGGCGAGGGCGAGCAAGGTGAGCGCGACGCCGGCTTGCGGCAGGTACGCGAGCCAGGCCAACCGCTGGACCTTGGGTTCTTCTCCGCCCATCCGACCACCGAGGCGGCCAGAGATGAAGTACGCGGCGCCTCGGGCGACGCAAACGACGAGAGCCGCGGGGAGGACCGACCACGTCGCGCCGAGGTCGATCTTGGCGCCGGCGTTGGTGAAGAAGACGATGAAGACCGGGAGGGAGACGGTCTTGAGGGGATCGAGGAGGTCGTGTTCGAGCTTGGGCGTGATGTTGCGGACCATCATGCCCGCGACGATGAAGACCAGCAGGAGCTCGAGGATGATGTGGTGTTCGCTCTTGAGGTAGCTCGCGGCTTCGGCGACGACGAGCACCATCGCCGTGACGAACAGCAGCATCTCAGTCTTGACGAAGCGGAGGTAGGCAATCAGTAGGCCGCCGAGGATCGCTCCGGCGATCACGCTGTAGGCGATCTCGAGCCCGACGTGGGTGAGGACACTCAGGCCCAGCTCGCCTCCGGCCGACATCGCGAGGGCGGTGGCGAGACCGACGTTGAACGCGACGACGACGACGACGTCCTTGGCGACGGCGGCTCCGAGGACGAGTTCGGTGAGTCGGCCGTTGGCGTTGCTCTCCGAGGCGACCGCCAGCGCAATCGCGGGCGAGGTGCCGATCGCCAGGGCGGTGAGGATCATCGCCAGCCCGTACACCTGGGCGTCGCTGGACAGACCGAGCAGATCGGTGCCCAACCCCATCCCCACGATCGCGCCGCCGACGAGCAGTGCGCACAGGACGATCTTGAGGCCGATGGTGGCCGCGAGCGTCTTGGTGAGCCTCGCGAGCCCCTTGAGTTCGAGCTCGAGACCTGCGGTGGTGGCGATGAGCCCCAGCGCGAGCGTCCCGAACATGTTCATGTCGACCACGACCGCGGTCGTGAGGACGTCGCCCGCGAAGGGGCCGAGGATGACGCCGCTGACGATGTAGCCGGTGACCTTGGGGAGCGACATTCGCCCGCCGAGCTCCGCGATTGCGAAGGCGGCCAGCACGACGAAGCCGATGGCGGCGAGCGTGGTCGATTCGCTGGCGCGGAGCTGCTCGAGCCCCAGCATCATGATCAACAGCGCGAGAACGACGAACAGACGACGCATGTCACCGCCTCCATGTCCCGGCCGAGAAGACCGCGAACAGCGCGAAGATCTCGAGGCGCCCGGCGATCATGCAGACGCACAGTACGGCCTTGCCTACGCCGGGGATGAAACCGAAGTTTTGGGTGGGGCCGACCTTGTCGAGGCCAGGGCCCACCGAACTGAGGCACGCGATCGTGGCGCTCATGGCCGACATCAGCTCGAGATCGAGGGCGACGAGGATGAACGAGGCAATGGCGAAGAGGAAGAGGTAGGCGGCAAAGAACGTGGCGATGCCACGCGCGATGTCCTGGCTGACCGTGCCTCGACCCACGCGGATCGCGCTGACCTGGTGAGGGCGGACGACGACCGCCAGCTCGCGGAGGACCACCTTGCCGAGCACGAAGACACGCGAGGCCTTGAGACCGCCCGCAGTCGAGCCCGCGCACGCGCCCATGAACATGCAGCAGAACAGGGCGAAGCGAGCGATGTCCGGGTAGGTGTCGAAGTCCTCGGTCATGAAGCCCGTGGTCGTCGTGACCGCGAGCGTTTGAAACGTTGCGTGGCGAATGGTGTCGTCGAGGCCGGGCTGTGTGGAGTCGATGCTGACGGCGACGATCACGATCACGACGAGGTTGACCGCGAGGTAGAAGCGCAGCTCGTAGTTGCGGAAGAACGTGCGCCACTTGCCGCGCAGCAGCCCGTAGTAGAGGCCGAAGTTCAGGCCCGCGATGAGCATGAAGATGTTGATGATCCAGTCGATCGTCGCGCTCTTGAAGTGGCCGACGCTGGCACCCTTGGAGGAGAATCCGCCGGTGCCGAGCGTGGACATCGCGTGGCAGATCGCATCGAAGATAGGCATGCCCGCGAGCGCTAGCAAGACGGTGCACAGCGCGGTGAGGCTGCCGTAGATCCACCACAGGGCGGTCGCCGTCTGCTTGATCTTGGGGCGAAGGCCCTCGGTCGTGGGCCCGGGGACCTCCGACTTGAACAGGTGCTTTGCGCCGACGCCCAGCTGCGGAAACACGGCGACGAACAACACGACGATGCCCATGCCGCCGATCCAGTGCATGAGGCAGCGCCACAGGTTGGTGGCGCGGGAGAGGCTGTCGATGTCGGAGACCACGGTCGCGCCCGTGGTCGTGAACCCAGAGACCGCCTCGAAGATGGCGCTGGGGATGCTGCGGATGGAGCCCTCGAGGATGAACGGCAACCCGCCGAGCAGGCCGAGGGCGAGCCAGGTGAAGGCGACGACGCCCAGCGCATCCTTGCGGTGAATCTCGTGGTCGTCATCGAGCTGACCGACGCGTCGAAGGACGAGCGCGAGCGCAACACATGCGAAGGCCGAGACTCCGTAGGCGGTGATCGTTCGAGGAGCCCTGTCGTAGACCGCGAGCCCGACCGGCGCCATCATGAGAATGGCGACGGTGAAGAGCAAGAGACCGACGTAGCGGCTGACGACGCGAAGGTTCACCCTGCCTTCGTCTCCAATCGAGTGACGCCGCGTTCTGCGCTGCGGCGGTCGCGAATCGGGCAGGCCACGAGGAGGTGCTCGCCGCCTTGCAGCACCGGGTTGGACTCGGGGGCGATGGTCGGATCGGAGTGGGGAAGGACGCCGAGGATCCGGGTGCTGGCCCCAAGAGACAGGTCGCGGACGCGCAGGTGGCGGGGGAGCTGGTGGGGCACCCGGAGCTCGAGGATCGACCAGTCGCTGTCGGGTAGCGTGGCGGAGCTGACGACCGTGCGGCCGGGGAGGAGCCACTGCAGGGTGCTCGAGAGCACCTCGTGCGCGCTCGTGGTGCCGTCGATGCCCAGGTGCGCGTAGACGGAACTGTAGCCGGGTCGGTGCACGAGCGCGAAGGTGTGCTCCACGCCTAGCTCGTTGCTCAGCAGCGACGACATCAGGTTGACCTCGTCGGAACCGGTGACCGCCAGCGCCGTCTCTGCGCGGCCGATCTGCTCTTCGCGGAGGAAGGCGAGGTTGGTGCCGTTGCCGTGCAGGATGGTCGTCTTGGCGAGGATCGACGCGAGCGCTTCACAGCGATCGCGCGACTCCTCGACGATCGAGACCTCGCGGGTGAGCGCCGAGAGGGCGCGCGCGAGCTGAAGCCCGACGTCACCGCCGCCGACGATGACGACTCGGCTGCTCCCGCTGGCGCGCATGGAACGGGCGACGGAGGCCACGCCAACGGGAGGTCCGCCGAGGATGACGCGATCGCCCGCCTCGAGCGACGCGATCTCGTTGGGGAGGCGGATGGAGTCGCCGCGAAGGACGGCGCGAGTGATCGACGCTGCTTCGGTGCCGAGGGAGCCGACGGGCCCGCCGGCGACCGGGGAGTCTTCGCCGAGTTCGATGACACCCACGTGCACTGCACCTCCGACGAACGTCGAGGTCCAACCGACCTCGACGCGGTTGACGAGACGGAGGAGGTCGACGCCGACGAGGCGGGATGCGCAGACACAGGCGTCGATGCCCGCAACATCCCGTTCGACCCCGAGGGCGCCGCGATAGAAGCCGGGGTCGTCGACGCGCGCCACGGCGCGACGCGCCCCGAGATTCTTGGCGAGCACGCAGGCCGCAACGTTGACCGAGTCTTCGCCCGCGACCGAGATGACCAGGTCGGCCTCGCGAACCTCGGCGGCCTCGAGCGCGTCGCGGTGCGTCGCGTTGCCCTCCATGACGAGAACGTCGAGCTCTTCCTCGGCCACGGCGAGTGCGATGGGATCTGCGTCGAGGAGGACGACGTTGGCGTCGTTGGACAACGAACGCGCGAGGTGACGGCCGACTTCGCCGGCGCCGAGGATCAGCACTCTCATGGGTGATGTGACTCCGTGGGCTCGGGCTCGGGCGAGGATGGCTTTGCCGGAGCTTGATTGGCGACTTGAATCTCGCCGACGTCCGCGAGGTAGCGCCGCAGGGCTCGCATGGCGAGGACGTCGGAGATGACCAGGCCGCCCAGGATGATGGTGCCGACCGTGGGCGTGAGATCGGGGAAACGCTGAGAGAACGCGACGGCGATGCCTGCCGCCAACACCCCTTGCCCCATCATTCCGCGGCCGAGCCCCACGCCGAGCGAACCTTCGTTGACGAACGTGGAGACGGCGACGCGCGTGAAGAGCCGGCGCAGGAGGACGCGGCAGATCGCGTAGACGGGGACGACCGCCCAAACCGCAAGCGAGGCAGGGATCCACGTCGCGCCGGCGAGCAAGAGGACGAGGACGGTGGTGGGGAAGCGGACGGGGTCGAGAGCCCGGTGAAGCCGGTTGGCGTGCGGCGAGGTGAACGCAACGGTGAGCCCTGCGATCACGTTCACGAACAGCGGTGAGACGCCGAGGCCCGAGCCGACGCCGGCCGCGAAGACGACCACGCCGATCGTCGCGACCAGCATCCGCATCGGGTCGTCCTCACGGCCAAGGAAGACGCTGAAGAGCAAGCCGGTGAAGCAACCCGCCGCGACGGTGATGACCGACCACTCCGTGAGCGTGAGGCCCAGGCCGGCCGTGGCCTCTTCCGCGCGATGGCCGGCCATCGCCATGCCGAACGCGAAGGTGGCGAGTAGCTGGGCCGAGCTCGCCATCGTCCGCAGCAGACGCGTGCGCTTGGGCGAAACGTTGAAGCGGTCGATGGCGACGTCCATCAGCGACGCGGAGCAGGCCGCCGCCGCTGCGCCGATGGTCAGGCCGCCCCACAGGCCGTCGGGGCTGAGCCAGAAGGAGATGAGGTGGTCGCCGCTGACCTGGACGGGCTCGGCGATGAGTGGGTCGGCCGTGAGGAGACGGGGGTCGAGGACCTGCAGTGCGCCGGTCGTGAGCAGACCGACGGAGACCACGACGCCTGCCGCCGATGCCAGCCCGGCCAGGGTGAACTCGGTGCCACCCCGACCCCGGCGCGCGCCGAGGCCGACCAGGAAGCCCACGACCCCGAGCACTGTGGACACGAACAGGTCCAATGCGGCCAGGGTCTCTTCGTTCAGCGGTCCAATCGGCGAGATGGGGCCGAGCAGGATGCCGAGCGCGAGGTACTCCATGCCCGAGAACAGGAGCAGTTTGGCCGCGAAACGGTCGATGAAGCGCCCCGCAACGAATGCGAAGACGACGACGCCGACGAAGAGGACGGTGGTGCTCATGGAGGGCTCAGCGTGATGCCATCACGAATGGCGGGCGGGAGTCACGATTCGTCACTTTCTTCGCCGCGTCGGTGCTCGTGCGTACCGTCTGAACCATCCCCGGGTGGGGGCAAGGTGCACCATGAGCTTCATTCTGTCGATCCTCGTCGTTGGTCTCGCAAGCGCCCTGCTCGGCTTCGCCCTAGACCCCCGGAGAGCCCAGGCAAACCGGACCTGAGGTCTCCGTTGGCGTCGCGGTTCCCGCGGGGGAAAAAGTCGCTGTCGATTGCGAGGCAAGAGCGCCGATCTGTGGCGAGCGGAGCCTCGGAGGGGTCGAGCGGGCGGATACGTGCCGCGAGGTCGGAGCGCTCCGGTCTCGAACCAGCGCGGGCGGGCGCGATGGTCGAAGCCAGCGCGCCGTCATGGGACACGTCTCCATCGCTACGGCGGAGCGGCGACGTTGACGGCGTAGCGAAAACGTTGCAGCCAGGTCCCGTAGGGGTACACGACGTCGCGGTCCCCGGCGGCGAACGCCTCGTCCGCCTCGAGATACTCGGCTTCCCACGTCTTGTTGCGTTGGATCATCGCGCGGCGACGGTACTTGCAGCGCACCGCAACCTTCGGCTTTACGGTGAAGTCTTCCGTGTTGCTGCCCGGCCGTCTCCACCACCGTTCACGCGCTAGCTTGTCCACACCCTTGAACCGACGGTGCTGCACCTTCATCTCGTGCTGTTTCTCGACGCACCGCTGTCGTGTTCGATCCCGGAGGAGGGCTGTCGCCTCCGCGTCCGACATTGACGAGAGGCAAGGAGGGCGCGTCCGGGTGATGGAGACCTCATCGGGCCACTCCCCTTCTACGAGGTCGAACCAGGTCATCGAGGGACGACGGAACGTGCGAGTCTCGCCGAACGCCCAGTCGGCGGAGTGGAAGCCCGGCCACCGCTCGGGCCACCTGACGAGGCCGGCCGAGACCGGATTCGTGTCGGTATAGACCAGGTCGGCGAGATACTCTTCGTCGTTGTCTCGGACGGTGTCGCAGGAGCCCCCGGACTCCCAGAAGTTGCCGGTGCGGCCCCGAAGCGAGTTCAGCGCTCGCGCGAGAAAACCGTGGAAATACGCCTTGAACAGGGGGCGTTGTCCTCGGACGTCGGTGAGGTCCAAGTGGTGGTGGTTCCCCATCTGGTTCCCGCCGTGGAACAGCAGGCCGTACTTGCGGAGCGCCAGGCCGAGCAGATACCCGTAGAGTTCTCTAATCAGCTCCGGTTCCGTGCCCGTTGCGAGGAACAAGCGCTGGTCGTGACACCGAAGCGTGAGTTTGAAGCTCTGACCAGGAATGACCGCTCGTGCTCGCACCCGGCGTCGCTTGCGTTCTCGAGCGCGAGCCTGGTTCTTCGCCCGGCGTCGCGCGCTGGCCTCTTTGCGCTTCGATCGACTCACGGAGAACGGGTCGACCGTCGCGAGGCAGCGTTGCACGAGAGTTTCAGTGCGGGCCGCGCTGTCGAGTGCCGCGATCAGGGAGGGCCAATCGGTTTGAACCTGAGGATCACGTACGTCGAAGACACCCGTTATCGAGCCGAGTTCGAGTCCTCAGGTCCGGTCAGCCCGGTCAGCCCAGGGTCGATCGGTTTGAACCTGAGGATCACGTACGTCGAAGACACCCGTTGTCGAGCCGAATTCGAGTCCTCAGGTCCGGTCAGCTCAGCTGTCAGCTCAGGTCAGCTCAGGTCAGCTCAGGGCGTCTTCGCGCTGAGGACGTCGTGGTCGTCGTAGCCGGCCATCATGGCGTCGACGAGGCCCATGCCGACGCGGACGTAGCCGCGCCGGGTGAAGTGGATGTGGTCGCCCTTGGCCATCGGGGGCGTGGCGGCGGCCCAGTCGACCATGCTCATCTCGCCGCCCATGAAGGCGCGTAGATCCCAGAACGCGCAGCCCATCTCGAGCGCGACCTCTCTTTGGGCGCGGAGGATGTAGCTGGTGCTCTCGCGGGGCACGTAGACGCCGTCCTCGCCCTTCTTTGGAAAATCGCCAGGCCCCATGAGCAGGCAGTCGGCTTGGGGCGCAGCCTCCTTGAGACGTGACAGCACCTCGACCAGCCGCTCGCGGTACCTCGCCTCGGAGATGCCGCTGTTGGCTTCGTTGGTGCCGTAGGCGAGCGTGATCAGGTCGGGGTTGCGGCGCTGGACGTTGTCGTACCAAACCTCCGGAGCCCAGTGGAGCATGTTCGAGGCTCGCGTCCCGCCGATGCCGAGGGTGTCGACGACGACCCCGGGCGAGTCGCGCTCGACACTCATGCCGAACACGCGGACCTCTCCGTTGCCCACCGGTTGCACCTCGATGGTGTGAGCGTCTTCGGGCAGGTCGATCGGGAAGTACCCGGCGCCGTACGCCTCGGCCTTGGTGGAAACCTTCGCGTGCTGCGAACCATCCACGAGCACCCTGAAGCTGCCTCCCTTGGGCTGCTCGAGGTAGTAGATCTCGTAGTTGGATCCGACGCTGCCGTCTCGATGGCTCACCCGCCCGAACGCCTTCGACTTCGTGGCGGACAGGCTCGCACCGATGAGGCCGTAGTAGCCGTCGTCTCGACCCTTGCGCCGCTGCGCGTGTTCGGTGCGCCAGTACTTGAAGCCCTCGGTGAGCATCTCGACGTGCCCGTACCAGCGCCACGGCTTTGCGACGTGCACGAACCCGTGACCGCCGTCGCCGAACCTCTCGCGCAAGTACGCCCGAACGTAGTGCGGGTAGATGTCCGCATCCGTATGAGATGCGCCGTACATCAGGATGCGCACCTTGCCGTCGGGATCAGCTCCGGACTCGAGCTTTCGGAGCGCGTCGTAGAAGCGAGCCAGCGGTCGAGCGTCTTCGCGGGCGATCGTCAGCGGCTGATAGATGCCCAGCGCGTTACCGTTGACGTGTCGCGTCCGAGTCTCAGAACCGGCCAACCCCGAGCTGCCCGGCAGGCTGTCGAGGATCGCGTCGTCGAGCGCTTGCGCCTGACCCGGCTGGTCGAGCGTCGTCGCCTGCGGGGAGATCCACGGAACGCTCGCGCCGCTCGCGTCTTCGAACAGCGCGTCGCCGAGCAGGGCGGTTTGGGCTTTGACCCGCGCCTTGCGAGCGTCCTCTGCCAACCCGTCGACGACTGGCACCGCGGTCTCGGCCGCGTCGGCCTCGACGGGCTTCAGCGCCTTCGCCACGGGGTTGTCGGCGGTCGTTGCGGGGGGCGTCGAGACCTCCGCAGCTTCGGGTTCGGTCTTGCAACCTCCACAGCCCAGCAGTGACCCGAGGGCGAGCAGGGCCAAGATGACGCGGACCGACACGCGATGGATGCTGCGGGGGATGGGCGATCGGGTCAAATTCGACGCTCTCGATACGCCGAGAGGCGCGCAATTCGCCCGGATTTCGTTCAGAATGGCCGCCATGCCGACGTGGCGCATCGATCGCTTGGCCCATCGGGCGCTGCCGCTGGTGGTCGCGCTCGACGCGGCGGACGACGCGGTGGTCTACATCGGCATCGGCGGACGGCTGCACCGGTTGGTCGAGCACGCGCGCCGACACGGGGCCCGCATGCAGGCGGAGGCGCGCAAGAGCACGGCCGCGCGTGTACAGCTTCGCGAGTACCTCCGAGGCACGCGCACCGCGTTCGATCTGCGGACGAGGCCACACGGCACCACGTTCCAGCGTCGCGCCTGGAAGGCGCTCACCGAAATCCCATTCGGGGAGACGTGCAGCTACGGCGCGCAAGCGGTGGCGGCAGGTCAGCCCGGGGGGGCGAGAGCTGTCGGTCGTGCCAACGGCGCCAACCCGATCCCGATCGTCATTCCCTGCCATCGCGTCCTGGGGAGCTCGGGCTCGATGGTCGGCTTCAGCGGCGGCGGTGTCGAAACGAAGCGCTGGCTGCTGGCGCTGGAGCGAGAGGGGCGGGCGCCCGAGTGGACGCCTGCCCAACGCAGTGCCCGACGCGCGTCGGTTGCACAGCTGGGGTTGTTTGCGTGACGAAGATCTTCAAAGCACTCGAGACCATGGGGGCCGTCGTGGTCTTCGCGATGGAGGTGGTGCGGTCCACCCTCTCCAGGCCTTTCTTCGGCAATGAGCTCATCCGGATGATGTGGCTGCTGATCATCCGCTGCCTCATCCCGGTCGGGTTGGCGGTCGCGCCGGTCGGCGCGGTCATCTCGCTGCAGGGGCTGGAGATCTTCCGCATGTTCGGCCTCGACCGCATGCTCAGCTCACTGCTCGGCACGGCGATCTTCCGGGAGTACAGCCCGGCGCTCGCGTCGGTGATGGTCGCCGCGCAGGCCGGCTCGTCGATCGCCGCTCGCATTGGCACGATGCGGGTACGCGGGCAGATCGATGCCCTGGCGGTGATGTCGGTCGACCCGATGCGCTACGTCGTCGTCCCAGGCGTCATCGCGTGCGCCGTGGTGACGCCGCTGCTCAACGTGCTGACCAACTTCTTGGGCCTGTTCAGCGGCTGGGTCTTCGCGGTCCCGCTCGGCGGGGTCGACCACGGGGCGTTCATCGAGCACCTCACGGCCCAGGTCACTCCGGCAGACCTCTGGGTCGGGCTCGGCAAGTGCTGCCTCTTTGGCACTTCGGTCGGCCTCATCGCGGGCTTCCTCGGCATGCGCGTCTCGGGCGGCGCCGAGGCGGTGGGCAAGGCCGCCAACGACACCGTCGTGGCGACGATCGTGCTCATCCTGCTCGTCGACTACATCGTCTCGTA
The DNA here is from genome assembly GCA_024742475.1 of bacterium. Lineage (GTDB taxonomy): Bacteria > Myxococcota_A > Polyangia > Nannocystales > Nannocystaceae > CAJXVA01. Next base: position 389,327 of record JANSYI010000001.1, on the reverse strand, counting down.
CGTGCTGCTGGGGGTCGGGGTTTGAAGACGTTCTTCGAGTTCCTCGTCTTTGCCCGCTACGCGGTCGCGGCTCAGTTCTCGGGGCTGCCCGATCGACGCATCTTGGCCGAGCAGGTTCACCGCGCCGGCGTGGGGAGCATGGGGCTGCTCACGGTGCTCACGCTGTTCGCGGGGCTGAACCTCTCCGTGCAGTCCTACAGCACGTTCGAACGCTTCGGCGGCCAGGACTTCCTGGGCATGTTTGCGGGCATCGGCGGGGTGCGAGAACTCTACCCGGTGATGGCGGCGATCGTTTGCGGCGCTCGTATCGGCGCGAACCTTGCGGCGGCACTGGCCAACATGAAGATCAGCGAGCAGGTCGAGGCGCTCGAGGTGATGTCGGTCGATCCGATGCGCTACCTCGTCGCCCCGCGCCTGTGGGCCGTGACGTTGGCGCTACCTCTGCTGTGCGGCTACGCCGATGTGGTGGGCATCGGCGCGAGCTACTACGGAGCGGTGCACCAGCTCGGGCTCGATGGCGGCACGTTCGTCTCTCAGCTTCGAGAGTTCGTCCACCTCGAAGACCTGCTCGTCGGCGTGTTCAAGGGGCTCATCTTCGGCTGGCTGGTGGCGCTGGTGGCGTGCTTTCACGGCTACCGAGCCGCGAAGAAAGACGGCGCCGAAGGGGTCGGCATCGCGACGAACCGAGCGATCGTCCACGGGGCCGTTCTGTGCATCGTCCTCAACCTGGTGATCAGCTGGATTCTGTATGGCTAGAAGCCCGCGGACCGGTCGCTAGGCCGGCGATGTACAGCGTTCCAGCGGATTTGATCGAGGTCACCCGAAAACCACCGCAAAACGAGTGACGAAACCGTCGGGTTGGCGTAAGGGTCTGCCGAAGGCGGAACTCATGCGGCGCGGGGACGGATTGCCCCCGGGTCCGCCGCCGCGCAACGATACGCGCCTTCGAACTAAGAGGACTCATGAAACGACAAGTTTGGCTCACCACTTTGATCGGGATGCTCGCCATCGGCTGTGGCGACGACGCTGCTTCGACCAGCGACACCGACACGGACACCGACGGCACCTCCACCACGGATGGCCCGACCACCAACGACCCGAGCACTTCCACGACCGAGGTCGACCCCGACTCCTCGGGCACCGAAGACCCCACGGACGACCCGACCGACAGCTCGAGCAGCACCACGGACGACATCCCCGCCGAGCCGGTCGACTTCATCATCACGATCGAGAACATCTCGGACCAAGGTCCGATCACCACGCCGTTCTCGCCCGGCGTCTGGATCGAGCAGGACTCGACGGTCGCTCCCGTCTACACCCTCAACGCGCCCGCATCCGAGTCGCTCGAAGCGTTGGCCGAAGACGGTGACCCCAGCGCGCTGGCCACCGACATCGAAGGCATCGGCGCCGGCATCATCCAGTCGGGCGTCTTCGACACGCCCACGGGCGGTGCCATGGCCGCGCCGATCATGCCCGGCGAGAGCTACGAGATCGCCTTCACGGCGCAGCCCGAGTCCCGCCTGGGCCTCGCGTCGATGATGGTCGGATCCAACGACGTCATCTGGGCGACCGGCCCGGCGGGCATCTCGCTGTACACCGGCGACGGCTCCCCGATCGATCGCGAGATCACCGGCGACCTCAACCTCTTCGACGCGGGCACCGAAGCCAACCAGCCCCCCGCGGGCGGCCTCTACCAGCCTCCTGGCATGCTCGGCGCAGACGTCGGTCCCGAGGAGTCGGGCGTCATCAGCGAGCGCAACGAGTCCACACGACACATCGTGGGCGCCCGTCGCTTGCTCGACATCGACGCCGAGATCGTCCTCACCAAAGACATGATGGCGGTCGAGGGCGTGATGTTCACCTTCACGAACATCTCCGACGACACCGGCGGCTTCCTCACCCCGCTCTCGCCCATCACCTGGGCGCTGCACGACGACTCGGTCTCGCTCATCACCCCCGGAGGCAACGCGGACGACCTCGCGGGCCTCGAGGCGCTCGCCGAAGACGGTGACGGCAGCACGCTCGAGACGACGCTCGGCGCGCTCGCTGGCATCGACCAAAACGGCATCGCCGGCGAGGCTCCGCTCGCTCCGGGCGAGAGCGTGTCCTTCATGGTCACGCCCAACCCTGGCTCGGAGATCCTCTCCTTCGCCACGATGGTCGTCGAGTCCAACGACGCCGTCATCGCGGTCGAGCCTCAGGGCGTGCCGCTGCTCGCCGAGAACGAAGACGGCGACCTGGTCTACCGCAACCCCGACACCGTCGCGAACGAACTTCGCGACCTCATGGAAGTCTGGGACATCGGCACCGAGGCCAACCAAACGCCGGGGGCGGGGGCTGATACGGCTTCCCTTCAGGACGCTGCCAACACTGGCGAAGACGATGCGGACCCCGCGATCCGCTACTACTTCGACGCCACCAACGACCTCGCCACGTTCGCTGACAACCTCGACGTCGGGGTGAGCGTCGTGGGCGACAACGTCTCGATCCAGTTCCTCAACGGCTCCGACGGCACGCCGTTCGAGTTCACCCTCTCCGCGGGTGTTGCAGCCATGACGCCCGAGGGCGTCTCGCTGTTCGAGCTGGGCACAGCGTCCTCCGCGGGCCTCGAGAGCCTGGCCGAAGACGGCGACGCGACCGCGTTCATCACCGAACTCGAAGGTGCGACCACCGGCGACGTCGTCGGGGCCCCCGCGGTTGGCCCTGGCGAGCTCGGTGAGTTCGCAGCCCTCTCTTCGGTCACCGACGCTGAGCCAGTGCTGCACTTTGCCGCCATGATCGTGCCCTCCAACGACACGTTCATCGCCACGGGTCCCGAAGGTGTGAACATCTTCGACGACGCGGGTGCGCTGCTGACGGCCGAGGAGATCGAGACCGCGATCCTCGCGTCGCTGAACGTCTACGACGCGGGCACCGAGCAGAACCAGGCCGCTGCGCGCGGACGCGACATGGCGGGCCCCGGCCTGCAGTCGGGCCCCAACACCGGCGAGGACGAAGGCAGCGGCAACGTCCGCATCGTCACCCCGGGCGCCAACGGCTCGCTCAGCAACGAGCCCGTGTGGGAGTACCCGCGGCTCGACCAGATGATCCGGGTGACCGTCTCGCCCGCTCGCTAGAGCGACGACTTCGAGTGGTCGAAGGGCGGCATCCGCAGCGGCGGGTGGCGCCCTTCGTGCGTTCCGGGGCGGGGCGGCGCGCCCGCGCTGAAACATCGTAGAGTGAGCGCCGTTGTCACTTTGCATGAAGTCCCTGCTCTCGCTCGTGCTCCTGCTCGGCGCCGCCTGCTCCGCGGCGCCGCGGCCCTCGGCCGAAGCCCCCGCTTCGCGCAGCACCCAGACGCTCTCGGTCGGTGACGCTGCGCCGGGCTTCTCGCTGCCCGACTCCGCGGGGGCGCAGGTCTCCTTGGCGTCGCTGACGGCCTCGGGTCCGGCGGTGTTGGTGTTCTACCGCGGCGACTGGTGAAGCCACTGTCGCAAGCAGCTCGGGAAGCTGCAGGACGCACAGGACGAGCTCGCCGAGCGTGGCGCTTCGCTCGTGGGCATCGTGGTGGACGGCACGGGGGTCAACGCGACGCTGCGCAAGCGGCTGTCGCTGAGCTTTCCGTTGCTGTCCGATCCCGACCTTTCGACGATTCGAGCCTACGGGGTCGAGGACGTCGGCAACGACATTGCGCTGCCGGCCACGGTGGTGGTGAGCCAGGACGGACGCGTACGGTGGCTCTACGTGGGGGACCGCCCCTCCGACCGGCCCGTGGTGGATGACGTGCTCGCGGTGCTCGACGGATGACCATGCGTGCACCGCTGACCCTCTATTACTTCGACTCGTGTCCGTACTGTCTTCGGGTACGGCGGGCGCTCGCCGATCTGGGGCTCGAGGTCGATCTGAAGAACGTGAACACCGACCCCGGCGCGCATGAGGAGCTGTACCGGGCGACGGGACGCGGCACCGTGCCCGTGCTGCGGATTCACGAAGACGATCGCTGGCTTCCCGAGTCCCGCGACATCGTGCAGTTCCTCTACGCGCGGTTCGGCGACGGGCGCAAGCCGCCGCTGCGTGTCCGGCTCGACCTGCAGCGCATCATCGTGGTCGGCGTCGTGGTGCTCGTGCTCGTGGTGCTCGCGCTGCGCTGAGCGGCTATTGGATCGCGAGCAGCTCGACGTCGAAGACGAGCATGCCCGCCGGGCGTCCCGGCTGGCCCTTGTAGGCGAGGGGCTCGGGGATCCACATCCGGTGTTTGGCCCCGACCGACATGAGCTGCAGACCCTCGGTCCATCCGGGGATCACGGCGCCGAGCGGAAACTCCGAGGGCTCCCCGCGCGCGACCGAGCTGTCGAACATCTCGCCGTCGGTGGTCCAGCCGGTGTAGTGCACCTTGACCGTGTCCTCGCGGCTGGGCGTGCGGCCTTCCCCGGGCTGGAGGACGGTGTACGCCAGGCCACTGGCCGTCACTTCAGCGTCGGCCGGAGGCGCGGCGACGTCCTCGGGCGCGGGAATTGGCTTGGTGCAGGCGGCGAGGGTGAGCACGAGAGCGGGTATGGCCAGGCGGCGCATGGGGGTGACGGTACGCGAAAATCCGGGTTTGGGCTGGCGGGCCGTTCTCAGCTCGGCGATTTGAGAGTATTGTCGCCCGCAGTGCCTGGACCCGATGACGCGATCGTTCTCGAGAACGTGTGCAAGTCGTTCGGTGATTTCAACGTCCTCAACGGCATCAGCCTGACCGTCAAGAAGGGCTCGATCACCGTCCTGCTCGGGCCGTCGGGCACGGGCAAGTCGGTGCTGCTGCGCATCTTGGTGGGCCTGATGCGCCCCGACTCCGGCCGGGTGTTCGTGGGGCAGCAGGACATCGCGCAGCTCGACGACAAGCGCTCGCGCGACCGCAAGACTCTGTTCGAGGTGCGCCGCAAGTTCGGCATGCTCTTTCAAGACGGCGCGCTGTTCGACGACATCACCGTGTTCGAGAACGTCGCGTTCCCGATGCGCATGCACACCAAGATGTCCGAGGACGAGATCCGCGCCAAGGTCAGCGACAAGCTGGCTCGCGTCGGTCTCCCGCACGCCGTCGACAAGTACCCCTCCGAGCTCAGCGGCGGCATGCGCAAGCGCGTCGCGTTCGCCCGCGCCATCGCGCTGGAGCCCGAGATCGTCCTGTGCGACGAGCCCAGCTCCGGGCTCGACCCGGTGATGTCGGCCACGCTCGACGAGCTCATCATGGAGATGCACCGCACGCTGGGGCTGTGCTTCATCGTCATTTCGCACGACACCGCCGAGGCCCTCACGATCGCTGACACGATCGGCATGCTGGCCTCGGGCAAGCTCGTGCACTACGGGCCGCGTGCCGACCTCGAGCACGAGTGTCACCCCGCGCTGCGCCAGTTCTTCGATCGAGAAACCGAGGGGCCGATCAAGGTCGTCTGATGAATCGCACGTACATTGGGTTGGGAGCATTCGTGATCGTGTCGGTGGGGCTGCTGCTCTACTTGGCGCAGTCGATCGGCGCGATCGGGACGGGCGGAGGCTCGAAGTACGAGATCCGCCTCCAGCACGCCGCTGGCTTGGTCGAGAACAACGCGGTGAAGATCGCCGGCGTCGGCGTGGGCCGCATCTCTGCGATCGACGTGGACCACGACATCGCGGTGCTCACGCTTCAGATCGACGAAGAGATCGTCCTGCACGACGACGCCAGGGCCATCGTCCGGGCCAAGAGCCTGCTCGGCGAGAAGTACCTGCAGATCCACCCCGGAACCCGCGACGCGCCGGTGCTCTCGCCCGGAGGCGTCATCGAGGACGTGGACGCCCCGTTCGAGATCGACGAGGTCCTCAACGCCCTCGAGCCTGTGCTTGGCGGGGAGGACAACATCGCGGCTTCGCTCGCGCCGCTGGCCAAGACGCTCAGCGAGTTGCTCGACGACGCCGCCGGAAAGAACGGTGAGCCCGCCGTCATCTCGAGGGACGAGATCCGCGGCATGGTCGAGGACATCAAGGCGAGCACGGCCTCGGGTCGCCGCATCCTCGAGGAGAACGAGGAGGGCATCTCCACGCTCGTGACCGAGACAAACCGGCTGGTCAAGAAGTCGAACAAGCTCATCGACGACCCCCGCATCGACCGGATGCTCTCGCGCGGCGACTCGATGACCAAGACGCTCGACGAGAAGCTGCCGCAGCTCATCGAACGCTCCGAATCGGCCATCGCCAAGCTCGAGAAGCTCGCCGACATCGTCGACGACGACCGCGCTCGCAAGCTCAAGACGATCATCGACGACGCCTCGGTCGCCACGAAGAATCTTCGCAAGATCAGCAACGACCTCTCCGATGTCGGCGGGGTGCTCGATCCGATGCTTCGCGACCTGAGCACGATCGCCAAGCGCGCGGCCGCCATCGACGAGAAGATCATCCGCCGCTTCGTTCAGAAGGAAGGCATCAAGGTCTTCGTCGGCAGCAAGCGCGAAGCGGCCAAGCTGGTCGAGTAGACGATGGCGAGCCTGGCCGAGCTTGCGACGCAGCTCGAGATCGGTCCTTCCCTGCTCGCGCCCGTCGTGGCAGGCGCGCTTTATGTGCGCCTGTCGTGGGACGCCGAGGCGGCGCAGCCCGAGGGCCGCGACTGGCAGATCGGCGCCAAGACGGTCCTCGCCGCCATTGCGCTGCTCGGGGCCTTTCACTTCGGACGTGGGCTCCGGGCGTTGGTGCACCTGCTGCTCACCTTCGAGCGCTTCGGCGCACGCCTCGAGTCGCTCGCCCCGGATCTCTTCGTCGGAGGGCTCGTCGTCGCGGCGGCGCTGTGGCTGCTCTTCCCGCGCACCAACGTGGAGCAGTACCCGCGCGTGCGCCGACTGATGGCCGGCATCGTCGCGCTGCTCGGCGGTATCCTCTGCATCGAGGGGCTGGTCGAACTCGTGTCGGCGCTGCTGGCCTGGCCCAGCTGGAACGCCGTCGCGCTCGCGCTGTCGACCGTGGTGACCTCGGCGGGATCGGTGGCGGTGGGTGGGTACGTGCTCGCACGCGAGAGTGGCATCGAGGTGCCCCCGCTGCCGACGCGCGACTGACGGGTGCGCAGGGTGAACAGACGCCCCCCGTCCACGGGCGCGTGTTTTCGGGCGTGTGCTCGCCGCGTTGATACGCTGGCATTCCGTGGCCACGGTCCCCACGCGCCCGAATCCGTTCGTCCAGGCTGGAAGTGCGCTGCTTCGCGGTCTGCCGACGGTGGCTCCCACCTTCTTGGTGGTCGCAATCTTGGCGTGCGTCCTCGTCCCGCTGCCCACGCCGCTGGTCGATCTCTTGCTCTCGCTGAGCCTCGCGGGCTCGGTGTTGCTGCTCGTGGGGAGCCTGACCATCGGCCGGGCGTCCGAGTTCTCGAACTTCCCCGCGCTGCTGCTGCTCGCGACGCTCTTTCGCCTGGCGCTCAACGTCAGCACCACTCGCCTCATCCTCTCGCAGGCCGATGCGGGCCAAGTCGTCGATGCGTTTGCTTCGATCGTCGTTCGCGAGGACCTCATCGTGGGCGGGGTGATGTTCGCCATCATCACGATCGTGCAATTCGGGGTCATTGCGCGAGGCGCCGAGCGGGTGGCGGAGGTCGCGGCACGGTTCGCGCTCGATGGCCTGCCCGGGCATCAGGCGGCGATCGACGCGGATCTGAGGGCAGGGGTCATCTCAGCCCGCGAAGCGAGTCGACGACGAGCCGAGCTCGCCGAGCGCTCGAGCTTCTACGGCGCGATGGATGGGGCGATCCGCTTCGTCAAGGGGGACGCGGTCGCCGGCCTGGCGATTACTGCGGTCAACCTCGTCGGCGGCCTCGCAATCGGAGCGGGACGCCAGGGGCTGGGCTGGGGCGAGAGCCTGTCGCTGTACGGCCAGCTGACCATTGGCGATGGGTTGCTTGCGCAGATCCCTGCGCTGTTGGTGAGCCTCGCCGCGGGCCTACTCGTCGCTAGGGTCGATCAAAGCGGCGAGGCCGAGGAGCGCTCCACGGTCCGGTGGCTCCAGCCCGCGATGCTCATCGTCCCCGCGGCGCTTCTGCTCGGTCTGGCTGCAATCCCGGGGATGCCGCAGGTCGCATTCCTCGCCACGGGCATCGCGGTGTTCTCCGTCGCCGTCGCGTTGTCGCTGCGACGACTGGCGAGCGCGGGGCCCAATGCCGCCGCCGACTCGCAGGACTCGGTGCTGGTGCGGGTGCACCCGACCCGGGCCGGAGAGCGGGGGGAGCTCGAGCGGGCGCTCGCGCAGCTGCGTCGTCAGTGTGCCTCTTCGCTGGGGATCGGCGTGCCGAGAATCGAGCTGAGCGTCAGCGACCCGCTGCCCAAGGACGGGATCGAGATCGTCGTGCAAGGGCGGGCGCTGCCACGGACGTCGCTCGAACCCTCCGAGGCGACTGAGGGCATCGTGCTGCGAACCTTCCGGGCGGTGATGGACGCCGCGCCGACGCTCGTCGACCTGCAGGTGCTCGACCGCATGCTCGAGAAGTGTCGCCAGACCCATCCGGTCGTGGTGCAGCGCGCGCTCGGCAAGGTGGAACCCGAGGACGTGCTCTCGATCGTGCGCGCGTTCCTTCGAGAGCGGACGCAGCTGCCCCCATTGCACATTGTCTTGGGGTTGTTGGCCGAAGACCGGCGCTTCCATGATCGAACCCAGTGGGGGCGGGCAGCCGAACACGCCCGCGTCGAGCTCCGCGACCACTGGCTGCACGCCGAGGTGACGGGCCTGCGTGGGTTGGGTCCGTTGCGTGTCGTGCGGCTCACCCCCGATGCGGAGGTGCTGCTGTGCAGCGTCGTCGTCGAGTCGGAGGGCGGGCTCGTCGCGCAGGTCAGCCCAGCGCAGCGCGCCGGTTGGGTCGAGGCGATCCGATCCCGCGCGGCCGAGGGAAAAGGGGCGCTCGTCCTGGTCAGCACGGCCCGGCACCGTCCGCACGTCGCGGCGCTCGTGCGCGGTGTCACCCCCCGGATCCCCGTGCTCAGCGTGGATGAGATGGAACACGCAGGCGCCCAACTGACGGGCCCGTGGCTGGATGTCGACGACCTCGACGCTTGATTGCGCCGCGCGGCCGTGCCAGCGTCCAGCCGCGATGAGCCGCGCAGCGACGACCTATTGGGACTACATCAAGGTCGAAGAGATGTTGTCGCTGCAAAGCGGCTTGGCCGAGAGCGACGCGGAGCTGGAGAACGACGAGGTCCTCTTCATCACCGTCCATCAGATCGACGAGCTGTGGTTCAAGCTCATCATTCGCGAGCTGGTCGCGATTCGGGATCTGTTCGCGGCGGAGCACGTCGCGGAGCAGTCGCTCAGCGCTGCGGTGCGAGGCATTCGGCGCGTCGTGCTGCTGCTGCACAACGTCGCCTCCCACTTCTCGCTGATGGAGTCGATGACCACGCGCGACTACCTCGCGTTCCGAGACAAGCTGTCCCCTGCGAGCGGCTTTCAAAGCGCGCAGATGCGGGAGATCGAGATCCTCCTCGGGCTCGGCGAGGGCAGCCGCATCGCGCTGGGCAACGAGGGCAGTTATCTCGATGCGCTGCGCGACGCCGATGGCAACCCCACGGCCGCGTCCGAGCGGGTTCGCAAGCGCCTCGCCGACTCGCCTTCGATCAAGGACGCCATCGACGCGTGGCTCTACCGAACGCCGATTCGAGGCTCTCGCCCAAGCGACGAGGGTGACGCTGCGGTCGTCGACACGTTCATCGAAGACTACCTCGCCGCGCAGGCGCGCCAGAGCGCACACAACGAGGGGGATGCGGTCGCCATGGCCAAGAACGACGCGGACGAGGAGCGGCTGCGCGCGCGTTATTCGAAGGAGCGCGACGGCGCGCGAGCGTTCCTGTGTGCCGACGACCTGCCCGAAGCCGAGCGCGCCCGCGCACGCCGCATTCGCGCGGCGATCGTGTTCATCGAGAGCTACCGCGAGCTTCCCCTGCTTGCGTGGCCCCGCGAAGTCGTCGATGGCGTCGTCGCCCTCGAGCAAGCCATGCTGATCTTCCGGCAGAGGCACGCTCGCATGGTCGAGAGGGTCATCGGCCGCCGCACCGGGACGGGCGGATCGGCAGGCGTCGACTACCTCGACCAGACCGCGCTGAAGTACCGCGTCTTCTCCGACATCTGGGCCGTTCGCACGCTGCTGCTCCGCCGAGCCGTGCTCCCCGATCTACCCAACCCCGACTTCTACGACTTCGTGGTTCGCTAGAACGCGTCGAGCTCGACGAGGTCCATGAGCGCTCCCACGGCCAGGTCCCCCGCGGACTCGTGCAGCGACACCGTCTCTTCGTAGTCGTCGTTGCGGCCCGTCATCCACTCGTCGCTGAGGATGAAGTAGCCGAACGCCGGCCCCGTGTTGCCGAGGATCGCCTGGTGAGGCGTGCTCATGACGCTCTTGACCTCGAGCCCCGTGCGGGTGAGGGGCTCTCCGGGGAACGAGGCGATCTGCAGCTGCTCCCCCAGCCGGACGTAGGTCGCCGTGGCGTCGACCGACTGCCCTTCGCCCGAGCCGCTGAACGAGTAGTCGAGCAGGCCGACCGCTGCCGCGAGCTGGAACAACGCGTTCTGCACGGGCATCGTCCAGGTCGTGCTCTCGACGACGAGCCCCGTGGAGATAGGATCTGCCGAAGCCGACGCCTCGTACGCGAGGTCGGCGATGAGCGCTCCGTAGGCGAAGGCGCGCTCGAAGTCGTCGGCGTACTTGCCTGGAGGCCGAGCGGCGGACGCGTCCCCCAAGACGCCGTTGAACAGCACCGAGGTCGCGCCGGTGTGGGCTTCCATCGCCTCGACGTAGCCGCCGCACCAGTCGCGCGAGATCAGCAGGTTGCTCGACCCCAAGACCGTGGGGTGGGCCGCGAACACGCCCACGGAGCCCATGAGCTCGCCGTCGAGGTCACGGGCCATCAACAGCGTGATCGAGTCATCGGTGAACTCCCAGTCGCGACGGTTGCCGTTGGGCCCCGTGGCGCTCGAGACCTCGAGCGTCGCAGGCGTCCGGAGCACCCACGCGCGGGTCAGCGAGCCCACGACCTCGTCGATCACGGGATCTCGGTACTCGGACGGACCGCCGCCCCACAACCCCATGAAGTCGGGAGCGGAGTGCGTGTGCGTGGCTCCGATCAAGACGTGCTCGGGCGGGAGCCCGGTGTTCTCGGCGACACGGGCGCGGATCTCCGCGGTGAAGTCGTTGCCAAAGCCTGGCAGGTCGGCCACGCCCGCGACGAAGCCCTCCTCGCCGACACCCACGGCGAAGCTGCGCACGAACACGGGGTCGTGCACGCCTTCGGCCGGGCCGCGGGCGAACGGGGCCCCGTACGCGCCCATGTAGACGTTGAGCGCGAGGTGGCCCTTGTTGGGCGAGATGTCGACGATGTCGAACCCTGCGGCAAAGGTCGCCTCCTCGCCGCCGGTGCTCTCCGCGGCCCCGCTCGATGAGGCAGGCTCGGGGTCACCGGTGGAGCCAGGGTTTTCACCCGACGAGGATTCGTCGGAGATGCCGGTGGAGGTCGAGGTGGTGCTCGGGTCCGGGGCGGTCTGCGTGGTCCCGGCCGTCGTGCCATCGCCAGAGCTGCTCCCGCCGGAGACGTCGGGGTCCGGGTCGCTACAGCCCGCGGCGAACAGGAAGATGCACCCGGTGACAGTGGCGACCCGCATGGGCGTGATTCTGTACCAGACCGTAACGGGCGGACAAGGCGGCGTGCATGGCGCGTGGACGCAGGGGCATGAAAAAACCGCCCGCCCCCGTGGCCATTGCCACGGAAACGCGCGGATTCGTCGAGCCCGACCCGATGGGGCACGGGCAACCCCGACGCGGGGCGCCGAGAGAAGCCCTCGCCGCCTGCTAGCCCCAGGGGGAGGTGGAGACGTCGGGCGAGGCCGGCTTTGGAGCGCCGGGTTGACCGGGCTGCGATGGCGAGACCGACATCACTGTGGGCTCGGGACGCAGCGGCGGGCGGACCTTGCGCGCCATCCGGCGAATCATGCGACGCAACGACTTGGCGATGGCGTGGCCTGTGGGAAGCACGACTGCGACCGTCTCTTCGCGCTCGGTTTGAACGACGACGGTGTGCTTGCCGATGACCATGCGGATCGTGGACTCGTTGGTCTTGGCGAGAAGGGTCAAGGCGCCGTCGAGCACTGCGCTCCACGTGTCGTCGCCCCGGAACTCCCGGTTGGACGTGTCGCCTTGGGTGATGACGGCCACGGCTTCGATGCCTTGGGCCGCGTTCAGATGGTCGATGTTTGCTCGGAGACTCATGCCTACCTCTTTCCGTGGTCCTGGTCGGGCCAGGACTGCTGTTCTAAGTCTGGTCGATTCGTGGACCGGCGCCAGTGTTGGGGGTGTGCTTGTTGCGATACGGGTTCGCAGCGCAGTTCGATCGGCCTTGGGGGCGCGTTTGTCGGGGCTGGCTGCCGCACTTGCTTTCACGCAGTACTTCCCAACCCTGTCGCGCGTTACATGTTCGGCAACGAATCAACGTTCAAGCGCCCGTCTAGCCGCACGGACGCCCGGTTGCGCACCTGTCCCCCAGATCCACGGTCGCCCAACGCGTGTTCGTGGGCGCTACACGTCGGTCTGCGTCAGCTCGACGCACTTGGCCCAAAGGGCGTCGATCGCCGCAGGTTCGCGGAACCTGCACTTGGCGGGCGCTTCATCGATCCAAAACTCGGCGCGCAGTTTGCCCAGCTCGGGATCGGCCGCCAGCCGAGTAGGCGTCCGCGCACCTTCGGACGGCGTCTTCATGAAGAGGCGCGCGAGCTTCATGCCGGCTGCGGCGAGCCCCGACAGGTTGTCGTAGATGCGGGTATTCACCCCACCCGGATGGCAGGCGGTGACGCTCACGGCGTCGCCGATCCGCCTCTGCAAACCCCAACTCAGCATCCGGTTGGCTTGTTTGCTCTGCTTGTAAGCGGCCACCCCGGAGTAGCGTCGCGTCTCGAAGTCGAGATCGTCGAGCGCGAGCCCCCCTGCGAGCTTGGAGGCGAGGTTGACGACCCGTGCGTCGCCGCTGTCGGCCAAGGTCTCACTCAGCAGATTGGTCAGGGCGAACGGTCCCAAGGCGTTGGTCGCCCATGTGAGCTCGCGGCCCGCGTCGGTGGTTCGGCGCGACTCGACGTACGTCGCGGCGTTGTTCACCAGCACGTGCACGGGTTTCCCCCCCACGGTGACCTGCATGACGAATCCGCGGATCGACTCGGGATCGGCGAGGTCGAGCGGCAATAGGCTGAGCCTATCGTTGCCGCTGTCTTCGGCGAGCTCCTGCAGCGCGGCCGAGCCCCGCTCGCGGCTGCGGCACGCAAGCACCACCGTCGCTCCGAAGTAAGCAAGATTGCGCGCGATCTCCTTGCCGATGCCGGACGAGGCTCCCGTCACGACGCATCGCCGGTCTACGAGATCGAACTTCACGTCGCACATGATACCGACACCGCCTCAGGTCCCAAGAAACCGGTAGGCTCCGCGCCTGCCGTGCGTGAACGCCTCGCGATCGCCTACTTCGTGGCATCGACCATCGCCCTGGTGGCCCCCGTGTACACCTCGGTCGGCAACCACATCGAGCCGCGCGTGCTCGGGCTCCCGTGGTCGCTCGTCTACGTCTTGGGCGTGATCGCGGCCAACTTCGTGGCCCTGGCGTGGATGTATCGCAGGGGGATCGGCCGGTGACGCTCGCGCACGCGGTCGTGTTCGGCTACCTGGCGCTCGTGTTGACGCTGGGGGTCGTGGCCGGACGCCGGGGGGCGGGCGGTGTCGCGGACTTCGTCGCGGGCGACCGCGCCTTCGGACCCGTGCTGATGTACTTCGTCATGGGCGCGACGATATTCAGCGCTTACGCCTTGCTGGGGACGCCCCAGCGGGTCGTCGCCAAGGGGTCCGACGCGTTCTACATCCTCGCGTACGGAGCGGTCGGCTTCGTGCCGGTCTACTTCTTCGGCGCTCGGGTGCGAAGGCTCGGCGCCAAGCTCGAAGCGGTCACGCAGGCCGAGCTCATCGGGCGGCGCTTCGACTCGCGCTTCGTCTGGGGCTTGATGGGCGCGGCGACCGTCCTCGCGTTCGTGCCCTACCTCGTCATCCAGCTCAAGGGCGCCGGCATGGTGATGGCCGCGGTCACCGGGTGGGATCCCACGGTGGGGGCCGGCGTCGTCTACGGCGTCGTCACCGTGTACGTCGTGCTCGGCGGGGTTCGGGGCGTGGGCTGGACCAACGTCGTGCAAGGCATCGCGATGCTGATCGTCGTGTGGGGACTCGGGCTGTGGATCCCGCACGCGCTCTATGGCGGGGTGCCCGAGATGTTCGACCGCGTCGTCGCCGAGCGTCCCGACACCTTGGTGCTGCCGGGCCCCGGTCCGACGACCGACGGCCAGTACACGGCCGAGATCCTGGTCTCGATTCTAGGGTTCTCGATGTGGCCGCAGGTGTTCATGAAGTGCTTCACGGCGCGCAGCTCGAGGCTCGTTCAGCTGTCCGCGGTGCTCTACCCGACGTTCTTGTTCTTCCTCGTCCCGCTGCTGTTCATCGGATACGCCGCGGTGCTCGAAGGGGGGCCGGCCGACGACACCGTCTTGTTGTGGATGCTCGATCGACCCGCGCTCGGCGGCGTGGGTCCGGCCGCGTTCGCGTTCGTCGCCTTCGCCATCCTCGCGGCGTCGATGTCGACCGGCGACGCGCTGCTGCACGCTGGCGGCTCCATCTTCGTGCGAGACGTCCTCGTCGGGGGCTTCGGATGCGCGCTCGACGAGCGGACCCAGACCATGACGATGCGCGCGTGCATCGTCATCCTCGGCGTCGTCGCCGTACTGGTGCTGCAGGTCGCCGGTGGCACGTCCGTCGTCGATCTTCTGCTGCTCGCCTACGCCATCCCCATCCAGTTCATGCCGCTGGTGCTCACCGGCCTGTACTGGCGGCGGGCCAACACCGTCGCGGCTGCCGCTGGCCTGAGCGTGGGCGTGACCGCGGTCATCGGGCTGTTCGTCCTGCAGAAGCTCTCCGCACAGACCTACGCGACGCTCAACCCATGGGACCTGCAGATCGGCGTGATCGCGGGGGCGCTCAACCTGGCAACGCTGGGCGCGGTCGGGATGCTGAGCGCGCCGATGGACGACGCACATCTGTCCGAGTACGAGCTCGGCTGAGCCCGGTGCAAGCCCGTGGTGCAAGCCCACGCACAACGCTATCCTCCGGCTCCCATGCGCCGACACTTCGCGCTTGCCGTACTGCTCGGCTCCGCCTGCGACTCCTCGGAGCCCGTCCATCCGATCGCCGACGTGCCGCAGGCGCTGCCGAAGCGCGTCGAGGTGTCCGACCCGCCGAACCCGACCGACGCACCCGAGCCCGCGATCGACCCGGAGAAGGTCGCCAAGTGTGTCCGCGGCACGGGCAAGAAGCCCGATGGGACTTGCGAAGCCCTGCGCACCCGACAGACCGAACGCGGGCAGCAGGTGCAGCTCCCCAAGGGGGCGTTCGTCATGGGCGACATTCCCTCGCGGTACGACGCCGCGGAGATCCGCGAGTCGATGCAATCGCAGTGGTCGGGACAGCCGCCTCGCGTGGTCACGGCCGAGGGCTTTTGGCTCGACCTGCACGAGGTCACCCGGTCCGCCTACGCCAAGTGCGTCAAGGCCGGCACCTGCACGCCCGCCGTGTGCGAAGACGGCGAAGACGACCTCGCCGCGCGGTACTCGGAGGTGCAGCTGTCGTTGGTGCCGCAGACCTGCGTGACCCGAAAGCAGGCGAGGGTGTTCTGCGCCTCGGTCGGAGGGCGTCTGCCCACCGAGACCGAGTGGGAGTACGCGGCGCGTGGCCCCGATGGTCGCCGCTACCCTTGGGGCATCGAGGTGCGCGACGAGTACCGCGGCGTGCTCACGCCGGTGAACGGGATCGTCGACACCTCGTACTTCGGGTTTCGCGGCATGGGGTCCAACGCGCTCGAGTGGGTCGATGACGACTTCGCGCTCGACGTCGGGCTGCAGCCGTTCCTCACCAAGCCCTTCCGCGGCGACGGAGCGTTCAGCAAGGCGTACGCGGGGCGCTCGGGCGTGGGTGTGGCCAAGGGAGGACGCGCAGGCTTCAGGCGCGAGTCACCCGAGCGCGACGGCCTGCTGGGGTTTCGGTGCGCCTCGGACTTGGCCCAAGACGAGGTCGCGCTGCAGGTGCCCGAAGCTGCGGCCGCGGTTCCGCTGGTGGCGACGGGCGCGGGCCTGCAGTTCTTCGGCGGCGTGGCCGAGGGCGTGACCCGGTCCGAGGCCGAGGCGTTCTGCGCGGCGCTCTCGGTACCCTGGTCCGGCCAGAAGCTGGTGGGATGGCGCCTGCCGACGCTGGCCGAGGTGCAGACCGCCGCCGAAGTGTTTCGCGGCCCGGGTCCGTTCTGGGCGAGCGAGTCCGCGATCGAGCAGCAGGCCGAAGAAGCCGGGCTCTCGCCCAAAGCCGACGCGCCCTGGGCCATCACCGAGGTGGACGAACAGGCACCGCTTGCCGCTCGTTGCGTTCGTTCCGCGGGATGAGTCATGGCCGACCATTGTCGGGTATGTTAGTTTTCTCGCTCGATGCTTCGTCTGAAGACCGCTGCGCTCGCCGTATTGCTCTGTGCCGCCTGCGACGGAGGCAAGGCCCAACCCGATGCCGCGGCTGCGAAGTCGGCCTCGGCTGAGGCGCAGAAGCCCGCCGAGGCGAAGGCTGCCGAGCCCGCCGATGCGGAGTCTGCCGAGCCCGCCGCCTCCGAGCCCAGCGCCGCCGAAGCCGACCCCCTCGGTCAGCGGTTCCGCGACCCCGCCTGGTTTCGCGGCACGATGCTCGGCGACAAGGGCACCAAGGTCGACTTCGCTCGCTCCGAAGCCAACGAGGCCGGGCTCTTCAAGAGCCACCTCATCTTCGAGATGGCCGAAGGCACGACCGTCGACGACTGCGTCTCGGCCGTCACCGACGCGCTGAAGGACGCCGTCGAGCTCTCGCGCGAGGACCAGCCCAACGACCGAGCGCAGCTCACTGGCAGCACGGACCGCTATGAAGTCACCGCCGTCTGCGGCGAGGGCAAGGGTAAGATGCGTGCATACGTGGCCTATGAATGGACGCGATAGGTCCGTAGCGCCCCTTTGACGGGCGCTGGGTGGACGCTGCCACCCCCGCATATTAGGTTGATCATGCGGTGGAAAAGGATGCGGTCTATTCGCCCTTCGGGTGGTCTGTCGGTCGCACCGGCCAGACGCGCTCGCAGGTCCGCGAAGAGGTGCGGCGGGTCGTGGACCAGGTCTCCGACCGGTGGGCGTCCGTGTTTCCCTCGCTCGAGGGCTATCGCGTCTGTGTCTCGTCCCCCGCCGGGCCCAGCAACGGCGTCCGGCTGACGGTCGAACGCGGCAACTTCCGGGCGTCGGTCTGCGTCGAGTCGATCCGCGACCCCAGCCGCCACGCGCGCGACCACCAGGCCATCCGCATGTACGGGCGCGCCGAGGCGCACGCCTTGGTCTGCGCCGAGCAGGTCAGCGTTCGGTCCGTCCAGCGGCTTCGGCAGGTCGGCCTGGTGGCCAGCGCGCTGCTGTTCATCCCGTTCCTTTGGACCATCGCAGGCGCGCACAGCACCGCATACGTCTTGGCGGGGCTGCTCACGATGGTCGCCGGCATTGCCACGACCACGCTGGGCGCGAGCCTCGGCGGCTACATCGGCGAGCGCATGGCCGAAGGTGCGCGCCGCCGCGCCATCGCGGAGACGTCGGTCGACACGCGCCTCCAAGAAGACCTCCGCCGCTGGCGAGCGCTCAGCCGAGAGCTCTCGGGCACCCGCCAGGCGCTCGTGGGGTCGGCGGCCGCGGCTCCCTTCCGGGCGCTGTCCCCCGAGATCGCGCCCAAGCGCAACCCCAGCCGTCCGCTGCCGCGCCTGGCTACTTCTTCCTTTTCTTTTTCTTCTTCTTGAACTTCGCCGCGTGCTTGACGTTGCGGTTGGCCTTTTGGACCACCTGACCGTCTTGTTGCATGCGCTGCGGAGCCTCGCCGACCTCCTGGAGCATCTGTCCCTCGGAGAGCTGCAGCAGCTGCAGCGTCCCGGCGAACATGAACGGCGAGACCTGGAGCATCAACCGCTTGTCGAGCTGCTGTAGCTCGACCTGGATCTTCACCGGGAGGCGGATGTTCTTGACCTGGGCTGCCTGCGGGTAGCCCTCGTGGTTGGGGCGATGCGTCGCCGCGTCGCCGAGCGGGTGGTGCATGCGGCACGAGACCGGCCGATGCTCCCAGACCCTGCACTTGCCCTTCTTTGGGTCGAGGAACGGGCAGGGCTGCATGCGCTGGGCGTACCGCACGCGACCTTCGCGGACCGCCCTGCTACCGAGGCGGATCTTCTCGGGGTCCTTGCCCGCGTGGCCCTCTTGAATGTCCTTGAACTGCTGCTCGCCGAGCTCGCCGAGCCGCTGGGCGATCGACTGGAAGTCGCGCCAGGGCCGGACGTGGCGGTAGATCGCGAGCGCCTCGATCGTGGAGACACCCAGCGGCGCCGTGTGGCACGGGCCATCGCCTCCGGGCTCTCCGGGACGCACGACGTCGTCGCTGACGTCGGGGAGCTGGCTCCTGACGGCGGCGTGATAGTCGTCGACGTGGGCGAGAAACTCGTCCACCAGCGCGAAGAAGCCCCGCGGCAGCCGCTTCGTCTCCCCGACGTCGGCGATGCCGGGCAGGGCGGAGATCTTCGTGAGCGTGTCCTTCATGCCCGCGGTCGCCACCGCGGCCGCCTTCTTGGCTCGACGGGGGATTCGCGTGACCTGATCGGTGGGGAGCTGGTTGCGCCGCCCGAAAAGGCCGCCGAGGAACTCTAGGGCCATGGTCGGCGGGAAATAGCACACCGCGACCGAAACTTGCACCCCTGTGGGGCCGCGGTTAGCGTGCGCTCCAATGTCTCCAAGAGTCGCAACGCTGGTGCTGTTGGCGGTCGCTGCGTGCAAGCCGGCTCCGGGCATTCCCACCGTGGGCCCCGACGCCGCCGTCCCGGCGGGGGAGGCCGACACGGTGCCCTCGGAGACCTCGATCGTGTTGCGCTACGACGCGACCGCGCGCACGCTCGCGCAAACCGGGCATCTCGAACTCATCCAGCGGGGCGCCGGCCAGTACGCCGAGGCGATCCTCGACCTCGAAGCGTCGGTCGCTATCGAACCCAAGGGGGACCGCCTCGAGGTCGCGTGGAAGGTCGACGACGTCACGGCCCTCGAGCTTCGCGGGGCGCTACAGCGGGACGGCGACGACGCGTCGAGCTTCCTCGAGGCCCACGGCGTCGGTGCCTACCTCAGCGATCTCCGGGGCCAGGCCGAGGACGACCCCGAGCTGCCGCAGAACGTCCAGCGCGAGGCGGAGCTCGCACAGATGCGCCAGCAGATCGCGGACGCGACGGCGGCAGGCGAGCCTCCGCCGATCCTGCCGGGCCTGCAGATGCTCAGCTACCTGCCGCCTCTGCTTCAGCTGCCCTCGCTTCCGGAGGCCCCGCTTCCGCTGAACGAACCCGTCACGGTGAGTCGGCAAGAGGAGACCGAGCTCGGCGACACCGGCCTGGTGATCCCGTTCGACGTCGAGGTGAAGTACACGCTCGTGCGCATCGACGACTCTGGGGGCAGCCGGCTGGCTGAGATGGTCTTCGTGGCCACCGCCATCGGCAGCCAAGAGGGGCCAGGCGGCGAGATCGTGATCGAGAGCGAGCAGCGCGGGTCCCTCTTGTTCGACCTAGGGAAGAAGATTCCGGTCAGCTACGAGTCGACGCGAACCGAGACGATCGAGATGGGCCAGTTCAGCGGAGAGACGGAAACGACGCTGCGCTCGAGCTGGGAAGACTAGCGGAAGCGACCTCCCGATTCGGGCCGTGAAGGTTGTCCTGCGGGCTCGCCTTCGCCACACTCAGTGGTGATGCTGGGCAGCGCCCACGCGCGCCCCCGCCTCCAGTTCGAGGTCGTGCGATGAACGACGGAGTCGACCTCGACGAGCACGCCGTCGCGGCCGTCATCCGCCTGACCGCCCAAGGGGAGGTCGTCGACCTGCAGGGGGATTGGGCTGCGCTGGGTGAGAGGATGCGCTTTGGCGGGTCGATCTTCTCGATCGACTCCGCGTCCCTCGAGGCCGGGCTCCGCGCCGCACTCGCGCGCGCAGATGCGTCCCGATTTCGGGCGGCGGTGGGCGAGCACGAGTGGCTTTGCGTCGTCGCGCCCGGCGGCGGCGGGTTCGTGCTGTCTGCGACGCGCCTGCCCCCGCTGTTGCCCAGCGGGCTCTCAGCGGGCCAGCGCGTCGGCGGTTTCATGGACTTCATGCCGCTGCACATCAGCGTGGCCGACGCGCGTGAGCGAGGCCGGATCCTGGCGTGGAACCGGGCCTCGATCGAGATGTTCGGCTACACGCTCGAGGAGGCGTCCTCCACCCTGACGGCGCGCGACCTGTACGCCGAGGAGTCTGACTATCTCGCGATGCTCGCAGCGGTCGAAGAGTCGGCGTTCCATGCGGAGTGTGTCTTCGTTCGCAAGGACGGGAGCACGTTCGAGGGGCGGGCACTCGTCGTGGCCAAGCGAGACGCCAGCGGCGCCATCATCGAGCGCGGCACGATGATCGAGGATCTCAGCGCCGCCAAGGCGGCCGAGCGGAGGTTGAAGGAGGCCCAGCGGGTCGCCGGCCACGACGATCGCGTCAGGCTCATGGGGCAGCTCGCCGGCGGCATCGCCCACGACTTCAACAACCTACTCACGGCGATCATGTCCAGCGCCGAGCTCCTCGAGCTGCAGTGCCGCGATCGACCCAACGCCACCGAGGACCTCAAGGTCATCACCAGCGCGGCGCGTTCAGCCTCGAGCCTCACGCGTCGCCTACTCACCTTCACCCGCAACAAGGTCGAGGCCCCACGGCGCATCGACGTACCGGTGTGGTTCGAAGAGTTGCTCCCCTTCCTGCAGCGACTCGTCCCCGAGCGCGTTCGGTTCGAACACGCCCTCGAGGGCGAGGGGTGCATCGAGATCGATCCGAACGAACTCGAGCAGGTCGTCCTCAACCTGGTCATCAACGCCGTCGGTGCGATGCCCGAGGGCGGGTCGCTGGCGCTTCGCTGCCGATGCCTCGACGGGCGGATGCTGCTCGAGGTCGAGGATACTGGCGTGGGTATGCCGGCCGATCTGCAAGAGCGGGTCTTCGAGCCATTCTTCACCACCCGGGCCGAGGGCACTGGGCTGGGTCTGTCCACCGCGCGGGCGATCGTGCGTCGGGCCGGTGGCGAGATCTGGGTGCTCAGCGCCGCCGACAGCGGCTCGTGTTTCTCCGTCTCCGTGCCGCTGTGCGAGGTCGGCGGCCCCTACCTTCAGGTCGCGGATCGTCAGGGCTCGCAGCCGCGGGCCTCTCGCGGCACCGCGCTCCTCATCGAAGATCAGCCCGACGTTCGCTACGCCGTCGAGCGCCTCCTCGGGTCGATGGGGTACCAGGTGCGGGCGGAGCCCGACGTGCGCTCGGGCAAGCGCGCGCTCGAGGAGATGGAGACGTGCACGCTCCTGCTCACCGACTACATGCTGCCCGACGGCACCGGCTTGGACCTCATCGAGGACGCGCGCGCGATCTTCCCGCTCGCGCACGCGGTGCTCATGTCGGGCTATCTGCAGGAACTCGAGGCCGCGGACGAGAGCTTCGACCGACTCATCGCCAAGCCGTTCACGCGAACACAGCTCGGCGAGCTCCTCGACGAACTCTCCGTCACGCCGACCGACGCAACCGCGTGAGCGCGCCAGGCGCTAGGGGTGGCGAACGACCGCGATGACGTCGGAGTCCTTGGGGACCGTCAGCACGCCCGTGGCGAGGACGTCAGCGCCGTCTCGAATCTGGAGGTCGTTCTTCCCCGAGGGGATCTCGATGCCCTCGAGCGGGGCGGTGCCCGCGTAGCGACCGTTGATGAAGATGCTGCCGCGGCCGCCTTCGATGCGCACCGTGAGGGTGCCGGCGGTCTTCTTGGACTGCTTGCGACGGTCCTTCGAGCTCGTGCGGGAGCCCGACGACCAGTTGCCACCGCTCTCGACGCACAGGTTGCCTTCGTCGGAGCACTCGAACTCGAGCTCGGCGTGGGCCGTTGGGGCCACGGCTACGGCCAGGCCAAGGCCCAAGAACGTCACGAGCAGGGTGTTGGTGAACTTCGATTTCCGCATCGCGTCTCCGAGTCCGTCCGTCCCGGACCCACACGCAGAATAACACCGGGCTCCGGGCGCGCCGCGGTGTTCATCGTTGGGAGGGTTACGGGTCTAACGCCGGGCATATCGGGAAAATGGGGCGAATCGGGCCCGCGGAGGCAACACGCGGGGTCCGAGCGACACCCAACCGTACGGTGAAAACCTCGCGGCGGCGCTTTTTTGGTAAGGTCCCGGCGTTGTCCGTGATGACGCGACTCCGCCCATGGCTCGTCCTTGCTGGCCTCTCCCTGTGCGTGAGCGGCTGCTTTCGTGGGGCCGAGCGAGAGAAGAAGGCGCCACCGGGAGTCCCCGGAGGCCTCTGCCTCGCTCCGGACGGCGTGTGCCAAGACGGCATGTGCAATCGCGAAGAAAACTACTGCTACGACCCGCAAGACCCCTGCAAGGGGTTCTTCTGCGGAGGCAGCGAGCGTGGGATCTGCATCGTCGCCAACAACGAGCCCAGCTGCTCGTGTCAGGTCGGCTTCGAGAACGAGACCTTCTCGCTGTACTGCTGCCCTGAAGACTCGTCGCAAGACGTGATCTGCGCTCAAGCGCAAGGCGGATGATGCCCGCCGCGGTCGTGCTGCTCAGCGGTGGCCTCGACTCGGTTACCGTGCTCGCCGTTGCCGCGGCGAAGGGGTTCGACACCTACGCGATGAGCTTTGCGTACGGCCAGCGCCACGCCGTCGAGCTCGAGTGTGCTGCGCGTCAAGCCGCGCGGTTCGGCGCGAAGGCGCACGAGGTCGTCGACCTGTCACACTTGGGGCGGCTCGTCGCGCCCGCGACCGCGTTGGTCGGCGACAGCGCGCTCGACGTCCCCAAGGGTCAGGACGTCGCCTCCGCGGGGATCCCGACGACGTACGTCCCGGCCCGCAACACGCTGTTCCTCTCCTACGGGCTGGCGTGGGCCGAGGTGCTCGAAGCGCGGCATCTGTTCATCGGCGTCAACGCGCTCGACTACTCGGGTTACCCCGATTGCCGGCCCGCCTTCATCGAGTCGTTCGCGAGCACTGCAAACCTCGCCACGCGGATCGGCGTCGAGGCTGGGGAGCCGCTGCGCATCGAGACGCCTCTGCAAGCGCTGCGCAAGCACGAGATCATCGCGCTCGGGCTCGAGCACGGGGTCGACTACGCCGATACCGTGAGCTGCTACGACCCGGCACAGGACGCCAGCGGTGCTCCCATCGCGTGTGGGTCGTGCGACAGCTGCCAGCTTCGCCGCAGGGGGTTCGAGCTCGCCGCGGTCCCCGATCCGACCCGCTACGCCTGAGCGGGTGGTGCCGGAAGCCCGAAAGGGGCCGTGTGGCCGATAGCGGTCCGTGGCAGCCTTGGGGCTCGTGGCTGGCCCAACCCTGTACTCGCGCGAGTGGTTCCAGCTCGTGCTCGACTCGGTCAGCGAGTTCGTGCTCGTCAAAGGAGATCGCTCGCGGCTCCTGTGGGCGAACCGAGCGTTCCGGGAGTACTACGGGCTGAGCAACGAGCAGCTTCGGGAGCTCGTCGACTCCGACCACAGCGATCCGGACGACACGCTGCAGTACGTGCGCGACGATCATCAGGTCTTCACCAGCGGGGAGACGCTCGAGGTGACCGAGGCCGTGACGCGTCACGACGGAGCCGTTCACTACTTCGCGACGGTCAAGACCGCGATTCGGGACGCAGCCGAGGTCATTGGAACGGTCGGAGTCTCGCGCCCGACCCGCGACGCGGGCGAGCGAACGCTCTCGGCGGATCTCCGCGGCGCCCGGAAGGACCGCCTCTCCGATCTGAGGCAGCTCATCGACGCACTGCCGGCGTGCGCCTTCGTCGTCGACGCGAAGCAGCGCGTCATCGCCACGACCCGCGAGTTCAACGCGGCGTTCGGCGTCACCCCCCAACCCGGCACCGACTACGAGGCGGTTCTCGGCGGGCAGATGCCCCTCGGTGAGCCGATCTCCGCCGCGATCAATAAAGCACGCCATAGTGACGGGCTCGTGCGGACGACCCCGTCGCCGCGTCGGGTCTGGGACGTCTCCGTTCGCCCGTGGTTCCTCCCCGATACGCGAACGGGGGGAGCGCTGGTCCAGCTTCGCGACGTTACCGCGGAGCGCGACGCCCAAGCAGCACTGCGTGCGCGAAACGAGGAGCTCCGGGTTGCGAACGAGGCCATCGCTGCCGCGAAGCAGGAACTCCACCACACCTTGGCCTCGCTTGCGGTGGGCGTCATCGTGGTCGACGCCCAGGGCCACGTGCTGTCCACGAACCCGGAGGCTCTTCAAGTCCTCGGCCTACCCGAGTTGGGCGAGGAGGCCGAGCAGTGGTTCTCGTCGGCGGGTCTGCGCAGTGCGACGGGGGAGCCGGTTGCTGCGGTCGACAATCCCCTCACGCGTGCGCTGGCCGGAGAGTCGGTCCGCGACGAGTGGCTGCTGTTGCGGCGCGAGGACCTCTCGAGCGACCGCTGGATCTCGGTCTCGGCCTCCGCGGTGCAAGGCTCCACCCGCGCCGCCGCCGTGATGACGGTCTCGGACGTGACGCAAAGGCAGCAGTCGCAGCGCGAGCTCGAGGAGTTTGCCTATGTTGCCTCGCACGACCTTCAAGAGCCCCTGCGGATGGTTCGCAGCTTCATGGGCCTCTTGGCGGACGAGTACGCCGACGACCTCGACGACATGGGGCGTCAGTACGTTCAGATCGCCAAGGACGGCGCCGAGCGGATGACCATCCTGGTCCAAGAGCTCCTCCAGTACTCGCGTTCGGGGGCTGCATCGCTTTCGATGGCCGATGTGTCGCTCGAAGGCGTGCTCGCCGATGTGCAGCGGGAGCTCGGCGAAGACATCGCCGCCAGCGGCGCGCGCATCGAGGTTGAAGCCCTCCCCGTCGTGCGCGCCGATCGGTCACACATGATTCAGTTGTTCGAAAACCTCCTGACCAACGCGCTCAAGTTCCGCTCGCCCGAGCGCGCGCCCGTCATCGAGGTCTCGGCCCGCCAACGATCGGGTGCGTGGCGCGTCGAGGTCTCCGACAACGGAATCGGCATCGACCCCAAGTATGCGAGCAAGGTGTTTCGGATGTTCCAGCGCCTGCACTCCCGCGCCGAATACTCGGGGACGGGAATCGGCCTGGCGATCTGCAAGCGCGTCGTCGAGCGGCACGGTGGGGCGATCGGTGTCGACTCCGCCGTTGGACGCGGTTGTACGTTCTGGTTTAGCCTGCCGGTGAAGTCGTGAGCACGAGACCTGTCGAAATCCTGCTCGTCGAGGACAACCCCGGGGACGTCCTCCTCACCAAGCGAGCGTTCGCGAAGTCCAAGATTTCCAACACGCTGCATGTCGCCATCGATGGCGCGGAGGCGCTCGATTTCTTGCGACGGCGGGGACGCTTCGAGGACGCCGTGCGGCCCGACCTGATCTTGCTCGACATCAACCTTCCCAAGGTCGACGGGCACGAGCTCCTGACCCAGATCAAGGCAGACGAGAGCCTTCGAAAGATCCCGGTCGTCATGCTCACGAGCTCACAGAGCGACAAGGACATCTCCAAGGCGTACGGCGCCTACGCAAACTCGTATATCAGCAAGCCACCCAGCCTCGACGAGCTGGTCGAGGCGGTGCAGGGTCTGGAGAACTACTGGTTTCAGCTCGTCCGGCTCCCGGCCGAAGACGATGGCTGACCACCGGCGTTCGCGGCGGCATCAGTAGGGGGGCAGCCCGAACGCGCGGACCTGGTCGTCGCCCGCGCTGTGGCATCCGACGCACGTGTTGTCGTTCTTGCCTGCCGAGATGAGGCGGCCGCTCCCGCGGTACTCGCCCCAAAACCACCCCCCGTCGCGACGCTCCATGAAGCTGAGGTACTCGAACGTGCCGCCCTCGGCGGCGTCCCAGCCGTCCTTGACGATGATCGAGCCGTCGGGCCAGCGCTCGAGGGCCTCGCCCGATGCTTCTGCCTGCTCGATCGCCTCGACCATCACATCGTTGATGTAGAGGTCGATGAAACCGCCGTGGGGCCCGCCCTCGGCGGGGAGGCGCCCGTCCTCCCAGCCCGGCGCGCGCATGTACGTGTTGCGGTAGTCGTCGTCGCGAAGCTGGTCGCGCAGCGCGTCCGCGTCGCTGGCGTTGCAGCCGCCGAGGAACAGGGCCAAGACGATGGTCGAGGTGCGCACGAGGTCCCCTATGCCCGGGGCGGAGCTTCGTTACAGGACGAAGGGAAGAATCGCGACGACGGCGATCATCAGCACCACGAACCCGAGCAGGTCGAGCCGGATGCCAAAGCGCACCATCGCGTCGAGCCGGATCATCTGGGTGCCGTAGGCCATGGCGTTGGGCGGGGTGCTGACCGGGAGCATGAACGCGTAGCTCGCCGCGAGGGTGACGGCGACGGCGGTCGCGGTCGCGTCGAAGCCTCGCACCTGAGCGATGCCGATGAGGACGGGCAGCATCATGCTGGTGGTCGCGGTGTTGCTGGTGACCTCGGTGAGGAAGACGACCAGGAGCGCGGCAGCAGCGGTCAGCCCCAGCGGCGTCTCGACGATGGGACCCGCCGCCTCGAGGATGCCGCGCCCGACCGCCTCGGCGAGCCCGGTGTCGAAGGTCATGCGACCGAGCGCCAGCCCGCCCCCGAGCAAGAACAGGGTGCCCCAGTCCATGCGCTGCGCGTCTTCCCACTGTAGCAGGCGCTCATCGGAGCCCTCGCCGTCCCCGCTGGGGATGAAGAACAGTAGGCATGCGCAGATGAGCGCGACCACCCCCTCGGAGAGGTGCGACTTCGTCCACACGACCAGCGCGTGGTCGGCCCCGAGCACGAGCTTCGAAAACGAGGGGGTCAGCCACCCGACGACGGCGAGCCCGAAGATGATGAGCGTGCGCGTCTCCGCCTTCTTGATGGGTCCGAGCTCGCCGAGCTGTCGCTTGACCTCGTCGACCAAGCCCGCGACCTGCTTGACGGGAGCCGGGAACATGCGCAGAGCGCCTACGACCACCAGCACCGTCATCGCTGCGGCGGTGGGGAGCCCAAACGACATCCACTGCAAGAAGTCGATGCGAGCGCCCGTCTTGGCTTCGAGCATGCCCACCGCGATCACGTTGGGCCCGGTGCCGATAGGGGTCGCCGATCCGCCCAGCGAAGCGGCGTAGGCCAGCGCGAGGCACATTCCGCCGCTGAAACGGTGGAGCTTGTCGATGGTGTCGTCCTCGTTGGGGAGAACGGCGAGCATCGTGCCGTGCAGCCCGAGCGCCACGGGGATCAGCATCGCCGTGGTGGCCGTGTTGCTGATCCACATGGAGAACACGAACGAGATCGCCGCGATCGCGACGAGCGCTCGCGCAGGGGATCCGTTGACGATCGGCCGGGCGATCAGCCACAGCGCGGCGCGCCGGTCGAACCGGTGCCGTGACAACGCCGCCGCGAGCATGAAGCCCCCCATGAAGAGGAAGATCAGCGGGTCGGCGAAGGCCGCCAGAGCCTCCTTGGGCGAGGTCACCCCGAGGACGGCGGCGAGCGCGGGGCCCATGAGCGCGGCCGCGGGCAGCGGGATGGCCTCGGTCACCCAAAGGATGACGGTCATCGCGGTGATGGCCGCCAGCGAGTGAGCCTGCTCGCTCAGCCCCGGCATCGGCGCGAGCAGCAGGGCCAAGAACACGAGCGGGGCCGCGATCAAGCCGACTCGGCGCCGCATCGCGTCGAACTTCGCCTCGGCTTCGCTGACACGCGCTTTCGTCACCGGCGGCGGAGTCTAACAAGCGATCGCCCCTAGGGCGCCGCGTCGTATGTGTAGGTGCGAGTGCTCCGTGGCGGCCGGCGCTGCGCCTCACAGGGGCGGACCGCTTGCATTCTCCCAGGCCGCGGTATCCTTGCACTTGCAATGCACAGGTGCCGGCGATGCGAAGAGGACGTCGTGGGCGTCTACGAGAACCCCAAGCTGCGGCGGTGGGCTCGGGGCTACTTCTTGATCCCGATTCCGTTCATTCCGCTGTTTCCCATCATCGCGTCCGACTTCATCGTGATGATCCCGCTGATGATGCTCTACCTCGTCGGGGCCGGGGCGGCGCTTCGGTTCGCGACCGAAAAGCCCTTGTGCCCCGAATGTGGGGCGCTCGTCGACCCGAAGCCGTAGTTGGCGTCGCGGAATCGTGCCATCTTCGAGGCGGTGTCGGACCAAGTCTCCGCCCCGGACCGGCTGCGGCGGTGGATCGGCGTGCTGGTCGCTCTCCTGGGGTGCTTCTACGCGAGCCAGTCGGTCGGCCTCGTCAGCAGCAACGACGGCTCACACGTCGCTCTGGGTCGAGCCCTGGTGCTGCGCCAAGAGACGAGCATCACGCCCGACGTCGGCCTGACGCTGTGGATCGACCTGGCGCGGCGCGAGGGCGCCGACTACTCGGACCGTCCGCCGGGCACGGCGCTGGCGGCCTTGCCTGCGCTGTGGATGGGGAGCCGCCTCGACGCGGACTGGGGCGCGCAGTCGATCGCGCGCCTGAAGTCGGGCTCGAAGGACACGACGCTCGAGGACATCGTCGTGGTGCGGCCCGCGACCGACCGCTACATCGCGACATACGGCAAGCGCCGGCAGGTCGAGCAGGTGCCCTCGCCCAACCTCATCGAGCTGCAGGGGACGGCGTTGTTCGCGGGGCTTCACGCGGCCCTCATGGGCGCGCTTGGCCTGTGCGGCCTGCTCGCGCTGCTTCGCCGTCGAGGCATCGACCCCACCGGCGAGCTCGTCATCGTCACCGCGATCGGCGTGGCGACCTTGTGGGGTCCGTACTCGACCATGCTGTTCAGCCACGTCACGGCGGGAACGATGCTCGTGTGGTGCGTGTGGGGCCTCGAGTCGCTGTCGGACGCAAAGCCTCGCGGCCTGCGGTGGAGATTCGCTGCGGTCGCGGGCTTCACCGGCGCCTGGGCTGTCAGCGCCGACTACGCGCTGGTCGTCGCGGTCGTGCCGCTCGCGCTGCTCGTCGGCCCCTGGCGCGACGCACCCAAGGTCGCCCTGGGCGCGGTGCCCATCGCGGCGCTCACCGCCGCCTATCACGACGCGGCCTTCGGTTCGCCGCTGTCGATCGGCTACGACCACCACGCCACCTTCGCCTTCGCGACCTCGCGCGCGGCCACCTTCTCTGGCAGTCCGCTCGAGGGTGCGTGGAGCCTGTGGGGTGCGGGGCAGGGCGCGGGCGCGCTCGTCATGGCGCCGATCCTCCTCGTCGCGGCGGTCGGCATGATCTTCGAGCGTCGCATCGGCGCCGCGCTCCTTCCCTGGCTCGTTCTCCTGTGCTTCCACCGCACGCCCACCGGCGGCGCGGGTGCGGATCACCGCTACCTCGTCCCCGCCGTCGCGGTCCTTGGCGTGGGACTGGCGGGAATCTGGGGCTGGTCCGAGACGTCATCCAGGCGCCGCAGGGCGTGGGTCCGCGTGGGCATGGTCGCTGTGTCTGCGCTGAGCGCGAGCCTCGTTTGGTCCCACTTCTTCGCTTGGCGCGGCTGAACCTCTATACAGAACGCACGTGAGCGCCGACGCGCCGATCCCTGCCCCGCCTCCCGCCGCGGGTCCGGAAGACCAAGGGTGGGGCCGCGACGCGGGCTGGGTGTCGTCCACCTACTTCGGTGAAGGGCTGCCTTACGCCCTGGTCAACAACGTCGCCGACGCGATGTTCACCTTGATGGGCGCCAGCCTCGGCGCGATCGGGCTGACGTCTCTGTTTCACCTTCCGTGGAACCTCAAGTTCCTCTGGGGTCCGCTGGTCGACGCCTACGAGACCAAGCGGACGTGGCTTTGGGTGTTCGAGATCATCCTCGGCGCGCTCACCGTGCTGCTCGCCTTCGCGTCCTCGGGGCAGGGGGCGCTGGGCATCGCGTCGGTGATCTTCTTCCTGATCGCCGTCGCGGCCGCCACCCACGACATCGCGGTCGACGGCTACTACCTCGAGGCACTCGACGAGGCGGGGCAGTCTCGCTACGTCGGGCTTCGCGTTGCAGGCCACCGCGTCGCAACGCTGGTGGGGTTCGGCGGATTCTTGATGCTCGCCGGTGCCACGAGCTGGCCCTTTGCGTGGGTCATGTCGGCGGCGGTGCTCTTCTTGATGGCCTTCGGACACGCGCGCTTCCTGCCGCGCGCCGAACCTCGTCAGAAGCCGGCGCGACAGCTGCTGAACGCTCGGACCGTCTCCGTGCTCGTCTTGCTCGTTGGCATCGTCGTGGTGGCACGTACCGCTTGGGTCGCGGAGATCTCCGGCTCGGCCCAGGCTGCGATCACGCGGGCGCTGCCGTGGACCGCGAAGATCTCGGCTTCGGGCTGGATCGGCCTGGCGCTGCTCACGGTGCTGCTCGTCGTCTTCGCGATGCTCCCCCGTATTCAGCGGCGGCTCGCGCACAGCGACTCCGACTTCGCCCGCGCATACGTCACGTTCCTCGAGCAGCCCGGCATCGGTCGCGCGCTCGCGTTCGTCATCACCTTTCGCCTCGGCGAGTCGTTCCTTTTGAAGATGCGCACGCCCTTCTTGCTCAAGGAGGTGCAGATGAGCGAGGGGGAGTTCGGACTCCTCACCGCGACCATCGGCGTCGCGGCCACCATCGTCGCCTCGATCGTGGGCGGGTGGTTGATCTCCAAGCACGGACTCCGCCGCTGGATCTGGCCGTTCATGCTGAGCCAGAACCTCCTCAACCTCCTCTACATGGTCGTCGCGTTCGGCGATCCCGCGCAGACCTCCACTGCAACGCTCGGCTTCGTCATCATCGCCGAGAACCTCGGGTCGGGCCTGGGGACCGCGGTGTTCATGGTCTACATCATGCGGTGCGCGGCGCCGAGCCACCGTGCCGCTCACATGGCGATCGTCACGGCCCTGATGAGCGTCGGCTTCACGGCCGCTGGGGTCACGAGCGGATTCTTGGCCGAGGCGATCGGCTACGCCAACTACTTTGGCTTCACGTTCCTGGCTACGATCCCCTCGATGGTGCTGATCCCCTTCATCCCGCACCTGGACCGCGTACGCTCGACCACTGCGTGATTCGTCACTTTTGACCGTAAGCGAGGCGCCACCGGACCGTTGAGGCGTTGTCAGCAGGTGCGCCAGGTGGCGCAAGCAACGCCTGCGAGCCCCGTCGCGGGCTGGTGTACCCTCGGACCCAGAGCGATCTCGTGAGCCCTACCGTCTCAGCTTTTGCCCTCTCATCGCTCTTGGCGGCGTCCCCAGCTGCCGAGCCCGCCGATGACACCGACCTGGTTGAAGTCTCCGAAGACGACGTCGACGAGTACGGCCCCTTCTTCGTTGAAGAGGCCCCCAGCGACATCGAGTTCCTCGCGCAGCCGCGGCCACGGACGCTCCCGGTCTTGTCGGTCGGGAACGGATCGTTCTGCTTCGTCGAGGGGACCTTCTGCAAGGCGTCGATGATCCTCTCGGCAGACATCGGCGCTGGCATCCGTGCACCGGCGAGCGACGAGGGTCCCGACATCCCCTACGCGCAGTTCACATTTCGCGGCGGCTTCACGGTGCGCCCCGCCATGATCCGGCCCAACCGCTCCCGCCGCAAGAGCTGGGGCGCGTGGGGCTTCGGGCTGCTGTCGAGCTGGTCGCGCGGCACGGGGTCCATCACTCAGCGGGGCGACGCGCAATCGCAAGAGGTCGACTCCACCGACTCGACCACGGTGTTTCGCATCGCGGCGGTCAACCAGATGTGGCTGTCCAAGCGCAACCACGCCGCGCACCTCGACTTCACCTTTGGCGGCGCGCGGAGCGACGTGCTGACCAGCGGCGAGAAGCTGTGGGGCACGCACGCAGAGCTCGCGATGGGCTTTGGGGGCTGGGGCGGCATGTTCCTCAGCGGAGACTTCCTCGACCGTGACACGCGCGTGGTGCTCGGCTTCCGCGGCCATGGCATCGCAGCGGGTCCGATCGTCGCCATGGCCCTCGCCGGCCTCGCCGCTGGAGGTGCGCTGTGAAGCTCTCGGTCTCCGTTCTGTACGCCCTGCTCGCCTCTCAACCCGACGCCGATGAGGCCACCGCGGCCCAGCCCGACGCCTCGTCGGCTGCGACCGACGGGGACGCTGCGACCGACGTCGCGAGCCCAACCGAGGACCCCCCAGCCGCCGAGCCAGAGGTTCGTACGCCGGCGGCTGAGAGCTCACCTGCCGTCTCGCCCGAACCCGAACCCGAACCCGAACCCATCCTCGACTCCGAGCGGTACACCGTCGCCGGTGGCCCCGACGGCCCGCCGTTCTATGACGACGCCGATACGGCCTCTCTTCGTGCGCGCCACGAGATCGAGGTCGAGCCGCTCGAGCGCACCGAAGGCCCACGCTGGCGCTGCCTCATCGCGGATCCAGCATGCGGGCGAAGCGTCGAAGTCAACGCGCTGGCCGCCTACTCGTTCCGCGGCCGCCAAGGCGACGTGTCGGGCGGTGGCAACGACCCGCGCTGGCACAGCGGGCGCGCGCAGTACGATGTGTGGCTCAACTTCCCCGTCATGACCGAGGTCGTCGGGAACAAGAAGTTCACGCGGATGACGCTCGCGCCCAAGGGCGGCCTGATCGCCAGCGACGGCGGGAGCACGTGGGGCAACCTCGGCATGGCGTTCCGCTACTGGCTGGGCCGCGGGCGCTGGGCCCCCGCGGTCGAGTTCACCAGCGCGCTGAGCTTCAAGTTGGGCGAGAACGCGCGCGGCATGGACAACGAGCGGGGCGACTGGACGATGACGCGCGGCCCCGTCGGGTTCACGGCCGACGTTGGCTTTGGCCTGGGTGGCTTCGGCTCGATCGTCGTGGGCGGCCAGTACGACAGCCCGTTCGCGCGCGAAGAGATCTCCGACGAATACCGGACCGCGGCCGGCGGAGCGTTCTTCATCGGCTTCCGCGGCAACATCCTGTGGGGTGGGCCCGCAGCCGCCGCCGTCGCGACGCACGCGGTCACGCAGCGCTCGGTCCAGACCCCCTAGCAGCTTCCAGCGCGCGGTCCCGCGCGAGGCTGGAGCCAAGGCCCGCGTCGGACTCCACGCGCGGCAAAAAAGCCCGAGACGGTGAAATCGTCTCGGGCGTTCACGCGTTCGGCAGCTGGTCCCCGACGTCGCGCGCGTAACCGTTTTGTATCCGAGGTTGCTCGTTCGGCGTTTCCGATGGAACAAACCGCCGCTTCGAACGTCTGATACACCGCCATGCCGAGCACCCCGCGCACCCTCGCCGCCCTGAGCACTCTCGCCCTCGTTGCCGTGGCCGGCGGGGCCGAAGCCCGCAGCGTCATCAAGCAGCAGGCGGTGCAGGTCCCCCATATGGCCGCGGTGAACACCATCGGCGACATCGACGGGGAGTTCGGACACCTCGGAGGGTTCTCGCGTGCGCCGGACTTCTCGCTCACGGGCAAGCCAGTCGGCGCAGGTACGCCGCCTGCGACTTCTCAGCCCGGTGGCCTGCATGGCAGCAACATCGCCGTGCTCGACGGAGACGTCCTGGTCGTCGATGCCGACAGCGGCGAGCTCATTCGCACCACCCCCGATGGCAACAAGGTCGCTTCGCTCGCGCTGGGCTCGGGCGCGTCGCAGCTCGTCCTCGACGCCGACGCCAAGAAGGTCTACGTGGCCGACCGCAGCCACGACCGCGTGGTCGTCGTCGACGTCTCCGATGGGCTCACCGAAGTCGACGCATTCCGCACGGCGGTCGAGCCGTTTGGTCTGGCGCTCAGCCCCGACCGCAAGACGCTGCTGGTGACCTCCGTCGCCGACAAGACGCTGGCCGCCATCGAGCTCGACACCGGATTCGAGCAGTGGTCCATGACGGTGGGGCCCGAGCCGCGCGGTGTCGCCTTCTCGCCGTCGGGCAAGGAAGCTCTGGTCACGTTCCTCACCACGGGCGTGGTCGGGCGCGTCTCCTTCGCCCAGAAGACGCCCAGCATCGACTACGTCTCCCTCGACCCGGCGGCGCCGCAGCCGGCCCTCAACGGCTCGAAGGCGCTCAGCGGAGACGAGGGTCGCAGCTTCGTGCGCAACGCCTTCGCGGCGGTCTACGCAGGCAACGACGTCGCCGTCGTGCCTCACCAGCTCAGCGTGCCGCAGAGCGCCAACGCCGACGAACTCGGCGACTCGGGCGGCTACGGCGGAGGTGGGGGCTTTGCCGCCCCGATCACCCACCGCCTCGCGTTCCTCGGCATGCCCGACGAAGGCGAAGCCGCGCGGGTCGACAGCGCCTTTGCCCTCACCAGCGTGCACCAGCCCCGCGCCGCGGCCTATCACGCGGCCTCCGACACCATGTTCGTCGTCGGCTTCGGATCCGACGACGTGCTCGCCGTGAGCGATGTGTCCCAAGCCAGCGTTCATCTCGCATGGAAGGCCCCGGTGCCCGCGCCCAAGGCGTGCGGCCCCAACGGCGTCGCGTTCGACGAAGGCGCCGACGAGCTCGTCGTGTTCTGCTCGCTTTCTCGCACGACCCATCGCATGGCCGCCAGCACCGGCGCCCAGGTCCGCGGCGGCCAGAGCCCCGAGCTCGCCAAGAGCACCCTGTCGGCCTCCGCCCAGCGCGGCCAGGAGATCTTCCGTCGCGGCAACAGCCAGCGCATCTCCACCGGGGGCGTCATGGCGTGCGCGAGCTGCCACGCAGAAGGCCGAGCCGACGGCCTCACCTGGTTCCTCACCGGCAACATCCTGCAGACCCCGTTCCTCTCGGGTCGGGTCATGGGCTCGCACCCATTCAAGTGGGACGGCAAGGACGCCACGCTCACCGACAGCTTGACCAACACCGTCGGGCGGCTCGGCGGAACCGGCCTGTCCAAGACCGAGGTCAAGGACCTGACCGCGTTCCTGGCCGCGCTCCCGGCCCCCCGCACGCCCTCCGCGGAAGAGCCCGCCGCGGTGGCCCGTGGCCGTCAGCTCTTCGAGAGCGACGCCACCGGCTGCGCCGACTGCCACAACGGCCCGCTGCTCACCGACCAGAACGCGCACCCCGTCGCGCCCGACCTGCCCGAGGTCGACACGCCGTCCCTCATCGGTCTGGCTTCCAGCGCGCCCTACTATCACGACGGCAGCGCGCCCACGCTCGAGGCCCTGCTCCGTGGCAAGGGCAACATTCACGGCATGGGCCGCCTCTCCAAGCTCGACGATGGCGAGATCGGCGACCTCGTCGCCTACATGGAGAGCCTGTAGGCCGTTAGACTCCCGACGATGTCGCATCTGTTTCGCGCGTCGATCCTGACCGGCGTGTTGCTTGCCGGTGGCTGCAAGTCCACCGACGAGCCGACGGTCTCCCCCGACGTCTCGGTCACCGATTCGCCGGCCGGCGATGCCTCGAAGCGCGAAGGCGACGACCGCCCGGAGTTCGCTGGTGTTGCGCACTCGGGCAACATCGCCCAGGTGGTACTCGACCCCACGGGGACGGCGGCGCTCTCTCGCGATGCGGTCGGGGGCGTGCGCCTGTGGCCGTCGCTCGACGGGTCGCTCGAGCCCCAGTCGGTGCCGATCGCCAACCCCCAATCCATGGCCGTCCTCACCGCGGGCGAGGGCTTCGTCGTCCTCGGCGTCGAGGCATCCGGCGGCGCCCGTGTCGTTGCGATGCAGGCCGACGGCCACGCCAAGGACTTGAGGTCGCTGCCGCCGTTCAATCCCGTACAGCAAGTGGTGTCCATTCGCGGGGGGCGATTCGCCGCGCTGATGCGCGACGGGTCGATTCACGTCTTCGACATCACGGGCGATGAAATCGCGACATTCGACGACAAGGGCTTTCAGCCGACCTCGATTCGGCCCTCCGCAGACGGCAAGCACCTCGTCGCGCTCACCAAGCAGTCGCGCGCCGGCACTGGAATACGGGTCAGCGCGCAGCGGCTCTCCTTCGCCGGAAACGGTGAGTCGCTCGGGCTCGAGCGCTCCGGCACTCCGCGTGTCCTCGAGCTCACGCCGGACGTCACTGAAACCTCGGTCGTCATCTCACCCGACGCGAGCGAAGCCGCCGTGCTCGCCCGAGGTGTCACCGACCACTGGGACGTCGAGCTGTACTCGTTCGAGGCCGACGAGCCGCCACGCAAGGTGGAGGTCCGCTTCGGCGTACACCAGCAGCCCCACCTCGGCTACGCGGGGCCCAGTCGTCTGCTCATCTCCTCCAACGAGGGGACCCCGTCCAAGCTCATCGACACGAAGTCACAGAGCGTTCGGTTGCGTACGTCGATCCCTCAAGACTTCAACCACCAAGGCCGCGCCCAGGACATCGTCGCGGGGCGACAAGTGGTCGGCTACGGGACGTTCCTCTTCGTGCACGATGTCGAAGACCGCCAGCATCGCTTCTTGGGCTATCGAGCCACGCAGGGCAGTAGCGTCGGCGTGTCGCCATCGGGCGCCTACGTCGCGTGGGCCTACACGCAGGGGCCCGTGGTGGTCGAGGCGCTCGACGGGAGCGTCACGCCTGCGGAGATCGACTTCGGAAGCAACAACTTCGCGGGCGTGCGCGTCCGCTTCCTCGACGACGACCACATCGTGATCGTCGACGCCGTCGGCGAGATCTCGCTCGTCCATTGGCGCAGTGGGGAGGTCATCGCGCGAGCCGGGACGATGTCCAACGTGCGCGCGGTCCATCTCGACCCGGCGCAGGGCATCTTCGTCCTCGAGCGCTACAGCAATGAAGCGTGGGTCTACGAAGTCAGCCCCGAAAAAGGGTTCGAGGGGCCGTACATCGTCGGAGACACCTATCGCCTCGGCATCTTGCGGCCGCAGCCGCCCTCGGACGTCGTCCTTTGGACCCTCCAGGCGGCCAACAACAAGATTCGCCAGTTCACCCTCGAGCAGCTTCGGGCCGATCTCACCGTCGCCGAGACCGAGGCACTCGGTGTTTCTCTCGAGGCTGGACGGTCTGCGCCCCTGGCAGTCGACCCGCTCGGGCGTCACTACGGCGTGCACTGGAACGGCTCGGGCCTGGAGATGTTCGTGCGCCACGGCGAGCAGACGCTGGGGTCGCGTTCGATGCAGACCAACGACATCAATCAGATTCTGCCCTCGCCCCAAGGAGATCGCTTCTTGGCCGTGCTCAACCGCTCGGGCTCGGTCAGCGTTTCGATGCACGAGACCGCGACGCTCGAGCCGCTTTGGAGCTACTCCACCGGGGTCTTCAACAACGACACGGCGTGGAGCGACGATGGCAGATTCGTGGCCTTCTCCGCCAACACGGGCGCCATCCTCCTGGACGTAGCGACCGGAGAGCCCGTGCTTTCGCGATGTGGGCTCCGTTTCACCGCGCTGGGCGCTCCCCCGAACACGGCCTTCTCCTCGCCGAACCAAAAGAGCATCTGCGAGCCCTGACTTGGCTCGTGAGGCTGCTCTTGCCGGGGGGCCCGCCGTGACTTCGTGTCACGGACCTGTCACACCGCGCCGGCGGACCGGCGTTATGGTGGGGCACTTCCGATGAGCGGGACCATTCTGATCGTCGATGACGAGGCCGACATTCGGTCGACCGTGGAGTTCAACCTCTCGCGAGAGGGTTTTCGGACGGTCACCGCCGAACGAGGTCGCGACGCCGTGGAGCGAGCGTCCGAATCTCCGCGACCCGATCTGATCGTCTTGGACCTCATGCTCCCCGACATCTCCGGCACCGAGGTCTGTCGCCAGCTTCGACAGTCGCCTCAGACGCGCAGCATCCCCATCCTCATGCTGACCGCGAAGACCGATGCGATCGACCGCGTCGTGGGCTTCGAGGTCGGGGCCGACGACTACGTCACCAAACCCTTCAGCGTCCGCGAGCTCGTGTTGCGGATCAAGGCGATCCTCCGCCGCTCGTCTTCGCAGGAAGAATCCGCCGAGAACCTCAACTTGGGTGTGCTTCGCATCGACGTCGAAGGCCACCGCGTCTGGGTGGAGAGCGAGGAGGTCGTGCTCACCGCGCTCGAGTTCCGGTTGCTCACCACGCTGGTCAAGCGGCGCGGGCGGGTCCAGACCCGCGAAGCGCTGCTCAACCACGTTTGGGAGATGAGCGGCGATGTCACCACCCGCACCGTCGATACGCACGTACGACGCCTTCGCAAGAAGTTGGGGGCTGCCAGCGAGTACATCGAGACCCTGCGCGGGGTCGGATACCGATTCCGGCCAGATGTCCCTTCACCGTAGATGACCATGTCCCTGGGGATCCGCGGCAGACTCTTCTTGTTTGCGGCGCTGATGATCGTCGCGGTCGTCGGCACCGCGGGCCTCTTCGTCGAGCGCTCGGTCGTCGCGTCGGTCCGCGCTCGGCTCGAACTCGAGCTGTTCCGTCATGCCAAGAGCACGGGGGTTCTCCTCGAGCACGCACCCGGCGAGGCGGTCGACGAGATCGCAGACCGGGCGGCTGCCGCCACGCGCTCCGAGGTATCGATCTTCGCGCTCGATGGCACGCCCATCGGAAGCTCGACCATGGCACCCCTCGAGCTCGAGCAACTGGTGGGGCCGTCGACGGATCCCGAGCTTCGCGAAGCGATGGAGCGCGAGCGTGGAGTCGCAATCCGCGACGATGCCGACGGGACGCCGCGCATGTTCGTCGCGGTCAGGGTCGCCTCGCCTTCGGGCGCGTTGATCACCCGGGCGTCGGCACGCATCCCCACCGCGGCCGAGGCGGTCGCCGAGCTGCGGGTGGCGCTCGCGTTCGCGGGCGTTGCGGGCTTGGCCATCGCGGGGGGGCTGCTGGTGGCCGTGGGCAGCCAGGTCGAGCGAGCCCTTCGGCCGGTCGTTTCGTCGGTCGCGGCGGCGAAGCTGGTCGACTCCGTGGACGGCGACTCCCAGCACGACGAAGAGGGACCGACGAGCCTGCGAAGCGTCGCCGTGGATCTCGAGCAGGCGATGGGGACGCTCTCCTCGGAGCGCAATCGGTTCGAGGCGGTCCTGCAGACGCTCGAGCAGGCGGTGCTCGTACTCGGGCCCGACGATCGCGTCGTCACGGTCAACCGGGCGGCCAACACCATGCTGTCGCTGCCCGAACAGACCGTCGGGCGGACGCTTCTCGAAGCCGTCCGGGTGCCTCGACTCAAGGCGTTGGCAGCCGCTGCGGCGGACGGGGGGACGCATCACGACGAGTTCGATCTGCCCTCGGGGCTGCGTATCAACGTCCGCGCGACCCGTCACTCGGACGAGGGCGTGGTGATCGTCGCCACCGACATCACGGAGATGCGACATCTCGAGCGGGTGCGGCGGGACTTCGTCGCCAATGTCTCCCATGAGCTTCGTACGCCGATCAGCGTGATCCGGGCCAACGCCGAGACGCTACTCGACGGCGCGCTCGAGGACCCCAAGGCGGCTCGAATGTTCGTGGATGCCACGCACCGTCATGCCGACCGGCTCGGAAGCATCGTCTCCGACCTGCTCGACATCTCCCGCATCGAAGCGGGGCGTTACGTGCTCAATCCGGCCGAGCTCAACGTCGGCGAGGTGGTCGACCAGGTGCTGGATCTCGTAGAGTTGAAGGCGGCAGAGAAGGGCATCGAGCTCGTCGTCTCCATCGACCACGCGCTCGAGATCCACGCCGACCGCAAAGCGATGGAGCACATCCTCATCAATCTGGTCTCCAACGCGTTCAAGTACGAACCGGAGAACGGCACGATCGAGGTCACGGCCCACGCACCCAGCCCCGACACGGTCAGGATCGAGATCCTGGACAATGGGCCAGGCATCGACCCCGCGCACCGGGAGCGGATCTTCGAGCGCTTCTTTCGGGTCGACGCGGGGCGCTCCCGTGACATGGGCGGCACGGGCCTGGGCCTGAGCATCGTGAAGAACCTGGTCGAGGCCCAGGGCGGAGAGGTCGGCGTAGACCCTCGTAGCCCCAAGGGATCGGTGTTTTGGTTCACGCTCCCCGCGGGTCGGTCCGCCGGTGGCATGCAGCGCGAGGAGACGTCTTCGTCATGAACTCGTCGCAGAGCAGTCACCTGCGGGTGCGAACGGTTTGGCATCATGATTCGAGGTGCTCCCGTTGACCCCAGCGTTCCGGAAGTTCGAGGCCGAGCTGGCCAGTCTTCGCGAGGAGCTGTTGCTCATGGCCGGGCGGGTCGAGGAGATGATTCACCGCGCGGGGCGCGCTCTCGTTCAACGCGACGTGAAGCTGGCCCGAGAGACCATGGCGCTCGATCGGGCGGTCAACCGGGCCGAAGTCGACATCGACGAGCGGTGCCTGGACATCCTCTCCCGCCACCAGCTCATGGCCTCGGATCTGAGGTTCGTGACGCTTGCCATGAAGATGGTCACCGACCTCGAGAGGATCGCCGACCTGGCCGTGAACATCTGCGAGCGGGCGATCGACCTTTCCCGGGCCGACCGGATCGTGGTGCATGCCGACATCCCCCTGATGACGAGCCTGGTGCAGCAGCAGGTCGCCGGGGCGATCGATTCGTTCGTCAACGGCGACCCGAGCAAGGCGTGGGAGGTGCTCGAGAACGACGACGACGTCGACACGCTGTACCACCGCGTGTTCGAGGACACCTTGCAGTGGATGCGCACCGACTCGGAGAAGGTGCACCAGCTCATTCACGTGCAGTCGGTCGCCAAGTGGCTCGAGCGCATGGGGGACCACAGCACCAACCTCGCAGAGCTGGTGATCTTCATGCTCGAGGGGCGCGACGTTCGACACCCGGGTCGCAACAGCGATTGACGACCTTCAGTCGCGATCCCACGCCACGTAGACGAGCGAGCCGACCACCGCGACGGCGGCCGCGCTGGAGAACATGACGGCGTAGGAGCTGCGCTCGAGGACGAGGCCCAGCGCGGGAGCGCCGATGAAGAGGCCCAAGTCGAACAGGGCCGTAAACGCGGCGAGCGTCCGACCTCGCTCGTGTGCGGGCGTCCGCATGACCACCATCGCGGACGCGATGGGGAACGCGTAGCCGTGGCCGATGCCGCACAGCACACCTGCGATGATGCTGGAGCTGTCGCTGTCGGCCAGCGCGAGCACGCACAGCCCTGCCGCGGCGCTCCACACCGAGGGGACCAAGACCCGCTTGGGCCCGATGCGGTCGGGTAACCAGCCGAGCATGAGCCGAAGCAGCACCGCCGCAACGGTGTAGGCGGTGAAGAAGGCACCGACCGACCCGATGCCCGTGTCGTCGACGTACGTCTTGAGGAAGGTGAAGTACGAGGCGAGCGCGAAGGCAAAGCTGAAGCCCACGAGCCATATCGGGCGAAGGGGGCGAGCGGACGCCGCTGCGAGGAACGAGCGCTTGGGTCCCTCGGGCGCGTCGGGTCTGGAGTCGGGGAGGGTGAGGGCCGCGAGCGCACCCACGACGGCCGCCGCGACGGCCGCCAAGAAGAGCTCGCGGTAGCCGGCGACCGCGAGGATGCGATCGCCCAGCAGGCCCGCGAGCGAGAGCGGGATCATGCCCGAGACGCCGAAGAGCGCCATGCCCTCGGCCCGTCGGGCTTCGGGGATCACATCGGCGGCGATGGTGAAGAAGACCGAGAACAGCATGCCCTCGGCCGCGCCGTGGCCGAGACGGACGGCGAACAGGAGCGGTCCCACGTCGTCGACCACCAGGTATGCCGCCGAGAACAGCACGTTCAGCGCGCTCCCGACCAGCGCGACCATTCGACGGCCGCGGGCGTCCATGATGCGGCCGATGAACGGGCGCGAGACGATCGCCGAGGCGGCCATCGCAGCCATGGTCAGGCCGATGACGAAGTCGTCCTCGGTGTGTAGTCGCAGGAACCCCGGCAGATGCAGGAAGAAGAAGAAGGCCAGGGTGTGCATGAAGTTGGCCCCGAACCCGAGCACGAACGGGCGACTCAGGAGCGGGGGCCGACTCACCGCCTACCCTTCGCACGTCGGGGTGCGTGGTGCAATGCGCGGGGTTATGCTGCCGCCATGGCCGAGCGTCAGCCGCCCCCACGAGGGGAGACGATTCGCGACGCCCTCCGCAGGCAGCTCCGCGGAGGCTGGGTTTCCGCACGCCAGCTCTCCACGCTGGTCGGCATCTCCGAGAAGGAGGTCCCAGCGCACCTACAGCACCTGCAAAAATCGGCGTCGGGCGCGGGCGAAGACTTCCAGATCCTGCCGGCGACCTGCTCGAAGTGCGGCTATGCGTTCGAAGACCGCGAGCGCCTCAGCAAGCCCAGCCGTTGTCCGGCCTGCAAGGGGCAGCGCGTCGAGGCTCCTCGCTTTCGAATCGTGGCCTCCGCATGAACGCGCTCGAGGTGGTCCAGATCGAGGTCGGTCTGATTCAGAACTTCTGCGAGGTGATCGGCTGCCCGGTCACCGGCGAGGCGGCGCTGGTCGATCCCGCCTTCGAGGTCGACCGCCTCCTGCGAGCCGCCACGCAGCGCGGGTGGACGGTGACCACCATCTTGCTCACGCACACCCACGACGATCACATCGCCGGGCTCGATGAAGCGGTGCAGCAGACCGGCGCGGTCGTGCGTTGCCACCCCGTCGAGGTGGAGGTCGCGCGGGCGCAGGCGCCCCAGGTGCGGGCCGCCCGGGATCGCGAGGATGTCCTCATCGGGCAGGGGAGGGTGCAGGCGCTGTACACCCCGGGCCACATGCCCGGCTGCATCTGCTGGTACCTGCCCGAGACCGGCGCGGTCGTCACGGGTGACGTCTTGTTCGTCGGGTCGATCGGCGGCGTCAAGTATCCGCAGTCCGATCCCGAAGCGATGCACCACAGCCTGCAGCGGGTGCTCGGCGCGCTGCCCGAGGAGACGCGAGTGTACCCCGGACACGACTACGGCAAGACCCCCACGAGCACGCTCGCTTGGGAGTTCGTGCACAATCCAGCCCTTCAAGTAGACGATGCCGCCGCGTTCCGCAAACTCTACGGCTGAGGTGTCGGCGTGATCGAGGCGCTCGCGATCACGACCAGCTCGATCGCCGTTGGAGCGGCGCTCGGCGTGTTGACCAAGCGGCACGCGGGCTCGTTCAGCGCGCTTCGTGTCTTTGCCGTGACGGCGGTCGCCACGGCGGTGGCGCTGCAGATGCTGCCCGAGGCGCTCACCGAGATGGGCGGCATGGCGCTGCTGGTCTTCGTCGGTGCTCTGGTGCTTCCGGGCCTTCTCGAGCCCGTGATTCGGCGGCTTCGCGGCGGGCATGCCGATCGCAGCGCGCTGAGCGTAGACCTGGGTTTCTACGGATTCCTCGCGCACCAGGTCGCCGAAGGCGTCGCGCTCGGCTCGTTCTCCACCGAAGCGCACCACGGGCATGGGCACGAAAGCCTGGTGCTCGCCGTTGCGGCACACACGATCCCGCTGACGGCGCTGCTGATTGCTGAGGCGCTCACCCACCGAAGCCGAGGCTCGGCGCTGCGCCGCGCGGTCGCGCTGGTCCTCGCGACTGGCCTGGGGTTCGCGCTCGCCGACGTCCTGCATGACGTCTTGCCGCACGATCTTCACTCGTGGCTGACCGCGGGCGTGGCCGGCGTGTTGATGCACGTCCTCTTTCACGACCACGGGCCACACGGAACCCGAACGACCCGGTTGCGCGCGCTCGAGTTCCTCGCCGTGGTGGCGGGCGTGGCTCTTCCGCTCGCCGCAGCGTCCACGACCGGTCGCGCGATGCAGCGCGAAGTGACCACCGCGTTCGTCGAGCTCTCCTTCGAGACCGCGCCGATGCTGCTGCTGGGGTTGGTGTTGGGGGCGGCGCTGCAGCTACTCGGGGCGAAGGTGCCCGAGCGTTTCTTCACTCATGGCGGTGACCTGCGTCAGGCGATCCGTGGCGTCGTCGTG
The DNA here is from genome assembly GCA_024742475.1 of bacterium. Classification (GTDB taxonomy): domain Bacteria; phylum Myxococcota_A; class Polyangia; order Nannocystales; family Nannocystaceae; genus CAJXVA01. Next base: position 345,635 of record JANSYI010000001.1, on the reverse strand, counting down.
GGCGCGCCGCTGCCGTTGTGTGCCTGCGGTGTGCTCCCGGTTGCCGAGTCGCTTCGCAAGCGGGGTGCCGGACCGGCGCTGGTCGTCGCCTTCTTGGTGGCGACGCCGGAGCTCGGCCCCGAGACCCTCACCCTCACGCTGCGATTCATGGGCGGACCCTATGCCGCCGTTCGCATCGTCGCGGCCCTGGCGTTGGCGCTGTTCGCCGGGCTGTGGTTTGCCAGGGTGGTCCGCGCGAGCGGTCGCGGGGAGCGGTCGATCAAACGCGAGAAGCCCGTCGCCGCCACCGGGACTCGCGCAAAGCTGTTCGCTCACTTCGACGAGCTGCTCATGCACGTGGCGCCGTGGGCCTTCGTCGGCCTGTGGGCGGCAGCATTCATCCAGGTCGCGCTGCCCGAAGGCTCGCTGGCGAAGACGACGGTGGGAGGGTTCGACATCTGGCTCGTGGCCGCGGTGGCGATGCCCGCCTATGTGTGCGCAGCTTCGGCGACGCCGGTGGCCGCGGTGCTGCTGCTCAAGGGCGTCTCGCCTGGCGCGGTGCTCGTGGGTCTGCTGCTCGGCCCGGCGACCAACGTCGCCACGCTCGGGGTGCTCAAGGAGGCGTACGGTGGTCGCAGCGTGGTCGTCGGTACGCTGGGGATCACGCTCGCCACGATCGCCTTGGGCTACGGGGTCAACGCGATCGATGTGCCCCTGACGTTGCCGACGCATATCGAGGCACCGCATGGGCACGGCATCTTCGCGTGGGCGAGCACGCTGGCCCTGGGGGCCGCGCTGTCGTGGCAGCTGTGGCGCTGGGGACTCGCCCCGTGGCTCGAGATCCTCGGAGGTTCGCACGTGCACGATCACGACGGCGGATGTGGGCACGACCATGCGCACGCGCATGACCATGTGCACCGACATCACGAACATGACCACGACCACCCACATGAGACGTAGTCGTCGGCCGCTTCGGCCCGTCCAACCGGCCGGCAATCCGATATCATCGTGGCGAGTCGATGAGGGCAGAGCCAATGCACGCGGATCAGTCGGGGGTGGAGATATCCACGGTCGTCTGCTTTCCGTTCGCCGACATGGTGTCGGTCCGGGCGCTCGAGCCCGAGTTCGCTGGGAACCACGTTCACCTGGTGCCCGGAATCGATCGCGACCTCGAAGGCATGGTCGTGCACTTGCTCCACGAAGGGCCCACCGTCTTGGTCGTGCTCCAGTCCGAGGCTCTCGTTCCCGAGCGACTCGAGGCCATCTTGGCGACGTTCTCGAAGCAGCGCGGTCGCCAGCATCGGCTGTGCGTCGTCGAGTTCGACGCCGACGCGCCGGCAGACGCGCTTGCCGAGGTCGCGGACGCGGTGGCGGACATGCGGACGCGGGCGGCCGAGCCGATCGGCGCTGCCCATGTGCCGAGCGGCCCCTCTCGCCGAGAGGACCCGGTGCCCGAGCCCGTCGCGGCTGCGCGGAGCTCCTCGCGCGAGAGCCAGCCCGAGGTGCCCCCAGAGCAATCCGGTGAGCTCGACTCGGCGCAGTTCGATCTGAACGCGACGAACCCGGGCGTGACAGAGGGCGAGACGACGTTTCCCGATCTGGAGCTCTCGGCGGCGCAAGTCCGGCGCGGTCGCAAGGAGCGCCAGACCCGAAGAACACGTCGGCGCGCGGTCACGGCGCTGTCGGTCGGTGCGGCGGCGTTCGCGGCAGCGGCGGCGGTCTGGGTGCAGAGCCCGGACGCCTTCGACGTCGACTCGGAGGTGCGGACCGCCGCCGCGGCACCGGTCAAAATGCCCAAGCGGGTCAAGTCCACGCCAACCGTCGCCCCCGTCAAGGCCCCCTTCGTGCCTGAGCCGTCACCGTCCGAGGCCTCGCGCGCCGCCGACGAGGCGCGACGGATCGCGGCCGCGCTCGACGGACACAAGATTCACGCCCTCGATGCGCTGCTGGTCCGGACCGCGTCTCGAACGCCCGAACCCTTCGGTGACGGGCGACGACGCTGCGAGAAGCTCGAGGTCTCGGGACTGGGTCAGTGGAGGGTGCCGACGCTGGACGAGCTGCGGGCGCTGCGGCGTGCGAGGCTGCTGCCCGAGGGCGAGTTCTGGAGCGCGTCGTCCCGCGTCCGTGGTGTTCACCACACGCTCAGTCGCGACGTGACGCGGCCGCTCGAGCGCGCCTCCGAGGACGGCGAGCACGCGGCGACGTTGTGTGTCCGACGGCGATGACGCCTCGTACAGCGACGGTTTGCGTCACCGCGGTGACGAAAATCGATACTTCTTGCGGACCCGTGGCCGTCGCGCGGTCGCTCGGCTGCGTTCGTACCGCGACAAGTGCCCGAGATGATTCACGTTGGGACATTCGTCGCGTCGTTGGACTCAACCTTGCGATGCATGGGGGCGGCGCGTTGGAGCGGACGCGCGGCCAGCGAACGAAGCTTCGAACCATGGGTTGTCGTGTCGATGGGGATGCGTAAGGGACGACCGTAGAGCATCGACCGGCGTGTGCCGTCTGGGGGGACGGGCACATCGCCATGACCCTGGGGAAGTCGAGGACGTATGGCCAGGGGCACGCCCCGCGCCTCATGGCGCGGGGGCGTGTCTCCCACTTTGCACACGCGATACTCTGCGCACATGAGCGGCGCGGTCCTGGGCCTGCTCCTCGGGGCGTTGATCGGGCGAGCGCCTGCCTCGGAGCCAGAGCCCACGCGGGCTCTCCGCGAGGCCCTGCACGTCGAGGCCGGTGCCTCGTGCCTCGAGGTCGAGCGCCTCGTCGGGGTGATTGAAACGGCGCTTCGCGCGGAGCAGATCGACGCGCGGATCGACGTCGACATCGTCGGTGACGACGAAGACCCGTTGACCCTGGAGTACACGGTCCGCCGCGACGGCTCGGTCATCGCGGTCCGACGCTTCGAGGCAGAGGCGACGCGCTGCGACCAGCTGCATGCGGTCGTCGGTGTATCGGTCGCGCTGGCGATCGACGCGACCCTGCTCGTCCCGGCCGAGCCGGAGCCGGAGCCGGAGCCGGAGCCGGAGCCGGAGCCCGCGCCCGCGCCCCGAGACGGAGAGCGTCCCCCCGAGCTCGACGCCGCGCCCTCGCGCCCCGACGCGTACGAGCTCTCCCCGTGGTCCGGCGCAGCGCTCGTCCGAGGGGGCGCGGGCGTGCGTGCGCCTCCGGACTGGTCCGGCGTCGCAGCGGCTGCGGTCGAGCTGCGCTGGAAGGACCGGATCTCGATCGACGCCGGAGTCCTTGCAGCCCAAGGGGGGTTCGTCCCGCTCGGCAGCGGACGGGCTGCTTTCACGCTCGTCGGCATGACGCTCGATTTGTGCGCGGGCCAGACGTTTGGCCGGCTCCACCCTCGGGGCTGCGTGGGGCTGATCGCCGGTGGCGCGCTGGCTCGCGGGCGCGGCTTCACGACGTCTGGGGCCGACCGTCTTCCATGGATGGCCGCGACGCTCGGTGGTGACCTCCGGGTTCGCGTCGCGAGACGGGTCGAGCTGGAGTTCGGGGCGGACGGGCTCGTCCACGCGCTGCAGCCGGCGTTCGACTTCGTCGACGAGTCGGGTGCGCGACGAGTCGGCCGAGAGTTCCCCTGGGTCGGTGCCTGGATGACGGCCGGCGTCGTGATCGCGTTTCGCTAGAGGGGACGATGGAGAGAAACGTCTGGCTCTACCCGATCTACCAAGCCGCCCGGTCCAGCACGTTCTGGCTGCCGGTCTTCTTCCTCTACTTCTCGTCCAGGTTCGACGTCGCGGACGTCCTCGTGCTCGAGGCCATCTACTACGGGGCTGTCGTCGTGCTCGAGGTCCCCTCGGGCTACCTCTCCGACCGGCTCGGCCGGCGGCCGACGATGGTCGCCGCGGCTGTGGCGTGGAGCGTCGGGTATGCAGCCCTCGCGCTCGGAGGCTCTTGGTGGGTGTTCGCCGCCGGTCAGGTCGCGGTCGCGATGGGGATGGCGTTCAACTCGGGCACCGACAGCACCATGGTGTACGAGTCGCTGGCAGCGCAGGAGCGCGGCGGTGAACTCGCTGCGGTGGAAGGCAAGGCGCAGGCGTGGGGCGCGATCGCGATGGCCGTCGCCGCCCTCGTCGGAGGCGTGCTCGCCTCGGTCGACCTGCGCTTCGGTCATGCGCTCTCGGCCGTCGGCACCGTGGTCGCCCTCGGGGTTGCGCTCCTGTTCGAGGAGCCGCGGAGAGCCGAAGCGGCCGCACGTCCCATGGCTCAGCTGCGGGGCGTAGGCGTCGCACTGCGAACGCCGGCGCTGCGCTGGGTGTTCCTCTTCGCGGTCGCGATGACGGTGTTCGCGCACGTTCCCTATGAGCTCGCGCAGCCCTACCTTCGGCTCGTCCTGCGCGACCTCGACTTCGATGCGTTCACGCCGGCTGTCTCGGGGCTGATGATGGCGCTGATGATGGGGGCGGCGGCGCTCGCCAGTCGGCGTGGCGAGCCGTTGGCTCGTCGCATCGGCACCGCGAACGTGTTGCTCGTCGCGATGGGCCTCGAGGGGCTCGTGATCGTGGGCATGAGCCTAACGCTGCATCCCGCGGTGATCGGCCTGTTGCTCGTTCGCTCCGTCCCCGGCGCCCTGTCGCGTCCGCTCGAGCTGCAGTGCGTGCTGCCGAACGTCGGTGGACATCTGCGCGCCACCTACCTCTCGGTGCAGAGTCTCGCGGGGCGGCTCGCGTTCGCTGGCACGCTCGCGCTCGGGTCGTGGGCGGTCGGTGGGCTGGACGACCTCGATGGCGCCGCGATCTCGACCCTGACCGGCGGCGTTGCGGTCGCCGTGCTTCTCGCCCTGCTCGCCTTGGCACTCACCCGGCGCGCGGTTCGCGACGTCGGTGTGTGAGCCACACCTCTGCGTTCGCGACACGGTTCGGTCCGTTTCCGGACACCAAGTGGTCGTGAGGACGATGAAGGATCCAGCTGGCCCGGCAATACATGTCGTGGGACCCTCATGCCCTCCCGTGCCCGAACATCTCGATGCAGACGCGCTCTACCGCGCCCACGCGCAGTTCGTCGCTCGGTTCCTCTTGCGCCTCGGCGTCTCGGGAGAGGATGTGGCTGACGTGGTTCAAGAGGTGTTTCTCGTGGCCCACCGACGCGGGGGGTTCACGATGGGCCGTGCGAAGCCCACCACGTGGCTGGCCGAGATCGCGTTTCGCGTGTCTTCGGACCGACGCAAGAAAGCACGGCGCCGACTGGAAGATTCGAACGCCGAGGTCGTTGAGCTGGCACCGTCCGCGTCCTCGTCCGCGTCGCCGAGCCAGCGCGCCGAGGCGCGCCAAGCCCTCGCACGGGTACAACGAGCGCTCGATACCCTCAGCCCCGAGAAGCGCGCCGTCTTCGTGCTCTACGAGCTCGAGGGGCAGGCATGTGACGCAATCGCGTCCTCCCTCGACGTCCCCGTGGGAACCATCTACAGCCGGTTGCATTCGGCGCGACGCGAGTTCGCGAAGGCCCACGCTGCGCTGGAGAATCCCACCCGTCCTGCGCGAGGCGAACCCGCGCTCATCGCCGGTTTGAGTTGAACCATGGCCGATCCTCAACGCTTGCTCGACGATCCCACGCTGGGAGCCAGCCTCCGCGCCGACCTGATGCACGCAAGGGCCGCGGGGCTCGTCGGCTTCGACGTCACGGCCGGCGCCGCGAGTCTGGGCGCCGCGATCGCCACCGAGACCGGCGCCGCGCCAATCGTCGCTGCGGCCAAGGGCGGCGGCTTGTCCAAAGGTCTCATCGCCGCGGTCGTCGGGGTGGCGTCGGCGGGCGCGATCGCCTGGGCCGTCATGCGAGGCGGACCCGAGCCGCGCGTGGCCGTACCGGCCGCACCGACCATGCCGAGCAGCAACACAGCGCCCATGCCGGCTGCGGTACCAGCGGTGGCTCCGACCACTGAGAAAAAGGAGGAGCAGCAGCAGGAGCCGGACTCCGATCCTGCGGCCCTCGTACCGGACGCGCCGTCGCACCCGGTCGTCGCTGCCGAGCCGGTCGCGCCCGCGCCGGCCAAGCGCAAGCGGACCAAGCCCGCGCCGACCGAAGCCGACTACCTGCGCGAAGCCAAGCTCATCGCCGAGGCACGGCGAGCCATGAAGACCGAGCCGAAGCGGGCGCTGTCGCTGCTCGGAGAGGCCAAGTCCGAGTTCCCCCGGGGTCTGCTTCGCGAAGAGCGCGAAGCGCTGACGGTCCTGTCCTTGAGCGCGCTGGGGCGGACCGAGCAGGCGCGAACGAGCGCCGAACGCTTCTTGGAGAAGCACGGCGAGGGACCCTACGCAGACGCCGTGCGCCAGGTCCTTCGCTGACGCGCCCGCCCCCCGCCCCGTCATCGGCGAGGCGAGCGCGATGTCATCGATGCGGCGTCGCGGGTGTGTCGAACCTCTGCTATCGTCGCGAGCATGGAGGAGGGCCCGCGTTTGCTGCGTGCGGCGGCCGCATGCGCGTTGATCCTGGCTGGGTGCCAGGTTCGCGGCCTGGTCGGCTCCAACGAGAGCGCGGACTCCAACGCTGGGACGAACCCCGCCTCCGAGACCGCGAGCGCGTCAATGTCGGACGGCGACACGGTCGACCCGAGCGCCGGGGGCGAGACCGGCTCTCAGAGCGCCTCGGGAGACCCGACCGCCAATGATACCGAGCTCGGTGAAGACGCGTCGTCGTCAGGCGACGAGCAGCCGCGGTTCGACGTCTCACCTGGCGATACTTCCGACGCCTGCGCTCCACCGACGTTCCCTTCGTGCGACGCCGGTCCCGACCGCGAGCTGGAGTGGCAACACGTCCTGGGGCTCTGCGACGACGACGCAAAGGCGTCATTCCACCGCACGACGATCGAGAAGTCGGTCGCCTTCGTCGAGGGCCGCATCGGTGGGCCGCACAGCCCATACACGCCGCGCGAAGGGAAGCGCATGCTCGTGCTCTCGACGGGCGACGCATCCGAGCTCGCGATGTCCACGGAGGAGCTTCGCGCAAAGCACCCGCTGGCTTGCGAGGATCCGCTGCTTTGTCCGAGCACCGACCTCGGTGGTGCGCGGCGCATCAAGCTGCCCGACCCGATGACCTGGCGACCCGTGCATCACAGTCGCGACTGCAGCGACGACGCAGAGCTGGTCGGCAAGGGCGACTGCTCCAACAGCCTCGTCGAGCCGTGGCAGAGCGGAGACGGTGCCTACGACTACGGCGAGCTTCGGATGGTCGCCGAGGTCCCGCGCTTTACCGACGCCATCGAGTTCGACTTCGCGTTCTTCTCCAGCGAGTACCCGCTGTACACCGACGGTGCCGATGCCGCGCCGTTCAACGACATGTTCGTGGCGTGGCTCGAGTCGGAGGCGTGGACGGGCAACGTGTCCTTCGACGACGCCCTGCAGCCCATCACGGCGCAGAGCGTGTTCATGGACTTTCGCAGCCCGAGCGAGCTGTGCCCCGACTGCTCCGCGCCACAGCTCGAGGGGTTTGCGATGGAGCATCACGCGGGCACGAAGTGGCTGACCACCAAGGCGCCCGTGGTGCCCGGCGAGACCATCGAGCTGGTCTTCTCGATCTTCGACCTGAGCGACTCGTCGTTCGACAGCATGGTCCTCCTCGATGGCTTCGAGTGGTCGTGCAGTTCGTCACGCCCGATCACCACCGAAGGCTGAGCGGAGCCCGGCCCTCGGGGGTGCCCCGGGCGACACGAAAACCGAAAAAAAAATACGCGAGCGGTGAAGGATGATCGGCCCCGCGGACATAGAGGGATGTGAGGCCAGCAGGGCCTCATGACCGGAGGGGAAATCCCCGACGGTGACAGTCCAGACAAGGTCGGCATCCCTGGCGCGGGTCACGTCCCCCTAACTTCGTGGCCCGCGCCACTTTTCTGGTTCTGTCGCAGAGTTCGTAGCGAGTGAAGAGTTTGAAGCGCCCAACCTCAATAGAGGAAGGGCGCTTCGCCTTTCGTGCTCTCCCGACGCTTTCGAGGGCGTCTGCGAGGGGAGAACTCAGTCCAGCCCGTCGAGTGGGTTGTCGCCGCCGCCGATGTCGATGCCGTCCTTGCGCTTGTTGCCGGCCTTGACCTTGACGTGCACCTTGGCCGACCCGTCCTTGCTCTCGAAGGTGAGCCAGGAGTCGTCTTTGGCCGCCTTGGTGGCCTTGAGCTTCTGGTTGCCGCCGGCGGTGTAGGTGAGCTCGACATCGAACCCGCCGTCGGTGGACTCGACGTAGACGACCGCCTCGTGCTTCTTCTTGCCCTCTTGCAGGACGAGCACGAGCTCCTCGCCGGTCTCCATCTTGTGGCCGGGGTGCTTGAGCGTCTTGCCGTTGGTCTGGATCTTCAGCTGGACGAACAGCTTCTCGGCGGCGGCCGCCGGGACCGGTGCGGGGTCGGCGGGCGCATTCGCGGAGGCCCCCACTTGTGCTGGGGCGGCCAGGAGGGCGGCAAACGCGAGGGGCAGCAGCATGACCGGCGACAGACGAGCGTGCATGGGCGGATATTCACCCTGACAGCGTTCGATCCACAAGGTTCCGGCTCACGCTGAACGCAGATCCAAGGTGGCGACGCATTCGACGTGATGCGTTTGAGGGAACATGTCCACGGGCTGGATCTCCACGAGATCGAATGCGCCATCTTCGCCGCAGAGGGTGGCCAGGTCGCGCCCGAGGCTGGCTGGGTCGCACGACACGTAGATCACGCGGCGCGGGCGGAACTTGGCCACCGCCGCCAGCGCGTCGGGAAGGCACCCGCTGCGCGGCGGGTCGAGGATCACCACGTCCACCTTCTGCTCGAGCGTGGGGAGGAGCAGCTCAGCGCGAGCGCAGATCAACTCGACGTTGTCGAGCCCGGCCAGCGCCTTCTTGGCCGCCTCGATGGCGGGTGCGCTCTCCTCGATGGCGATCACCTTGCCCACCGTGGGGGACAGCAGCGCGGCGAAGGTGCCGACGCCCGCGTACGCGTCGGCCACGACCGTCTGCTCGTCTCCTTCGACGCGCGCGCGCACCACGTCGACCAAAGCCTCGGCTTGCTTGCGGTTGACCTGGAAGAACGCGCTGGCCGCGACGAGGAACTCACGCCCATGCAGCCGTTCGGTGATGTGTGCTTGGCCCGATTCGAGCCCGTACTCGGACAGGTCGAGTTTGGGCTGAATCATCACCTCGTCTTCATCGGCGCCGACGCGGATGTTGCACTGCGTCGCGCCGTCGAGGTTGCCCTGGAGCTTCGCCAGGACGCCGTTGATGCGTGGGTCCATGATCTTGCATTCGGGGACCTCGAAGAACTGTCTCTTGAATCGACGAATGAACCCGAGCTTGCCGTCGCGGACGGTGAAGCGGGCGTGATTGCGGTAGTTCCACGGATCCTCGGCACCGATGACCGCAGAGACCGGAGCATCGGTGAAACCACCGAACTTCTCGAGCTGTACACGGACCATCTCGCGCTTGAGCTCGAGCTGTCGCCCGTAGTCGACGTGCTGAAACTGGCAGCCGCTGCAGCCTTCGAACAGCGGGCACGGCGGGGTGGCGCGGTCCTCGGACGGCTTGGTGATCTCCTCGACGTCGACCGCGATGTAGTTGCGCCGAATCCTGCGGACGCGAACCCTGGCCTCCTCGCCCGGGATGACGCCGCTGGCATAGATCGGCTTGGGGAGGTTCTCGCTCGCGATGCCGTCGCCGCGAGGTGCCACTTCGTCGAAACGAACGGTGAGGGTCTGGCCTTCTTCGATTTCGAGGGTCATTCGTCTTCCAACTCGAGGTCCCAGTCCACCTCGGTCCACGCACCGGCGCGGAGGGACTGAAAGTTCTCGGTGATCCAGCGCATCGTGTCGTCGTCGGCCGATCCATCGAGCGGCAGGTCTTGCCACTGACGTCTCGCGGTGACGTAGGCCTGCGCCATGGCCGTCCAGCCTTCGTAGGCGGCTTGGAGTCGATTCGCTGGCGCACACAGCATCTGCCAGGATTCGTCATCGTCGAGCATTTCGGCGGCGGCACCGAGGCGGGCGACGATCATGAAGCGAAGCAGCTCCCAGGCGTTGTCGGGGTTGGGAGAGCTCGACAGCTCCGCGAGCGTTTGATGCAGGTCGCGGGCGCCGTGAACGTGCCACCACCGCTGCAGCATGCGTCGCGCTTCCCCGCGCTGCAGGTGACCGTAGTCGCAGTCTCGGGTGATGAGCATCATCGCTGCCTGGCACCAGCGCCGAAACGGGTCGCGCGCGTCGACCTCGAGCCGGCTCGCGGCGGGGTGCCTTCGCCTCAGCAGCAGCGCGAGCGTGAGCAGCAGGATGACGCCCGCGAGCACCCACGGCCAATGCTCGATCAGCCAGACCAACCAGTTCATCGGGTCACCGGTTCGAGCAGCTCGAGCGCGCAGTCGTCGGCGCGCAGTCGTACCCGCGTTCCGAAGGGGAGGGCGGTGTTGCGGGCGCTATCGTGCCCGAACTCGAAGCCGGTCACGACCGGGACGCCGAGGGTTCCGAGCCGTTCGAGCACGACCTCCTCGGCCGAGGGACCCACGCCCGGCTGTGGCCGATTGCACATGGAGAGCTGACCGACGAGCACGCCTCGCACCCCGCGGAGCACTCCGCTGCTGATCAGCTGCGTGAGCGAGCGGTCGATGCGGTAGGGGGCTTCGTTGATCTCCTCGATGGCGAGGATGTTGCCGCGCATCGGTGGAAAGAAGCGGGTGCCGACCAGCGAGCGAAGCACCTCCAGGTTGCCGACGATGAGGCGGCCTTCGACCGTGCCGCCGTGCAGGGCCGTGCCTTCGGACGCGATGACGGGCGGGGGAACCTCGCCCCGCAGCAGATCGAAGAGATGATCGATGTCGCCGGGATGCAACCCGCCGAGTTGGCCGAGCACTGGGCCATGGATGCCGGCGACGGAGGCGGAGACGAACGCCCAGCACAGAAGCGCGGTGATGTCCGAGAATCCGACGATGCACTTCGGGTTGCGGCGGAGGCGTGCGGGGTCGAGTCGGCCCAACAGGCGCGTGACCCCATAGCCCCCGCGCGCGCAGATGATGACCCCCGGTTCAGCGCTGGCAAAGGCGTGGTGCAGCGCAGCGGCTCGTGCCTCATCCGAGCCGGCAAAGTAGCCGTCGCGTTCGAGCAGGTTGGCCGCGAGCTCGAACGGTGCGTCGTCCGAGAGGACCCGTCCGAGCGCGCGGAGGCCCTTGTCGAGCCGCGGCGGGTCGACGGGCCCCGAAGGCGCGACGACGTGCATCGGCATGCCGGGCCGCAGCGCGGGCGGCGTGTTGATCTCGCTCGTGTGGGTGTCGTCGTGCAAGGGGTCCTGTCGCGGCGGCGGGACTATAGCACCGGGCCTTCCACAGTCTGTGCGCCCCTGCGGTTCCGACCGGCTCAGAACCGCACGCGGACGTCGAGCCCGGCGTGCCCACGTCCGAAGGTGGGAGCAACCGTGAGCCGCTCGCGTTGCGGCCGGTGCACGAGCAGCGAGATCCCCGTCGCGAGCAGGGTCGGTGTGGCGACGAGCAGCATCAGCCCGGCGCGAGCGGTGCGGACCTGGTCGAGGCCCTCGTTGAGCTGGACGTACTCTTCGTCGGTGAGGGCTTCCGTGTCGCCTTCGAATCCGCGGCCGATGGTGACGGCGCGGTGGGTTCCGACGCCGAGCATGGTCGCGCCGGCGATCACGCCCGCGCTCCCCAGGACGACGGCGGTGGTGCCCGTTCCGAGCGCGATGCGGTGCTTGCGTTCGAAGCTGAGCCGAGGATGCTCGTCGAGCCAGCGGCCGAACTGACGGCCAGCGATCGCACCGAAGGCGGCCCCGCCAGCACCGAACCCGATCGCACCGAAGACCCGACCGCCGCGGACGCCGATGTCGCCTTCGCTCGGAGCGGTGCAGGTGGTGATGTCGTCTTGGCGGCCGCAGTCGGGGCGCAGCGCGACCCTGCCCATCACGACGGACGCGCCCGCGAGGCCGAGCGCGATCATGCCCGGGACGGCGACATCACGTGGTCGAGTCTGCTCGACGTGGTCGGGGAAGGGATCCTCGACGCCGTCGGCGTCCATGGTGCCGCCGGATGTGCTCCGCGCGTCGCCCGACAGGCTGGCGAGCGCCGCGGTGGGCGCGAGAAGGGCCGCGAAGAACGGCAGGGCCGGGATGAGGCGGGAGACGTGCTGCATCGGGGTGGGGGCGGCTCGACGTGCGCAACCAAGTGGTTGTCACCGCACGGCCGATTCCATTACGCCTCCACGCGGATTTTTTCGGCGCTACGACTGTTCGTCCGACTCGTCGTCGTCCGCGTCGGCCTCGTCGTCCTCCGAGGAGGGGGCGTCGGCTTCGAGCCGCTGACGCTCGGCTTCGTCGGGATCTTCGTCATCGCCATCGGCGAGCACGGGCGCGGGAACCGGCATGGTCGGGGCGACCTCGTCGGGTGCTTCGCCGTCTTCGAGCTGCTCGGTGCCGAGCATCGACGCCTCTTCGTGCGCCTGGGCGTCGGTCAGGGTTCCGACCACGCCGCGCAGCTGACCTTCGGACTCGACCTCGAAAACCTTGTCGACGAGGAAGAACTTCTCCGTCTCGCCCTCGTGCAGCGTGAGGATCGAGCTGGTGGGCGGGGGCGCCGCGGTCGCAATGAACCAGCGGTCGTCGCCCAGATCCTGGAGCGCGGCGGACTCGAGAAGCGTGGTGTGACGAAGCGCGACGCGGTACTCGGACATCAGCGGCTCGACTCTATCACCGCATAGCCCGCCAAATACGCCTCAGACGTCAGATCGAGGCGGTTTCAGCGTACGCTGAGCGCTCGCGATACCCGCGTTTACAGGGGGGCGTCCTATCCGTAGCCTTCCCCACATTCGCGACCCCGGCCTGGCCGGGCCCGAGAAAGCCACGCACGCATGTTCGGCGGACTGATCAAGAAAGTTTTCGGCACCAAGCACTCGCGGCAGATGAAGAAGCTGCAGCCGCTGCTCAACGCCATCAATGCGCAGGAGGCCGCCCTCAAGGAGCTGTCCGACGACCAGCTCAAGGCGAAGATCGGGGAGTTCCGCGAGCAGATCGACCGGGGCAAGTCGCTCGACGACCTCATCGTCGACGTGTACGCGGTGGTCCGCGAGGCCGGCTGGCGCGTCCTCAAGATGCGCCACTACGACGTGCAGATGATCGGCGGCATCGCGATGCACCAAGGCAAGGTGCTCGAGATGCGGACCGGTGAGGGCAAGACCCTCACCGCGACCAGCGCACTGGTGCTCAACGCCCTCAGCGGTCGGGGTGCCCACCTCATCACCGTCAACGACTACCTGGCCTCCCGCGACGCGGAGTGGATGGGCCAGCTCTACGGGTTCCTCGGTCTGTCGACCGGCACCATCGTGCATGGCCTCTACCACGTGGAGCGGCAACGCTCGTACCGGTGCGACATCACGTACGGCACCAACAACGAGTTCGGCTTCGACTACCTCCGCGACAACATGAAGGAGACGATCGAGAAGTACGTCCAGCGCGAGCTGAACTTCGCGATCGTCGACGAGGTCGACTCCATCCTCATCGACGAGGCTCGCACGCCGCTGATCATCTCGGGCGAGGCCGACAAGCCGGCAGACCTCTACTACACGGTCGACAAGGTGATGCCGTCGCTGCGTCGCGACCTCGACTACGTGCTCGACGAGAAGCACCGCAGCGTGCAACTCACCGACGCGGGCGTCGACCGCCTCGAGCGGGAGCTCGGCTGCAGCAACCTGTTCGCGCCCGAGAACAACGAGCTGCTGCACCACGTCAACCAGGGCCTGCGCGCGCACACGCTCTACAAGAAAGACGTCAACTATCTGGTCGAGGGCAGCGAAGTCCTCATCGTCGACGAGTTCACGGGCCGCAAGATGGAAGGTCGCCGCTGGAGCGACGGTCTGCACCAGGCGATCGAGGCCAAGGAGGGCGTGCCCATCCAGCCCGAGAGCCAGACGCTCGCGACGATCACCTATCAGAACTACTTCCGCATGTACAAGAAGCTCTCGGGCATGACCGGTACGGCGGATACCGAGGCCGAGGAGTTCCACAAGATCTACGAACTCGACGTGTTCGTGGTGCCGCCCAACCGCACCATCGTTCGCGACGACCGCGACGACCTCGTCTACAAGAGCGAGCGCGGCAAGTTCAACGCGGTAGTCGCCGAGATCAAGGAGAAGCACGAGGCGGGTCAGCCGGTGCTCGTCGGCACGACCAGCGTCGAGAAGTCCAACGTCATCCACCAGCTGCTCGACCGCGCCAAAATCCCGCACAACGTCCTCAACGCCAAGCAACATGCGCGCGAGGCGTTGGTCGTGGCGCAGGCGGGTCGCAAGTACGCGGTGACGGTCGCCACCAACATGGCCGGTCGCGGCACCGACATCATCCTCGGCGGCAACCCGGAGATGATGGCGCGAGAGCACTTCGACCCCGACGAGAAACCCGAGGAATATCAGAAACTCTACGAGGGCCTGAAGAAGCAGTGTGAAGCCGAAAAAGAGGAAGTCCTCAGCATCGGGGGTCTACACATCGTCGGCACCGAGCGGCACGAGAGCCGCCGGATCGACAACCAGCTTCGTGGACGCGCCGGTCGTCAGGGTGACCCGGGTTCGTCGCAGTTCTACCTGTGCCTCGAGGACGACCTCATGCGCATCTTCGGGGCCGACCGCATCACGGGCCTGATGGAGCGTCTCGGCATGGAAGAAGACGTGCCGATCGAGGCGCCGCTGGTCAACCGGGCCATCGAGAACGCGCAGGAAAAAGTCGAGGCGATGCACTTCGACACGCGCAAGAACATCTTCGAGTACGACAACGTCATGAACGAGCAGCGCAAGGCGATCTACGCCCTGCGCAAGCAGATCCTCGAGGGGCGCTACCGCCCCGAGATCCTCGACGAGAAGGCCCGCGCCGAGCAAGAGGACAAGCTCCCGCCACCACCGGAGACCTCGGGTCCGCACACGATCGAGTCGCTGTCCGAGGAAATCCGCGAGAAGGTGGTCGGGCTGATCGACGAGCATATCGCGACGCTCATCGAAGACGGTGCCGAGACCGACGGTGGCGACAAGCCGTTCCCCGTCGAGGGCGTAGAAGCCGAGAACCTCATGCGGGTGCTCTACCGGCACTACGGCGCGATGGTCGACCTCGAAGGCGCGCGCAAAGACTATGGCGAGCTGTGCGAGGTCGCCGTGCGCGAGACTGCGGCGGCGCTCATCCAGCAGCGCGAACGCCTGCACGACCTCGCGTTTGCGCTGGTCGAAAAGACGGTCGACGAGCTCTGCCCCGAGCAGGTCCACCCCGACGACTGGGAGATCGAGCAGCTCGAGGAGCTCATGCGCGAGCGTTTCCACGCCGAGGTCGACCTCAGCGACGTCCCCGAGAACCAGGACGAGCTCATCGACATCTGCTGGAACGCCACCGAAGCGCTCCTGCTGCAGCGCGAACAGGACTACCGCCTGACCGTCTACCTCTATCACATCCGCCATATCTGGCTGAAAGAGATCGACGGGCAATGGATCGCTCACCTCAAGAACATCGAGCACCTGCGCACGGGCATCGGGCTGGTGGGCTACGCCACGCGTGACCCCAAGAACGAGTACAAGATCCGCGGCTACAACCTCTTCAAGGAGATGTGGGAGGGCATCGAGCAGACCTGTCTCGACAAGGTCATCATGCTCAAGCTCACCGAGGAGCAGAAGCGCGAAGCCGAAGAAGGCGCCGAGTACGAGACGGCGCTGACCCGCGCCAACCAGCGCAGCGCAGGAGCGGGCGGCGCCCGAAAGCGTCGCGCCGCCGCGTCGAAGGGCGAGCTCGACAAGCTCCAGCAGGCCGCCCGCCGGGCGATGGAGCAGCTCAACGCCTCGCCCGCGGTCAAGCAGGCCAAGCAGGCCGAGCAGGTGGAGAAAGCCGTCGAGGCGGCCAAGTCCAAGAAGGCCATTCCCAAGGTGCGGCCCAACGACCCGTGCCCGTGCGGGTCGGGCAAGCGCTACAAGAAGTGCCACGGCAAGAAAGCCAAGGCCGAGGCGTCCGCCAGCGCCTGAGCGTGGGCTCGGGCGTGGGTGCGTCGTCGCGACGGGCCCACGCCAGATTTGCGCGCCTGTTGGAGCCATAGACTGCAATCGGCCCGCTTCGGCGCGGGTACTGCCACCACGACATGGGAGCAGCAGGTGGAGCAGGAGCAGTCAACGAAGCGGTTCGAGCGTCGGCGCAAGCGCGGCGATGGCAGCAGCGGATGCAGGCCCGCGCGGAGGTGCGACGCGCAGGACGGCGAGCCGAGGCGAAGCTGAGGCGCGAGCCGTTCGTCGAAGCAGGGACGTTCGAGTACTACGTCGAGCCGAGATCGCCGGTCAGCGCGACGCGAAGGGTCATGAGGCGCACATTGGCCGTGGCGGGGGCGGTCCTCATCCCCCTCGTCGGTGGTGTCTTCCTCTTGGGGGCGGCGCTCGATCCGGGGAAGGGCTACCAAGTCGCGCCCGTGATGACGCTGATGGTCGCGGCGCTGTTCGGCATCCCGCTGATCTCGGTCTTGTTTCGCAACGTTCGCACCGTCTGGTGGGAGACACGGCGCGAGTCGTAGTCCGATTGTCGTACGCAGAGCGTCCGATTTCCCGAATCGAGTGGAGCAGTCTTGGCCGGGTTGAACTCGGTCACCGTTCAGGACTCCTTCGGAAGGGTGAAGGCTTCGCGCTCCGTTCGAGCGCGGCTGCGGATGATGCAGCCCTCGGCGTGGTCGTTGACGAGGCCCATTGCCTGCATGAACGCGTAGACCGTGGTTGGCCCGACGAACATCCAGCCCTTCCGCTTGAGAGCTTTGGCAAGCGCCGTGGACTCGGGTGTGACGGAGACGGTCTGAGGCGGCGGGAGGCTCTCGGCGTCGGGCTCGTAGCTCCACACGTACGCTGCCAGGGATCCGTGCTCTCGGATCAGCTCGTGGGCGCGACGGGCGTTGTTGATGACCGCCTCGATCTTCCCGCGGTGGCGAACGATGCCCTCGTCTTCGAGGAGGCGTTGCACGCTCCTCGTGTTGAAGCGCGCGACGCGGTCGATCTCGAAGTCGTGAAACGCTCGGCGAAAGTTCTCTCGCTTCGAGAGGATCGTTCGCCAGCTCAGTCCGGACTGAAACGCCTCGAGGCTGAGCTTCTCGAACAGGGTGCGGTCGTCTGCGACCGGAAAACCCCATTCGGTGTCGTGGTAGGCGAGAAAGTCGGGAGCAGCGCCTGCCCAGCGGCAGCGAGGAGACCCATCGGGGGCGTCGTAGCGTGCGGTCATCGCTGCCGAGTTCGACCCGCTACATGTGGACGGTGTGCGCCCGGTACCCGGTGACGTCGGGCGCGCGCTCGAGCGCCTTCTCGACCCATCGCTGATCCTTCTCGGCGACCGCGACGAGGCGCAGGTTCGTGTCTTCGGGGAAGCCTTCGAACCCCAGCGCCTTGGCTTCGGCCGGCGCCATCACCTGAGCCTGCGTCTCTTGGAGCACCTCGGCGCTCAGCAGGTCCTTGCCCTCGCTCCCGGCGACGAGATGAACTTCGAAGACGATCATGGGCCAAGGGTACCCTGCGTTGCGGCTACGCCGCGAATGCTACCCACAGCTCGGACCGGCTCTGCTATGAAGGACGGGATGCGATTGACCGGTTGCTTGGTGGTCTTGGGGGCTCTTCTCGTCGCGTGCGGTGGCGAATCCGACGTTGGAGGGGCTGGCGGGAGCTCGGGCGAGGGAGCAGAGAGCTCGTCGTCGGGCACGCCCGTGACGACCACGGGGATCACGACCAACGGCACTTCGACCGGCAGCGCGACCGACCCCGGGTCGAGCAGCACGACCGACGCGCCAGGCACCGAGTCTTCCAGCGGCGTGGCCGACGACAGCAGCTCGAGCTCGGACGGCGAAGAGTCGACCGGCTGCACGCCCGGCGAGCTCGGCTGCGCGTGTGACGAAGAGATGTGCGCCGAGGGGCTCGAGTGCATCGACGAGGTTTGCGCGACGCCCATCGAGTGCATCGACGACGATTTTGGCGAGAACATCACCGAAGACACGGCGCACTTTCTTGGAGAGATCAGCGACGACGATGACGACGGGGGCACCGTCATGGGTGTGCTGACCGGCCCCGACGACGTCGACTGGTTCCGTTACGATGGCTCGGACGAGGCGTTCAGCAGCGTCGACCCATTCCGTACCATCGTGTCGTCGGCCCCGGTCCGCTTCTGCAAGTTTGCCGACTGCCCCGACGACGACGTCGACTTTCCCTGTCAGGAGCAGGCGGTGGCGACGACCTCGCCCGATGGTCGCCCCGGCTGCTGCGCCGACTCGCTGATCCACGTGCCCGACGCCCTGTGTGGGTCGAGCGTGATTAACGACGACAGTATGATCGTCTGGGTGCGCGTCGATCAGGCCGAAGATGCGTGTGTGACCTACGCGTTCGACTATCATTTCTAGGCATTGGCCTTCGAACGAGAGTCTGCGGTCCTCTGGTTGCCGGGCGCGTTCGCCCTCGAGGTGATCGCGTGGGAGGTTGGATCGCGCCTCGGCTTGGCGATCGTCGACCCCTCGTGGGAAGAGCTGGGCCGATCGATTCAGGTCGAGCAGATCGTCTGGGGCATCGGAGCCGCAGTGATCGTGCTCAGCGGGTTGTTCCTCTTGTTCTCGCGCGAACGCAGCACGCTGCAGCTGTCGCTCATCCAGCTGCTCGGGGTGCTGGCGATGGCCTGCTACTGGATCGGAGCGTCAGTGCTCACCGCCGGAGCCGTCGTCATCGTGGCGACCCTTTGTGCGTGGTTGCTCAGCCGGCGATGACACGGCGCGACTAGCGAGCGACGGCCGGCTCCGCCAGCGTCTCGACGGCGACGTCGTCGAACTCCACGGCACATCCAGCCATGGACGCGTCCTCGAACGCGAACGGCCCGAGCACGGGGTTGAGCGCGAGGCCGTCGGGACCGAACTCGAGCAGGGGCCTATCGACCGACCCAAAACCGACGCGGGCCGACGCGGTGGGGTTTCGGCCGGACCGAAGCCCCGTCAGCATGAGCTCGAACTTCTGCGGCATGTCGAACACCGCATCTCCGATATCGGCAGAGTCGGTCTGCCCCAGCACCGCGGTCGCTTGTGCGAGCTGGAGGGTGTCTCCGTCGATCACGATGTCGGCCGCGTAGCGGAAGCTCTGGTTGGGGCCGTCGGCGCGGGCGGAGAGCAGGCGGTGTGGCGTGTTCGTGGCACAACCCGCCTCGACTCGGATCACTCCGGTGATGCGAATGACATCGGTGGTGTCGTCTTGGAGGATGTTGGGGAACGACCGTCCGAGGACCGAGAAACTCTCGCCCGGCGCGATCTCGGTGCGGAATGCCTGCTCGCATACCGAGTCGACTTGCTGCACCGCGATGCCCACGGGCATGGAGGTCGCGCCCCATCCGGGAAAGATGCCCGCGTTGAACGTCTCGAAGTCCTCGCACAGGAGCGCATCCTCCGGGCAGCCGCAGATCGGAGGCGGCGGGTCGTCGGTCGTGGACGCGTCCGCGTCCGTGCCCGACGACGTCTCGAACAGCGGGCCGGTGGTGGTGCCGAAGGTCGTCCCGAAGAGGCCCGACGAGTCGGAGAGTTCGGCGGTCGTGTCGCTCGAGCTCGGCCCGGAGGTCGTGGTGCCCGAGGCCTCCGCCGCGCCGCTGCTGCTCTCATCCGCCGCGCTCCCCGGCGGCGGGTCGGCGAAGCATCCCGAGGCGCATGCCATGACAGCGAGGGTGGCGAGCAGCGATCGCGGCATCATCTGAGCACAGGCTACTACGTGAACTCTGGCTCCAGCTCCAGGGTGCCCGTGCGGGGGCGGTCGATACGTTGGAGTTGTGCTGATGACAGACCCAAGGGGCCGACACGCACGCCCTTCGGTGGGATACCGAGGGCATGGACGCGCTGCTTCGACGCTTTCACCAGACCGCACCTTCGTACGACGGCGGCATGAGCAACCACGGCCCGATGGTGGTCGAGGCGCTCGAGACCGCGGGGCTCGGCGAGTACGCGGAGGCGCTCACCGACGAAACGCTCGAGATCCTCGAGCCCCTGCCCGAGGCCAGCGACGGACCTCTTGCGCTCGGGGATCGGCAGGAGGCTCGATGGATCGCGCACTACCGAGCCCGCATCGCGGACCGCTCGGTCGAGGCGGTCGTGCGAGAGGCGCTGCCCGAGCTCCTGCCCGGCTTGATGGCGGGCGCAACGCACGGGCTCATCCGCCTCTCCCATGCGGTGCGCGGGTGGACGCGGCGACCGAGCGACGACAGAGCCGAGGAGGTCGCGCACGCGCTCGGCTACTGGGCGGCGTGGTTTCAGCCGCTCCCCGGCGAGGTCGGGGTCGACCCCTCGCTCGACCTGCAAACGGCGATGGCGACGCTGCCGGGGCTGTCCGAGGAGGAGCAGTCCACCGCCGGCTTCATCATGGATCGCGTGCGGGCGGTCGATCGCGCGCCGCGATTTCACCACGCGATTGCGAAGGTCGATCTGCGATCGATGTCGACCGGTGGGTTCCTCTCCGAGATGGTCGCGATTGCGGCGCGCATCATGCTGACCTCGACCGGATCCGGCTTCGCCCAGCTGCACGCAATCACGGCCACGGCGGCCGTCCGCCCCCTGCTTCCCTACGTCGAGGAGGGGGCACAGCTCGACGTTAGAAAGGCGGTGTTCCACGCCGTCGCGTCGCTGCATGCCGCGCACGGAGGTTCGCGAGCCTGGGTGGACTGGGAGCCGCCCGCGAGCCTGCCCGACTCGCGCGCGCTCGTGCTTGCGGCGGCGCGAAGCCGAGGGGACCACGCGATAAAGCTGGCGGTCGCGGTTTCGCGCGAGTACCCGCTGAGGCCCGATCCCGCGCTGCTCGCCGCCGCGCAGGTGGAGCTCGCGAGGGTCATCGGAGAGCGCTAGCGGCCTCCACGTCCCGATCTGGTCTGGTTCCGCGGCAAGAACTCCTGCACGATCGAACACATGATGCGTCACCTCCCACGGGTCTCAGTCGTGTTGGCCTCCCTGCTGCTTGCGTGCGACTCGGGGTCCGACGGTGGGTCGTCGTCGTCGACTGGCGCGCAGACGTCCACCTCGGACGCATCGACGGCGGCGGAGACGAGCGCTGACGACACGACGGGCATGTCCACGTCTGCGCAGAGCACGACGAGCGAGGGGTCGACCTCGTTGGACCCCGGCAGCTCGGGGAGCAGCAGCTCAGGGGGGAGCAGCGATGGTTCGACGGGCTCGGACAGCTCTGGGAGTCAGGCCACGCCGGACTGCACGACGTACTGCGCCCAGATGGCCGACGTGTGTCCAATGGAGGGGTTCCACCACGAGGCGTCGTGCATCGACTGGTGTGAGAGTCCCCTCGCGACCGTCCCGATGGGCAGTTTCGACGACGACGCAGTCGATACGATCGGGTGTCGCATGCACTGGATCGCCGAGGCGGAAGCCGCGGCGGGGCCGGGAGCACGAGCCGAGGCGTGCGCCAACGCCAGCGCCTCGGGTGGAGATACGTGTGGGCGCTGGTGCGACGTCTATTGCCGACAGGGCGTCGCCGTCTGCACGGCGGACAACCCAGACTACCCTCCAGCCGGTACGACATACTTCGACGATGACCCCGACATGGACGCCATGGAGGAGTGCATGGCCGCGTGTCCCGGCTTTGGGACCGACGTCCTGGACGGCGTGAGCCAGGTCGACCAGCACTTCGGCTACGGGGACACCGTGCAATGCCGACTCCACCACCAGCAGGCCGCAATCCTCGAGGGCGCGGAGTCTTCGTCCGCCTACAACCTCCACTGTGGGCACGGGGCCATCGTCCCCACCGAGCTGTGTACCGACCAGACCTCCCCCAACGAGATCAACTACTGCGAGTTCGCGATCGACTTCTGCCCCGACCTGTTCGAGCCCGGCGCGACCACCAACGACTGTCGCCAGCAGCTCCAAGCCCTGATCTCCGACGGCACCTACGTGCCCGCCGGTTTCCCGTCGTTCACCGACACCGACATCAACACGGTCGGCTGTCTGAACTACTGGATCATGACCGCGCCCCATGACCCCAACGGGTGTGCCTTTGGCAACTTCGATCCCGCTCAATGGTCGACGAACGGCGGCGAAGGCCGGTGCGTTCCTCCTCCCCCGCCGCCTCCGTTCTGAAGGCCGGCCTCACGAGGCGTGCTCGAGGCTGGCGAGCGCGCGCTGCATGTCGCGCTCGTGCTGTGCTGCGGGGTTCTGCACGCTCAGGCCCAGGGAGACCGTGCGGTGTAGGAGCGTTTGCAGCTCGAGCAGGCGGTGCAGCACGGCGGCTCGCTGATCTTCGAGCGCGCGAAGCTGGTCGAGGCCGCGCAGGATGGGCTCGCGCACGTGCGCGGGGTCCTCTCGGGCCTCGGCGGCGGCCAGCGAGCGGACCATCGCGCCTTCGTCGAGCGAGTCGAGCTCCTCGGAGAAGGCGATGAGCTGCCCGGCCGCGCGTTCGACTGCGTCGACGAGGGGCTCGATGGGGGCGGTGACGACGTCGAGCTCTGCTGTGCCCCCGCCATGCAGCGTGGCGCGGTGGTCGACGAGTCGCTGCACGAGCAGCGCGAGATCGGTGACGATGGCTCGGACGTCGGCCGGCGGCGCAGGGTCGAGCAGGCCTGCGAGGCGTGCCACGTAGGGATCGGAGGCGGGCAGGGCGACGGGCGCGTCGCGGAGCCTGAACGCGCCGGGGGTGCGCTTGTCGGCGGTGATGTTGTTGAACCGCGCCAGGAGGGCGATGAAGCCGACCACGAAGAGTCCCGTCACCGTGCCCCAGACGGCTGCCGGGGTGAACGTCGACAAGGCGACGACGATGGCAGGCGCGGCGAGGCCAGCACCGAGCAGCTCGAGCGCTGCGCGGCGCGAGGCGTCGGGTCGTACGAGCTGCACCGCGAGACCTTGCTCGCGCATGGTCTCGTGCAGCGACGTCGCCGTCTCTTCATCGAGGTCGGAGTACAAGCGCGCGGGGAGCCGGAGCCGGCCCACCTTTTCGTCCTCGTCGTAGAGGTGGACGTTGCCGATGATGAACTCCGGCGCGCGCATCGGGTGGCGTGACACGTCGGCGAGAAAGCGCTGCAGCCACTCGAGCCGCCGCGCGTCTTCGCTGAGCGACAGAAGGTCGAGCCCCCAGCCTCGCTCCCCCAGCGGGACGTGGGTGAAGCGGACCGCGAGGCGCCCACAGGCCATGCACAGCCGCTGGCCCATGCGGAGGGACGCGCCGCAGTGCTGACAGTTGACCGTGCCATCGGCGAGCGCGAGCGCGTGCCCTCCTCGGAGCACCCAGGTGATCTCCGATGCGCTCGGCGGTCGGTGCTCGGGCTCCGCTTCGAGCAGGCGGGGCAGCAGTTCTGCGAGCTCCTGTGGGGTGTCGGCGCGAAGCGTGGTCGGGTCGGGGAGGGGTGGACGCTCGCGCAGCAGGGCCGGCCCATCGTCGAACGGAAGTGCGCCGACGAGCCCGTGCCACATCAGCGCTCCGAGGCTGTAGAGGTCGCTCCGCTGGTCGACGGTGGT
Organism: bacterium; assembly: GCA_024742475.1. Lineage (GTDB taxonomy): Bacteria > Myxococcota_A > Polyangia > Nannocystales > Nannocystaceae > CAJXVA01. The sequence continues at coordinate 322,255 of JANSYI010000001.1, read as the reverse complement.
GCGAAAGAGCTGCTCGGGGGCAGCGTAGGGGCTGCCCTGCAGCAGCAGGCTCGACGCGGTGTGGCTCGACAGCACGTCCACCCGCGCGAGCCCGATGTCGCACAGGACGATCGTGCCGCTTCGGGTCCGCAGCACCTGCTCGGGCCGGAGATCACGGAGCACCGCGCCCGCTTGGTGAATCACGTGGACGGCGTCGGCCAACCCCGAGAAGATCGCGGTGAACTCCTCGAGGCCCAGAGGCGCGCGCGCGAGGATCGAGGACAACGACTCGGCGTCCGGGGCGAGGCGGACGCGCCACGGTGGATCGCCTGCCGGGTCGCGAGGGTCGGGCGCAGGACCGAGGGCGACCGTCTCGACGACCGCGTGCACGCCCAGCTGGATGACCCGCTCCTGGTCCCGAACGTAGCGGCGGCGGATCGACTCGTCGCGTGCGAGGTCCGGCGCGAGTTGGCCGACCAAGGCGTCGCGTCCGTCCGCCAGGCGGACCAACCACCGCTGTTCGGTACCGACATCGGCCGGCCCCTGCAGCACGTCGTGGGGTCGATCGAGGAAGGAGAGGGTCAAAGCGCCTGGACCTCTTCGAGTGATTCTACAGTCGCGCGCAGCGACGCGAGCGCGTCGGCTTCGTAGGCGTCCGTGTGCCGGTGTTGTGCCGAGGCACGCCGGGCCGCGAGGGCATCGAGCGTGGCCGTGAGGTCGAGGAGCCGAGCGGACCACATGTCGCGCTCCCGCATGCGTGCCCGATCCTCGGGGTCGGCCGGGTCGAACACCGCGCGTGCCATCTCGGCGTCGAGCGTATCCATGCGGCAGGCGGCGACCGCCGCAAGGTTGATCGCATGCGCCATCTCGAGCTCGACCTCGTCTCGTTGCTCGGCCGGAAGCGTGCGCGCAAAGTCGACGCAGCGATGTACGACCGCGCGAAGGGCCTCGCGGTGCCGCTCTTCCTTCATCGTGGGCACGGTGGCGTAGAGCATGTCGAGTTTGTGCTGCATGGCTGGCGGGAGCGCGCGCGTGCTCGTCCGCTGGCCGACGGTCAGGGCCTGTCGGAACGCGGAGCGCCGCGCGAGCATCCAGACGAAGGGCAGGGCGACGAGGACCCCGACGATCGTGAGCGGAATGCCGAGAAAGGGGTTGAGCACCGAAGGCATCGCCATGACGGCGGCGGCGAGCGTCATGCCGCGCCGAAAGAGCGCGCGCGCGGTGTATTGCGCCGCGGGGTGAGCCGAAGCGCCTCCGCGGAGCGCATCCGCCTCAATCCCGAGGTGGGCCAGCGCGTCGGCCAGGGTTCGCGCGCTACGCTCGCTCAGGCCGACCGCGAGGGGGAACGCGAGCCGGGGGATGCGTCGCTCGAGATCTCCGGGGTCGAGGCCGGCGGCCGCGTTGGCGCGGACCCAGCGGACGAGCGCGTCGCGGAGCTCGCTGGAGAACTTGTGCGAGAGGCGTCCGGGGCCGACGACGAACACGCTGTGCTGCCCGGGTTCGACGAACACCTGGACCATGCCGCACCGAAAGCAGACCCGAAGCTCGGCGAGCACTTCGGCGCCGCAGCGTGCACACCGGCCGTCGCTCTCGTGGCCTCCCACGCGGCCGAGCGATGTCGGAGCGGGGACCAGTGAGGTCTCGGTGAGCTGCTCGAGCATCGAGGCGACGGCCGTGGCCGCCTGGGGCCGCTCGCCGGGAGCCTTGGCGAGTAGGCGCCGCACGAGCCCGTCGAGCTCGGGGCCATACTCGTGGGGCAGGGCGGGGATCTCCGCCGTGCGATGAGCCTCGAGCACCGCGTAGGGCGTGTTGCCACCGTAAGGCGGCGATCCGGTCGCCATCTCGAACATGATGCAGCCCAGCGCGTACAGGTCGGTGCGCGGGTCGACCGCGAGGGGGTCGAGGCACTCGGGCGCCATGTACGGCGGCGTGCCGAGCACGGTGAGCGCGCGCTTGTCTGCGGCCGCGAACGAGGCCGCCCGCGCCATGCCGAAGTCGGCGATCTTCGCGACCTGGGGACTGCCGGGTGCGAGCAGGACGTTGGCGGGCTTGAGGTCTCGGTGGATCACGCCAGCGGCGTGGGCGTGGGCGAGCCCCAGCGCGAGGTCGCGAGCGATGGAGATCAGGGTCTCCAGCGGGAGCGGACCCTCGCGCGCGAGCAGCCTCCCGAGCGTCGGCCCCTCGACCAACTCCATGACCAGCGCGGTTCGGCCCGCGACCGAGCGCACGCCGAAGACGCGGACGATGTTGGGGTGCACGAGGCCGCAGGAGAGCTCTGCCTCCCGCTCGAACCGGGCCCGTGCCCCGGCGTCGCGCTCATGCCGAGCGTGCAAGACCTTCGCGGCGAACCGCGCCCGGCTGCGCGCGCCGATCACCTCGTGGACCGTCGCGATCGCACCGCTGCCGATCTCGGCGCCCGTCTCGAGGGGCTCGTCGATCAGGGGCTCAGCGACATCCAACGCGGGAAACGTTGGCAAACCCGCGCTCGTGGGGCAACCCCGCCGGTTTCGGGCGCGCGGCCGTCCTGCCGTGGTAAGACCCTGCAAATGCGGTCTCTGGGCCTCGACGTCGGTTCCAAGACGATCGGCCGCGCGCTCGGCGAGGCGTCGGGGCTGATTGCGACGGCGTACGACGTGTGGGCTCGAAAGGGCCACGTACAAGATGCGCGGGAGATCGTGCGTCAGGCTCGAGCGGAGGGCGTGGAGGCGATCGTCGTGGGACTACCCCTGGAGCTCGATGGGCGGGTCGGCCGGCGAGCACGCGCGGTGCATCGATTCGTCGAGGCGCTCGAGGCCGAGATGCAGACGCAGGGTGTCTCGGTGGGCATCCACCTGTGGGACGAGCGCTTCAGCACGGCGGCCGCAGAGCGGACGCTGCTCGAGGCCGATGTCTCCCGCGCCCGACGCAAACAGAAGATCGACGCGGTCGCCGCTCAGGTCATCCTTCAGGGGTGGATCGACGCGCAGCGCAACAAGAGCGAGGTGACGCCGTGAGCCGGGCGAAGACGCGCGGGCGGACCCGTCGCAAGAAGCGCCCGTGGTGGAAGCCCAAGGCGTCCGCGCGACCGCAGCGCTGGGCATTCGCCGTGGTGCTCGTGGCGCTCGTCGGGGCGGCGTGGTCGGCCCACAGCGCCTACGAGCGACTGCTCGAGTATCCGACCAAGCCGCTCGAGGGGCCGACGGAGACGATCGAGTTCGAGGTCCCGCGCGGGGCGTCGTTTCCCCAGGTGCTCGCGCTGCTGGTCGAACACGGCGTGCTGAGCTCCGAAGATGCAACCGCGTTCAAGGTCTACGTGCTGCACAAGGGCGCGGCCCGCAAGACGACCGCGGGTCCGCACGTGTTTCGCGGGGACATGACGCCCGACGAGATCATCGAGGAACTCGCACGCAAGCAGAAAGCCGTCGAGATTCGCGTCACGGTTCCCGAGGGCAAGAACATCCTCGACGTCGCCAACATCCTCTCCGACGCGGGGCTCGGCACGCCCGAGGCGTTCGAGGCCGCGATGCGCGACAGGGCGCTGCTCGATTCGCTCGACATCGACGGCGAAACGGCCGAGGGCTACCTGTTCCCCGACACGTACAAGTTCGCCACCAAGGCGACCCCGGCCGAAGTCGTCACCAAGATGGTCCAGCGACACCAGCAGGTCTTCGCCGGCCTGGCTCGTACGCACCGTGATTCGCTGCAGAGCCTCGAGCGCACCCTTGGCTGGGGCCCCAAGGAGGTGGTCACCCTCGCCTCCATCGTGGAGAAGGAGACGGGCGCCAAGCACGAGCGCCCGCTGATCGCCGGGGTGTTCCTCAACCGCATGAAGTTCTCCAGCTTCAAGCCCAAGCTGCTGCAGACCGACCCGACGATCATCTACGGCTGCACCGTGCCGGCCGAGAAGTCGGCGGCGTGCCAGAAGTTCGAGGGGCGCATCCGTCGAATCCACCTCGACGACAAGAGCAACCCGTACAGCACCTACGCGCACGAAGGGTTGCCGCCGGGCCCGATCTCCAACCCCGGCAAGGCGGCGCTCGAGGCCGTCCTCGCGCCCAAGAAATCCCGCTTCCTCTACTTCGTCGCGCGCAACGACGGCACCCACGAGTTCAGCAAATCCGTCGCCGAACACGAGAAGTGGGTCGACCTGTACCAGCGCAAGGGCCAGGTCGGGAAGCCGAAGAAGACGAAGAAGTAGCGCTCAGCGCACCGCGTCGATCGTCCAGCCGTCGCCCTTGCGGAGCATCGAGATCTTCGTGTCACCCCAGCGGGCGCTCGCCCGGCGGCTCGAGCCCTGCTCGAGCGAGGCGGTGGCGTCCTTGGCCATCAGGGCCAGCGCGTTCGGGAGACCCTGGCGACTGAACAGGAGGTCATCGTCGAGGCCCCGCGTGAAGGCTGCGAGCGCGGCGACGCGTGCCGCGGGCGCGGCGGCGGTGTCGAGGGCGGTCGAAGCGTGGGCATGGAGCTGCTCGAGCACCGCGGGCGCGTCTTCACCGGCCACGCCCTGCGGCCTGGCAGCAGGGCTGTGGCCCGCTGCGCGCGTGCGAACGAAGTCGTCGAGCACCTCCGCATCGACTGCGCTCTCGGGTATCAGCGGCAGCAGCTGAACGGGCGCCCCTTTGGGGATGAGCGTGTCGTCTTCTCCCTTGGATTCGAAGGTCCACACGTCCACCGAGAGGTCTCGAGCGTCGTGATGGGCCAGGACCAAGAGCAAGCGGCCACGCGCGACGTCGCCTGCTTCGGCGAGGAGCTCCATGCTCGACTGCGCAGGCTTGTGGGCGTCGAGCGTGGGCTGGTATCGGAACGGTGCTCTCGCGGGCCTCGGCGCGGCCTTCGGTGGAGCCTGGGGAGGCGGCGGCACAGTGTCACAAGCGACGAGCGCGAGGAACACGGAGGCGCAGACGCGAAGCCGAAGCACAGCGAAGCGTGTCCTCCCCCACCCAGGCGGGTCAAGCCGATGGTAGGCTGAGGTGGTGACGGTAGTTTGGCGACGCTTGACCGCGTTCTGGGTTGCTGCGTGCCTCTGGATGCTCGGGCTCCCGCTGCCCGCCGCCGAGGCCGCCGTGACGCTCGTTCCTGCGACAGCGCCCGGGGAGCCGGGGGCCACGGTCGCCGTGTTGCCCATCGAGGTCGAAGGCGAACTCAGCGACGCCGACCGAGACGCGCTCACCAAGGAGCTCGTCGAGGGGCTCGAGCGCGGGGACTTTGGCGTCGTTCGGCCCGAGGCGGTCGTCTCGGCGTCGCCGGAGGCCCTCGGGTGCGCCGACGCGAAGTGCCTCGCTGACGTCGCGGCCGATACTGGCGCCACGAACGTGCTGCGAGCCCGGGTCGTCGTCGTCGATCGCGACTACGCCGTGGAGGTCGAGCTCTATGCAGGGGGCAGCGGGCAGTCGCTGGCCAAGACCGACGAGTCCTGCGAGATCTGCGGCATCAACGACGCCGGCAACCTCATGGAGACCGCCGCAGCGACGCTTCGCACCAAGCTGGACGCCCTCGCCAAAGGTCCGAGCACGTTGTCGATCACCTCCGAGCCCGAGGGGGCCGAGGTCCTGCTCGACGGCGAGATCATCGGCGTGACGCCGCTCGAGCGTCCCGTCGTCCCGGGCAAGTCGGTCGTTCGCGTCAGCAAGGAGGGGTTCATCGCGATCGAGCGGGAGGTCGCGCTGGTCGAAGGCGTTGCCGAGACGCTGTCGTTCGAGCTGGAGAAGGTTCCCAGCCGGCTGCCGTCGCGACCGTGGGGCTGGGTGTCCTTGGGCACCGGCATCGCTGCGCTGGGTGCCGCCGCGGCCTTCGGCTACCTTGGCGCCACCGAGCAGCCGTACAAGCTCGGCGGTGACACCGACAACAACTGCTTCCGCAACGAAGACGAGCAGGGCAACTGCAAGTACGTGTGGAACACCGAGTGGCACGCCCTCGGCCTCGGCATCGCCGGCGGCGCGCTCACCACCCTCGGCATCGCGATTTTGCTCAACAGCCGCGCCAAGAAGCGAAGCGGCAAGGGGGAGCTCGAAGGCAGCACCGCGCGGCGACGGACCCGTCGTCCCCGCGTGGGCGTGGGCTTTGGCAGCGTGACGCTGCAGGGGCGCTTCTAGCCGCCCTAGCCGCCGAGCTTTGCCTTGACCTTGTCGATGCGGGCTTGGGCGCGGCTCGAGCCCTTCGACTTGGCTTTTTCGTACTGCTCGAGCGCGTCGCGGTAGCGGAGCACCTTGAAGTACGCGTCGCCGAGCTTGAGCCGGTAGCTCTTGTTGGCCGGTGAGGCCCTGACTGCACGCTCGGCGTACTCGACGGCCTTTTGGTTCTTGCCCGTGTCGAAGTAGACGTCCGAGAGGCCCATGAGCGCTTTGGCGTTCTTGCGGTCGAAGGAGATCGCCTGGTTGAACAGTGACGCGGCCTTCGAGCGCTGGCCCGATCGGAGCGCGGCCACGCCCTGTTCGGCCAGCTCCGCCGCCTTCTGTGGGTCGCGCTCGGCCTGGCCGAGGAGCTCGGTCGGGTCCTTCGTCTTGCTGCGGTGTTTCCTCTTCTTGGGGGCCGCGGGCTCGGCCGCGGAGGGCGGATCCTGGGCTGCGTCGTCGAGCGCGAAGTCGGCGGGGTCGGGCGTCGGGGGTGGCTTGGTGGCCTCGGCGACCAGTGGGTCGACGTCGTCTTCGGCGCCCTTGGGTTTCTTGCGGTTGCGGCCGAGCAGCTTTCGCGCCGTCTGACTGCTGGCGGCGACCAAGACGGCGTCGCCCTCGTCGTCGTCCATGAGCTTGGCGGCCTCGGCCATCTTCTGCTCCTTCTTCTCCGGGTCCTGCTCGAGCTCCGCGGCCGCAGCCGTCGAGAAGAGGCGGTCGGCGTCGCTGAACTCGCCCTGTGCAGCCATGCGCGTGTAGTTGGCGAGCATGCCCGGGGTCGCCCCGGAGCGCTCCCACGCGTACTCGTTCGAGTCGTCGAACACCAGCGCGTAGAAGTAGTAGTGACTGGCGAGGTCCTTCGCGCCGTGCTCGTACAGCTCGTCGGCGTGTTTGACCAAGGTGCCCGAGAACTCGATGCGGAGCTCGCCGCCGCGCTCGTCGCCGAGGTCTTCGGCGGTGCCTTCGAGCTCCTCGAGTTCGACGACTTTCTGGTACGCCGAGGCGCCGTTGTCGTCGGGCGGTGGCACGATCCAGTTGGCACGAGACGCCTCGCTGCGGGCCTCAGCGGTGAGCCGCTCGACGTCATCGACCTCTTGCTCGGTTGGACCGCCGCCCATCAGCAAGAACGCGCCCAGGCCAACCGCAGCCATGGTGCTAACGCCGGCGACGACGGGCCACACCCAGCCGGGGCGTTTGCTCGTGCTCGGTGCGTGTGGCGAGGGCATCGCGGCGGCGATCGCTGCGCGCCGCTGCGGGTCGTTGGGCAGGTCGGGCAGCGGGAGGTCGTCCCAGTCGGTCCGGATGCCCGCGGCGATCTGGGCCTCGCACAGCGCGGCCTCGAGATCGTCGGTCGTCGCGAAGCGATCGATCGGATTCTTCGCGAGGCACTGCATGATGACGCGCTCGACCTCGGGGTGAATGTTCGCGTCGGGTCGCACCGTCCGGAGCGGACGCGGCGTCTCGGTGACCTGCTTCTCGAGCAGGCCCTCGATTGTCTTCGAATCGAAGGGGGGCACCCCGGCGAGGAACTCGTACGCCATGCAGCCGATCGCGTAGATGTCGAGCCGGCCGTCGAACGGTTGCGAGAGGACGAGCTCGGGCGCCATGTAGTGCGGCGTCCCGGCCAGGCCGGCCCCCCCGTTCGAGCCCGCAGCCAGCATGGACGAGATGCCGAAGTCGACGATCTTGATCTGCTCGCGGCCGTCGGGCGCGGTGGTGGTGAGGATGTTCTCGGGCTTGATGTCGCGGTGCACGACGCCTGCGCGGTGGGCCACGCCCAGGCCCTTGCACGTCTGCCGCAGGATCGCGATGAACGTGCCCGGATCCATGCTGTACTGCTCGTCGGGCGGCACGAGGTCGTGGCCGTCGAGGAGCTCCATCGCAAAGAACAGCCGCCCATCGGAGAGCTCACCGAAGTCGTACAGGTCGACCAGGTACTGCGAACCCAACCGACCCGCGGCCTTGGCCTCGTCCTTGAAGACCTTGACCATGTGCGCCTGCTGGCTCAGGTCGAAGCGCAGGATCTTGAGCGCGACACGCCGCTCGATGTCGACGTGCTCGGCTTCGTAGACGACGCCCATGCCACCCTCGCCCAGCCACCGAATGATGCGGTAGCGGGTGCCTGGGATCGCCTTGCCCTGTGTCAGCTTGAGCTTCGACTCTGTGCCGGGGGTCTGCAGCCCCTCGGTCCCGCGCATGTACGTGCCCAGTCGGGTGCCCGTCTCGGAGGTGTGGTCGAGTGCGCGTGGCGCGACATGAGCGGTCGGGCCCGGAGGCGCCGAAGGAGGCACGGCACCGCCAGCGATCCTGGTCGGGGCTCGACCGATGGCGGAGGCGCTGGAGTTGGGGTCCGTTGCGTGTGCAACGGAGGGTTGCGTCGAGTCGCGGGCTGGCATGAGGCTAAGCGGGCAAGGAAGCTCAATTGTAGAGAGTGGCGCCGCCCGTTTCAAAGTCGTGATGACGACTACTGCTCCGGCCGCGCCGGGGGGAGGGGCTCGTAGGTGCCGTCGAGACCCGCGGAGACCCGTACCGTGCCGTCTCGGTCGATGATGACCGCGTCGAGATCGGGTCGGGACTCCACGAACCGCAGACCGGCCTCGGGGCCCATGACGGCGACGGCTGTACAGTAGGCGTCGGCCTGCGTGGCGTCGCTTGCGAGCAGTGTGACGCTCTTGGGGCTCTTCGACACCTCCACGGGCCACCCGGTGGTGGGGTCGAGGATGTGGGCGTAACGCCGACCTTCGTGTTCGAAGAACCGCATGTAGTCCCCCGAGGTCACGACCGCGCGCTCGCGAATCGACAGGACGCCGAGCGACCCCTGGCTTTCTGGGTCTTTCACCCCAACGCGCCAGGCTTGACCGCCCTTCGAGCCGGATGCGTACGTGTCGCCACCGGCCTCGACGACGTGATTGGCGAACCCTCGACTGCGCAGCAGCGCAGACGCGCGGTCGACCGCGTAACCCTTCGCAATCGCGCCGAGGCCGATCTTCATGCCCTTCTTGGGCAGCCGGGCCGTCTTCGCACGAGCGTCGAGTTCGACCGAGGCGCCGTCGACGAGCGGCAGCGCGGCGGTGATCTCATCGGCGGTCGGAGGCGTCGCGCCCGGCTTGAAACTCCACAGGTGGCCCACGCCGTGAAACGTGACGTCGAAGGTGCCGTCGGTCTGCGCGTGGATACGCTTGGCGACGTCGAGCACCTCGAACAGCTCCGCCGAAACCTCCATCGCCTCCGTGCCGGCGGCGTCGTTGAGGGCGGAGAGCTCGCTGGTGGGCCTCCACTCGCTCATCGAGTCTTCGATGCGTGCCATCTCGGCGAGCGCGTCCTCCATCGCTTTGCCGGCCTTGGCCGCGTCGCCCTCGGTCCCGACGTAGACGTTGAGCGAGACGGTGGTGCCCATGAGCTCGGATGTGCCGTACATCGTGCCGTCGCGCCGGACTGGCGGCCCCTTGGCGGGCGGAAGCGGAGGTGCCTTCTTCGCCCGTGGCGGCGCCGCTGGCTGCGGCGTGGAGCTTGGCTGCACGGGCTGAGGCTGAGGTGCTTCGGACTTGGAGCAGGCCCCAGGCAGCCCGAGCGCGACGACGCCAGCGATGACCTTGGGAATGACCCCGGCGACGGATCTTTGGGTCACGACGACTTCTTGCCGCCCGGCGGGGGCGGGGGAACGCTCTTCGGTGGCGGGAGCAGGGCCTTGATGCGCTTGAGGGTCTCACCCGGTCGGCGAGGGTCGACATCGACCAGCTCGACCTCTTCATCATCGAGCTCTTCGAACTCGGTCGTGCCCGAGGTCTGGTTCGAGTCGAACTCGAGGACCTGGTCGAGCAAGGCGTCGAGGTTGTTGTCCCCCGAGGACGCCGAGACCGGCGTCTCCATGAGTGCGCGCAGGGCCTCGTCCTCGGCGCTCGTCGGCACGACCCGCTGAGGCGCGGTGACCACGGCGCTCTCGGATTCGGGCTCGTCGCCTCCTGGCTCGTCTGCGTCGAGGTCGACGTCGATGTCCGAGGACAGGCTCTCGTCGGGCATGCGGCCCGACTCCGCCTCGAGCCACATCGCGTCGAGGCCGGGGTATCGGCGCCAGTAGTGCGCGCCCGGTAGGGTGCGAGGGTCTTCGCCGGCCATCGGCCGCTGAAGAATGATCGCGCCTGCGACCGCGGTGACCGTGAACACGCTGGCGGTGCAGTACGCGTCGATGGCTTCCTTGAACCGGAAGAACGCCCGCTGTGGGTTGCCGTCCTCGCTCTCGATCACGGCTTTCCATAGGCGCAGCGGCCCCAGCTCGACCAGGGGCGAGAACAAGAACTCGCGGCCCGAGCCGAACAGCAGCGTGAATCGCTCCTGCTCTACGACGTAGTGGGCCGGCGAGAGCCCGATGCCACCGAGCACGGTCGCCAGCGACGGCCCGGTGGGTCGGAGCCCAGCCATGCGTCGCAGTCGGTTCTGGGCCTTGTCGAGGCCCTCGTCGCGAAGCACCTCGCGCAGCAGATCCTCCGCCTCGGCCCAGGTCCCGTGCATGGGCAGCGTGGCCATGACCGTGCCGCCAGGCTTCGTTACCCGGATGAGGCCCTCGAGCGCTTCGGAGAGGTCGTGAGCTTCGCTCAGCACCAGGTTGGCGACGACCAGGTCGTACAGCGCGTCGCCCATGTCGGCCACCGAGGCGGCGCCTTCGGCCTTGAGGTAGACCCGGTTCTTCCACTCCGGGGCGATCTTGCTCTTGGCGAGCGAGCGCTTGGCCTCGGTCGGCTCGAGGCCGAGGACGCGCACGGAGGCCGGCAGGCGCGTGAGCAGCTGCTCGATCGTGTTGCCGACGCCGCTGTGGAGGTCGAGCACCATCCCTTCGCGCAGCGGCGGCAGGTGCCGCCACAACAGCCGAGCGAAGCGGTCGTCCCAGACGGGTCCGACCTCGCGCTCGACCATGCGGGCAACCTTTTGTTCGCGCAGGTTGGTCGCGACGGCCACGCGTCTATTCCGGAACCATCAGGATGCTGAAGTCCACATTGCCGTCGCCGTTGGAGCGGACGTTGTCGGCGCCGTCGCACGGGCCATCGGCGTTGGACAGGCAGTAGTCCATCGCGACGTTGACCGTCCAAGGGCGGTCGCGGAACTCTTCGTCCACGGCGGGACCCTCGATGCCGATGCCGTGCGTGAAGCCTTGCGGACCCGCGCCACCGTCGACGAGCTCGTCCTCGGTGATGCCGAACGTGTTGGCGTCGAATGGCGAGGCGTTGATGCTGAAGGCGAACCCGTAGAAGCAGGGGTTGCCGCAGCCGGCGTCATCGGTGATCGTGAACAGCGGGTCGCCCGACTCGCCCACGGTGAAGGACGCGTCGGGGTTGAAGCGGCGAAGGATCGGCACCAGCGTGCCGTCGACGCCATCGTCGCTCAGACCGCTGTGGTCGATCGACACGTCGTAGTTGCTGCCGTCGTCGTTGGAGACGCAGTAGGGGACCCAGACCTCGGCGCCGGACTGGCTTCCCCGGACCATGAACACCCACGTGCCTTGGCGGTTCTCCATCACGGTGCCCTCGATCGCGCAGGTGTCGGCGTCGACCGAGATGCCCGCCGGGCGGCGACCGTTGCCGGAGCCGCCGGGATGGTCGCAGCGGATGGGCGTGCCATCGCCCGTACCCGCGACGACGAGATCGAGCAGCGTCTCGTCTCCGGGACGGAGGCAGCCGGGGACCTCTTCGACGACGAGGTCGATGTTCACGTCGAGACCTTCATTGATGACGATATCGCAGGTCGTCGACGCCATCCCCGTGCTGTCCATGATTGTGAACTCGACCGAGGTCGTGCCCTCGGTGGTGGGGATGCCGGTGATGCGGCCATCGCCGGCGTCGATCTCGAGCCCCTCGGGCAAGGTCTCGGCCGTCCAGGTCCGGGTGCCATCGTCCATGGCCGACACCTCGGGTGTAAAGTCGTACTCCGCTCCGACCGCGCCTTGGGGGAACGCGTCGCAGTCGAGCCCGAGGTCGCCGGCGGTGTCGCCTCCCGCGGTGATCGACGGCTCGGTGTAGGCGTCGGGTGCATCGAGGTCGCTCGTGCAGGCACCGAGCAGCGCGGCTGCTGGAAGGGCGAGAAGGGTAGCTGCAACGCGTTGGCGCATGGCGAAACGCCAGAAGCCTACCACGAGGGGGCTGCGCCTAAGAAGCCGCGCCAACGGCAGCCTCGACGTCGGCCGCCTCCTTGGGGATCGCAGCGGTGAGCACCTCGGGCTCGCCGTCCGTACAGAGCACGTCGTCCTCGATTCGGATGCCGCGGACGTCCGCAAACCGGGCCAGGGCCTCTTTGTTCAGGGTGCCATCGGCGAGGAAGGGGCCTGCGATGCGCTCGTTCTCCAGGATCGCGGGGACGATGTAGATCCCCGGCTCGATCGTCACGACCATGCCCGGCTCGAGGTCGCGGTCGAGGCGGAGGTAGCCCAGCCCGAACTGCGCGCTACGGGTACGACCTTGTGCGTATCCGGCCCGGTCGCCGAGGTCCTCCATGTCGTGCACGTCGAGCCCGAGCAGGTGCCCGACGCCGTGGGGAAACAGCAGCGCGTGCGCGCCCCGCTCGACCAAGCCCTCGGGGTCGCCCCGCAGGATGCCCTCGTCGACGAGGCCGCGGGCGAGGACCACGCTGGCGTGCAGGTGGACGTCGCGGTAGCGCACGCCGGGTTTGACCATCGCGCAGGCTTCCTTCTCGGCCTGCAGCACGATGTCGTAGAGCGCGCGTTGGGTTGCGCTGTAGCGACCGGCGACCGGCCAGGTGCGCGTGACGTCGCTGGCCCAGCCGTGGTGTTCGCCGCCGAGATCGGCGAGCAGCAGATCGGAGGGGCCGAGGCGGTGCTGATAGACGTTGTTGTGCAAGACCTCGCCGTGCACGGTGACGATGCTCCCGTAGGCGGGCTCGCAGCCGCGCGCGAGGAGCTCGCGTTCCATCGCTGCCCGGACGTCGTGTTCGAGCAGGCCCGGCCGGGTGATCTCCATGCCCGCGCGATGGGCCGCGGTGGTCGCCGCAACTGCGCCGCGAATCATCTCGAGCGCAGCCTCGTCGTGAGACAGGCGCAGCCCGATCATCGCGTCGGCGACCGCGAGGTCGTCCTCGTCGAGATCTGCCACGGTGGGGGCGCGCGTTGGATCCCACGTGCGTCCGAGCAGGGCGCACTGCTTGGCGCGCGTGAGCGGGTCGGCCGAGGGCAGGGTACCGGCGTCCTCGAGGCGCTCGGCGACCTCGGAAAGCTCGGAGAGCGGTCGGACGGCGTCGACCCCGGTTGCGGTTCGAACGGTCGAGAGCGACGCCGAGGCGCCGTGCCACAGCGCATCGTCGGCGTCGGGCGGGACGACGAACAGCTCGCTTCGGCCGCCGTCGACGACCAGCACCGCGTCGGGCATGGGGGCCCCGACGAGGTAGAGGAAGTGTGAGTCGCCTCGATAGGGATAGACGTTCGCCGGGTAGTTGCGAGAGCGCTCCCCGCCCCCGAAGATCACCGCCGGGCGGTCTCCCAGGGCATCTGCCAGCGCCGCGCGGCGATTGGAGAATACGGCGGGGGACTGGACGGGGAGGTGGCCCGACATGCTCGGGACTGTAGAGGGGATCGGCCAGATCCGCCATCGCGGCGGCGCGTTACCCCCTCGTACGACGTCCTGCTACATTCCCGGCCCGTGAGCGAAGAGCCCCAGGAGCCGAAGTCCGAGCCCGCGTCCGCCGACGCGTCGGGTTTCCTGTCGCGACTGAGCCCCGATCGTCGCTTCCTGCTGCTCCTCCTCGTGCTCGGCCTTGCCACCCGTTTCGCGTGGGTGCTGTGGCTGCATCCGCCGGCGGAGTACGTGTTCTCGGACATGGCCAAGTACGTCAACCGGGCGACGGCGCTGGCCGAGAACGGGTTTACGTGGGGCGACCGGACGCTGGCGTGGCAGGCATGGGGCACGCACTACATCCTCGCCGTCCCGCTGAAGCTCTTCGGGACGGACAACCTGCAAGCGGGCGCAGTCCTGTGGGCGTTGATGGGTGCGTTGACGGTTCCGCTGGCCTACCTGGTGGGCTGCCGAGTCTGCAGCGGGCCTCGGCTGGCAAAGCTCGTAGGGGTGGCGGCGCTCGTGTGGCACCCCAGCTTGAGCAACTCGGGCAACTTCCTCTCGGAGACGCCGTTCCTCTTCTTCCAGCTGTGGTCGACCTACTGGCTGCTGTGCACGCTGCAAGACGGGAAGCGTGCGCTGGGTGCCGGCATCGTGTCGTCGATCGCGTTCGCCGTCCGGCCGCAGTCCGCGCTGTTCTTCCTGCTGGTGTTCTTCGCATGGCTGATCAACGTCAAGCGCCTGCGTCACGTGCGGTGGTTCCATCTGCTGGCGATCGCGGCGCCCATCCTCGGGATGCTCTACTTCTCGATGTGGCGCTTCGAGCAGCACACCGGCTACGGCCCCGGCGTCGCTGAGAACGCCAACATGAACCTCACCGCGGCCCGGTGCCACAACGTGGTCACCCAGGCGTTCCGCAGCGAGTTCCTCAAGAAGCGCAGCGAGAAGCGGCACAACACGCGCGACGGACGGCGCGTCAGCCTTCCCGGCTATCGGTTGATCAAGAAGAAGATCCCCGACGAGAGCATCATGGGGCTGCGACCCGCGCTTGGCGGCATGACCATTCGAATGGTCGGGTACATCGGAGACCCGCAGATCCATCGGGAGATCCGGCAGCGGTGTTACGAGAAGACGGGCGTCATCGAGCAGGCTCGCTACAGCATCGTCAACATGTCGCTGCTGTGGTTCGTGGGTCAGCAGTGGCCCGAGAAGGAGAAGAACCGCAAGTGGCTGCTGCCGCCGGTCGAGGTCTTCAAACACTTCTATCAGGTGGTGATCTGGGTCCCCTCCCTCATCGGGATGGTGTGGTTCATGGTCTGGGTGCGCCGGCGTCCGTCGATGTCGCTCATCGCGTTTCAGACCTTCACCTCCACCGCAATCGCCGGCCTGTTCTTCGGGTCGATCCGGCTGCGGACGCCCTACGACATCTACGCCATCATCCTCGCCATCGAGATCTACGCGATCGTGTGGCGGCTGGTGAAGGCGCGACTGGCCGCGAAGACCGAAGAGACTGACGATGCGCCTGCGGATTCACCCTGACCGACCCGCCCCGCGAAAGCTCGGCCCCGCGATCGAATCTCTGCGCCGCGGCAACGTGATCGTCTACCCCACCGACACCGGGTATGCCTTTGGATGTGCCATGTCCAGTGGCAAGGGCATCAGCGCCCTGCGCAAGCTCAAGGGCATTCACGAGAAGCACCACAAGCCGCTGACGATGCTGGTCAACGACCTGTCGCAGATCGGCCGCTATGGGCACATGGGCAACCAGCACTTTCGGGTGATTCGGCGGCTTCTGCCCGGGCCGTACACGGTGATCTTGCCCGCCACGCAGGACATCCCTCGCAGCATGCGAAACCGCAACCATGAGGTCGGCCTGCGCATGCCCGACGACAAGGTCTGCACCATGCTCGTCGACCTGCTCGAAGAGCCGCTGCTGACCGGCTCGGTGACGCCCGGCGAGAGCGAACCCGACCTCGAGGACCCCGAAGACATGGAGCGGCTGTACGGCAATGCCATCAGCGTCATCGTCGACGCGGGGCCACTGTGGCCCGAGCCGAGTACCGTGCTCCGACTCTTCGACGACGAGATCGAGGTGCTTCGCGAGGGCCAGGGCCCTCTACCCTGAGGCCGCCTTCAGCTCGCCGGCGAGCCGACGAATCCGCTCCATTCGCTTCTCCATGAGCGTGAGCTTCTCGGGGAGGACGGTGGCGGCGAGTTTGTCGAAGCCGAGCGAGAAGAAGAAGATCAGGTTGCGAAGCATCCACAGGTCGAGGTGAGCTCGCTTGGCAGCGAGCGTGTCGCCCTTGGACAGCGGCTCGATCTCGGCGATGCGTGCTTCGACCGCGCCCCGGAACCCATGCACCTCGAGGCCTCCGAGGTCGGTGTGCAGGAACAGACAGATGCCCAGGTCGAGCATTCCTCGGTACACGCGCATCTGGCCTTCGAGCATGGACAGCGCGGTCTGGACCGCTTGCCCGTCGGTGGTCGTGGGGGCGAAGCCGTAGTAGCCCTCGCCGACGGGCGCTCGCGCGCGGAAGATGCAGACCGACGCGGACGCGGCCGCAGCCCGGCGCCCGCCTTCGAGGATTTGCCTGTCCGCGTCGGACATCGGGTCGGCCGAGGCCACGTATGGGCGGGGCTCGACGACGTGCCGCCCCGTCGGCGTGATCACCAGCGCAGAACGAAGGCCCGCGGGCGTCTCGAGCTGCAAGATGTCGAAGTCGACATTCATCCGACTACGCCGGTTCCTCTCGGATCCCCGGCACGCTCACGCGCACGGGCGGGAGGTCGCGACCGTCTCGACCGAGCACCCAAAACCCCAGCGTCCGTGCGCGGGGCTCCCAGCCGCCCACGGGAAATGCGAACTGGAGGCTGATCGCGTCGCCGGGTGCGATCGACACCTGAGCGGGCTGGCCGGCGAGCGCGGCGGGGGGAATCTCGAGCCCGTCGTCGTCGAGCAGCACCCCGGCGCGGGTGACCGTCAGCGGGGTGTCGCCGTCGTTGCCCACCGTGCACAGAACAGTGAGTTGACGCTCTGCGTAGCGTGCCTGGACGACGTCGACGCGCACGGCCTGAACGCTGGCCGCGTGTTCCCCCGGGTCGAACGCCAGCACGTGTTCGGAAGCGCCGGCGCAGCCCAAGGCGAACGCCGCCAGACCGACCAGAGCTGCGCTGCGGAGCGTCATGGTTCCATGGTACACGGGCAGGGCGATGAAGCTTGCGATCCCGTCCTTCCAGTTCCGCTTCGTCCCCTCCATGGGCAACGTTCTCTTCCCTGGGAACTTCCACCCGGTGGGCACCCAGGCGGCGGCGGCACAGATGCTCGAGCGCGTGGGAAGCCCCGAGACCGCCAACGAGGAGAACTGGCTGATCGTCGGTGGATCGGGCGGATTCGGCAGTGCCGCGCGTGCGGTGCTCGGCGGCCGGTTCGGGGCAAACACGCTCAACGTGTCCCTCGACGCGCAGCCCACCCCCGAGAGCAACAACAAGATCCGAAAGATCGGCTCCCCGGGCTTTCACCGCAACCTCGCGCTCGAACGTGGGCTCGAGGCTCGCGGCACCACCGCCGGATCCATCATCGGCGACGCGTTCGACCCTGCCGTGCGGGACGAGGTCGTTGCGACCGTGCGAGACAGCTTCAAGGGCAAGCTCAACGGCCTGGTCTGGGCGTTGGCAGCACCTCGCGCAAAGGACCCCCGCACCGGCAAGGTCATCAACAGCGCGCTCAAGCCCGTCGGCTCCCCGCTCAAGGTCAAGACCTTCACGGGCCGGGACGAGCGACGCGGCAAGGAGCCCGAGGTCGTCGAGATGGAGCTGCCCGTCGGTACCCCCGAAGAGGCCATCTCCACGATCTTCGTGATGGGCGGGGGCATCGTGCGGCAGTGGGTCGATGTGCTCATGGCCGCCGACGTCTTGGCCGAGGGCTTCACGCTCTACACGATCAGCTACCGCGGCAACCCGCTCAACGCTGGCATGTATCGCGACGGACTCATCGGTCTGGCCAAGGCCGACCTCGAGTTCGAGACCGCGGCGCTCGACGCCCAGCTTCGCGATCGCGTCGGTGGCAAGGCGCTGGCCGTCGAAGGCCCTGCGGTCGTCACCGAAGCCTCCGGTGGCATCCCGGGCGTGCCGTTCTACCTGGCAAACATGCTCGACGTGATGGGCGAGAGCTTCGAAGACCCGCTCGCGTCGATGCAGCGGATGTTCGCCGGCCACTACGCCGAGGACGGCTTGACGGTCGACGACGAAGGCCTGGTGCGCATGGACGACGTCGAGCTCCAGGAGCAATTCCAAGCCGAGCTGCAGCGTCGCTACGACGAGTCGCCGGTGGGCTCCAAGTTCGACGATGCGCTCTACGACGGCTTCATGAAGGCCTATGCCCAGACGCGAGGCTTCGAAGTGGACGGCGTCGACTACGAGGCCGAGTTCGACACCGACGAAGTCTGCGGCCTTCCTCCGTCGCAGGAATAGCGAACGGTCCTGCGCGCGTGTCATGCTTCGGCTGACATGCGCCCGCCCTTCGAACCCCAGACCGTCTCGGGCAGCAACGCCGCGACGGTCGCGGAGAAGGCCGTGGTCGACCCCACGCGTGGTGGCGTGCCGCCTGTGGGTCCCGACACCGCGTCGATGATCGGCCGGGAGATCCTGGGGCAGTACACCGTGCGCTCGAAGCTCGGGCGCGGCGGCATGGGCACCGTGTTCCTCGCCGAGCAGGCCGGCATGAAGCGTCAGGTCGCGATCAAGGTGCTGCACCCCGAGGTCAGCCGAGATCCCGACGCGGCCCGCCGCTTCAAGCTCGAGGCCGAGGCGGCGGCACGGCTGGCGAGCCCCAACATCGTCTCGGTGTTCAACTTTGGCCAGCTCGAGACCGGCGAGCTCTACCTGGCCATGGAGTACTTGCAGGGCCACACGCTGCACGCCGAAATCGCGACGTATGGCCGGCTTCCGCTCGCGCGCGTCCTCGCGCTCGTCAGCCAGATCGCCGCGGGTCTCGACGAGGCGCATCGCAATGGGGTGATCCATCGCGATCTCAAGCCTGCCAACGTCATCGTGGTGCCCCGCCCCGAGGGCGAGGTCGCGAAGCTGCTCGACTTCGGCATCGCCAAGCTGGATACCGGCACGAGCACCCAGACGCGCGGCTGGGTCGGGACGCCGCGGTACATGGCGCCCGAGCAGTTCACCGGTGGGGTCGTCGATGCCCGCACCGATGTGTACGCGCTGGGCCTCATCGCCTACGAGATGTTGTGCGGCCGGGCGCCGTTCCTCTCCGACAACCCGATGAGCTACGTGCACAGCCACGTGTACTCGCCCGTGCCGAGCATGGGCACCGTTGCGCCGGGGCTCGTACCGCCCGCTGTCGAGGCGGTCGTCCTCGCCGCGTTGGCCAAGGCGCCCGCACAGCGACCCACCACGGCAGGCGCCTTTGCGGAGGCGATGGTTCGGGCCGCGCACGCGCCAGCGACCGCCCGCACGCCGACGAGCGGGGCTCCGGTCGTGGCGATCGTGGCGGCGGTCCTCGGTGTCCTCGCGGTGGGGGCAGGAGTCGCGTGGGCGTACTCGACGTTGGCCGACGACGCGCCGACCGACGTCGACGCGCCCCACTCCAGCGCGCCGAGCGAGCAGCCGGTCGCACCCGTCGCGGCCCACGTCCCGGCCGAGCCGAGTGACGCGTTCGAACCCGAGTACGTCGCGCAGCTGCCCAAGGAAGCTCGGGAGCTCGTCGCGCTCAGCGAACAGGAGCTGCTCGAGCGATTCGAGACCGCCCTCGAGGTCTACCCGCCCAGCGCCAGGGCGCAGGCCAAGTCCCAGTTCACGCTCCAGCTCGCCGCGCTCGGCGGGCCACACAACGCCAAGGCGCGTCGGCTCGTGCTCATTCAGGGCCTGGTCGGGATGGCCGCTGCCCGGCAGTACATGCCCACCGACGAGCGCTCCACGCAGGCCCTCATCGACGACTACCTCGAGCGCGAGGGGCCGATCCCCAAGGACATGCGGCAGCAGATCCTCGACTCGATGCGTGAGGGCGTGCCCAACGCCGAAGACGCCGACTGGACCGTACGGAACTGGCTCATCGCCCTCGAGGCGCAGCAACGCAAGGACGCCGAGAAGTAGCCGGGCCGGGGCTACCCCGCGTCGAGCACCGCGGCCAACTCCTCGGTCGCCGTGGGATGTACGCGCAGGTGCTGCTCGATGTCGCCGGGGCGGAACGTGCCGCTGGCCAAGAGCCAGGAGATCGGCTGAATGACGTCGGGAGCGTGGTCTCCGGCGAGGTGGCAGCCGACTGCGACCTGCTCGTGCAGCACCCACTTCACCAGCGATTGTTCGTGTGGCCCCGGGTCCTGCACGGCGCCGTGTTCGAGCGGAGTAAGGCGCTTGCACGCGACCTCGACGTTCGAGTCGCCGAAGCGATCGCGTGCCTGCGCCTCGGTCAGGCCCGTGCTCGCCATGGGCGGCAGGCCGAAGACCGCAGACGGAGTGAACTTCAGGTCGACCTCGGCGCTCCCCGAGCCGTAGAGCGCTCGGGCCAGCGCAGTACCTTCGGCCTTTGCGACGGGAGTCAACGGCTTGCGCGCCGAGCAGTCTCCGATTGCGTACACGCCCGACGCGCTCGTCTGCAGGGTCGCTTCATCCACGACGACGGCTCCGTCGTCATCGAGCTCGAGGGTCATGCGATCCGCGGTGAGCTCTGAAGTCCTCGGCGCGCGTCCGGTCGCAACGAGCACGACGTCCGTCGGCGCGGGGTCGGACCCTTCGCGAAGGCGCACCTGCAGCGCGCCGGTCTGGGACCTCTCGATGCCGCACGGCTCGACGTCGGTCCGAAGCCCGACGCCGTGACCTTTGAGCGCGTCGGTGCAGAATCTAGAGAGGTCCGCATCGAAACCGCTGAGCACGGAGTGGGTGAGGAGCTGCACCCCAGCGCCGAGTCGGGCGAGAATGGACGCGAACTCGACCCCGATGTAGCCGCCTCCGATGATGGCCAGACGCTCGGGCGGTCGCTCGAGCTCGAACATTGCCTCAGACGTACACGCGAACTCGACGCCATCGAACTCGGGCCGGCGGGGCGCTGCACCCGTGGCGATGACGATGTGTTTGCACGCGATGCGGTGCTGGCCCGCGCGGACCCTGCCGGGGCCCTCGATCACGCCGGCGTCCTCGATCACGCGGGCGACGTCGACGAGCTCGTCGCGGAGGTCCGAACGCGCGTCGCCGACGTACCTCCGCATTGCGCTGCGAAACGTCGACCAGTCGAGGCTCGGGTCGTGCTGCCAACCCAAGGCACGGTCGCTCCGAGACGGGCGCCGATGCGCCAGCTGGTGCATCAGCTTCTTGGGCACGCAGCCACGGTTCACGCAGGTTCCACCCACGCTGTGTGGCTCGCAGACGACGACCGAAGCTCCGAGCCCAGACGCGGCGCGTGCGAACGCGAGTCCCGCTGAACCTGCGCCCAGCACTACGACGTCGGTCGTCAGCTCCATGGCGAGGGGCTCAGCTCGCCGCCGTCAGCTGGACCATGGCCACGCCGAACGCGGACATCCACATCAGAACGCTAACCTTGAGTCGAACGAACATACCGGGCCTTAGAGCAACCCGCGTGCCAATCCTGGCGTGCAGAATTTCCCAGCAAATCCAAGATGAGGGCGGCGAGGGCCCAGCAGTGGGCGCTGTGCGTTCTCGCCAAAGTGTGCGCTGGCGCCACCCTCGTGTGGTCGAAACGGCACACGCAACGAGGGCGCGAGTGATGCCCGAAGACACCGCTCGCGCCCTCGTGGCGCGGTTTGCTGTCGGTCTAGAGGTTGTCGTCGCCGTCGTTGTCGATGTCCTCGAGGTCGCCTTTTTCATTGCCGTCCTTGCCGAGCTGGTCGTCTCCGTCGTCGTCGATGTCCTCGATCTCGCTGGACGCCTCGTCGGCGGACGCCTCGATGGCATCTCCGGTCTTCTCGAAGCCGTTCTCGAACGACTCGCCGGCTTGGTCGAACTCGTCGCCGGGGGTCGCGGTGTCCTTGTCTTGCTTGTTGCAGCCGACGGCCATCAGGCTCGCGGCGAACAGGGGAATGGTGAGGGTCGAAAGATTCATGAAGATGGACTATTGCCTCCGGCTGCGCTGACAACCCACGGGCGCGGACAAAAAAAGAGACCGGCGATTGCCGGCCTCGTGTGGGGGGTGCGTCTGGGGCTACAGCGCTACGCCGCCGTGCATGCCGGGGTTGTTCATCTCCTTGCCGAGCTTCGAGCCTTGGGCGTACGCCTTGGCGGCCTTGAGCAGGAAGCGGACGAGCTGCACGCCCGACACGTCCCAGAACTCGCCTTCGAGCACACCCACGCGCACGAGCACGATGCGCCCGCTGCTTGGCCCATCGGGGAACCAGACGCGCATCGTCTCGGACCAGACCTCGTCGATCGCCGACTGTTCGTCGACGACCTCGGCCAAACCTCGCAGCGCGACGTACTTGCGGTCCGACTGCATGGAGATTGCGCAGCCCGAGTCTCGCTCGAGCTCCTCGACCAAGGTCGCGTCTCGAGCGGTCACGAACGTGATCGTCTCGTCATCGCGTTGGGCTAGCGTCATCGGCCGGGGCCGAGGTGCGCCGTCGTGGGGGCGCGTGACGAGCATGCCGACGCGAAAATCGTCCACCATGTTCCAGAGCTTTTCAGTGTTTTCGGACAGTTCGTCTTTGTCGTCGGGGGACATCACACCAGGTCTGTGCAAGTCCGGCGCCAGCACTCCTGCGCCGAAAACGTTCGACTTTCGCGTCGACGGCGTGCGCGCGGCCGCACACCGAGAGCGGGCGATAGGCGGATCCGCTCGCGTCGCCACTCAGGCGGCGCGGGTGGCGGGCAGGCCCTCGGGCTCGGCGTCGAAGTGACGCTCGAGGAACAGCTGGACGAGCTGCTCGTCGATCCTCAGCTCGGGGCAGGACTTGGCGATGCGTGCGCGAGACTCTTCGAGGGCCGCGGGGGAGAAGGACTCGAGCACGGCCGGAAAGATGTACGCCGATCGGCATACGGCGGGCGTATTGCGAAGCTGCGCGGCTGCGGCCTTGGTCGCCCGCGTGGCGACCTTCTTGCGTCGGACCGTCGCCCCGCCGTCCAGCCTCTCGCGGATCGTCGCGGCGGCGATGACCGTGCCCGCCCACGTGCGAAAGTCCTTGGGTCGCAGGTCGTGGCCGCTGGCCTCGCGCAGGTAGTCGACCACCCGACTTGCGGTCATCGCTCGGGTGCTACCGCCGTCGTCCCGGTAGCAGAACACGCGACAGTCCGCCTGCGCGCAGGCTTCGAGCACCCGCACTACGGACGGGTCTTGCACGTCCAGTTGCCAACGCCGACCCGATTTCCCCGGAAAGTCCAGCGTGGCGACACCCTGGCCCGCCCGCAGCTCGAGATGCTCGGGCTGCAGGGTGCACAGTCCGAACGCGCCATCGTCTGCGTACGACTCGTGCCCGATCCTCGCGTGTGTGCTGTCGAGGAGGCGCACGCAGGCCGCCGCGACGCGGCGCCGGTGCAACCCGGGGCGCCGGAGGTCTCGACGAACCGCACGACGCAGTCTCGTCAGCAGGCGGCCGAACGCGACCATGCGCAGGAACTTGCGCTCGTCTCGCGCCGCCCTCCATTGAGCATGGTAGCGGTACTGCACGCGGCCTGCTTCGTCGACGCCGGTCGCCTGTAGATGACCGTTGGGTTTGGCGCAGATCCACACGTCTCGCCACGCCGGAGGCAGCGCGAGTGACTCGAAACGATCGCGCCGCTCACCCCGGGGGACGGTCTGTCCGAAGGGGTCTCGGTAGCGAAAGCCCCGCCCACATCGCACGCGCGAGTAGCCGGGGTCGGAGCGCGAGACGTAGAGAAGTCCGGCGCGCCGAGCGTCCTCGGCCGGGTCGTCACGGAGGTATGCGTCGTAGGGGCTGTGCACCGTGACGACGAGCTGACGCACCCTGGGTTTCGCTCAAGGTGCGCGCGACGAAAAACCCACCGGGCGCCGGAAGCTGTGTCGGATCCGCACGCAGGGGCCGAGGCGCTCATGGGAGCGGGCGGCGCCGCAGGGGTTTCGCCTTGGCCTAGCGGTTGCAATTTCCGGTGTTCTTCAAGGCCACGCATGCAAACGATCGAGAACTTCCTCCGAGACGTCGAGCGACGGAACCCCCACGCGCCCCACCTGCTGCAGGCAGTCGAGGAGGTCGCCCGGGGCGTGTGGCCGCTGCTGCACGCCAACCCGCAGTGGTTGGACGCAGGCATCATGGAGCGTCTTGTCGAGCCCGACCGATCGATCTCGTTTCGGGTGCGCTGGCGCGACGACGCAGGGCAGGTTCACGTCGACCGTGGGTATCGGGTGCAGCAGAACCGCCTTTTGGGGCCATACAAAGGTGGCCTTCGGTTCGCCGACCACGTCGACGAGGGCGTCATGCGCTTCCTCGCCTTCGAGCAGACGTTCAAGGGCGCGCTGACCGGCCTTCCGCTCGGCGGGGCCAAAGGGGGAGCGACGTTCGACCCGCGAGGCCGCAGCGCCGAGGAGGTCCGTCGCTTCTGCTACGCGTTCATGACCGAACTGCGTCACCACATCGGTCCCGACAAGGACGTGCCAGCTGGAGACATCGGCGTGGGCGAGCGTGAGGTCGGGTTCCTCTATGGTGCCTACCGAGAGCTCGGCGGACTCGCGGCTGGGGCGATGACCGGCAAGGCGGTGGCGTGGGGCGGCATCCCGTTGCGGACCGAAGCGACGGGGTACGGCCTCATCTACATGGTCTGCACCGCGTTGGCCCACCACGACCGCGCGCTCGAGGGTCTGCGCTGCGCGGTGTCGGGCGCGGGCAACGTGGCCCGGCACGCCGCCGCCAAGGCGCTCGAGATGGGCGCTCGTGTCGTCTCGCTCTCCAACTCGCAGGGTGTCGCGCACTGGCCGGACGGGCTTCGTGCCGAACAGCTCGAGCAGGTCGCGGACGCGCAGAGCAACGGCGCGCGGCTGTCCGATGTAGCCTCGAAGGTCGGTGCGTCGTTCGAAGCGTCGGCGAAGCCCTGGGACCTCCCCGACATCGACGTCGCCCTACCGTGCGCGACGCAAAACGAGCTGGGCGCGAACGATGCCAAGGCGCTCCTGGCCAGCGGCCGCCTGCAGCTCGTCGCGGAGGGGGCCAACATGCCTTGTACGAGCGACGCGACGCAGGCGTTCGTCGACGCGGGCGTGCTCCTGCTCCCCGGTAAGGCCGCCAACGCCGGAGGCGTGGCCACATCGGGCCTGGAGATGTCTCAGAACGCCCAGCGCAAGCCGTGGACCCGTGACACCGTGGATGAAGAGCTGAAGGCGTGCATGCGCCGCATTCACGACCGCTGCGTCGAGTTCGGCGGCGAGAGCAGCACAGTCGACTACGCCGCCGGGGCCAACCGGGCAGCCTTCCATCGCCTCGCGACGACCATGGAAGCCCTCGGCTAGCGCGCACCCAGCACGTGCAACCGGACCCGCGCCCGCCCGTCTCCTTCCATGGTGGGCTCTTCCTCAACCGAGCGCGGGTTGTTCGCGACGATCTGCTTGATGGTGGGACTCGCCGTCTTGGGAATCGCCGCGGTCAGTGTCTTCAATGTGCTGTTCGATCTGAATCTCGCTCTGGGGACGCGCGGTGCCTCGGCGACCGCGCTGCCCAGCGACTGGGCGTCGGTGGCGATGCTCGCAGCCGCTGGCGCGCTGATCGTGGGGTTGACCTTCTTCGGTGGGGCCGTCGCGCGCGCACTTGCGGGCTCGAAGGGGCTGGGCATGCGCGTGCTGGTGGTGGTCGGGGCGCTGGCCCTGCTGGTGCTCGGCGGCATCGGACTACAGCGGCTCGCGCTTACCAGCACCTATGGCAGCATGTTCGTCTACTACTGCACGGACGAGGGCGACATTCAAGACGTGCGGGACGAGCTCGAAGCCGGCGTGACGCCGGAAGAACTCGACCGCTGCATCAGCCGCACGGCGCAGTGGAATCGGCACGACCTGCTGCCCGAAATCGTCGCCGCGGGCGGGAACTTCGAGCAAGCCAGCGTCGAGGAGAAGTTCCGGAGGTGCGTCTTGAGCGGAGACGTGAGCGTCCAGTATGTCAAGGCGGCGGTCGATCTCGGAGCGACGCCGTCGACGTGTCCCAACGCTGATGACCTCATCGATACGATCGTCCGCCGCGCCAACTCCGACCAGGATCCCGAGGTCGCCGAGAAGGTCGCCCTGCTGCGCCGGGCGGGTTGGTCGTCCGAGGGCTAGCGGCCCGTGCGTCGCGACTGGGGCGCGGCAAAGGCATCGATGGCAGCGCGGCAGCTCTCGTCGGTGGTGTAGACCCCGCCTTCGCGGAACTCGGCGCTCCAGTTCTCGAGCCACGTCCCCGTGACCTGGGCGGAGTCCGTTGCCTGGGCCTCGACTCCAGCCACCCATCGCATCGTGTCGAGGCAGGCACCCGCGGGATCGAACGATGGATGTTCGGGACAGTTGTCCCCCATCAGCCCCTCGGAGGGTCCGTAGTCGCCGACCTCGTCGTCGGTGAATCGGCAGGCGCCGTTGGTAAAGCTGCCCACCGTCTGGCAGCCGAAGCTGGCTCCATCGCTGCTCGCCTCTTCGAGCAAGCCCTTGACTCCGAAGGTCTCGGCGCCGCCGCTGTTGCCCGCCCAGAACCGCTCCGCGCAGTTCCAGATCGCGATGCCGCTGTGTCCGACCCCGTAGGTGTCACGACTGTGCCGATACAGCAGCGTCGGGAGCTCGCAGTCCGGATCCTCGTCCCACACGCAGTGGCCCGCCTCGAACACGACGGGCTCGTCGAAGGCCAGCTGAAAGACGTCCATCACGTCGCGGTACGCCTGCCGAAACGCCTCGTCCCCAGGATAGTTCGGCATCGCATCGCGGCTCACTCGCCAGTGCAACTCGGAGCCGTTGGTCATCGAGCTGATCGTGAAGTAGACCCCCGCGAGCGCCGCGTGCCCACTGATCGCGGTTCCGAGCGTCTGCACCGCCGTCTCGAGGCTTGCTTGATAGCTGGCGTCCCATGGCACGCATGTGGTGCCCGAGAAGTTGGCCGTGGCGAGCTCGAAGGTCTCGCATTCGTCGAGCCAGGTCGGCGGAAGGTTGATGCCCTGCGGAAAGACGATGAGCGCCTGCTGTCCAGCAGCTGCGACGGCGTCGAGGTTGTCCACGACGGTCTGCGCGAGCGCGTCGATGTCGTCGCCGCACAGGTCCATGCGTACCTTGACGAGAGGGCCGTCAGGGCCTTGCCAAGAGAGCTGCTCGCCGCAGCGATCCAGTTGCCGGGTCGACTCGAAGCGGCCCCGAATCGGCCCTTCTCCAGCGTCCGGAGGGCCGCCGGTCGTACCCGTGTCGCCGCTCGTGCTCGCACTGGTCGACCCCGCAGTGGTGGAGCCGTCGCCCGAAGCCGACGATGAGGTCCCGACACCCGAAGAGCTTGCACCGGAGATCGAGCCCGTTCCGGACGTCTCCGCAGCCGAGGTCTGTGGCTGTGGGTCGCCGCCATCCGTCCCGCAGCTGGTCGTGCCGTAGACGAGAACACAGAGCAAGGAGAGCCGGCGCATGAGCACTTATACCGCAGCGTCCTCAGTTCTCGGCCTCCAGGAAGCCCAAGTCGTCGATGCGGAAGATCGGCCCCTCCTGAAGCGTCGTTCGTACGGCGCCGTCGAGCTGCCATCGCATCGCGGTGGTCGACTCGTCGAGCACCGGGTCTCCCCGCAGGTACACGACCCCATCGGGCGTGAGCACCGGATATCCGACCGGGACGAGGTCTTCGACCACCCACCTCCCCGGCTCGCCATCGAGAACTACATACACCTCGAGACGTTCGTCGCTGAAGAGCACCGCGTGCTCGTAGTGCTCGTTGCAACGGCCGTACGGCGAGGTGATCCACTGCTGCGACACATCCCTTTGCACGGTTGGCCCGCTGTCGCCGAACTGTACGAGGCCGGCGGAGAATCGGTTGCCCGACTCTTCGACGAAGACCATGTGGTCCTCGCAGATCGTGGGGCGGCTCGAGAAGACGTTCGTCTCCGCCAAGACCTCGACCTCACCTCCGGCGGAGGGCACGGCGAGGACCTCTCCCGAATCTGGACCTGTCTCGACGAAGGCGATGAGGTGGTCATCGTCCTGGGAGAAGCGCGGCGAGTAGGCCCAGTACCCGGCGGGTCCGATGATGGACTGCATCTCACCGCTTGAGTGATGGAGGGTCAACCCCTCGCCTCCCGCGACGGCGAAATCGGGCCCCTCAGGGGGAAAAACCACGAACGAGACCTCGGCCGCGTCGACGGGGACCGGCGCAGGATCGGTCCAGTTGTCGTCGGTACGGCGGACGACCCACACAGACTCCGGGTCGTCAGCGGCGTTGTCGCCAACGGCGAACACGACGACGTTCGCGTTGACCCATTCCTTCATCACCTGCATGCCCTCGGGGAGGTCCGATAGACGTACCGGGGCGGGGTGGTCAGGGTCCTCCACCAGGTTGAGGTTTCCATCCTCCTCGACGTACCAGAAGCCGCGATGTGAGGGCAGAAGGCCCCATCGATAGCGTCCTGCGAGGGTGGCGACTTCGACCGGTACATCGACTTCACTGCGCAGGTCGACGAGGCTCAGCTCCGGTTGGATCTCGTCACCCGTTCCGAGCAGGGCCCAGTGGTCCCCGAGGAGACTCATGGAGGAGTCGCCTACGTCGAAGCTTCCGACGAGTCGCGGAGATGCGTCCGAGAATGAGGACCGAGCATCGTAGACGTGCTCGATACCGCCGTACGGGTCTTCGACGTCGGTAGCATCGCTGACTACGAAGCGGCCTCCCTGCGAGCTGGCCCAGGCAGAAGTGATGCGATCCGCCCTCGCCACGACGCCGAACTCGGGCTGTAGCTCGACCTCGACGACCGAATCTCCATCGAGCTCGAGCAGTTGCAGACGCCATGGCAGCAGCGCCTCGTACGTGTCTTGGTCCGGAAGCGGCCCGAGACGGGTCCGGAGGCCCAGCCGAAGCAGTGCGCGGATCTCCTCGCCGTCGGTGTCCGTGTCGCCGTCGGTCGCTGTAGAGGTGTCGCTATCCGTGTCACCGGCACCGTCCGCAGAGTCCGGAGCACAGCCGAGTAGGGTGCCCGCCATCGCGAGTGTGGCCGTCGCAGATTTCATGGTCATCGGACGCGGGTGGTTGCGCGACGCCAGCTCTCGCTCCTCATGTTCCTCGATTTTCTTCTCCCTGCGGGCTCGCCACGGGCCGCTCGCCCAT
Source organism: bacterium (assembly GCA_024742475.1). Taxonomy (GTDB): domain Bacteria; phylum Myxococcota_A; class Polyangia; order Nannocystales; family Nannocystaceae; genus CAJXVA01. The sequence continues at coordinate 293,425 of JANSYI010000001.1, read as the reverse complement.
CCGCGCCCGGCAAAGAAAAAGAAAAGGCACCGCCGCCTACGCGGGGTGCCTGGATGAAGCGCAACGAAGCCCGGTCAGAGCTCGCCGTTCTTGGCCTTGACGATCCACTTCTCTACTTCGCCGCCCACGACCTTTTCGATCTTGCTCTCGAACGGCTTGAAGATGAACGGGATCTTGCCTTCGATGCGGACCTCGTCGGGCGTGATCTCGAAGTCGGTGCTCAGCGACTTCTTCATCACCGTGAAGGACACCGTCGCGTTGCGGTCGTCCTTCCACGAGAGGCTCGGGTTGTACTCGGAGAGGCGCTCCTTGTAGGAGTCGTAGGCCTTCTCGATGACGGTTTTGACCCGGTCGAGGTCGTCGATCCCGTGCTTGGCGACGTATTTCATGTTCGTGTCCCGGGCGGGCCGAGGCGCCGCCGGCCCGAACTATAGCAACCGCGCGGCGGGATTCGTAAGTCCCGGAAAATGTGGCGCAAACACACGCTAGAGGCCGATGTGGTCGTGACAGGGACACCGGGGCTATGGTGCGAGCGGCATGGAGTCGACCCCCACCGACAAGCGTTGGCGCCTGCTGTTCGTCCTGTTCTTTGCCTCGGGCATCAGCGGGCTGATCTACGAGTCGATCTGGTCGCGCTACATCAAGCAGCTCGTCGGGAGTGCGGCCGAGGCGCAGATCCTCGTGCTCAGCCTGTTCATGGGAGGCATGTCCCTGGGAGCGTTACTCTCGGGTCGCCTACTCGCGAGGACCCGGGCGCCCGTCCTCGCCTACGGCGTAATCGAGGGGCTCATCGGTCTGTACGCGCTGGCCTTTCCCCACGTCTTCGCGTTTGCGTCGCGACTCGCCTATGACTTGATCTTCCCGGCACTCGGTGGTGGGACCTCGGTCGTCATCGCGAAGTGGAGCATCGCCGGGGCGCTCATCGTCCCGCCCTGCCTCTTGCTCGGCATGACGTTCCCCTTGATGAGCGTGGGTATTCTGCGTCGCGAGAAGAAGAGATCGGGCGAGGTGCTGGCCCTGCTGTACTTCTCGAACTCGATCGGCGCGGCGATCGGCGCTCTACTCAGCGGGTTCGTGTTGGTGCCCCGCGTCGGGCTCCCCGGAGCGTTGATGTTCGCCGCCGCGATCAACCTGGCGATCATGGTCGTTGCCATGCGCGATCGCGCTGCGACGTCCCCGATCGTCGCTCGCCCCCAGGCGGCCCGGGGTGCCTCTGCCCGCGATCTCGTGGTGCTCTATCTGGCGGTCGCGTTCGGCACGGGGCTGTCGTCGTTCCTATACGAGGTGGGATGGATCCGACTGCTCTCGATGGTGCTCGGCAGCGCGACCCACTCGTTCGAGGTGATGCTCTCGGCCTTCGTCTTCGGGCTGGCGCTCGGGGGCCTTTGGGTCCGCAAGCGGATGGACCGCTTCGAGCGTCCCGAGCTCGCGCTGGCGATCGTGCAGATCGTCATGGGTGTATGCGCGGTCGCAACGTTGCCCGCGTACGAGCTGGCGGTGGAGGCGATGTCCTGGCTGCTGAGCGCCGAGAAGCAGACGGTCGCGCTCTGGTACCAGTTCAACGTCCTGCGCTACCTGCTGTGCCTCTTGATCATGCTGCCCGCCACGTTCTGTGCCGGCATGACGCTGCCTCTGCTCACCCACGTGATGCTCGGGCGCGGTCAACCAGAGGCCGCGGTCGGCTGGGTGTACGGCGTCAACACGCTCGGCGCCATCACCGGTGCCACGCTGGGCGGGTTGGTGCTCATGCCTCTGCTGCGCCTCCAGGGCCTCGTCGTCATCGGAGCGCTCGCGGACATGCTGCTGGGCATCGCCCTGATTCGAGGCGAGATTCGCCACGGTCGAGCCAACGCGCTCACCCCCAAGCTCCTGCGTTCCGCCACGATCGGCGCCGTCGTCGTCACGCTGGCCGGCCTCATGGTCCGGCTCGATCCGATGGTGCTGACCTCGACCGTGTTTCGCATGACGGGCGAGAAGGCTCGCACCTCCCTTCCAGACTCGTTCGAGGTGCTCAGCTACGTCGATGGACGGACCGCCACCGTCACCGTCGTGGAGAACTCGGCCTATCCCGGCTATCGGGTGATCTACACCAACGGCAAGCCGGACGCGTCGGTCATCCTCGACCGGTGGCCCGAGGACCGCGACCCTCTCGATGGTCCCGACATCGCCGGCGACGAGCCCAACCAGTTCCTCGTGGGGCTGGTGCCCATGATGGTGCGACCCGACGCGCGCAACGCAGCGCTCATCGGGTTCGGGTCCGGCGTCACCTGCCACACCGTGCTCGGGTCGCCCACGCTCGAGCGCCTCGACACGGTGGAGATCGAGCCCGAGATGGTCGAGGGCTCCAAGTTCTTTCGCGCGGTGAACTGGCGCGCCTACGACGATCCACGCAGCCACATCCACTTCGACGACGCCAAGGCGTTCTTCGCCAGCTCGGGTCGGACCTACGACTTCATCATCTCCGAGCCGACCAACCCGTGGGTCAGCGGCGTGTCGAGCCTGTTCACCGTGGAGTTCTACCAAGAGGTCAAGCGCTACCTCGCCGACGATGGCGTGCTCGCGCAGTGGCTGCAGGGCTACGAGCTCTCCGACGACCTGCTCATCAGCGTGCTCGCGGCGCTCGACCAGGAGTTCGAGGACTACCTCATCGTGCGCATCGGCTCGCGCGATTGGGTCATCCTCTCTTCGCCGCGGGGGCGCATCGGGCCGCTCTCGGACGAGCCGCTCTCTTGGGAGGGCGCGCACGAGAGCTTTGCGCTGCTCGGCATTCACGACATGGGGCAGATCGACGGGCTCATCGTCGCGAACCGCCAGATGCTCCACCCGTTTCTCGCCGGGCGGCAGCCCAACCGTGACAGCCACCCCATCCTCGATACGGGAGCCGAGCGCGAGCGGTTCATGCACTCGTCTGCGGAGTTCCTGCACGCGCTGCGATGGACGCCTGCGCCGCTGCTGGAGTCGCTGGGCTCGATCACGCGGCGTCCGTATCCGCTCTCGGGGATCGGCGATCTCCGCGACCCGCACATCCTCTATCAGACCGAGCAAGCCGTGCTGCTGATGCGGCGGTACATCGATCCGGGCGCTCGGGTCCCCGCGACGCTCTCGAGCGCGGCGATGGATCACTGGTGGTCGATGACGCGCCTCATCGACAGCGACCCCAACCCTTGGCCGCGCTGGCTTCACGCGACCTACGAGGTCTACGCGCAAGTCGCCGCCCACGTGCCGATTCACGAGTCGGCGTTCTGGCAGCACGTGCAGATGCTGATGGCACGGCCCGACGCGCCCCCGCAGACCCGCTCGGCGATCGCGTTCTTGACCGCGCTGTCGCGACGTGACGGGGAGACGCTGTGGCCGATGGTGCAGGCGTCGCTGCAGCACGAAGACCACCCGCTGCCGATCTCCCTGCGCACGACCGCGGGCGTCGTCGCGCTCGAGGCCAACGGGGCCAGCGCGCAGGAGCGCCGCGCCTTCGTCGAGGCGCACATGGCCGCGCTCAACAACGAGAGCAGCAGCGACGATCTCGCCTACCAGGTGATTCGGCGCTACGCGTCGCGCGACTGAGCGCCTACACGCATCCCGTACAGGCCGACCATCAGCACGCCGAGCGTCGCGACCGCCATGTTCACCAGCACGGGCGTGAGTGGGGCGCCGAACATGAACCCGAAGGTCGCCATGATCGCGGGCACCTGGGGAAGCGAGGTGAAGATCACGATCGAATCGAGCGTGTCCTTGTCGCGGTAGTGCTGCGTCTGCTCCGAATCGGGGCGTTTGGCCATGCGCCGCTCGATGCGGCCCTTCATGCGCCGGATGCCGACGTAGGTGGTCAGCGCGACGAGCGAGAGCAGGGACCACACCGGAAGCTCGAGCGAGGGCCGCAGATACATGCGGACCTCCTCGAACTCGGGCGGAAACATGATGCCCCGCAGGTAGGTCTCGACCGCGAGGGCGAGCGGGGTGGAGATCGTGATGAACACGAGCAACACCCACGTCGTGCGCCGAGTCTCCATGGCGCACTCATGATAGCTCGCTATCGCTTGCCCGCGGAGGTTCGCCGGAACACGCCGCTGATGCCGAGCAGCAGCTGGGGGGAGTGCGAGGCCCCCTCATCGTCGCTGCGGGAGAGGACGACATCGCGCAGACCGAGGCGAATGGCGAGGTGACGGGTGGCGAAGAACTTGACGCCGCCGCCCCAGTGGAAGCTCGCGTCGGTGTCGTCTCCGAGGACGCCCGGGTCCGAGGTGAGGCCGGTGACGCCGCCACCCACGAGGACGTAGGGCGTGACCCGGCCTGGCAGCTGTCCGATGAGCGACGCGCGGCCCTCGAAGAGCAACACGTCGCTGCCTTCGCGAAGGGCGGTGGGCATGAGCCCGCCTTCGACCTCCACGCCGAAGGTGCGCAGCGGGTAGTAGCCGAAGCGAACGCCGACGTCGGGCGCCACTGGGGCGATGCTGCGGTTGCGGGCGAGCGGGCTCTCGGTGGTGACGAGCTCGTGGTTGGGCGAGACGGAGATGAAGCCCGCGTAGACGCCGGCCTCGAACATGTGCTTGTCGCGCTCGGGCTTCTCTTCCTCGACCGGCGCCTCGAGGGGGGCGTCGGGCTCGACCACGGTGACCTCGAATTGGGCCAGGCTGACCTCGGTGCCCGCGACGATCAGGTCGAAGGTTGCGGGCGTGGGTGCGTCGGGACCCGCGGTGACGTCGACCATCCAGCCTGCGTCGGTCTTGCGAAGTTCACCGACCTCGAACCCTGCGGGGGCCGTGACGGCGAGCGCGGCGGGGAGCTCCGCGTCGGCCGAGAGCGCGAGCGGAAGCTCGGTGGTCTCGTCGCGGCGCACGGCAAGACCCTTGGCGTTGTCGCCAGCGTGGGCGACCTTCACCGATGCGACGTCGATCGCGAACCCTCCGACCGGCTTGCCGTCGGCGTCGGCGCATCGCAGCTGCTGGACCCCGTCGCCCGATGCGACGACCTCCTTGGCAGGCTCTGCGTCGCCGAGTCCGCAGGTCAGGCCGCTGGGGAGCTCGAGGCGTGCGCCCGGGAGGACCTTGATTGGGGGCATGGGCTTGCCCTCTTCGGTCGGCGGCACCGCTAGCGCGTCCCCGGTGGGGGCGAACATCGGTGCGGACACCACGGCCGTCTCGAAGAGCCGTGACGGAGGGCTCTCGAACTGGTCGTCGTCGACGGCGGCGACGGTCGCGAAATACTCGCCAGGAGGGAGGCCATGAACCTCGAACGCAGTGGCGGTCTTGGGGACCTCGACCGAGGTCATGACGAAGCCGCCTTGGGCCATGCGTCCGACTTCGACCCGGTATGTCTCAGCCTTGGCGACCGGACCCCACTTGCCGCTGATCGTGCCCGAGGCGCCGCTGGGGATGAGGAAGCTGTGGGCATTGTCGGCGGCCCACGTCGGCGTGTCGGGCAGGGGGATCGGCTTCTCGGGGGCGCGGCCCTTGCGGACCTTGGAGCCGAACCGCTCGGGAATCGAGACGGGCTTGGACGCCTTGGCCGACCGCACGCTGGCTTTCCCTCCGCCGTGGTTGGCCACGCGGGCCGTCCCTTCGGGATCGACCTTCACCAAAGAGGAGCCGCCCGTGAACTCTGCGGTGGCAGCGGGCGTCTCGACCTCGAGGGAGGCCGCGCCGGACAGCTCACCGAGCCGGCTTCGCAGCGCGCCCTTGTCGAGCTTGGCCTTGGTGCTGGTTCGACGGGCTGCGCCTTCGGTGCCGCCATAGATGATGACCAGCGTGTTCTCCCGCATGTAGATGCGGGAGGTGTCGCGAAAGGTGACCTCGGCGAAGGCGCGCGCGAGGGTGGACACGCGCCATCCTTGGAACAGCTCGAAGCCCTGGGTTGCCGTCGTCCACGACGCGTCCTTTGGAGCGCGGGCTTCGACGCGGCGCTCGGAGGCGGTGACGCGCGCGGCAGGGTTGCTCTTCTCGCGGGGGAGCTTGAGCACCGTGCCTGGCACGAGCTTGTGCGGCGTGGGGCCCATCTGCGGGTTGTGCTGGTGGATCAGCTTGTAGGCCTTGCGGTCTCCGAGGACGCGCTTGGCGATGCCGGTGCAAGAGTCTCCCTTCTTGACCGTGTAGTCGTAGAGTTCGACGTCGGAGTCTTCGGCGGGGGCCGCGAGGAGCAGAGCGACGGGGGCGAGTACAGAGAGCATGGTCAGGTCTTGCGTTTGCGTTTGCGCCGGGTGTGGACGCGGCGAACCTTGCGGGTCAGTTCGTCGATCCGAACCGGGGTCGGAGCAACGTCGGCGACGCCGAGTCGGAGCAGATGCGAGATTCGTTCCACATCCGAGGTGTCCGCCACGGCAACGACCGCGTGGCCTTCTTGCACGGTTGCCTCCAACAACCCGTCATTGCCCTCGGCGACGATCACCACGCTGCACTGCGGCGTTTCGCCCCGCTGGGGCTCGATGGGGATGGTTCGAATGCCGTTGCTGGCCAACGCGACGATGATGTCTTCGGTCAGCTCGCCCACGAAACCGGCGTCGATGATCTCGATGTCGGTCGGCAGGCGCGCGTCGGGGGCGAGAGCGAGGGCGGCAGGGACCGAGATCATGCGGTCGGTCCGTTCCCCGAGCATCCGGTCTCCGCGCCCGCGATGTCGAGCGCCTGCGAGGGTGCCGCTGACGCGCTGGAGGTCTTCGCGCACGCGTTCGATCGAGGGCCGCTCGTACGGCTGTTTCGCGAGCATTCTGGCGACGAGAGCGTCGAGGTCGCTGGGGATGCTCGTCTCGGGCGCGCGTTCCCGCAACGACACGGGTGCGACGTAGAGGTGCTGGGTGAGCACGTTCATCCAGCTGCCGAGAAACGGCGGCCATCCGCAGGTCATCTCGTAGATCATGCACCCGAGCGAGTAGACGTCGCCGGGCGGACCGACCAGCTTTCCCTGCGCTTGTTCTGGGCTGAGGTACGCGGGCGTGCCCACGACGAGACCTTCTCGGGTGAGCCGGCCTTTTTCGGCCTCCCCCTCGACGAACGCCAAGCCGAAATCCAGGACGCGCACCGCCTCTCGGTCCTCGACCTGTTCGATGAACACGTTCTCGGGCTTGAGGTCGCGGTGAACGAGGGGAATGGCGTGGGCGACGACGAGCACGTCGACCAGCGGGAGGACGAGCTCGATCACGCGGTCGATCGGCATGGGGACGCCGTCCTGCATGAAGTCCCGCAGGGGGGCGCCTTCGAGCAGCTCCATCGCGATGTAGACGAACGGGCCCGAAGTGCCGACGTCGTAGATCTGCACGGCGACCGGGTGGGAGAGCGTCGCGGCGACCCTCGCCTCGCGTTCGAAGCGACGACGCCCGAGATCGTTGGTGGACAGCGCCGCAGAGAGCACCTTGAGCGCGACCTCGCGGCCGAGGTTGAGCTGCGTCGCCCGGTAGACCGAGCCCATGCCGCCTTGGCCGATGAGCTCGGCGACCTCGTACTTGCCGTCGACGACCGTCCCCGCTGCCAGCTCTCCGTTCTCCGATACGCCGAGGTGCTCGGGGTCGCCGTGCTTCGTTGCGACGTTCTGCGGTGCGGCAGGAGCGGTGACGGGCTTGGGCGATCGGCCCGAGGCGGGCTGCGGAGCCGCCGGCGCGACGATGGTGCGGTTCACAGGTTGAGCTCGTACAGCTTCGTCGGGGCCTCCCGGCCCGCGATCGTCTTCTCGCCGATCTCCGTGATCGAGAACCCGTCGCCAGCCGCTTCCATCGTCTGTTGCGTGATCAAGATCTGCTGCGGTCGCGCGATCGCTTCGAGTCGCGCCGCCACGTTCACCGCGTCCCCGATCGCCGTGTACTCCATCCGGGTCTTCGACCCGATGTTCCCCACCACCGCTTCGCCCGTGTTGATCCCGACCGCGATCTGGATCGTCACGCCGTACTTCTTCTTCCAGTTCGCGTTCCCGATCTCCAGCCATGACACGATCTCCTCTGCGGCCTCGAGTGCTTTGGCCGCGTGGTCCGGTTCGTCGCGGGGAGCGCCCCACATCGCCATCACGCAGTCGCCGATGAATTTGTCCACCGTACCATCGTGCCGGAACACGATCTCGGTGAGGATGGTGAACAGCTCATTGAGGATCTGCACCGTGACCTCTGGTGCGAGCTCCTGCGTCAGTGGTGTGAATGCAACGACGTCTGCGAACAGCACGGTGATTTCACGCCGCTGTCCACCCAGGCCCATGTCCTGCTCTCGGTTGACGACCTTTTCGACGAGGTCCGAGGGCAAGTAGCGCCCGAGATCGGCCCGAATCGCCTCTTCTTCGCGAATCCGGGTCTCGGAGGCTTGAAGGTCGTTGGCGGCCTGAGACATGGCGCGCCCCAGGACCGCGAGCTCGTCCGAGGTCTTGATTTCGACCGTCTCCGAGAAGCGGCGGTGCGCGAGGGAATCGGCGAAGCTGCTGAGCTGCTCGATGGGACTGGTGACCTGCCGCGAGAGGATGATGCTGGCGACGACGGCGATCAGCAGCGCGCCGATCACCGCGCTGATGACGATGCGTCGGACCTCGACGACCGGGGCGTAGGCGACGTCGCGAGGGACCTGGGCCACGAGGGCCCAGCCCCGCGAGCGGAGCCCGACGACCGTGCCGACCCAGGCCGTGCCGTCGGAGGTCGTGTACTCCCCCGACTGCGCCGAGCGACGCCGTTCGCCCACCTCGATGCCTCGCAGCGCGCCCTCGTCGGCAGCGCTCGACAAGGTGTCGGCGCGCTCTCGGTCGGGGTGGGCGAGGTAGCGCTGTCGTTCGTCGACCACGAACAGGGTGTCGGGCAGATCGGTGAAGTGGGCGTCCGACTGTGACTCGACGCGCCGCTGGATCTCCGCGGTCGAGACCAAGCTGGCCGCGTATCCGGTGACCTCGTCGTCGGCGCGCAGAGGCACGACGACGGGGACGCGCGGGCCGTCGGCGGTGACCGATGCCGGGCCCGTGGCGACGCCATCGGCGACCGCAGCGTCGCGGAGCGCGGCCTCGAGGGTCTGAGGCGGCGCAAAATCCTCCAGGCGGCCCTCGACGATCGGAGTGATGATCGCCCCTTGGCCGTCGTAGATGATCGCGTTGTCGAGGACCTCGTTGGACTCGACGAGCACCGAGGCCATCGAGATGCGGGCGTCGTCGCCGAGTGAGGCGTCGGTGAGTGTCCGGCCGATCGCGTCGAGTCCGTCCTGGGCGCGAGAGAGTTCGTGCTCGATGGCTTCGGCCACCACCTCGAGCACGGCGATCTGCAGCTCTCGGTAGGACGTCTCCACGGTCGAGCGCGTCAGCTCGATCGCCGCCCAGCCGACGCCGACGATGTGTACGACGAGCAGCAGCGCCGCGAACACGGCGAGCTTGATGCGAAGCGGGAAGCGTACTCTTGCGTCAGCCATGGTTGGCGGCTCGCTCGAGCGCATCGAGCTTGGTCTCGAGTGCATGCCAGTCGACCGGGCGTCCGGCCGCGAGCTCACGAAGCGCGACCTCGACGTCCGCTCGCAGCCCGTGCGCGAGGGCGGCCCCTGGACCCGGGGAGAGCACCGAAGAGAGGATGTTGAGGTTGGCGTGGGCGTCGTCGAGCGCGGCCTGCGTCGAGATGCCCGAGGGGGGGCCGAAGAGTCGTCGGAGCGCGGCGAGGCGTTCTTTCGGATCGGAGAGGGCCCGACGACCGAGCGCTCCCGAGTCCATGGCGAGTGTCTCGCGGCGTTGACCCGTGGGGGTGGCTCGGGGCCGCGGCTTCGCCCGAGTCTCGGTCACGGGGCGGGGCAGCTCCACCATGAACGTCGAGCCGACGCCCACTTCGCTCTCGACCCAGATGCGACCGCCGTGTGCGTCGACGATCGACTTGGAGATGACCAGGCCGAGCCCAGATCCCATCTTGGTGCGGCGCGTGCTCGAGTCGAGCTGGCTGAACTTCTTGAACAGCCGCGGAAGGTCGCGGGCGGCGATGCCGGGTCCCTGGTCGCGAACGCTCAGGCGGATGCGGCCGGCGTTGGCCGGCTCGATGTCGATGACGACGACCCCTCCGTCGGGGGAGAACTTGATCGCATTGGACAAGAGGTTCGTGACGACCTGGTGGATGCGATCGCGGTCGATGTGAACGGCGTCGTCTTCGGCCGTCTGCACGTCGAGGGTGACGCCGGCCTGGGTTGCCAGCGGACCGAGCTCGCCGGAGACGTCGAGCGCGATGCGACCCAAGGGGGTGGTCTTGCGGCGCAGCTCCAGGCGCCCCGACTCCATCTTCTCGAGATCCAAGATGTCGTTGATCAGCCGGATGAGCCGATCGGTGTTCGTGCGGGCGATGCGGGTGAGGTCCCGAGCCTTCTGCGGGAGCTCGCCCGCCACGCCGCCTTCGAGCAGGCCCAGGGAGCCGCGAATGGAGGTCAGCGGAGTGCGCAGCTCGTGCGAGACGATGGAGACGAACTCGTCTTTCATGCGCTGCGCCTTGAGGCGCTCGGTGACGTCGGTGGCCACGCCGACGACGCCGTCTCGGGTGCCGTCGTGGCTGGCGTAGGGCGAGCAGCGGACCTCATACGCCAAGGAGCCGACCTCGATCGTGCTCACCGCCACGCGGCCCGAGAGCGCCTCGCGAACGATCTCGAGCAGGTCGGGCATTTGGGCATACGCATCGAAGACGCTCTGGCCCACCAGGTCGGGCGAGGCGAACGCGGCCCCCACCGCCCCCATGCCTTCGACGAGGGTGAAGTGTCCCTCGTCGTCGAGCGCGAACAGCACGATGGGCGCTCCGGTGACGATCGTGCGCAGGCGGGCCTGCGAGCGACGAAGCTCCTCCTCGGTCTTGCGCTGAGAGGTGACGTCTCGGTGGGAGAGGACGACACAGCGCGGCTCGATGTCGGCAGGCCGCACCTCGGTGCGCCACCAGCGAACCTTGTGCTCGGACTGCCGGACGCGGTACGTCAGCACGCGGGGCTGAGTGACGGAGCCATCGAGCGCGGCATCGATGGCGCGGGCCAGCTGAGCCGCCGGGTGTCGGAGCGGGCCATCGATCTCGTCGAGGCCCGTGCGAAAGGAGTCCCCAACGTCGCCGAGCGCCGGACCGGCCAGTGGCGGTCCGTCCGGGGCCTGCCACGCGCCGTTGGCCACCCATAGCTCGCCGCTGGGGCCGAGCAACGCGCTAGGGAGCTCCAGCGCGTCGACGATCGCCTGGGCGTAGCGCCTCGCGTCGGGTGCCATGCCCATGGATACCACCCTCGCTCAGATGAAGCGGACGCCGAGCAGGACGGAGGTGATGGTGTCGAGCTGCTGGATGTCGGGCAGGGGCTTGTTCTCGTAGCGAAGCGTGAACGTCGTCGAGAGGCTGATGCGCTTGTTGAGGTTTGCGGTCAGTGCCGTGGCCCAGTTGATCCGGAAGATCTGTGGGTCGATCACCGACTGCAGGTACTCGAGCCCGGTATCGAACGTCACGTACTCGTTGAGGTTGTTGACGTAGCCGCCGAAGAGTCGCGCGGCGTGGTTGACGAAGGTCCGCGGTGCAATCGAGTTGACGATGGTGGGGTCGTCCTCGTCTCGGTCGAGCCGTCCTTCGTACGTGCGGTAGTCGTACTGGAAGTCGTAGCCGGCCTCGAACCACAGCCGCTGCTTGGGGTCGGTCAAGGCGTAGAACGAGACACCGGGGTCGACGTTGACGCGGGCCCACAGGCCCTGGAACGTGTCCGAGCGGCCCGTGGTCTGCAGGAACAGCGACCATCGCTTGGCGAAGAACCAGTCGTAGCGGACCATGCCCTGTACGTTGCCGACGGTCTGCTCGACGGTTCCGCCGCCGCCGTCTTCGGGGAGCTTGGCGCGTCCGTAGTTGCCGGCGGCTTCGGTGCGGAACTGGTGCTCTCCGCGGCGAAGGCGGAACTTGATGAGCGCCGTGGCAGACGTGGCGACCGCGTTGCCGGTCGACATGAAGCCACCGACCGAGGCGTCGAGCTCGGTCGCGTCGTCGGCCTTGGCGGCGTCGGGCGCGGTCGCGGCTGCGAACTTGCCTTGGTCGCCGACGTCGGTGCTGCCGCTGGTCGCGGGGTCTTTCGAAACAGTGCCTTCGGGCGGCTGGGCCAGCGTGTAGCCGGCGGTACCGAGGTTGATGGCGGAGAAGGTCAGTAGAGCGAGAGCGTTCATGCGCGTGCGTCCGGTGACTTGCCGAAGACATTGCAGGACCGGGGCCAACCTGGCCAACTCTTGCTGTTTCAGCACCCGTGGAGCCATAGGGAGCGGGGCAGGCTGCCCCACCGCGGCGACGCGCCTCCCCCGTCTCCGCCTCCGAACCCTGTTTTCGTGGGACTTTGGGGCGCGGAGGGGTTGGAACGAACAATGCTATAGAAAGGGCCGTGACCGCTGCGAAAGACCACGGCCGACTGCTGGTCGTCGAGGATGACCCGGACCTTCGGGAGCTGCTGACCGCCGGCCTCACCGCTCAGGGCTTTTCGGTCGAAAAAGCACCATCAGCCGAAGCGTCGCTCGAGTTGCTCGAGGCTCGTCGGTTCGACGTCGTGCTCGTCGACCTCAACCTCCCGGGGATGAGCGGGCTGGAACTTTGTTCACGTATCGTGGCCGAGACCACCTCCGCGGTCATCATCATGACGGCGTTTGCGTCGATCAAGAGCGCGGTCGAGGCGATGCGCGCCGGGGCGTACGACTACATCCTCAAGCCCCTGGATGTCGACGCCGTCGCGCTGCGGCTGGGTCGCGTCGTCAAGGAGCGGCGGATTCACGAAGAAGCTCGCCGACTCCGCGACGTGGTCCATCCGACGGGCGGCTTCGGGGGCCTCACGGGCACCAGTGCGCCGATGCAGCGCGTCTACGACCTCCTCGGTCGCGCGGCGCCGTCGGAGGCATCGGTGCTCATCACCGGTGAGAGCGGCACGGGCAAGGAACTCGCGGCGCGGGCCCTGCACGACCACAGCAACCGACGTGACGGGCCGTTCGTCGCCCTCAACTGCTCCGCCGTCCCCGAGCAGCTCATCGAGAGCGAGCTGTTCGGCCACGCCCGCGGGTCGTTCACCGACGCACGGAGCGACCGCGCTGGCCTCTTCACGCAGGCCAACGGCGGGACTTTGTTCCTCGATGAGATCGGCGAAATCCCGGGGCCCATGCAGGCCAAGCTGCTGCGCGCCCTCGAGGAGCGACGCGTCCGCCCCGTCGGCTCCAACACCGAGATCGACATCGACGTTCGCATCGTCGCGGCGACCAACCGCGACCTCGAGGCGTGGGCCGAGCAGGGCCGCTTCCGTGAAGACCTCTACTTTCGCATCAACGTGATTCACGCCCGGCTGCCTCCACTGCGTGCACGCGGCACCGACGTGCTGCTGCTCGCCCAGCATTTCCTGCGGCGATTCTCCGCCCAAGAAGCCAAGGAGGTCACGGGCATCGACGCCGTCGCCGCGCAGCGCCTGTGCGACTACGAGTGGCCGGGCAACGTTCGCGAGCTCCGCAACTGCATGGAGCGAGCGGTGGCGCTCACGCGGCTTTCCGAGATTTCCCTCGAGGACCTCCCCGAGCGCATCCGGACGTTCAAGCGATCGCACGTGGTCGTGGCATCCGACGATCCCTCCGAGCTCGTTCCGATCGAAGAAGTGGAGCGGCGCTACATCATGCGCGTGCTCGAGGCCGTCGGCGGTAGCAAGACGGCGGCGTCCAAGATCCTCGGGTTGGATCGCAAGACACTCTACCGACGGCTCGAGCGCTACAAGGCGCAAGGGCTCACGTGACCTGACCACGGCGTCCCGCTGGGGCATGACGCCTCGTGCGGGAGACCGCAACCCGGCGACCTCGGTGGGTACGAGGTTGGCCCAACCCCTGCAACCCAAGCCGTGGAGGCGAACTGGTGGCGATTCGCAAGGTGGTGCTGTGCGACGATGACCCGGACATTCGGGCCATCGGGGAGATGTCTCTACGAGACGTTGGTGGATGGGACGTATTCTGCGTCTCCGATGGATTTGCGGCGCTGGACGCCGCGCGCTCGGAGGGCCCCGACCTCATCGTACTCGACATCATGATGCCGCTGCTCGATGGGCCTGGCACGTTCGAGAAGCTCCGGAGCGACCCGAAGTGCGCCTCGATTCCGGTCGTCTTCATGACGGCCAAGGCGCAATCCCACGAGCTGCGCGGCTACACGGAGCTTGGCGCCGCCGGGGTCATCGCCAAGCCCTTCGACCCCCTGACGCTGCCCGACGAGCTTCGGGCCCTCCTCGAGGACGCATGAACGACGACGCACGCATCGCCAACGCGCGAGACCGTCTCGCAGAGCTCCGCCAGGGCTTCGCGGCCCGCCTCCGCGAGCGCGTCGACGCGCTCGAGACGGCTGTCGCCAAGGTCGATGACCGCCAAGCTGCGGCCATTGCCGAGGTCGAGCAACTCGCCCACAAGCTCGCCGGCACCGCCGGGTCGTACGGGTTTCACGAGATCGGGGAGATCGCCGCCGAGCTCGAAGCGCTTTGCGGCGAGGGATTCGACGCGACGCAGGCTGCCGAGCTGACCGAGCGGATGAGAGCAGCGCTGGACTGAGCCTACGGCGAGAACGCCTCGCACTCCCCGCCATCGCCGCAGCGGATCTGCGGCGCACACTCACCGACCAGGTTGCAATAGGACTCGTCCTCGAGCGCGCACGAGCTGAGCAGGCCGTCGAGTGTGGCCCAGTCGTCGGCGTTGGTGTCGACGTTCACGGCGACGGCCGAGCACTCGTCGAAGTCGCATCCGCTGACGAGGGCCGTGCAGTCCTCGTCGACCTCGCACGCACGGTTCGCCGCGAGGAACTCCATGGTGTCCTGCGCGATGCTGGGGCAATAGTCCGGCGAGAGCCACGAAGCTTCGCACTGGTCGAGCTCGTTGCAAAACTCGCTCGCGCCGCACGGGTCGGAGCCGCATAGGCACGTGCCGCTCATCATCTCGGCGTACTCGGCCCACTGTTCGAGGTCAGCGTCTGCCGAGACGCCCACCGAGCCACAGGCCTCCGCACCCGAGAAGCAGATCGAATTGGCCAGCGTACAGTCGAGCACGCTCTGACAGGCCTTGTTCGCTTCGATGAAGGCCATCGCCTCGGCGGTGACGTCGGCACAGACCTGTGCATCGCCGCCGGTCGAATCGCCGCTGGTCGACTCGTCGCCAGTATCGACCGTGGAGCCAGACTCGGCTTCGCCGGAGGCGCTGGTCGAGCTGCTGGTCCGGCAGTCGGCCACACACTGCTCTTCGGCGTCGCAGCCGACTGCGAGGACGAGCGAGCCGAACAGGACCATGGGGAGGCGATGCGTCTTCATCGTGTGTTAGTGCTCGGTGCGCTCGGCCTCTGTGGAGCGATTTTTGCGGAGCATGCGGTTTGTAGACGGACCCGCAGCGTGGTGGAGGGGTGTTCCGCGAGGAACGCGTCCAGGCGCAGCTGGGCGTCTGCTGCATGGTCCTTGCAGCCAAGCTCGACCTCGAGTGCGTCGACATCGGAGACGAGGGCTCCACGCGCAAAGCGTCCCCGGTACTCCGCGATGTGGGCCTTCGCAAGGGCGTGGTCGCCCCGATGCAGCGCATCTCGAATCTCTCGGACTCGGTGGAGTTCGTCTCGAAGGGAGGTTGCTCCAGCCTGGACTGGCGAGCGGGGTCTCGCCGCCCGTGTCGTGGGGGCGACCGCGGGCAGCGTCGGAGGTGACGAGAGCACTCGTGGTCGAGGTCGGACCGCAGGCGCGGCCGGAAGCGCGGTCGCGACGACCGCGTGCGGCTCGAGCTCGCGGGCTCTCGAGGCGGGCTGTGTCCACGGGCGCGAAACTGCAATCCCGACGGCTGCGACGGCGGCGCAGATGCAAGCGAAGGTTCCAAACCCGAGGCCAGGCGCGACGAGAACGAGCGCGTCTTGGGCGGTGGCGGCCATCAGGCTCGCCCACGCCCGTCGCTTGGAACTCGCGTCGGGTCGTCGGTCTCGGATCGCCCGACGCACGGCGTTTGCGTCGTGGGCGTGCATGCGCTTGGCGAGTCGCTCGAGCTCGGTTCGCGCCGAACGAATGCGGGCGTAGATCGTGTTAATGTTGACTCCGAGCGTCTCGGCGATCTGCCGCCCGGGGAGTTCGCCGAACTCGGAAAGGACGAAGGCTCTTCGCCGCGCCTCATCGAGGTTCCACAGGAACGTCTGCATGACCTCGGCTGCCTTTGCCTGATCCAGGGCGTCGTCGAGGTTTTCGTGGGCGACGAGTGCGGGGAGGTCGCAGTGCCGTGCGGCATGTCGAGCGGAGCGACTGCGGTAGCGCATCGCGACGCGTCGTGCGATCTCGTAGGTCCACGTGCGCATGGAGGCGCGTCCCTCGAACTCGGGTAGCCGACGATGGACGACGATGAACACGTCCTGCACCGCGTCGTCGATCGCGCTCTCGCGAACGCCCAACCCCCGTAGCGTCCGCCACACGAACTCGAACTGCTCGCGGTAGACGCGGTCGAAGCTGGGCGTTTGGGAGGTTGCGGACGAGACCATTGCGGCGTTTGCGATGAGTGCAGGGCTCCGGCCGAAAATGTGGACCGATCTACAGGTGAATTTCCAAGCCGACCCACGCGCGCAATGCGAAGGCTCCCGTCTCGTGCAGGATGCCCGGCACGCGCCCGACCGAAAACGTGCGTGACTGCAGTGGAGCCAAGCCCTCGACCATGACCGTGGGTGCGAGGCGCTCGGTTATGCTCCACGACGCGCTCGCCGATCCCCCGAGGCCGAACCAAGGGCGCCACGCAGGTTCGGGCTGGGCGACGTTGCCTGCACCGACGGCTCGAAGTCCGCCGACCCCGACGCGCCCGCATAGCGAGAACTCGACCGGCCCGGCCCGAGGGACTCCGCAGCCGAGCGCCTTGCCGACCACGAGGTCGAACCGTCCACGGACGCGCGCGTCATTGGGGTGCTGGGTCAGGCGGCGGGGCGTCGCCTCGGCGGCCAGGCCAGCGCGCCACCATCGTCCGGACAAGCCGCCATCGAGCGAGACGGCGCCGCCGAGTCCGGGGGCGATGCCCAGCGCGAGCCCTGTATACACGCCGAGCCAGCCGCCGCGCATGGCGGGAGCGGTGTCCCTGAGCCCCGAGGACGAGGGCTCGGGTTCGGGTTCGGGTTCGGGTTCGAGCCCCGGCTCGGGCTCGGGCACAACCAGCATTGGGAGCCGAGGTGGTGGCTCGAGGACGGGCTGTGGAGCGGCGGCGAAGGGTGGCGGGGGCGATCGCGTCCACTCGACCAAGCGCAGCGAGACGATGACCGCAGCGGCGTCAACGACCGCCTCACAACTCTCACCATCCATCGTACGGACGTCGAGTTCGTCACCGCGACGAAGCTGAAGCGTCAGCGCCCAGCGGCCACGGCCCCGTTCCTCGACCGCGACCGAGGCTCGCAGGACGGCAGGCGTGTCCGACTCTGCCTGCACGCGGGCTTGCGCTTCGACCATCTCGAGGAACGTGTCTCTGGACGGGCACGTGTCGGGAACCTCCCACTCGAGCTCGAACAGCGGCGCGAGCAGCAAGAGCGGCCACACGCGCCAGTATACCCGCGGCCTACTGCTCGTCGAGGAGCTTGAACTCGATGCGTCGGTTCTCGGCGCGGCCGGACTTGGTCTCGTTATCGGCGATGGGCTTGTCGGGGCCGAAGCCTTGGGTCTCGATGCGAGAGCTGTCGATGCCCGAATCGACGAGGTACTGCTTGACCGCCTCGGCGCGTCGCAGGGAGAGGTCGACGTTGGAGTCGTGCGAGCCGACGCTGTCGGTGTGGCCGGAGACCTCGATGCGAAGCTCGGGGTACTTGTTCATCACGCGGATCGCTCGCTTGAGCACCTTGTACGAGTCGCGTCGAATGGCCGCCTTGCCCGAGGCGAAGTTGATGCCCCTGATGACGCCGTTGAACTCTTCGATCTCCGCGGGGCGTTCGTCGGGGCAGCCGTCCTTGTCCTTGAACTTGTTGTAGTTCTCGGCCTCGTCGGGGCACGCGTCGTCGGCGTTGAGGATGCCGTCGCCGTCGTCATCGGGGATGGGGCAGCCGCCGGGGTTGTCGCTCCACTCGCCCGGGCAGCGATCTCGGCTGTCGGGGATGCCGTCGCCGTCGCGGTCCTTCTCCTTGGTGGGGCATCCATCGTCGCCGTCGCCGGCCTCGTCGGGGCAGACGTCGTAGAAGTCCGTGATGCCGTCGCCGTCGCTGTCGGAGCGTCGGTTGCCACCCTTGGTCCTCAGGATGCGCTTGAACCGAAGCGTCACGTCGAGTCCGAGCAGGATCTCGCCGTGGTGCGCTCGCTCGCCGTCGCTGCCGCCACCTTCGACGATGTGGCGTCCGTCGAGGCGGACTGCGATCCACTTGTTGATGTGGGCCTTGACGCCCGGCCCCCAGTGGAAGACGCCCTCGCCGGCCTGCAGGAGGGGGTCACTCGAGCGAATCCCCAAGATCCCGCCGCCCATGACCAAGGTGGGGGTGATCCGGTAGGGGAGCTGGCCGACGACGTGACCGCGGAACGTCCAGAAGGTGGCGCCCACGTCACGCTGTGGCGCTCGGGTGGGCATGCCTGAGCCCTCGATGCCCACGCCGACGAAGCGGATCGGAAAGTAGGTCGCGCGCACGCCGATGTCGGCGTTGGTCTGGTTGATGAACGGCTGCGAGTCGATGCCTTGGTCGAACAGGCCATGGTTGCCGGCACGGATGAACAGGCCGCCGTACACGCCGACGTCGAGCTCGTTGTTCTCCGGCGCCCAGCGGCGGATCCACGGCTTCTCCTTCTCGGCGGCGTTCTC
This sequence comes from bacterium, assembly GCA_024742475.1. GTDB lineage: Bacteria > Myxococcota_A > Polyangia > Nannocystales > Nannocystaceae > CAJXVA01. The sequence goes on along the minus strand of JANSYI010000001.1, from coordinate 274,747 downwards.
CTCTTCGTTCTTCTTCTTGCGGTCGGACTTGGCCTTGCCGCTGGCTTTGCCGCCCTTCTTGGTCGACAGCTCGACCTTGCCGTCTGCGGCGGGGCCTGCGTGCGCGGAGGCAGGCAGCGCGAGCAGGCCGAGGGAGGAGAGCGAAGCGAGGAGCAGCGAGCGAGGGGCGTTCATGGCGGAGCGGTCGGTGCAATACCTGCAAGCAGCGGGCCGCCGAAGTGTACGCATCAAGCCGCGCGACAGCCAAACGACGGGCGGGCAGTTCTCCTCGGACGGGGCAGTTTGGTACGCGACGCAAGAATCCTGGCCCGAAACTGCAGCGGCCGCAGGCTGGCCCGGCACGTGCACCCATCCGTGGCCATGGATCGATGTGCGCTGGTGGTCGATGACGATGTGGCCCTTCGACACAGGCTGCGATGCCTGCTCGAGGAGCTCGGGATCGACGTGATCGAGGCCGGGACCCTTCGTGAGGCCGAGATGGCGTCGGCGCTGTACGAACCATCGCTCATGCTCGTCGATGGCATCCTGCCCGACGGCAACGGCATCGAGTGGGTCGCCACGCTGCGGGCCGAGGGTCTCGAGAGCGAGGTCGTCTTCACCGCCGGTCGCCCGACCTGCGAGATCGCCTGCCTGCTGATGGAGCAGGCGAGCGCGCCGCCAGCCCATTGAACCCTCAGAAGCTGAAGACGAGCTCGCTGCGCACGCCTTCGAAGTCGGGGAGCGTGCGGCACGAGCCGTTGACGCAGACGCGACCGCCCACCTGGCGGCCCGCGAAGATGCGGATGAAGCTCGAACCCCAGAAGTTGATCTGCGCTTGCATGCCTGGCCAAACGTGCGGGCGACACGTCGACCCCAGGCCACCGGCACACTCTTCGTCGGTGAGCGAGGGCTCGCCCTCGGGCGTGGGGAGCTCGGTGTCGAAGCCCTGCAGATACGTGATCGAGAACCACGGGCTGACGCTGTAGCCGAAGGTGAACAGGCCGCGGAAGAAGTCCTCGCGGTTGCCCACCGTGACGAAGTTCTCCCACCGACCCTCGCCGCGAAACGCCAGGGCGTGCACGAGATCCCCGGTCCGCGCGATGGGGACGGTGAAGTAGAACTCGGCGTGGGGGAACCTGCGCCGCAGCGCGCCCTCGCCGGGGTTGGGCTCGCGTAGCCACCGCTCGTGTCGATAGCCGGCGGAGACCTGCGCGACGAAGTCGGACTTGGGCTTGCGGTAGATGATGCCGCCGAAGTTGTGCGTGGCCAGCAGGCCTTCGCTGCCCTCGAGCTGGAACTGATCCTGGCGTCCGTTTTGCGCGTAGGCGTACGCGAGCACGTTGCCAAAGACGGTCAGACCCCGCTCGCGCCAGGTGTGGTCCACCCGCAGGCGGCCACCGGTGGCGTTGAGGTTGCCTGGCACCTGCTGGTCTTCGCGTTCGAGGGTGGGGTTTTCGGTGTATTGGAGCAGCGCGTTCTGGCCGATCGCCATCAGGTAGTCGACGTAGTGCTTGCCCTCGACGAGGACCGTCGTCGTCCCCGTGTAGAACGTGTTCGAGCTGTACAGGCCGTAGCCGTTGTAGTTCTGCGCCGCGAACTCCGTGCCGGCGAGGTTGGGGTTGCGCATCAGCCCGCTCGCGCCGATGAAGGTGTCCCAGACGCCTCCGATGCGTGTGCGCCCGACGTCACCCCCGAACTGGTGGAGGTACTCGTCGACCACCCCAGCGGTCAGCTCGTCACCGAAGTCGAGGTACAGATAGTTGACGCCCAGGTCGACGCGGCCCGGAAGCGAGCCTTCTACGCGCCCGCCGGCGATGAAGTCGGAGCAGACGGTCCAGATAGGGTTGCCCGTGTCGGGGTCGAGCGCGTCGTCGACGTCGCATCCGGCTTCGTTGGCGTCTTGGCTGAACGTGTACGACTGCGCGGGATAGCCCGGGTCGGGAATCAGCTGGCGGGTCGCGAAGTCGCTGTTCTGGCGGTTGGCAAAGCCCGCGATGCCCGTGGTGCGGACTTGCTTGGTGCGGACGTCGAAGCGACCCCCCTTGACCGTGGCGTCCACGCCGATCTCGTCGATCTTGCGGACCGACAGACCGAGGCCGCGGCCCATGTTGACGTTGAAGTCTCCGCCGTACGCGCTGACGTGCTTGGTGTCCACGCGGACGGTGGCGCGCTCGAGACGGGCGTCATCGTCGACCGGGACGCAGGTGCCCATGGCGTCCGAGCAGCCGCGGTCTTCGGTGAACCAGATGTTCTGGCTGTCCACGCGAAACTGGGTGCCGACCGTGGCCCGCTTCATCCGGGTGTCCTGGCCGAGGTTGAGGCGGTTGACCATGCTGACGAAGTCGTCGTCGCTATCCTCGGTGTTGTAGTTCTCGCGGTACCACTCGGTGTAGAGGGTGTTGCGGACCCAGGGCTGCATGACCGCGCCGTGCCCGAGGTCGATCTTCGGGATTCTTGGGTTGAAAGCCTTCTTGGGCTTGGGGCGCGCGGGCGCGGGCGGGACCTCGACCGGCGGTGAAGTCTCGGGCCTCGTCTGTGGGGCGGGCTGTGGGGCGGGCTCGGGGCCGCCCGAGACTTCACGCGGGCCCTCGTACCGACGCAGGCCCTCGGTCGCCGTCGGTGCGGCTGGGGGCGCCAGCGCGAGCACTAGACCGAGCACCCCAATCACGAAGTCAACCCGGGCGAAGGACGCCGTCGAGGAAGGACTCGAGCTCTTCCATGTCGCCGGTCATGTAGCCCTGGTGCTCTTGGAGCACCTTGCCACTGGCGTCGAGCACGACGTAGTAGGGGACTTCACCGCGAGGGTTGAACCGGCTGAGCACCTGCGTCTCACGGTCGAGCAGCACCGGGAACGCGTAGCCCTCGCGCGTGACCCACGGCCCGATCTGCGCGGCCGTGTCGGGACCATCGATGGCGATCGCGTAGATCTCCAACCCGCGGTCCTTCATGACCGGGTACATCTTGTTCATCTTCGACAGCTCCTGCTGGCAGGGCTGGCACCACGTGGCCCAGAACGCCAGCACGAACACGTCGTCGGCCGCCTGCGCAGTGGGGGTGACGAGCTCGCCGTCGAGGTTGGGCAGCGCGATGTCGAGGCCGCCCGAGGGGCGCGACCCACCCGCGGTGCCGGTCGTTGCGCAGCCGGCCAGCGCGGCGACGAGCAGGAGCGCGAGCGTGGTGCGCATCAAGGCACCTCGTAGGGCGAGTTCAGGACCGCGTTGATCTGGGTGCGGAGCACGTCGAGACCGACCTTCTCTCCCTCGGACTTCCAGCGGATGTTGCCGTTGGCGTCGATCAGCATGTTGATCGGCGTCGCGGCTTGGGGATCCTGCAGGTAGACGCCCGTCCACTCGTTGGTCTGGTCGACCAGGACGGGAAACGGAAGCTGAAGGTCGACGTCGCCGCCTTCCCACGCGCCGTTGACCCAGTCTTCGCAGAACGCGCTGGTGGGGAGCTGAGCGGTCCAGTCTTGAAACATGACCTGGACGATCTCGAGGCCGTCGTCGGCGAACTCCTCGTACAGGGCGGGGAACTCGAGCGTCTCTTCTTGGCAGGGACCACACCAGCCTGCGCCGATGTTGATGAGCACGGCCTTGTGCCCGTCGCCCGGGCACATGAAAGCGTCGAAGTCGACGACGTCCCCGCCGCAGGTCTCGAGGTCGAAGCCGAGTGTGTTCGCCAGCCGGTCGCCGACTCGGGTGCCGTAGGGGCCGGAGGGGTAGCCGCATTCGCCCTCGGCGTCACGGTCGAGCCGCGCCTCGTCGAGAGCGCCACCTCCACCGGACCCGTTGCTCGTGGCATCGCCCGCGCTGGTGAGCCCGTCGTCCGTGGATTCAGGAGGAGGAGCGCACGCCGCGATGGCGATGCTCCCGGGGACGAGCAGCAGTCGAGCGAGACGTTTCATCGGGCCTTATGTGCGCTCAATCGTACACATGTTGCATGCGCACAGGCGCGCGGGCGAACGCGTACGCGGGCCTACAGCGCGCGCCGGTGCCGAGCGTGCTCCCGGTCGTCCCAACGCGTCTGGGTGCGCCGCGTGTAGTCGGGCGCACGTCTCGTTCAGTCGCTGAGCGGTGTGTGGGTGAGGTGCTCGTAGAGCTTCTGCGGCGCGACGCCCTGGTCGAGCGCCGCTTGGGCGCGCTCGAGCTCCTCCTCGATGAGCAGCCGAAAGTGGATCTCCGGGTAGGCGCCTTCGAGGGGGCGGCCGTTGATGAAGTAGGCCGGCGTACCGCCCACGCCGAGCGCCATCGACAGCGCGAGGTCGGCTTCGACGCGTTCGGCGGCCCACTTCGCGTTCATGTCTTGCTCGAACCTCTGCACGTCGAGCCCGATCTGCGCGGCGATGGTGCGTAGATCGTCGCTGTCGAACTTGGGCCCGACGACGTACAGCGCGTCGTGGAACTCCCAGAACTTGCCCTGGGCCTGGGCAGCCACGCCCGCGCGGGCGGCAGGGTCGGCGAGGCGGTGAAAGGGCAGCGGCTTGTGCTTGTGTACGACCCGGACCTTGTCGCCGTAGTGGGCCTCGATGCGCTTCATCGTCTCGTGGCCGCGCGCGCAAAACGGGCAGGCGAAGTCGCCGAAGCTCACGATGGTGATCGGCGCGAGGTCGGGCCCGTGGACTGGGGACTCGCCCAGCGGCACCGCGTAGACGCCGTCGGGGTCGAGCCCTCGGCGACCACCGGCGTACTCCACCGCCTCGTAGCCACCACGCAGGGTCTCGGCGTAGAGGTCGCTGTCGGCCACACCCGCGTCGCGAAGGTCTTGGGCGTAGCGGAGCTCCTCGCCGATGAGCTGGTCGAAGTCGGCCAGGGGCTTGGCGCCCGAGAGCTTGCGACCGTTGACGAAGAAAGTGGGGGTGGAGGACACGCCCAGACGTCGAGCCTGCCGAGCGTCGCGCTGCACCTCGGGTCCGTACTCGAGCGAGTCGAGATCGGCGATCAGCGACTCCATGTCGAGATTGGCGTGCTTGGCGTAGGAGAGGATGACGCCGGGGTCGAGCCGCTGGCCCGAGAAGAGCAGGTCGTGAAACTCCCAGAACTTGCCCTGCGCTTGCGCCGAGCGGGCGGCCATCGCGGCCAGCAGCGCGTTGGCGTGGTTGTCGAGCGGGAACGCCTTGTAGGCGATGCGAACGTCGTCGGGGTAGAGATCGCGCAGGCGCTTGAGGGTGTCGAGGCCTTGGGCGCAGAACGGACACTCGAAGTCACTGAACATGACGACCGTGACCGGGGCGGTGTCGGGGCCGAGCGTGGGCGCGTCGCCGAGGTCGACGACGAAGCGCTCGACGTCGCCGTCGGTGCGGGCCGCCTGAGCGCCGGCTGCGTCGGGGGTCGCCGCGGGTCCGGCCGCGGGAGGCTTCGGCGCGCCGGGCCGCTGGGAGCAGGCCAGCAGCAAGGTCGCGGCGAGCGAAGCCGAGCGAAGTGCAGTACGCGAGCGCATGAGGGGACGTTGTAACGCTACATTCGACGTGGTTGCTACGTTGGTGGGAACCGAATCGGCGCCTCGTGCGTCAGAGACTGAGGAATTCCCGTGGAACGCGTGCAGTGCCAGAAGATTCGCCACTCCTACGACGGCGTTCGAGACGCCGTCGGGGGGCTCGACCTGGAGATCAAGCGTGGCGAGGTGCTCGCGCTCATCGGCCCCAACGGCGCCGGCAAGAGCACCACGCTGCGAATCTTGGCCACGCTGCAGCGGCCCGACGAGGGCTCGGTCAGCTGGGATGGGAGCGATGCGTGGCAAGAGCGCTACGCCTTGCGCCAGAAGATCGGCTTTCTCGGCGACGGGACTGCGCTCTACCCCAGCATGACCGCCGCGGGCTACCTGCGGTTCTTTGCCGAGTGCTACGGGCTCGGTGACGCGGAGGCCAAGAAGGCCGTCGGCAGGGTGCTCGACCTGTTCGACCTCTCGACCAAGGCCGACGCCACGATCAGCGATCTCTCCAAGGGGATGCGCCAGCGGCTCGCCATCGCTCGCACGATGATCCACAGCCCCGAGCTGCTCCTGCTCGACGAGCCGGCCGACGGCCTCGACCCGCTCGCGCGGCGGCAGCTTCGCGACATTCTGCGGCGCGTCGCCGACCAAGGCGTTGGCATCGTGGTCAGCTCGCACATCCTTCGCGAGCTCGATCGCTTCGTCGATACGGTCGCCCTCATTCAAAAGGGCAAGCTCGAGGTCCACGGTGGGGTCGAAGAGGTCATCTCCGACTACGACGTAGGGCGGCGCCTGCACCACGTCGAGGTCACCGCTGGCCTGCCCGTCGCGCTGGAGATCCTGCGCAAGCACGAAGGGCTCATCGAGGGCGTGGAGCCGCTGCACAAGGACGAGGCGGAGGTCGACCCCGAGACGAGCCCTCGCGGACGCATCAAGGTGCGCATTCATGGCGACGAGCGCCGGGCCGCGAAGCTGCTCAAGGAGATGGTGCTCGCCGACGTCGAGGTCATCGCCATGTCGAAGGTGCGCAGCGATCTCGAAGACGTGTACCAGAGCATCGGTCGCGACGAGGTCAGCTGAGCGCCGCGCGAAGGTATGCTGCGCCCGGCGATGGCGCATCATTGGCAAGCAACCTTCGAGCTCGAGGACGCGGCGCAGTGGTCCGAGGCCGAGGCGGCGCTGCGCCAGCGCATGCGCGGCGCGGCGGATGATGTGCAGCTCGTGCGCATCGGGCCCCGCAGCGGCGTCGTGATGCTCGAAGCGCACGACCTGCGCGAGGCCGACGACGTTCGAGCGTCACGTATCGATCCGTGGCTCACCGTGCTGCCGCTCATCGGTGCGCCCGAGGTCCGCGCGGGGCAAGTCTGCGACCTCTCCCCCGAGGGCAGCGGCGAGGAACGCTTGGCCGCGTTCGTCGGACATGTGCTGCGCGCGGAGAAACTCTGGGGCCTCTACGGCGAAACGTGGGCCCGGGACGAGCCCGGGGCCGACGCGGAGGTGCTGCCGTTTTGGCCGAGCGCCGAGCTCGCGGCTCGTTGCGTCCGCGGCGGGTGGGAGACGTTCGCACCGCGTTCGATCGAGCTCGACGCGTTCATCGCCCAGTGGCTGCCTGGCATGGAGGAGGACGGCATCCTCGCGGCGATCAGCCCCAGCCCGCGCAGACCCGGAGACCGCGTCTCACCCAGCGTCATGCTCGCGCTCTTGGTAGAAGGGCCCCAATGAAAGCCCAAACGACGCTTCGAATGCTCTGCTTCACGCTCGCCGGAGCACTCTGCGTTTCCGTCGCCGCCTGCGATGACAAAAAGGACGACGCCAAGGCCGAGAAAAAGGGCGACGAAAAGAAAGACAAAGCCGAGGACGAGCCGGGGCTCATGCTCAGCAACGACACGGAGGTTTGCCGCAAGGCTCTGAAGTGTTGCGTCGAGAGCGTCAAGATCAGCAACGACGGCAAGGCCGACCCCGAGAAGGTCAACCTCTCGTGCTCGGGCGTGGGCATGGCCCCCGATGACGCCACCTGCACGCAGTTTGCCGAGGGATACAAAGCCGTGTTCGAGGCCGGTGGCAAACCCGTGCCCGACGTCTGCGAGTAGGCTGCTACGAGACGGTGGTCGAGGTCTCGGCGGCGCCGGCCGAGCTCAAGATGCGCTCGGCCATGTCGCGCTGGTCGTCGTTGGCGTAGTCGACGGCGACGAGGATGCCGCCGTTCTTCACCTGCTCGTCGAGGATCTTCGCGTGGTGCTCGGGGATGCCCATGCCGACGAGGCCGCCGATGAGGCCACCGGCGACACCACCGGCCCCGGCCCCAGCGAAGGCCGCGACGATCGGTCCGGCCGCGACGAGGCCCACGCCCGGCGCTGCGATGACACCCACGGCGGCGAGGGCTGCACCGAGCGCGCCCAGGGCTCCACCGGCGATGCCGCCACCGACGGCTCCTTCGGCCCCGCGGTCGGTCTCCTGCACCCGAAAGTGCTGGCCCTTGGCCGAGTCGGCCAGGAGGAGGCTGATGCCGTCGCGGTCGAAGCCGGCGGCGATGAGGTTGTCGACGGCCTGTTCGGCCTCGATCCGAGCTGAGAACGCGCCTGCAATCGTCGTGGACATGGTGCCTGGCGGTCTAGGCAGCCTCGCGCGGGTGTCAACGGGAGGCGCCCGCGACCCGCTATCGCAGCGAGAACCTGGGCGTCGAGGCGGCGTAGGCGGCCCACGCGGGGCCGAAGCGGGCTGCGAGCGCGGCGTCCTCGATGCGCAGGCGCATGGCGAGCAGCGGGAGCTGAGCCAGCGCGAGCGCCGTGGCCCAAGGGCCCGGCGCGGCGAGCCAGAGGCCGACGACCCAACACAGCAGCCCGAGCTCGGAGGGGTGGCGCATGCGTCCGTGAATCCCGGTGGTCACGAGCGCGGAGGCGCCAGCCTCGGTGCGAAAGTGCGAGCCGAGGTTGCGCATCGCCTTGGCTCGCAGGAGGCCTCCCGCCACGATGAGCGTCCCTGCGAAGGCTGCGATCCAGGGGGCCTGCGTGCTCGCGACCGCCAAGCCGGTGGAGACGAGCAGCAGCACGCTGCAGAGCGCGGCAGCAATGCGGAGAGGTCGACCACGTACGGCCGGCGCGTGGGTGGTGGTGCGGGGGGCCGCCGAGGCTTCGAGCGCGATCGCGATGCAGACCGCGGTCACCACGAGCGCATGGGTCATTGCCCTGCCACGTATGCCGCGATGTGCTGCTCGACGACGTTGGGCGGCATGCCCATTGCCGCGGCCGCGCGATGCACCACCTGGTGATCCTGCGCAGCGACCTGCCTCGAAGGCGCCAGGGTGGAGAGCACGATGCGGAGCAGCAGCGTCTTGCCGTCGGCCGAGAGGTCCTGCGTCTGCTGCCCGAAGACGGGCTCGAGCTGCGCCTGCGCCTGCTGGGCGAACTGGACGTCCTGGTGGATGACGTCCTCTTGCACGAAGTCCTGCGTGACGCCTTGCAATGCGGTCTGCAGCGCCGCGACGTTCTCGGGCTGGTAGCGCTGGGCGTGCAGCATTGCGAGCACGGAGAGCCGGCGCAGGCGGTCGAACATCTCGGCCTGCTCGGCGGCGGGATCGTAGTGCAGCGCGTCCATGTCGAACGTGCCAGCACATGCGCCACACTCGACGTACTCGCCCGCGGTCCCGAGCGGAATGACCGGGATGAAGTAGAGCGTGAACCAGCGCTTGGCCTTCTTATGCGTGTACGGCTTCTGCGGGCCGCAGCGCGGGCAGTTGAACATGCCCTGGCCGGCGGTCGGGTTCGTGGTGCGCGTTCCGAAGATGATCATGGCCGGCGCCCGACTCTACCCCAAGGGCGTGCGAGACTGGGGCGATGGCCGATGGCGACGCCGCACGCTGGGACGCGAAGTACGAGGGCCGGCCGCTGCCGGTCGTAGAGCCCACCGCGGCGCTGCAGAGGGTGATTCGGTGGCTCCCCGCGCGCGGTGGAGCGCTCGACGTCGCCGGTGGTGACGGCGCACAGGCTGTCTGGATGGCGCAACGCGGCCTCGACGTCGCTCTGTGTGATGTGAGCGCGGTCGCCCTCCGCCGGGCCCAAGCCCTGGCCACGCGTGCCGGCGTCGATCTGCAGACGCATCGACTCGACCTCGAGACCGACCCGCTCCCTGCTGGGCGGCGCGCCGTCGTGTCGTGCTCGAACTATCTGCAGCCCTCGCTGTGGCCGAACGCGTTCGAGCGCCTCGAGGCGGGCGGGGTCGCGATCTGGATCCACCCCACCATCACCAACCTCGAGCGCAACGCCAAACCTTCGAGGCGGTGGCTGCTCGAGCCGGGGCAGGGCCGGCGCATCTTCGAAGAGGCCGGCCTCATGGTCGTGCACGCGGAGGAATCGTGGGTCGGAGCGCGCCACCTGTGCGTTCTCGTGGGTCGTCGCGATGGGTGAGGGTGCGCTGTGATCCGAGGTCAGCCGTGGTATCCAGGGCCGCATGCGGTTCTTGGCTGTCGTCAACCCAGCGGCCGGTGGCGGTCGATGTGGCAAGGAGTCTCCCGGCGCGATTCAGCGGCTCGAGGACGCGGGGCTCGAGGTCGAGGTGGTCGAAACGTCGGGGCCCGGCGAGGCCTCGGAGATCGTCCGCAAGGCGTACGCGAAGGGGCAGCGACGCTTCCTCGCCGTCGGCGGGGACGGCACGGGCTACGAGCTGGTCAACGGCATGTTCCCCGCTGCGCTCCAGGACGAGGGCGACCCCCCGCAGCTCGGATTCTTGCCGCTGGGCACGGGCAACTCGTTCTTGCGCGACTTCATGAGCCCCGGCGACAAGGACGGAGCGAGCCACGCCTTGGGCGCGCTGCTCGAGCGTCGCACTCGCACGGTCGACGTGGTCCGCATCGAGCACGACCAGGGCGAGAACTTCTACATCAACCTGTTCGCCATCGGGTTTGCGGCCGACGTCAACTCGCGCGCCGCTCGCTACAAGAACTGGGGCGAGTTCGGCTACGTCGGCAGCGTGGTCGCCGAGACGCTGGGCCTCGCGCCGCGCAGCTTTCCGCGCCGTGAAGATGACGGCGCGTGGAACGAGACCCCCGCGGCGTTCATCTCGATCTGCAACAGCAAGTTCACCGGCGGCACCATGATGATGGCCCCTGACGCCGACACGAGCGACGGCAGGGTCGATGTGATCCACGTCGGAGCCATGGGCCGCATCGGGCTGCTGCGCGCCTTTCCGAAGATCTTCGAGGGCAAGCACCTCGACCTCGAGGTGGTGCACGCGAGCCAGTCCGAGCGGGTGGAGTTCAACCTGCCCGGCCCGACGAACATCATGCTCGACGGCGAGGCCCTCTACGTGCAGCCCAAGGTGATCGAAGTCTTGCCGAGCGCGCTGCAGGTCTATGTCTGAGCCTGTCGCCTTGCGGCGTCTTGGGCCTGCACGACCGTGAGCGCGGTCATCAGCACGATGTTGTCCACGTCGCAGTCGCGCTCGAGGATGGTGACCGGGTGGGCCATGCCCAGGAGCACGGGCCCCACGGCGGTGATGCCACCGAGCTCGCGCATGAGCTTGTAGGCGATGTTGCCCGCCTCGAGGTTGGGGAAGATGAGCACGTTGGCCGGGCCATCGAGGGTGGAGAACGGGAACGAGCGCTTCTGCAGGCCGTAGTTGACGGCGTAGTTGGCCTGAAGCTCGCCTTCGACCTGCAGGTCCGGGCGGCGCTCGCGGAGCATCGCCGTCGCCTTGGCGATCTTGCGGGCAGCGGGGTGATCGACCGAGCCGAAGTTGGACATGCTGAGCATTGCGACCCGCGGCCGCTCATCGAACGTGATCGCGGCGTCGGCCACCATCTCGGCGATGTCGACGAGTGCGTCGGTGTCGGAGTCGACGTTGACGGTGGTATCGCCGAAGAACAGCGTGCCTCGCTTGTGCAGGATGAGGTACATGCCCGCGACGCGCTTGGTGTTGGCGGCGGGTCCCAAGATCTGCAGCGCGGGGCGTAGCGCGTCGGGATAGTGGATGTCGTGCCCCGCGACGATGCCGTCGGCGCGGCCCTCGTCGACCATCATCAGGCCGTAGTCGAGCGGCGATTCGAGTCGCCGCATGACGGCGCGCCGGCCCTCACCTCGGCGTTGCCGCTTCTCGTACAGGCGCGCGCGGTAGTCGGCCTGCTTGTCGTCGGTGGCCGGGTCGACGATCTCGACCGTGGCGAGGTCGAGCTCGATCTCGTGCTCGCGGACGACGGCCTCGATCTCCTCGCGATTGCCGACGAGCACCGGGGTCGCGATGCCCTCGTTGACGATGACCGAGACGGCCTGCAACACCGGGGGCTTGGTGGCCTCGGGGAAGACGATGCGCTTGGGCTCGGTGGACGCCTGCCGCAAGAAGCGTCGCATCACCGCGGTGGACTGGCCGAGCAGCGACTTGAGGTGCTCGCGGTAGATGGCCCCATCGTAGGGGCGCGTCGCGACTCCGGAGGCGACGGCGGCTTCGGCCACCGCCGGCGCAACCCAATGCAGCACCCGCGGGTCGAACGGCTTGGGGATGATGTAATCGGGACCGAACTCGTAGTCACGGCCGTAGGCGAGCGAGACGACCTGCGGCACGTCCCTGCGCGCGAGCTCGGCCAGCGCGTTGGCGGCCGCGACCTTCATCTCCTCGGTGACCGCGGTGGCCGAGACGTCTAGGGCGCCGCGAAAGATGAACGGGAAGCCCAGGACGTTGTTGACCTGGTTGTGCGTGTCGCTGCGACCGGTCGCCACGATGGCGTCGGGGCGCGCCTCCTTGGCCTCGTCGTAGGGGATCTCGGGGTCGGGGTTGGCCAGGGCGAAGATGATTGGGCGCTCGGCCATGGTGCCGACCAACTCGCGGCTGAGCACGCCGGCCGTGGACAGGCCCAAGAAGACGTCGGCACCCTTGACCGCGTCGGCCAGCGTGCGGGCGTCGGTCTCGACCGCCATTGCCTGCTTGGCGTCGTTCATCCGCTCGGTGCGGCCCTTGTAGAGCACACCCTTGGAGTCGCACATCACGATGTGCTCGGCCTTGACGCCCAGGCTGACGAAGAAGCGCGCGCACGCGATGGCGGACGCACCCGCCCCGCTGACGGCCACCTTGAGCTCGGACAGCTCCTTCTCCTGAAGGAACGCGGCGTTGAGCAGCGCGGCCCCGGAGATGATCGCCGTGCCGTGCTGGTCGTCGTGAAACACCGGGATTTTCATCCGCTCGCGGAGCTTCTCCTCGATGTAGAAGGACTCGGGGGCCTTGATGTCCTCGAGGTTGATGCCGCCGAAGGTGGGCTCGAGGGCGGCGACGCACTCGATGAAGCGGTCGGGATCGTCGGCGTCGAGCTCGAGGTCGAACACGTCGATGTCGGCGAACTTCTTGAAGAGCACGCCCTTGCCCTCCATCACTGGCTTGGCGGCGAGTGGTCCGATGTTGCCCAGGCCGAGCACCGCGGTCCCGTTGGTGATGACGGCGACGAGGTTGCCGCGGGCGGTGTACTTGAACGCCTCGGTGGGGTCGTCCTTGATCGCCAGGCACGGCTCGGCGACGCCGGGCGAGTAGGCGAGCGACAAGTCGAGCTGACTGTTGAGCGCCTTCGTGGCGACCACCTCGATCTTTCCGGGGCGGCCGTTGGAGTGGTACTCGAGCGCGTCGCGGCGGCGGACCTTTCGCATGGGCCGCAGGGTAACGTGTTGGGCGAGGCCGAGGCGGCCTAAACCTTGCCGGGTGCGGGGTGGGGCGGCCGCGGAGGCAACACCAGCGTGAAGCAGGCCCCGCCTTTGCCGTCGATTCCCAGGTGGCCCCCGTGCATGTCGACGATCTTGTGGGCGATCGCCATGCCCAGGCCGGTGCCCGTCTCCTTGGTGGTGAAGAACGGCTCGAAGATCCGCTCGGCGACGTCGTCGGCGATGCCCGGACCGTTGTCGCGCACGACGATGCGCGCCCCGGCTCCGTCGCGGTGGACCGCGATGGAGACTTGCCCGTCGTCTTGGTCACGGACGGCCTCGAGCGCGTTGCCCAGGAGGTTCAAGAGGACCTGCTCGAGCCGCTGGCGGTCGACCTCGACGCTGATGTCGCGTTCTTCGCAGCGGGTCAGGAGGGTGACGCCCTGCTCCTCGGCGACGGGACGCTCGAGGCTGGCGACATGTTCGATCAGATCGCAGACGTTGGTCGACCGAGCATTGATCGCGGTGGGGCGCGCAAACGTGAGGAAGTCGGAGACGAGGTTGCCCAGGCGCCGGATCTCCTCGCGGACCGTGTCGAGCGGCTCGAGCACCTTGGTGTCGTCCGTGACTTTCTTGACGCGGCGCTCGAGGAGCTGGAGCTGGAGGTTGGCGGCGTTGAGGGGGTTGCGGATCTCGTGCGCGAGACCAGCGGAGACGGTGCCGACGGCTGCGAGCTTCTCAGCCATCCGGGTGCGCCGCTCGAGCTCGGCGATGTCGGTGAAGTCGAGCCCCGAGGCGTAGATGCGAAAGGCCGAGCCCTCGCCGAGTGCGGCCAGCTGCCAGCTGATGCTGCGCTCGGTGATGCGACCGTCGTCGCTGCGCCGCGTGATCAGGCTGTCGACGCTCACCGCCTCGGGGTGCTCACGCATGGAGACGAACGCCTCGCGAGCAGCCTGCCGGGCGCGGGGCGGAACGCACGTGTCCAACCACGCCGCGCCCTCGAGCTGATCGAGGCTCAGGCCGGTCGCCGCCGCGACGGCGGCGTTGGCCTGGACCACCCGTAGGTCGCCATCGAGCACGAGCAGGAGCGCCTGCACCGTGTCGACGAGCGTTCGGTGCGCTTCCTCGCTGCGCCCGAGTCGAGCCTGCAGCGACGCCGCCCGCCGCCGCAACGCGACCTGGCGGCAGGCCCGCTCTACGTTGGCGATCAGGTCGTCGGAGTCGAACGGCTTGAGGATGTAGGCAAACGCGTCCGACTTCACCGCCTCGGCCGCGTCGTGAATCGACGCATTGCCCGTGACGAGCAAGACCTCTTGAAGGCCGTCGCCCTTCTTGAGCCGCGGCACGATCTTGGGTCCGCGAGCGTCGGGTAGCTGCACGTCCACGAGCGCGACGTCGAAGGGCCGGTTCGCCAGCTCGAGTCCGGTCTCCGCGTTGTCCGCGGCCTCGACCGTGGCGCCTTCGCCCTCGAGGATCTCCTGCAGGTTCTCCACGAGGTCGGGGTGGTCATCGATGACGATGATGCGGGCACCCTGCAGTCGCACGTGCAGCAGTGTGCGCCTTCCACTGCCCGGCGTCGACGGTTCAGTCGATCCGGGGGAACCGGAGCGTCACGCGGGCCCCACCTTCGACTTCGTTGGTTGCGGTCGCCGACCCCCGGTGGCGTCGCATGATGCTCTCGACCAGCGCGAGCCCGAGCCCGGTCGTGGTGGCCAGGGGGTCGAAGGCGTGGGCGAGGAGGGCCAACGGGTGGTCGCGTCAGTTTTCGAAGATGTCGTCGGCCGAAGCTGCCGTCGCGGCCCGGACGAGCCAGTGATCGAGTGTCTCGACGCTGGTGCAGTTCGAGATGCGGCGGCGTGCCTCGTCGCTCACGTGGAGCTTGCGGGCCGCCAAGACCATGAGGACGGAACTCGCGATCCCCTCGGCTCGGCCCTTTGCTCGGCCCTTGGCTTCACCCTGGGCGAGGACTTTGGCTTCGAGTAGTTCAGCGATGGTCATGGCGAGGTTCTCGACGGCGGGGGCTCGTCCCTTGAGGATGTCACGAAACTCGGAGAGCTGCAGGTCACCCGACGCAACCGCGATGTAGCGCAGCAGAAGAGCGAGAGTGTCCTTGCCGTCGGGGCCGCGAGCGATGCGCTCTAGATCGTCCGCCCAGTCCGCGAGATGTGCGAAGAGGGCGCCACGGTCTCTTACGTCGCGCATGAGCCACAGCGTCACCATGGCCGGGTCGGGCAGGGCTCGTCGGCGGAGGTCCTCGTCAGTGGCGCGGTGGAGGTCGTCGACGGCGAAGGCGAAGTCGGGAAGGACGGCCCGGCCGAGTTGGCGTGCGTCGGTCGCGAACAACTCCGCGAACCGCGTGGGCGCCGACCATCCGCCTGGCACCTGCGCGAGCAGAGCCGGGATGATGAGCGGAAGCGCCTGGTGCGGCTTGGATTTCGCTTGGCGGACCCAGATACGGACCATGTAGCTCAGCATCCGCAACGCCATCACCGGGTCGTTGGTCGACTGGTGCTCGAAGAGCAGGTAGACGAGCACGCGCTGCTCCGAGCCCTGGGCGTCGGCCGAGAAAAGAAGGTCACTGTGCTGATCAGCGAGCTTGGGGTCGACGAAGCTGCCGGGCTCGAGCCTGAGAGAGGACCACTGAATCGCCGAAACCTGTTCTTGGGGCAGGATGTGCCGCAGCTCCGCGCCGGCATGCTTCGGCTCTTGGAAGACGCTCTTGAAGATCGCGTCGTGCGGCGCCTTGGTGGTGTTGGTCACGGGCGGCGCGAGCGTAGCAGGGGGGGCGGGCGGAGTTCAGTCCGGCCGCGGGAACCGGAGCGTCACGCGGGCCCCACCTTCGACTTCGTTGGTTGCGGTCGCCGACCCCCGGTGGCGTCGCATGATGCTCTCGACCAGCGCGAGCCCGAGGCCGATACCCCCGGTGGTGGCCAGGGGGTCGAAGGCGTGGGCGAGGAGGGCGTCGGGAAAGCCGGATCCGTGGTCGCGGACCCACAGCTCGGTGGCGTTCGAGCCTTCGGCCGCCCCGAGCTCGAGCGCTCCCCGGCCGCGCATGGCGGTGTTGGCGTTGCGCAGGAGGTTGACCAGCGCTCGCTGCAGGAGCCCGGGGTCGGCGTGGACGCGCGTCCCCGCGTCGACCGTGACGCTGCAGGTGACCTCGGGAGGCAGCGCGGCTTCTTCGATCGCCAGCGAGAACGCCTCGGCGATGTCGAGAGACTCGAGGCGCGGCGGCGCGTTGCGGGCCAGATGCATGAGGTCCTCGACGATGCGATGGCAGACGCCTGCATGTCGGCCGATCTTGTCGACGTGCCGACGGGCGCGTTCGTCTTGAAGTGGCTTGCGGCCGAGCAAATAGACCGAGGACTGGATGACGCCCAGCGGGTTGCGCAGCTCGTGCCCGAGGGTGCCGGCCGCCTTGCCCAGCGTGGCCAGTCGGTTGCGAGGAGTGCCCGGGTCGTCGTGAAGGCGCTGCGCGGCGGCGACGGTCAGCAGCATCTCCGCGTCCGTCCACGCCGCGAGGTCCCGCGTGGTCTCCAGCTCGCTGGCCCGACGACGCCGTGCCGCGCCAACGCGCAGCAGCATCTCGGTCTGCTCGGTCAGCGACGCGGCGTTCAGTGCAGCCTCGGCGAGACCACTGCGAGTGCTGGCCGTCGCTGGTCCGCACTCGAGCGCGCCCTCGAGCCACGCACGATACGCGTCGGGCGCGATGCCCAGCACGGCTGCATCGTCTGCTGCGTGATCGAGCAGCACGCTGCGCAGGCCCTCCGAGTGAGGTCCGCGAAGCGGCCACGACGTTGGATCCCGGTCAGGCATCCCAACCCCAAGGTCGTGGAAGTCGGGCCGTTCGCCAAGTCCGAACGCGAAGTTTCCACGCGGAGACGTCCGCGGCGCAAAATCTGCGTAGTAGACTGAGGAAATCGCGGGATATCCAACGTTTGCCCATGTCTTCGGCCGAACCCACCAACGAAGAGATCCGAATCCTCGTCGTCGACGACGAGGCGGCTGCGCGCAACGCCCTGGTGGAACTGCTTCGCGAAGAGGGGTACGCCGTGCGCTCGGCCGCCGACGGCTTCAAGGCGCTGGGCCAGGTCGACGAGTGGAGCCCGCACCTCATCATCACCGACGTGAAGATGCCGGGCCTCGATGGGCTCGCGCTGATGACGAAGCTGCGCGAGCGCGGCGACGTGGTGGGCATCGTGGTGATGACCGCGTTCGGGTCGGTGGAGAACGCCGTGGAGGCGATGCAGCAGGGCGCGGACGACTACCTGACCAAGCCCGTGCACTTTCCCGAGCTGCTCGTGGTCGTGCGCAAGGTGCTCGAACACTATCGGCTGCGGCAGGAGAACTCCCTGCTCAAGTCGGAGCTCGCAGACAACAGCGGCGAGGGCGTGCAGTGGATCGGTACGTCGAAGGCGTCGCGGGACCTCGTCGCGCTCATCCGGCAGGTGGCGCACTCGGACGCGCCCGCGCTGGTGCTCGGCGAGCGCGGTACGGGCAAGAAGCTGGTCGCGCAGGCGCTGCACGACTGGGGCGCGCGTCGGGACGGCCCGTTCGTCACCGTGCACTGCTCGGGCCTCGATGACGCCGTGATCGAGGCGGAGATCTTTGGGCATGTCGCGGGCGCCCTGCCGGGGTCGGGGTCGGGTCGAGAGGGGGCGATCGCGAGAGCGAACGGGGGCACCTTGCTGCTGGGTGACGTCTCGGCGCTACCCGGCTCGGCGCAGAACCGGCTGCTGCGCTTCCTTCAAGAGGGGCAGTTCGAGCGGCTCGGCGGCACGCAGACCGAGACCGCCGACGTGCGCGTCGTGGCCGCGTGCGAGGAGGACCTCTTCGGCGTCGAGGGCTTTCGCGACGACCTCTACTACCGGCTCAACGTGGTCACCCTCCGGGTGCCGACCCTGCGACAGCGCTGGGAAGACCTGCCCGCCCTGGCGATGCACTTCCTGCAGGTGCACGCCAAGGAGCGCGACAAGCACATCGTGGGGTTCAGCGACCGCACGCTGCACGTGCTGCAGCACTTCGACTGGGACGACAACGTTCGCGCGCTCGAGCACTGTGTCGAGCGGGCGGTGGTGCTGTGCAACGAGCGAGAGATTCAGCCCAAGCACCTGCCGCGCGAGGTGCTGCACCACGTGCAGAGCGACAGCGGAGACGCGCCCCGCATCCCCGGGTCGTCGATGGCCGACATCGAGAAATACGCGATCCTCAGCACGTTGGAGCTCGTTCGCGGCTCCACCCGCAAGGCGGCGGAGATCCTGGGCATCTCTCCGCGCAAGATCCAGTACCGCCTCGCCGAGTATCGCGAGGCCGGCCCCTCGGGCGTGCCAGCGGTTAAATCGACGAAGTGACTGGCGCCGCGGCCGAGGTGAGGTAGGCCGGTGTCATGACCAGCACCGAGACGGGTGCCGGCCGGCCCCACGTCGTCATCGTTGGCGGTGGGTTTGGCGGGCTGAGGGCCGCCGTTTCGCTGGCCGACGCGGACGTCGACGTCACGATCATCGACAAGCGCAACCACCACGTCTTTCAGCCGCTGCTGTACCAGGTCGCCACCGCAGGGTTGGCGGTCTCCGACATCGCGATGCCCCTGCGGGCGGTGCTTCGGCGCTCGAAGAACGTTCGCGTGCTGCTCGGTGAGGTCGAAGACATCGACACCGACACGTGCCGCGTCCAGCTGTACGACGGCTCGCACGTCGAGTTCGACTACCTCGTCGTCGCTGCCGGCGCTCGCACTCGCTACCCCCGAGGCGAAGAGGCTCAGTACGTCTTCGGGCTCAAGACCCTCGAGGATGCCCGCGCGATCCGGCAGCGCGTGCTCACGTGCATGGAGATGGCCGAGTCCGAACCCGACGCCGCGCAGCGTCGCGCGCTGAGCACGTTCGTGGTCGTCGGCGGAGGCCCGACCGGCGTCGAGATGGCCGGAGCGCTCCGAGAGCTCGCGATGACCAACGCCGGCATGGGGCGCGGCCACCTCTCCGAGGGCGACGTCAGGGTCGTGCTCGTCGAGCGGGGCGACCGCGTACTCAGCAGCTTCGATCCCCCGCTCTCGGAGTCGGCCCAGCGCCAGCTCGAGGCGCTCGGCGTCGAGGTCGAGACCGCCACCGATCTCGCGTTCGAGGGCCCCGGTCGCGTGGCCGTGGGAGGAGAGTCTCTTCGCGTGGGCGCGATCGTGTGGGCCGCGGGCGTCGAGCCCGTCTCGCTCGCCGAGAAGGTGGGGCCCTTGGCGTCGGACGGCCGGGTCGAGGTTGCCGAGGACTGCTCGCTGCCTCACGCGCCCCGTGTGTTCGCGATTGGAGATATCGCGCATTGCACCCCCGAGGGCCACTCCGAGCCGCTCCCCGGGCTCGCTCCGGTGGCGATGCAGCAAGGGGAGCACGTCGCTCGCCAGATCCGTCGCACCATCGCGGGCAAGGACCGCGAAGCGTTTTCCTACAACGACCGAGGGACGATGGCCACCATCGGACGCTCGCGGGCCGTCGCGCAGCGCGGCAAGATGAGGCTGACCGGTACCCTGGCCTGGTTCGCCTGGTTGGTCGTTCACCTGGTCACCCTGGTGGGCTTCCGCAACCGCATGGCGGTGTTCCTCAACTGGGCGTGGCACTACTTCACGTTCCGCCAGGGGCACCGGATCTTGCTGCCTTCGGCCACCCAGCTCGACCGCCCGGCCCTGGACCCGGCCCCGGATTCGGCGCCCGAGCCCGAGGCCCGCCGCGCAAGCTGACCGACGACCGTGTGCGATGCTTCGGCTCGCTCGAGTACAACGCCATGACGCACGCACCCTCCAAGCCCACAAAAGTCGCGACCTGGTCCGAGCTCGAAGACCGCGCCCCGGCGTACGCCCTGGTCGCCAACGTGGATCTGGTGGTGACGCGCTTCGATGACCGCGTGTCGGTGCTCTACGGGCGCTGCCTGCATCGCGGCGCGCTGATGTCCGACGGGACCGTGCAAGGGGAGGACATCGTCTGTGGCCTTCACGGGTGGGACTACCGCCTCGAGACGGGCGTGTCCGCCTACGACAACGCCGAGGTGCTGCACCGGTTCGAGGCGTGGATCGACGCCGAGAAAGACGCAGTGATGGTCGACGAGGCCGAGGTCGAGGCCTGGCATGAGGACCACCCCCAGGCCTACGACCGAGACGCATACCTGGGCCTCTACGAAGACCACGAGGGCGCGTCCGAGGAGCCCTACAACAAGCGTACGCGGCGACTCGCGGTGCAGGGTCCCGAGAAGACGGGGCATCACGGCGCCGTGTCTTCGATGGGGGTGCCGCTGACGGAGCTGCCGCGCTGGGACTCGATTCAGCTGCTCACCGCCCAGCTGCATCGCAAGCCCAAGCTCGACGACGATGCGGTCGGCACCGAGGTCGTCATCGGGCCGAGCGCCAAGAAGCCGCTGAGGCTGAGCATCCCGCTGTTCGTCAGCGACATGAGCTTCGGGGCGCTCAGCGAAGAGGCGAAGGTCGCGCTGGCCAAGGGGGCGCAGGGTGCAGGCACCGGCATCTGCTCGGGGGAAGGCGGCATGCTGCCCGAGGAGCACGCCGAGAACGCCCGCTACTTCTACGAGCTGGCATCTGCCCGCTTCGGCTGGAGCCTCGACAAAGTGCGCAACGTCCAGGCGTTTCACTTCAAGGCGGGGCAGGGCGCCAAGACGGGAACCGGCGGCCATCTGCCCGGCGACAAGGTCCAAGGCAAGATCGCCGAGGTCCGTCAGCTCGACCCGGGCACGCCGGCGGTCAGCCCTGCCACGTTCACCGACCTGGACACGCCGGCCGACTTCGCGGCGCTCGCCGAGCAGGTGCGCGATGCATCGGGTGGCATCCCCATCGGCTTCAAGCTGAGCGCGCAGCACATCGAGGCCGACATCGACTTCGCGCTGGCGGCCACGGCCGACTACATCATCCTCGACGGCCGCGGTGGTGGCACGGGTGCCGCGCCCGAGGTGTTCAAGCAGAATATCTCCGTGCCCACCATGATCGCGCTCGCCCGGGCGCGTCGACACCTCGATCGCCGCGGCCGCGACGACGTCTCGCTGGTCATCACCGGCGGACTGCGGACCGAGTCCGACTTCGTCAAGGCGCTCGCGCTCGGGGCGGACGCGGTGGCCGTGTCCAACGCTGCCATGCAGGCGCTCGGCTGTCTGGCCATGCGGGCGTGCCACACCAACAACTGCCCCGTCGGCATCGCCACCCAGAAGCCGCACCTGCGGCGACGCCTCGACATCGATCGGTCGGCGGCGCAGCTGACCAACTTCTTCGAGACCACCGTCGGCCTGATGAAGGTGCTCGCGCGCGCGTGTGGCCACGAGCACCTGCGCGAGTTCTGCCTCGACGACCTCACCACGTACGACCGCGACGTGGCGTACCTGACCGGTGTCCCCTACGCCGGCGTCATTCCCCTCTGAGCGAGCACGCCCGCGATGTGGACCACTCTCGGAACGATCGATCCTACGGCTCTCGTAGAGGCGCGCCTCGCTGCCCATTGGGCTGCGCAGGTGCCCGCTGCGGCAGCCGCCGCCCTGTTGCCCACGCGCAGCGATTTCGCCCACACCAACCTCGGCTGGCATCCGGCCACCGACGCGTTGCTGACGCGCTGCCTCGGGGATGGCACGTCCCTGCGCGCCGGTTTGCGGTTGCCGGACCTCGCGTGGATTCTCGTCGATGAAGGCGGCATCGTGGCGTCGCAGAGCGTCGATGGGCAGACGCTCTCGCAGGGGCTGGCATGGCTGACCGGCGCGCTGTCCAAGGCGATGGGGCGCGACGTGCCTGCGCTCACCTCGTTCGACCACGACATGCCCGAGCATCCGGTAGAGGGTGGGGCCGCGTTCGACCTCTCGGGCCTGGTCGACGCCGAAGCGGAGATCGCCAAATGGTTGGCCAACGCGCAGGGCCTGCTCGAACGCTTCGTACGCGAGCAGTCCGGGGCGTCTGAGGTCCGGCTGTGGCCGCATCACTTCGACGTCGCCAGCCTCATCGCGCTCGAGGAGGAGGACGACGCAGACGCGCAGAAATCGGTGAACGTCGGCCTGAGCCTCGGCGACTCGAGCCACGCGCAGCCCTATCTGTACGTCAGCCCTTGGCCCTACCCCGACGATCGTAGCGACACCCCGTCGCTGGCCGACGGCCGCTGGGTCGACGAGGAGTTCTTTGGCGCGGTGCTCACCGGTGAGGCGCTGGTGGCGGGCGAGGAGGGACAAGCGCAGCGCGCACAGCGGTTCCTCGCTCGGGCCGCCGACCAGGCTCGCCGCATGCTGGGCGAGCGCGCACCGAGCTGATCGGGGGTGTCCCTTTCACCCGCAAGGGGCGGTATGGTCCGGGCATGAGCGAGACGAGTGCCGCCGAGCAGACTCCTTCCACGGGCGCCGAAGAGGTTCGCTGGGACCTCAGCGACCTGTACGCCGACCTCGACGATCCGCAGCTCGATGCCGACCTCGATCAGCTGATCTCGATGGCCGAGGCCTTCGGCAAGAACTTCGAGGGCACGCTGAGCACGGCGCTCGGCGACGCCCTCGAGGCTCAGGCCGCGATGACGTGCCTGGCCGACAAGCTGATGGTCTACCTCTTCTTGCGTCGCAGCACCGACGCGACGAACCCGAAGATCCAGCAGAAGCTGGGCATCGTCTTCGAGCGGTGGAGTCAGGCCGAGGCCAACCACCTCAACTTCTTCGACCACGAGCTCGTCGCGATGGACGAGACCACGTACAAATCGCTCGTCGACGGTGACGAGCGCGTCGGGCGGCACGCGCCGATGCTCGACAACGTGCGCCTCAACGGAAAGTACCTGCTCGAGGAGAACGTCGAGCGGGCGCTCACGCTGCGCGGGCCGTTCGGGCCGTCGGAGTGGTCCGACTACATCGACGAGTGGGAGGCCGAGCTGCGCTTCGACTTCGGGGACAAGTCGATGCTGTTGCCCGAGATCCTGCACGTGATCAGCAACGACCCCGACGGCGACGTGCGCGACGGCGCGTTGGCGGCGTTCAGCCAGGGGCTCACGTCCCAGAAGTTCGACCGCCTCATGGCGCGGACGCTCAACGTGGTCATCGGTGCCAAGGGCGTCGAAGATGCCGAGCGCGGCTACGCCTCGCCAATGTCGGCGCGCAACCTGGGCAACAAGATCGACGACGCCACGGTCGAGGCGCTGCACGAGGTGGTGGCCGAGACGGGGGCCAAGCACGCCCGGCGCTACTACGACCTGCTGCGCAAGCACCTGAAGCGAGACACCCTGCGCTGGAGCGACCGCAACGCCAAGCTCCCCTTCGCCGACACCCGCGTGGTGCCCTGGGAGGAGTGCATGGACACCGTGCTTTCGGCGTATGGGTCGTTCAGCCCCAAGCTGCGCGAGCTCGTGTCCACCATGGTCAGCAGCAAGTGGGTCGACGCGCCGCCCTACGAGGGCAAGACCGGGGGCGCGTTCAACTACGCGGTCTGCCTTCCGGGCCAAGAGGCTCGGGCCTACAACTTCCTCAATTACCTCGGTTCGACCCGCGACGTGATGACGGTGGCGCACGAGGCCGGCCACGGCGTGCACGGCATGCTCGCGGCCAATGCCCAGGGCCCGCTGATGTTCCGCGCGCCCATGGCCTACGCCGAGACCGCGTCGATCTTCGGCGAGATGACCACCTTCAAGTACCTGCTCGATCGCGCCGAGTCCGACGAGCAGCGCCTGGTCATGCTGATGGACAAGTGCTCCGACCACATCAACACGGTCGTCCGGCAGATCTCGTTCTCCAACTTCGAGCGCCGCATTCACGACGCGCGCAAGCAAGGCAAGCTCACCGTCGAGGACTACAACGGCCACTGGATGGACGTGACCAAGGCGTTCTACGGCGAGCCCGGGGACCTCTTCACGTACGACCACACGCAGAACCTGTGGTCCTACGTCAGCCACTTCTTGCGGCCGTTCTACGTCTACGCCTACGCCTTCGGCGAGCTGTTCACCCAGTCCCTGTTCGCCGTGCAAGAGCGCTTCGGCGACGACTTCGAGCCGATGTACCTCGACCTGCTGAAGGCCGGCGGCAGCAAGGACGCCGTCGCCTTGATGAAGCCGTTTGGCCTCGACCCGCGCGAGCGCTCGTTCTGGCAAGACGGCATCGAGGGCAGCGTGGCCAAGTGGCTCGACGAAGCCGAAGCGATCAGCAAGTCGATGGGCGTCGAGTAGGTCGGGTTTCAGATCGGGCCTGGCCCGGGGGCGCCTTCGGCCGCATGGGTGCCTTCATGGGCCTGCCCGCGATCGATCAGTCCGAAGCGCTTCATCAGCTGTACGAGGCGTTTCCCTACCCGCGGGTGGTCGCCGGGCTGCAGGACTTCAAGGCGGGCAAACGACAGCCCATCTGGAACCCGAAGACGAGCTTCTCGGTGTTCTTTCCCGAGCAGGCGCCGCGCGAGGAGCTCGACATCCTGATTGCGGGCTGCGGCACCAACCTGGTGCCGGTGTTTGGTGCTTTCATGCCCCGGGCCCGCATCGTGGGTGTGGACATCTCGGCCGCGTCCCTACAGATCAGCGCCGAGCAGTGTGCGGCGCACGGCATCGACAACGTCGAGCATCTGCAGCTCCCTCTCGAGCAGATCGGCTCACTCGGCGAGGACTTCGACTTCGTCTGCTGTACGGGCGTGCTTCACCACCTCGCCGACCCCGTCGCGGGGCTGCGGGCGCTCGGTCGCGTGACCCGGCCCAACGGCGCGATCATGACGATGGTCTACGCGCGCTACGGGCGACAGGGCATCTACATGCTTCAGGAGCTGGCGACGAAGCTGGGCCTGTCGATCGACGAGCTCAGCGCGGCCAAGGTCCAGAAGCTATTGGCGTTCCTGCCGCAGGGGCATCCGTTTCGCCTGGTCTATCCCAACGTCGGTACGGTCATCAGCCTCGAGGAGGTGATGGACATGGTGCTCAATCCCCGGGATCAGAGCTACCGCGTGCAAGACATCCGGGACCTCGTGCAAGGTGCGGGACTTCGCTTCCACCGATGGCTCGGCAACGCGCCGTATCGGCCGGAGATGAGCGCGCTTGGCAGGGCCGGGTTGCTCGATGCCGCTGACGCGCTCGACCCCTGGGCGCAGGCGGCCGCAGCCGAGCTCGCCTTCGGCAACCTGATCAAGCACAGCTTCGTGGTGACGCATCCCGATCGAACCCCTGCGGCCGAGCTGTTCGGGGGCGAGCGCATCCTGGACGCCTACCCCTCGATCTCCACCCACGTACGGCTCGAGCCGTCGGGGACCGACCTCGTGGTCACGAACGAAGGACACCCGGTGCGCATCGAGACGGTGGCCCCGATCGCGGAGATGAGCGCGCTGCTGCAGGCGTGCAGCGGGCAGCGGTCCGTGCGTGAACTCGCCGCCGAGCTCGGCGACGGCGTCGTCGGGGCGTATCGGCACCTGTACCACGCAGACGCCCTCACCCTGTCCACCCGGCCCACGCGAAGCTGAGGCTGCGCGCTTGCGCCGGATCGGGGCGCAGGGCTACCGTCGCGCCGCCATGTTGTCTCCGGTCGTTCGTCTCTCCTGTGCTGCGCTGATGCTCTCGCTGAGCCTCGGCGGCTGCGATTCGTCCAAACCCACGCCCGTCGCGACCAAGGACGAGGCCAAAGCCGCCGGCGACAAGGGCCCCAAGCGCGTCTCGATCGACCCCAAGGCGCCTGCGGGCAAGAGCCCGCTGAAGAAGAAGTCGGACAAGACGCCCGAGCAGGCCAAGGCGTTCGTCGTCAAGACCAACGAGGAGCTCAAAGAGATCTGGACGCGCTCGGCCAAGGCGCAGTGGGCCAAGGCCACCGACATCACCGACGAGCACGACAAGGCCGCAGCCGAGCTGACCGCCGAGGTGATGGCCTACGAGACCAAGGCCATCGCCGAGGCTGCCACGTACGATGGCGTGCAGGCCGATCCGGACACGCGCCGCCAGCTCGAGCTGCTCAAGCTCACCAGCACGGTGCCCGCGCCCGACGACGAGGCCAAGCGCAAGGAGCTGGCCGACATCACCGCGAAGATGGAGAGCACCTACGGCAAGGGCAAGTACTGCACCGACCCCGCCGACGAGAAGACCTGCAAGGACCTCGGCGAGCTCTCCGACGTGCTCGCGACCAGCCGCGACTACGACGAGCAGCTGAAGGCCTGGGAGGGCTGGCGCACGATCTCCGTGCCCATGAAGGACGACTACGTGCGCTTCGTCGAGCTGGGCAACGAAGGGGCCAAGGCCATCGGGTACGACGACATGGGCGTGCTGTGGCGGAGCCGCTACGACATGAGCCCCGAGGCGTTCGAGCAGGAGATGGACCGCCTCTGGGAACAGGTCAAACCGCTCTACGAACAACTCCACTGCCACATTCGCGCCAAGCTCAGCGAGACCTACGGCGAGGACAAGGTCGCCAAGGACGGCATGATCCCCGCCCATCTCTCGGGCAACATGTGGACGCAGGAGTTTGCCAACCTCTACCCGATGCTCGAGCCGTACAAGGGGCAGCCGAGCATCGACGTGACCGAGGCGCTGGCCAAGAAGAAGACCACCGAGATCGAGATGGTGAAGATGGGCGAGGCCTTCTTCACCTCGATGGGCCTCAATCCGCTACCCGAGACATTCTGGGAGCGCTCGATGTTCGTGCAGCCCAAGGATCGCGACGTCGTGTGTCACGCCAGCGCGTGGGACGTGACCTCCAACAACGACCTGCGCATCAAGATGTGCATCAAGAAGAACCACGAGGACCTGGTCACGATCCACCACGAGCTCGGGCACAACTACTACTACAACAACTACTACACCAAGCCCGTGCTGTATCAGCAGGGCGCGCACGACGGGTTCCACGAGGCGATCGGCGACGCCATCGCGCTGTCGATCACCCCCAAGTACCTCGCGGAGATCGGCCTGCTGGGCAAGGTGTCCGAGAGCGACGAGGCGGTGATCAACAAGCAGATGCAAGACGCGCTGTCGAAGATCATGTTCCTGCCCTTCGGCAAGATGATCGACCAGTGGCGCTGGGACGTGTTCGCCGGCAAGGTGAAGCCCGAGCAGTACAACGCCCACTGGTGGAAGCTGCGCGCCAAGTACCAAGGCGTGAAGCCGCCCAGCGAGCGGGGCGAGGACCACTTCGATCCCGGCGCCAAGTATCACATCCCCGCCAACACGCCCTACGCGCGCTACTTCTTGGCGCACATCCTTCAGTTCCAGTTCCACAAGGCGATGTGCCAGGCCGCGGGCCACGAGGGGCCGCTGCATACGTGCTCGGTCTACGGCAGCAAGGAGGCCGGCAAGAAGCTCGCCGCGATGCTCGCCATGGGCAGCAGCAAGCCGTGGCCCGACGCCCTGGAGAAGCTCACGGGCACCCGCGAGATGGACGGCGCCGCGGTGCTCGAGTACTTCGCGCCGCTGATGGGCTACCTCGAGACGCAAAACGAAGGCCGCACCTGCGGCTGGGATGGTTGATCGCTCCCACGCCTTTCCCACGAGCCCCGAAGCCGGTTATGGTGCCTGGCTTCGGGGTTTGCTCATGATTCGCGCCAGTCTTTGCTTGATCAGTTTCGCCGCGCTCGCGTCCGCCTGCGGCTCGGAGGTCGTCAACCCGTTCGAAAGCAACGGCGCTCCGGGGAGCGGAGGGTCGACCAGCACCACCGACGCCACAGCGACGAGTGTCCGGACGACGGGTATCAGCGCATCGGCGGGCGTGTCGGTCAGCGCCAGCGACACGACGACCGCGGCCTCGAGCTCCGAAGATTCGGGTCGGGCCGAGGGCAGCTCGTCCTCGGGCGCCATCGACGAGACGACCACGGGAGTCGTCGATGATACGACGACCACGGGCATCGTCGACGAATCGACCTCGAGCGAGAGTTCCTCGAGCAGCAGCTCCAGCTCGTCGAGTTCGAGTAGCAGCTCCAGTTCGTCGAGTTCGAGCAGCAGCTCCAGCTCGTCGGGTGGGGTCTGCGACCAGCCCGACCCGGACTACGACGACTGCTTCAATTCGGGCAACGGGGTGTGTGACTACGTCGAGTCGACCTGCTTGCTCGACGACATCATGAGCCCGACGCACGGGACGTGCGCTGGCCTGGACTGCGTCGAGGACTGCGACTGTCCGGCCGCACCGGCCACGGGCACGGCCGAGTCGGTCTGCGGAGAGATCCTCGCCGGCGGTGGGACGGCGTGTTTCCTCGACTGCTCGGGGGGAGCGACGTGCCCCGACGGCATGAACTGCATCGACAACACGATCTGCATGTGGCCCGACCTCGTTTGCGAAGACCCGCCGCCGGCGGGGACCTACGGCGACTGCATCACCGACGGTATCGGCACCTGTGACAACCCCGATGCCACGTGTCTGCAAGACGACACGATGAATCCAATGTTTGCCGTGTGCGCTGCGCAAGACTGCATCACCGACTGCGACTGCCCGGCCGCTCCGGCCACGGGGGACGCACCGGTCTCCTGCGGAGAGATCATCGAAGGCGGCGGCAATGCTTGCTATCTCAGCTGCGGCGCCGGAGAGACCTGTCCCGATGGGATGACGTGCTTCTCCGACTTCCTGTGCATGTGGGAGCCCTGATCGGTCTGCTCGGGTAGCCTTTCGCTGCGCCCGCGCGTGTGACACGTTGGGGCGGCCATGCACGTCGCACGTCTGTCGGGCTCCTTGTTGCTTGCGCTGTCCCTCGTCTCCGCCGCCGGCTGTGACGACCTCCTCGGCAAGTCCGAAGAGCCGCCGGCCGAGCCCGAGGAGGCCAAGGCCGACGGCGAGGGCGAGTCCAAGAGTGAGGACGTCGGGCAGGACGAGGCCGATGAAGAGCTCGACCTCGCCGAGAAGCTCGACGTTCCTGCCGAGCCCAAGGAGATTGCGGGCCTGACGTGCGCCGACGGCACGATGCCGCGCGGTGCGGCGCCGCCCGAGGGGCACGAGGCGTGGTGCGAGAGGCCAGCCGAGGGCAGCAGCGTCGGCGTGAGGCACGGTCGCTTCATCCGCTGGCACGACGGCACGGAGCAGAAGTGGCGCGAGGGCGACTACGCCGACGGCAAGCGCCAGGGTCCGTGGACCGCATGGCACGACAACGGCAACAAGGCGGACGAGGGGGAGTTCGTCGCCGATCAGAAGAACGGCACGTGGACGCACTACGGCGAAGACGGCAAGAAGGCCTCCGAGGCCAACTACGACGCCGGCAAGCGACAGGGACTCTCGGCCACGTTCTTTCCCGACGGCTTGCCCGCGACGAAGACCGACTTCAAGGACGACATCGAGAGCGGCTCGTTCATCAAGTTCCACCCCGGCGGCAAGAAGGCCACCGAGGGCTTCTACAAGGAGGGCCGCAAGGACGGCACGTGGCGCACGTTCGACGAGTCGGGCGCGGTGCTCACCCAAGAGGTTTGGAAAGATGGGGTGCTCGAGCCCAGCGACGAGGTGTGCGGCGATGCGTTGAAAGCCGGAGGCGCGGCGCCGCCCGAGGGCCTCGAGCAGTGGTGCGAGAGCGACGACGGCAAGCGAGAGGGCCCCTACAACAAGTGGTTCGAGGCCAAAGAGGGCGAGGATGTGCCCACGCTGGCCGAGACGGGCACCTACGCCGAGGGCCAGAAGACCGGCAAGTGGCAGTACTACTACGAGGACGGCGACCTCAAAGAGGAGGTCCACTTCGACGAAGATCAGCGCGAGGGGGAGTTCCTCGCCTACTGGGAGAACGCCCAGAAGCGCGTCGAAGGCGAGTACTGGGACGATCGCCGGCAGGGCGCGTGGACCTACTGGTACCCCGGCGGCCAGAAGAACGAAGAGGGCGACTTCAAGCGCGACCGCAAGCAAGGCGAGTGGCTCGGCTTCCACCCCAATGGCGAGCGGCGCTACATCGAGAGCTGGGCGGAGGGCCAGCGCCAGGGCGAAGCCGAGACGTTCCACGACAACGGCAAGCTGGAGAGCAAGGGCAGCTACAAGGACGACAAGCGCGACGGCAAGTGGTCCTTCTTCGACCAAGAGGGCAAGCGCATCGGCATCTCCAAGTTCGTCGACGGCGAAGAGGTCGAGCACAAGGGCAAGACCGACGGCGGCAAGAAGACCGACGGTGACAAGAAGACCGACGGCGACAAGAAGACCGACGGCGACAAGAAGACCGACGGTGACAAGAAGACCGACGGTGACAAGAAGACCGACGGTGACAAGAAGACCGACGGTGACAAGAAGACCGACGGTGACAAGAAGACCGACGGCGACAAGAAGACCGACGGCGACAGCAACCCCAAGCCGCCGGTGCCGACGCCCGACGGTGGGGACACCAAGAAGAAGAAAAAGAAGAAGAAAAAGAAGAAGAAGGGCAAGAAGAAGAAGTAGGTCGCTACTGCGGCAGGTGGAAGCAGAGCCCGCCCTCGCAGCTCATGCCGTCGGGGCACGCCTCCCCGTTGCTGCAGTTGAGCACGCAGGCGCGACCTCCACCTTCGAGGACTTCTGCGCACTCGACCACGGCGTCGCCGGTTTCAGGCGCGGCGAAGCAGTCGCACACGTCTTCGCATCCGGAGATCATGCAGACGTTGGCGCCTTTGGTCTGGCTCGAGGTCAGGCACCCGATGAAGCCGCTGGGCCCGCTGAGGCCCATCCAGTTGCACAACGTGTTGTCCGTCGATCCATTCTCGTCGATGCACGCGTTCCATTCCCCAGGCACCTGCGGATCACACGCGTTGGGGTTGCCCGTCGAGCTGCCGCCGCCGCCCGAGCTGCTGTCGCCCGGGCCGTCCGAGCTGCTGCTTCCTGCCTCGCCCGAGGTCGTGCTCTGTGCACCCGTCGACTCGCCGGTCGTCGTGGGTCCGGCCGAGGTCGACGCGTCGTCCGTGGTGCTCGAGGCTCCGCTCGTCGCTCCGACGCTCGTTCCGCTGTCGTCGCCGCCCTCGTCGTCGCATGCACCGAGAACGAGGAGCGCTACACATCCCAAGGCCAGTCGTGTCATCGCCGGAGTATCCCGTATCCGCGGTAAGCGCGGCAAATCACGCGCGGTGCTCCCGGTCGGACAGTATGCTCCGCGCCGATGAGACGGTTCGCGCTGATGCTCGTGCTCTTCGGGGCCGGAGGCTGCGGCTACAAGTGGGCGGCGAAGGTCATCGATCCCACGCTCGCCGCGGGTGGCACGGTGCTCGAGCGCGGGGAAGGCTCGCGAACGTCGTTCACGATCGGCGCCTACAGCTTCGCGCAAGAGAGCCTCGATCGCGAGGCGGTCGCGGGCAGCACGGGCCTGTCGCCCGATGGGCAGGCGCGCCCGACCGAGCGCATCGACCTGCAGCTGACCATGCAGGTCGAGGGCCGGCGGTGGGGCGGCGCCTGCCGGGCGCTTCGGGAGCCGACGGGACGGGCCGACTACGCTGCGGTCACCGACGAGTTTCACGACGTCGTGAAGATCGACTGCACGTTCGACGACGGAGCCGGGGCCACATGGGTCCTGGCGATGGCCGGATCGCTGGCGGCCAACCTCGGCGGCACGCTCGAGCCCAAGCACGCCTCGTTCGCCGGAGGCGGCCTCGAGGTCGAGGTGCTCATGTGGCGCAACGTCTGGCAGCGTGTGCGGCGACACCTGCCCGAAGCGCTCGGTCAGGTCCGCGCCAACCGCAAGAGCACCGCGGCCATGGTCCTTGCGCGCCCCGAGAAGGCGTGGCTCGACTCTGGCGCCCCCGGGGAGCTGCTCGACATCTCGATGGTCACCCTCGGCGCGCTCCGCATGTTGCCGCTGGGCTTCGAGGGGTAGTGCGCTAGGTCGCTTCGGTCTCGTCGTCGTCGCGTGCTTCCGCGTTCTCGCGTAGCAGCGCCTCGACCTCGGCCTCGGCGCTCGCGAGGAGCTCTGCGGGGATCGGCTCCGCCTTGGCGGCGGGCTCGATGTCGGGCACGGCCTCGAGCTTGGGCGCGGACGCCTCGGGCGCGGGCTCGGGCGCGGGCGTAGGCTCGGGCTCGGCGTCGGCGGGCTCTGGCGTCGGCGCCGGTTCCGGCTCTGGCTCTGGCTCTGGCTCTGGCTCTGGCTCTGGCTTGGGCTCTGGCGCCTCGGGGTCGTCGGCGGTCCACCAGTAGAGGTTCAGCCCCGACGCGATGCCGTCGGCGGCCGAGAGCTCCCGATAGAGCTTGGCGTAGCGGCGCATCAGGTCCCGATCGGTGCGCTTGGTGTACTCGACGGGCCCCCCGACGGCGGCCAAGCGCGGCGTGGACGGCTGCAACTTGTCATAGGTCGCAAGCTCCGGTTTTCCGCTCGCGCGCCACGCCTCGAGCTGCGGGATGCCCAGGCTGTTCTTCTCCTCGAGCACGCGCGCCGCCCATGCCTCGAGCTTGAACGCGTAGTGCTCATACGTGCCCCGCTCGGGGTTGAAGCGCACGATGGCGTCACGGTAGAGGGCGAAGCAGTGGCCGAAGATGTCGTCGGCGAAGAAGAGAAGCTCGCTCGAGCGCGCGTAGGGCTGGCGCCACCCGCTGAGGCGGTTCCAGTCGCTGATGCCCATGAGCGTGCCGACGGTGACCGACGGGCGGATGAGCAGCGCGCCATCGAGCGCGAGGAACCCGTCGCGCAGATGCAGGACGGTCTCCAGCTCGATGCGACGCTCCTTGTCGAGGGTGACCGGGAGATCCCGTAGCCGCTGAGGCGTGCGGCTTACTGGAACCCCAGCAGACTTGATGAGATCTGCGAGGGCCGACATGGCCGGAGCATAACAACGCGCCCGTGCCCTCCATTTCCCATTGCTCGACCCTTGCGCAACCGTTGCCCAACTCGAGCAACGGCCCCGGGCAGCGGGCGTGCAAGTCCTTGAAAACCCGTCGGCTTCGCGTGGGCACGGTGGCTGCTTTGACTACACGGCATGAACGCTCGCCGGACCCTCTCGCTCGTGCTCATCGCGCTCGCTTCGTGCACCCATCGGTCGGACCCGTCCGGTGCGACGCCCAAGTACGCGCTGGTGCCCACGTCCCGCGAGGCGCCGACGAACGCGACACCACAGCCGGCGGAGCCCGCGGAGCTTCAGGACGAGGTCGTCGTGATCGAGGACGTCCAGGACGAGGTCGCGCTGGCCGACGGCTCCTACATTCTGCGGGCGCCCTCGGTGGTGCGGGCGACTCCGGACCGTGATGGGGTCGCGCTCGGCGTGCTGGCGGTCGGCACTCGGCTGCCGCAACACGAACCCATCGATGCGAGCGGCTGCCGCGGCGGATGGGTGCCCGTGCAGCCCCGCGGCTTCGCGTGCATCGGGCTCGAGGTCAGCGAGGACGAGCCTCGTGCGCTGGTCCAGCCGGTGGTCCGCGGTGGCGCGAAGCTGCCCACGGTCTACGGGCGCGTTCGCCGAAGCGCCAAGGTGTACGCCGACGCGTCGGCCGTCAGCGCGGGGCGGGGCGAGCCGGCCGGGTTCTCGCTCACGGTCGAGCGCCGGGGTTCGGTGAAGGTCGCAGGCAAGGAGTTCTGGCGCACGCGTCACGGGCTCATCGCGCGCGCCGACATCCGCCGGCTCCGCGGCTCTGCGTTCGAAGGTGTCGCGCTGAGCGAGGAGGTCACGCTGCCCGTCGCATGGACGATCCCAGGCGAGCGGCGCTCGGTGGCCGTCCGATCCAAACCCTCGCTGCGCGCCCGCTCGAAGCAGCGGCTGCCCGCCTTCACCGTGCTCGCGCAGCCCGACACGTCACAGGACGCCGACTTCGTGTTCGCGCCCGAGGCTGGCTACCTCTCGCGCGAGGACGTGCGGGTAGCCATGCCCACCGAGGTGCCCGCCGACCTCGTGAGCGACGAGATGTGGCTCGACGTGAACCTGAAGGAGCAGACGTTGGTGGCCTACCGGGGCGAGACCCCCGTCTTCGCCACGCTGGTCTCCACGGGCAAGGCCCGCTACGAAACGCCCGTTGGCGAGTTTCGCATCGAGCGAAAGGTCGCCATGCGCACGATGAACAGCCGGCCTGGCGCCAAGGAGTCGTACGCCGTGGACAAGGTGCCGTGGACGGCCTACTTCAAGGACAGCTACGCCCTGCACACCGCCTACTGGCACTCCGGCTTCGGTCGCGTCCGCTCGCACGGCTGCATCAACCTCTCCCCCGCCGACGCCAAGCGACTCTACGGTTGGATGGGCCCGCATGCTGCCCCCGGCTGGCGGGAGGTCTACGCGACCGAAGACCAGCCTGGCACCCGCGTTCGGATTCGGAAGGGCTGAGTTTGGTGGGCAGCGCAGGGCGGGTGAGGGCACGAGGGCGCTATCCTCGGCCGCATGAGACTCACCCGCCTGCTGCTGATCTCCTGCCTCTTCCCTCTGGCCTGCACGGCTCCCGTGGGCGTCACGGGCCCAAGCACGGTACCCGCCGACGGCGTCGCGCAGTGCGATGCGCAGTGCGGCACGATGGGACTTCAGACGACGGCGGTCGTCGTCATGGCGGGTCGTATCGGATGCGTCTGCGAGCGGGCAGGCTCCGCCGCGCGGACGGGTGAGGAGTCGGCAGGGTTGGCAGGAGGGATGGCTGCCATCGTCCAGCAAGAGGAGCAGCAGCAGGCCTCAGCCGCGGCTGCGGCTGCGCCCTAGGACTTCGTGCGCGTCTCGAACTGAGACAGGCGACTCCGCCGTACCTCGCCTCCCTTTCAGACCGGGTGCGAGGACGGCACGATGAAGGTGCCGATGCCACGCCTCTACCTGCTCGCCCTCGTTGCTCCTCTCGCTTGGCCCATCGCGGCCGATGCTGCGCCGAAGAAGACCGCGTCGGCGGCGGCACAGCAGCACGCAATACCCCAGAGCCCGCCCGCGCTCGAGGTGGAGCGGACCAAGGACGGGTTTCGGGTGAAGCGGCCGGGCTCGCACTTCCTGAGCTTTCAGGTCGCGGGCAAGACCCCGAGCTCGGGCACCGTCTGGCGCGTGGGGCAGACCACCGACGGGCAAGGAAACGAGGCCGCGTACGTCGTGACGAGCGAGGCGACCCAGAGCGGTCGCAGGTTCACCGTGCAGGGCAAGCGTTTCGCTCCTGCGTCCAAGGCCAAGCGTCCCTCGTCGCCGGCTCCTGCGGCCGAGCACGGATGGACCGGAACGGAGCCAACCTTCGCGCAGTCCGGGCAGGCGACCTCCGCTCTGAAGGCCGCCAAACCCGCGAAGGGAAAGCGCGTCATCGCGGGCGAGGCCCCGGGCATCTACACCGTGGCGACCGCGACCGACGGCGTGCACGCGCTGCTGGTCATCGAGGGCACGGCCGAGGCAACGCGCCGCTACGCCGGCGCCTCCGTCCGTCTCCCGGACGGCACGGTCAGCGTCCGCCTCGCCCCCGTGAAGAAGACATCCCTGAGCGTCGCCCGAGTCCTACAGCTCGCCGTGGGTGAGAGCCAGGAGGTGCTCTACAACGTCCCCCCCACCGACGCCGCGCACGGCGGCCGCGCCATCACCCTCTGGGACTACGAGCGCATCGGCGGTGCAACCCCCGGCTCGTCCCCCGGCAGCACCAGCAAGCGCCGACGCCACTCGGGCGTCATGGTCGGCATGGGCCAGAAGGACGCCTACGTCGGCGACGAAGCCCAAGCCACCCGCGGCACCCTCCCCCTCATGACCAGCCCCGGCTTCGGCATCATCTTCACCTCCGCCGGCCTCGAACGAGACACCCCCGACGAGTGGTAGCCCACTCCGCCACCAGCAGGATGTAGATCGTTCCGCCTGCCGCGGCGTGAGCCCGCAAACCCGCAAACTGCCGGAGCACGGGAAAGGAATCAGCGCAGCGAGCAGGGGCGTCCCGCGCAGCCACCCGGAGGAGCCCTCGCTCACCCCACAGGGGTGAGGGCGACGTAGGGAGCCGTACGAAGGCACCCCGCCGAGCAAGCGCTACCAGCGGTAGGTGAACAGCAGCCGCGCTTCTTGGCTGTTCGCGAACTCGCCCTCGTTGAAGGCGGTCTCTTCGCGGCGGTTCTGGTAGACGGCCGAGGCGAAGAATACGTTGCGCCACAGGTAGACGTGCGCTGCGGTGCGCCACTGGGTCGACTGCAGCTGACGGCGCAGGTCGATCTGGATGTCTTCGGGTGGGTCCTCGAAGTCGGTGGCGAGGTACTGGCCGAAGTCGGCAGCGAGCAGCAGTCGCTTCTCCCAGGGAAGGAAGCCGAGCTGCACGTTGTAGGCGTTTTGGAAGTTGCGGAACTCGAGCTCGCGCTTGCCGTAGTACTCGCCCTGGAAGTGGAAGCGCCAGTAGCGGAAGATCGTCTGCGCGTTCCAGCCGGGGTAGCGCTCCTGCGCGCGCTGGTCGTACTTGACGCCGCCGACGACGGCCAGCGTCATGGGTGACTTCGTGTAGAGGAACGGGTTGTCCCAGCGGTTGTAGTAGCCGATGACGTTCGCCCAGATCTGCCCGCCGACCGACCAGGTGTAGCGCGTGTTGCCGTCGGGGAAGAACGTGCCGCCGATGTTGCCCGCGAAGCGGCCCGAGCCACCTGCCGCGAAGGCGCGGTAGAGGAACTTGCTCTTCTTGTCGAGCGGACCACCGAACTCCATCGCGGCGCCGTTGCCCTGCTCGAACGCGTTGTAGAGATAGAACGGCTGCTCCACCAACAGGCGCTTGTGGACCGACTGAATCGGCCCGAGCGAGAGACCACCACCGCCGCTGTTGATGTTGAGGTAGTGGCCCTTCTTGCCCAGCGGGACCTGGAAGAGGGCGAAGGTCACGCGCGGGGTCTTCTCGACGCGCGAGCTGATCAGGAAGAACGAGTTTTGAATGAACGGCATCTGGCCGAGCACCCGCAGCTGCAGGCTCTCGAACTCGGTCGTGTAGGTCTCGTCCTCGAAGTTGTAGCCCAGGGCTTCGATGCGGCCGACCAGCGAGAGGCGAAAGTCGCCCGAGGGCTGGCAGATCGTGACCTGCGTGTCGAGGCGGCAGCCGATGTCTTCGCAGTCGACGCGGCCGTCGTCGTCGTTGTCGATGCCGTCGGAGCAAAGGACGTTGGTGTTCTCGCCGAAGTTGTCGTCCTCGGCGACCACCGTGGGCTGCGGGGGAACGGTGGTGGTGGCCCCTGTGCCCGCAGGCCCCGAGTCGGGCACCGCGCCGCCGGACATCTCGATGTCCCACGAGCCGTAGCAGGCCGTGCTGCCGTTGCAGTCGTCGTCTTCGCAGTCGGTGTACCCGTCGGCGTCGTTGTCGATCCAGTCGCCGCAGCGCTCGGGCGTGTTCTCGGGTTGGCCGTCCGAGGCACACGCGGGGTCTTTCTTGCAGTCGTTGTCACCGCAGTCGTAGACGAGGTCGCCGTCGTTGTCCTTGCCGTCGTCGCAGACGGTCTCCTTGGCCACACCCTCGGGCGCAGCGGTGGCGGCGGCCGCGGTGAAGAACGTAAAGACGAACGCAGCCGGCCCCAGCGCGCGCAGGATTGAAGAAAAGAGCGTCATCGGATTACTCGGTGTCGGTTTCGGATTCGGGTTCGTCGGCGGGGCGGGTAGGACCCCTCCACTCGCAGACGCGACCCTCTTGGGGGCACACGGTGACCACGGGGTCGTAGGCGCAGTCGAAGTCTTCGCAGTCGACGAAGCCGTCGAGGTCGTTGTCTTGGCCGTCGCTGCAGGATGTGTCGCCGTCGGCGCTCTCCTTGCAGGCGAACTGAACTGCAGGGTCGTCGGAGCGTGAACAGCTGAAATCCGCGCAGTCGACGAAGCCGTTGCCGTCGTTGTCGATGCCGTCGGTGCAGCGCTCGAAGCTGCACTCTCCGCTGTCGTCGCAGCGCGACTGGCAGAACTCGATGCTCTCGGGCGTCGCCCCGCGTTCGGGATCCGTGCAGCTGAAGTCTTCGCAGTCGGTGAACTCGTCGCCGTCGTTGTCGATGCCGTCGCCGCACTTTTCGGCGGTGTTCTCCGCCAGGTTGTCGCAGTACGCAAGGACCTGCTGGTCGTCGCTCATCGAGCAGCTGAAGTCGTCGCAGTCGACGAACCCGTTTTGGTCGTTGTCGACTTCGTCCGAGCAGCGCTCGAGCGTCGTCTCCTGCTGCTCGAGGCAGAACAGGACCACCTGCTGGTTTTGCGACATCGAGCAGCCGAAGTCACCACAGTCGGTGAACCCGTTTTGGTCGTTGTCGATGCCGTCGCCGCACTGTTCGAGCGTGTTCTCCTCGGCGGTGGGCTGACCGCCGCACTGGAAGAAGCAGTCGATGGCGTCGTCGCAGTCGACCAATCCGTCGTTGTCGTTGTCGACGTTGTCGTCGCAGCTGACCGACTCCGTGCACGCCGGCACGCCGTCGCAGTCCTCGTCGTCGCAGTCGAGGTCCCCATCGCGGTCGTTGTCGACGCCATCGTCGCAGAAGGCGCTCTCGTCGCACTGGCCGATACCCGCACAGTTTGCGTCGTCGCAGTCGATGCCTTCGCCGAAGCGGTTGTCGTTGTCGTTGTCGATGCCGTCGCTACAGCGCTCGGGCGTGTTCTCGCGGCAGACGTCGACGAACTTGGCGTTGCGGCAGCCGAAGTCTTCGCAGTCGGCGAAGCCGTTTTGGTCGTTGTCGATGCCGTCGCTGCACAGCTCGTTGGTGAACTCGAGCAGGCAGCACGTCTCTTCGATCGCCTGGCAGGCACGGTCACCGCAGTCGAACTGGCCGTTTCGGTCGTTGTCGATGCGGTCGACGCAGCGGTCGAAGGTGTTCTCGGGCTCGACGAGGTCGTCGTCGGGCACGATCTCGCCGCACAGCGTCGAGAACACCAGGCACTCCTTGTCGCGGCAGTCGACCAGGCCGTCGAAGTCGTTGTCGAGGCCGTCTTGGCACGCTTCGAGGTCGGTCTCGTAGCCGTAGACGGGGAGCTCGGGCGCGGGCCCGCAGGAGGTGAGGCCGAGCGCGACGAGTCCAGCCAACGCGAGAGCGCGGGCTACTTGAGGCACGACGCTCGCCCCTCTCCGAAGCGGCGCTTGAAGTCGACGTGACGCATGCAGGCGCCGTCGCTGCGTCGCTGCTCGCCGAACTTGCCCTGCTGCACGTAGTCGACGAGCAGGTGCTGCTTGAAGTCCTCGCGAACCTCTTTGTCGATCGCGCGGTTGATGTGGTGGAACTCGGCGAACTCCTCGACCATGCCCCGCAGATCGGCATCCGAGACGCCCGCGATCCACGGCGCCACCTTGGCGTCGGTCTTCAGCTCGGCCGTCACTGCGTCGACCGCTGCGTCGTCGACTTCGAAGACGCTGTGGCAGATCTTGTCGCACTCGCTGTAGCGGTTGGTGTGCTTCCACTTCACCGAGTGCGCGTCGTCGGAGGACACGAGGCGGTTGTAGGTGCCGCGCCCGTCGACGTCCTCTTCGGCGCTGTGCAGGGAGGTGAGGATGAACTTGGGCACGCCGTGCGCCCACAGGCCCCTGCGGTTGGCGATCGCCTCGCGCTGCGCCTCGACGAGCACCGGCTTGGCGGGGTCGTCGTTGATGCTCATCGCGTGGGCGTAGCCCTCTCGGACCAGCTCGGTGGCGAGGTCTTCGCACCACAGGAGCATGCGGCCGTAGGTGTCGGTGTCGCCGTCGGTTTCGCAGTGCCACACGCCCTTGCGCGCGTGGTAGGTGGCCATCTTGGCGATGACGTACATCTCTTTTTCGGTCCAGTCGCCCCAGCTATGCACCGGGCCGTAGGACTCGAGGGTGTTGTAGCCCGCCAGTCGTGCTTTGGTGCCCTGGTAGCTCCCGCCCAGCACCCGGAAGCTGTCCCCGTCGTTGAAGAACACCGGCGTCGGTTTGCCGTTGATGTAGACCTTGGTCTGAGGTTCCTTCGCGTCGACGGCCGGGGTGACGAACGCAGCCACGGCGATGGCGGCCACGGCGGAGGCGAGTTTCCAGTTGCGGTTGGACATGGCGCGGGAAGGCCCCGGGCCTCGGAGCCGGGCGCATCATGAGGGATCGAGGGGACCGGAACAACCGAAACCCCGGACGCATTGGGCGCAGGCGCGAAAACGTGACCTGGATTACGGGCCGGCGTGCGTGACCCGCCGCGCGTGGTCGATCAGATTTTCAGCGGTGGTGCAGTAGAGTGGCTTCGATGCAAGAGCTGGCGGGCAAGGTCGCAGTCATCACGGGAGCCGGGAGCGGCTTGGGACGCGCGATGGCGCACCGGTTCGGTGCCGCGCGCATGCGGCTGGTGCTCGCCGACATCGACGCGTCCCGGCTCAACGCCGTCGGCGGCGAGCTCGACGACCTCGGCGTCGCCGTGGTGACGCAGGTGACCGACGTGTCGAAGGCGAGCCAGGTGCATGGCCTGGCCGACTTCGCCTACGAGCAGTTCGGAGCCGTCCACGTCCTTTGCAACAACGCCGGCGTCGCCGTGGTCGGCTCGGCGTGGGAGTGCAGCGACGCGGACTGGGCGTGGGCGATGGGGGTCAACTTCTGGGGCGTGCTGCACGGCCTGCGCGCGTTCATGCCCAGGATGCTCGCGTCTGGAGAGCCCGGCCACGTGGTCAACACCGCCTCGGCCGCGGGCATCCTCGCGCCCCCGCTGAGCAGCCCCTATGTCGCGACCAAGCACGCGGTCGTCGGGATGACCGAGAGCCTCTATCACGACCTGGCGCTGCGCAGCGCCAACATCAGCTGCTCCGTGCTCGCGCCGGGGTTCGTCAAGACCGGCATCGCGAGCTCGGAGTCCGTTCGCCCCGAAGAGCACAAGAACACCGGCCCCTCGACGGACCCTCTCGTGGCCGAGGTCGGCAAGTACTACGCGAAGGAGGTCGCGCAGGGGATTCGAGCCGAGACGGTCGCCGACGCGGTGCACGACGCAATCCTCGAGGAGCGCTTCTACATCTTCACGCACCCCGAGATGAAGCCCGCGTTCGAGGACCGCTTCTCTCGGATCGTCGCAGGCACCAACCCCAAGACGAGGCCGCTGGCCGTCTCGAGCGACGGCTGAACCGCTCAGCCTCCGAGCTTGGCGTCGACCTTCTCGATGCGTCGCTTTGCGGCTGACACGCCGAGCTCGTCAGCCTCGACGTACTGCTTGCGCGCTGCGGAGTATCGGCCGCGCTTGTAGTAGGTGTCCCCCAGGAGCAGCCTGTACTTTGCGTTGCCCGGCG
The DNA here is from genome assembly GCA_024742475.1 of bacterium. Taxonomy (GTDB): domain Bacteria; phylum Myxococcota_A; class Polyangia; order Nannocystales; family Nannocystaceae; genus CAJXVA01. The sequence continues at coordinate 233,820 of JANSYI010000001.1, read as the reverse complement.
CCTTCCTGACGGCCTTCTCGAGGTACTGTGACGCGCTCTTGTAGTCGCCCTTGTTGAACGACTCGTTTCCGAGGTCCGCAAGCTGCGACGCCGACTTGCCCGAGGTGTTGACCGATCCGCCGCCTCCGCCGCCCGAGGAGGGCTTTGGCTTTGGCTTGGGCTTCGACGTCTTCGGTTCGGGCTTGGGCTTGGGCTTGGGCTCGGGCTTGGGCTCGGGCTTCGCGGGCTCGGGCGTAGGCTCTGGGTCGACCTCGGGGGTCGGTTCGGGGTCGACCTCGGGTGCCGGTTGGGGTTCCGGGTCGACCTTCGGGGTTGGTTTGGGCTCGGGGGTGGCCGGCGTAGGCGTTGGGGGATTGGCCGACGCGATCTTGGGGTCGTCCGGCTCGCTCGGCTGGCTCATCAGAACGACGCCTCCGCCCACGAGGGCGCCGATGGCAGCGATGCCCAGCCACAAGCCCCACGGGCGCTTGGGCGGCGCGAAGTCGTCGTCGAGGAGAGGGTCGGGGTCGGATGCGGGCGCGGGCGCGGGCACGGGCATCGGAATCGGGGCGACCGGTTCCGGGGCGGGCTCTGGCGGGGCGGGCTCTGGCGGGGCGACCGGTTCCGGGGCGGGCTCTGGCGCAGGGGGCTCTGGCGGGGCAGGCTCTGGCGGCGGCGCGTGAATCGGCGGCGCAGGAATCGGCTCGGGTGCAGGCGCCTCCGCTTGGATCGGTGGCGCGGGCAGCTCTGGCTGCGGCTCAGGTGGCGGCAGCTCTGGCTGCGGGGGGATGTCCGTCGTGAGCGCCTGCCGCGGAATCATCGGCTGCGGCGGGAGCTCGTAGGCATCTGGAGCGGCGCCTTGCTCGGCGTCCTCGGGTGCCTCGTCCCACCCGGGCTCGGAGGGCACGAGCATCGCTGACGCCAGCGGTGATGGCCGCGGTCCGGGGTTGGGCTCGTCGGGCTCGTCGGGCTCGTCGGGTACGACCGGCTCGAGAAACGGAGAGGCTGCGGCAGCTGCCGTTGGCGCGTCGTCCTCGGCGCCCGACCGCGTCAGGGCTTCGTCGTCGAGCTCCTCCGCGTCGGGCTGATGGCTCGTCTGCGCGACCACGGGCGGCGGCGGAATGAGCGTGGGCGCGGCCGGTCGGGGGACGGGCACCGAGGGGCTCGGCGGCGGCGGAGCAGGCCGGCGCCCCAGCGCGGGCTTGGCCAGCGGCGGCGCTGCGGGGAAGCGTACGGGGGGTTTGGGGGCGGGGGGCGCAACGAAGCTCGAGCCCCTGATCTCCCCACGCTTGCTCACCGGCGCGGTGGTGGAGGGCTCGATGGGGCGGGGGACGCCTGCGGACTCCAGAGGGGTACGCATGTGCGCCGGCTTGGGGAACGCCTTGCCAACGGGGCTGGTTGCGATGTCCTCGAGGTCGTGCGCGGGCGGCTTGGGCACGCGAACCTGCGAGATCGCCGTGGTCGCAGCGTCGAACTCGTCATCGTCGGAGCGGACGGGGAAGGAGGTGCCCAGCGGAGGTGGGGCTCGGTGCACGTGAAGCGGCGCCGTACCCTTCTTGGGCGCGGGCTTCGGCACGCCGGCCATCCGGGGCGGAGGTGGGGGCGCTTTGGGGCGAGGGATCGACAGGGGCTTGGTGTCGGGGTTGTCGGCCAGCCCCGTCGGCATCGCCCCAGCCTTGCGCGCGAGGTGCTCCCTCCGCTTGCGCTCGACGTCCGCGGCGAGCTGCTCGGCTTCGGCGATCGAGATCGGTCGAGACTCGGCGACGTCGACCATCGAGGGTGCACCGAGGTTGCCCGATCCGGGCTTGCGCTGCTGAAGCCCGTGGAGGATGGCGGTGCGCCGCACGTCGTCCACGCGCGGGATCGGCAGATCGTCCCACGGCGTCTGCAGGCCGGCGTCGATCTGCGCCAAGCACAGCTCCGCTTCGAGATCCGCCATGTCTTCGAAGCGATCCTCGGCGTCCTTGGCCAGGCATCGATGCACCACGTCGATCAACCCCTGCGGTGGGAGCCCGATGGAGCGCAGCCGGGCGGCGATGGGCATGGGGTCCTCGATGGCATGCCGACGCGCCACCGCGACGGCGTTGCCCGTGCGGAAGGGTGGCGACCCGGTGAGCATCGTGTAGCCGATGCAGCCGACGAGGTAGAGGTCCTCCTTCTCGTTGCGCGACAGGCCGAGGATGCGCTCGGGCGTGACGGGGTGATGCCCGGCGTCCGAGTCGGGGACCTCGAGGTCGGCGCTCATCAAGCCCTGCATCGCGAAGTCGGTGACCACCACGGTGTCGGGTCGTCCCTGCGCGCTGGTCAACAACACGCTGCCGACGCTGAGCGCTCCATGGGCGACCCCTGCGCGATGCGCCAGCCCCAGGGCGCGCACGATCTGCCGGAGGATCGCGAACACCCGCGGCGCGGGTAGTGCCTTGCGCCCGAGCTGTTGGGACAACGCCGAGCCGTGCAGGAACTCGGTGACGACGGCGATGCGCTCGTCGGCGTAGGGGACGACGTCGATGACCGCGTTGATCGACGCGTCGGTGACCCCGGAGAGGACGTTGGCCGTGGCTCGTGCGGCGTCGATGTGTCCAGCCGTGAGCCGCCGGGCCGGGTGGAGCAGGGTGAGCACCACGCGGTTGCCCGAGTTGCCGTCGACGGCGTTGAACACGTCACCGAGCGGGTGCGACCAGCGGCGCCCGACGGTACGGAATCGCTGGTTGCCCACGCTGGCTGCATCGGGCGCGGGGCGCCGGACAGTGCGCTGTTCATCGAGCCCCCGCGTCGCCTTCATGGCGGGGGGCTGAATGCGCGGCGAAGCCCTGCCACTCTTCCGGGGCCCGCTCGGTGGCGGAGGAGGAGGTGGCGGCGGCGGAGCTTTGCGGCCGGGTCGGTCCGACGACAAGACCCTTTCAGGGTCTCACAGTCCGCCCTGCGCATGCTGCAGCAATTTCGCCCGACCCTGACGATGTTGTTAGTCTCGACCCCGAATGCTGTGCAAGGGGATACGCTCGGGACCTGCTGCGCTGCTTGCGGCTCTCGGGATGATCGTGCCGGGGACCGCCGGCGCGGCCGCGAAGCCCAAACCCAAGGTCCGGGTCGCCGTCATGCCGCTCTTGGTCGAGGGCGAGGTGCCCAGTGAGGTGCGCTCCGAGGCGCGAGACCGCATCAAGGCGGCGCTGAAGAGCCGGGACTACGAGGTCGTGGACGGGCGTCCCCCCGGGGCCAACTGTACGAACTTCGAGTGCATTCACGCCGTCGCGGAGGATGCAGATGCACAGTGGGTGGTCCAACCTGCGCTTTCGACGATCGACCGCGACTACGGAATCGCGGTCCGGCTGTACGACGCCGCGGGCACGCTGAAGGTCGACGAGTCCGCGACCTGCGAGATCTGCAGCTATCCCGACGCGGTCGGAGCGCTCGTCTCCGAGGCCGAGGAGGTCAAGGAGCCGCTGCTCGGGTACGTCGAGAACCCCTACGCCGATCGCGAGCAGGCGGAGTTCGAGACCGACGACATCTCCCGGCTCGCAATCCGCACCCAGCCCTCGGGGGCGGCCGTCAAGATCGACGGGGAGCGCGTCGGCAAGACGCCGCTCGAGATCGAGGTTCCGCCGGGCCTACGGGACCTGGAGATCACCCTGCGCAACCACAACGACGTCGTCGAGACCGTGCGAGCGCCCCGCGGTGGGTCCGAGCTTCTCGCCTACACGCTGGTGGAGAACAACGACAAGCAGACGCGCGCGCTGAGGATCACGGGCTGGACGTTCTCGATGGTCGGGGTTGCGTTGCTCGGCGCCGGGGTCCCGCTGCTGGCGCTCGAAGAGCAGCCCGTCAAGAGCCGCTGTTCGGGCGACGACATCGACTTCAACGGACGTTGCCGCTACCGCTACGACACCCTGCTGCCTGGGGCGCTGTTGACCGGCTTCGGCATCGCCTCGCTCCTGACGGGCATCACCACCGGAGTCATTGCGGCCGCTCGCAAGAGCCGCAACGAGGGCTCGAGCGACCCGATCGACTCCATGGATGAGGACACGATCTCGGTTCGACCGCTCATCGGCCCCACGAGCGCGGGCGTGAGGGTGAGGTTTTGATGAAACGCGTCAGCATCGCATTGGCCCTTCTCGTCCTGCCCGCGTGCATCGAGGAGAACCCGTTCTTCATGGAGACCGACGCGCCGACGACGGGCTTCGTGTTCCCCGACTCCTCCACCACCGGTGGCACCGGGGACACCAGCGAAGCCACGACGAGCACGACCGAACCGGCGACGACCTCGTCGAGCACGAGCAGCGCGACCACGACGCCGAGCACGGACACCGACACGACGAGCTCGAGCACCACGAGCCCAACGACGGACTCGGACTCCGCGTCGTCGAGCAGCAGCAGCAGCTCGAGCTCGGGGTCGAGCAGCAGCAGCTCGACCACCGGGTGAGGGCGCGCTCGGGCCCTACATGAGCCCGAGGCGTTTGCCGCGGTCGCGAATCTCTTCGTCGGCGCCGAAGACGGTGGCGAACACGGCGGCGCGAATCCACATGCCGTTGCGGACCTGCCGCCAGACGACGAAGCCCGGATGCTCTTCCCACTCGTCGGGCAGCTCGTTGACGCGCGGCAGCGGGTGCATGAGCACGCAGTCGGGTCGGATGAACTTGCGATAGTCGTGGTGGAGGATGAAGTCGTCGGCGGTGCCGAGCTTCTGCTCCGTGCTCGGCTGCCCGGCGACGTTGCCCTTGTCCCACTCTTGCTGCAGGCGGGTCATGTACATCGCATCGATGCTCTCGCCGTGCGATTCGAGCAGCGGCTTGATCGCGTGGTGCACGTGCACCTCGATGTCGTGACCGCGGATGTACTCGAGCAGCTGGTCGTCGGGCGCATGGGCACGCGGCGACACGAAGTGAATCGTGGGACTGTCGAACTTGGTCAGCAAGTAGGCCAGTGACCGGCCGGCTCGGTTGCGCGCGATGTCTCCGACGATCATGACGGTCTTGCCGTCGACGCCGCCCTTGGCGGCCAGCGAATAGCGGAGCGTGTAGAAGTCGAGCAGCGACTGGGTGACGTGCTGGCTCTTGCCGCTTCCCGCCGAGATGACGGGGATGGTGCGCTGCGTCTTCGAGAGCGCCCAGGCGGCACGGATGCCGAAGTCGTCGTCGGGGTGACGGGCGACGATGCCGTCGAAGAAGCTCGACAGGGTCCGCACGCTGTCTTCGACCGACTCGCCTTTGGAAAAGGAGCTGGTGCGGATGTCCGAGACCAGCCGGCTGTGCGCGCCGAGCTTGTCGGCGGCGGCGACGAACGACTCGGCGGTCCGCGTGCTGGGCTGGGCGAACAGGTTCATGATGCGCGCGCCACGAAGCAGCGCGCGCAGGTATTCGCGGCCATCGACATGCCGGTCGAGGCGACGAATCGCGGTGGCGGTGTCGCAGAGATTGTCGAGCTCTTCCTTACTGAACTGCTGGGAGATCAGCACGAAGAAATGCCGACCATCACGCTTGAGAACCTTGGCTCGCCGGCTGCGGCTGGCGAGGCTGTCACGAAACTCTTCGAACGTCAGATCCATGGCGACCTCTGGGCTGCCGCGCAGCGTACATCAAGCGCGCCGAACCTCGAATGCACGAATTGCCGACGCCCCGCACAAACGGGGCGTCGAGACGAATTCGGTGGGGAGCGATCCCCCCTGATGGGGCGATCCCCAGCGGAGCGCTCAGTGGGGCGACTTTGGCTTGGCGTCGATCTCGATGAGCTCGACGTCGAAGACCAGCATGCCGGCGGGTTTGCCGGGGCGGTCGTTGTAGGCGAGCTCCTTGGGGATCCAAAAGCGCGTCTTCTCGCCGGCCACCATGAGCTGCAGGCCCTCGGTCCAGCCGGGGATCACGCGGCCCAGCGGGAAGGTGGCTGGCTTGCCGCGGGTGATCGAGCTGTCGAACATCTTGCCGTCGGTCGTCCATCCCGAGTAGTGCACGGTGACCGTGCTCTCCTTGGTGGGCTTCTTGGTGCCCTTGCCGGGCTGAAGCACCTTGTAGGCGAGGCCGCTGTCGGTCTTGGTGGCGTCGGCCGGAGCCGCGGCGACGTCTTCGGGGGTCTTGGGCGGCGGCGGCGGCTCGGGTTGGTCTTCGATCGAGATGAGCTCGACGTCGAAGACCAGCGTGCCTTGCGGGCCCGGCTTGTCCTTGTAGGCGAGCTCTTCGGGGATCCAAAAGCGCGTCTTCTCGCCGACGACCATGGTGGGGATGCCCTCGGTCCAGCCGGGGACGACGCGGTTGAGCGGGAAGGTGGCCGGCTTGCCGCGGGTGATCGAGCTGTCGAACATCTTCCCGTCGGTGGTCCACCCCGTGTAGTTGACGGTGACCTTGTCCCACTTGTCGGGGTGCTTGGTGCCCGTGCCCTTGCTCAGCACCTTGTACGAGACGCCGCCCTCGGTCTTGCTGGCGTCGGCCGGCGGGGCGGCGACGTCTTTGGGGGTCTTGGGCGCGGCGATGATTTCGATGAGCTCGACGTCGAAGACCAGCATGCCTTGCGGACGCCCCTTGCGGCCCTTGTAGGCGAGCTCTTCGGGGATCCAAAAGCGCATCTTCTCGCCCTTGTGCATGAGCTGCATGCCCTCGGTCCAACCGGGAATGACCTGGCTGACCTTGAACGTGGTCGCGGCGCGGCCCTGCGTGGTATCGAAGGTGACGCCGTCGGTGGTCCAGCCCGTGTACTCGACCTTGACGCTGTCGTTGGGTCCGACCGGGTCACCCGCGTCGGCGGGCGCGGGCTCGAGCACCTTGTAGGCGAGGCCGCTGGCCGTCTTCTTGGCGTCGGCCGGGGGGGCGGTGACCGTCTCGGGGGGAGGGACCTGCTTGCCCTTGGGCTTGGCCGGTTTGGGCGGGGTCTTCGTCGCGGTCGCAGCGTTGGCTGCGTCCGGGCTGGGCGCCTTGGTGTCGTACGCCTTGCCGTCTTTGCCGGCGTTGGCCGCCGTCGCGGGTGGAGCGTCGGCAGGCTTGTCGCAGCCGATGGCGAGGCAAAGCAAAGTCAGGCTCAAGGTGCGCGATACGCTCAGCACGGCGCGCACTGTAGCAGGCTCGCGTACCCGCGCGTCACGCTTTCTCGTCGGCCTCCGCCTGGAGCGTTTCGAGCGTTGCGGCCAGCTTGAGCAGCCTCTCGGCGAGTTTTCGCGTCTGCGCGGCGTCGAGCTCGACCGGCATGCCCTTGCCGGTGATGGCCTTGAGCTGGACGCATCGGGGGGCGTCGACCCACGCCAGGACTTCTTTGACGCGAACCATTTCCGCCGTCGTGTTCATCGCGCGCGCACCATACCAGACGGCTCGTTCCAGCGTCATCCACGCCCGGGCGTCCACGGTACGATGACGCCATGGTTCGAATGGTGTCGATCGTCGCCATGGCAGCGCTCGCGGCCTGCTCCGTTGAACCCGACTCGCTACGCGAGGCCGCCGTGGCCAGTCACGAAGAAGCCGAGCTCTCGACCGCGCGTCCGATCCTCAACGTCGCCGACCTCCAAGCGAGCTTCCGCTACTACCGCGACGAGCTCGGCTTTCGCGTCGACTGGGAGCACGGGGAGCCCGCCGACTTCGGGTCGGTGAGTCGAGGCGAGACGATCCTCTTCTTGTGCGAGGGGTGTCAGGGCACGCCCGGGGGCTGGCTCATGGTCTTCGCGCGTGACGTCAACGCGCTGTACGACGAGTACGCATCCACCGACGCTCGCATCCGCATGCCGCCCAAGGACATGCCGTGGGGGATTCGCGAGATGCACGTCAGCGACCTCGACGGCAACGTCATTCGGTTCGGAACGGGCGAGGAATGAGACGCGCACTGGCGGGGGCATGGCTGCTTACGCTCGCCGCGTGCGAGTTTGCGTCGACCTCCACCATGGCCGAGTCGTTGGGAGGCTCGGGCGCGGGGGAGACCGGGGCGTCCACGAGCGCGGCGGGGGCCTCGTCGGCGGGCATGAGCGCGACGTCGAGTCCGCCGGTCACCAGCACGACGAGCGACCCGGTCACCTCCGGCGTCGACGCGACGGGCTCGGTGGGCTCGGTCGGGCCGGACACGGGCGCGACCGAATCGGGGGATGCCACGACGACGGGCATCGAGGTGCCGACGACGTCGTCGGGCGGTCCACTGGAGCTCGCGATCGCCGAGGAGCTGCTGGTGATGCTCGACGCGGCCAACGGCAACGCCAGCTCCGCAGGTTGGGTCAACGAGGGGACGCTCGGCGACTTCGGGGTCTTGGGCGCTCCGACGGTTGGCGAGGTGGATGGCCTCGTCGCCGCGACGATCTCGGCGAACAACATCTATCGCAGCGCGGAGGCTCCGCCGGCGACGCTGGTCGAGCCCAACTCCACCCGAACGATCGAGGTGTGGGTGCTCAACCCCGACGCGCAGGACCAAGAGTCCGTGGTCGCATGGGGCCGGCGCAACGGCGGGACCGGTACCCTGATGGTGTTCGGCTATGGCACCCAGCCAGCTTGGGGCGCGGTCAACCACTGGGGGACACCCGACTTGGGCTGGGCCGCGACGCCGCAGCAGAACGTCTGGCACCACCTGGTCTACACGTTCGACGGCGAGTGGACGCGTATCTACGTGGATGGCGAGCTCGACAACGAGGAGTTCGTGGGGGAGGGCGTCATCGACACGATCGATGGCGAGCGGATCCTCGTCGGGGCGCAGACCAACGACAACGGCGACCTGAGCCGCTGGGCCACGGTCTCACTGGCCAAGGTCCGCATTCACGCCGGGGCCCTGAGCGCCGCTGAGGTCGCCAACAACTACGCGTACGACGTGGCCGAGCTGGGCCTCTAGCCGGCTGGGCGCCGTGGCGCTGGTGATCACTGGGGACACGGAGCTTCGAGTCGAAGCGGCGACGCGCTGGTCAGCGCCGAGTTCTTCGTCGCGCCCCCGGACGTTCTCGGTCGCCGACGTCTCGCTGATGCGCGGTTCGTATTCGCCGACGACGGCGCCGCTACACTTCATCGAGGTGGACGACTTCGAGTTCTGCTCGATGCCCTTCGGTGCATGAGCCTCGTGCACGGTCAGCCTACGGGACGCGCGCTGACAAAGAGTGTGCGCAGGCCGTCGCGGTCCTCGAGCAGCGCACGCGCCGTGGCGCTGTCGGTCGCGGCGAGGTGGTCGCTGAGGAGGTTGGTCAGGACGCGCGCGTGTTCGTCGTCCAGTGGCGCTGTCTGCAGATACTCGGCGTTGACTTGGGCGCCATGCTCGGCGAGCAGGAAGAGGACGCCTCCGGTCATGCCCGCGCCGGCGTTGGGGCCCAACGGGCCGAGGATCGCGACCTCGCCCCCGGTCATGTACTCGCAGGCGTGCAGGCCCGCGCCCTCGACGACGGCCCGGGCGCCGCTGTTGCGCACCGCGAAGCGGTCGCCGGCTCGGCCGTAGACCCACAGCGAACCTCCGGTCGCACCATACAGCGCACAGTTGCCGATGATCGCGTTCTCGGCCGGGTCGTAGGTCGCCTCGCTCGGCGCGGTGATGATGACGGTGCCGCCCGACATCGACTTGGCGACGCCGTCGTTCGCCTCGCCGCGCAGCGTCACGTGCATGCCGGGGACGGCGAACGCTGCCAAACCTTGGCCCGCGCTGCCGCGTAGCGAGAGCCGAATGCTGTCGGGCTCGGGCCACAGCGGGTCGGCTCTGCCCTCGACGCGGTTGACCTTCCTCGTTGCGGCCGCCCGTCGAGCAAGGGTGCCTGCGAGGCCAGCGCCCACGGCTCGGTCCACGTTGCCCAGCGCCAGGCTGACCTCGGCGCGTCCGCGGGCTTCGAGCTGGCTCAGGACGTCCTCGGTGAGCACGAACTCGCGGGACCGATCGGGCATCGAGGGGCGGGGGCGCTGCGCGGGAGCCTTCCACGCGACGGGATCGAGCAGGGGGCCGATGTCGAGCCCGTGACTGGCGATGAAGCGGTCGTGCCGCGTGGCGGCGCAGAGCCACCGACGGTCTCCCACGATCTCCTGCAGGCTGCGGGCGCCGAGCTTGGCGAGGAGCTCGCGGACACCTTCGGCCAGGCGCGTGACGAAGTCGACGACGTGTTCGGGCGTGCCCTTGTACTTGGCCTTGAACTTGGGGTCGTGGGTCGCGATGCCCGTGGGACAGCGGTTCTTCTCGCAGATGCGCGCCATGATGCAGCCCTGCGCGATGAGGAGTCCCTTGCCGAACCCGAACTCCTCGGCGCCGAGCAACGCGGCCTTGACGATGTCCTCGGGGGTGCTCAAGCCTCCGTCCACTCGGAGTCGGACGCGGCTGCGTAGCCCTTGCTCGACCAGCAGCGCGTGCGCGTCGATGAGGCCGAACTCCCACGGCAGCCCGGCGTGCCGCATCGAGGAGATCGACGCCGCCCCGGTGCCTCCGTCCGCGCCGGAGATCTGGATGATGTCGGCGCCCGCCTTGGCGACACCCGTGGCGATGGTCCCCACGTTGGCTCCGGCGACCAACTTCACGCACACGGCACCTCCAGGGTTGAGCTGCTTGAGCTCGTAGATGAGCTGCTTGAGGTCTTCGATGCTGTAGATGTCGTGCATGGGCGGCGGCGAGATCAGGCTGACGCCGGGTGTGGCAAACCTGGCCTTGGCGATGCTCTCGTCGACCTTGACGCCCATCAGCTGGCCGCCCTCGCCGGGTTTGGCGCCTTGGGCGATCTTGATTTCGACCTCGTCGCCGGTCACCAGGTACTCGGCCGTGACGCCGAACCGCCCCGAGGCGATCTGCTTGGTGACCGCGGTGATGCCGTCGGTGAAGTAGTAGGGGTTCTCGCCGCCCTCGCCGCTGTTGCAGCGCCCCCCGACCGAGCGCATCGCGATGAAGATGTCGCGCTGGGACTCGGCACTGATCGCGCCAAAGGACATCGCGCCGGAGCCGAAGCGGGCGAGAATGTCGGCGGCCGGCTCGACCTCATCGAGCGCGATCGAGGGGTCCGTGTCGCGAAGCGCGAGCAGGTCGCGGGGGTGTACGGGCGCGACGGCCTCGCCCTGCTCGAGATACGTGGACCAGATCTCGGACTCGGTTCGGTCACGTAGGCGCCCCCGCACCAGGTCGTGCACCAACCTGCTGCGCTCGGCGGTCATGACGTGGCGCTCACCCATGCTCGGGTCGTTGCTGTTCCAGCTGCCCTTGCGTTCCTTGAGTTGATGCGTGGAGGCCAGCGGGGCGGCGAGGTCGGCTCCCTCGGCCCACGTCCAGCTGTGTTCGAGCCAGTCCCCCAGCTCGGCCAGCTCGAGCCCGCCCAGGGGGCTGCGGTGGGTGCCGAAGTACGTGTCGACCAGACGGTGTCCCAGACCCCAGGGGGTGAAGAGCTTGCTGCTCTGGTAGCTGCGCACGACGGAGATGCCCATCTTGGCCATGACCTTGAGCAACCCGCCGAGCAAGGCGTCGACCAGGGCCGTCTCGCGAGCCTGCGCGGCGCCGGGGGAGTCCGCCTCGAAGCGGGCGAGCTCCAGGGCGAGGCGGGGGCACACGGCGGTCGCGCCGAAGCCGATCGTGCACGCCAGGGCGTGCGTGCTGCGGACGTCGCCCGTCTCGACCACGATCGAGGCGTCGAGGCGATGGCCAAAGCGGTTGAGGGTGGTGACTACAGCGCGCAGCGCCAGCAGGCTGGGGACCGGTGGGGTGTCGAGCGTCGCTTCGCGGTCGGAGATGATCAGCACAGACGAGCCGTCGCGGACCGCGTCGAGCGCGTGCTGGCCGATGCGCAGCAGCGCGTCCTGCAGCCCGTCGCCGGCGCGCTCGCGGGTGTAGGTGATGGGGATCTCCGTGGCCAGGGTTCGCAGCGAGGAGGGCTTGCGCAGCGTCATCGCGCGCAGCAGCTCCATGTGCTCGAGGCGCAGCACGGGGTCTTGGAGCTCGAGCGCAGGCGTGGGCGGGATGAGCTCTGCGGGGGTGAAGATGTTGGGGCGCTCGCCGACGTGGGTGGAGAGGTTGGTGACCATCGCCTCGCGCAGGTAGTCGAGCGGCGGGTTGGTGACCTGCGCGAAGTTCTGCACGAAGAAGTCGAAGAATGAGCGCGGCTGGTCGGAGAAGATCGCCGGACGGGCCGTGTTGCCCATCGAGCCGATCGGCTCCTTGCCGCTGTTCATCATCGTGTCGAGGATGCGGCGCCGCTCCTCGGTGGTGACCCCGAAGAGGGCCTGGCGCTCGAGGAACTCGGGGCGGGGCATCCCGATTGCGGCGCGCGCGTCGGGATGCAGCTGCTCGGCGGCGCGGTCGATCGGCACGAGGCGTGCGTCGAAGGTCGCGCCTGCGTTGCGTCGCGCGGTGCTCGGGTCGCGCATGTGGACCTTGCCCGAGGGCAACCGGACGGTGACGCCCGAGCCGGCGCCCAAGGTACCCTTGGCGACGATGCTGGCCTCATCGAGCTCGAAGGCGCCGGCTTCGGACGCCAGGTAGAACGCATCGTCGGTCATCGCCCAGCGAGCGGGCCGAAACCCGTTGCGGTCCAGGCGTGCGCCCACGATCTCCCCGTCGCTGAACGCGAGCAAGGCCGGGCCGTCCCACGGCTCCATTGCGCGTCCCCAGAACCGGTAGTAGTCGGTCCGCGCGTCGGCGGCCGGCACCATGATCGCGAGGATGTCGTCGACGTGCCGCAGGCTCGAGCGGTACTTGAGCGCCTCGACCATCTCGCCCAGGCTGCCCGAGTCGCTGATCTCCGACCGCGTCAGGAGTTCGTCTCGACCGAGGCCCCGAGCCCGTTCACGGGAGTTGGCCCAGGAGCGGTTGCCCTGGACGGTGTTGATCTCCCCGTTGTGGGCGATCAACCGGAAGGGCTGCGCCTTGTCCCAGGTGGTGCGGGTGTTGGTGGAGAAGCGGCGGTGGAAGACGCCGAACCGGCTGAGGAAGCGGGGGTTGGCCAGGTCCGGGTAGAACTGGTCGAGATCGACGCCGCGACACAGCGCCTTGTAGACGACGGTGGTGGTGGAGAGCGAGACGAAGAACAGGTCCATCCACGCGCTGGCGCTCTTGAGCTTGGTCCGCGTCATCTGCTTGGCGCGGTAGAGCTGGGCGTTGAAGGAGGCGTCGTTGCGCGCGGAGTCGGGGCGCGTGAGCGTGGCCTGCACGATCATCGGGCACGAGGCACGCGCCGCTTCGCCGAGCACGTCGAGGTTGCGCGGCACGTCTCGGTAGCCCCGCACGCGCATGCCGAGGAAGTCGAACGTCGACTCGAACACCTCGAGCGCCCGCTCGCGCCGAGCTCCATCGGGGGTGAGGAACAGGGTCGCCAGCGCGACCGAGCCCGGCTCGTGGCCCAGCAGCGTGAAGGGAATGTCGGTCATCACGCCGGCGCCGTCGCTGCTGCGGCCGTCGGGCCCGACCGCGCCTCGATGCTCGACGCGGTGAAGCGCGCGCAGCGTGGAGCGGACGATGCCGTGGGTCCGCTCGCGATTGCGGGCCGCGACGAAGCCAACCCCACACGCCGCATGCTCGGTTCGACGATGCATGACCCATCATGCGCGGTCCGAGCCCATCTCGCTCGCAGGCGAGGAAGTTTTCGACCACACGGGGTGCCCGTGTAAATCGCTTTACAGACCTGCGAGCGCCTCGCGGGGCGTGTATCGTGTGGTCATGGGGTGGAGGTGGGCGCCGGTGCTGGTCGTGTGTGGGGTCGTCGGTTGTGGCCCCGAGGACGTCACCGGCCAGGCCTACGATCCCGACGGTGTGCCCGGGTCGTCGTCGGGGGGCGGCGGCGACACGGGCGGGGACGACCGGGTCCCGCGGCGAGACGTCCACCTCTGCGACGCCGACGACCGCGACGCCCACCAGCTCTGAGGCGACCGGCTCGGATGCAGAGGGCGGCAGCACGACGGGGGAGCTCGGCGAGAGCTCGACGGGCGTGCAGAGCGACTGTCCGCGCGTTCGGGTCACGGTTGGCGCCGGGCTCACGCTCAACGTCCGGCCGGATCCGTCGACGCAGAACCCCCCGGTAGGCTCGCTGGCCGACGGAGCGCTGGTCGACGTCGTCGGGGAGTCTCTCGGGGAGTCGATCGACGGCGAAGACCTCTGGTACGAGATCGACAACGGCGTGGTGCAAGGCTTCGTGCTCTCCACGTTCGTCACGTGTACGACCGAGGAGCCGCCCGACATCGACCCTGGTGGGTGGTACCTGCCGCTGCCGTGCGGGGTCTCGGCGGAGGTGACCCAAGGCAACAACGGCGCGCTCAGCCACAACGGGACCTCGGCCTTTGCGTTCGACTTCGGCCTGCCGCTGGGCTCACCGCTGGTCGCAATCGCCGAGGGGGTCGTCACGCACGCCTCGGGCGCAACCGGCCCGGGCGACCCCTGCTACAGCGGCGGCGGTATGGAGTGCATCGACGCGGCCAACTACGTCACGTTGCTGCACGCCGATGGCACCAAGTCGGTCTACCTCCACCTGCAGAGCATCTCGGTGGGGGTGGGCGACACCGTGCCGGTGGGCGCCGAGGTCGGGCTCTCGGGCACCACGGGCTGGTCGACGGGGCGCCACGCGCACGTGATGCGCATGCAGGACTGCGGCGGGTACTACTGCCAATCGGTCGCGCTCGCCTTTGACGACGTCGCCGGAGACGGCGTTCCCGTCAGCGGCGACTTCGTCACGTCGGGGAACTGCCCGTAGCAGCCCGAGGCGCTACTTGTTGGGTTGGGGCGTGGTGCGGAGGTAGGGCTTGATCTCGGTCACGCCCTTGGGGAATTGCGCCTTGGCGTCTTCGGTGGAGATCGACGGGACGACGATGCAGTCGTCGCCGTCCTTCCAGTTCACCGGGGTGGCCACCTTGTGGTTTGCGGTGAGCTGCAGGGAGTCGATGACCCGCAGGATCTCGTCGAAGTTGCGGCCGGTGCTGGCGGGGTAGGTGAGCGTGAGCTTGACCTTCTTGTCGGGCCCGATGATGAACACGGAGCGCACCGTCAAGGTGTTGTCCGCGTTGGGGTGGATCATGTCGTAGAGGTTGGCGACGGTGCGGTCGGGGTCGCCGAGCAGGGGGTAGTTCAGGCCTGCGCCCTGCGTCTCCTCGATGTCCGACTTCCACTTGTCGTGGTCTTCGACGCTGTCGACCGAGAGCCCGATCGCCTTGACGTTGCGCCGGTCGAACTCGGGCTTGAGCTTGGCCACCATGCCCAGCTCGGTGGTGCAGACGGGCGTGAAGTCCTTGGGGTGGGAGAAGAGGATCCCCCACGAGTCGCCGAGCCACTCGTGGAACTTGATCGTGCCCTCGGTGCTCGGGGCTTCGAAGTCGGGTGCGGTGTCGCCGAGACGGACTGCCATGGCGCGCACCATAGCGCCGATTCGCAGCGACCTGACGCCGCGGTGTCCCCCACTGGGCTTCGCGATTCGGCCGCGAGGCTGTTAGCCTGGGTGAGTGGCATTCGAGTCCTTCGATGCGCGGGCACCGTTCAGTGGTCGGTACTACGTCGCCCAATGTCACAACGACGACTACACCCGCGCGATGTTCTATGACTTGATCCGGCGGGCGTACGAACGAAAAGACGTCCCCGCACCGGATTTTCCTCGGATCCCGTTCGCCAAGGCCGAGCGCCGGGCCTACAACGCCGCGCTCCTCCAAGCGTGTGAGGCGCTCTCGCCCGACGCGCCCCTGGGCCTGGCCCTCTTCGAGCTCGGCCGCGACCTCTATCCGCACTTCGCGAGCACGATGGTGGGCAAGGCGATCTTCTCGGTGGCTGGTCGCGACTTTCCTGCGGTCGCCCGGCTCGCCCCTCGCGCCTACTCCGTGTGCAACCGCTACGGCACGATCGACGTCGTCACGGCCGAGCCGGGCTTGGCCCTCGTCCGGTTCGAGGATGTGTGGGACCCGCTTCCGTTTACGTGCGGGATCTGGCAGGGCGGGCTGGACGTCTGCGGCCTCGAGGCGAAGACGTTCGAACTCGACGTGCGTACCGCGGTCTCCTATGACCTGCGCATCACGTGGTGATGGGCCAGAAGACCTGCGTCTTCCAGTCGGCGGGGTCGGGCACTTCGCCGGGGTCGGTCAGGTAGACCTCCCACGGGGCGCCGCTCGGCCGTAGCGCGTCGTCCTTCATGCGCGCTTGCAAGGCCCCGTACGCGGTGGGCAGGGTGTCGTAGGGTCCGATGTGAATCGTGGTGAGCGCGGTCCCCCCGGGGAGCTCCCCGAGCAGGATGTCCTCGGTGGCGGCAGCTCCAGGCGCGACCGGCAGGCCAGCCTGGATGTCCAGCGTCTCGGCCATGTTCAGGTAGCGCACGAACGGCGGGCCCACCATCGTCGCTCCCGATTGGGTCGCGTACGCGAAGACGCGGGGCAAGAGCTCCCCGAGCACGCTCGCGATCTTGGCCATTTCGACCTGCGCGGGACAGTAGAGGATGGGCTGAGGTTGAAGGGTGGTGCGCTCGATGTCGTGGCTCATGGGGGCTCCCGTGTGGGCGGGGGAATGTTCACTCGACGACGAACTCTTGTGAAGCGTCGAAGACGACCAGCGAGGCCCAGCCCGCACGGTGCACGAAGCGTAACTCCTTGACGCCCTGGCCGGTGGCTTCGACGGTTGCAGACCAGGTGCCGAAGCCTTCGGGCACGTTGAGGAAGCCTCCCGTACCATCGGCCGAAGTCGCGGACGCGTTGTCGTCGGGAAGCATGCCGAAGAAGCGGGTCGTCTGGTCGTCGGCTTCGTTCATGTGCATGGAGATGCCGGCCGCGAGTTCGCCGGTGCAGTCTCGGACCTGAGCGATCATGATGCCCCGCTCATCGCGATTGAACATCAGTCCGAGCAACGAGGCCGAGGTGTCGATGAGCGCGTCGGGCACGAGCGGCGTGAATCGTTCCTCGTCGCGAACCGCCGGCGCGACGTATACGAGCGAGGGTGCGATGTCGGTCGCCATCACCTCGACGTAGCCCTCGAAACCGGCGGCGACGGTGGCCTCCGCCCGTCCGTCGGTGAACTCGAGATCGGCAATCGGGGTCATGCACGCCGAGTCGAGAAGCGCACACAGCCGCGCCGAGGTTATCTCTGGAGCCTCGCCCGTCACGACGTCCGCGAGTCGGATCGTCAGCGTCACGTTGCCGTCGGGGACAGGCAGCGGTGTGTCGGCGCATCCCCACGCGGGGTCGACGATGTCGCCGGTCTCCTCGCTGCTGCTACCGTTCGTCGTTGACGAAGCATCCGATCCCGAGCCGGTGCTCGACGTGGAAGTCGACGGCTCCGAGGTGGTGGACGACGAGGAGGTCGACGCAGCGGGCTGCGAACAGAACCCCTCGATACATACCGAGCCCGCCCCGCCGAGGCGCTCGCACGACGCGTCGCTGGTGCACTGCTCGGCGGAGGCGTCGACGACGAGGGAGCAGCCGGCGAGCGCCGAGCAGGCCACGGGTAGCAAGGCTCGCATTAGAAACGTACCTCCAGACCAGATGCACTCGCCCGTACGCCGCTGCGGTCGCGCTTGGAGGCACGCCACGCCGCGATGCCAAGTCCGATCGCCGTTGCACCTGCGACCGCGCCCACGCCGATGAGGACGTCAGTCGTGATGGCGAGGCTACGGGTGCGTCGCCGGGCAGCATCGACAGCGTCGCGGTCGGCTGGAACGTCTTCGAACTCGGTCCCGATGTCGTCCTCGGCGCGGAGCGACAGGATGCCCGCCACGACGGCAGCGGCCCCCGCCACGCCAGCGGTGCCGAGCGACACCCAGGTGCCAATGCGCAGCCGACGTGTCCGCGCGCCAAGTGCAGGTGCGGGGTCCGCCCGCGGAGCCGGCACGGTCGAGGGGGGTGGAACGCGCTGTTCGAGCACGATGGAGAGCTCCGTCAACGCGCCCCCTTCCACCTCGAAGCGGGCCTCCTTGGGCTCGTGCCCCGGCGCCCTGACCTCGACGGTGTGTTCGCCGAGGTTCAGCTGCAGGCGGTCGTCCTCCCCGGAAGGCGCGTAGGGCTCTCCGTCGAGAGTCATGGTGGCGTTTGCCGGCTGGATTGTGAGCCGGACCTCGCCCACGCGGGCGGCCAGGCCCTCGAGCTCGGCGTCGACCTCGGCACGCCTCTTCGCGTCGAGCTCCTCGCCACCTTCGCGGAGGTACCGTTCGAACGTCCCCTTCGCGGCGGCGTAGTCGTGAAGTTCGAGTTCGACGACGGCGAGGTTGTAGAGGATCTTGTAGTTGCCCGACCGCTCGAACGCGCGTTCGAAGGCGAATCGCGCGCCAGGCAGGTCGCCATCGGCGTAGAGCTGGGCGCCCTGCTCGAAGAGATGCTTGGCAGCCTCGGTCTGCTCGCCAGGAGGGTCCGCCGGGGGGCCGCTCGAGCCGTGCGCCGGGGCCAGTAGGGTCAGGATCAGTAGGGTCCGCATTCGGCCTCACCAGACGTTCTCGTCCAATGCGCGGGTCTTGGTCTGTTTCGTTCGTCGACGCGGCATGTCGCCCGGAACGATGGCCCCGCCGTTCGTGCCGCCTCGAGTCTCGGGGTTCTCATCCACTGCATCGCGCGTTGCAGGCTTGGGCGCCTCGTTGGGTCGACGCTTTCCTCGGGAGCGCGTTCTCGACGCGCGGGCTCGAGGAGTAGGCTCGGGCGCAGCCACCTCGGGTCTCGGCGGGGCGCTGGTTGTCGGCGCGGGAGCAGCGGCGAACTCGGGCGTGAGGGCGATCTGCAGCGCGAGGGCTTTGCCGGGCTCGATCACGACGGCTTTCGACCAGGGCTGATACCCCGTCGCTTCGGCTCGCACCTCGTGGGGACCCGGGCTGAGCTCGAGCGCGCCGGGGTCGATGCCCTTGACCTCGCCGTCGATCGAGATGGTCGCGGAAGGCTCTACGGAGACTTCGAGCGTCGAGGGCGAGGGATCCGCGGGGAGCGAGGCCTCGACGACCTCGCCGCCGCGGTCTTCGCTGGGCGGTGTGGATTCGCCACGCGCGACGAACCATGCGACCGCCCCTGCGAGGACGGCGGCAGCGGTCGCGATGGCGCCAACTCTGCCCGCGTGGCTGGTCGCCGGGACGGGCGCGGCGGCGACGAACTCCGGAGCCGTGACGGCGACCGGTGGCGCCGCGGTGCTGTCGCTCTTGGCAGCCTCGCGAACCCCCGCGGGCGGCGCTGTCGATCGATCGCGATGCTCGTCGAGCCGCACGCGTCCGGTCGTCTCGGTCGAGGTGATCGGGCCGTTGGCCTTGGGCAGGCGAAACATCGAGGAGGGGACCGCGTCGATGAGGCCCTCGACGACCTCGTCGGCATGCGCGGGTCGGCGTGCGGGGTCCTGATCGATGCAGCGCATGATGAGGTCCTCGAGCTCGGGCGGCATCTGGGCCGACGCAGGCAGGACCTCGGCCAGCGGCGTAGGCTGGCTGTGGACGGTGGCGTACAGCGTCCCCTCGGGAGTGTCTCCGCGGAAGGGGAGCTTGCCGCTGAGGCAGTGGTAGAAGAGGACGCCGAGCGCGAAGACGTCGACGCGGAGGCCGAACGGGAGGCCCTGGATTTGCTCGGGTGAGAGGTAGCCGATCGTGCCGACGAAGTGAGAGGTCGTGATCGCGTCCTGCTCCCCGACGAGTTTGGCCAGCCCGAAATCGAGGAGCTTGACGAAGTTGTCGCGGCCGCGGTGGCGACAGAGCATGATGTTGGCCGGCTTGATGTCCCGGACCATGATGCCCCTGCTATGGACGTGGCCGACCGCCTTGAGGATCTGCGCCGCGATGGGCACGAACTGAGGCAGCGCGAGTGCCCCTCGTGTGGAGAGGACGTCGCGCAAGGATTCCCCACGGATGTACTCCATGGCGATGAACGCCCGACCCAAAGCGTGGCCATGCCCGAGCATCTTCACGATGTTCTCGTGGCTCACCGCTTCGAGCTGCCGGGCCTCACGCTCAAACCGAGCGACCGCCTCTGGATCGTGCGCGCTGGCGGCGTTGAGCATCTTCAGCACGACCTGACGGCTGTCGGGAGTGCGAGCCAGATAGACGACGCCTTGGCCCCCCGCACCGATCACGCGTTCGACGAGGAAGCGACCGTCGATTTCTCGTCCGACGACTGGGTCGTCCATAGGCGATGCCGACGTCCGGTCCGCAGCCGAAGATGGTCCCGCTCTATCCATGAGGTCTTACCACTGACAGCGTCCCGCAACGCTGTCAGAGGTTCGAGAGACTCTACGCGAACGTCCGCGAAAGACAAGTCGCCGAATCGCGGATTCGCGCCCGCCTGCGGCATGCAGTGACCGATCAGCGTCGAGGATGAGCTGGCGATGGCGACGGGGCCGAGAGCCGGAATGCTAGGTCATTTCTCGACCGTTCCACGAAAAAACGCGGGCGCCCAGGAGGGGGCGCCCGCGCGGAGTGACGGACAACGAGAGGAGGAGAGAGGAGTCAACGCTTGCGGGCGAGCGTGCCGCTGCCCTTGCCGTTGTCGATGCGCTTGGCCTTCTTGACCAGGTCGAGGAACGCCTTGCGATGGCCGTGAGCGTCGGAGCCGAGGGACTCGCCGGCGAGCTTCAGCACCTCGTCGTAGGTGGCGTCGCCCTTGTACTTGCTGTGCCGGAGGATCATGCCGAACTGGGCGACGGCGGCGGCGAAGCGGAAGTCCTTCGAGGTGTTGCGCAGGCCACGGTCGTCGCCGGTGACGGGCAGGCTGATGAGCTTGCTCTTGTTCCCGTCGGGCTTCTTGTAGCGGATCTTGACCGTGAGCATCTCGCCCGACTTGGCGGCTTCCGAGAGCTTGGCGTCGTCTTGGTACTTGAGCTTGTCGGTTGTGCGCGCGGAGCTGTTGCCCTTGGGCTTGACCTCGTACAGCGCGGTGACCGAGTGCCCCGCACCGATCTCGCCGGCGTCCTTGGTGTCGTCATTGAAATCGGCGTGCGCGAGCTTGCGGTTCTCGTAGCCGATCAGGCGGTAGCTCTCGACCTCGGCCGGGTTGAACTCGACCTGCAGCTTCACGTCCTTTGCGATGGTGACCAGGGTGCCGCCGGCCTCTTCGACCAGGACCTTGCGGGCTTCAGCCTTGGAGTCGATGTACGCGTAGTTGCCGTTACCCTTGTCGGCGAGCATCTCCATGGTGGAGTCCTGCATGTTGCCGGTGCCGAAGCCGAGCACGCTGAGGAAGACGCCGCTCTTGCGCTTGGCTTCGATGAGCTCGAGCAGCTCGGTTCGATTGGTGGCCCCCACGTTGAAGTCGCCGTCGGTGGCCAGGATGACCCGGTTCACGCCGCCCTTTTCGAAGTGCTTGGCGGCCATGTCGTAGGCGAGCTCGATGCCCTCGCCGCCGTTGGTGGAGCCGCCGGCTTGCAGCCGCTCGAGGGCTTCCATGATGCGGGGCTTGTCGTTGCCCATCGTGGGCTCGAGCACCACGCCCGAGGCTCCGGCGTAGACCACGATCGAGACGCGGTCGTCATCGCGAAGGTTGTTGACCAACATGCTCAGGCCCTGCTTGAGCAGGGGGAGCTTGTCGGGGGAGCTCATCGAGCCCGAGACGTCGAGCAAGAAGACGAGGTTGCGCGCGCCCACCTCGCTCATGTCGATGCGCTGGCCTTGCAGGCCGACGGACACGAGCAGGGTCTCGTCGTTCCAGGGGGTGCCGCTGACCTCGGTGTTGATCGAGAACGGGTCGCTGCCGATCGGGCTCTCGTAGTTGTAGCCGAAGTAGTTGATCATCTCTTCGACGCGGACCGCTTCGGGAGGGGGCATGTTGCCGCCCTCGAGGAAGCGCCGGACGTTGGCGTAGCTTGCGGTGTCGACGTCGATCGAGAAGGTCGAGCGCGGGTCGTCGGCCACGGCGATGAACTCGTTCTCGGCGACGTGGTCGTAGCCTTCGCCGGCGGAGGGGTCCTTGTCCTTGTCGGCAGCGGTGCCCGGAGGTGGCGGCGGCGGCATGCGTCGGGGCATGGGCTTGGCAGGCTGCGCCATCGAGCCGGACATTGGGCTGTTGTGGCGGCCGAGGGAGAGGCCCTTCTTGTTGCGGGCCCTGCCTCCTCGTGCGCCGTCCATGGGGACGGGGCTGGCGGCGACGCTCTTCGCCGCCTCGGCGGGCGCTTCTTCGTCGGCCTCTGCGATGGCCTCGGGCTCGGGCTCGGGCGCGGCCGATCCGTCGGCGTCGTCGAACTTGGCGTCGTCTTTGGCGGCCTGGCCCGCGGCGCTGGCTTTCTTGCCGTTGTTGGCGTCCGTGCGCTCGGCGCTCGCAACCGCGCCCTCGTCCTTGGCGGGCTCGGCCTTGTCGCATCCGCTCCAGGCAGCGCCTCCGCAGAGCAGGACCATCATGCCAACCTTCGAGAATCCGTTGAGTCGTCGCATCGTCGGGGATTGGCAACGCGACGAGGCGGGGTTGGGTCTGCCGAGCCTAGAAAAAACCTGGAGATGTCCGTTTCGTGACAATCCGGTCAGGACGGGGCCAGAAACAGCGTCGCAACCCCCGCAGTCGCGACGATCGCCCCCAGAACGCCCCCGGGGCCCACGCGCTCGCCCCCGACGATGATCATCCAAGGGATGATCAGCACCGGCGTGGTGCCCATGATGCTCGCTGCGACGCCGGCTTCGGTGTTTTGAACCGCCAGCAAGGACAGCGTCACACCCACGAAGGGCCCCGCGACCGCGCCGGCGGCCGTGTAGACCACGCCGACGCGATCCCTCAGGCCGCGCCAGACCAGTGGCCATCGGCGCAGGGCGAAGAACAGCACCGAGAAGCCCACCGCGCCTCCGAGTACGCGGATCTGGTTGGCCGCGATCGCGTCGTAGTCCCCCATGCCGAGCTTCGACAGCACCAGGCCCAGCGCTTGGCCCAGCGCGCCGCAAAACCCCAGAACGATGCCCCACCGCCGGTCCTCCAGGCTCGCCGCGGTCTTGGCCTCGGTCCTGGTCGACGGCGTACGGTCGAGGATCGCCCACATGACGCCGAGCAGGGTCGCGAGCATGCCCAGCAGCTGCCACGGACCCAGCGTCTCGCCGAGCCACAGCCACCCAGCGATCGCAGCCAGCGGTGGCGAGAACGCCATCATCAGGGTGCTCAGGCGTGGACCGAGCAGCAGGAAGGCTCGGAACAGGCACAGGTCGCCGAAGGTGAAGCCGATGAGCCCCGAGATGGTCAGCCACCACCACGCGTGGGGCGTGGCGTCGGTTGGCCAGGGCAGGCCGCGGGTGAGCCACGCGACCACGATGAGCATCACGACCGCCATCCACATGCGCAGCAGGTTGACGACCATCGAACCCAGTCGCTCGCCCGCCCGGGTGAACAACACGGCGGTCGCGACCCAGCACGCGGCCGTTCCCAGCGCGTACAGCTCGCCGAGTTGAGCGCTCATTCGCCCGCAGAGTGACCGACGGGTCGGCGGACGACCAGCCGAATCGACCTGCGGCCGTTTGACGGGGCTACAGGCGCTTGGGCATCTTCACCGCGATGCGCCGAATCTCGCTGTCGCTCGTGTTGCTGGCCGCGTGCGAGACCGAGCCGGCCAAAGCGCCCCCCGCCGCGGAGGCGCCCGCACAGGTGGTGTGGGTCGACATCGACTCGGGCTCCGAGCTCGCCGAGCTCGCGGCCGACGCTGCAACCGCGGGCAAGGGTTTGATGCTCGATGTCCGCGCGCAGTGGTGCGTTCCGTGCAAGCAGCTCGAGTCCGAGACGTTCCGCGACCCCGCCGTCGCGCAGGCCCTGCGCGCAGACTTCGTGACCGCGAGGCTCGACGTCACCGACCCCTCCGCCGCCGCCGAAGCGCTGCAGATGACGCTCGGCGCCGCGGCCATGCCGTGGGTCGGCTTCTGGACGATGACGGACGCCAACGCGCAGGCGTTCGCCCGCGGCGAAGTCCCACCGCCCGCCAAGACGATCTCCACGTACGTCTCGGCGGCGGAGCTGCTCGCTGGCATGCCTCGCGCCGACACGCAGCGGTGAGCGGCGGCTACTGGACCTGGGCCTCGCACCCCATGAGGCCGAAGCTGCGCCCCCCTCGGGGGACGACTCGAAGGTCGGCGTCTGCGTCGGTGCCGACGATGGCGAACTCGATCTTGGAGTTCACGGGCTTGACGACCGTGGTCACGCCCTCGTGGGTCACGTCGAAGCCCTTGGCCACTTTCCTCCCTGCGACTCCGCAGGTGATGAAGACCGTCTCGCCGGCGCCGAATCTTGCCTTGAACTCCGCGCCGCGGCGACCCACGACGAGCATCTCCGGCGTCCATTCGCGATAGCGGGTGCTCCAGAGCCGGAGCTCGCCGGGAGCAGAGATCGTCGCCGGCGAGAACCAGTAGAATGGTCTCGCCGGGTCTGTCGTCGCAGCCGGCGGAGTCATCGCGCCCATGTTCGGTAGCCCGGGATCGTACGAGGGGTCCTGGGTCGGAGCGTTCTGCGTCGGACGCTGCAGCGCGTCGCCCGTGCGGAAGTCGAGCGTGCGCCCATCGCTGGGCATGGACCGTTTGCCCTCGAAACGGGGGCTCTTGCGAGACTTGCGGGCGGAACGCTTCGAAGAACGCTTGGGGCGTGCGTCGGCCATCGATGAGACGCCGACCGAACCGGCTGCCAGCGCGGCGACGAAGAGCATGGAGAGACGGGTCGTCATGTCAGACGGCCTCCACGCGGCACTCGTGGGGAGCGATCCAATCCCAGTCCGGCTTCTCGGAGAGCGAGCGAAACTGGTAGGTGTAGTCGCCGGGTTGATCCGGCACCACGACGAAGGTGAACTCCTCTTTCGAGACGACCAAGGAGAGTCCGGTCTCGCTCGAGGTGTTGCCCGTGCCGTGGAAGAACTCGACGACTTGCATCTCCTTGTCGATGCCGCGTTCGAGATCGCAGGAGATCGTCATCGGCCCGTCGACGTTGCGAAGCTCTAGCTCGACGGTGGTCGCGCTCGTGCCACCGCCGTGATAGTCGCCACGACCGAGGAAGCGAAAGCTGACGTCGCCGTCGACGAGGCGTTGCAAGGTGACGACCGAGGCGGGCTCGTCGGCCTCGGCCGAAGCGCCAAGGCCAACGGAGGCACCGACCACACCCGCGATGGCGAACACTCGAGAGGCGAGCTGGGGGACTGACATGTGCCCCCATCAACGCGCGACGCGGTCATTCACCTCGGGAGGTCGTGAACCAATCGTCCGTGGCTACTGGACGTACTCGACGCCGTCCCAGGTCAGCACGCCGGATTCGGGGTCGTAGCTGATGTTGAGCGAGGGATCGTTGTCGATCGAGACGACGCCGTCCTTGCACGCGAACCCGCCGCCTTGACCGATGTCGGAGTACATCCAAAGGTACTCGCCGGCGGCGGAGAAGGTGATCGACCAGTTGCACAGCACGGGTCCCTTCTTGCTGATGCCGCACTCGTACTCCTCGACCGAGCTGAACTCCGCGTCTGCGAAGGCATCACAGGCGTCGCCCGTGAACGTGGGCACGCACAGCATCGAGCCGGCCGCGCACGCAGCACAGCAGTCTTCGCCCTCGTCGCAGATGCACGGGTTGATCTCGACGGGCATGCACGTGAAGCCGTCGCCGCAGTCGGGGTTCTCGAGGTCGCAGACCCCATGGCAGCCGGGATCGATCACGTAAGGGCTGCCGTCCCCTTCGGATGGACACGCCGCGGGTTCGGCGTAGCCCTTGTCGGGCGGGCAAAGCGTCTCCCCGTCGGTCTCTCCGCCCGTGTCGCCGCCGCCCGTGTCGCCGCCGTCGGTCTCGCCGGGGCAGGGTTCGAACGTGCAGTCGGGGCCACTGCGGCCGACAGCGGTGCCGTCGGGGCAGATCATTGCGTCGGCCGCACAGTTGCCGTCGGAGTCGGAGTCAGAGCCACTTTCGCCCTGTGACTCCGACTCGGATTCGCCTTGGGACTCGGATTCGCCTTGGGTTTCGGACTCGACCTCGCCCAAGGACTCGTCCTTGTCGCAGGCGCCCAGAGCGAGCAGGCCGGAGCAAAACACGGTGGAAACGAAGCGTGAAGCAAGCATGAGTCAATCTCTGCTGGGTTTGTGGCCGCGCCCGAGTCCAGGTATCACGCAAAATGCATTGGTCTCGTCGATTCTATGGTTGGCCCTGATCACGGGGCCCGCGGACACGCCGCCGCCGCGGGTCTCCGTGCGCTGGAGCGCCCCGGCTGGCTGCCCCGAGCAGGCGGGCGTGGCGGAGGCGGTCGAGGAGCTCTCGGGCGCGGAGCTGGTCGAGGACGACGCGGACCTCACCGCGACCGCGGAGGTGACGCTGGCCACGACGGGGTATGCGCTGTCGCTGTCGGTCACGCGCGGTTCGTCGAGGCAGGTGCGGATGCTCGAGGCGGACGACTGCGGGGTCTTGGCACGCGCGGCAGCGCTCGTCGTCGTCGTCGCGCTGGACCCCGTGCAGCTGGCGACCCGGCTGCCCGAGCGCGCGCCTGAGCCCGAGCCCGAGCCTGCACCCGAGCCGGAGCCCGAGCCCGAGCCCGAGCCCGAGCCCGAGCCCGAGCCCGAGCCGGAACCCGCGCCCGAGCCTCCGCCTCCGCCTGCGCCCGAGCCTCCGCGGCGGACGTTGGGAACGGGCGCGCTGGAGTATGGCGTGGGCTTCGGGGTGGGCGTCGTCGGCCGGACGCTGCCAGGTGTCGGTCCATCGCTCGAGCTCGCGCCGTTCGTCGGCATCGAGCGCGTGCACCTGCGCCTCTCCGCGCAGTATCGGACGCCGCGGCGGGTGACGTTGCCCGACAATCCCGACGCGGGGGCGCGCTTCCAGCTCGCCGCGGGCGGCGTGCGGCTGTGTCCCAACGTCCTGCCGAATCGAGGAGGTCGGGTGCGCCTGCCTCTGTGCGCCGGCGCGGACTTCGGAGCGGTGCTCGCGAACGCGGAGGGGCCTGCCGTGCAAAACGGTACCCGCGCCCGGTCGTTTTGGGCGGCGGCTGCCTTCGAAGCTGGCGTCGCGGTGCAGGTGGCGCGCTTCGTCTCGGTGACCGGCGCGTTCGAGGCGGGCGTCGCCCTGAGTCGTCCCACCTTTCGGCTCGACGGAGCCGGTCGGCTGCACGAGGTCGCTCGCTTCGCGCCGCGCGGCCTGCTGGGCGTGCAGTTTCACAGGCCGCGATGACCGGCGCGCGAATGCACGCTCAACTGCCGTGAGCATCTTGCAGGTCCGCGGCGAGGCGCTAGGCCGCCGCCATGAGCCTTCGTGTCCTCGTGTTCCCTGTGATCTGTGCGCTCGCGCTCGGGTGTGGCGACGACTCCAGCGCGACCGAGTCGGCCGATGACTCCGCCGCCGGGACGAGTGGAGCCGAGGCCGCAGACGGTTCGACGGGCACGGACTCGGGGCTGACCGCCGGCGTGCCCGAGACCGACACGGACATCGACCCGTCGGGGGATACGCTGGACGCCGCGTCGTGCGATCCCAGGCTCGATGAATGCGGCGACGGCTTCAAGTGCGGTGGCGACTTCGACTTCCTCGGGGAACCGGCCTTCGAGTGCGTGCCCGTCGTCTCGGATGCGCAGCCCGGCGACTCGTGCGAGGTTGGCCCTGCGGGCTCGGGGTCCGATACCTGCGCCGCCGGCTCGTACTGTCTGGGAGGCGCGGGCGTGTCGATGGGGACCTGCGCATCGTATTGCGACGCCGACGACAGCTGCGGCGAGTCCGATCTCAACTGCATCTCCGTCTATGGACTTGGGCTACCCCTGTGCCTCGCGGACTGTGACCCCCTCGATCTTGCCGGCTGTCCCGATGGCTGGACGTGCCGGGAGGACCAGAGCGAGCGCAGCTGGTACTGCGCGCCCGATCTCGAAGAGGCCGCTGGAGGGCACGGCGAGTCCTGCGTGCCCACCTCGCTCGGCCTTTGTGACCCTGGCTTCTCGTGCCGTGCCGCTCCGGTGGTCGACGCGGACGCCTGTCTCGAGTCGGGCGAAGGCACCGGATGCTGCGCCCAGCTGTGCAACCTGGATGACGACGCGGTGTGCCCAGGCGAGCTCGAGGAGTGTCTTCCGTACTATCCCGAAGGAGGGACGCCACCCATCAACGCCAACCTCGGCGTCTGTGCCGTCCCGGTCGGAGAATGAGCGGCCTCAGAGCTGGTCGGCGACGGTGGATCGCACGGCCGCCATGTCGAACGGCTTCTGCAGCAGGGGCCGCGCCGTCGCCTTGACGAACTCCCGCGCGTCGTCGCTGAACGCCGCGCCGGTCATGAAGACGAAGCGCGCGGCCACCTTGGGAGCTTCGTTCTCGACGGCCCGGTAGAGCTCCATCCCGGTCATCCCGGGCATCATGAGATCGCACAGCACCACGTCGAAGCGCTGCGAGCCCCGCAGAGCTTCGAGCGCTGCGCCGCCGCTGTGCACGGTGGTGACGTCGTAGTGATCCAGCGCCCGCGCCGCGATCTCGGCGACGCGCGGGTCGTCGTCGACGAGGAGGATGGCGGCGCTGTGGGGCTTTGGGGCCGCATCTGCATCTGGACGCGCGCCAGTGTCCGCGGCGCCGTCGTGTCTGCGCAGCGTGATGCTCACGGTCGTGCCCCGGGGTTCGCGGCCCTGGGCGCGAATCGAGCCACCGAGGGATTCGGTGATGCTACGGCAGATCGCCAAGCCGAGGCCGGTGCCGCTTCCGACGTCCTTGCTGGTGACGAACGGGTCGAAGATGCGCTCGCGCAGCTCGGGCGGGATGCCCACCCCCGTGTCGCTGACCGACACGGTGACGGTCTCGTCGTCGAAGGTGGTCTCGACGCGGACCTCGTTGTCCGCGATCGGGCCCGGCTCGATGGCATCGATCGCGTTGGTGACGAGGTTGAGGATGACTTGGCCGATCTGGCTGGCGTTCCCCAAGACCGCCGGCACGTCTTTGCGAGGATAGGAGAGGGCCGCTCGATGGCTGAGCGCAGACCTGGCGATGCGCAGGGTCGCGTCGATCACGTGGTCGACGTCGACCGCTTCGCGCTTGCTCTGGCCCGGGTGCGAGAAGACGCGCAGATCGCTGATCAGCGCCTTGACCTGTTCGAGCCCGTAGCTGACGTCGTCGAACGCACCGCGGATCTCTGCGCTGGCGTTGGGCTCGAGCTCGGCGCGAAGGATCTCGAGGTTGCCCAGGACGTAGGTGAGCGGGTTGTTGATCTCGTGCGCGACGCCCGAGGCCAACATTCCCAGGGACGCCATGCGGTCGGAGTTGCGCAGGCGCTCTTCGACGAGCACTTGGCGCGTTCGGTCGCGGACGACGAACAGCACCGAGTTCTCGTCACAGACGCCGGAGATGGCTTCGAACCACTGCCGCCCGTCGGGAAGATCGAACGAATAGGGGACCGTGCGGCGTTGGCCGTCCGAGAGCGTCGCCACGACGGCCTCCTCGACTCGCCTCGCGACGTCGGGCGGAACGACTTCGTCGACCCGCTTGCCGATGAAGGCGCTCGGTGGCATCAGCAGCTTGTCGGGGTCGGGCGCTTGATACGCCTCGAACACAAGGTCCCGCGAGACGATGAACATCAGGTCGGGCAGCGCCGCCAGGATCCCCGGAACGCGTGCCTCGGGAACGCTCATCCCCAGCGTTGCCGTCTCTTTGTCTTCGTCGTCGATGCGCGGGATAGTATCCCAGCTGCGAGACCCTGGGCTTCGTTGCTCGATCAACATCGTTCCGACGCGCCAAAACGGCCCCCGGCGTTCACCCCTCGACTGTACGCGTGTGCATGGAGGCCCTACCCCTGCCGTGGGCGCCACAGGAGCGACAGGTCGGTGTGCTCGAGGGGCGCGCGTTCCCAGTTGGAGTCGTCTGCGGCGTATTCCGCGAACACATCCAGGTCACCGAACGCGAGCTTGTCGGCCTCGTCGACCAAGAGAACCTGTAGCTGGGCCCGGTCCGAGGTCCAACGCAGCGCCCGGCGAAAGGCGGCGTCCCGGTCGGGTGACGGGGTTCCGCCCGTGACGGGGCGGCGCTGTTGCTCGCTGTGGTCGAGGGTCCAGTCGATGTTCTCCGCGAGCTCGACGAGCTCGGCGGGACCTTCGACGGCGCCAGCTCGCGCTCGATGGTTGCCGGTTCGCACGGCGTGCATGGTGCGGCGAAGATGCTCGAGTGGGAGCTCGAGACGGATACGAAGTCGTCGATACACCCCGATCCCGATGGCGAGCGAGGCCGCGCCCAGAACGACTGCCGCCCATGCCCCTGCACGCCCGAGGCGCTGTGCCTCTTCGTCGGCCCTCTGCATGGAGAGACGGTTCACCTCACCGAGCTTGCGCAGCGCGTTCACCACGGCGTCTCTCGCCTCGGGGTCGCCCGCGAACGCGTCGGCAGATCGCGCCTCGAGCTGTTCCACGAGCGGCACCTCGGCGTCCTCGGTGATGTTGTCGCGAACGCGGCGAAGCGCGTCGGTGTACGCCGCGGGCGTGGAGGTGGGCTCGTGCGAGAGCGCGAAGATGGCCGCCATGTCCTCGACCGCTTCGACGCTGTACACGTTGTCTTCTAGAATCCGCTGCACCGCGGGCCCCATGCGCATCAACAGCGCGATGGAGAGCATGCACAGCAAGACCTGCACGATGAGGAGGACCGACAGCCCAAGGCGAGTTTCTCGGCGGATGTCCATCAGCACAGCTCCGAGAGCTTGCGGACGTTGGTCTCCGAAGAGACGAGGACGAGCGAGTCCCCTCGCTGCAGCGGTCGGTGGGGGTCGCACAGCGCGAGCTGGGTCTCGTCCTCCCCGTCTCGCCGGTGGGCCGCGACCACGGCGTTGAATCGCTCGGGGAGCCGCAGCTCGGCGAGCGTTTGCCCCCAGAACGCCTCGGGGACGTCGAGCTCCGTGAGGATCAACTCTCCGCCGAGCGGCAACACTCGGAACACGCCGTTCCAGACCAGTCGCTTGGCCAGCCGCTCTCCGTAGTCGCGCTCGGGTTGAACGACCTCGTGGGCGCCGACCATGCGAAGCACGCGTGCGTGCAGATCGTCGGTGGCGCGCGCGACGATCTGCGGCGCGTCCATCTGACGAAGCATCGCCGTGACCATGATGCTGCCTTCACGGTCGTTCTCACCGAGCGCGCAGATGCAGACCTCACGATCCTGAGGGCATAGCGACCGCAGCGCCTCCTCGTCGGCTGCGTCCATGACGATGGCGTCGGCGACGTGCGGAAGGACGCGGCGAATGGCCGACTCGTCGGAGTCGACGGCGAGAACTTCGCTGCCTTGCTCCGCGAGTCCGCGCGCGAGTGCGCCTCCGAACTGGCCGACACCGATGACGAGAGATTGCTTGGGCATGGATCCTCAGGAGGCGCGGGTCATCCCGTGGCCACTGCCTCCTCGGGCAGAAGCGTCTCGTAGCGCGCACCGACGCTTCGTGACAGGAACAGAAACAGGGTGAGCGAGCCGATTCGGCCCGAGAACATGCACGCGATGACGAGCACTTTGCCGACTTGGTCGAGGCCGCCGGTTCCGCCCGTGGACAGACCCACGGTCGCCAGAGCGCTGACCGCCTCGAACACCACGACGTCGAAGCGAATGTCTTGCGTCAGCAGCAAGGCCAGCGTCGTCGCGACGACGCCGAAGGCAGCCACGGCGGTCGTCGCGGTTGCGCGTCGCACCGAGCTGAGGCTGATCTGCCTGCCGAACGCGGTGACGCGTTCGGATCGGCCCACGACCGCAAACACCAACAACACGACCATCGCGAACGTCGTCGTCTTGATGCCACCGGCGGTCGAGCCGGGGCTCCCACCGATGAACATCGTCATCACCATGAGCGTCCAGGTCGTGGGTCGAATCTGCGTGAGGTCGATGCTGTTGAAGCCCGCGGTACGCAGCGTGACCGACTGAAACGCGGCGTTGACCACCCGGTCCGAGGGGCGCAGGCCCGCCAGCGAGGTATTCCACTCGACGATGGCGATGAGGATGGCGGGAACGATGAGCAGCAAGACGCTCGTCCACACGATGAGCCGGACCTGCACGGTGCGGCGGGCGTCCGGACGCCACGGCGTGAGGGCAGCGACGACGACGGGGCCCAGGCCTCCGATGACGATGGTCAGCCCGACGACGGTCAGAATGTAGGGGCTGTCGGCGTAGGGCACGAGGCTGTCGGTCTGCAAGGCGAAACCTGCGTTGCAGAACGCCGAGATGGCGGTGAAGACGGCCCTCCACAGGGCTGGTCCCGCGCTTTCTCCCCTCGCGACGAAGCCCACGAAGAGCAGCGCCGCGCAAACCCCCTCGGTGACGAACGTGGTCAGGAGGATCAGCCGGATCGTGGGCTGAATGCTCGAACGACCCTCCACCCCGATGAGCTGCGCCGTGGTCCGCTCGTACGAGACCGGCAACCTTCGCCCGAGCAGCGCGACGGCGGCTGCGGAGACGGCCATGATCCCGAGTCCGCCGAGCTGAATGAGCAGCAACAGAGTCAGCTGTCCGAACCCCGTGAACGCGCTGGGCGTGTCGAGGACGATGAGGCCTGTCACACAGACGGCGCTCGTCGCCGTGAACGCAGCGTCGAGCCAGGAGACCGCGCTGGTCGTGGAGACCGGCAGTCGAAGCACGAACGTCCCCAGCAGGCACAGCGCCAGAAACGAGACGACCAGGACGCGGGACGGTCGCGCGAAGAGGAGGTCAGCGAGTGAGCCGAAGCGGGCCGGAGTGGGCAACGCCGCCTTGGGCCGAAGGGCGACGGAGGTTAGCAGAGCCGCCAGGAGCCCTCCGGGTGCCAGCGCCAATCGATGCCCGATCGCTGCGGTCGACCCGTCCACCAAGGGCAGGGCCGCCGCGACCAACGCGGACCCGAAGAAGGCGCGCTCCCACCGAGAGCCCGAGCGCTCCAGGAGCATCAGCGTCGGTACGACGGCGTGAAGGGCCGAAAGCGCGGCGGAAGTCGGGAGGCCGAGCGCAGCGCGACCGATCGTGGCGTGTAGGGCGAACGCGGCACCGAGCCACAGCGGGAGCATGACGATGCCTCGGCGCGCGCCCTCGGGCTGCGCGAGGTCGTCGTTGCGCAGGCGGTCGGGCGGCCAAAGCAGCGCCACGATGGCGACCGTCGCGAGCGCGATGAACAAGCCGCGCATCGGTTCGGCAGCAGCGGAGATCAGCTCGGTCGCGGCCCAGGTCAGCGCGCCCGCGGTGCCCAGCGCTGCGGTCCACCGTCGCTCCGGCCGGTGGAGGGCGGACGCAAACGAGAACAGCGCGGTGAGTCCGGCAAGCGCGGGGTAGAGCGGCATGCCGAAGTCTGCGTACACCTCGGTGGGCGGATGGGCCCACACCGCCGCGGCCATCAGCCACAGCGTGGCGCGGCTCGCGAGGGTACGCATGCATCGTTGCACGGCCCGGACGATCCTACATCGAGCCCACCAGGGGCAACGACGAAGCGCGCCGTCGGCAGTCGATACGCGAATCCGGTACCGTGGAGCCATGATGGTCAGCGCTCGTTCGATCGCAGGCGTACTCGCGGTGTCCGTGCTCGGTTGCGGGCCGAGCGTCGCGACCCCGAGCGGGGAGGGGACGGCCACGGGTGATCAGACGGCCGGGTCGACCGGGTCGACCGGGTCGACCGGCGGGTCGTCGACGACGGCGGCGAGCACGCTAGACCCTTCGTCGGGGTCGTCGACGTCTGGGAGCGAGCCGCTGGGGCTCTGCTTCGAGACCCACGCGCTCGAGCAGTCATTGTTCATCTTCGGGTACGGAGTCGCAGACTTCGATGTCGACGGCCGCGCCGAGATCTGGTCGACGGACGTGGTGCGTCCTGGGGTCTGGTCGGTCGATGTCTTCACCTACCAAGGCGACGGCGCGATGGAGCTTCGAGCGCAGTGGTCGGCGTCTGACCGGATGATCTCCGTCGCCGACGTCGACCATGATGGGCTGAACGACGCGGTATTCCGCGACGACTCCGACCAGCTCTACGCGCGCTCGGTCATGAACGACGCCCTCGATCTCGATACGAACGTGCTGGCGCTGGGGCTGCCGACGCGAGACCCACTGCTGTGGGATGACGTCAACGGAGACGGTCGGGTCGACGTGTTCCTCGAGGAGCCCGGCGGGAAGGAGGCCGGACTCCGCGTGTGGCTGGCTTCGGGTCCGGGCAGCTTCGAGCCAGGTGTTGTGCCGCTTCCGCTGGAACCCTACACCTCTCCAGAAGCGGTGCGGCGGTCAGGGCCCTCGGAGTTCACCGTCCAGGTACGTAGCGGTGGAATCGGCTTCTTCGACTACCAGATCCTCACCGTGACGATCGACGCCGACGGCGAGATGATGACGATTGGCAGCCTCCCGTGGGAGCAATGGACGGTCGTCGAGGCTCGCGACCGCTCAGGTGACGGGCGCCCGGACCTCGTGCTGAAGGGGTTCGGTGGCGAGCCGTCGTTCGCGATGTCGGGTCCGACCGAGGACTACGAAATCCTCGAGCTGAGCGAGTACCGCGGGGATTCGGTCTCGGGCAGATTCGTCGAGCCTGCGCGCCACGACATCTTGGTGCAGACGGATGGCGAGTCGTTCGAGCTGTGGTCGGGATCCCCGATTCCGACGGACCTCACCGAGGCGGTCATCGGCACGGTGGAGCTGTCCGGGGCGGTCGCTGCTGATCTCGACGGCGATGGCCTCGACGAGCTCCTGCACCCCGGCGACCCCGCGTCCGTCACGAAGGTCGTCCGCTGCCCTCTGTGAGGTCCGCTGCGCGGTCTGCGAGCAGGGCCCACCACGCGGCGCCGAGCGCGACGAAGCCGTCGCGTAAGATTTCGTGATGCGTCGCCGTTTCGGCGGCACTCACCCCGTGGACGCCCGTGCCCGACGGTTCCCGCAGCTTCTCTTCCAGCACCCCCGAGCTCGATCGGGTGGCCGCGCTCTTTCGCGACCACTTCGGGTTCGTGCGACGGGTGCTGCGGCGCTGTGGGATCGCGGAGGCCGATCTCGACGACGCGGTGCAAGAGGTGTTCTTGGTGGTGCATCGCCGCATCGAGGACTTCGAGGGGCGCGCATCGGAGACGACGTGGCTCTACGCGGTGGCGGTGCGCGTGGCCTCGACGCTGCGGCGATCGGCCTCGCGGGAGCAGGCCCGACGGGCGAAGGCCGGGGTGCAGATGCATGGGCTGGCCGAAGCGGACCCCGAGCTGGAGCTGTCCCGGCGTGAGGCCGGAGCGCTGCTCGACCGCTTGCTCGATGAGCTCGATGGCACCAAGCGGACGGTCTTCGTGCTCGCCGAGCTCGAGGGCGTGCCGGTGCCGCGCATCGCCCAGATCATGGATGCCAACCTCCGCACGACCCACTCGCGGCTTCGTCTCGCGCGCAAGCGGTTCAACGCCGCGCTCGAGCGACATCAGGCCCAGGAGTCGGGGCGGCTGCGTCGTGCGTCGGTGCGTGGGCTGGCCGAGCGCGCGCAACCGCGGCGGCCCGAGCCCTCCCACACCCGCGCGGCCTGTGCTGCGCTGATGGTTCGCATCTCCGAGGGGGCGACGCCGATGGCGATCAGCTGGACCCCGGCCGCCGCCGCCGCGACGTCGACCGGGTTTTGGGTACCGTTCGTGCTGACCGTGGGCGTGGGCGCCGCAGGGCTGGGGGTCGTCGCGTCGAGTGCGAAGTCTGACCCCGCACCACAGCCGACACCGACGCTCGCAGCGCCCAGGACCGAGCCGGTCGCCGCGGCTCCTCCGGTCGCGGCGCAAGCCGCACCGCCCCCCGTGCCTGAGCGCGCGCAGCCTGCCGAGCCGGTCCAGGCCGAGGCTCCCGCTGCGAAGACTGCGAAGACGCCGCGACAGCCGGCGCGACGCAGCGCCGCTTCGCCCCCGGAGGCCGAGCCAACGTCCGCCCACGCGTCGACCCTCGAGGCCGAGACCGCACTGCTCGAGCAGGCGCGCGCCAAGCTTCGCGAGGACGATCCTGATGCGGCGCTGCGGCTGCTCGCCCAA
Source organism: bacterium (assembly GCA_024742475.1). Classification (GTDB taxonomy): domain Bacteria; phylum Myxococcota_A; class Polyangia; order Nannocystales; family Nannocystaceae; genus CAJXVA01. The sequence continues at coordinate 198,230 of JANSYI010000001.1, read as the reverse complement.
CACGCGGCCCAGTTTCCCCGCGGACTGCTGGCGTCCGAGCGCGCGTCGACGAGGGTCAAAGCGCTGTGCAAGGCGGGCCGGGTCGACGAAGCCGCGAAACGGGCCAGGTCGAACGCGCGGCTCGAGGCGGTGGTCGAGGCTGCCTGCGAGTAGCGCTCTCACGGCGTCGGGCGTCGCTTCGGCTTCCGAAAGCGTGGCACACGACCCTGCAAGCTGAGCTGGTGGTCGATGACGCGGTCGAAGTCCTCGACGAGCCCGCCGATGCCCGGGGTCTGGGGTTCGAGGTGCTCCAGCGCGTAAGCGATCGCCTCGATCGTGCTCACCTCGACCTCCGGGTTCTTCGCCTTGCGGATGCGGTAGTTGCCCGGGCGCGGCGGATCGAAGGCGACGCGCGGTAGTGAGGAGAGCCAGGGGCTGACGCGCAGGAGCTTGCGGCTCTGCGGCCACGTGCCGTCGACGACGACGAGAGTGTCGAGCTCCACCGGGTCGCCCTCGCCGAGGGGGGTCGCGGTGGGCCCGGGGTAGAGCACCGCAGCGCGGTCGAGGTCCACGCGCGGCGCTCGAATCTCGCCGTCGCGTCCCACCGCAATCGCCACTTCGACGCGCGAGAGTCCGAGACGAGCGATGCGAGCCGTGCCGAAGGGATGACGCCGCTCGCGGGGGTGCTGCACGATCAGCACCCGCGTCCGGTTGCGCACGGGTCGGACCAGCGCGCAGATGCATGCCGTCTCCGGTCGAAAGCAGCGGTAGCAGGTGGGGCGGCCCACTTCGGTGCAGCATGCCTCATTCGGCATCGGGCGGCTCAGTCCGCGGACGCGTCGCCCAGCAGCGACCTCACGAGGTCAACCAGATCCTTGGGCTTCCACGGCTTGGGAAGCATCGCCGTGGGGTGTTCGGGGCCAGTCTCGGGCGCGTTGAGGAACCCGCTGCTCAGCACGACCGGGAATCCGGGGCGCCGTGCGCGGATCTCCTGCAGGACCTCCGACCCCGACATCCGCGGCATCAACGAGTCGAGCAGCACGACGCCGATGCGATCGCGATGCTGTTCGAACACTTCGATGGCTCTGCGGCCGTCCTCGGCCTCGACGACCTCGAAGCCGGCGCGCTCGAGCGTGAGCCGAGAGATCTTGCGGATGGTGGCTTCGTCGTCGGCGACGAGCACCACGCGCCCTCTCGCGGGCGCTTCGGTCTCGACCTGCGAGGGGCGTGCGGCCGGTAGCGCGACCCGAAACGTCGTGCCACGGCCGGGCGTCGAGTCGACCCACAGCGCACCCCTGTGGCCCCGGACGATGCCGAGCGCGGCCGCCATGCCGAGGCCCCGGCCGGTGGCCTTGGTCGTGAAGAATGGCGCGAACAGGCGAGCGACCGTCTCGTCGTCCATGCCTGAGCCATCGTCGGTGACCTCGAGCACGACGTACTCGCCCGGCGGGGCATCGTGGAGCAGGTTGCCCGCGAGGTCCTCCTCGCCGAGATGGGTGCGGTCGACCGTGATGCAGACCTGGCCGTCTCGGTCCGGGCCGATGGCTTCGCCCGCGTTCTTGACCAGGTTCATCAGCAGCTGCCGGAGCTGGGTGAGGTCACCGGTGACCAGGCTGCCGGTGTCTCCTCGCAGCTCCAGCAGCGTTCGCGGTGGGACGCTGACGCGCGCGAGGGTCAGCGTCTCGCTCGCAATCGTGTGCAGGTCACCGATCTCTTGTCGAACCGCTCCCTGGCCCGCGTAGGCGAGCATCTGCTCGGCCAGGTGCGTCGTACGCATCGCGGCCACGTGAACGTGCTCGAGCGCCTCGGCCGCTTCGCTCCCCTCGGCCACGTCGCGCTTGGCGAGATCGAGGTTGCCCAAGATGACGGTCATGAGGTTGTTGACGTCGTGTGCGACGCCGCCAGCGAGCACGCCCAAGCTGTCGAGGTTTTCGAGCCTGAGCATGCGCAGCTCGAGGGCTTGGCGGTCTTGCTCCGCGATCCGCCGCTCGGCGAGGAAGCGAAGTCGCCCCGCGGCGACCCCGATGTGCTGGGCCATGGTCTCCACGACCTCGAGCTCGAGCGGCGTCGGCATCATGACCCCCTCGTCACCGAACGAGCCCATGCCGAACGCGCCGATGTTCTGATCGAGGAAGTTGAGCGGGACGTTGATGATCGTGCGACTGCCCAGCTGAGCGACGGTCTCCTTGTTCGTGCGTGGATCGGTGCGAGCGTCCTCGACGATGACGGTGTGGTCGGATTCGACCACCTCGGTGGCCATCGCGTCGTCGGCGATGACGATCTCGGGCAGGTGTTCCCACTGCGCCTCCGCGGCGCTTCCGCTCGAGGCGAGGCGGCGCGCGACCGGGCTGTCGGGCGAGGGGCGAACGAACAGCCAGAACGCGCGGTAGCGGGTGACCTCGCGCGCTTCGGCCTCCGCGAGATCGACGAGCTCCCCGAACGTCGACGCCTGCTGGAGCTTGCGCGACCACGCGAGCAGTCGGCGCTGCATCTGGGTTCGCTGCCACCGAGGCGTGATGTCGCGGACCACGCCGACGATGTCGCCGCTCGGCGCACGATGGGCCTCGACCCGCCACCGTCGATCGCCGGGGGGGGGCTTGGCGTGCGGAGGATCGGCGGGGCCTTCGATCTCGAGACGCTCCGCCCCGTCGACGCATGCCGGCCATCGTTCTCGCGCCAGAGCCCCTAGCTCCCCACCGATGCACGACCACAACGTCTTGCCTTCGCTCGCGGCGATCGGGATGCCCAGGGTGTTCGTCCATGCCTCGCTCACATGGAGGACCGTTCCCGCGGGGTCGGCGACGAACGCCGGCAGCGGGAGGGCCGTGAAGGCAGGACTGTGGCGCGTTTCGACCACGTCGCGACGATACCTCTTTTCAAGCGCCCTCAGATCGGGTGCAGTTGCCCGCGATGACGCGACACCTCCGCAGCCTGCTCGATCTCGACGCCGACGAAACCGCCCGCCTGCTCGACCTCGCCGACGCGGTCAAGGCGGAACCGGCCAAATACGCCAAGGGGCTCGATGGGAAGTCCGTGGCGATGATCTTCGCCAAGCAATCGACCCGGACCCGAATCTCGTTCGAGGTCGGCATTCACCAGCTCGGCGGCCAGGCGCTGGCGCTGAGCAGCTCGGGCGGGACGGGGATGCAGATGGGGCGGGGGGAGACGGTCCACGACACCGCCAAGGTCCTCTCGCGCTTCGTTCACGCGATCGTGATTCGCACCTACGGCCAGGCACAGGTCGAGGGGCTTGCCGAGCACGGCTCGGTCCCGGTCATCAACGCTCTCACGGACCTCTACCACCCCTGTCAGGGGCTTGCCGACCTTCAGACGATTCGCGAGCGGCTCGGAACGACCAAGGGCAAGAAGCTCGTCTACCTCGGCGCAGGCAACAACGTCGCGCACTCGTTGATGCTGGCCGGGCCACGCGCCGGAATGGACGTGGTCGTGGGGTGCCCCGATTCGCTGCGTCCCAACCAGGCCGTGCTCGAAAAGGCACGCGCCGACGCCACCAAGTGGGGGACCCGAGTCGCCGTCGAAACCGACGTCGACGCCGCCGTCAAGGGCGCCGACGTGGTCTACACCGACACCTGGGTGAGCATGGGCGAGGAGGAGGAAGCCAAGCGCCTCATCGAGATTCTGCGGCCCTTCTCGGTCACCCCCGAGCTGATGGCGAAGACCGGCAAGGACGACAGCATCTTCATGCACTGCCTGCCCGCGCACCGCGGCGACGAGGTCGTCGATGCCGTCATGGACGGCAAGTGGTCGGTGGTGTTCGACCAGGCGGAGAACCGCCTTCACGCCCAAAAGGCGCTGCTCCTGCTGCTGATGGGCGCCGAGAGCTTCTGACGGTTCTGGCGGCTCAGTCCCCGAACGCTCGTACGAAGCTGAACCCGGCCGGCAGGGACGCGCTCCACGCCCGAAGGGGCTCGCGCAGCGCGGCCCACAGCTCGGCCAGCGTTCGGTCGGTATCGTCGTGTTCGCGCACGAGGTCGCCGAAGGACCGAATCACCGGCTCGAGCAGCGGAACGGAGACCGGATCGTTGCCGTGTCGGGGCGCGACCGCGTTGACGTGCGTCGAGCGGGTGGAGAACAGGGTGGGGGCGCTCGGATCGATGGGCTCGACGAGCAGAAACAACGAGGAGCCGCGGGTGGGGACGTCGCCCTCGGTGCTCGCTTCGGACTCGTCTCGGTCGTCGACGCGAAGGTGGACGCCGATGAAGTCGAGCGCGGCGGGTAGGTCCTGCAGGGTCGAACCGGCGGTCTTCGAGCGCCGCGATTGGTGCCGCGCATCGAGGGCGAGGTTGGAGACGAGGCCCGAGGTGAGCAAGATGAACGCCTTTTGCGGCTGCAGCCGCTGGCCTTCGCCTTCGAGGATGCGCTTGCTCTCCCAGAAGTAGTCCTCGCGAAACGCGTTCTGGCGGTAGTAGAAGCGCACCATTCGCAGGAGGTCATCGAACATCTCGCCATGCTTGGCGAGGTAGTGCGCGGCGGCGTCCTCGGCAGACTTGGCCCCGGTGAGCTCCGCGTGAACACACTGAGCCGCGAGCCACCCGCTGTGCAGCGCCAGCATGACTCCGGTCGAAAGCACGGGGTCGATGAAGCCGGCCGCGTCTCCGACCGCGTACCAGCCCGGCCCCGCCGGTGAGCGAGCACGGTAGCTCCAGTCCCGCTCGGCGCGAACGTCGGTGCTGCGCTTTGCTCGGCTGCCGAGGGCCCGAGCCAGCGCGGGGCATCCGGCGACGAGGGCGTCGAAGTCGGGCCGAGGCGCGGAGCGTCGATCTTCGGCGTCGAGCTGCACGACACCGACCGATGCGCGCCCCTCCGGCAGGGGAAACATCCAAAACCACTGCTGGGCTTGCGCGACGAACAGCGCCTGCTGCTCCCGCGGTGGTGGCAACGACGCGGCGCGCTCGTAGTGCGCCCATAGGGCCTGATGCCGGAGGCCGTCGATGTGCTCGCGGGGCGTCTTGGACCGACAGACCAAGCCCGACTGCCCCGACGCATCGATGACCGTCCGCGCCCTGACCTCGTGGTGTTCGCCCGAGGCGCGGTCCTGCCATCGCACCCCGATGATGCGGCCGCCCTCCTCGAGGACCGAGCGCACGGGGGAACGAACGCAGGTGTGCACGCCGAGCGACGCCGCGTGCTCGAACAACAGCGCGTCGAAGCGGGCGCGCTCGACGAACCACGCGTGGTCGTAGGCGTCGCTGTCGGCAAACCAAAGGTCCCAGCGGGGTGTGCGACCCCAGTCCACGAGCGTGCTGCCGGTCTTGCGGGCAAACCCGGCCTCGCGCACCTTCTGAAGCGCGCCGATGTCATCGAGGATCGGGATGATGCCCGGCAGGAGGCTCTCTCCGACATGCGGACGCGGGTGCTCGGCGGCTTCGAGCAGGAGCACGGTGTGCCCATGGTTTGCGGCCGCCGCCGCGGCCACGCTCCCCGCAGGCCCTCCGCCGATGACGACGACATCGACCTCTGTCCCAAAGCGGAAGGCAGGCGGCTGCATCGCGACCGAAGAGTACCGCGTATGCCCCGCTACGCTGGCGGCGTCGAGCGCGAGATCAAGAGGTCTTGGTCCACGCCTGCGGGGAGCGTGCCATAGGCGACCCCCGCGTTGCTGCGAAGTCTGGCGGCGATGAACGCGTCGGCGATCGGCTGGGGGCCGTGCCTGCGCAACAGGGACGCTTGCAGCAGCATTGCGAGCATCTCGGTGAAGCGGCGCGCGCGGGGCTCGAGCGACGCAGGATCGGTGAGCATCGCCTTGACCTCGCCCAAGACGCCGAGGATGTCGGCGTCTCCCGACGCCCCGTCCTCGACCTCCGCGGCGAACACCTCGAAGCAAGCCGGGTCGCGGTGAATCGCGCGCAGCACGTCCAAACAGATCACATTGCCCGAGCCCTCCCAGATGCTGTTGAGCGGCGACTCCCGGAACATGCGCGGCATGATCGACTCTTCGATGTAGCCGGCGCCGCCGTGGCACTCGAGACACTCGTAGATGAGCTGCGGACAGCGCTTGTTGGTCCAGTACTTGTTGACCGCGGTGGCCAGCCGGCTGAAGCGCGCCTGGTCCTCGTCATCGGCCGACTCGTCGAAGGAGCGCGCGACCCGAAACGCCATGGCGGTGCATGCCTCGACGTCCAGCGCGATGTCGGCGATGACGTTGCGCATGAGCGGCTGCTCGATGAGGCGCTTGCCGAATGCCTTGCGGTGCCTGACGTGGTGCACGGCGCGGGTGAGCGCCTGCCGCATCATGCCCACCGGGGCACAGCCCGCGTCGAGGCGGGTGTGGTGCACCATCGCGACGATCGTGCGGACGCCCTTGCCTTCGGGGCCGACCATCTGGGCCCAGGCGTCGTGATATTCGATCTCGCTGCTGGCGTTGCTCCGATTGCCGAGCTTGTTCTTGAGGCGCTGCACGAAGATGGTGTTGCGGGTGCCGTCGGGACGAAAGCGCGGGACGAGGAAACACGACAGACCCCGCTGGGTGTGCGCCAGGGTCAAGAAGGCGTCGGACATCGGCGCCGAGCAGAACCATTTGTGCCCGGTCAGCAGGTACTCCCCGCCCGGTCCGCCATCCCCGATGGGACGCGCCACGGTGCTGTTGGCGCGCACGTCGCTGCCCCCCTGCTTCTCGGTCATCGCCATGCCGAACGTCACGCCGCGCTTGTGCTCGGCCGGAACGAGGCGCGGGTCGTACTCGGCCGCGAGGATGCGAGGCGCCCACACCTCGGCGACCTCCGGCTGGGCCATGAGCGCGGGCATTACGGCGTAGGTCATGCTCACCGGGCACAGCACCCCGGCTTCGACCTGGGTGAGCAGGTGCATCAAGGCGGTGCGCGCCACGTTGGCGCCCGGCCTGCGCTCCTTCCAGGGCAGCGTCGGCAGCTGGTGACGCGCGGCGACATCCATCAGCTGGTGATACGCGGGGTGGAACTCCACCTCGTCGATGCGGTGGCCGAAGCGGTCGAAGGTCTGCAGCTCGGGCGCGTGTTTGTTGGCGAGGTGGCCCAGATGAAACATCTCGGGCGTCCCGACTTCGGTGCCCAGCGCGATCAGGCGCTCTTCGGCCCACGCCCCGCCGTTGCGATGCACGGCCTCTTGCAGCGCGGTGTCGGCCGAGTACAAGTCGAACGCGGGCAGCTCGGGGACCTGGTTTTCGACCGAGTGCGTGGGCAGTGAAGTGTGAGGAGCGTGGGGGATCATGATGGACGGCTCGGGGTGACGGCTTGCAGGCAGAAGTGTGTGAGGTCGGCGATGAGCGCATCGCGAGAGGTGGGCGTGTCGCTGGCACACAGAGGCCCGACGACGCCCTCGGCCAGCGCGCCCACGATCGCCGCCGCGGCCACGTCGACGCTGCGCAGTGAGAACTCGCCGCGCTCGCATCCGTCGACCAGGGTTCGTTTGAGGACCTCGACATAGTCTCGGCGCAGGCGGAGGCGGGCAGCCTCGACCTCGGGCATCACCGGCTCGGCGATGAGGGCGTAGGCGAGCGTGCGGCCCTCGAACGCGCGAGAGGCCCAGGTGCGGATCGCTGCGCCCAGGGCCTCGGTGGCGGTCGTGTGGCCCTCGGTGGCGCGAGCCATGGTCTGGACCTCGTGGGACGACACGGCGGTGAACACCTCGACGAACAAGTCCGCCTTCGAGGGGAAGTAGCGGTACAGCGTGCCGGTCGCGACGCCAGCCTCGCGGGCGACCGCCTGCATGGAGGCGCCGGCAAAGCCGCGCTGTGCCACCAACGAGCGTGCCGCGCCGAGCAGCAGCTCCCGCTGCGCTTCTTTGCGAGCGCGCGTCTTCGCCGTGGGCCGATACACCATCGCTACTGAAGAAGTGAATCATGGTTCATGGTTTGCCGCAAACCCCTCGGGAACCCTCGGCCCGCTCGCCCGTTTCAATTCCTTGGGTGACTGGACACGGATCGAACTGCAGCCGGCCAACGTGCGTCTCGATGACCGAGCTCGACCGCATCGTTCGCGACTACTCGGCGATGGTGCAAGGTGCCCTGCGCCAGCTCGGCGTCGAGCTAAGTCAGCTCGAAGACGCCAGCCAGGAGGTGTTCCTCGTCCTCGCGCGGCGATTCGCCGAGTACGACACACGGCGATCCCTGTCGAGCTGGCTGTGGGGCATTGCGCGGGGTGTCGCGTCCACGCAGCGTCGTTCGAGCCGGCGACGCACGAGGCTGTGCACCGCATTCGCGGCGCAGCCGGCCCTCGACGTGGCCACCCCCGACGAGCTCGTCGCCCGGGCTCAGGCCCGCGACATGCTGCGCGCGTTCCTCGACTCGCTCGACGAAGACAAGTGCGCGGTGTTCGTGCTCTCGGAGATCGAGGGCTGCTCCGGGCCGGAGATCGCCGCGCGGCTGGGCGCCAACCTCAACACCGTCTACGCGCGCTTACGGGCGGCCCGTCGCCGCTTCGACGACGTCGTGGAGCAGCGGCGCCGCGGAGTCGCAGCGGCGTCGGCGTGGTGGGGGCTGCGTTGGAGCATGCCCAAGGCCGCGACCGCTTCGCTGTCGACGGTGTTGGCCGCCGCGGTCGTCGTCCCCTCGATCGAGCGCGCCCACGAGGCGCCGCCCGTCGTCGTGGCCAACGTCACCTTGGGGGAGCCGGAGATCACGAGCGCACGGAAAGCCCCGGGCCCGGCCAAGGTGCAGGTCGAGAGGAACACATCACCCATGCCCAAGACCCTTCCCACAGTCGCCCTCGCCGCAGCCCTGACCGTGCCCGCCCTCGCGCAGGCGAGACCATCCTCCAAGGCCCCCTCGAAGACCGACCAGGACGCCGACGAGGCCGCGCTCGTCTCCGATCTCGAGACCCGCGAGTACATCTTCGACGGCGACGACATCGACGGCGACATTCACGGGCCATCCGGTGAGAACATCACCTCGAGGGTCTCGGCACACCACGAGAGCCTCATTCGAATTCGCGGTCACTTCATCTCGGAGCTCATCACCCTGGCGACCGACATCTGAAGCAGCCCTACCGAGCGTCGAGCTCTTTGATCAGCCGCTTGGGCGCCTGCGCCCGGTAGCTCTCTTCGATCCACGCCTCGAGCATGGAGAGCGGAATCTTCCCGCGCTCGATCGTGGCCGTCACCCAGCCCCACTTCCCGAGCCCGTAGCCGGTGGGCTCGGTGAAGGGCAGCTCCAGCGCCACGGCCGATGTCTCGGGCAGCTTGCAGCTGATCGAGAAGGGCCCCTCGCCCTTGCCCAGATAAGCGAACGTCTTGTCAGCGACCGCGAGGTCGGCGTGGTTGGGCCAGGGGCTCTTGATGTGCGCGCCGGGAAACTCGAGACCATACGCTCGGAGCGCCTCCGTTGCGCGTTGCGCTGCCTTGGACATGAGCGCTCAGTTCTCCTCGAGGCCGAGGACGTTGCCCTCGTGGTCCCAGAACCAGGCATGTCGAGGGCTGTCGTTGACCTGCTGCACGTCGCTGACCTTGACACCGTTGCCTTCGAGCCACGCCTTGACGGCAGCGACGTCATCGACCGCGTAGTTGGGCAAGGGCCCCTTGCCGATGTTCGCAGGATCATCGGTCGGGTGAAAATCGAGCCGTCCCATCTGCGGGTGCCTCATCGAGAGGAACGCGTGCGGCACGTGGTAGAGGAGCTCGAAGCCCAGGACCTCTCGATACCAGCGCTTCGCTGCTTCGAGGTCCTGCGAGTACATGATGATGCTGTTGAGTTCTTTGATCATGATTCACCGTGGTGTTCGATATCCGACACCTGAAAGAGCTGGGTCGTGACGTAGAAGAGGTCGCTCTTGGGTCCATTGTCCTCGAGTCGTTTGATGTCTTCGAAGCACCGCTCGACGAGGGCGGTGGCCTTGGCCAGTCCGCGCGCGTCGAGCAGGAGCGGTTCTCGCCAGAACCGATCGCTGGGCGAGGGTCGTTCGTTGGCTTCGATCGCGCGTCGCAGGAGCTGCCGGTTGTCGACGTTGATCCGCCGGCCCGCGCCGAGGAACGCCAAGAACGCGCGGCTCTTCGGCGTGCCCTCGAGAAAGCCGAGTCGGGTGAGGAACCGGCGCGCAAATCGGACCACGTCCGCTGGCGCCCCGAGCGACGCGGCCACCTGGTCGACGTCGAGCACGACGCCGCGACGCTCGGAGATCTTGAGCACGGCCTCTACGACCCAGCTGACGATCGCGAGCGTGTTGGGAGGCGCCTTCGGGGCAGCTCGCGTGAGCTCGGCGAGCGATGCGGCGGCGGCCTCGCGTTCGACAGCCGAGCGGGCGTGCTGGGCTCGGGCGGAGAGCACGAAGAGCTCTCGGAGGTCTGCGGTGAGCCCGAGGCGCTTGGCGAGCTTGCGCGCCCTGGCCGCGGAGATGCCTTTGACGCCGCCGAGGACCTCGCTGAGCGTCGAGACTGCGATGCCGAGGTCGCGCGCGAAGGCCCGGAACGAGTACCCCGCGTTGCGGGACTGGCGGTGGGCCAACTCCTCGCGCAGGAGGCTCTGGTAGCTGGGCGACTGCACCGCGCGCCCAGAGTACTCGGCCCCCATGCAGATACAACCTGTCAGCGAACAAAGTGTTCGCTGAGTTTCGCTGACCTCAGCCCTCCGGTGGGGGTTGGCAGACCGAGCCGTTCTCGATCTGCGCGTTGGTCCGGTAGGTGTTGAGCAGCTCCCAGGAGCGCGGCTCCACCGACGGAATGGTGCCGTCTTCGCGCACGTTGGTGACGTGGTAGGTGTGCTGATTCCAGATCCGGCGGGCCTGAATCCAGCGGTCCTCGACGTCGCGAATGACCTGCACGGTGGGGGAGGTCTGCTGATCGTCCCAGTTCTGGGCCGAGACGACCACGATCTCGGCCGAACCATCGTTGTCGACGTCGGCGACCACGGGGTACTCGATGAGCGTTCGGGAGGAGCGAGCGACCTGAAGCTCGACTGCCCCGCCGTCCCCGTAGATGAACAGGGTCGCCTCGTCGGCGTACATCGCCTCGGCGACGCCGTCTCCGAGGAAGTCGAACGCGGTGCCCGCGGCCCAACCGCTGCCGTCTTGCACGCCGACGGTCCAGTTCACGGTGAGGTTGGGCTCGAACACGCTGTAGCTGGCGGCGGAGCTCACGGCGAACTCGGAGACCCCATCGCCGTCGAAGTCGTGAACGGTGGACGGCCTGAACCACGCGCCGAAGCCCGCGGGGTCGCCCGTGGGCGTCATGTCTTGGAACTTGATGCTGCCGTCGTGCTCGAGGATGGTGATGCCGCCGTCGTTGTTGACGATGATCTCGGGCTCGGGATCGGCGTCGAGGTTGGCGACCTGCGGGTACCCCGGGAGGATGGAGGTGTCGTTGTAGTAGAGGGTGCCGTCGTGGTGGTACGCGCTCTGGCCGAGGATGAGCTCGAGGTCGTCGTCGCCGTCGAGGTCGGCCGCGATGGTGGCTGTGTTGCGCTGGGCGATGGTCCACCCGACCTGGTCGGGCGCCTGGAACAGCACCGTGCCCGTGGAGGAGAGGATGATGCCGTCGGCGTAGATCTCCGGCGACCCGTCGTTGTCGAAGTCGGCGATTCCGACGGCGCCGCCTTGGTCTTGGGTCCAGATGGCGTCGGTGGTCCACAGCTCGGTACCATCGGTGTCGAACGCCACGAACGCGAGGGGGCCGAGGAGGAAGTTGCGCGCCGAGACGATCTCGGGCTCGCCGTCACCGTCGATGTCCCCGATGGCCGGCGTGACGAACGTGCTCACCGGGCCCATGCTGTACTGCTCGGCGCCGGTCTCCCCGTTGAGGACGTGAATCTCGTTGGTCGTCACGACCACGTCGGGAATGTCGCAGAGGTCGATGGTTCCGTCCCCGTTGTCGTCGGTGAGGTTGGCGACCAGCGGCGTCACGCTCGATTGGCCGCCGTCCCAGCTCCACTGCACCTCGGGCTCGAACGAGTCGGGCGGCGCCTCGTCTCCGCAGGCTCCGACCGCGTCCATGTCGTCGACCACGTTGCAGGTCGGCATCATCGGATCGGGCGGGTTGAAGTCGGGGACCGCGAGGTCGAGCTTCGGTTCGTCCACGCCGGTCTCGTCGACGGCGGAGGTCGAGCTCGAGCCCAAGGAGGTGGAGCTCGAGGTGCCCGGCTCGCCCGCCGGGGCCGTCGTCGAGCTCGAGCCGCTGTTGCCGTCGAAGGCGTCCGAGCCCCCGGCGCCCCCGCACGACGTACACACAATGATGACCAAACCCTTCCAAACCCGCATACGCATCCGAATACCGGAAGTCGGGGAATGGGGTCAATCGAGCGGGGCGGTGTCTCATGAGAGACTCCGCGCATGCGCAAGCTGCTCGAGGCCCCGGACGCGTCAGAGGCGAAGCAGCTCGTCGACCGGCTCTTGGTCCAGGGCATCGAGGCGTGCGTCCGGCCCGAAGGCGGCTGCGCAGTCTGGGTGGTGGACGAAGACGACGTCGAGTCGGCGCGCCGAGTGGCCGCCAGCGACCCGGACGCGAGCGACGTGGCGAAGCGAGCCGCGGCCATCCGGCGCGACAACCGGCGAGCGAACGAGCACCACGCGCAGCGGTTCGTCGACGTCAACACGCGCTGGCGCGGCGTCCCGGGCGTGAATCTCGGGCCGGTCACCCTGTTTCTGATCGTCGGCTCGCTGATCGTCGGGCTGCTCGAGCTGCTCGGCGAGCCGGACGTCGAGCGCATGTGGGTGCTGACGATCGACCACTGGAGCTCCACCGCGCCCCTGCAGCGGGTGTTCGAAGGCGAGGTCTGGCGTCTGCTGACGCCGATGTTCCTGCACTTTGGGCTGTTCCACCTCGCGTTCAACATGGCCTGGGTGTGGCGGCTCGGGCCGCAGATCGAAGCCGGCCACGGCAGCGTGTTCATGGTGGCGCTCGTCGTGATCAGCGAGATCGCGGGCAACCTGGGGCAGTACTACGCTGCCGGCCCGAGCTTTGGAGGGATGTCCGGGGTGGTCTACGCGTTGTTCGGCTTCGTCTGGATGAGCGCGCGCTACAACCGTCGCTACCGCTATCACATCGACGACAGCACGGTGGTGCTCGCGATGGGATGGTTCGTCCTGTGCGCGACCGGCATGTTCGGGCCGATCGCCAACATCGGCCACGCCGGTGGGCTGGTCGTGGGTCTGTGCTTCGGCATGCCCGCGTTCGTCAGGCACCGCCGAGCAAAGGGCGAGAACCCCGACTTCGCCGAGGGCAGCTGGGCCGACGTGCAGCTCCGTGGGTTCCGTCGCTTTCGTCACCGCTGGCTGACGCCGTACATGCCCCTTTGGTTCCTCGTGCTCGCCGCCGTGGTCATCGCGGCCGAGCACGTGTGAGCCAGCGCCGAGGTGCGCCGAGCCAGGAGGGGTCGAAGGTGCAGACGTGCAGGACGACCATGCCGGCGGTGAGGTCGGCGAAGTCGATGAGCACGAGCAGGCCCACATGCATCCCGAGCATGGTGGCCCAAAGCCACGGTCGGGCGCGGCGGGACAGCGCGAGCGGGGCGAAGGTGATTTCGAGGCCGAGGGCGCCCCAGCTCAACGCCTGAAGCGTCCACGTCGGCAGGGCGAGCAGGGCGTCGCGTAGAAGTGTGTCGCGCGCGAGGGGATTGCTCAGCACGTACGCGAACGCCTGGCCGTCGACCCAGGACGGCGCGGCAAGTTTCGTCACGCCGCTGTAGCTGTAGCCCACGGCCATGGCGATCCAAAGCGCGCGCAGGACCGCCGGAGACCAAGCACGGTGGTCGGTGCGGGACCCGGAGGCCGCCCACGCGACGAGCAGCAGGCCGACGTAGGGCATTGCGGGGTTGGCGATGAGCGGGTTGCGAGCGAAGAGGCACGCCGAGACCGCCCACGCGAGAGCAGCGGCGACCCTGTCACGGATGCCTGCCGCCAACGCCAGACCCGCCAGCGCCCCGAGGGCGACGACCGCGAGCACGACCGCGGGCGTGTCGGCGAGGGCCAAGAGGCTGGGAAGGGGGCTGAGCCGACCGTCGGGCAGCATGCCCCGGTTCGAGAAGGTCTCGACCGCCCAGGGCAGCAAGGTCGCGAAGTGCAGCGCCACGTAGCTTCCGAGGGTGATGCGCGCGGTGGTGCGGAGATCAAGCATGGTTCGGCTCCTCGCTGCAGCGCACGGTCTGTGAACGAATGGCCGGCACCCCGGGGCGCGCGGTGTAGTCGAGGGTGACGTCGCCGGCGACGTCGTCGATGCCGAGCTCCGTCATCAGCGGTCGATCCCCACACAGCGCACCGTGGGCGACCGCCTCGAACATCGGTGCGAGCATCGGCTGACGACGGGCCTCGGGCAGGAACACCACCACCGCGCCGTAGGCGTTGCGGCGGTTGTATGCGCCGCGCATGCGCGGCCCGTCGGGACGAAGCGGCATGGCGTGGGTGTGACCGGCCGCGTCGGCCCAGCGCAGCGTGATGGCGGTCGAGAACGGCTCGAACTCGCCGAACGCGGTGAACACCTTGGGGGCGGGGCTGGCACCGGTCGCCGCTGCCACCCCGCCCACCGTGGGCAGGCCGAGTGGGTCTGCGGCCATGCGCACGAGCCCGAGGCCGACGACGGCTGCCGCGAGCGGCGAGGGACGCACGCCCGTGTTGACGTCGTGTCCGACCAGCATGGCGCCGAGCTTGGCCTCGCGGTGCTCTGCGAAGCCGCAGTCGTCGTCGAAACGCGCGGGGTTCTCGAAGGTGCCGAAGAGGATGTCCCAAAGCGGCAGGTCGCTGTAGTTGTTCGTGTGGCGGTCCCGCTCGTGGTGGACGCAATGCATCTCGGGGCGCTGAAAGAACCAGCCCATCCACCGCGGCGTGCGAACGTTCCAGTGGTAGACGAGCTCGGCGAGACCCGTGACCAGCACCGCGATCGCACCCGCCTGCGGACTCAGGCCGACGAGCCCGTAGAGGACGCCCGCGCTGAGGAACGCGTTGAGGCCGATCTCGAGGGGGTGCTTGTAGAAGCTGGTGAGGATCTCGAGCCGGGCCGGGCTGTGGTGCAGCTGGTGGATCGTGCGCCACAGCCAGTCGACCTCATGCCGAGCGCGATGCCACCAGTAGTAGACGAAGGTGATGACCAGGTAGCCGAGCCCGGCGCCAAGCAGCGTGCCCACGTTGGGGTGCCAAGGCGCGAGCGCGGTCCACCAGTCGTCGAGGCTCGTGCCCAGCAGGTAGACGGATGCGGCCTGCAGCCCGTTGAGGGCGATGGCGCGGGCGTGAAAGCCGGATGCCTTGGGCAGGGTGCGCCCCGGGTGGAGGCGCTCGACCAGCATCATCACGGCGGCCGCTGCGAGCACGAGAAGCGGAATGTTCACGCTCGAGGTGTCGAGCAATGTCTAGGCCACCGCTAACTGTCTGAAATTACTCTGCGATGGAGTTTCGTGTGTGCATCGGGTGCGCATGGGTGTTCATCAGATGCATAGACGCGCCCGGCTGCAGCGATCGGCCAGCCTTCGGGAGTAGGGTTCGGCCGATGGAAGACCGCATCGTCGACCTCGAGGTCCGTCTGGCCTACCAAGACAAGATCATCGCCGACCTCGACGAGGTGGTGCGAGCGTTTGCCGACCGGGTGGTCAAGCTCGAACGAGAGCTCGAGGTCGTCAAGGACACGCTGAAGGCCGGCGTCCCGGAGGTTGGTCCGCAGGACGAGAAACCCCCGCACTACTGAATGGGGATCTCGAGGTCGCAGGCGTCGATGAGGCTGCGACGGTGCTCGGCGATGACGATGAGGTCGCCGCGCTCGGCCAGCCGATGCAGGGCCGCCCGCACGCGGTCGAGGTCGAGCTCGTGCAGGCCCGTGCCGGGCTCGTCGAGCAGGACCAGGGACGGCGAGCTGCGCTCGAGCGTTCGCGCGGCGAGCATCAGGCGCTGGGCCTCTCCGCCCGAGAGCGTGCTGCGGCGCCGGCCCAGCGAGACGTGACCGAGACCGACGTCGACGAGCGCTCGGGTGGCGACCTGTAGCGCGCCGCTGAAGCGGTCGACGAGCAGGCTCGCCGGGCAGCTCAGCACGTCGGCGATGCTCTGGCCCTTCCAGCGAACGGCGAGGACCTCGGCGCGGTAGCGGGCGCCATCGCAGGCAGGGCACGGCAGCTGCAGGTCGGCGAGCGCATCCATGGCCACCCGCTCGACACCACGACCCTTGCAGGTCTCGCAGCGCCCCTTGGGGCTGTCGAAGGAGAACGCCGCCTTGGGAAGCGCTCCACCGGATGCCTTCGCGAAGAGCGTCTGCAGCGGTGGCATGACGCCCAGCGTGGTCAGGGGGGTGGCGCCCAGCGGGTCTCGCGAGCTCCGCACGTCGCAGAACCGCTCGAGGCCGGTGGCCTCTCGGCACCCCCGGGGCGCACCAGCCCGCGCCGAGGCTTCGAGGACCTCGAACAGGAGCGTGCTCTTGCCGGTGCCCGAGCGCCCGGTCAGCGCGACGACACCCGAGGCGGGGAGGTCGAGGTCGCGCTCGGGCAGGCCATGCGCCGACGCGCCTCGGATGCGCACGCCGATCTCGAGCGCGCGCTCGGGTCGGGGCCGGGCGCGCGCACGCAGGGCGGTCGCTGTGGGCGAATCGCCCGCAAGGACGTCGGCCGCGGAGCCCTGGGCGACGATCGTCCCCCCGTCGGGGCCCGCGCCCGGACCGAGCTCGACGATGTGGTCGGCCGCGCGCAGGACCGATGGACGGTGGGAGACGACGAGCACGGTGTTGCCCGCGTCCCGCAGCCCTCGGAGGCGAGCGAGTAGCGAGCGGACGTCGTCGTCGTGCAGCCCCGCGGTGGGTTCGTCCAGCACCACGGTGGTGTGTGCGAGGCCGGCGTGCAGCACCGTGCCCAGGCGGAGGCGCTGCAGCTCGCCGCCCGAGAGGGTGGGGGAGCGGCGCGAGAGGGCGAGGTGCCCCAGGCCCAGGGCGGCGACGGCCTCGAGGCGGGTGGCGAGCTCGGGCCGCAGCGCGTCGTAGGCAGCGCGGGCGCGACCGGAGAGTTCAGCCGCGTCGAGCGTGGGCAAGACCGCGTCGGCCCGAAGCGCGAGCACGTCGGGCAGCTCGAGCCCACCGAGGCTGACGCGCGCGACCTCGGGGCGGAGCCCGGTGCCCCCGCAGCCCGAACACGGCGCATCGATGAGCGGCGCGGCCCATGCCTGCGCGTCCTTTCGTTTTGCGCGGCGTTTCGCCTCGCGCTCGACCAGGCGGCACAAACCCAGCCACGGACCTTCGAAGGTGTGAGTGCCTGCTCGCTTTCCGCGCTTGTACGACCACTGTACGGAGAAGGTCTGCTCGCCCGCCCCATGCAGGGCGATCTCGCGGACGGGCGCTGCAAGGGACGACCACGGGCCCTCGAGGTCGTCCGAGAGCCCGCGTGCTCTCAGTGCGGCGCGGAGCGTGGCCACGTGCTGGTCGTCGGCAGCGGAGAAGAACGTACCGGGCTTGGTGCCCGCCATCGCGCCGCCGCTCAGGGGCGCCGACGGCTCGGTGACCAACGCGGAGGGGTCGCAGCGTGGGATCAGGCCCAAGCCGGCGCAGGCCGGGCACGCGCCGAGCGGTCGGTCGGTGCTGAAGTGCTCCGCCGAAAACCCCGAAGGCTCGCCCCCGCGTGACCACAACAGGCGGAGCAGTGGCCCGACCTCGGCCTGCGTCGCGACGGTGGATCGCCGGCTGGCCCTCGCGCCGCCGGGGCGAAGCGCCAGCACGGGCGTGAGGCCCTCGGCCCGCGCGAGCTCGGGGCGGGCTTGTCGACGCACGTGCCGTCGCACCGAGAAGGGCAGGCTCTCGGAGAACCTGTGCCAGGCCTCCGCGACGAGGGTGTCGAAGACGAGCGACGACTTGCCGCTGCCCGAGACCCCAGCGACGGCGATGAGCTGACGGTGGGGAAGGTCGACGTCGATGTTCGCGAGGGTGTGCGTGGTGACGCCGCGCAGCCGGATCGCCTGGGGCGGAGAGACGGGGCGACGGTGGGCGGTGGGCGCACCGTCGTCTTCGGCGACGAACGGGACGTCGTGGGTTGCGACGCCTTCGCGAACCTCGGTGCGGACGTCGGCCGCGGCCCAAACGTGGCGATGGTGGGAGATCGCGAGCACCGTGTGGCCGGCGTCGACGATGGCATCGATGGCGCCGAGGAGCCGCTCGATGTCGAGGGGGTGCAGCCCGCGGTCGGGCTCGTCGAGCAGCAGCAGGGAGGGCTGCGCGTCGGCCCGTCCGAGCAGCGTGGCCAGCTTGACGCGCTGCGCCTCGCCTCGGCTGAGCTGGTGGCTCCCGTGTCCGAGCGGCAGGTAGCCCAGGCCCAGGGTCTGCATCGCGGCGCACAGGGCGTGTGCGAGTGGGTCGGGCTCGAAGTACTCGACGGCCTCGTGGACCGTCATCGACAACACGTCGGCGATCGACTTGCCGCGGAGTTGGACGTCCAGGACGGTGGGAGCGTACCGCCCTCCTCCGCAGGCGCCGCAGGGGCGCTCGACGTCTTCGAGCAGGTGTAGACCGAGCCGCTCGACGCCCAAGCCTTCGCACTGTGGGCAGCGCCCGGCCTTGTTGTTGTAGGAGAACGCCGTGGCGCCGAGCTTGGCGGCCTTGGCCTCGGGGGTCGCGGCGAACGCCCTGCGCACGCGGTCGAACAGCCCCGTCCACGTGGCGGGAGTGCTCCGAGGCGTGCGTCCGATCGGACGGGCGTCGACGGCCGCGACGGCGGTGTGCTCGAGCCCCTCGAGCCGGCGAAAGGGTCCGCCGCGCGTGCCCGTGACGGCGGGCAGCAGCGTTCCGAACACGAGCGAGCTCTTGCCCGCGCCCGAGGGACCGAGCACGACGTTGAAGCAGCCGAGCTCGACGTGGAGGTCGGCGTCCTGGAGGTTGTGCAGGGACGCGCCTCGTAGCGTGAGCGTGCCGCGAGCGGCTCGGGTGCGCGCGCGCGGTGTCGGGGGCGGTCCAAGGGGCGCGCGTGGATCGTCGACGTCGACCAAGCGCCCGCCCTCGGAGCCGGCGCCCGGGCCCAGCGCGATGACGCGATCGGCGTGCCGCACCATCGCGGGGTCGTGTTCGACCACGACGAGGGTGTTGCCCATCGCCAAGACCGCGTCGAGCGTGTCACGCATGCCCGGGCGCGCCTCGGGATGCAACCCCAGCGTCGGCTCGTCGAGCGCCACGAGCATGCCGCCCAGTCCGGTGCCGAGCAGCGTGGCCAGCTGCAGTCGCTGGGCCTCGCCTCCGCTGAGCGAGTCGGTGGTCCGTGCCAGGCTCAGGTGCCCGAGGCTCAGCGCCTGCATGCGCGCGAGCCTGTCCCGCACGCTGGGGCGCACGGCA
The DNA here is from genome assembly GCA_024742475.1 of bacterium. Taxonomy (GTDB): domain Bacteria; phylum Myxococcota_A; class Polyangia; order Nannocystales; family Nannocystaceae; genus CAJXVA01. The sequence goes on along the minus strand of JANSYI010000001.1, from coordinate 179,057 downwards.
TCCCAGGCGGGACCGCCGGGAAAGTCGAGCAGGATCGAGGCCAGGGCGTCCGCCGGCATCGCGAGCAAGTCCGGGAGGGTGCGCTCGCCAACCGTCGCCTCCCGCCCGGCGCGAGACAGACGCGTCCCGTGGCAGGCAGAGCACGGGGCCGACTCGACGAACCGCAGGATGTTGGCGTTGCGGTTCCGCTGGAGGGTCTCCTCGATGACGGGAATCAGGCCCCGGTAGAAGCCCTCCTCGCGGGGGCGGGCGGTGATGCCCTCCCACTTCATGCGGCTCTCGATGCTGTGCTTTCCGAAGGGGACCCTCAGCGCCTTCGACCCGTAGTAGATGACGTGTCGCTGCGCGTCGGTCAGGTCTTGCCAGGGCGTGTCGACGTCGAAGCCGTGGGCCCGGCAGACGGTGTCGAGCACCTCGAGGGTGACCTGGCTGTAGACGGTGTAGCCGTTGGGCAGCGTCGGCACCAACGCGCCGTCTCGAATGCTCTTCGAGGCATCGGCGACCAGCAGCGCCGGGACCACCCGGTCCTGGGTGCCCAGACCCGCGCACGCCTCGCATGCGCCTGGGGCGACGTTGAAGCTGAAGTGGCTGCGCGTGAGCGCCTCGCCGCCGGGGTCTCGGCCTGCGCGGGCAAAGACGAGCCGCAGCAGGTCGAGGAGGCCGCTGCGCGTGCCGACTGTCGAGCGTGCACTGCCTGCGCCGGCGTGCCCGATCGCCAGCGGAACCGGGAGCCCTTGCAGCCCGCGGACCTGGGCGCGACCGAGCTTGCCGAAGAGCTGACGCGCCCGAGCCGACAGGCCGCCAAGGTACCGCCGCTGGCCCTCGCGGACCAAGATGTCGAAGACGAGCGAGGTCTTGCCCGATCCCGAGGGGCCCGTCACGGCGATCCACCGCCCCCACGGGAGGTCGAGATCGAATCCGGCGAGGTTGTGTTCGCCGGCTCCGCGCAGCTCGATCGGCGGGGGCTCGCTCATCGTCGCGGGTGATACCATCCACAGGTGAAGCGCGCGGGCTTCTACGCCGAGTTGCCAACCTTCGACCGGTTCGCGGACGTACACGATGCGTCGCTGTACGTGCTCGCGCCGGGGGACTGGGACGTGGTCGTGACCGACGTCGAAGGCTCGACGACGGCCATCGAGGCGGGCCGCTACAAAGACGTCAACGCGCTGGGCGTGGCCTCGATCGTGGCTCTTCGCAACGCGCTTCCCGCGTTCGACCTGCCGTTCGTCTTCGGAGGGGACGGCGCCACGGTGCTCACGCCCGCGTCGGAGCGCGACCGGGTGCACGCCGCGCTGCGGGGGATTCGAGCGATGGCCCATGACGCGATGGAGATGTCGATGCGCGTGAGCATGGTGCCCGTCGAGGTACTGCACGCCGACGGCTTCGAGGTGCTCGTGGCCCGCTTTGGCGCCAGCCCGCACGCCTCCTACGCGATGTTCGCGGGGGCTGGGCTCAGCGAGGCCGAGCGGCGCATCAAGGACCCGCAGGAGGGCCCCCTCCATGCGGTCGGGGACGAGGGCCCATGCGAGGCCAGCTTCGAGGGGTTCGAGTGTCGGTGGGAGCCGCTCGAGAGCCGCCGCGGCAAGGTGGTCTCGTTGCTCGTGCAGGCGACGGCCGAGGACCGCAATGAAGCCGCGCAGACGTATCGCCGGGTTCTGGGCACGCTCGAGTCGATCGTCGGCGACTCTCAGGGGCGACCGGTGGGTCCCGACAACCTGGCGATCGCTCGCGGGGGGCGGGCCTTCGACGCGGAGGCGCGGATCACCTCGGGCCACGGCAAGGGGGTGGGGTTGTTTCGGCGCAAGCAGGCGATCAAGGCCCAGTCGGCGTTCGGTCGCTTCGGGCTCTCGCGTGGCAAGGAGACCTTCGGCTTTCCCGCCGACGTCTACCGCGACGAGGTCACGGCCAACACCGACTTTCGAAAGTTCGACGACACCCTTCGCATGGTGCTCGACGTGACCGACGCGCAGCACGAGTCGATCGAGGCTGCGCTCGGAGAACTGCACGCGCAGGGCGCCATCGTCTACGGCACCCACGTCGCCAGCGCCGCGCTCATGACGTGCGCGGTGACCAGCTACCGCGGCGACCACATGCACTTCGTCGACGGGGCCGACGGCGGCTACGCGCTCGCGGCCAAGCAGCTCAAGCGGCAACGCGCAGACTGAACACGCTTGGCCCGAGGGTTGCAGTCTTCGCGGGCATGGCCCGAACGACGCTCCCCTCCCTCGCACTCGGTGCCGCTGCGGCGGCGCTCGCCCTCGCCCCCAGCACGGCCGACGCCAAGCCCGCCCGATCGGGCATTCAGGTCGAAGGACTCATCGGTGGGTCCAACTGCATTCCGGGTCGAGCAGACTGCACGCCGGACAGCGACACGCTCAATGGCACCACGCGCGGTGCCGTCGGCGGCGGCGTGCTGCTCGGTTGGCGAGCGCTGCGCTGGATGACGCTCGGCGTCGCCTACCGCGGCGGCATGTTCCGCCCCGACTACGAGCTGCAGTTCGACAACGCCTACGCCCGGGGTTCGCAGCACTCGGTGTTCGCGGTGGCGCGCCCCACGATCCCGATCTGGCGCTTCGATCTCGGCCTCAACGTCGCCCCCGGCTATTCGCGGCAGATCTTCCGCTACGAGGGCGGAGACCAGGACTTCACGCAAGGCTTCGCCTTCATGACCGGACCCGTCGTCGACGTCTACCTCACGCAGAGGTTCTTCTTGGGCTTCGAGGCGGACTTCATCTTCAACGCGCACCGTGACGTCTGCAACGTGCGGGGCTCGTCGACCGAGTGCGTGCGCTACGAGGAGCGCTACCCCAACCCGGTGCACCAGGCGATCTACGGCCTGCACATCGGCTTCAACTCCTGAGCGGCTCCGCTCGGTTGGGCGTCCACGCTCGCACCAGGGTCGGTGATACCCTGACGCTCGGCAACGATGAGATCAGCGTGGATGGCAATGGCGTCGGTGGTGTTGGCTCTGGCGTCCTGCGGCAACGCCGAGGTCTTCGCGTGCTCGGATGACTCGTCGTGTCCAGACGGCCGGTGCGAGCCCATCGGCTACTGCAGCTTTCCGGCAAGCGACTGCGAGTCGGGCTGGCGATACGGAGGCTTCAGCGGCCCCTTCTCGGGCCAATGCGTGATGCCGATGGATGCCGCCACCTCGGGATCGCCCACTGAGGGTGAAGGCTCGGGACCGACGCCCGGCAGCTCGAGCAGCGCATCCACGTCGGCGGATTCCACCTCGACCTCAGGGGTCGACCCGAGCGACCCCAGCTCGGACGACTCGGACGACTCGGGGCCTTCGACGATGTGTGGAGCCGGGCAGGCGTGCTTCGGCATTCCCGAAGGATGGTCGGGCCCTGTCAATCTCACCGCCCCCGGAGAGCCGTGTGCCTCGGTCGTCGCCGAAGGGGCGCTGGGCTACGACGGAGGCTGGGAGTGCGAATGCTCGTGCGATGCGTCGGTGGAGGACTCGTGCGAGGGCGCTTCGGTGCAGCTGGAGCTATTCGAGGACAACAACTGCGAGGGACCGGTCGCGCTGGCCGTGGAGCTGACCTCCTCCTGTCAGAGCTTCGGGGACGGGGAGCTGTACAGCATCCTGGTCACGGTCGGGGGGGATGCGCCCTGCACGTCCAACCCGGTGCTCGACCCGTCGCCCGTCGAGCCGGTCGATCCGCGCCTGCTCTGCGACGCGTTCGAGGGCTCGACCTGCGACGGCGGGGTATGCACTTCCAATGCCGTGGGTCTGTGCATTCACGCCGAAGGCGAGCTCGAGTGTCCCGATGGATTCGAGCGCACTCTGCTGTACGCGGACTACGAGGACGCTCGAGACTGCTCGGGCTGCGAATGCGAGGCGCCGTTCCAGTGTTCGGGCTCGTACACCCTCGCCAACCAGGGCTGCGGCGAGTCAGGGTCGTTGACGCTGCAGGCCGGTTGCACGGGCTTCCTCACCTCGGTGCTCGGTGGTGAGGCCGCGAGCATCGAGGGCCCCCCGAGCGTCGACTGCAGCACCCGGGGTGGCTTCCCTGTTGGGGAGCTCGCGCCGACCGAGCCTCGCACGGTCTGCTGCACCCCCTAACGCGGTGCACTTTGCCCCGGCGGTCGCGGTCAAATCTCCCCACGCCATCGGCGTGACATTCGGCGGCCAGCCCGTAGCTTGGTCACCGGTGCTCGTCCGAAATCGACAGGTGAACGCCCTACGCATCGCCCGGGGCGCCGCGTCGTACCCGGTGTTGAGCGTCGCGTTCGCATTGTGTTGCGGCTGCACGTCGCTCAACTCCGCGTACGATCCGCGCGAGGATGCATCCTCGATGTCGACCACGACGGGCGCAGACCCGGCGACGCCGGCTGCGATCGAGGGCGGCGAATCCGGGACGACGTCTGCGGATGACGCAGGCGCCGGCGAGGGGTCCGAGGCCGGAGACGCAGGCACGGGGTCGTCCTCCTCGTCGACGACCTCGGGCCAGGCTGGCGCCGACGCGACCGGGATGTGGGGCGAGACGAGCGGCTCTTCTTCGAGTGAAACCGGCGACGACGCCGACGATGACGACGAGTGAGAGGGCTAGCCCTGCGCGCGTGGCCGGACGTAGATGCCGACGGGCGACTCTGAGAGCATCGAGTCGGCGTGCTTTGCATAACCGCACTTCGAGGCGACGCGAATGGACGCGTCGTGGCCGTGCTCGATGATGCACGCGGTCCGGGAGAAGGGCAGCTCGCGGTCGGCCCACTGCACGCACGCGCGCAGGGCCTCGGTGGCCAGGCCCTGGCCCCAGTGGGCTTTGCCGATGCTCCAGCCGGCCTCGGGCACGTCGTCGACGCTGGGGTTCATCGCGCGCATGCCCGGCAGGAAGCCGGCCTCGCCGACGACGCAGCCGTCGGCCAGCGACTCGAGCACCCAAAACCCATAGCCGACCAGGTACCAGGCACCGATGTGGCGCTGCAGCGACGCGAAGACCTCGGCGGGTGGACGGGGGCGCTTGCCAATGAAGCGCACGTGCTCCGGGTCGCCCCACATCGCGGCGAGGGGCTCGAGGTCGGTGACGCGGCTGGGGCGAAGACGCAGGCGCCGGGTTTCGAGCACCGGGATCTGCGAGGGCTCGCGTGGCGCGGCTGCGGGGGGAGACTGCATGCTAGGAGCGCTGGGCGTATTGGGCTGCGTTGCGCAGCAGCGTGCGCGCGAGCAGGGTCATCAGCGGCCGCATGACCACCCCGCTGAGCGGAATCATCGGCTCGAACTGAATCCGCCACGTCGCTTTCGCGCCGTCGCTCGCTGCCTCGACGGTGACCTCGCCCCGGTGGTTGCGAATCGGCGCGCCGCCGCGCAGCGCGTAGACGTAGCGACGGGGCGGCTCCCACTCGATCACCTCTTCGACGACCGCGGGTCCGACGGCGTGAAGGTGCCGCACCGCGCCGAGACCGTTTCGCTCGTCACGCCCGGCGGGGTCGAGCACGGCCTTGCGCACGACCTTGAACCACGAGGGCATCTCCTCGTGGGTGGTGAGCACGTCCCACATGCGCTGCGGGCTGGCGGAGGTGCGCAGGGTCTCTTCGACGACGATCATGGGATGGACCGCAGCGGTGACGCCGAAGCTATTCGAGTCGCAGGATGACGTCGCCTTGGTCGAGGTCGGACTCGTTGTCGGGGACGACGGCGAGGACCTTGGCGGTGTCGGGCAGGCCGTCGCCGCCGTAGGTGACGCGGTTGAAGGTCTTCATCACCTCGAGCAGCGCGACCGTCTGGCCGACCTTGACGGTGTCGCCGGGTTTGACGAAGGGGTCTTGGTCGGGGCTGGGGCGCGAGTAGAAGCGACCCGAGAGCGGAGAGCGGAACGCGAGGCCGTCGGCGTCGGCGCTGGCTTCGGCGGCGGCCGCCGCGACGGATCCGGTGGCCGCTTCGAGGTCGAGGGTGAGCAGGACGTCACCGTAGGCGACGTGTCCGGGCGCCTTGGCGTTGCCGTCGCGCGCGATGACCACGCCTGCGGCTCCCGAGGGGGCCACGACGCGGTGCAGCACGCCGAGCGTCTCGATGAAACCCAGCGAAGAGCCCGGCTGCACGAGGGCGCCCTCGCTCGGTGCGTCGCGCCAGTGACCGACGCTCGGAGCGAGGATGTGGATCAGGCTGCCGTCGCGTTCGATCTTGGCGACGTGCTGCGGCTCGAATGCGCGTCCGGTCTTCATCGGAGTCCCTCCGTCAGTACAGCGAGGTCGTGCAACGACCAGATCCGCGGGTTCTTGACCCGGCGATAGCCCGTGGACTGGTAGCTCGCCTCGACGAGCATCGCCAGGTAGGCCCGCAGCTCGCCGAACTCGATGATCTCGTCGGTGTCCATCTGGCGCGCCGACACGAACGGGTCCATGTCGCCTTCGATGCGCTTTTCGACCGAGGCCATGCCCGCCTCGATGGCGGCCCGCTCCTTGGGGTCTTCGGTGACGATCTCGAAGTCGTCGTCGAGCTTGGTGTTGTAGGTGGCGATGGCGAGCGTGCGTCCCTCCATCACCGACTGGCGCGAGAGCGTGGTCGACAGCTGCACGACGGGGTCGTAGGGCAGCCCGGCCATCGCGTAGTAGCCCGCGCCCGATGCCTTGCGCAGCAGCACCGTGAACATGGGCGTCTCGTTGGTGCTGTTGGTGTAGATGAGGTTGCTGCCGTACGAGAGCAGGCCTTGCCGCTCCGCTTCGGCGCCGATGTCGAAGCCGGCGATGTCTTGCAGCCAGACGATGGGGATGCCGTCGGCGTTGCAGGCCCGCGAGAAGGCGGAGATCTTGGCGATGCCGGCCTTGTAGAGGATGGACGCGGGCCGGCGCGAGCCCGGGTCGTCGGGGTTGCCGACGAGGCCCTGCCGGTTGGCGATGAAGCCGGTGAACAGCCCGCCCACGCGGCCGACGCCGCAGATCATCTCCTCGCCGCTGCCCGCCATGACCTCCCAGAAGAGGGACTGGTCACACAGGCGCGCGAGCACTTCATTGGCCTCGTAGGCCTCGCGGTGGTCGCTGGGCATGAGGCCGGAGAGCTCTTGCGCGGGAAAGCCCGGGTCCACGGGGCCCGCGTCGCCGCGGTAGTAGCCCGCACCCGAGGAGGGCAGCGAGGCGATCTCGTCGCGGAGCGAGGAGAGCAAGGTGGCGTCGTCGGGGACGCGGACGTCGGCGCAGCGGCTCTGGTGCACGTGCACCTCGGGCCCGCCGATGCCTAGGCTGGTCATCTTCTGGCTCTTGGCGCCCTTGATGAGGGCCGCGCCCGCGATGACCATGTACGCCTGCTCGGTCATGTAGACCCGGTCGGAGATGATCGGCATGTAGCCGCCCCCGGCGATGCAGTCGCCGAAGACGCCGGCGAGCTGCGGCACGCCGTGCGCGGAGAGCAGGGCGTTCATCTTGAAGATGTGGCCGGCACCCTTGGCGCCCGGGAAGCTGCGCGACTGCTCGGGCAGGAACAGGCCGCTGCAGTCGACGAGGTAGATGGTGGGCAGCCGCAGGCGCAGCGCCATCGTCTGCGCACGCTGAATCTTCTCGGGGGTCATCGGCCACCACGAGCCGGAGGCGACGGTGTTGTCGTTGGCGATGACCATGCACCAGCGCCCGTGCACCTGGGCGAACGCCGTGACGACGCCCGCGCCCGGAGACTTCAGCCCCTTGTCGCCGAACTCGAGGCCGTAGTTGACGAACGTGCCGACCTCGAACGCGCGGGTGCCCGGATCCTTGATCGAGTCGAGCCGCTCGCGGGCGGTCATCTTGCCCTTGGCGTGCACGCGCTGGACGTACTTCTCGCCCCAACCGGCATGCACCTCGGCGCGACGCATGCGGAGCGTCTCTTCTCGCGCAGCCAGGGAAGAGAGGTTGGATTCGAAGGTGTTGTCGTCGCAGAACGAGGCGCGAGCGCGCCCGATGGGCGTGAGCGGTACGTGAACCATGATTACTCCTGCGAGAAGCCGGGGATGGCCCGGGTGTCGTAGTTGTTGGAACGGAAGTCCTCGCTGGCGAGGATCTGGCGGTGCATGCCCGCGGTGGTGTGCACGCCTTCGCAGACGAGGTCACCGAGCGCGGCGATCATGCGGTCGCACGCCTCGTCGCGGGTGGCTCCGTGGGTGATGACCTTGCACAGCAGGCTGTCGTAGTGGGGCGGCACGACGTAGCCGGAGCGGACGTGGGTGTCGACGCGAACGCCCTCGCCGGTGGGGCTGACCCACTTTTCGATCTCGCCGGGGCTGGGCCGAAAACCGTCGTCGGGGTTCTCTGCGTTGATGCGGCACTCGATTGCGTGGCCGGTGAGCTCGATGTCGTCTTGGCGCCAGCCGAGCTGATGTCCGGCCGCGACGAGGATCTGCTGCTCGACGAGGTCCTTGCCGCTGCGGACCTCGGAGACGCAGTGCTCGACCTGCAGCCGGGTGTTCATCTCCATGAACCGCAGCACGCCGTCTTGGTCGAGCAGGAACTCCATCGTGCCGGCGCCGACGTAGCCGATGGCGGCGGTGGCCTGGGCGGCGGCGGCGAGGCTGGACTGCCGGACGGCGTCGTCGAGCACGGGCGAGGGGCTCTCCTCGATGAGCTTCTGATGGTTGCGCTGCACGGTGCAGTCGCGCTCACCGAGGTGCACCACGTTGCCGTAGCGGTCGGCCATGACCTGGATCTCGATGTGGCGGCCGCCCTCGATGAGCTTTTCCATGTAGACGCGCGGGTCGCCGAACGCGGCGCGGGCTTCGGCCTGGGCGTCGGCATAGGCCGAAGCGACCTCGTCGGAACTCCTCGCGATTCGCATGCCTCGACCTCCGCCGCCGCTCTCGGCTTTGAGAAGCACGGGGTAGCCGGTCTGGTCGGCGACGCGCCGAGCATCATCGGCGTCGTCGAGGATGCCGTCGCTGCCGGGGATGAGCGTCAGGCCGGCGGCGCCCATCGCCTTCTTGGCGGGCGTCTTCTTGCCCATCAGATGCATGACGTGGGCGGGCGGCCCGATGAAGGTGAGGCCGTGGGCTTCGCACAAGGCGGCGAACTGGGGGTTCTCGGCCAAGAAGCCCCACCCGGGGTGCACTGCGGTGCAGCGTGCTTGTCGAGCGGCCTGCACCATCTTGGGCAGGTCGAGGTAGCTCTGGGCGGAGCGGGCCGGGCCGACGCAGACCACCTCGCGATCGCGCAGGTGCTCGGCGTCGCGATCGGCCTCGGACGCGGCGAACACGGGCGTGATGCCCATGGCGTCACACGCCTTCGCGATACGAACCGCGACCTCGCCTCGGTTGGCGATGAAGAGTCGGTGGAACAGACGAGGCGCCTCCGAAGAACTCATCGTCGCGGACGGTAGCAGGACAACCCCCCCGTGGCGAGATGCCGCGCTCCACGGGGCGAAAGAAGGGCTCTATACTCGGGCTGCATGGGTCACGCAGTGGCATGGGTCGCCCTCCAGCTCGACGATCCGCACCCGTTGTACGAGGCGTTCGGTGTCGCGCCGGCGGGCAAGCAGCGCGACCTCACTGGGTTCCCCCTGGTCGTCGCAGTGAGTCCCACCGGGTGGATCGTCGTGTTGGCGAACCTCTCGGCCGGAGCGGAAGACCGCCTGTTCGACGAGGCCTTCACCGCCGACCTCTCGCGACTCGGGCCGATGGTGTGGTGCTTCTCCGAGTCGCACACGATGGACAGCGCGGCCTCGGGCTGGGTCGACGGCCGACGCACGTGGACGGTGCAGCACGACCCCGAGCAAGGAAGCGACCACGTCCACGCGGTCGGAGCGGTCCCGGGCCAGCTGCAGGACGTGCGAGGCACCGACGCGTTCGAGGTGCCCACGGAGCTCGCCCGCGCGCTCACGGGTTTTCACCACGGCCTCGAGGGCCTCGCCGTGCAGCGGCTCGTCTACCTGCCGCAGCCCGGCGGCCTGCCCCCGACCAATGAGTGCGCGCCTCGGCTCGGCTTCCGCCCCAGCGTCTACGACCTCGGCGGCACCGAGCAGCCCTGGCCCACCGACGACCCCGACCTCCTGCAGGCGCTCGTCCTGAAGGTCGCGGCCGACTTCGACTCCTTCTTGATCGTCCGCGGCGAGGACGACTCGTACATGCAGACGGCCCAGACCCCCGACGCCGACGGCCGCCTCATGCTCGAGTGGCAGCACTCGAGCGCCGGCGCAACGCTGCACTTCCGGCTGCTGCGCAGACCCGGCCCTTTCGGCGAGCAGGATGCGCTGCCCATGTCCTTCTCCCCCGAGGAAGCGCTCGCGCATCTGCAGGCGTTCGTGCAGCGCGGCGTGCCCGGGCCCGGGGCGTTCCTGCAGGATGTGACGCGAGAGATCTTCGGGGGGTGAGGGCAGGTCCCCGCTACCGAAACATGTTCCTGACAAACACCGCGACCCTTCGCAGCATCTCGTCCGAGCCCGGATCCCGCAGGTCCCCCTCGAGCCACGCGGGCCCCATGCCCGGGCTGGTGGCGATGTCGTTGCGGACGCGGTGACGCGACTCTCGGGCGTGTTCGGCGTCGGCGTGGCGCTTGGCGAGGGCGAGGCCTCCGCTGCGGACGAAGTCGACGACCTCGGGCAGCTCTCCGTAGTCGAAGAAGGTGCCGTGTTTGGCGCAGACGTCGACGACGATGCCGGAGATCGAGCCGAAGTTGCGGCGCAGCATCGACTGCTTGCACAGGGGGCAGTGCCGGTAGGTGACCTTGCCCGTGGCGAGCCCCGGCGGCATCGTCTTGCGCCGTACGGTGCTGCTGGTGCCCGACGCGGCGGCGTTCGCGGCACCGTCGATGATCTCCTGCAGCGTCTCGGTGTCGACCCAGACGCCGGCGCACACGCGGCAGGCCTGGACCCGCACGGCGTGCTCGGGCGTGGGCCGATACGGGCTCGCGCTCGGCGGGGGCCAGTGGACCAGGCGCGTCCCGTCGGCACACCCCGGGCAGGGTAGGCTGCGCTCGTCCATCGCGTCAGTCTACCACCGGGGTGCGGCGTTCATTGCACCGCGCGGACCTCGACCGGAACGCCCGACATCACCGCTTGGCCGCTGACGCGCTCGATGTGCTCGGGGCCGCTGGGCACGATGTCGTTGAGGCTCAACCCGTGCAGCCCGTGCGGCACCACCACCGTGCCCCGCGCGACGTCGGGCACGGGTTTGACGGCGATGCGCAGGCGACCGTGGGCCGTCGAGAGCTCGACCGTCGCGCCGTCTCGAATGCCGCGGCCTTCGAGGTCGTCGGGGTGCATCCACGCGGCGGCCTCGGGCGCGCCGTCTCGCTTGCCGCCGTGCAGCCAGCTGTTGTGGCCCAGCCGGCGTCGGCGTCCGATGATCCGCAGGCCGTCCGTCGGGGGTGCCGGCTCGGCGTGCAGGCGCCCGATCTCCTCGGCGATCGACTCGTTCCAGAACGAGACCCGGTTGCGGGCGAGGTAGGTGCCAGGTCGGGCCGACGGCAGCGGGACGCCCTTGCGAGGCGCGGGGAACCATCGGCTCGGGTCCCGCCGCAGCAGTGACCACAGCGGACCGCGCAGCCCCAAGCGCGTCGCGAGCTCGGCGAGGATCTGGCCGTCGTTGCGCGCCTCGCCGCGCGGCTCCATCAGCGGCCCGGCGAGCTGCGCCCGACCCTTGGCCTGAAACGGAATCGAGGCCAGCCCCAGGTCCCAGCGCTCCAGCCAGCTCGTCGCCGGCAGGAACACGTGCGCGTGTTTGGCCGTGCGGCTCTCGAACATGTCGATGCAGGTGAGCAGCTCGAGCTCCTTCAGCGCGCCCTCGAGCTTCGAGCCGCCGGGAATCGAGCGCAGAGGGTCGCCGCCGATCACCAGCAGCGCCCGGATGCGCTCGGGCCCCGGCGTGAGGATCTCGTCGGCCAGGATGCCGCCGGGCAGCGAGCGGACCGTGGAGCGAAACCCACCGACCCGCGCGTGCGCCTCGGCGAGCAGCCCGACCCTCCGCGCGATCCAGCGGACCGGCGCGTGGGAGCCCGCGAACACCGAGCCTCCTTCGCGATCGAGGTTGCCCGTCGCGTAGGACAGCGCCTGCATCAGCACGTAGGCGATCGTACCGAACCCGCTCATGTTCACGCCGACGCTCATGTGCAGCGCGGTGCGTTTGGCTCGGCGAATGTCCCCCACGAGCCGCTCGAACGCCTCGCGCTCGATGCCCGCGCGCTGCAGGCAGTCGTCGATGTCGAAGCGGCGCGCGGCGGCGACGAGCTCCTCGAACCCCTCGACCCGGTCGGCCCGGTGCCCGTTCGATCCCAAGCGAGCCAGCAGCGCCACCAGCAGCCACGCGTCGCCTGCGGGGCGAATGGGCAGGTGTCGCCCCCACCGCTTCGCGCTCTCGGTGCGCCGCGGGTCGACCCACACCACCTCGCCGCCGCGCTCGATGATGCCGCCGAACGCTCGGGCGCTGCCTCCCTCGAGGTGCACGAAGCTCGACTGGCTCACGTAGGGGTTGGAGCCGAAGACGACCGCCAGATCGGCGTGCTCGAAGTCGGGAATGGGGTGCACGAACGGGTTGCCGTGCACGAGGTGGCTGCCCGCGAACTTGTTGTTGCAGTCCTGGCTGCCCGCAAAGAACACGTTGCGCGTGCCCAGCTGCGCCACCATGCGGACGATCGCGGCGATGCCCAGCGTGTTGAAGGCCATGGGGTTGCCGAAGTAGACGCCCAGCGCATGAGGGCCGTGCTCGGCCCGGATGGCCCGGATGCGCTCGGCGACCCAGTCGAGCGCCTCGGGCCACGGTGCCCGGCGCCCCTCGATGCTCGGGTGCAGGACGCGGTCGGGGTGCGTCGCCACCTCGACGAACCGCGTCCCCTTCGCGCAGGCAAAGCCGTGGCTGGCGGGGTGGTCCTTGTCGGGGCGCAGCCCCACGAGCTCGCCCGCCTCGTCGCGCTGGGCCACCAGTCCGCATGCGGCCTCGCAGATCCGACAAAAGGTGTGCGACCGCGGCATACGGACGAGCCTATCAGCCTCCCCAGATGGCCACGACCGGGGTCTCCGAGACGCGCAGAACCACCGGCCCGGCCGGCACGCGCTGCTCGACGTCGCCCAGCGGAATGACGCGGACTTCGGTGGCCGCGGTCAGCGACAGCGGCACGCGCCGGGTCGACCCGTCCGCGCTGCCGAGCCAGGCGACGACGGCGATGCGGCCGCCGGGGTGGGACAGCCTCGAGCCGTGTACGCCCTCGGGCAGGCCGGAGAGGGGGCCCTCGAGGACGAACTCTCCGAGGGCACCGCGCAGCGTCTCGACGAAGTGAAGGGCCGGCTTGGGGTCCAAGCCGGGCGGGGGTCCACGCAGCCCCGAGGTGTGGCCCGTGCCTGCGTCGCTGCCCGCATCGGCGGCCATGCCCACGGCGACGCGGTCGGCACCTCCGGCGAGCAGAGCCAAGGCGCCGCGTAGGGTCCACTGCGCGTGCACGACGTCGGCGGCGACGCCTGGCACGGCGGGGGGGCGAAGTGGCGAGTCCGGGTGGGTGTCGTAGCCGAATCGCGTCACCCAGACCTCGCGTCCGGGCGCGTGGCGATCTCGCCAGGCGGCGACGTGGGCGATGGCGTCGTCGAGGTGGGCCGACTCGGGACGCAGGCCCGTCATCGACACGCCGTCGAGCATCTCGAGGTGCAGGCCGATGATGTCGGCGGGAAAGTCTGTCGCGCCGGTCGTCGCGGCCCAGGCGCGCATGCCGTCGAGGTAGTCGGTCGCGGCGTCCTGCCAGGCCGAGGTCCGCGAGGGCCTTCCTCCGAGCCCATCGGCGACCACGCGCACGCCGTCGCCGCGGGCTGCGAACGCCATCGAGGCAAACTCTGGTGGGCTCAGCGCCGTGCGTGGGGGGTCTCGACCGATGAAGCGCAGGCCACGGGGATCGGGCTCGGTCATGAGCCGCTCGCTGAGCGGGCGCTGCAGCACGGCCGGGGTGCGGAGCTCGAGCCGAGCGACGGCGCGGGAGGGCGCGTCGCGGGGCTGCTGCAACAGGACGCCGACGCCGAGCCCGGCCGCCAGCACCCCGGCGCCCAGCGGGACCCAACGAAACCAGCGCGGCGTGTTCAGGTGACGGTCGAACGTGGCGAGGACCTCGCGCATGGAGGAGGGACGCGCAGCGGGAGCGAAGGCCAGGCCCCGCTCGACCATCCGCCGAATGCCCCGGGGGACGACGCGTTTGGGGTCGGGGGGCAGGCCCTGCAGATACGGGCTGCGCAGCTGCCCGGTCAGGGCCTCCCACGTGCTGACGCAGAACGCATAGATGTCGCCCGCGACGTCGGCGTCGCGACCGTCGAGTCGCTCCGGAGACATGTACGCGGGGGTGCCGGCCGGGCTCGAGGTGAGCATCGCGGTGCGTCCGGTCTCGGTGTCGAATCGGACGCGCTCGACCTTCACCGCGCTGACCTCGTGGGCGAGGCCGAAGTCGACCACGCAGATCCGGCCATCTCGACCGATGAGGACGTTGTCGGGCTTGAAGTCGCGGTGCACGATGCCCGCGGCGTGAACGGCCTCGAGCCCGCGCCCGGCCTCGCGCAGCGCGTGCAGGACCTGCTCGACCGAGGGGTCTTCGTCGTTGACCCACGCGCGAAGCGTGCGGCCCTCGATGTACTCCATCGCGACGAACACCCCCATGTCCGCCTCGCCGACCTCGTAGACCGGGACCACGTTGGGGTGGCTGATCTGCGCGAGCGTTCGGGCCTCGCGGCGAAGCCGGCCCTCTTCTCCGTCGGCGAGGGTCCACGCCTCGCCCTTGAGCAGCTTGAGCGCGACCTTGCGATCGAGCTCGCGGTCGTGCGCGACGTAGACCTTGCCCATGCCCCCGGCGCCGATGAGCTTGCCCAGGGCGTACTTGCCCAGCCGGGTCTTCTTGGCTTTGCCCCCGAACAGCCGGGCCCGGACGGCGTTTTGGGCCAGCTGAGCGTCGGCGTCCTGGTCGGCGACCTTCAGGCGGCCGAGGATGGGCTGCAGGTCGTCAGCCATGGCCGGCGGGCGAGCTCACTTGCTCTCGAGCGCGGAGGTGCGGATGCGCTGAATCCACTCGGACTTGTCGAACTCTTTGGCGTCGGTCGTGGACGACTCGGGGGGCAGGGCCTCGTCGGGGAGGTCGAGGGCCTTGCGAAGCTGAATCCGCGCCCTGCGGAGCCGCGAGCGGATCGTCGACTCGGGCACGTCGAGGATCGACGCGATCTCGCGGCTGGGCACGTCCTCCCAGTAGAAGAGCTCGAGCGAGATCTGCAGGTCGACCGGCAGGCGGCAGATCGACTCGTAGAGCCGCTGTTCGTCGGCGTTCTTGCCGAGCACGGTCGAGGGGGAGGGGCCGAGGTAGGCGACGCTGTGCTCGAGCGGGGCGGCCATGCGTCCGCGAGACTTCCGCTTGCGGAAGTGGGCGAGCAACTGGTTGCGCGCGACGCCGTAGATGAAGGTGCTGAACTTGCCCTCGCCGCGGTAGCGCCCTCGCGCCTCGAGGCAGGCGAGGAACGTGGCCTGCACGAGGTCCTCGACGCCGTCGGCGACCTTGGTGCGGAAGAAGCGATACACCCGCGGAAAGTGGCGGTCGTAGAGCTCCTGCCCGGCCGCGTCGTCGCCGTCGCCCCAGCGCAGGAGCAGCTCGCCGTCGTGGTCCATCGGGCGGAGGGTAGCAGCCCATGGGTCGGTGGCGCCCAGATCGCCGGCGACCCGTGCCAGAATGGGCGCGATGGCTCTCACGCGTCTGGGGGCGGCGCTCGTCGTCGTCGCGCTCGCCGCCTGCGCGCAACAGGAGCGAGCGTTCGACGACGAAGCACCCGCCGAAGAGACGGGCTGCGACGACGCATCCTGCCAAGATGGGCTGAGCCTCGCGTTGGTCTCTCAGGTGTTCACCCCGGGCGCGTACACGGTGTCGTCCGTCGCCGACGGGGTGGAGTCGGTGTGTGAGTTCGTAGTCGGCGGTACCGAGGCGTGTGGACCGCAGGGGCCATGCGTGCTCTCGGATGACTGCGACACGGCGGCGAACTTGTCGTTTCCGCCCCAGAGCGTGGTGGTCTCCATCGGGGCTGACGCGCCGGAGTTCATCGAGGTGGTCGTCCTGCGCGGCGGAGCGCAGGTCGCCGCGGCCACATTCGCGCCCGCGTACCAGACCTACGCGCCGGCCGGTCCGGGCTGTGAGCCGCAGTGCGAGATTGCCTCCGCGCAGCTGGACATTCCCTAACGGGACTCTCGCGTCGGTACGGAGACCGGATCTGGAATGCCGGGTTGCGCAACGCCGCGGTTCGTGGTCCGGTGAGGCTAGGCGGGAATCATGAGCACGCAGAACGTTGACGTTGAAAACCTCGAAGTGACCGGAAAGAAGCCCGAGGGCGACGGGGCTGAAGCGTTGAACTTCGCCGACGATGTGACCATCGTCGTGTCGCAGGCGTTCGGGCCCACGGGTGAGAACCTCGTCGGCGTCTCCGACGTCACCTTCGACGGCTTCCCGGCGATCAGCCTGCTGGTCCGCAGCGGCGACCGCGAAGAGATGGTGCACCTGAGCCCGATTCACGGCGATGGCCGCAAGAAGGGGCTCGAGGGGCTGGCCACGGGCTCGAAGTGCGAGCTGCTGTGCCCGGTCAGCAAGAAGCCGCTCGACCGCATCGGCAAGGTCGTCGACGACGGCGACGCGGAGTACTTCGCCATCTACCTCACCACCAAGCTCGACCGCGGCTCCACGATCTACGTCAGCGATGTCTGGGGACATCACCACTCGCGCATCGTCGACAACAACGAGCTCATCTCCTACTGGGCGAGCGCTGAAGCCGACGCCTGAGAAGAGCGGCGCCGCGTGGGCACTCGCCGTCGGGTACACGGGGCTGCTGCTCGTCCTGCTGTGGGGTCCACCCACGCAGTCGCCCCCGCTGTTTCCCCACGACGACAAGGTGTTTCATGCGCTGGCCTTCTCGGGCATCGGCGCGTCGTGGTGGTGGGCGACACGTCGCGTGCCCGTGGTCGCCCTGCTCGGCGTGGTCATGGCCGTGGGCACCGAGGTCGTGCAGGGCGTGCTGCCCTGGCCGCGGGCGACGGACCCCCTCGACATGCTGGCGGACCTGCTCGGCGTGGCGCTCGGGCTGTGGGTCGCACGGCGGCTGGGCCCGCGCCTGCGTGAGGTCATCGGCGCGCAGCAAAGAAAGACGGGCAGCTCGCGGAGGCAAGCTGCCCGTCTTGGGCGGAGTCGGAGGGATTCGAACCCTCGGTAGAGTTTCCCCTACGCAGATTTAGCAAACCTGTGCCTTCAGCCACTCGGCCACGACTCCACAGGGACTGCTCTTTTGGGGGCGGAAAACTAAACCCAAGCGGGGCGGGTTGCAAGCCCGCATTGCACCCCGCGAGCTGGGGTCGCACACTGGCGCCCGTGAGCGATGCGCCGAAGCTCGGGGCCCGGCTGCGTGCGGGCGTCTTGGAGGTCGGGCTCGCGATCTTCGGGCTGCTCATCGGGACGGTCCTGTTCTGGGTTTTGGGCGCTCTGGGGCTGTTGCCCACCGAGGGGGCGCTCGGCCGCGGCGTCCAGATGGCGGCGGGCCCGGGCATCACCCTTGTTGCGGCGCTGAGCTACCGCGCCCTGAACAAGTACATCGACGCGAGCGAGAACCCCATGCTCGGCTCGCCGCGTGAAAAGCCCGCGCCGTTCACGCGGGCTTCGGTCGGCGTGGCGCTGGGCATCGCCACCTTGGGCATCGGCGCGGCGATCGGGGGCAGCTTCGTCCTGGGCCTCGGGCTCGAGGCGGTCGGGGCTCCGGTCGCAGAGCAGGGCACCATCGTCGAGCTCGTCGAGGGGTTCAAGGCCGGCGGCGACGCGCTGCCGTTCGTGATGTTGGCGATCTCCGCGGTCGCGCTCGCGCCCATGGCCGAGGAGTTCCTCTTCCGCGGCCTCGTCTTTCGGCGCATCGCCGAGCGAAGCAACGCGCTGCCCGAGGCGTTCGTGCTCTCGGCAGCTGCGTTCGCCAGCATTCACACCAACCCCGCCGGCTTCGTGATCTACATCTGGCTCGGCCTGGTGTTCGCCGAGAGCTACCGCCGCAGCGGTCGGCTGTGGGTCGCGATGCTCGTGCACGCGGGCAACAACGCGTTCGCGCTGAGCCTGCTGGTGTGGGGCTGAGTCACTTCGCGCGGCCCAGCCGGACGCTGCCGCTGAACGTCGCGACGTCGACGCGGGCTGAACCATCGCCGATCTCGCGGAGGTGCCGACCCCGGGTGGCGACGGGGGGATCGAGGAGGGCATCTTCGATCGTCCCCGAGAAGGTCTCCACCCGGAATCGAGCACCTTGTTTCGCTCCGACGCGCACCGAAATGTCGCCGGAGTGAGCCGCGAAATCGTGGCTGCCCGCGCGCAGGTCGGCGTGCACGTCGATCGTGCCGCTGACCACCGCGAGCTCGCTGCGCTCGAGGACGCTGCCGGAGACGGTGATGTCGCCCGAGACCGTGCCGACCTCGAGCCTGCCGTGCATGCCCGACACCTGGACGTCGCCGCTGACGGTGGACAGCTCAGCGTCTACGCGCACCCCGACGACGCGAATGTCTCCGCTGGTCGTGCTCGCCTCGACGTGTTGCGGCGCGCCGTCGACGGCGATGTCGCCTTGCACGACGGAGATGTCGGCTTCGCCTCGAAGGTCGTGCACCGTGACGTCGCCGTTGCGGGTGTCGAGCTCGAGCCGGGCGTCCTTGGGCACCGAGAGCTCGAGCTTGCCGCTGCCCGGGACGCCGATGCCTTCGACCTCGACCTCTACGCGCCGGGTGCTGCCGGAGACCTTCGCCGTGAAGCCCGCGGGCAGGGACGTGCCCACGATCTCGACCCGGTTGGCGCTGCTGGTGTGGACCTCGATGTCGACGTTGCCGACGGAGGCTTCGACGATGACGTTGGGGCGCGTGTCCAGCCCCGAGGAGGAAGCGTGGCGCGCGGAGGCGGAGCTCGCGGTGAGGCACACGGCGACGCCGAGTAGACCGGCCAGGTGGGCGCGTCGTGAGGTGTTCATCGAGCGCTCCCAGGCTGCGGCGCCGTGGCGCGGGAGAGCAGCGCGAGCTGCTGGTCGTAGGCGCTGCGAAGCATGCGCTGCAGATGTGGGTCGGCGGGGCGCTGGGCCAGCGCGGCGCGGGAGCGGGCGATCGCGTCGCCGACGACCTGCAGGTTCTCGTCGTAGATCGCCAGCAACGCGGGGTCGAGCGACGCTCGCTGGGTGCGGTAGGCCTGCTCGAGGTCGGTGACCGCCGCCTGCAGATCGTCTTCGGCCGGAAGCAAGCCGGCCTGTGGAACCGTGCGGCTCGGCATCTGCGGCAGCCCCACCAGCGACGCGGCGGCGGGCGTCGGCTCGGGCGTCGCGGCGTAGACCCCAGCGAGTGACATGAGCAGGCCGGCCGCGGCCAGCCACACGCCCCAGGTCGCCGACGCGCCGAGCCGAGAGGGCGCGATGCGGGGCTCGACGCCGCTCCAGATCGCGTCTTGAACCTCGGGCTCGACATCCATGTCGCGCGGCAGCCCCTGTACGAGGCGATCGAGCTCGTCGTCGTTCACGAGAGCGCCTCCCTGAGCAGAGCCCGCGCTCGATGCAGCTGCGCCTTGGTGGTGCCCACGCTCGATCCCATGACCTCCGCGATTTCGGCGTGGGCGTAGCCCTCGATCGCGTGCAGCACGAAGACCATGCGCGCGCGCTCGGGCAGGGCGGCGATGGCTTTGTCGAGATCGACGCCCGCGTCGACCCGCGTCTGCGGCGGTCCGACCTCCGTCTGCCCGGCTGCTCGCTGTTCGCGCAGCTCGCGACGCTGGGCCGAGCGGCGCTCGCCGAGCACCACGTTGATTGCGAGGCGATGCAGCCAAGTGCCGAACGCGGCATCTCCGCGAAAGCCGGCGAGCCGCTCCCACGCCCGGACGAAGACCTCCTGGGTGAGGCCGTGCGCGTCGTCGTCTCGGCCGCCGCAAAGCCGCCAGCACAGGCGGAGCACCGTGCCCACGTGCTCGCGGTAGAGCTGCTCGAACGCCGCCACGTCGCCGGCTTGCGCCCGACGGACGACGTCGGTGCAGCGGGGGATCACGAGCGGTGGAGCAGCGGCCACAGAGGTCACGGCGCCTCTTGGATGCCGCGACCGGGGCAAAGGTTTGAAGCAGAACCGAAAAAAAGATCGCCCTCAACCCCTCGGGTCGCGGCGGCATCGAAGCGGGCATCATGTCTCCGCGCACCCTCTCCCCCCTGTTCTTCGCTCTCCTCGCCTGTGCCCCCGCAGCGTCCGCCTCGGCGCGCGACTCGGCTGCGCAGTCCGCCTCGGCCACGAGGGGCGACTTCTCCTGGAGCGGCACCGTGAAGAAGGGCGGCGAAGTGCGGCTCGCCAACGTGTCGGGCGACGTCGAGGTGGTGCAAGGGCGGGGCGACGCGGTGCGGGTCGAGGCCACGATCTCCGGCCGCGACGCCGACTCGGCTACGGTGCTCGTCGAAGAGGGCGCGGGCGAGGTGAAGATTCGGACCAAGCTCGCCCGCAAGCGCAAGCGCAACGCCGACGTGAGGGTCGACTACCGCATCGAGATCCCCGCCGGGGTCGACTTCGAAGCCGACGTCGTCTCGGGCAACATCGACGCCAAGGGCATCTCGGGCGCCCTCGACCTCGAGGCGGTGTCGGGCAACATCGAGGCGAGCGGGTCGGGAGACGTTCGGGTCGCGACCGTCAGCGGCGACGCGAGCGTGTCGCTGCCGAAGGGGACGCGCCGCGCCATGCTCGAAGCCGTCAGCGGCAGGCTCGAGATCTCGGTGCCGCCCTCGCTCGGGCTCGACCTCGCCGCGACGTCACTGAGCGGAGGCATCGATGCAGACGTGAAGCACGAGCGCACGCAGCAGCTCGTTGGATCGGCAGTACGGATCTCGCGGGGCGATCGCGGAGCGACGGTGCGCATGGAGACGGTCAGCGGACGGATCCGAATCCGCAAGGGCTGAGGCCTCACCAGCCGCTTCAGCCCTCGGGCCAGGCGCGGGGAGAGTGTGCCTCTTGGAGCCCCTCGCCGAGCGCACGGACACGCTCGGCGTGCTCGCTGAGCGCGCGCGCTGCGGAATCGGTCCCGGCCGCGATGTACGTTGCGGCGGCGTCCATGGCATTGACGAGTTCGACGAGATGCCGGTCGAGCTGTGCCTCGACCGCGTCGATTGAGGACTTCACGTCGGACGAGGGAGCGGAGATTTCGAGCAGCTTGAGCAGCACTTGCGAGCGCTCGAGGACGCGCGCCGCACAGCGCGTTGCGTTCTCGCGGAGCGAGATGGCCCAGTCTTGCGTCCCGTGCTCGTCGACGTGTACGAGGAATCGTTCGAGGTTGATTCGCGCATCCAGGGCTCGCGAGACGCGCCAACGGACGCGCTCCGGCATCGAATGAGGCAAGCACGCAGCGTGGAGGTACAGCTCACGCGGTAGGTCGCCCGACTCCACCGAACGCGCCCGACGCCGGTACCAAACTCCCCAGAGAGCTAGACCAGCACCCGAGACGAGCAGCCCGAGAGCGAACTCGAGCGAGGGAACCGCGACCAATGCGGCCGCGACGACGCTGAGCACAGAGAAACCGAAGAGCGACTGCGCGTTCTTTCGGTCCTTTCTTGCCTGGGCCTGGGCGTACGCCAGGGACTCGGGGACAGCGAGTTTTCGAACGAGCGCCGTCATCGCTCGCTCCCCGTCTTTGGTGCAGCGAGGCGAAGCGCTCGCGGTACGCCCACGGGCATGCTGGCCGCAGCGGCGCTCGCCTGCAGCTCAGCAGCCGCAGCTGCGATGGCGTGTACGTGGGCCGTGCGCTCACGGAGTTCTGCTACGGCCTCGGTCGTGCCGACCGAGACGAACACCGCCGCTGCGTCGAGCGCTTCGCGGAGATCGGCGATGTGCGCATCGAGCTCGGCGGCGACCGATTGTTGAGCCTCAATGATGGCTGGGGTGGGCCCTGTCACTGCGCACAACGTGTCGAGGACGCCGCATCGACGCTCCACGTGCTCCAAGACCGCATCTGCGTCCCTCTCGAGCGTGCGAACTTCGGAGAACTCCGCCCCGAATCGACTCGCCGCCAACAACTCCCGCAGACTCTTCGCGGTGCGTTGCGCCTTGTCGAGTCTGGCCTGGGCGGGTTGTGTGCACAGCGAGGGCTTTGCTGGTGGCCGATGCACGCCGCACCGTACCGTGTGCGCATACGGTCCATTCGCGGGGTCCGACGCGCTGACTCACGCTTCGCCCGACTCCAAGCAGAGGTGCCATCCACGCGGCCGGTTCATCGTCTCACCAGCGTCGAACGTTGGCCCCGTGTGCCCGGGCGAGCTCGGGAAACGCCTCTGGGTGGGTGCACGCCGCGAGGATCTCGGCCGACTCGACCAGGCGCGGGCCCGGGCGGTTGAAGAAGGCGTTGCCGTCGGCGACGTAGATGGCCGTCGTGGGGGGGAGTGCGGACACGATGTGGGTCGCGATGCGCTCTCGTTCTTCGAGCGTGCGTTCGATGGTGAAGCCGCAGGGCTTGAGCACGACGACGTCGGGCTCGAGCGCCGCGAGCTCGGTGGGCGAGAGGGTGGGGGCGGGCGCGCCGTCTTCGACCCCGACGGGCTCGCCGCCCGCGCGGGAGATCAGCTCGGGCATCCAGGTGCCGCCGAGCATGATCGGCTCGATCCACTCGATCGATGCGACGCGGGGACGATGGCCGATCGCAGCGCTGCGAGCCGTGAGCGCGTCGAGCCGTGCCTGCAGGGAGGTGCGGACGGCAGCACCGCGCTCGCCCAGGCCAAGTGCCTCTGCCACGCGCTCGACGTCGCCGAGGACATCGTCGAGACGGGTGGGGGACAGGCTCACGAGCTTCACCTCCTCGCGCTGGGCGATGCGGGCGACGGCCGAGCGCACGTCGTCCAGCGACACGGCGCAGACCTCACAGAGATCTTGGGTGATGATGACGTCCGGGCGCAGCGCGGCGAGCCGAGACTCGTCGACCGCGTAGATGCTCAGCGCGTTGCGGATGACGTGTCGCACGGCGTTGTCGATGGCGAGGCTGTCTCCGCCGAGGTCGATACGTGCGCGAGTCAGGCGCGGCAGCGACTGCACCTGCGGCGGGTAGTCGCATTCGTGCGAAGTGCCGACGAGGTCGGCCTGGGCACCGAGCGCGCAGACGATCTCGGTGGCCGAGGGCAGCAGCGATACGATCCGCATGGCGGGCACGACACTACGGCAGAACGGCCAGCCGCGAGGGTATTCTTCGCTCCTCGATGGCGGACGCGAAGCCCAAGAAGAAGGCGTTCAAGGACTGGTTCGACCGCGACGCGGCGCGAGCCATGAGCGCGCAGGTGCACGGCGCGTGGTCCGGGTTCGATCGCAAGGCGTTCGAGCGCAGGGCGACGAAGGGGCTGTCGGAGCTCGAGTTCTCCGCTCGCGTGCAGCAGTTCTCCGACGCGCTGGCGGCGGGGCTGCCCGAGGACGTGCCCGGGGCGCTGGGCATTCTCACCGACAGCCTTCCGAGCCGGCTGCCCGACGCCGAGGCGGTCACCGACGGATGGCTGCAGTGGCCCATCGGGCAGTTCATCGCCGACCACGGCCTGCCACACTTCGACGCGTCGATGCACGCGATGATCGAGCTGACGCAGCGCTTCTCGTCGGAGTTTGCGGTGCGCCCCTTCGTCGCCGAGCGGCCCGAGGAGACCTTTGCAAGGCTACGGTCGTTGACCACGCACGACAGCCTCCACGTGCGCCGCTGGTGCAGCGAGGGCGTTCGGCCGCGGCTGCCGTGGGGCAAGGTGCTCTCGGCGCTGGTCGAAGACCCGAGCCCGATCTGGCCGATCTTGGACGCGCTGCAGCACGACTCCGCGCTGTACGTGCGCCGCTCGGTCGCCAACACGCTCGGCGACATCGCCAAGGATCACCTTGGCGCGGCGGTGCGCTGGGCCAAGGCGTGCGTGAAGGCAGGCGGAGAGGACCAGCTGTGGATCGCCAAGCACGGCCTGCGTGGGCCGATCAAGGCCGGCGACAAAGCGGCGCTCGCCGTGATCGGCTACCACCCCCCAAAGAAGGTGAGCGCCACGCTCAAGGCGAGCCCGAAGGCGGTGAAGGTCGGCGACTTCGTCGAGCTGACCGCCACGCTCAGCTCGTCGCACGGCCGCACTCAGTCGCTGCTCGTCGACTACGTGGTGCACTACGTGCGCAAGGCCAAGGCCAGCGGCGGCAAGACCTTCAAGTGGACGAGCGTCGAGCTTCCCGCCCGCGGTCAGACCGAGCTGTCGAAGCGGCATTCGATGAAGGCCACGAGCATTCGGGCCCTCTACCCCGGCGAACACCGGGTCGAGCTGCTCGTCAGCGGCGAAGTGTTGGCGCAGACGGTCTTTACGCTGAAGGGGTGACGCGGCGGCGGAGGAGCGCGCCGAGCCCGAGCATGACGAGCACGCCCAACGGCCCGCCCTCGCCGCTGCGGCAGCCGCAGCCGTCGACGGTGCCGAGCTCGTCGCCGTCGGCGCCTGGCAGGTCGGTGTCCCTCGAGGTGCCGCCGCTGCCGCTCGAGCCGGCGTCGGTGGTCTCGCCGCCCCCGCCCGAGCCTCCGCTGGGATCGCTGCTGGTCTCGTCGCCGGAGGTTCCCGTGTCGTCGCCGCCGTCGGTGTCCATGCCGTCGGTGTCGCCGCCGGGGTCCGTGTCGGGGAATTCCTTGAAGCCGGCTTGCAGAGTCCAGCCGGGGTTGCCGCCGGCATCGAACGCGTAGGCGCCGACGTCGAGACCGCCGTCTCGCGGCAGGCCGTTGAAGTCGACCTCGGTGGCGTAGGTGGGGTCGGCAGTACCGACGAGGGCACCCATGGCCGGGAACACGTCGTTGGGGACGCCGCCGCCGGTGTGCGCGTCGACGAAGTCCGCGGCGATGTCACCATCGACGTAGCCTCCCTTGCCTCCGGAGAGCCCGCCCATTCCCACGTTGCCCACGACCGTCAGCGGGCTCGTGTCTCCGCCCAGCTGAATCGCCGGCCCCGCCTGGCTGTAGATCGCGTTGTTGGCGATCACCACCGGCCCGACCGCGCCCGAGACGTTCATCGCGCGTCCGCCCGGCACGACGATGGTGTTGTGCAGGACCTGCACGTTGGAAGGGGCGCCCGACTGGTGGGGCTGCAGCGAGATGCCGCTCGCGGCGGCACCCAAGATGATGTTGTTGCGAATCACCGCGTCGGCGGCGGACTGGATCGCATGGTCACCGCAGTTCCACATCGCGTTGCCCTCGATGACGTTGGCCTCGCCGTTGCCGACCGTGCTGTACGTCAGAATGCACGGGTAGTTCGTGTCGTGGATGACGTTGTCGCGCACGACATTGCCGTGGCTGCCTTCCTTGATCTCGATGCCGTCGCCCTGCGTGATGGTGGGCCCATTGGTGTGGTGCACCCAGTTGCGCTCGATGATCGAGTTGGCGATGCGGCAGGCGTCTTCGTTGCAGCCGAGATACATGCCCTCGCCGGTGTTGTTCGTGTCGTGAATCTCGTTGCCGACGATGTGCAGGCGCTCATAGGTGACGCCTCCGTCGTTGGCCCGCACCGCCACGTCGTTCGTGCTGTGAATGTCGCAGTTGGAGATCGTCAGGTCGCTTGCGCCCGAGATGCGAATGCCGGCCGAGCCGCCCGAGAACTCGATGCCGTCGATGATGACCCACTGGGCGCTGTCGATGTCGACCAGGTTCTCGTTGGCGTTGGGGCGGTGGATGTGGGGCTGCTCGCCGTCCTTGGCGCGGATCGTGATCGGCTGGTCTTCGGTGCCGGCCAGCGAGATGCTGAAGCGCTCGGTCACCTCGTACATGCCGCCGCCGAGCTCGAGGGTGTCGCCCGGCTGCAGCATCGCGATGGCCGCCTCGACGTCCTCACCCGCGGCGATCTCGTAGGTCTCGGCGCGCGCCGACCCCGACGCCAGCCAGAGGCCCAGTCCCGCTCCCATGATGCTCATCCGACGCATGGGCCCAGCGTCGCCTGGACCACGTGCGGCCGCAATCGGCAAAATTACCCATTCGAGACGTCAGGGGCCCGCTCGGTGACGATCACGACGTTGCCCTCGGACAGCGAGCGGTGCACGGGGCAGCGGTCGGCGATCTCCATGAGGCGGGCGCGCTGGGCCTCGTCGAGGTCGCCGCGCAGCTCGATCTCGCGTTCGACTCGATCGATCTTGGCTTTGCCCTTGCGCTTGGTGTCGTCGGGGTCGACGCACGCCTCGCAGTCCGCCGCGTGAACCTTGGCGTGGCGGAGGTGGCACACCGCCTGGGTCAGCGGCCAGCCCTTGCGGTCGGCGTACATGCGCAGCGTCATCACGGTGCACGAGCCCAGCGCGCCGAGCAGCATCCCATAGGGGCTCGGTCCACGCTCTTCACCACCCATCGCGCGCGGCTCGTCGGCGATGAGCGAGTGCTCGCCGACGGTGAGCTCGGTGGTGAACCCGCGAACGGGGCCCCACGCGGTGAGGTCGTCGCTGGAGGAGACGTCATCCTCGGAGGCGGGGAGATAGCGATCGGCCCACGCCGCGATCACGTTTGCGGCGAAGCGCGCATCGGCGCTGGAGGAGAGCAGGTGGTCTGCGCCATCGAGGGAGACGAAGCTCTTGGGGTGCTTGGCGGCGGCGAAGATCTCCGAGGCGTTCTCGATGCCCACGGTGTTGTCGCCGGGCGCGTGCAGCACGAGCAGGGCGGCTCGCAGCGCGCCGATGCAGTCCTGCATGGACTGCGCGCGCAGGTCGTCGAGAAAGCTGCGCTTGATCGTGAACCCGCGTCCGGCGAGCTTGACGACGGCCTCGCCCTCGCGCTCGATGGTGTCCGTGTGCTCGTCGAGCAGCGCGAGGACGTGGTCGGGCCGCGCGGGCGCAGCCAGGGTCGCGACGGCGCGTACGCAGTCGAGTTCGGCGGCAGCCCGCAGAACGGCGGCGCCGCCGAGGGAGTGACCCACGAGCAGTCGGGGCGGCCCGTGCTCCGCCTCCAACCATCGCGCGGCCGCGACGAGGTCTTGCACGTTGCTCGAGAAGTGCGTCTGGGCGAAGTCGCCCTCGCTGTCTCCGAGCCCGGTGAAGTCGAAGCGGAGCACACCCCAGCCTTGCCGGGCCAGCGTCCGAGAGACGTTCACCGCGGCGGAGAGGTTCTTGCTGCAGGTGAAGCAGTGGGCGAATACCGCGTAGGCGCGTGGACGGTCCCGCAGAGGGAGGTCGAGCCGCGCAGCGAGCTGGTCACCGCGGCCGTTGTCGAAGGTGACCGGTTGGGTCTGCACACTACGAGGTTGGCACACACGGCTACGGTGCGACGCGATAGACTTGCTCGGGTGTTGCGCTGGGGCTCATGGATGGTTGCGCTGCTCTGGGCGCTTCCGGGGTGCAACAGCCTCACGTTTGCGTGCAGCGACGACATGCAGTGCGGCGCCGAGGGGACCTGCGAGGCGAAGGGGTGGTGCTCGTTTCCCGACATCGAGTGCGCGTCGGGCCGACGTTACGCCGACGCGTCGGGCGAGGGGTTGGGGGGTGCGTGCGTGGAGGACCCCGGTGGGTCCTCGTCTTCGGGCCCAGGGGGAGGCCCGACCCCGCTCGGCTCGACGTCGGACGTCGACGACCCGAGCACGAGCGGCTCGAGCTCGAGCACGACGTCGACGGTGACCACCGACCCGATCACCACCGCGGGATCCACGGGCACGACGACATCGACAGCCACATCGGTCGCCGAGTCCTCGACCGGGGGACCGGGCAGCACGGATGCGTCGACCGGGGGGAGCACCGGCGGCTCGGTGCAGCCGTGCGTCGGCATCTCCGACGACTTCGACGACGGCATGGTCGACCCGGACTGGGCCTCGTTCGGCAACTCCAATCCCGTTCACGGCTTCGACGAGGCCGAGTCGGCGCTGCAGTGGGAGTTCTCCACCGGCGTCGTCGAAATCGTGGGTGTACAGCACGTGCTCGACATGCCGTTCGGGCGCACGAGGATTCACGTCACCGACGTACCCGCGGCGCCCATGTCCGCGGCGCAGCTCGTGCTCGGCGTTCACGAGCACTCCGGCGACCAGCGCTACTTCTTCTTGTGGTTCAACGGGATGTTCGAGGTCCGCGACGGCAGCGAGACGCTCGACTCGATTCCGGCGGTCGAGTGGGTCGAGATCGCCGACTCTCCACAGGGTCTGGTCGTGTCGGTCTCCGACTCGGGCGACCTCTTTGCGCATCACATGACGCTGTCGCCGGGCATCGACGTCGACGACGCCTGGGTCGTGCTCTACGGCCAGACGTGGACCCCAGCCTCCGAGACCGCGACGGCCGCAGTCGACTTCCTCGAGATCTGCGAGCCCTGAGGCTTCTGTTGCTGCCGCCCGGCGTGTTATCACCGCTCCCAAGTGGGCGCGCCGCTGCTCGAAGACCTGTCCGAAACGCTGGACGCACCCCTGCTGCGGCTGGGCGACTTCACGATCACGCCGCTGTTCCTGCTGAAGTTCGTCCTGCTCTTCGTCGTGCTCGCGATGCTGGCCCGCATCGTGCGGCGACGGCTCGTCTTCCGGGTGCTTCGCAACGCGCAGGTCGACCCGGGGGTCAAGTACGCGATCGCGCGCATCTCGGCCTACGTCGTGTGGGCCGTGGGCTTGTTGATGGGTCTGCCGCTGGTCGGCATCGAGCTCAACAGCCTTCTGGTCGCCTTCGGTGCGGTCGGCATCGGAATCGGACTGGGCCTGCAGAAGATCGCCGAGAACTTCATCAGCGGTGTGCTGCTGCTGTTCGCCCGCCCGGTGAAGGTGGGCGACCGCGTGCGGCTGGGCGATCGCGAGGGCACGGTGCTCGAGATTCAAGGCCGGGTGACGCTGCTGCGCGACAACGACAACGTCGTCTACCTCGTGCCCAACGCGACGCTCATCTCCGAGGAGGTCGTCAACCTCACCCATAACGATCGCGTGGTCCGCTTCGGGTTCAACGTCGGTGTGTCGTACGCCTCGGACCCCAACACCGTGCGCGACATCTTGCTCGAGGTCGCCGACAAGCACCCGGCGATCCTCTCCGACCCTCCACCCGACGTCCTGTTCCTCGGCTTCGGCGAGTCGTCCATCGACTTCCGCCTGCGCGGCTACAGCAAGGAGATGGTCGAGATCCCCGACGTCCTCAAGAGCGAGGTCTACTTCGCGATCTGGTACGCGCTCAAAGACGCCGGCATCGAAATCCCGTTCCCGCAGCGCGACCTGCACATCCGCTCGGCCCCCGCGCTGTCCGAAGACCTCGTCGCAGCGCCCGAAGAAGGGGCCTGAGCCCGCCTCCGCAAAAAACCTCGCACGCGGGTCGAAACCCCTTGCACAGCCTCGGGGCCGCTGCTATCACTCCCGCCCACGACAGACCTGCACCCTTAGCTCAGCTGGATAGAGCGTCGGTCTACGGAACCGAAGGTCAAACGTTCGAATCGTTTAGGGTGCGCCAAGAAAACCGCCTCCACGCAAGTGGAGGCGGTTTTCGTTTTGGGCGGTACCAGCAGCACCTTCCATCAGGTGTTCGTCCCGTTGAGGAACTCCTCGAGGTTGGTGTAGCCGTCCCCGTCGAGATCCAGTGCACCGTCCGCACCGTCGGCGGGATCTAGACCCACGCTGGTCTCCCATCGGTCGTCCATTCCATCGACGTCTTCGTCGGGGTACGGCGTACCACCCGAGAGGTCGGGCCATCCGCCCACTTCGGAGGGATCGTCGATGATCGACCCGGTGTTGTCGAGCACGTCCTGGATCACCCGGGCATCCACGCTGTCGCGCATCGGAAGGGTGGCCCCGACTCCGGGAAGCATGTCGTCGAGGAGGTCTGCGGCGGCTGCCACCGGGTACTGCGGCATGTCGAACGGAGCGTCCGCCTGGAACTCGGCCGGCGCGGGCGGATCCTGCAAGAAGAGCGCCGTTGCCATCCATTCGTCGTCGCCCGGGCCTCGATACGGAGTGAGGTTGTCTTCGACGTAGACGCGGCCGTACTGGTCTCCGATCAGCAAGCTGTTGCGACCGCCGCCGCACTCGTTGGCCCCAGCGATGATCGAGTTTCCGATCGCGTTGTACTCGGTCAGCTCGTCCGGGTTTTCGCCGTTGAGCGAGGCCGAGTAGCACGTGTTGTAGATGACGTTGTTGGTGATCTGGAACTGCCCGCCCTGTCCACCGATCGCGGGGTTGCGACCGGTGTTGTGCGCGAACAGGTTGCGGTGGAGCGTGAACTCCCGGCTGCCGTTACCGAGCAGCATCGACAACGCGTGACTCTGGATCTCTCCCTCCTCCTCGTGGCTTGCCTCTCGCAACGCCTCGCTGAAGATGCTGTCCTGAATGGTCACCCAGCTCGCGGGCCAGGTGTTGAACGTCTCGTCGGTGCTCCAGCTCATCGAGCAGTGGTCGATCACGACGTTTTGCGAGCCCAGAAGGGTCATCGCGTCGCCGCAGCACTCGCCCTCGGCGCTTGGGCCCCGGCGCAGGCGGAGGTGGCGAATGATGACCTCCGAGGCCGTGACGTCGATCAGCGGTGTGCCGAACCCCGAGACTCCACTGTGGCGCAGCGCGATGCCTCCACCGGGCGCGCTCTGTCCGGCGATGGTGACGTTCGAGTGCTCGATGCGAATCGTGCTGTCGAGCGCGATGGTTCCCGAGACTCGGAAGATGATCGTGCGAGGACCTTCGAGGGCCAAGGCCTCGCGCAGCGTGCCCGGACCCGAGTCGTCCAGTGAAGTCACGTGGACGACCTGGCCGCCCCGTCCTCCGACCGTGTCCCGTCCGAACCCAACCGCACCGGGGAACGCAAGCAGCGGGCTGTCGTCGGTATTCGTCTTCGGGTCGGTGTCGACACCGCTCGTCTCATCGGAGGCGCTGGTGGTGGTGGTGCCCGCGGTGGGTCCGACCGTGGTGTTGGTGCCCGGGCCATTCTCAGCGCCATTCCCGGTGCTGGCCATCGCGGTGCCGCTGCCGGTGGCCCCACTGTCCGAAGGACCGCCGGTGGAGCATTCGTCCGTCTCGCAGGTCGCCCCTGAACTCTCCGACTGGGTGCACGCACCCGCCAACACGCTCACGATGACACCAGCAATGAAACGGCACTCGATGCCTCGTCTCTTCATGGGTCGACGGTAGGTCTGCGCCGCCCCGCTGGGCAACTGCAAAGACCGCGACTCTCACTACCTAGCAGGCTGTGGAAGAAGTCGCGCGCATGCAGAACGCCCGGAGATCGAAGGGCGTGCTTCGGTGTGCGGGGGGACGCCGAGCCTCAGTAGCAGCCCGGCTCCATCCGGTACTGCAGCGTGTACGGCAAGCACTCGTACGCAGGTGCGTTGTCGCCGTAGACCCGGACGTAGTAGTCGAAGTCGTCGTTGCCGGGGCATCCGCCGTCGCGGGTGAAGACGCGGCTTCCGGTCTGGCCGGCGAGGACCTCGGTGCAGTTGCTGTTGACGCCGCCGCAGCTGGAGTTGGCGCACAGGAAGTACGACCCTGCGCCCGGAGGCACGGTCAGCCACACCCAGATCCGATAGTCCTCATCGGTGCAGAAGAAGTTGCAGCATTCGCACGAGCTGTCGGTCTCTTCGACGTGGAAGTAGTAGTAGTCGTTGTCCCCTGCGCCGTAGATGGTCTGGGTGTTGTAGGTGACCGTCTGGTTGCTGCCGACCTGGGCCAGTGCAGCGAAGGCCGCACAGCTTCCGTTGGGCTCGAAGCCGTCGGAGAACGGCCCGTTGTCGGTGGAGCCGTCGCAGTTGTCGTCCAGGTTGTTGCAGGTCTCCGGACCCAGCGCCGAGTTGTTGGGCTCGCAGGCCAGCGGCGCGCCGTTTTGGCACTGGTCCATGGTGTTCTGGCACACCCCTTGACCGCACGTGTTGGTCCCCGGGTTCACGTCGTCGCACACCGGGTCGGTCTGACCCGAACACGTCGAGCCGTCGGGCGATTGGCACGACGCATGGCACGTCTCCACGGGGCTGCCTTGAGGCTGCGAACCGCAGAGGTCGGCGGCGACTTGGCACGCACCCGCGCCGTTGCAGGCCGCTTCGTTGGCCGGGACGTCGGCGCGGTCGTAGCAGACATCGCCCACCCAGCCGCTGAAGTAGTCGTCGCAGTCGATGGCGCCGCACTCGTTGTCGAGGTCGTCCCCGTTGGGAATGTCGGTGCACGTACCCTCCGAGCCCGGAACGTCGCATGCTTCACACGTACCCACGCACGACGAGGTGCAGCAGACGCCGTCGACGCATGACAGGCCGCCTTGGCACTGCGCGGTGCTCGTGCACGATCCGCCGGGGCCTTCGTCCGGCACGCAGACGTTGCCGTCGCAGTGTGCAGACGCATCGCACTCCGCGTCGCCGCTGCAGTCGTCCGCGCAGACCGGCGGGGTCTGGTTTTGTCCCGGACCGCATAGCAGCGCCGGATAGGGGCCGCAGTCGTCCGCCTCGATCGTGGCGCATCCCGAGTCGTCGTCGACCGTGTCGGTCTCGCACTGCGAGGTGGCACTGCACACGCCGTCGACCCGCGTGCCTTGGCACGTCGCGGACGAGTCGCAGACCGGCGCTTCGTCGTAGGCGCTGCAGTCTCCGCTGTCGGCACAGCAGTCGCCGCTGTCGCAGCAGAAGCCGTTTTGGCAGTGACCGCTGATGCACTGCTGATCTCCGTCGCAGGTCTCCCCGTCCGGCTCGTCGGGCACGCAGACCCCAGCCATCGTGCAGTAGGCGTCGGCGTCACACTCCGCGTCCGCAGTGCAGCCGTCCGCGCACTCGGGCGGGTCTTGCACCGATCCCCCCGTGCAGAAGAGCGCAGGGTAGGGGCCACAGTCGCTGGCTTGCGTGCCCACGTCGCACGCCGAGTCGTCGGCGATGCCCTCTGCGGTCTCGCAGATGTTCGCGTTGCACAACGCGACGTCACGTTCGCCCTGGCAGCTCGCGGGCGAGGTGCACACGGGGTCGGAGGAGTACGTGCCCGGGCAGTCGTTCTCGTCCGAGCAGCAGTCGCCGCTGTCGCAGCAGAAACCGTTTTGGCAGTGACCGCTGATGCACCACGAGTCGTCGTCGCAGGCGTTGCCGTCGGTCAGGTCGCCCTCGCACTCGTTGTTGGCGGGGTTGCAGAACGCGTCGAGGTCGCAGCCCTCGTCGCTGACGCAGGAGTCCGGGCACTCGGGCGGATATTGGTCGATCTCCCCGGTGCACATCACCGACGGATAGAAGCCGCAGTCGCTGGCCTCGGTGGCCGCACCGCAGGCGGAGTCGTCGTCGATCACGCCCGTGTTGGAGCAGATGAAGTTCGCGCCGCAGACCGCCTCGCCTCGCGTGCCCTGACAGGTGGCCGGCGAGATGCAGATCGGGTCTTCGGTGCCGAAGGTCGGACAATCCTCGGCGACCTGGCAGCAGTCCCCGAACGCGCAGCAGAAGTCGTTGCCGCAGTAGTCCGACTCGCAGTCGGAGAGCTCATCGCATGCCTGACCGTCGGGCACATCCGGCACGCACTCGCTGTCGTCACAGTGCGCGGGCGGCACGCAGAGACTGTCGTCTTCGTCACCGCAGTCGGTCGCGCACAGGTCGCCTTCTTCATCTCCGCCCGCGCAGGTGTAGAGGTCGCACAACGCGTTCGGATCGCCGACGCACTCTCCTTCGACGCAGGACTCTCCGGGCTGCTCGAAGTAGCCGAGCTTTCCGAG
Source organism: bacterium (assembly GCA_024742475.1). Lineage (GTDB taxonomy): Bacteria > Myxococcota_A > Polyangia > Nannocystales > Nannocystaceae > CAJXVA01. The sequence continues at coordinate 145,599 of JANSYI010000001.1, read as the reverse complement.
CGAGCACGACGCCTCGGCGCAGTCGGTCACCTCGTTGTCGACGTTGCCGTCGCAGTCGTTGTCGAGCCCGTCGCAGACCTCTTCGGCCTGGGTGTGCACGGCAGGGTTGGTGTCGTCGCAATCGACGTCGAAACACCCACCACCTTCGCCGTAGATGTCTCCGTCGCCGTCGATGCAGCAGATGCCGTTGTCGGGCACGCACTGAAGCAGTGGATCGCCGTCGCCGACGTCACCGATCAGCCCGCACCCGAACCCTGCCGGGCAGATGTCCGGGTTGCCGGCGCAGCTGATCGTGCAGTAGCGACCACCGTCGAGCGGGACGCACAGGTCGTCCGTCCCGCCGCAGTCGGCGTTCGTCTCACAGGTGTCGCAGAACGTTTGCGGCGTCGGGAGGCAGACCTCGACGGTCATGCCGTCGATGGCCACGTCGTCGCAGTAGTGGGCTTCGGGACACTCGGGCGCACACTCGTCGACGCAGATGCCCTCGCGCTCTTCCTTGGGATTCCAGCAGTAGCCCGCGCAGTCTTCCGAGCTCGTGCACGGGTCACCCGCCGGGGCGCCCGTTCCGCCGGTCTCGTCGCCCGCGGTGTCTTCGGTATCCGACGTGTCCGAGTTGGACCCGTCGGTGTCACCGCCCGTCGTGTCCGAGGGCTCGTCGGTGTCCGTCTGCCCTTCGGCGATCGGACCTCCAGTCTCCGTATCCTGCTGGCCCGGCGAGATCGCTCGCGGTGGATCCGCGCAACCGATCGTCAGCGCGACGATCGCCAAGACCAATCCTGAAGCCTTCGAGTTCCCCCAACTCCCCATGGGTTCACGGTACCGGAGACGCCGCCCGTTTGGGGATCGGGGAGGACCGGGAGCTGCGAGGCCGGACGAGTCAGGGTTGCCATTGTGCGAATGCACGCGGCGCCCGAGCTTCGCGAAAAGCGAAGTTCGGGGCTCGCGGGCTGAGAACAGACGGGCTGAACTTCGCCTTTCACGAAGTTCGGCGGGTCGGCCAGTCCTGCTAGGATCGTGCGGTGGCGTGGCGGTGGCTGGTTGTCGTCGCAGCCTTGGCTGCATGCGCGCCGGACGGGCGGGGGCGAGCACCAGTTGCGACGTCGGGCCCCATGGTCCCGAGTCCGTCGGAGGTCCTGGCCTCCGACACGCCGATGACGACCTCTGCCGGGCACAGCTTCATTGCTCCTGCGGCGTGGTCTGTCGAGACCGACGGCGTCGCGACGATCCTGACGGCCCCCGAAGGCGGCTCTCGGGTTGCCCTCGTCGATGTCGAGGCGAGTGATGCGGAAAGGGCAGTCGATTCGGCGTGGTCTCTACTCGGCCGTGAGACCAAGCCTCTCCTCGAGGCTGTCGAGCGTGACGGGGACACCGGGGGGTGGACGGACATTCACCGCTTCAAATACGTCGACTCCCCGAACTCGGGCCGGTGGACGTACGCCGACGCTCGACGTGCGGACGCGGGTTGGCACGTGATGCTGTTCGACATGTCGGCTGCCGTGGCCGAAAAGCGGTACGCGCAGTGGATCATGGTGTACGAGCGGCGCTACGCGAAGGGGCACGCGCCAGAGTCGTTTGCGGGCAAGCGCGCGCATCGACTCGATGCTGCTCGCGTCGCTGCGCTCGTGGAGTTCGTCGAAAGCGCCCGAGTGCAGACGAAGGTGCCGGGCATCTCGGTCGGAATCGTGCAGGACGGGGAGATCGTGTTCGTGGGTGGCTTCGGCGTCCGCGCGCTCGGCGAGCCAGCCACGGTCGACGCCGACACGAAGTTCATGATCGCGTCGAACACGAAGGCCCTCACGACGCTGATGTTGGCTAAGCTCGTCGATGAGGGTCGTGTCGCTTGGGACACACCCGCGACCGAACTCTGGTCTTCGTTCGCGCTCGGCGACGCCAGCACCACGGCCAAGGTGCAGGTGAAGCACCTGGTCTGCGCGTGCACGGGGCTTCCTCGCCAAGACTTCGAGTGGACCTTCGAATACGCCAATGCCAGCGCCGAGGACTCGATGCGGGTGCTGGCGACGATGCAGCCCACGAGCGAGTTTGGCGAGCTGTACCAATACTCCAATCCGCTCGCGGGAGCGGCCGGGTATCTCGGAGGCCACGTCGCGTTTCCCAAGCTCGGGTTTGCGGATGCCTACGAAGAAGCGATGCGCGCGTTGGTCTTCGAGCCGCTGCAGATGCATTCGACGACGCTCGACAGCGCGGAGGCGCAGCAGGGCAACTGGGCCAGAGCACACGCACCCGACCTCGACGGAACGATGGCACCCGCGGTGCACGCGTTGAACCTCTCGAAGGCGTGGAGTCCCGCAGGCGCTGCGTGGAGTACCGCCCGCGACATGCTCAGGTACGTCCAGCTCGAACTCGCGGAGGGCACGCTCGCGGACGGCGCGCGGTACATCGGCGCGGAAGCGCTGCTCGCCCGCCGCATCCCTCAGGTCTCGACCGGGAGTGAGGCGACCTACGGCATGGGCCTCGAGGTCATGCGCGAGCACGGGGTCACGCTCATCCATCACGGAGGCGACCTCGTCGGCTACCACAGCGACATGATGTGGCTACCCGAACACGGCGTGGGCGCTGTCATCCTGACCAACGGGGCACCCGGAGCCGTGATCGTCGAGGCGTTTCGGCGAAAGCTGCTCGAAGTGCTCTTCGATGGCCGCTCCGAAGCCGACGATGCCGTGGTCGCAGGGGCCCGCAGTGCCTACGCGAGGTTGGCTGGCCTTCGACGCATCGTGCAGCGCCCCCCGTCCTCCGACGTGGTCGGCCAGCTGGCGCCGGTGTACATGAACGATGTGCTCGGTGAGCTCGCGGTTCGTGACGATGCCGGGGCGCTGGTGTTCGACTTCGGGGAGTGGCAGACGGAGATGGCGTCGAGAAGGAACCCGGATGGCACAAGGTCGCTCATCGGGGTCTCGCCGGGCATCGACTTCGTGGACTTTGTGATGGGCCGCGCGGATGGCCGGGCGACGCTCCGGCTGGTCGACTATCAGCACTCCTACGTATTCGTCGAGCAGGGCGCTACCGCTCACCGTGCGTCTCGTCTCGCACGATAGGCGACGCGCCACGGGTGATCGTGGGCCCATCGTCCGTCGGCGAGCCTCGGCCCGTTGGCATGGGCTTCGCACCCCCACCCACACATGAATGCAAGGAAGCCACAACAGACTTCATGGATGTCCGGACTGTGCCTGCTCGCCGCCTCAGCCGTGGTGCTGGGTTGCCACGAGCGCCCCTCGACCGTGATTCCCGAGCGCGAAGTCTCGCTCGTGCCCGAGACGGCAGACGCCGACCACACGATCATCGAAGACGTCGAGGAGAACCCCCAGGCGTACTACGGCAAGCGCCTGACGTTCCGCGGCGAAGCGGAGAACGTGATGAGCGACCGCGCCTTCGTGCTCGAGGGCGACAACTTCGCCTTCGACAACGACCTGCTCGTCCTCACCCGCACCCCGATCTCGATGGGCCACGAGGGCATCGAGGAGAACCAGGACTACGTCGTCACCGGAGTGGTCCGGCAGCTCGTCGTGGCCGAGGTCGAGCGCGAGCTCGGCTGGGACCTGGAGCCTCAGCTCGAGGTCGAGTACTACGCGCAGCCGGTCGTGATCGCCGAGCGCATCGAAGAGGTCCGCGAGCTGTCGATCTGGACGCCCTACGACTTCACCGAGCCCGAGCCGCACGGCGGAATGTGGGTGGCCCCGTCCGCGCGTGAATCGGCATCGGTCGAGGCGCCCGTCCTGCACGTGACCGCCTACGCGGTGCAGCCCGTCGAGTATCTCGGCAAACCCGTGTCGGGGACCGGCGAAGTCACCCGGGTCATCTCGGATCGCGCCTTCTACATCGACGCCGGACCTGGTGACGAGGTGCTCGCGGTCGTGCGAGAAGACGTCCCCGAGCGCGAGATGATCGACATCGACGCGGGCCAGACGATCACGATCGAAGGCCTCGCCATGCCTGCATCGAAGGTCGACTACGTGCCCGGCACCTTGGAGCAAGACGCCAAGGAGGCGATCGCCGAGGAGAAGGCGTTCATCTCCGCCCACTGGACCGACATCGACATTCACCGCAGCGCCCAGTAGTTCGATGAGCGAGCCGACGGCGGCCGGTTGACCCGGCTGCTCGACGATGTGACGGCTGCCGAAGCGCAGAACCGTCACATCTTATTTGGCCGTCACACCGGGTCATCGCTGCGTCCGTCCCTGCATGACGAACACACATCGCATGGGACTCGGCCTCGCAGCACTCGTGGCGCTCACCGCCTGTGACGCGGACGACAACGGCGTCGACCCGCAAGGCGGGACGCCGTACGAGCGAGCCGAGGTCGACGGCGTGAAGATCTGGCGCGTCAAGTGGGACAACCCCGTCGTCGGATCGCTCTACGAGATGCCCTCGGGATCCGTCGAAGGCTTCGCCGTGCGCAACGGTCAGGCCTGGGAGTACAACAAGTTCGATCTGGAGATCGACATCGACGACGCTGCGGGCCCGCATACGCAGTACACGTGGCCCGCGCAGATCGGCACGTACGGCGACGACGAGGACTCGTTCTTCTACAACGCGCACGGCATGAAGCTCGAGCCGATGGCCGCTGGCGACCCGATGTCGTCGATTGCGACGGCCGTCGGCATGGAAGACCCGTGGAACTATGGCGTCGGGTTCCAGCCCTACGAAGACCTGCTGGGCAACTCCGAGGGCCGCTTTCAGCTCGACCCCGCCGTGGGGCTCGTGCCCCTGCGCGCGGTCGTGCTGCATGGGCAGGGCCTGCAGAGCCCCGGTTTCAACGGGCCTGCGCTCCCCGCCGGGTGGCTGTCGAGTCACGACGCCAAGCTGCTGTTCGACGACATGTGGCGCGGGTCGAAGTCGACCAACACGACGAGCCCGTACTACCCCGACAACGTCATCACCATCTTCTCCCATCAACCCGGCGAGGGGCAGGTGGCCGAGTCGCACAGCTACGGCGGCGGGCGTCACCTGCAGCCCGACCGGGTCTTCGACCAGTGCGACACCCAGTTTCGCATGGTCAGCTACCACAGCTGCGAGGTTCCGCCCGACGTCCTCTACGACGACACGTGCAGTGGAAGCCTGAGCCAAACCGCCCAGGCCAACAAGGTGCGCAACTATGTCGACAAGCACTGCGACGTTCCCGACGACCTCGCGAAGGTGATCTTCGTCGGGTCGCTGCGTCGCGGCGATTGCTTCGACGGCGTGCTGCAGGGCGGGCAGGTGGGGGACGACGTGCTCGTGACCAACTCGTTCGCTGGCAAGACCACCCTCGCGCACGAGCTCGGGCACCTGCTCGGACTCGGACACACCAACCAGGCGGGCGACCTGATGGGGCCCGGGCAGGGGATTCACTTGAGCGCCGAGGAGTGCGGCAAGGTCAACGCCAACGCCAAGAAGCGGCAGTTCGACTACTGGCCCAACTCGGACACCGAGGCCGAGTACTTCACCCCGCCGAAAGACGCCGAAGGCGAACTCCAAGGCGTCGCGCAGGATCTGTGGGGCAGCCTCGACGAGGAGCAAAGGGCGGCGCTGCTCAACGTCTTGGGTGAGACCCACTTCGTGACCATGGAGGAGACGATCTTCGGCGAGCCTTCGCAGTGGCACGCGGGCCAGCCCAACCTCGAGGCGTTGCTCATCCAGTACCAAGAGGCGCTCGCGGAGATCCTCACCGATGAGCAGTACGAGCAGGTGATCGAGCTGCTCGAAGGTTGACGCGGCGCGGCCTTCAGCCGTTCCCGGCCGCCACCGCATCGCTGCGCTCGGGTGCAAACACGCGGCGCGCCGGGGCGAGCACGAGAGCAAACATCGAGGCGCCAGCGACGAGCGTCGCCATCGTCCTGCTCGCCCGAGCCTTCGACGCCCTCAAGCACGCCGCCGGCCTCGCCCCCTGGAACCCCGACGCGCTCTACCACTGGGCCGTCGATAACCTCTACACCGACGCCGAGCGCCACTGCGCCCGCTTCATCCTCAGCGTGTGGAACCAGGATGACTTCGAGGAACTCGACGCCGAGCACGACGGCCGGCTCCGCGGCTTCGATTCGCTCCGTACCGTTGCGTCGTGGGACCACGCCCACCGGGCCGCCTTCACCGCATGGACCCTCGACCCTTGGTGGCCATGAGCCCGAGCTCGACGTCGACCAGGTCGAGCTCCGCCGCGACACCGCCCTCCCCAGCCCGCCGCTGAATCCGCTTCAATCACGAGATATCGCTGAAGCGTGACCGAACAAGTTCCGGTCACTCCGTCACAGGGCAGTCACATACCTCTGGATCACCATCATTTCCACATGTGAGCAGGGATATCTCGTCCAACCCGGAGCTCTCCCAGTGCTCACGGACCCCAGGCCCATCAAGCTCGGAGTTGTCGGAAATCGACACGAGCATGAACGAAGGCCGCCGAGCAAGTCCGTCCACCAGCCCCTCAACGGAACGAAGAGCGCCGTTCGACGAAATCGCGAGCGTCACTGCGGACTCCAACACAGGGAAGACCTCTTCCCCAAGCGCAGCAAGAGCATCATTTCCAACGCGAGTCTGGTCAGAGCCGCACGTGCCGATCCCAATCGTGCCGAGCTCTTGTAACGCGTCGAAACGAAGCTCGGTCAGCTGGTGATTGCCAACGATCTCGCTCAGGCTGCTGTTGAAGCCAGAGAGTTCATCGACCTCTCCAAGAAGCTGTTCCAAACCGAGCCCTTTCGTCGTCGTAAGTTCCGAATTTCTTGCGATCACTAGCGACTCGGCAACGATAAGTCCTTCCAGACCCGAAAGGTCTCGAAGCGCTGTCTGCTCGATTGTCAGTCGCCCACCGATCTCTTCCAGGCAGGCCAGTGCGTCGAGAGCCCTAACATCTCCAGAAATCCGAAAATCTCCCTCGATGCGGCCAACTCCCTCCAAGTCCGCAAGCTCGGCCTCACTCGAAACGCTTACATCACCAGCCACAACGCCAGCACACTCTTCGGGCTCCCCCCCATCCCCATCGCCGCCGCCGCTCGTCCCCATGGCGGGATCGTCCTGGCAGCCAGAGCAGAGAGAAAGAAGCGTTCCGATGAGAAGGAGGGAGTTTTTTTTCGTCATGGCGCCTCTGAAGGCCACGCGGCCGTCGGGACCGCTAGTAGTCAGCGTACTCCGAGCAGAACTTGTTGTCGTTGTCGTCTTCGCCCTGACAGTCCGTCCCCTGAAGGTTGAACGTCACCGCGCAGTCTCCCTCCGTCTGGCAGGGATAAACGCAGTTCCCTATCCCGCCGATCGGGCGACAGGCCTGCATGTCGGGGATCGGACACTCGGCATCAGAGACACAACCAGGACCAACCTGCGCACAGCTTCCGCCCACGCATGCCCAGTTGTTCGGGTATGCACCTGGACAGCTATCCAACACGCAGCAGTCGGCGTTGGAGTTGCAGCTTTGCTCGCAGACTACCCCATCATCTTGGGGAACACCTCCCGAACCGCCAGAGCCGAACGAGTCATACGGAGTATCCACCCCTGAGGCACCACTGCACCCCGCCGCAAGCGCCATGGCCAGTGAAAACTGCAGGATCCTAGTCATTCGTCTGCACTCCATTCTTCACCGCCACATCAGCGAAGCGGTTGCGATAGGGATAGATCTCTGTATTTGCCGGGTCATCGAGGTTGTTCTGAAAAGCCAAGTAGATGTCCTGTCCTCCAAGTCCTGAAGCCTCCAAGATCTGCATCACCGTCAAGCAGGAGCAGCGGAAGGCTGAGCGTTGCGCCTGCAAGCGAGCCCCACGAGCGCAGCGGCAGCAGCAAGGCCACGGCGAAGATCACCCAGGCGAGCAGTGTGCCGATCTGGCTGATCACCAGGACCGGCCGTCGTCCGAAACGGTCGGACCACCGGCCCAGGATCGGCGCCCCGAACAGCTGAGCCGTGGAGTATGTCGCACCCAGCACTCCGAAGGTCCACGCTGCGCCTCCGAAGTCGGCGACCAGGAACACGAGGAAGGGCAACGCGATCGAAAAGCCGAGGGTGCCGATGAGCTGCACGAGCAGGATTGGAGCCATCGCTCGCCAGCTCGCAGCCGAGGGGGCACGTGTGTCCGAATCCGCCACGTTGGCGGCGACGCTACTGTATGCGCGTCGAGAAGACGACCCGGCAGGTCGATGAATGCTCGGGCCCGCCTCCACGGGGAAACACGTCGGACGAACCCGCTTGACGCGGCTCCTCGCCCACAATAGCGTCGCGCAGTGACGTTCGAAGAATGTGTCAAGAAGTCGCCGGGTCGCTACCTCGTGAAGACCTCGGCGACGAGCGCGGCAGAACAGTACGAGGGCGACAGCGAGCCGACCCACGCGATTCTGTTCAACGGCGGCGAGGTCGACCCGGTCGACATCGACGACGAGTACGAGGCGTGGCTGGAGACCGCGGAGGACGAGATGGATGACGACGACCTCGTGCTTTGCGGTCATCACCCCATCGACGAAGGCACGCAGGTCGAGCGCATCTTCTTCTTCCGCAAGTCCGAGGGCGGCCGCGTCGTGCACGCGATGGACGTCGACGGCACGGCCGTGCCCGGCACGCTCGACAAGTTCAGCGACGACTTTGGCTGCTTCGAGCCGGCGTGAGCCGATGAGTTCGCCCTCTGCCCTGCGTGGCGTTCCCTCCCAGCGATCGGGAGGGACGTCGAGGTCCGACCGGTGGTTGCTCGAGGTCCGCCCGTGGACGGTGGAGCTGCTGGCTGGGTTCGACCACATCTACGATTATCCAGACCGCTGGGAGTGTGGACACGACGCGTTCCTCGAAGGGGAGCTTGACGAGCCGATCCGGAATCGCGCGGGTGAGGAGGGGATCTCGTGGGCCCGGGCCGAGATTGCGGCGGCGCCCGAGCGACATGCCGAAGCCTACGACGCCGATCGGCGGACGGCGTCACGCTGGCGGAGTTTGCCGGAGGTCGCGATGCCCAGCGGGCTCGAGGCTTTCCCGAAACCGTCTTGGGACGAGAGCGTGGAGTTCGAAGGCGCCACCTGGCGGGGCCTTGTCGATGGGCATCCCCGTCTCGACTTCGCGGATGGCACGCACCAGCGGCTGCACCGCGAAACGCGAGCGGTCGGCGTTGCCGACGGCGCTTTGTGGGCGCTGCACGACGAGCTCCTCGTCGCGGTCGGCGGCCTCGCGGCGCCGTGGTTGGACGAGCTCGGAGGCTTCGGCCTGGCTCGCTGGGCCTCCGTGCGTCTGACGGGGCTGCAGGCGGGGCAGGGCGTCTGGGGATGCGTTTCGCACGACATGCCGCCGCACAGCGAGCTGGGGCGGCTGTTCGGGAGAGGGCAATGGCTGCGGCTCGACCCGGAGCGCGGCCCGGTCGGCCGGTCCTCCGGTCGTTTGTGACCGTTCCGCGTGCACGTCGTCCCGGGGTGCGCGACGATTGAGGGATGCGTGAGTTCGGCCTCCGTGGTGCAGCCGGGTGCGCGATGCTTCTGAGCATCGCCGCGACTGCATGCGGCCGGACCGATATGACCGTGCTCGGTGGCGACTCGGGGACGACGGGAGTCCTTCCCGAGCCGGGTTCGTCCACGTTCGAAGACGACCCCACCACCGGCGGCGGCCTGCCGGCGAGCACGACGTCCGACTCGACCACCTCGGGGGGGTCGTCGACCTCGACGTCGAGCTCGGGGGAGGAGGAGAGCAGCAGCTCGAGTTCCTCGACGGGCGAGCCGCTCGACTGCGACCAAGGCCCGTGGGTGGGCAATACGAGCGTGGTCTCCATGGCCGAGCTCGAGTCCTTGGAGGGCTACACGAGCATCGAGGGCGACCTGATCCTCTACGGCATCGAAGGCGCGGTCGACTTCTCGGTGCTCGGCTGCATCGAGTCGGTCAGCGGCCAGGTGCAGATTCGGCACAACCCCGACCTCCTCAGCCTGCAGGGGCTCGAGCAGCTGGAGACGATCGCAGGGATGATGCACGTCAGCGACAACCCGCAGCTGGAGACGATCGATCTCGAGGGCTTGGAGTCGGTGAGCAACGTGTTCATTCAGTACAACCCAAGCCTGCTGACGCTCGAGCACCTGTCTGGCCTGAGCACGGTCGCGGGCAGGATCCGGGTGTGGGGCAACGCGCAGCTCTCCTCGCTCGCCGGCCTCGAGGGCATATCGGGCACGGTTTCGGGCGTCGAAGTGGGCGAGCATCCGCTGCTGCAAGATCTCGATGGCCTGGCGGGCATCTCGGGTGTGACCGGTCAGATCCTGCTCGCCGACAACGCCCAGCTTGCGGACGTGTCGGGGCTCGCGAACGTCACCGGGGCGCTCTCGGGCCTTCGCATCCAGCGCAACGCCGCGCTCGAGCACTTCGACGCGCTCGGGGGCGTCACGTCCGTGGGGTCCTCGGGCATTCGCATCGAAGGCAACGGCAACCTGCTGAGCCTGGGTGGATGCGCGGGCATGGGCAGCGTGCAGGGCAACGTGTGGATTCAACACAATGGCTCCCTCGCCACGCTCGACGGCCTGGAAGGACTGACCGAGGCCGAGACCAGCATCGTGGTGCAGTTCAACGGCAGCCTCGTCGATGCGCAGGGTCTGGCGGGGCTGCAGACCGTGGGCAACTGGCTCGTGGTCGATGGCAACCCGTCGCTGACGACGATCGATTTTCCGCAGCTGGTCTCGGTCGGGCTCGTGCTCAGCCTTTCGTACAACGCGTCGCTCGAGTCGCTCGGCGGCTTCGGTCAGCTGCAAAACGTCGGGGACCTGCTGCGGGTCATCGAAAACCCTGCGCTCTCGACCATCGGGGGCTTTGGGGGGCTGGTCTCGCTCGAGGGCGAGCTTCGCATTCACGACAACGCGCAGCTGGCCGGCGTTGACGGCTTCGCCAGCCTGACCGAGGTCGGCCAAGACGTGGTCGTGCGCGACAACCCGCAGCTGCAGCACGTCGACGGCCTGGCCGCGCTGCAGTCCGTCGGCGACCGGCTCGTGTTCATCGCCAACCCGAGCATGCACCGGATCGAGATGTCCCAGCTCGCGCAGGTCGCCCACGGCGTGCAGGTGCGGGAACACGACGCCCTCACCGACCTGTCGATGCCGCTTCTGCAGACGAGTGGGGGCTACTTCTACCTGGGCGAGAATGCACTGCTGACCAATGCGGGGGACTTCGGCTCGTTGACGGGCGTCGGGGCCTACTTCACGATTCGCAACATGCCCGAGCTGCGCTCCGTCGCCGGGTTCGCGCAGCTCGAGACCGTCGGCGAGTACTTCCAGGTCTCGGGCAACCCGCTGCTGCCCACCTGCGACGCCACCGCGCTCGCCGGCCAGCTCTCCAGTCTCGGTGGCACGACGACGATCTTCGGCAACCTCCCCGACGCCTGCGGAGGGTGACGCTGCGCGGACCCTCCGGCGCGTCGACTTGCGATCGAGAACGGCGCGGGGGATACCCATGGGGTGTCCGCGTCCTCCGATCCCTCGAGCGTCACGGCGACGCTCGACACGATGGACGGCGCACCCCCGGATGCGGCCCTGGAGACGCTCGCGGGCTCGGGAGGGGAGCAGGAGGCGTCCGATGGGCCGCTGGGGCCGGGGGCCAGCGTCGGTCGCTACGTCGTGTTGTCGGCGCTGGGGACCGGGGCGATGGGGGTGGTCTTTGCCGCCTACGACCCACAGCTCGATCGCAAGGTCGCGCTCAAGCTACTCAAGCCGCGCGGGCGGGGTCGGGACCGAGCGAGGGCGCGGCTGCACCGGGAGGCGCAGACCCTCGCCAAGCTCAATCATCGCAACGTCGTCACGGTGCATGACGTCGGCGTGCACGACGGGCGCGTGTTCGTGGCCATGGAGTTCATCGCCGGCAGGACGCTGCGCGCATGGTCGGACCAAGTAGACGGCGTGCGACCGTGGAAGGAGGTCGTATCCGTGTTCGTCAGCGCCGGCCGGGGGTTGGCGGCCGCGCACGCCAAGGGCCTGATCCACCGCGACTTCAAGCCCGACAACGTCATGGTCGGCGACGATGGCAGCGTTCGCGTGATGGACTTTGGGCTCGCACGCGGCAGCGCCCGCGAGGACGGCGCGCGTCCTGATCTCGAAGCCACCCTCGAGCGGCTCGAGGCGTCCTCGTCCGATCCGCGCGAGGCCTCGCTCACCAAGACCGGCGACTTGATGGGTACGCCGGTGTACATGGCGCCCGAACAGTTCAGTCGCGACTCCACCCACCGCAGCGACCAGTTTGGCTTCTGCGTCAGCATGTTCGAGGCCCTCCATGGCGTGCGGCCGTTCGAGGAGGACTCCTGGCGTGCCCTGATCTCCAAGTCGACCCGCGCCCAGCCGCCCGACCGAGACGTGCCGTGGTGGCTGCAGGCCGTGCTCGATCGAGGCCTGCAGCCCGACCCCGACGCCCGCTTCGAGTCCATGGACGCGCTGCTCGCCGCCATCGCGCTGGGCGAACGCCACGCCGGTCGGCGACGGTTGGCCTGGGGGGCGGCCGGTGTGCTCACCGTTGGCCTCATCGCTGCCGCCGTACCCCACTGGCGGCGTGCCCGTGCCGACGCGGCGTGTCGCGACGCAGGCGCGTCGATCGGAGCCGTATGGAATGAGGGCGCTCGCTCGACCCTGGCGCAGACCGCCGCGCGCAGCGGGCTGCCCTACGCGCCGACGATGCTCGCCTACACCACCGAGGTGTTCGATGCGCGACGCGACGCGTGGGCGGAGGCCAAGGCGCAGGCGTGCCGCACCGCGCGGGTCCAGGGCGAGTGGGACGCCCCGACGCTCGCGCGGGTGGACGAGTGTCTCGACGATCGCGCCATCGAGATGGAGGCGCTGCTGCACGAACTCGGCCGCGGCGACGTCATGGCGCTGCAGCACGCCGCCGACGCAGCGACCAAGCTCGGTCGCCCCCGCGCGTGCCTGGCCGCCGCGTCTGCCCCCAGCGCGCGCGCACCCAACCGGAGCCGGCCCGAGCTGCGCGAGGTCCGTGCCGGAGTCCTTCAGGCCGCGATCCAGCTCAACGCCGGCCACGTCGAAGATGCGCTCGTCACCGCGCAGGAGGCCGTAGCGCGCGCTGAGGCCATCGGCGACGAGGGGCTGCTCGCTGCGGCGCAGGCCGAGGCCGGCTGGGCGCTCGACCAGCTCGGTCGCTTCGACGAGGCGGGGCAGCGGCTCAGCGACGCATACTTCGGCGCGATCCGGGCCGGGGACACCGACACCGCCATCGAGGCCGCCACCGACGCGTCGTACACGTTCGGCCACGAGCTTCGCCGCGCGAGCGAGGGCATGCTGTGGTCGCGACTCGCCGAAGCGGCCCTCGATCAGCAGCGCGCGCCCGAAGACGACGTGCGCCGCGCCAAGCTGTTCGACTACCGCGGCATCATCCTCGCCCAGCGTCGCGAGTATGCCGACGCCGCCGCGCTGCACCATCGTGCGATCGAGATCGAGTCCGAGCGCCTCGGCGAGACCCACCCCGCCGTCGCGAGCTCACTGGGCCACCTCGCCACGGTCGTCGCGGCGCAGGGGAGGCTGGACGAGGCGCTCGCACTCCACGAGCGCGCGAGGGGGATCCTCGAGGACGCCTTTGGGGAGGCACACCCGCAGACCGCTCGTTCGCTCGTCGACATCGGCATCGTCAAGGCGCGGAGCGGTCGGCCCGGTGAGGCGCGGGCGCTGCTGGAGCGAGCTCTCGCGTCGTGGACCGCGTCGCTCGGACCCGATCACCCGCGCATGATCATCACGCTGCTCAGCCTCGCGCACCTGGAGATCGACGCGCACGCCTTTGCGCAGGCCCGGGTCCACCTCGAGCGGGCGCTCGCGATGTCCAAGGCGGCCTACGGTCCCCACCACAGCAACACCGCGCTGCTGCTTCGCGCCCTGGGCCGGCTCGAGTCCGAGAGGGGCGACCTCGACGCCGCCCTCGCCGCCTATGAAGCCTCGCGCGAGGCGTTCGAGGGGGAGGAGGGGCGCGACGACCCGGTGGTGGCCGATGTCCTCGACGACCTCGCTCATGCGCTGGGCGCGGTCGGGCGGCCGTCCGAGGCCGCCACGGCGCGCGCCAGAGCCTCCGAGATCCGGGCGCGCCCGTGATCGATCATCGCCGCTGGGAACCGCGCCACGAAGCGCTATCCTGCGCGCATGCAGCCCTTTCACCTGGCGTTCGTCGTGGATGACCTCGAGGCCGCTCGACGGTTCTACGGCGAGACGCTCGGGTGCCCCGAGGGTCGCAGCGCGCCCACCTGGGTCGACTTCGACCTCTTCGGGCATCAGATCGTCGCGCACCTCCATGACGGTCCGCGCGCGGCAGACGTGACCAACCCCGTCGACGCCCACGACGTGCCGGTCCCGCACTTTGGCGTCGTGCTGCGCTGGGACGCGTTCGCCATGTTCGCGGAGCGACTGGTGGCCAAGGGCGTCGAGTTCGTCATCGAGCCGACCGTGCGCTTCGAGGGCGAGGTCGGCGAGCAGGCCACGATGTTCTTTCGCGACCCGGCCGGCAACGCGCTCGAGTTCAAGGCGTTTCGCGACCCCTCACAGCTGTTCGCCACCTGATGCAGCACCTCAACTACAACCACCTGCGCTACTTCTTCGAGACGGCGCGGCGGGGCAGCATGTCCGCCGCCGCGCGAGCGCTTCGTGTCACCCAACCCACGGTCAGCGCCCAGATCCGCGAGCTCGAAGACCAGTGCGGGGGCCCGCTGCTCGAGCGCGATGGCAACCGCTGGCAGCTCACCGCGCTCGGCCAGCACGTGCACACCTACGCCGCCGACATCTTCGCGCTGGGCGATGAGCTTCGCGCCACGCTGCAGGGCCCCGCCGTCGCTGCGCCGCTGCGGGTGGGGGTGGTCGAGGCGCTGCCCAAGCTCGTCGTCTATGGCCTGCTCGAGCCCGCGCTCACCGACGTCGAGTCCGGCTTCGTCATCCGGCAGGGGGAGCTGAGCAGCCTGGTCGAGCGCCTTCGGGTGCACGAGCTCGACCTCGTCCTGTCCGACTACGCCCTGGCGCCGCAGCACGCCACCGTGCACAACCATCCGCTGGGGCGCTCGCCCGTCGGGGTGTTTGGTGCGCCGGCCCTGTGCGCCGAACACCCGCTGCCCGAGCGTCTCGAAGGCGCCCCGTTCCTGCTCCTCCCGCGGACGGCCTCTCTGCGACGCAGCCTCGATCACGTGCTGCACCGCGACGGCGCCGAGGTCCGTTCCGTCGCCGAGGTTCAGGACAGCGCCCTCATCAAGGTGTTCGCGTCCAAGGGGCACGGGTTCATCGTGGCGCCGCTGTTGATCGCCGAGCACCTGCGTGAGGCGTTCGGGCTGGAGCTCGCCTGGCAGCTCCCCGACGCCACCGAGGACCTCTATCTCCTGTCGATGGAGCGGCACGTCGAACACCCCGCGGCGCGCCACATCCTCAACAGCGCTCGCCAGGCGCTCGACACGCTCTAGCCCTCAAGGTTTTTCCTTGGGCCTTCCGAGGCGGATCGGTGAGGCCGCCGCGGCGTGTGCCGCTAGGTTGAGAGCGTCCTTCACGGTCTCGCAGACATCGGCAACAGCCCGGTCGAGACCGGGGAGGACTTCCCCCTCCAATCCACATCGCGGCGGGGGTGGAGCCCTCGGTGACTCGCGATGGCTTCGCCCCCGCCTCCCCTTTGCGAGGCACGGCCGCCGCTACAGGGACACCCCGTCGGTGTCCTCGGCTTCGGGCTCGGGCTCGGGCTTGGGCATCGCGATCTCTGCCCACACCAGGTAGTGGTCGCTGACGTCGCGGTACGGGTCCTCTTCGATCGGAACCGCGGGCCACGGCAGCTCCGAGGGGTCGTCGCTCTCGCGCACGGTCGCGCCTTCGGCCGAGGTCTCTGCGCGGCGCATCTCCAGCCCGCAGGTCACGATGTGGTCGACCGGGTCACCCGCGACGTTGGTGCGGCCCGCCTCGCTCGCCGAATCGGTGCAGTCGTCCGCTTCGTCTCGATTGTGCCGCGACGCCAAGATGCCCGGCGTGCGCTTGCCGTAGTCGTCGTCGTAGGGGTGGACGCGGGACCCGAACGATCCGGTGAGGATGAAGGGCGTCTGCAGCGTCTTGTGCAGCTCGCGCTGCAGGGCGCGGGCGGCCTTGCGGCGCTTGGATGCGTAGGCGGGCTGCTGTGACTCGCGCAGGTGCAGGCCGACGAGCGTCACCGTGTCGCCCGAGGGCAGGTCGATGTCGGTGGCGACGTGCTTGGCGATCTGGGTCTGAAAGCGACGGGTGTTGCTCATCGAGAACCGCGAGAGGACCGCGACGTGCTGCCCGGTGTGCTTGTCGTGCGTCGGCAAGCACGCCACGTCGTAGCGGTAGCCGCCCGCGGACAGCACGGCGTCGGCGATGTCATTGGCTTCGCGCTCTCCGCCGACTTCGATCAGCGTGACGATGTCGAGCTCCTCTTCGACCAGGATCTTCGCGATGCTGTCGCGTTTCCAGGCCCAGTCCTCGGCGGTCTTGGCTTGGTGGGGGCGGGCTTTCTTGGGCCGCTTGTCGATCTCGTCGAAGGCCCACTCGACGTTGAACGTGCCCACGGCGATCGCGTCGTCGGGAACCTTGGGCGGTTCGGGCTCGGGTTCGGGCTCGGGCTCGGGTTCGGGCGCGGCCTGAGCCACTGGCGGGGGCTGCGTCGGCGGCGCGGCCTTGCATCCCGGCAGCGCGGCCAGAGCGAGAACGGATGTGCACACCAAAGCCGACTTCGTCACGGATCGTTCGTAGTGCCGACCGCGTGGTTTTGCTGTTTCGGCTTGGGACGAAAAAAAGATCGAGGGGCTCGTAACCGATCGTCCCCGGCCGCGTGAGGGGGGCATGCAGAGCACAGACGTGATCGTGGTTGGGGGTGGCATCGCCGGCCTGTCCTGCGCGGCCCTGCTGGCACGTGGGGGCCAGCGGGTGGTCGTGCTCGAGCGTGGGGCCGCGGTTGGCGGACTCGCGCGGACGGCCACCCACAAGGGGTTCTCCTTCAACCGCGGCGCGCACGCCCTGTACCGCGGGGGCGCGGCTCAGTCGGTGCTCGCGTCGCTGGAGATCTCGCTGCCTGGAGGCTCGCCCGCGCTCGATGGCGTGGCGTACTGGGGTGGCGGGCGCCACCGCCTCCCGAGCTCGCCGTGGCCCTTGCTCACGACCGGCCTGCTCTCGGTGCGCGGTCGCTGGGCTCTGGGCACGCTGTTCGCGTCGGTGCGCACGCTCGAGGCGGGTGAGGAATCCGCGGCGCAGTGGGCACATCGGCGCATGCCCGACGCCCCCTCGAGGGCGTTCTTGTCGGCAATGCTCCGGCTGTCGACGTACTGCGGCGATCTCGAGGGTGTGCGGGCGGCCGACGCCGTCGCGGCGCTGCGTCAGGCGACCGTGCACGGCGTGCGCTACCTCGACGGAGGCTGGCAGCGGCTGGTCGGGGCGCTGGAGGCCGCGTGCGCGCGGCTGTGCGTCGAGGTGCGCACGCGCGCTCCCGTGGAGGACGTGCAACCGCGGGGTGTGACGCTTCGCAGCGGCGAGGCGATCGAAGCGCGGCACGTCGTCCTCGCCGTGCCTCCCTCGCTCGCGGCGCGATGGGCCGACGTGCCCTCGCTCAACACGGCCGCGGTGGCGTGCCTGGACGTCGCGCTGCGGGAGCGCCCCGCGGGGCCCGGGCTCGCGTTCGACCTCGACGACCCGATGTACCTCTCCGTGCACAGCGATACCGCGACGCTGGGGCCCGGCGCCATGGTGCACACGCTGCACTACGGCGCGGTGGAGGACGCGCGCGCCCGGCTCGAGGGGCTGCTCGATCGAGCCCTCCCCGGCTGGCGAGAGCAGGTGGTGCACACCCAATTCCTGCCTCGCATCGTGGTGACCGAGGGCATCGTCCCACCCGGGCCCCACGGGCGCCCCGGGGTGCGGGCGGGCGGCCTGTGGAGGGTCGGCGACGCGGTGGGGTCCCACGGCGGGCTGGCGGACGCCGCGTTTGGCTCGGCCCAGGAGGTGGCCCATGCGATCCTGGCCGCCGCGGAGCCCCGCGCCGCCTGATGTACGAGCCACCCAGCACCGAAGCGCTCTATCGAGACCACGGGGACTACCTGTGGGGCTTGGCGTTTCGCATGCTGGGCGTGCGCGCCGACGCCGACGAGGTTGTGCAAGACACGTTCGTCCGCCTGCTGCGGGCCGACCCCGATCGCCAGCGGGACGTGCGTCCGTGGCTCGTCCGCGTGGCCACCAACCTGGCGCGCGATCGTCTCCGCGCCCGTCAGCGGGAGCGCTACGTAGGCCCGTGGCTGCCCGCCGTCATGGACGTACCGGCCGACCCCGAGCCCGTCCCCGGCGCCCGCTACACCTCCATCGAGAGCCTCTCGATGAGCTTCTTGTGGGCGGCCGAGCAGCTCGACGACGTGCAGCGAGCGGTGCTGGTGCTTCGTGACGTGCTCGGCCACTCGGTGCGCGAGGTGGCGCAGACCCTGACGCTGAGCGAGTCGAACGTGAAGGTGATCGCGCACCGCGTACGCGCTCGCATGCGCGAGTGGGAGACGAGCCAGCGCCGCAGCCTCAGCGTCCCGCACGAGCAGATCGTGCAGACGATGCGCAGGTTCTTCGGCGCGGTGGCGGCCGGCGATCGGGTCGCGGCCGAGGCGGCGCTGGCCGAAGACGTCCGGGTGCTCTCCGACGGCGCCGGTGAGTTCTTCGCGGCGCGCAAGCCCGTGGTGGGCGCGCGCAAGGTCGCCGGGTTCTATCTCAAGCTCGCCCAGGGCCAGCCCCACCCGCCCTCCATCGAGCTGCGAATGCTGGGCGGCCTTCCGACCCTCGTGCTGCGCCGCGCACCCGCAGACCCGCAGTCCGCACCCGTGATCTGCCTGCAGGTGCTCTTGAACGAGGCGGGCAAGATCTCGCAGGTCTACGCGGTGCTGGCGACCGCAAAGGTCCGCGACATGCTCAGCCGTTGAGCGCGTCGCGAATGCCGGTCATGAGGTCTTCGTCGGAGGCGAAGAGCTCGTCGACCTCGCGCTGCTCGAAGAACCAGTCGCCGGGGCGCTGGAACATCATGGGGTCGCGTTCGAGGGCCAGCTCGAGGCGTTCGGCCAGCTTGCGGGCGCTGGCGCCTTCGACCAGCGCGAGCTGCTCCTCGGCGACCATCTTCTTGATGAACGCGTAGAACGGGTCGTGCTGCTCGGGGTCGGCCGCGTCGTCGAGGTCGTCGTCGTCGCCGAGATCTTCGTCGTCGCCGAGGTTGGCGATTGCGGCGAAGAGGCGGGACGCGACGGCGTCGGGCGAGGCCTTGGCACCGCCCGAGTCGCCGCCCAAACCACTGCCGTCATGACCGGCCTGCGATCGGGCTCGCTCTTCCTTGTTCTTCGCGGACTTGCTGCTCAGCGCACCGAACAACGCACCGAGGTCGGGCAGCGAGGCGTCGTCCATGGCGTCGCCGGGCAGCGCGAGCGCGTCGGGGAACGACTCGCCGCCCGGCGTGCGCTCGGCGTCGGTGAGGTGGGGGCACTTGGCCCACCGAGCCTCGGGCAGGGCGTCTTGCTTGGCGAGCACGAGGACGTACTGAGCGCCGATGGCCTCTTCGCAGTCGGGGAACACCTCGTACAGCGCGCCCCAGTAGGGGCCGTCCTCGACCGACCACGAGCCTTGAGACTCACCGAAGGTGGTGCCCAAGTGGACCGGCCCGGCCACGTCGAGCGGGAACGCGAACGCGGAGTGCAGGACGTCGGCGACCGTGGGCAGCTCGGACTCGGGCACCAGGCGAACCTTGTAGGTGTCCTTCTCGCCCAGCTCGATGCCGAAGGCCCGCGCGTCGGCCAGCGCCTTCGCACCCTCCGCGTCGTCGGGGGCATCTCCGACGTAGACGACGATGCGCCCCTGAGACGCTTTGCACTCGAGCGTGGCCAAACTACCTGGGAGCCTGTCGGGCAGCCGTTGTGGCGTCAAGCCCAACTTGCGCCCGGGGGCCGGTCCGGTCGTGAGGATTGGCCACGGCTCAGGTGGTGTCGCCGGTCACCGTGAGCAGCCAACTGGCCCCATCCGTGCAAACGCCCTCTTTGGGGAAGACCTCGACGGCGACGAAGGTGCCGTCGTCGTCGTTGTTGGCGAACGTCCCCGACTCACCCCAGGTGAAGCTGACCGTGTCCACTCCGGTGGTCTCCGAGCGCTGCTCGGTGCCGCCGCAGCCGGTGGTGTCCTGGAGGCCGCCGAGATAGGCGCGCAGATCGAAGTCGGCGCCCTCGCTGACGAGCTCGATGCGGACCTCCATGTCGTTGGAGAACACGCCGCTGTCGTTCTCGCTCACCTGCACCTGCAGCCAGATCGGTTCGCTGCCCGACTCGACCAGCGGCGGCGAGCTGCTGTCCCCGGCGACGCCTCCGAGCGAGCTCGCGCCGTTGCAGGTGGTGGGCGCGTCGCACGGGTAGGTCTCGCCCACGCTCGTCGTGGACGAGGTCTGCGTCGGGTCGGAGTCGTCGGTGGTGGACGGATCGCCGGTGGTCGTCTCGTCGATGCTGCCGCCGGTGCTCGAGCTGCCGTCGCCTTCGTCGTGGCCGTCGTCATCGCCGGGCGGGTCGATGCCCGTCGTCATCGGCCCCGAGTCGTCGGTCGTGCCCCCCGCGGAGGACATCGTGGGCGGCGACGATGTGGGCGAGGGGCCGCTGGCGGGGTCTTCGGCGGACGCGCACCCCAGCGCGAACGCACATCCGAGCCCTACACCGCACCGCCAGTCCACGCCTGCAGTCTACCGCGTCAGCCCTCGAGACGCTCTCGCAGGCTCCCGTCGGCCAGCGCGACCTGAAGTTCCGCGTTTCCGCCCAGCAGGACGCCGCGGACGAACACCTGCGGAAACGTAGGCCAACCGCTCCACATCTTGAGGGCCAGGCGCTCCTTCCACGCCGAGAGGTAGCTGCCGTACTCGAGGTAGGTGAACGGGATGTCGGCCTGGGTCAGCGCCTTGCGAGCCCGCTTGACGACCGGGTTCTGGGCCATGCCGACCACGACGACCGCCTCGTGCTCGACCGCCTTGGCCACCTCGTCGATGACTCTGCGGTGGAAACCCGCGACTGCGCTCGCGGTGTGCTCGGTGTATGCGGTGTCCGCAAGCAGGCGCCGTTGCATGGCGCGGGCATACCAGGTCGTGCGCGGCCGTGGACCTGCTCGATTGCGCAGGCTCTTGCCGCGACTGCGGATACACGCATGTGACGCGATGGCGGAACTTCGCGCGAACGCGCCGCGTCCAAGGGGGGTGCATCGCGCGAGCCTGCTGCTCCTCCTGACATCGCTGGTCGCATGCGGGAGCGTCGACTCCTCGCGTTCGGCGGGCTCTCTCGAGTCGGCACGCGTGGTCGCACCGAGCGCCGCGCCCCGGCTGCGGGTCGCCACCTTCAACGTGAACTTCGGCGTCGCCGACCACATCGCCAACTTCGAGGCGCTCGAGGCGATCGACGCCGACGTCGTGCTGCTGCAGGAGATCACCGCGGCCTCGGAGGATCGCTTCGTCGACGCTCTGAGCGCGCAATACCCCCACATCGAGTTTCGCGACTGCTGCCGGGCGGGAGGTCTGGGCGTCCTGTCCAAGTACCCGATCGTCTCCGAGGTCTACCTCGAGTCCGAGACCGGATGGTTTCCGGCGTGGCTCGTCACGGTCGACGGCCCGCTGGGACGCGTGCAGCTGCTCGACGTGCATCTGAGGCCCCCGGTCAGCGACTCGGGCAGCTGGGTGCAGGGGTACTTCTCGACGCGCGATGATCGCCGCGCGGAGATCGAAGGGTTTTGGAGCTCCGTCGACGAGAGCGTGCCCACGATCGTCGCCGGAGACTTCAACGAGGGCGCGGACGGACGCGCCGTGGAGTTTCTGGCCGACAAGGGCATGCGCAGCGCGCTGGCCCAGGTCGACCCACGCGCGGACACGTGGCACTGGCCCCTGCGCGTCGGCGAGCTGACCTCGATGTTGGACCACATCGTCTACGACACGCGCCTGGCCCTGCTCCATGCCGAGGTGCGAACGCAGGGCGCGTCGGACCACTATCCCGTCTTCGCCGACTTCATTCTGGCGCCCTCCTGAAGCCCTCCTGAAGCCGCTGCGCGGAGGTGTACGCTCGGCCCCATGCGATGCGTGGCGTCTTCCGTGCTCCTCGTGGCGGCCTGTGCCTCGGCGAGTGAGCTCCCGCCGGCTGCACCGAGCGCAGCGATCGACGTCCAGACCGCCGCCGCGGATCGGCCCGCCGCCGTCGACTCGATGCTCGATACGGTCGACCCCGCGCAGCTGCGCGCGTCGATCGAGCTGCTCGTGGGCTTCGGCACCCGCCACACGCTCTCGGCCGCCGATGACCCCGCGCGCGGCATCGGGGCAGCCCGCGAGGCCATCGCGGCGCACTTTCGCCGATCGCCGCGACTGCGCGTCGCCTTCGACACGCACCGCGTCGAGCCCGACGGTCGCCGCGTCGACCAGCCGACGGACGTCGTCAACGTGGTCGCGACGCTGCCCGGCACGATGCCCGAGGCCGCGGCCCGCCACTACTATGTCATCGGCCACTACGACTCTCGCGTCACCGACCTGATGAACCGCACCGCCGACGCGCCAGGGGCCAACGACGACGGCTCGGGCACGGCGCTCGTGATGGAGCTCGCTCGCGTGATGTCGCAGCACGACTACGACGCGACGATCGTGTTCATGGCCACGGCGGGCGAGGAGCAGGGCCTGCTCGGCGCACGCGCGCACGCCCAGGCGGCGCGAGAGCGCGGGGTCGACGTTCGCGCGGTGCTCTCCAACGACATCGTCGGCGACCCCACCGGGCCTGGCGGTGCGCGCCACGATGGTGCCGTGCGCGTGTTCTCGATCGCCCTGCCGCCCGAGCCCGACTTGGACCGCATGCGGACGCTGGCCGCGACGCACGACGGACCGAGCCGCCAGCTCGCCCGCTACGTGCACGAGATCGGCCGCCTGCACGCGCTGCCGGTGCAGGCCAAGCTGGTCTTTCGCCGCGACAGGTTCCTGCGTGGTGGGGACCACACGGCGTTCAACGAGGAGGGCTTCGCGGCGGTGCGGTTCAGCGAGGTCGAAGAGAACTACGACCGGCAGCACCAAGACGTTCGCACCGAGGGTGGCCGGTCCTTTGGCGACCTGGCCGAGCACGTCGACGAGGGCTATCTCGCCGGCGTGGCGCGGCTCAACGCGGCGAGCCTCGCTCACCTCGCCAACGCTCCGTCGGCGCCCGGCAACGCGCGCATCGTCGCGGCGGCGCTCAGTCACGACACGACGATGCGGTGGGACGCCAGCCCCGAGCCCGACGTCGCCGGCTACGAGGTGGTCTGGCGCGACACCACCGCGCCGCAGTGGACCGACACCAAGGACGTGGGCGCCGCGCTTCAGGCCACGCTGCCGATGTCCAAGGACAACGTGTTCTTCGGCGTGCGCGCCTACGATGCCGAGGGCTACCGCAGCCCGGTGCGCTTCATGGACGTGGGCACGGGTTGACTCAGCCTCGCCACGACCACAGGTCGGAGCTCCACGCGAGGGTGCGTCGGCCCTCGAGGTCGAACACCTCGACCGTGACCCCGTGCGTCTCGGCGGTGAAGACCGCGATGCCGTGCGGGCGGGGCATGCTCTTGACGCGCGGGTTGGGCGGAGGGTCTTCGATGACGTCCACCTCGACGATCATCGCGCCGTGGCCCCCGAGCACCTTGCGGTCCGCCGCACAGACCTCCGTGGACCAACGCTCCTTGCCGTCGCTCCCGACGGCGCGCAGCGGGAACCGAAACCCACCCACGCTGGGCTCGAAGGCGGCGACGTAGAGGGTGGAGCCCGCGTGGGCCCGCGCGACCTCGAGCGCGGTGCCGGGGCGCTCGGGGACGGGCATCAACTCGACGCGCCCCATCGACAGGTCGAAGGCCAGGGCGCTGCCGGACAGGGCGACGGGCAGGCCCGGGCGCACGAGCACGCCGCCGGGACCGGGGCGCAGCGGACCGCGCCTGTCGCCTCCGTCGACCAGGCCGAGGTCGTAGCCCGTCGCGATGTTCGGACCGCCGCGGGCGGACTTCAGGGTGTCGACCCACCAGGCCGGCGGCTGCATGTCGAGCGCAGCGGCGAGCGCGGGCACGAAGGCGTCGACGCTCGCGGGGACGATCGCGCCGTCTTCGAACCTTCGCTCTCGCTCCCACAAGGCGAGCAGGCTTGCGCTCGTCGTGGTGTCGTCGGGCTGCAGCGCTGCGATCGCCTCGGGGCCCAGCTCGGTGAGCGCGGCCCCATCACAAGCCAGCGCCAGCGCCTCGACCCGCTCGCCGAGCTTCGCGGGCGCAGGGTCGTTCGGCTCGGGTGCGGGCATCTTGGGTGCAGGAGCTTCGGGCGGCGTCTGCGGCTGCGGCGACTCGGGTGGGGGCGACACGCACGCGACGCCCAGCACGAGTCCCAACGCGAGTCCCAACACGAGTACCAGCAGGCCGGCGCGTCGAGAGCTCACTCGGTGAAGAATAGCCCGACCAGGCACATCTCGTCCTGCGTGCCAAATCCAGCGCCGACGGGGTCGCTGACGCCCTCGGTGTTGAAGTCGCATTCGACGTGCAGCCGGTCCTCTGCGCTGACCTGAATCGGCGCCTCGTAGAAGTACGTGCGCTGCCAGTTGTAGTCGTAGCGGTCGACGTCGGCCGCACACTCCATGCCCTCGGCGCGCTCGATCTCGACCGACATCTTGCGGCCGCGCTCGTGCATGTGCGGGATGATGCCCAGCAGGTCGATCTGCGGGAACGAGATGCCGTCGAAGGAGAACATCTCCTCGAACGTGGCATCCCAGTTGTACTTGGCGCTCTCCATGCCCGGCGGGAGGGTTTGGCTGCCGCCGGTGAACGACTGGAACAAGAACGGGTCCCACAGCACCTGGAACCCCTCTTTCTCGACCTCGTCCTCCCACTTGAGGCGGATCTCGCTGGCATCGAGGCCGCCCTCGTCGAGCAGGTTGTAGTGCATCTGCACGACCATGATGTCGCCGGGCTCGAAGCGCACGCCGACACCCTCGGGGTAGTTGACCGCGCCTTGGCCCGGCGCCCAGGTCACCGGTACGCCTTGGGGGAGGATGCCGTCCCCGGCCGCGCCGTAACACGGCCACCCGGGCTTCTCGTCGATGCCTTCGAGGACCGAGATGGCCTCGGCGTTGTTGAGGAACGTGGGGTCGACGCGGAAGCCGAGCACGTGGTGCACGAGCTCGTCATTGTCGGGGATGACGTCGAAGCCGGTGAGGTACCGGTCGGACTCGATATCGAAGGGGATCGGGAAGCAGCGGTAGTCGTCGAGGGCGAAGCCCAGCTCTTCGTTCGTCTCGGGCGCGTACTCGGGGATGCCCACCAGCTCGGTGTCGCCCTCGAGCGTGGGCAGGGCAGGCGGCTCGGGCGCCTCGATGGTGTCGTCGCCGGCCGCCATGCCGCCATCGACCCACGCGGCGATCGTGGCGATCTCGTCTTCGGTCATCCACCACGGGTCGTCGTATTCCTGGCAGCTGCCGTCGGCCCGCACGCCGAACGGCGGCATGGTGCGCGCCTCGACCACTGTCTTGATCGCGGGGGCGAGGGCGGCGACGTCTTCGTAGGAGTCGAGCCTGAAGGGCGCAATCGACCCCTCGGTGTGGCAGGCGACGCAGTGCTGGGTGAGCAGGGGGCGGATGTCCTCGTAGTAGGAGACGTCGGCCGTCACGTCGCCCGAGCTGCTCTCGGCGGGCTCGCCGGTGCTCTGCGCGGCGCCGGTGGTGCCCTCGCCGGTCGTGGCCTCGGCCGAGTCAGTGGCGACCTCGTCGGCGGGATCGGCTGCACAGCCTGCAGCGAGAAGAAGGCATACGACAACGCGTTGGTTTCGAAGCATCGATGAAGTCCCCGCGGCCGCGACTGCGGACGTCGCCATCGTACGCAACGTTACGGCGTGCGGGGTGCGGCGGAATGAGATGCCGCGCCATGCCCGCGGATTCGGTTGCGCTGCGCGGGGCGCACTGTTCCGGTGTCGGCCCGATGCGCGGCGCGAGGCCGAACCTACACTCGTCGCATGATTCTGGAGACCGTCCCACTCGGGTTTCCGTGGCCCACGCTCGACCCGTTCCTCTTCTGCGCCTACCACCACGACGCCTACCCGGCGGGCAACGAGGCGATGGGTCCCGACCCGGCGCTGCTGCAGGGGCGGAACATCGGCAGCGACTTCACGGTGCGCGACGGCTGGCGCATGTACCACGGTGACGTGGTGCCCGGCTTTCCTCGACATCCGCACCGCGGGTTCGAGACGGTCACCGTGGCCCGGCAGGGCTTGCTCGACCACGCCGACTCCCTCGGCGCGACGGCGCGCTTCGGGCGAGGCGACTGCCAGTGGATGACCGCCGGTCGCGGCATCGTGCACTCGGAGATGTTCCCGCTGATCGATCGCGAGGGGGACAACACGGCCGAGCTGTTCCAGCTGTGGCTCAACCTGCCCGCCAAGGACAAGATGGTCGAGCCCGCGTTCAAGATGCTCTGGGCATCCGAGATCCCCAAGGTCACCCTGACCGACGCGCAGGGCCGAGAAACCCTGGTGACGGTCAACGCCGGCAGCCTCGAGGGCCGCGCCGCACCTGCGCCGCCGGAGCACTCGTGGGCCGCCAACCCCGACGCGCACGTGGCGATCTGGACGCTGGAGATGCAACCCGGTGCCCGCGCCACCCTGCCCCCGGCCATCGCCGAGGCGAACCGCATGCTCTACTTCCATCGAGGCCAACGCATCGCGATCGGCGAGCGCACGATCGAGGTGAACACGGCCGCGCTGGTCCGTTCGGACGCGCCGCTGCAGCTCGAGAACCAAGGTGACGACGTGGCCGAGCTCCTGATGCTGCAGGGGCGCCCGATCGGCGAGCAAGTCGCCCAGCACGGCCCGTTCGTCATGAACACCCGCGCCGAGATCCAGCAGGCGTTCGAGGACTACCGGCGCACGCAGTTCGGCGGCTGGCCCTGGAAGACCGACGCGCCCGTGCACCCGCGGGAGCAGGGGCGCTTCGCGGTGCATGCGGACGGTCGCCGCGAGGAGGCTCCGTAGGGGAGGGGCGATATCGCGCAAGTCGCGACAATATGTCGTATTTGCGATGCGACATACCGTGTCGCGGCGTTTCACAAAATCCTGCACCCTCTCGCCGGCTTCTGGGCTCTCACGGCCCATCGCCGTGCAGCCCCTCCAAGACGTCTTCCAGGGGTCGAGCCTGCTCTTCGTCCTGCTCAACCCCTTCATCATGGCCATCTACCTGCTCGACCTCGTTCGGACGATGTCGATGCGGAACATGACGACGGTGATGGCCCGCGCGTCGGCGATTTCCGGGGTCGTCTTCGCCGGGTTCGCCATCGCGGGTGACCGGGTGTTCGAGGACGTGCTCGGGGTGCGTTTCGCCTCGTTCCTGGTATTCGGTGGGCTGCTCTTCCTCGCAATTTCGTTGCGCTCGATGCTCTCGGGTGCCCAGCTGATGACCGAGATCCGAGGCGAGCCCCCGCAGATCGCGGCTGTGGTGGCGATGCCGTTCATGATCGGGCCGGGGACGGTCAGTGCGGCGGTCATGACCGGTGCCCGCTACGACACCCCGCTGGCCCTCGCCTCCATCGCGGTCGCGCTCTTGGGATCGAGCGCCGGCATCTTGGGGCTCAAGAAGCTCCACGACGTCGTGCGCAAGAAAAACGAGGCGCTGGTCGAGCGCTACGTCGACATTCTTGGACGCGTCACGGCGGTGCTCGTCGGCACCATCGCGGTCGACATGATCGGGCGCGGCGTGTGGATGTGGGTCGATGCCGGCGGGGCGTGAGCGTCATCGATGCGCCGCCGGCGTGTTGGCCAGCTCAGAGCTCGACGCGTGCCGCGGCGATCAGCGCTGTGATGGTGGCGCGGGCACGGCGAAGAGCGGCGCGGGGCTTGTCGTGGCCGGCGACCCACAGTGCGAGCTCGTTCATCGCTCCGGAGAGCGCGGTGGCGAGTGCTTCGGCATCGGTGCTCCCGTCGCTGGCGGCAGCCAGTCCCTCCTGGAGCGGGCGTGTCAGGTAGCGGTCGTCGAGCTCCTTGTACCGAGACCAACCCAGCGCGGCGGCACCGTCGATGATCACGACGCGGCGATAGATCGGGTCGGTTGCGGCACCCAAGAAGACCGAACAGCCGGCCTCGATTCCCGCCCAGCCATCGCCAGCCTTGTCGCTGGCCCCCGAGACGCGCTGCCCCAGCGCCTCGAGCAGGTGCTCGACGACTGCGTCGAAGAACCCGCGCTTGTTGCCGAAGTGGTGGTACAGGGCGCCTCGGGTAACGCCGACGGAGACGATGAGCTCCTCCAACTTGGCCGTTGCGTAGCCTCGCTGGGCGAAATGTTCGACGCCCGCCTCGATCAGAGCGCGGCGGGTCTGTGCCGCCTCCTCGGCGGTTCGGCGTGGCATCGTCCGACTCTAACATACATGCAGTACGTATGACTGGGCTCACGCGGCGACGCGCAAATGCCACTAACATTCTCCGTGCACGTAAGTATACATTCATTGTGAATGTAAATATGAGCGCCTCCCCGTCCCTTTCCAGCAGCTACCCCGTCCTGATCACGTCGGCCGTGGCCGAAACGGTCGCGTTCTATCGCCAGCACTTCGGATTCGAGGTGAGCTTCGAGTCCGACTGGTACGTCAGCCTGCGGCACGCGAGCGCCACCGAGTACGAGCTGGCCGTGCTCGTCGCGGGCCACCCGACCGTTCCGGCCCAGTTTCGCGAGCTCGAGTTCCGCACTCTCCTCAATCTCGAGGTGGACGACGCGACGCAGACCTACGGACGTCTCGTCGAGGGCGCCGGACTTCCGGTCGTGCAGCCTTTGCGCGACGAGGCGTTCGGCCAGCGCCACTTCATCACCCAAGACCCCGCGGGCAACCTGGTGGACGTAATCGAGCACATCCCGCCTTCGGCCGAGTTCGCGGCCGCCTATTTGGCGGATCCGAGCTCGGGACGCTGAGCCGTCGCAGCGCCCCCTCGACGGTCGAGGCGCGCAGGACACCCGCGGCGCTCCGTAGGGGGGATGGGCCAAAATCGCGCAAGTTGCGACAATATGTCGTATTTGCGATGCGACATGACGTGTCGCGGCGACACACGCTGGCGTCAGCGCAGGGTTTCGATCAGCAGCGAGACCGCGTCGGTGGCGGTGAAGATGCCGACCACCTTGCCGTTGACGTCGGTGACGACCGCGGAGCCCAAGCGCTGGGCCTTCATGGTCTGCAGCACCTCGACCAGCGGCGTGTCCGGATGCACGATGTACGGCAGGGTCGACATCGCATCGGGGACCGAGACCAGGTTCATGTTCAGCATCGGAAAGCCCTCGAGCTTGCTGAGGTCGCGCTCGCTGAGCAGCCCGACGATGTTCTTGCCGTCGACCACCGGGAGGTGACGGACCTCGTGCTCGTCCATCATCGCCCGCGCCGCGGGAAGCGGGCTTTCCATGTCGATGACGTGGGGGTTCTCGGTCATGTGCGCGCCTACGGTCTGGGTGTCTGCCATCGGGAGGTCCTCGTGCACCGAGCGTAGGTGGAACGAGCGGACGACAGGGCGCAAGCGCTGCGCGATGCAGACGACGAAGGTGAACGCCTTGCGGGGCGGGCCCTCTCGGAGACGCGCTTCGCCTACGACGCGGGGAGGATCACAGTGTCGATCACGTGAATGACGCCGTTGGACGCCTCGATGTCGGCCTTGGTGACCTTGGCGTCGCCGAGTTTCACGCCGTCGGAGGCGTCGACCTTCAGCGTGTCGCCCGACATCACCTTGGCCTCGGTGAGCTTGGAGGCGTCGGCCGCCATGACCTTGCCCTTGACCACGTGCATCAGCAGCACCTTCTTCAGCTCGTCGGGTTTGGCGAGCAGCGCGTCGAGGGCCGCCTTGTCGACCTTGGCGAAGGCGTCGTCGGTCGGCGCGAACACGGTGAAGGGGCCGTCGCCCTGAAGGGTCTCGGTGAGGCCGGCCTTGTCGAGCGCCGTCTGCAAGGTGGTGAAGGTGCCGGCCGCTTTGGCGGTGGCGACGATGTCCTTGGCGCCGGCTGCATCGGCTGCGGGGGCCGCATCGGCGGGCTTGGCGGCTTCGGCGGGCTTGGCGTCGGCTTTGGCCTCGTCCTTCTTGGCGTCGGCGTTTGCGTTGGCTCTTGCGTCGTCCTTCTTCTCTTCCTTCTTGTCGTCGCAGCCGAGGCCCAGAGCGAAACACAGTGCGAGCGGGACGATGAACGTTGAGTTGCGCATGGTGACGAGGCGACCGTAGGCGAGAAGCCTGGGATCGCAAGCAACCGGCCGCTGACGGGCTCGCGCGCAGCAGCTGGCTACGACGTCGTCGTGCCGAGCGTGTCTACTCCACCAGCCGGCAGATTTTGATGAGCTCGGGCAGAGGCTCGGCGACGGTCTCTCCGTGGGCGAACACGGCGGTGAGCATCTCGCATCTGCGTGCCGTCAACCCGGGGTCGCAGTTGCCAGCGAGAGCCTCGACGAAGGCGGGGGAGATGTCGCGTTCGGTGGGGTGCTGCAGGGCCTCGGAGGCGAAGATGGGGACGTCGTCGATGGTGTCCCAGACCTGCTCGCGCAGGTGGCATGCTCCGCAGCTGGTGCCGGTGGCTCGGCGGACCTCGTCGTAGGGCGCGGCGTAGGGGAGCTCGGCTTCGATGGGGAACTCGAGCTCGGCCTTGATCGACAGGCCGTCGCCGACGTCGACGGCGAACTCGAGCTTGTCGGAGCCGGGGCCGTCGGGGAGCACGGACATGATGAGGGGATCCTCGGTGATGAAGAGCCGCGCGTTCTCGGCCCCCTCGGCCGGCTGGGCGCTGCTTTGGCTGTCGGTCGCGGCGAGGGCGAGAGGGCGGTCGAGGCTCTCGACGAAGCAGGACAGCGAGGTGGGCTTGGGCAGGGCGTTGATCAGGTCGACGGCCTGCTCGATCGACCTCGGGCGGCCCAGGCCCTCCGGCGCGATGCACTCGCGTGGGGCCTCGACCTCGGACGTGTCGGTCGCCTGAACCTCGGCGTCCTGTGCGGACTCCGAATCGCAGCCGAGGGCAAGCATCCCCAGCGCGAGGGCGATGCACGACTCCCGCATGCGATCACGCTATCACCGGCGAGGCGCCTCGTTGGCCGCAAGGACTGCGTCATCCGGCCGCCCTTCGCCGTCTGCGGTACCCTCGGCACCGTGACGTCGGCTCACGATCAGGCCGGGGCTTCGCAGGGAGCCCGCTCGCCCAATGAGGCTTCTACGCGCGCCTTCTCCGAGTACCTGCGAGTGCTCGAGCATCACGGCGTCGATCTCGAGCCCTTGTGCGAGGGCTTGCCCGTGACGCTCGCACAGCTCCGGCGGACCGACGGATGGATCGCGTGGGACACGTCATGCGAACTGCTGGAGCGGATCCCTCGCATGTTGGGCGGGGACGAGCCGTGGGCGGTGCTCGCCGGGGCGGTCGTCAACCGGCCGAAGGCGTGGCGGATGGCCCAGGTGGCGATCAGCCCGATGCAGCTGTACCGCCTGACCGCCAGCTTTACCGCGTCTCGCTTGTGGCCCATTCACCGGGCCGAAGTCGAGGTGAATGGGCCGACGCGGCTTCGCATCGAGCTGTTCCTTCCCGAGGATGTCCGCGGAAGTGAAGACTTCTTCTTCGTCGCCCGAGAGATCTTCCGTGCTCTCCCGACGGCGCTGGGACTGCCTCATGCCCGGGTCGAGGCGAAGACGGGCACGCATCACGGCGAGTACGACATCCTCGTCCCGGACTCCATGACGCTGTTTGCCCGCATCAAGCGACGGGCGGCGTTGGTCTTGGGCGAAGACCCCACCACGGAGCTTCTCGACCACCAGCGAGCGCTCCACGACAGCTACGATGCGCTCTCGCGGGCCCATGCCGATCTCGAGAAGCGCCAACGAGCCCTGCTCGAAGAGATCGAAGAGCGACGCCGGACCGAGCGAGCGCTCCGCGAACGCGACGAACAGCTGCAGCAGTCACAGAAGCTCGAGCTCGTGGGCAAGCTCGCCTCGGGCATCGCGCACGACTTCAACAACTTGCTGACCGTCATGAGCGGCTGCACCGAGCTGTTGTCGAGCAGCGTCAACGATGCCGATGGGCGGGCCCTTCTCGAGGACCTCCGCGGCACGTTGGAGCCCTCGGGTCGCCTCATTGCCCAGCTCCTCACCTTCACGGCCGGACGAAGCGTCGAACCGCGTCGTGTCAGCTTGCGCCGCGCACTCGAGAGCCAGCGCTCCATGCTGCAGCGGGTGACCAGCGGGTTGGACCTCGAGCTCGAGCTGCAAGACGAGCTGCCCTGCATCTTCGTCGCACCCTCTCACCTCGACCAGATCGTGCTCAACCTGGTCGTCAACGCGCGGGACGCAATTGCCGATGAAGGGACCGTCCGCATCTGTGCACGGATGGCGGACGGCATGGTGGCGCTCGAGGTCGCCGACGATGGCGTCGGAATGACCGACGAGGTCCGCAGCAAGGTCTTCCATCCGTTCTTCACCACGAAGGATGCCAACGGCACGGGCTTGGGGTTGGCAACCGTCAAGAACTTGGTGGACGAGTGCGGAGGCTCCATCGAGCTGCATTCCACGCCGGGGGTCGGCACACGCTTCGTCATCTCGTTCCCCCCCGTCGAAGGGCCACCCGACACGCTCGTGGGACGCGAGAGCGCGGGGAATGTGCGAGCGCGTCCCGGCGAGACGGTCTTGCTCGTGGACGACGACCCCATCCTGCTACGGCTGCTCGGGACTCCTCTCGAGCGGGCTGGATTCCGAACGTATACGGCTCGCGGCTTGGTCGAGGCGCAACGGATCCTCGACGTGCTCGATCGTCCGCTAGACCTGCTGATCACGGACATCAACCTACGGCGACGCCGGGGGACGCGACTCGCAGAGCTCGCCCGAGAGCGTTTCCCCAAGGTTGTCGTCGTCTACATCTCGGGCGCAGAGGGAGCACCGGACGACCCCGGTTCTCACTTCATCGCCAAGCCCTTCGGACCTTCGCGCCTGCTCGAGTTTGCCCGGGCCGCGCTCGACGGCGGACGCTGAGCCTCTACGTCGCGACAAGGCGTGTCGCGACTGCCGCGGCATCACCACGGTCGGGACCTGCGGGCAGTCTACGCGTCTGGCACGTCTTGACCCCAGAACCCCGGATGTTTGGTGACCTCGATGTCGCCCGTGACCTCGATCTGGCACGCCAGCCTCAGTCCCGATGTACGCTCGTGCGGCGGAAACCCGAGACGCCATCGTTCCATGCGCGTCCGCGCGGCTACGGGGCCACCGTGAGGGACTGGCCCTTGTATCGGATCGTGGGCATGGCTCAGCTCTCCGCCCCGCTGGGTCCGAGCCCGACCACGAGGTAGCCGCCCGAGCGTGGGTCCTCTTCGAGCTCGAGCAGTCCGCGGCGCTGGACCTCCTCGAGCAGGTCGCTGAAGTTTCGGTAGCCGTGATAGCTCTCGGAGAAGTTGGGGCGCTTGCGCTTGAGCGTCTGCTTGACGAGCGATCCGAACAGGGGCGGATCGCGGTCGCGCAGGAGCGCGTCGACCGTGTCCATGACGATCTGCACGGCCTTCTCCCTGCGCCCGTCGTCGTCTCCCGCAGCCTTGGTCGTGGGCTTTGGCGCTCGGCGACGTTTGGCCCGCACGAGGTCGTCGTAGTAGATGAACTCGTCGCAGCTCTCGAGCAGGAGCCTGCTGGTCGAGGACTTCACGCCCAGGCCGATGACCTTCTTGTTGTTCTCGCGCAGCTTGGCCACCAGCGGCGAGAAGTCACTGTCTCCGGTGATCAGCACGAAGATCTGAAGGTGCGGCTTGGTGAAGCACAGGTCGAGCGCGTCGACCACCATGCGGATGTCGGCCGAGTTCTTGCCCGAATACGAGACGTGCGGAATCTCGATGAGCTCGAAGTTGGTCTCGTGCAGGGGACGACGCGCGTCGCGAAACCGTTCCCAGTCGGAGTAGGCCTTCTTGACGATGATCTGCCCCTTGTCGAGCAGACGCTCGAGCACCAGGCTCATGTCGAACTCGCCGTAGTTCGCCTCCCGCGAGCCGAGCGCCACGTTCTCGAAGTCGCAGAACACGGCCAGATTCGGAGCTTGTTCGAGGCCATCTCTCACGGGCCCGAGGCTACCAACTCCCCCCCCCGGGCGGCCTCTCGTCGGGCACGAGGGAGGCGCTGCAACACCACGCCGCGCGCGTTTTCCGGGCTTCTCGGGGCCGTGCGCGAGAAAGTCGAACGATGCGCGACGGATCTGCGCGCCGGCGTCACTACGGAGGCGTGCAGCACTCGCAGGCATCCCACTCGCCGTCCTTCGACCCGTCGGCCGGTCTGCCCTGGCCCGAACTCGTGCTCGAGAGCAAGCTTGGCGGCTCGGTCAGCGCGCTCGCGATGTTCATCGCGGGTCCCGCCGACTACGTCCGCCCCGCCGTCAAGCCCACCGCGCCTTCGCTCTTCCGCTTCGCCGAGTGGCGCTGCCCGACCGTGGGCTCAAGGTCTCGGTCGAGATTCGCCCACCGCACGGCATCCGTGCCATCCCGCAGTTCGTCGGGGCCACGGCCGCGGCGTGCAGTGGGCAGCTGGGGCCTCGCGGCGGCACGCTGATCCGCACGCCGCCTCCGGACAAGCGCTTTCTGTCCAAGGTGCGGCGCTGGTTCTTCTGGAGAGGGGCGGCCGCGATCTCCGCGGAGCTCGAGTTTCACCAAAAGGCGCTGCTCGACACGGAGCGCTCGCTGCTGGAGAGCGAGGTGGCCACGCGCGCGATGGTCGCGGCTCTGCAGGACACGCTGGTCCTACTGGACGTTGCATCCGGACCGCGCACCACGTCATGCATCGCTCGGTCGCGATTTCTGGCGCGAAGCGCAACTCAGCCTTGGAGTCGCTCTTCGAGAATGGCCAACGCCTGCGGGATTGAGGCTTCGCCCTCACAGCCAAACTCCAGGCCGAGCGCGCATGCTTGTTCGAAGTAGGGTTCGGCTTGCTGCGGGTCAGCCTCGACACCCGTACCGGTTGCGTACGCAGCCCCGACGAAATAGCACCCCTCAGCGTCCTCGAGCAGACACGCTTCACTCGCCGCGGAGAAGGATGCCGCGAAGTTCGGCTCTTGATCGAGCCCGTAGAGGATCGAGAGCCAAACGCAAACGGGTCCGAGGTCGGCAGCACACCCGTCCTCGAAGAAGACCCGTTCTTCGGGGCTGCCTGCGACGAAGTCATGTGCTTCGTACTGCGCGACGAACTCGCTGAGTGATGGTCCACTGTCGAGCGGCTGCTCCATCGCGTTCATGCCGATGCCGCCGCCTCCGCCTCCCTCATCGTCTTCGCCACCAATGACTTCGCCACCGCTGAGAGGAGCGCAGTAACAGGTTGTGCGAAGCGCAGCGCCGGAGAAGCGACACACCCCCGCCTGGCCACCGATGAGCGTCGTGCATTCGTTCCCGTCCGAGCACGTACCCTGGTTGCAGCATTCATCGGCAGGATTACAGCCCCAGATGCCCTCGATCTCGCCTCCATCCCCTCGGCAGGCCTCGGGACCGGCAAGTGCAGCGCCGGGGATGAGGAGCATGAATCCGAGAGCGGAGAGTCCTGAGAGGGGGTGTTTCGATCTCATCGCCTGCGGTAGAGAGCCGAAGGCGGGCTTGGATCACGACTCCTTCCCATTTTTTTTGGTCAGCACTCGAGCCGTCGGGGCCGGGGGGTCCGCCCGGCGCTTCGTTTCTTGGCAAGGTGCCCGAACGGATGAAAATCCCCTAAGATCCACCGTAGACATGGATGTCTCGAGTTCTCCGAACTTCGGTTTCTTGGCCCGGCACGACCCACTGCTCGCCAAGCTCCCGGTGCTCGCGGAGAAGTACTTCGCCGACGACCCGGTGACGGCGATCGAGAAGCTGCGGCAGTTCGGTGAGCACCTGGCGTCGAAGGTGGCGGCCCATGCAGGGGTGCATGTGCCGGGGGAGGAGCAGTTCTCGCTGCTGAAGCGGTTGGAGCGGGACAGGGTGCTGCCTCCGCAGACGGCGGAGATCCTGCACGGGATTCGGAAGGCGGGGAACGAGGCGGTTCACGACCGGCTAGGGGACCACAACACGGCGTTGTTCCAGCTGCGGATGGCGCAGAAGCTGGCGGTCTGGTTCTTCAAGTTCCGGACGGGGCAGAAGAAGTTCAAGGCGCCGGGGTTCGTGCCTCCGACGCCGCCGGTGGATCCGACGGACCAGCTGAAGGCGGAGATGGCCCGGCTGACGAGCGAGCTCGAGGAGGCGACGGCGCAGGCCGAGCTGGCGGCGCAGGAGCTGCAAGACGAGCGTCAGCGCCTGGCGAAGGCGAAGGAGGACCTGGAGGCGGCGACGGAGCTGAACCTCGAGGTGGAGGAGCAGCTCGGGGACGAGAAGGCCCGGGTGGCGGAGCTGGAAGCGCTGCAGGCGGAGGCAAAGGCGCAGCCGGCCGAGCGGGACAAGAAGGTGAAGCAGGGCTTCGCGGCCGACAAGACGATCGAGCTGTCGGAGGCGGACACGCGCAAGCTGATCGACGCCCAGCTGCGGGACGCGGGGTGGGAGGTGGACACGGACGGGCTTCGGTGGGAGCGAGGGACGCGGCCGCAGAAGGGACGCAACCTGGCGATCGCGGAGTGGCCGACGTCGAGCGGGCCGGTGGACTATGCGCTGTTCTGCGGGATGCGGTGCGTGGGGGTGATCGAGGCGAAGCGGGAGGGCGTCGACGTGCCGGGCTCCTTGCAGCAGGCCAAGCGGTACGCGAAGGACATGCAGCTGCACGACGCAGCCGAGTTCGCGGGCGGTCCGTGGAACGGGTACCGGGTGCCGTTCTTGTTTGCGACGAACGGGCGGCCATACCTGCGGCAGCTGAAGACGAAGAGCGGGATCTGGTTCTGGGACGTGCGGCGCAACGAGCCGTCGGACGCGCTGCCGTCGTGGCACAGCCCCGAAGACCTGGTGAACCGGCTGGAGTCGGACATCGAGGTGGCGCACGAGCAGCTGGAGACGGAGCCGATGGACTATCTGGGGCTGCGCGACTACCAGTGCGCGGCGATCCGGGCGGTGGAGAAGGCGGTGGAAGGTCAGCAGCAACGGGTGTTGCTGGCGATGGCGACGGGGACCGGGAAGACGCGGACGGCGATTGGGCTCATCTACCGGCTGGTGAAGACGAAGCGGTTCCGGCGGGTGCTGTTCCTGGTGGACCGGACGAGCCTGGGCGAGCAGGCGGAGGGGGCGTTCGAGAACGTGAAGCTGGAGCGGTTTCAGAGCTTCGCAGACATCTACGACGTGAAGTCGCTGGGGGACCTGGCGCCGGACAAGGACACGAAGCTGCAGTTCGCGACGGTGCAGAGCATGATGCGGCGTATTCTGGCCCCCTCGGAAGGCCAGCGGCCGCCGTCGGTGGGGCAGTACGACTGCATCGTGGTGGACGAGTGCCACCGGGGGTACAACCTGGACCGGGAGATGTCCGACGCGGAGCTGACGTTCCGGGACGAGGCGGACTACATCTCGAAGTACAGGCAGGTGCTGGAGTACTTCGACGCGGTGGCGATCGGGCTCACGGCGACGCCGGCGCTGCATACGACGGAGATCTTCGGGAAGCCGGTGTTCAACTACTTCTACCGGGACGCAGTGCTCGACGGTCACTTGATCGACCATGAGCCGCCGCTGCGGGTGGCGACGAAGCTGCTCGAGGAGGGGATCGGGTTTCGGGCTGGGGAAGCGGTGGAGACGTACGACCCGGGGGCGAAGCAGCTGGACCTGGTAGAGATGCCGGACGACGTGCAGCTCGAGGTGGAGAGCTTCCACAAGAAGGTGATCACGGAGAACTTCACGAAGACGGTGTGCGCGGAGCTGGCCAAGCGCATCGACCCGTCGCTGGACGCGAAGACGCTGGTGTTCGCGGTGACGACCCACCACGCAGACCAGGTGGTGGCGGCGCTGAAGGAGGCGTTCGCGGCGGAGTACGGGCACTGCAACGACGACGCGGTGGTGAAGATCACGGGGAACGTGGACAAGCCGCTCAAGAAGATCCGGCAGTTCAAGAACGAGCGGCTGCCAAACGTGGTGGTGACGGTGGACCTGCTGACGACCGGAGTGGACGTACCCGCAATCTCGAACTTGGTCTTCCTTCGCCGAGTGCGCAGCCGAATCCTCTACGCGCAGATGAAAGGCCGGGCGACCCGGCGCTGCGACGAGATCGGCAAGGAGTACTTCCGAATCTACGACTGCGTGGACCTCTACTCGGAGCTCGAGCACGTCGACACGATGAAGCCGGTGGTGACGAACCCGACGTTCACGTTCGACCACCTGGCGACGGAGATGCGGACGGTGCAGAGCGAGGAGGCGCGCAAGGGCGTGCTGGAGCAGTTCATCGCGAAGCTGCAGGCGAAAGCGCGGCGGATCCAGGGGGACGACCTGGAGGAGTTCGTGACGCTGGCGGAGGCTGAGCCTCGAGAGCTGGCCGGCTCGCTGAGGAAGATGTCACCGGACGAGGCGACGAGGTGGTTCGAGGCGCATCCGACAGTGGCGTCGTTCCTGGACGCGGCGCGGGGTCCGAAGGCGACGCTGTTCATCTCTGAGCACGAGGACGAGCTGCGCGGCGTGACCCGGGGCTACGGCAAGGCGGGGCGGCCGGAGGACTACCTGGAGAGCTTCAAGACGTTCGTGACGGAGCAGATGAACCGGATGCCGGCGCTGGCAGTCGTGACGCAGCGGCCGCGAGACCTGACGCGGGAGCAGCTCAAGGAGCTGAAGCGTCAGCTGGACGCGGCGGGGTTCTCGGAGACGAACCTGCGCACGGCGGTCCGGGAGACATCGAACGTGGACATCGCGGCGTCGATCGTGGGCTACGTGCGGCAGCAGGCGCTGGGGTCGGCACTGGAGCCGTACGAGGAGCGGGTGGACCGGGCGGTGAAGAAGATCCTGGCCCGTCAGCCGTTCAACGAGGGGCAGCGGCAGTGGCTGAAGCGCATCGCGAAGCAGATGAAGAAGGAGACGATCGTGGACCGGGCGTCGATGGACCGCGGTGCATTCCGCGCGGAGGCCGGGGGGTTCGATCGTATCAACAAGCGGTTCGAGGGGCGGCTGGAGCAGATCCTGGGAGATCTGCGGGAGGCGGTCTGGGAGGACCTGGGCTGAAGGGCCAAGAAGGCGGGGTGTTGGACGTGTTGGAAGGGCGCGGCAGGAGTAGTCTGCGATGACCGTTCGGCTGGCTGAAGGCCGTGAGGGACGCAATCGATGACGTCGACACAAGACATCGTTCAGAAGCTCTGGAACCTGTGCCACGTGCTGCGCAGCGACGGGGTGACGTACCACCAGTACGTCACGGAGCTGACCTACATCCTGTTCCTGAAGATGGCGGAGGAGACGGAGCAGGAGTCGCAGCTGCCGAAGGGGTACCGGTGGCAGAACCTGGTGGGGAAAGAGGGGGTCGAGCAGCTCGACTTCTACCGGAAGATGCTGGTGGACCTTGGGGCGAAGGGGTCGGATCGGGTGCGGGCGATCTACGCGAACGCGTCGACGTCGATCCGGGAGCCTCGGAACCTGAACAAGCTCATCACGAGCATCGGGGAGCTGGACTGGTTCTCGGCGAAGCAGGACGGGTTTGGGGATCTCTACGAGGGGCTGCTGGAGAAGAACGCGACGGAGAAGAAGAGCGGGGCGGGGCAGTACTTCACGCCTCGGGCGCTGATCGACACCATCGTGGAGGTGGTGAAGCCGCAGCCCGGGGAGGTGATTCAGGACCCGGCGGTGGGGACCGGTGGGTTTCTGATCGCGGCGAACGGGTACATCCGGGGGAAGCACGACATCTACGACATGATGGAGCGGGAGCAGAACTTCCAGCGGCGTCAGGCATTCGTGGGGATGGAGCTGGTGCAGGACACGCAGCGGCTGACGATGATGAACCTGATGCTGCACGAGATCGAGTCGGAGGTGGTGTTGGGGGACACGCTGTCGCCGCTGGGGGCGGACTTGCCGAAGGCGGATGTGATCCTGACGAACCCGCCGTTTGGGAGTAAGGGCGCGGGCGGGAAGCCGACGCGAGACGACTTCACGTATCCGACGTCGAACAAGCAGCTGGCGTTCCTCGAGCACGTGTACCGGGGGCTCAAGCCTGGTGGGCGGGCGGCGGTGGTGTTGCCGGATAATGTGTTGTTCGAGGAAGGTGTGGGTCGGGATATCCGGCGGGATCTGATGGAGAAGTGCAACTTGCACACGATCCTGCGGCTGCCGACGGGGATCTTCTACGCGCAGGGGGTGAAGACGAACGTGTTGTTCTTTACGCGGGGGAAGACGGACGAGGGGAACACGAAGGCGGTGTGGTTCTTTGATATGCGGACGAATGCGCCTTCGTTCGGGAAACGGACGCCGCTTACGCGGGCGCACTTCGATGAGTTTGTGAAGTGCTTTGGGAAGAAGGCGGACGGGACGAGTAGGCGGAAGGACCTCGGGGAAGAGGGCAAGTTCCGCCAGTTCAAGCGCGCCGAAATCGAGAAGCGCGCGGAGAACCTCGACATCACCTGGCTCCGTGACAACGACGAGTCATCTTCAGCCAACCTTGCGCCTCCCGACGAGATCGCGGCGGAGATCCTTGACCTGCTTCGTCAAGCGACGGAGGAACTCGAGTCGCTCTCGGCTGAACTCGACACTGAGGTGTCAGCGTGAGTGGACGGAGCGCTACAACGCGAGTTCAGCCGGGAAAGGCTGCGTTGTCGATCGGCATGCCCGACTTGCCTGCTCCGAAGGGGTGGCGGTGGGTCCCACTCCCCGAGATCGCTCGCCTCGAAAGTGGCCACACTCCAAGCCGCCGCCATCCGGAGTACTGGAACGGGGATATCCCATGGATAGGCATCAAGGACGCCCGCCAGGGACATGGGAAGACGCTCAACGAGACCCTCCAAATGGTGACGGAGGCTGGTCTCGAGAACTCGGCTGCCCGCCTGCTACCAGCGGACACGGTTTGTCTGTCGAGGACTGCGTCAGTCGGCTACTGCACGATCATGGGTCGTCCGATGGCTACCAGCCAGGACTTCGTAAACTGGGTGTGCTCTGACGCGATCGACCCAAAGTTCCTGCAGCAGCTGTTCCTAGCTGAGAAGGATAGTCTGCTCGAGTTTGGGAAAGGCACGACGCACAAGACGATCTACTACCCAGAGGTGAAGGCCTTTCATGTCTGCCTTCCGCCGCTCGACGAGCAGCGCCGCATCGTCTCCAAGATCGAGTCCTTGTTTGCCCGGAGTCGGCGGGCGAAGGAGGCCCTGGACGCGATCCCGCCGCTGCTCGACCGGCTGCGCCAGTCCATCCTGGCGGCGGCCTTCCGTGGCGACCTCACCGCCGATTGGCGCGCCCAAAACCCCGACGTCGAGCCGGCCGACAAGCTCCTCGAGCGCATCCCGACGCCAAAGCGGCCGGCCCGCTTCAAGTCTCGCAGCACGAGAGTCGAGGCCGGGTTGTCGGCGCTGTCGTTGGGCACGCCTGACGTCCAGCCGCCCGAGAACTGGTGCTGGGCTCTACTCCTCGATGTTGCCAGCCTTGGAAGCGGACATACCCCGAGCCGAAGGCACCCTGAGTACTGGGATGGAGACATCCCATGGGTGAGCATTCCGGATGCGAGGGACAACCACGGCGGGACGATCCTTGAAACGACAAGTCGGATCACTCCGGCGGGCCTGGAGAACTCCGCGGCGAGGATGTTGGCGAAGAACTCGGTCCTACTCTGCAGAACGGCCGCTTCCATCGGCTACGTCGTCAAGCTTGGCGCTTCGATGGCGACCAGCCAAGATATGGTCTCCTGGACCTGCACCGAGGCCCTTGAGCCGGACCTCCTGCTTCGACTGCTCGAAGCTGAGAAGCCGAGCCTGCTCAGGTTCTCAAAGGGCAGCGCTCACAAGACCGTCTACTTTCCAGAGATCCTGTCCTTCAACGTATGCCTGCCACCGGTCGCCGAACAGCGGGAGATTCTGCGGCGGATCGAGGAGAGACTCAGAATGCTCGAACGTCTTCGCGCCAAGGTCACTTCGCTAAGGGCTCGCCTCGCGGAGCTTGAGCCGTCCATCCTTGCATCAGCCTTCAGCGGCCAACTCATCCACGAGAGTGGCATCAACTCGGGGGCGAGGCAGCAGATGTTCGATTTTTAGTAGGGCAGGCGTTGTTCGGATGACCACTGTCTCGCGGTTCTGGACCCTACCTCACGGCCGTGCAACGCCCCTGTAGAATGAATCTACACAACTCTCTTTGACTCCTATTTGCGTGAATCTATGGCCTCGCACAGTTCTGTCTTCAGTACTCCGCATCACTCTGACTTTGCCTTGGTGGAAAAGGTCGAGGCGTTGGCGGCCTCCATGGAAGTGAGAGATGTGCGATACATTGCTATGGGGAGCTCAATTCCGTCCAGCGCGGACGTTCGAGCAGAGAATCTTGAGGCTGTCCTAGCGCTCGAGTCCAGTGTTCTGGACAGTGTTAGCTTTTTTCTGGTGCCTGCGGCGGGCAGTCAAGGGAAGGTCACATTTCGCTGGGATCGCAGGCAAAGCCAGGTCTCTGTGAGTACAGACCACCAGGTGGGTTTGCCGCGAGCCCTAGGTCTGCTGGCCGAGGCTCGACGTATGTTCGGCGCGTTGGATGTCCCCGCCCAAGTCGAACAGGTAATGTCTGCCGACGAGAAGGCGGCCATAGAGCGGCAGAGAACCGTCCTTGCCGAGTACGAGGCGGTCAACCTCCGCATGGCGAACGAGGTCCAGAAGACTATTGCGAACACGCGTGCCGAAGTAGAAGCACACAAGAAGCAGCTCGCCGAAAGGGCTGAGGCACGGATGATGGGCCTTGAGGCGGAATATGCAAAGAAGGAGTCGGAGCTTGAAGAAGACAGGCAGAGGCTCGCCGCGGAGAAAGCCGAACTTGACACCCGCGACAGTCGGCACGCGCGTCGAGGCACGAGGGATGCGCTGCTCAAGCAAATCAACGCGTCGAACGAGACGTTCACGCTGACGAAGGATACGAGGCAGAAGCGCTGGGCAGTCCGCGCTAGCTGCTACTTGGGCGCGACGGTCTTTCTCGGACTACTTGCGGCGTCCTACGCTTGGGTAG
This sequence comes from bacterium, assembly GCA_024742475.1. Taxonomy (GTDB): domain Bacteria; phylum Myxococcota_A; class Polyangia; order Nannocystales; family Nannocystaceae; genus CAJXVA01. The sequence continues at coordinate 102,702 of JANSYI010000001.1, read as the reverse complement.
CGCCGGAAACGGACATGGGCATCGCCTTGGCACTTGGACTACGCACCTCCGCCGCCGTAGCGTTCAGTGCGCTCCTCGTCTACTACCTGCGGTGGGAGAGTGGGTGGGCGCAACGCCACGCTGAGGAGGAGTTTTACCGCAAGCGCCTTGGTCTCGACATCAACAGGGCCAACTGGGTCGTCGAGGCAGCGATGGAGTGGGCGGCCGAACGCGAGGAGCCGATGCCTGGGGTGCTCGTTGCGTCTATCGCGCATGGTCTCTTCCACGAAGGAAAACCGGAGGAGATCGACCATCCCTCTCAGCAACTTGCCGAGATGCTCCGACGTGCAGGAAAGCTAAACCTCAAGTTTGGGGACGCCGAGCTCGAGCTCGGTGGACGCGATATCCGAGCCCTGGACAAGGCCGCGAAGAAGTAGACCTCGGCAATCGACTCGTGGATGGGTATATCGTTGGAATCGAGCGCGGAACACCGGCCTCTAGGCCAGCGGCGGACTCAGCCTCCACGGCCCTACTTCGATGTCTAGCTTAGAGTTCGTGCGTCTACACCTAGAGCCCCTTCTACCACTCGCGCACGATCGACACCCGCTGCCGCGAGGTTCGAAGCGTGTTCGAGGCTTTCTGGCGCTGGCTCCAGGCTATAACGTCTCCCTCCGGCGGCGCGGGAGGTGCGCTGCGGGTTCGAAGGCACCGCGCATCGTGCAGGAGAGCGGCTCTGCGCCGTTTTGGGCGCACCCGTTTGCGCGATGAGCCCCGCAGTCGTTCAATGAAGGCAAGGGTGGGAGAACCTGCGATAGTGCCGATCGCGCGTTTCGAGCTGGACCTCGCGGACGGTGGGGCCGCCGCGAAGCTGCGGTTCGACGGCGCCGCCGTCCCCGGCACGGCGGACGGTCGCGTCATCGAGGCGCAGTTCGAGGTCCGCGGCCGCTATCTCGTCGTGCTCAGCGACGACGTGCCCTACGAGGAGCGGCTCGTCTTCGTGCTGTTCGACGAGGCGCCGGCGCTGCTCGACAGCCTCGAGTTCGGAGCTGCGTACACGCCCGGGTTGTTTCGCCTGGTGAACACCACCGACGCTCCCAGCGTCGTGTTCACGTTCGAAGGGGACACACGGTACGCGCTGCACATCCACGACGCGCCGCACAGACGCCTGAGCACTCTGCCCGGCGTGCGCCGCCCCGGCGGGCCCTTTCGCAAGCACCATCTCGAACTGAAGACCGCCTGAGACCACGATGTCTGGAAACGATCGCGAAGTTGAAGTCGCCCTGCGAGCCCTCGAGACCGAAGCCGTCAACTTCGGCTATCGGCTGACCAAGGATGCCGCCACGCGGCAGTGGTACATCCAGCGGACGCAGGAGATGACCTCCGAGCTGCGGGCGCGCGTGCGCAGTGGCGAGCTCAGCCCTCGGCGCGCGGCCGAGATGGCGCAGGAGATGCGCAACGAGATCATGGAGGCCGCTCGCGCGCGCAGCAGCGACATGGGCCGGGCCGGCGCGAGGCAGCTCAAGGCCAAGGGCCGCGCGCTCGACGACCTGATCAACACCTACTCGCAGCGCAAATTCTCGCGTGGGTTCCAGCAGCTCACCCAGGGCCAAAAGGACGAGGTCCTGCTCGAGATCGTCGACGCCGCAGGCCGCCAAAACCCCAGGGTCAACGCGAGGCAGGCCAAGCTCGGCGCCTTGGGCCGCGGCCTCTGGGTGCTCTCGGCGGTCATCGCCGTCTACAACGTCTCGGTCGCCGAGGACAAGACGCACGCGGCCGGACGCGAGGTCGCCAACGTGGCGGGTGGCTTTGCGGGAGGCGCCGCCGCCGGAGCCGCCGCCGGCATCTGGTTCGGCCCCATCGGCGTGGCGGTCGGCGTGGCGGTCGGCGGCGTCATCGGCAGCTTGATCGCCGACGAGGCGTACACCGAGCTCACTCCGCCCCGAGATCCCCGCGTTCGCAACATCCTCCCGCGCTTCACCGGCTTCTGGTCGTTCGACGAAGACGGGCTCGCCACGGCGCTCTACGACGAGGCCGGCATCGACCTCGACCGCGTCAGCGCCGTGTTTCGGGAGATCAACCAGGACCACTCGGGCGACGCGGACGCGGCCGCTTACGCCTACGTTCGCGAGGTCAAGCGACGCGGCGGTCCTCCCCTGCACGCGCTGCGGCTCAACGCCGGCCTGCGCCGCGAGCTCTCCCGGGCGCTCGAGTCGGGCTGGTGGGTGACCGACGCCGAGAAGCGCGAGGCCCAGGCGCTGCTGCGCATGTAGTGGGCCGAGCCCTGTACGCTCCAAGGCGACGATCGCCGAGCCTCGGACTGCGTATACTGCCGGCCACGATGGGGCGACGGCTCAAAGTACTGGCGATCGTCTTGGGCCTCTTGGGCGTCGGCCTGGGGGGCACGCTGTGGTGGTTCTTCCGCGCCGAGGAGATCCCCGACCAGCTCGAAGCCCCCGAAGACCCGAGGACGCTGGTCATCCCGGGCATTGGAAGCCAGCCCACGCTCGACGCGTCGCTGCTCGAGGGCAAGACGACCTTCTTCGTGTTCGCCGGGATCGCGAGCATGCGCGCCGAGGAGGGGCAGCGGATCAACCGCGCGCTCAACCGCTGGATCCTCCCCGAGGGCGTTCAAGGCTTCATCGTCTTCGACGCCGAGGGCTTGGGCTTTCTCGCCGAGAAGTCCGAGGAATACATGGAGCGCTTCAGCAGCGAGACGCGCTACCCGACCTACGGAGATTTCACCGGGGCGTTTCGCACCGTGTTCAAGATGCCGCGTGGACACCACGGCCTCGTCGTCGTCTCGCCGCAGGGCGAGGTGACGATGCGCAAGAGCGGGGGCGCCGGGTCGGACGCCGAGCTCGAGGAGGTTCGAGCGCTGCTCGGCGCCCAGGAGCCGCCCCCGGGCCCCGCGGTACCCGAGTTCTCCCTCGACTCTCTCGACGCGGCCGCGTGCGCGCGCGAGCCCTGCGCGGTGATGTTCCTCGGCCGGCCGATCACCCGCAAGGACATCCCGGGCATCGACGGCGGCTTCGAGGGCGAGGACGAGGCCAAGTGGGCGCAGATGCGGCTGCCCGTGGTTCGCAACGTCGGCAGCGCCCTCAAGCTCGAGCTCGAAGGGGCGCGCGGCGTCATCGTGGGCGACGTCGGCGACCTCGAGCTCGCGCCGGGCTGGAGCGCGGTGGCCGACGATGCCCGCGCACGGGAGGCGTTCGGGCTCGGGCCGGACGCCGACGCCTTCCTCATATTGCGCGAGGGCCGGGTCGCCTTTCGCGGCGAGGGCGTGATTCCCATGTACGAGCTCGGCCGGATCTCCGACCTGCTCGGGGCTGAGTTCGACTTCGAAGACTGACGTCTACGTCGCCTGGTGCATGACCACCTGGTCGAACGGGATGTCGATGCCTGCGTCCTCGAGCGCGTTGTAGACGGCGATGCGTGTCGCCCCAGCGACGGCGCCCCAGTCGGCGGCGTTGGCCCAGGAGAACACGGTGTAGTTGACCGAGCTCGCGCCGAAGCTGGTCAGCGCGGCCGAGGGCGCGGGGTCGTCGAGCACGAGGTCGACCGACTTTGCCGCCTCGATCAGCAGCGCCATCACCCGGTCGGGCTTGGTGCCGTAGGCGACGCCGATCTCGACCGCGACGCGCCGGGTGCCGAGCACGGTGATGTTCACGATGCTGCCCCCGGTCGCCTGGGCGTTGGGGATGATGATCTTCTGGTTGTCGGGCGTGATCAGGATCGTGGCGAACAGCCCGATCTCGTCGACCTTGCCCGTGTGGCCGGCGGCGGTGATGACGTCGCCGATCGTGAACGGACGGAACAACAGCACCATCACGCCAGAGGCGAAGTTCGCGAGGCTGCCCTGCAGGGCCAAGCCGACCGCGAGCGCCGCCGAGCCGAGGATGGCGACCAAGCTGGTGGTCTCGACCCCGACCGAACCGAGGGCGGCGACGATGGCCGCGGCCAGCACCGCATACTGCAGCAGCGCGGCCAGGAATCGAGCCACGGCCTCGTCGAGCTTGCGCTTGCGGAAGACGGCGAGCCCGAGGCTGTTCGCCCACTTCGCGGCGATCCAGCCGACGACGAAGATGAGCACCGCCTTGGCGGCACCAACGATGAGTGCGCTGTAGGGCGCCAGAGGTTCGGGCAGCAGGCTCTCCATGTGCGCTCTGTAGAGCACCCGCCCCATGGATGTCCAGAGGCGATTTGCCTCAACGGTAGGGGCCACGATGCCGCATGAATCTGCGGCTGAGCGTCAGCAGGCTCTCGACCGTGTCGACGACGTCGATGACGCGGTCCACCGGTGCGTGCAGCTCGGCCGCCGTCGCTTCCGCGCTGATCTGCAGCGAGCGGACAGCCTTGGGAAGATCGACGTCGAGCGGTTCGGTGCTGCCGGGGTGCCACAGACGCCGGTGCTCGCGGCCGATGAGCTCCGGCGCAAACACGCTGACGCTGGTGTGGTCGGGCTGCCCGGTGGGCTTGAAGCGCGTCTGCACCTCGACCCGGTGCCCGTCCCACTCCGCGCTGAGGGCGAACGAGCCGACGTGCAGCTCGGCGCCCAAGCGGTGCGCGGCATCGCGCCAGTCGTCGAGCTGGTGCTCGAGCGCTGCCGGCGGAGGCAGCTGAGCGCGGCCGTCCTCGATCGCCAGGGCGATCTCGTGCAGCTTCTCGGCGAAGCGGACCAGCGGCCCGACGTTGCGATCGCCGCGCTTGTCGAAGCGCATCCGGGTGTCGTCGACGTCGAGGACCCGCAGACCCGAGAGCACGTCGCCCAGGGCGCCCAGCAGCGCGTCGAGCTGGCGTCGCTCGCGGGACCGCAGCGCGCCGCCCTTCCAGCCCAAGCCCAGCCCCAGGTCGACGAAGTGGATCTCCCCCACGACCCAAGACCCGGTGCGTCGTGACTCGGGAAACAGCCGCACCTCGGTCTTGCCCACCGTGCGACGCAGCGCGCCCTCGGCGAAGTCGAACCCGCTGCGGCGCCCCGCTTCTCGCCACACCAGCTGCTGCCGCCGCGAGCCGACCGCAGGGGGCAACGACTCGATCTCCTCTTCGCCGGGGCGACGGTGCCGCACGTAGACGGGCACCATCATGCTCGGGTCGGTCGTCCAAGCGATCACGGCCTCGACCTGAAGGCGCCACGAGAGCGCGACGCGGCGGTGCTCGAACCCCACCGCCAGGTTGACCGGCAGGCGAAGGTTCAGCGGAACGACGTCGGGGTTGTCTTCGCCGTCGGGCGCGATCTCGAGGTTCCACTGCGCCACGCGGACGAAGTGCTCCACCGCGCCGAGGAACCCGGTCACGCGCTCGACGGCCCAGAGGGTGGCCTGCAGCTGCTCGTAGTTCGACGCGTCGACGCCCGCGAGCGCGACGGATCCACGGACGCGTCCCCCGGGCTCGAGCTCGTGCGAGCTGAGCGACAGCTCGAAGTAGGGCATCCCGGTGTGCGGGCCCTCGAGCGCCGAGACGAAGACCTGACGCCGCGTGCTGGGAGGCTTGGGAGGGTCTGCGCCCCGCACGTTCAGCACGAACCGCGCCTTGGCGGCGGGCCACCACGGGATGTCCACGTGCACGCGCGCCGTGTAGCTGATCTCGACGTGGCGCCCCCGATAGCTGTTGGGGACCGTGGCGGGGAACTCGAAGCGAACGTCGAACTCGTGCTCGCCTTCGGTGAGCTCCCCCTTGGAGAAGGGGCGCGTGGTCGCGCGAAAGAAGACCGACGACTCCCCGTGCCGGCCGTACTGGCTCTGCGTGTACCAAGACTCCTCGCCGATGAACTCGACGACGACGGCGCTGACGGGGAGCGGCGCTGGGCAGCGCAGCACCACGCGCGCGGTGTACTCACGCCCCGCGTCGATCAGGCGAGGCGCGTAGAGGGAGACGTCGGGGCGTGTCTTGAGCAGACCCACCGGGACGTAGAGCGTAGCTCACAACCTGCCCGGCGCGTGGGCTCAGGGTGCGATCGCCCAGGCGCCAACGCCTCCGACGAGCCCTGCGACGAGCACGAGCAGCACCACGGTGAGCGCCCGAATCGGGCCCCCGGTGGCCACAGCCGCGGGCGCTTGGGGTGCAGAGACGCTGGCCCAGCGCAGGGCCTGGTCGGGGCGGATCGTCCAGGTCCCCGGCCGCGCCGACGTGGGCTGCGGAGGTGGCAGATCGCCAACCAGGTCGCTCGATGGCGCGGACATGATGGACGCATCGTCCGCATTGAGGACACCTTGAGAAGAATCGAATCCGCGCCCGTCAGCGGAAACTGGCTTGGTAGGCGACGGTGCGCCGGAGCTGGCCTTGGCCGTTGGTGTAGCGCGCGACGAACTTGTAGTTGCCGGTGCCGACGGGGATGCTGAACACGTACTCGCTGCCGCGCCGGGCACAGGTGAAGGGGCGGGCGGGGTTGGGTTTGCCGCAGGTCAGCTTGCGGGCGCGCCGGTCGTACCAGACGAGCTCGACGTCCTTGATTCCCGCCGGGTCGCGGGCGTCGACCTTGACCACGTAGGTCGAGTTCGCCTCTGCGGGCCCCACCTTCACGCGAAGCGACGGCTTCGTGGGCGCCGGCGGCCGGCGCACGGTCGTGGACTTGGGCGCGGGGGGCGGGGCGCTCGAGCGGCGCGTGCCCACGAGGGCGGCCAGCGTGCTCCACGAGTTCTGCGCGCTGCGGCCGTCCGCGCAGGGGCGATCGCTCCACTCCCCGCAGTGCGCGTGCGTGTTGCGAAACGCCTTCGACCCGCAGGCTTCGTAGCTCATGACGTCGTCGCACTTGCGGCTGTGATCGAGCCCCATCGTGTGGCCGATCTCGTGGGCAGTGGTGTCGCACAGGGCACGCGTGGTGCGGTGCGGCGTCTGAAAGACGAACACGACCGAGGACGGGAGCACCTTGCCCGTGTAGGGGGCGACGCCGCCCACGGTGGGCGCGAGCCCGAGGAGCTTGGGCGAGCCGCCGACCATGACGCCGACGTAGTCGTTGCCCGCGGGGCGTTCGTCGACCACGGTCACGTCGAAGTCGCGGAAGTGGTTCTCGACGCAGCCGACCAGCTGACTCCACTGCCGATCGGTCCCGCGAAAGGCGGGCACGTCCACGACCGAGACGCCGCTGCGCGCAAGCACACCCGAGCGGGCCTGCTGCGGGTCATCCTCGCCGGCCATCACGCGGCCGCCGTCGCGGTGCAGGTACACGGTGACCGGCGTAGGACCCCCGCGAATCGAGCGGTGAAGGTCGTGCAGGTCGTCGAGGTCGAAGCCGTGTTTCTTCGCCAGCGCTGCGGTCGCCGTGGTTGCGACCGCGACCGTCAGGGCTGAACTCAGAAGCGCGACAACTCTGGACACACGAATCGGACGCGACCGTCCGCCGCGTCATTCGTGAGCGCCGCGTGAACGGGGTGAACCCCTCGGGTGCGCGGCAGGGGGAGGCAACCTCAGGGCGGAGGGCTCACCCCTGGGCATCGGCGCGAAGCGCCTTGATCACCCAGTTGACGTGTCGCCCCGCGGCCGTGGTGAGGCCGTGGTCGCGAATGCACTCGGTCTCGAGCACGTAGATGTGGGTGGAGATGTTGTTCTCGAAGACGGTGCCGTCCATGACGCGTCCGTCGGGCATCACCTGGCGCCCTTCGATGTGGGTGCGGCGCAGCACCTCGAGCGACGCCAGGCGCAGGGCCTCGTAGCGCCGCTCGGCGTGCGAGGGCTCGACCTCGACCGAGATGATGAGCTTGCCGAACGTCGGGTCCTTGTTGACGAGCGTGTCGCCGACCTCGAACCCCACGTCGAAGCGAATGCCGACCGCGGTGACCCCCGTGACGCCCGAGGTTCGCAGCGCGCCGAGGACTTCGGACTCCTCGGGGAGGTCGATGCGGTCGAAGATGCCCGCGTTGGGCACGAACAACCCGCGGCCGCCGTCGCGAGAGTCCTTGAGCTCGGGCCGGAACGCCTCGGCGTTGATGCGATACTCCCGGGCGACCCGCGTGTTCTCGACCGCTGACTGCTCGAACGCAATGGGGGCGCCCCGGCCGACGAGGAACTGCAGCTGCACGAGGTTGAGTTCGGTGAGCTCGCCGTCGACGCGGATCCGGTGCGCTTCCTCGGTGACCGGGTGCTCCACCTGAATCCGGGTGTTCATCTCGAGCAGGTAGAAGTGCCCGTCCTTGAACATCAGCTCGACCGTGCACGCGCCGACGTAGCCGACACGGTCGGCGATCTGCACCGCGATGTCGCACATGCGCTGCTCGAGCTGCGGGTCGTTGCGCAGCACGGCGGGGGGCGCCTCTTCTTGAATCTTCTGGCTGGCGCGTTGCTCGGTGCAGTCGCGCATGCCGAAGTGGCGGGTGTTGCCGTAGCGGTCGCGCACGACCTGCACCTCGAGGTGCATGGTCTCGGGGATGTTCTGCTCGAACATCACGCCCGGGTCCCAGCCGTTGGAGGTGATCTCGCCGAGCACGCGGAGCACGGCGGAGGGGATCTCCGAGGGCTGCTCGAGCACGACCTGCCCGCGACCGCCGCCGCCGTTGGCCGCCTTGAGCCGACCGGGGAACGTGAACGCGCCCGCGTTGTGGGCCTCGATCACCTTCGAGGCGATCTCCTCGGCGTCGGTGTCGTCGATGATGATGCCCGGGGTGACCGCCTTGGGGTCGATCGCTTGGGCGAGCTTTCGGAACTCGCGCTTGTCACCCGCCCGCTCGACCACGTCGCGCATGGGGCCGATGAAGGCGATCCCGCTGCGCTGGAAGTACTCGATGGCCGCGGTGTTCTCGGCCAGAGGCCCGTAGCCGGGGTAGAGCGCAGAGCGTTGCAGGTGCGCCTCGGCGTCGTCGCCGAATCGCTCGTCGTAGGCCTGCTGGATGCGCTCGACCATCTGCTCGGCGTTGGCGTAGGTCTCGCGAAAGGTGCCCTCGAGCGGGATCGCAAAGCCGCCCGCCTCGTTGGCGATGCGCACTTGCAGCGCGTCGGCGTCGTCGCTCGCGCTGTGCAGCACGACCGGGGTGGCGCCCAGCGCGATGGCTTCTCGCGTGGCGCGGACGCCCATCTCGCCCTTGTCGGCGACGAGCACGTAGTCGAGCCGGCCCTCGCCGACGGTGGTCGCAGGATGTCGGTCGAGCTCGTAACACGAGAGGTAGACGAGGTCGCAGGCCCGAGGGTTGCTCGCAAAGAGCGTGCCGGCCTCTTCGCGCAGCCGCGTGCGCAGCGAGGCGCGGGCCGAGGGGTAGAGGCTCAGCGCCACGTACAGCTGCAAGGATTCGTCGGAGTCATCGGCGACCGACGCGGCGAGCTGGGCGATGTCACCCAGGGAGTGTTCGGCCAGCGTGGCCTCGAAGGCTTCGAGCGTGGGGGCGTTTTCCCGTGCAGCCTCGATTCTCTCGAGGAGCCGGCGGACGCGGTCGGGGCCCGTCTCGTCGATTGCGGCGACCTTGGATTCCCACCCGAAGTACTTCGCCCAGACCTGCCCGTTGTCGATCACGTAGCGCAGGGCGACGAGGCGCTGGCCGAGCTCGGCCAGCGGCAGTGAGCGCAGCTCGACGATGACCGCGTACCGCAGGCCGATCGCGGTGGCGAAGGCCTGCGCGGAGGCGACTTGGCCTCGGCCGGGCTGCACGAGCTGCTGCATCGCGCGGACGAGGTCATCGGAGGCCGGGCGTTGATCGTTGTCGACGGTGGGCATGAGCAGATCCTCGGGCTGGTCTCGGCGCGGAGCCGTCCTCGGGCCGTCCAGCGGCCGCATTAGGGCAGGACCGCCGCGTCGGGTCAATGCTCACCGGGCTGCGAACGCCTTTGCGCGCCTGGGCTCACGAGCAGACTTGCGCCCGCGTCCCCGCGGGACGAGGCTCTACTGCGTGACCGAGGAGAATCGACAGTGGCGGCTGCGCCAACGACCGCGCGGCCCTCTGGCCCCCGACGTCTTCGAGTGGGTGACCGAACCCACGCAGGCGCCCGGCGACGGCGAGGTTCGCGTCCGGGTGCTCGAGCTGTCACTCGACCCCGCCAACCGGGTGTGGATCTCGGGGCCGAGCTATCGACCCGCGGTGGAAATCGGCGCGGTGATGGACGGATTCGCGATCGGTGAGGTGGTGGAGTCGCGCTCGGACGCGGTGCCCGTGGGGACGCTCGTCAGCGGCGACCTTGGCTGGCAGGACTACGCGATCCGCTCCGCCAAGGCCGTTCGGCCCCTGCCGGGCGGGACCGAGCGGCCGCTGTCCCATCACCTCGGTGTCCTGGGGGTGACCGGGCTGACCGCGTACTTCGGCCTGCTCGCCATCGGCAAGCCCAAGCCCGAGGAGACCGTGCTCGTCTCGGGTGCCGCGGGCGCGACCGGGTCGGTGGTCGTGCAGATCGCCAAGATGTGGGGGTGCAAGGTGGTCGGCATCGCGGGCAGCGCAGCGAAGTGCGAGTGGCTCACCGGGACGCTGAAGCTCGACGCTGCCATCGACTACCGCGCCCAAGACGTGGCCGAGGCCCTCGGCGCCACGTGCCCCGAGGGCGTCGACGTCTACTTCGACAACGTGGGCGGCTCGATCCTGCAGACGGCGCTGCATGCGATGCGCGAGCAGGGCAGGGTCGTGTGCTGCGGCGCCGTCTCTGGCTACGACGGCGCCACGCCGCCGCCGGGCCCTCGGGGCGTGCCGGGCCTGCTCATCGCACGGCGTCTGACCATGCGTGGCTTCATCGTGACCGACTTCGCGCCGCGCTTTCGCGACGGCGTCCAGGCGCTGGCCAAGTGGATCGACAGCGGCCACGTGAAGGTGCAGGAAGACCGCATCGACGGCCTCGAGCGCGCGCCCGAGGGCCTGGTGGGGCTGCTCGCCGGAGACAACATCGGCAAGCGCTACGTGCACGTGGCGGATCGCTGAGCGTCTCCACTCAGCAGCGGGGCACGAACGTCTCGAACCCCTCGAGCTCGACGTCGAGGATGGATGTCTGGACGTTTTCGAAGCGCAGCTGCACGCCTCCATCGTCGATCGACTCGATCACCACGGTCGTCTCGAGGGTGCCGCCGCCGAACCCCCCGCAGCGATCGGGGTTGGGACCGGGGCCGATCTCCGAGAACGTGGCGTTGATCTCGGAGCCGTCGTACGTGCCGGCGACCTGCTGGTCGGGCTCGAGGGTGAAGCTGGCCTGCCACGTGCTGCACGGCTCGATCGGGGACACGTCGTCGCAGCTCGCGACCGACACGCCGACCTGCACGAGCAGCGCGTCGGGGTCCCACTCGCTGCCCGAGCCGACGCTGGAGTTTGAGGTGTCGGTGTCGCCCCCCTCGGGGATGTCGCCCCAGCGGATCGCGAAGCCGCCCATCTGGGGGACGAGCTCGCTGCCCGTGGACTCGCTCGAGCTCGACGTGTCGTCCTCGGGCAGGGTGGTCGAGGTGGCGTTTGCGTCGCTGGTGCTGGACGCATCGGCCGGCGCGGTGGTCGACCCGGCGTCGGTGGGCTCGACCGCCGCCGACTGCAGCTCACCGACCGAGGTCGGCACGGAGCAGCCGACCAACGCCACAGCCAGCACGGGCGCGAAACGCGTCATGAAGCGAAGCATAGGTGAGGTTGGCGCCGGGTCAACTCAGCGGTCGCGCCGATCGCCGATCACCGCGGCTGGCACCCCGCCGACGATGGCCCACGCCGGGACGTCGCGCGTGAGCACGGCCCCCATCGCGACGACCGCGTGGTCGCCAACGGTGACGCCATCGGTGATGCCTGCGTTGGCGCCGATCCACACGTCGGCGCCGACCCGGATGCCCTCCGAGCGGGTGGGCTGCTCGCGAATCGGCCGCCCGGGCGCCATGCCGTGGTCGAAGGCAAAGAGCCGGGCGCCGGTGGCGATGCGGGTGCCCTCGCCGATGTGAATGCCTGCGGCGCCGCCGTCGAGCGTGACGTGCGGGTTGAGGCTGACGTCGGCCCCGAGGGTGACCGGTCCGTGCACGAAGACACCGGCCGCGAACGCGCAGCGCGGCCCCGCCTCGATGCGTCGTCCCGGCTCGGCGACGAGGTCGGCGTCGGGCGCCACGAAACACGAGGGGTCGAGGGCGACGTCCTCGGTGCGGTGCAGCTGCGCGAGGAGCTCGGCTTGCCACGGCTGCGCCCACGCGAGCACGGCCGGCTTGGCGCGAAAGTAGAGCCACGGCATCCTGGCCATGCGTCGCTTGTGTGCGTCGTGCAGCTCGCTCATCGGCGGGTGTACTCCTTGACGATGATCGTCTTGCGCCCGAACGTCTCGTTGCCGGTGGGGCGGTAGCGGGCCCGGCCCATGGTTCGCATCACCGCGCGCAGGGCACCGCGCCGCTCGTCGTTGCTGATGTGCGACCACGCCACGAACACCACCGGTGGCTCGTGCTCGTCGAGGTACGCGCGCAGGGCCTCGGGGTCGTCGTCATGAACGGCGGCGTCCACGGGGTAGACGCGAAGCGTGGGCCACAGGATGTCGTAGGGCACCAGCACGACGGCCGACCCGGGCTGCACGCGCTCGGCCATCCACGCCGACGCCTGATCCCACGGCTCGTAGGAGCGGCCCTTGGCGCGCTTGCGCAGCTTCTTGGCGTGGCGCTGACCCATCATGCGCGAGGGCACCGCGCCCAGAGCCAGGCCGAGGGCGAGCCAGACCGCGAGCGGCACGCGTGCTGTCCACGCCGCGGGCACCCTGCCAGGGGCTGCGACGAGGGCCGCGACGCCGGCGCTGGCGAGCCACCCGATCACCCCGACCGAGGGGAAGAAGTAGCGCAGCACGATGAAGTGCGCGGGCGCGCGAACGAGCAGCGGAACGACGGGCAGCACCGCGACGAGCAGCCCCAAGACCACCAGGCCACGTCGCCGCCCTGGCGTGAGCACGAACGCCGCGGTGAGCAGCGCGGGGACGGTCCAGGTGTACTCGGCGAGGCTGATCAGCGCGTGCGTCATCCGCTGCAGGCCCCGGGCGGCCCCGGGCGCCGACGCGAAGCGCGAGGTGTCGTCGCCGGTGACCGCCACCACGACCGCGATCGCCAGCGGCAGGAAGAGCGCCGCCGCCACGAGGACGGCGCGGCGAAGCTCGGCGTGGGCCTCCTCGTCGCCGAACCTCGCCAGGACCGCGAGAGCGGCCGCGAGCGGCACGAGGAAGGTGGCCGCCAGCAGGTGCATGGCCTGCATCGCCGCGACGCTCAGCCCCAGGCCCCACGTGGCCGCGCGCCGCCACCGGCTCTCGCCCCAAAACCCCAGCGCCCGTCCGGCGCACACCATGGAGATCGCGGCCAAGAGCAGCAGCAGCGTGTAGCCGCGCGCCTGGTCGGTGTACTTGAGCAGGTAGGGCAGCGTGGGCCACAGCCACGCGGAGGTGACCGCGGCGACCCACCCGAAGGTTCGGCCTGCCAGCATCACCAGCAACACACAGGCGCCGAACGAGCCGAGCAGGGAGGGCAGGCGGGCGCAGGTCTCGTTCACCCCGCAGACACCGAGCGCGCCACGCAGCACGATCGAGTACAGCGGGGGGTGCACGGACGTGCCGCGATCGCTGCGCATCGCGAGCATGTCGGACCACGAGCGCTGCGCGTCCACGACCGAGTAGGTCTCGTCGAGCCACATCGAGGTGGCGTCGATACGGGAGAGTCCCAGCCCGAGCACGAGCAGCCCCGAGACGAGCGCGAGCAGCCACAGCACGCGCACCTCGTTGCGCGCGGCGACGGGACGCATCTCGAGCACTGTGGCGCGCCAGTCCAGGCCGCGAGCGTATCGCGTTAGACGAGGGGGAGCAGGTCGCGGGGGTGGTCGATGAGATGATCGGGCTTCGCGGCGGCGAGCACCGAGCGGTCGCGAAATCCCCACGCGACGGCCACGCTACGCAGGCCTGCGGCGCGCGAGGCCTCGACGTCGACCGCGGTGTCTCCGACGTAGATCGCCGCCGAGGGCGGAACGCCCAGGGTCGAACAGGCGGTGAGGATCCCGGTGGGGTCGGGCTTTCGGGGAATGTCCGGGCGCTCGCCGGTGACGAAGCCGAAGGGCACCGAGGGCATGAGCGTCGCGACCATGTGCTGGGTCATCCCGTCCGGCTTGTTGCTCACGACGCCCAAGCGGACGTCCTGTGCGTCGAGGCGAGCGAGCGTCGCTTCGACGCCGTCGTACAGCCGGGTCTCGTCCGTGCAGTGCTCCGCGTAGTGCGACCGGATCGCGGCGAGGAGGCGCTCGGTGTTCTGGGGGGTGGCATGCGGCCCCAGGGCACGCTCGACGAGCATGCCGATGCCTCCTCCGACGAAGCTGCGCACGGTCGCTGCGTCGTGCGTGGGCAGGCCGGCCTCGGCGAGGCACGCGTTGGTCGACGCCGCGATGTCGGCCAAGGAGTCGGCCAACGTTCCGTCGAGATCGAAGATCACGGCTCGAGGTGCTGCCATGGCTGGAGTCTGCGCTACACCCTCGGCCCTCGCCCGCGAATTGGCCCTGAGACCCTCTGCCCCGCTGGGGCGGGCTGCTACGCGGGTCTGCTTTGCTGCAGAGCCGTTCAACTCCGCGAGAAGACGGGTGAAGCGCCCGAACGCAGTCCGCGCTTGCTGCGGTGGCGAAGCCCGTGCAAGCATCCCGCGCCGTGACCACCCTGCGAACCGCCCTCAAGCTCTCGTCCGTCGTCGTCTTCGCGACCGCCCTGCTGGGCTTCGCAGGAGGCTGCAAGAAGCCCGAGTACCCTGCGTGCAAGAAGGACAAGCACTGCAAGGCCGACCTCGGCGAGACCTGCCAAGACGGCTCCTGCCAGAACTGCAAGACCGACGCCGAGTGCGTCGGCAAGGGCCCCGAAGGCGCGGCCGAGTGGGTCTGCCACGAGTTCCGCTGCATGGACCCCGCCGAAGCCGCCGCGTTGGGCAACGCCGGTGGCGGCGACGGTGAGATGGGCGCTCCGTGCACCCAGAAGACCGACTGCTTCGGCGGCCTGGTCTGCACCGCGGGCGCGTGCTCGGCATGCAACGACGACATCGAGTGCTCGCCGAGCACCTGCGAGCTGGCCACGGGCCGCTGCGCCGCGGCCGGTCAGTGCCAGACCGACGACCAGTGCCCCATGGACGAGATCTGCGACGGAGGCATGTGCGTGTTCTCGGGCGACTTCGGCGGCGACGGATCCGGCGAAGGCCCCTGCGGCATCGATGCCGTCTTCTTCGCGTTCGACTCCGACAAGCTCACCCCACAGGCCGAGGAGAACCTCAACACGGCCGCCGAGTGCATCATCAACGACGGCCGCGGCATCTACCTCGAAGCCCACGCCGACGCGATGGGCACCGAGGAGTACAACATCCTCCTCACCGAGCGCCGCGGCCAGAGCGTCAAAGGTGCGCTCAGCAGCAAGGGCGTCTCGGCCGAGCTCATGCAGGTCATCGCCAAGGGCTCGCTCGAAGCCAGCGGAAGCAACGAGTCCGAGCGCAGCAAGGACCGCCGCGTCGAGCTGATCTGGCAGTAGGCCGTTCGTCTTCTCGAGCATCCCAAAGCCCCGTGCGTACCGCGTGCGGGGCTTTGCTCTTGGTTTTGCGGATTTCTCCGAAAGAAAATGCGCGACATGGTCGGCGGCCCGCCGTGTGGGGGCAAAGAGCCATGAGCGTTCAAGACATCCACTCCACCCCGCGCCTGTTTCACCGCTGGAAGACCGCCCTGTCGGGCCTCGCGCTGTGCTGTTTCGCCGCCCTCGGCGCCTGCGACGACGACGACGGCGGCGCTGGCTGCAGCGAAAACGAGACCCAAGAGTGCGTCTGTCCCTCGGGCATGGGCGCCCAGACGTGCCAAGCCGACGGCACGTGGGGCGCATGCTCGTGCGGTGGCGATACGGGCGTGGGCGGGGGCGAAACCGGTGACGGCGGTGGGAACGGGAACGGCAGCGGCAGCGGCAACGGCAGCGGCAACGACTCCGGGAGCACGAGCACCCAGAGCTGCTGCCTCAACGGGAGCTTCTACGCGTGCCCCGACGAAGGAGCCGCGGCGACGTGTTTCAACGACTTCGACCCCAGCGGTTGTTCGGCCGACCCGTCGCGCAACGGCGAGTGTGGCGACGGCGGCAGCGATGATGGCAGCACGGGCAACGGCGACGGTGGCGTCTGCAGCGACCCAGGACAGCCCTGCGGCAGCCACGGTGACTGCTGCGACAGCGACGTTCTCTGCGTCGACGGCGTGTGCGCGGCCGCGTGTTCGTTCGACGACGAGTGCGTCAGCCTGTGCTGCGCCGATCTCGAAGGCGGCGGCGGGGCGTGTGCGCCGGCCTCGTTCTGCTGACGCTCAGCGGCTTCGATAGCCAGCGTAGAGCTCACGCGGCCAGTACCGAGTCGGCTGCACCGCGTGGGCTTCGATCAGATCTTGGGCGATGCGCTCGTAGGCGTAGCAGTTGAGCTCGTACACGTTGCCCCAGGGATCGGCGAGGTTGTAGGCCCAACAAAGGTCGAAGTCGACGATGTCGTCGCGCTCGAGCGGTTGGCCCGAGGGCGCGCACAGCTCCCCAGGCAGGCCGAGCGCAAACCGGACGAACGCCTCGGCGTCGACGCTGAACGCGACACCGGTCTTCTGCGGGAGCATCGGATGTCCTTCGCCCGCCTCGAACAACGCGAGCGAGGTCTCGCCTCCGTCGGCGGAGATCTGCAGTGGCCCACCGGGGAACCCCTCCGCCCAGAAGTCGAAGCGTTGCACCGGCTCGAACCCCAGGTGCTCGGCATACCAACGCGCAGCTTCGGCTCGATCGGGCACCCGAATGTGCACGTGATCGAGACGGCCCATGCGGAACGTTGTTCCTGTCATCGCCACGACTCTACGTGATGCCGGCGGTTCGAAGTCGCGCATCGACCCGCGCGTCGGGATTCGAAACGGTGCTCGCCTGCCACGGTGGCAGCGTTAGGAGTAGAGTTCGAAGGGTATGGGTGGCGTGGATGCTTGCTTCGACTTGTTCGACAATCTGTCCGAAGCGGTCGTTGCCACCGACTCGGAGCAGAGCATCGTCTACGTGAACGCCGCGGCCACGGAGCTGTTCGGCTACGAGGCCGCCGAGCTTCTCGGGAACTCGATCTTGCTGCTGCGCGCCGATCCGGATGGCAGGTCGGTCCTTTGCGCGGGCACCGACCGGACCGCCTACCGGCGGCGGGACGGGGCCGTGTTCCTCGGCGTGACCGTCGGAGGAGAGATCCACTTCGGTCCCGAGCACGCGCCGGGGTCCATCCAGATCATCCGGGTCGCCGCGGGCATGGAGCAGGCGCTCGACGTCATGGAGCGGCTGCAGTCGATCAGCATCGACAGCAGCCTCGACTTCGACGCTCGCATGCGTGCCATCTTGCAGCTCGGCGCGGAGCACTTCGACCTGCCGCTGGCGATTCAAAGCCGCATCGACGGCGACGACTACCGGGTCGAGCACTGCGTCGATCCCAGCGGACAGCTGCAGCCGGGGACGGTCTTCGAGCTTCAGGGCACCTACTGCACACACACCATTCGCGCTGGCGCCCCCACCGGGTTTCACCACGCGGGCCAAAGCGAGATCCGGGAGCATCCGTGTTATCTGGGGTTCGAGCTCGAGTCCTACTTGGGCTGTCCGATCGAGGTCGATGGCCGCGTCTACGGCACGGTCAACTTCTCCCGCCCCGCGCCTTCGCGCCCGTTTACGGCCAACGACTACGCGTTGATGCAGCTGATCGCCCACTGGGCTGGCCACGCGCTTTCGCAAGCCCGCAGCCGCCGCGAGCTCGAACGGCTCGTGCGCACCGACCACCTGACGGGGCTGCTCAGCCGTCGCGCGGTGTTCGACGGTCTGAACTGGCAGCACGCCCACGCCGTGCGCTCCGAGCTTCCGCTGTCGGTCGTGCTGATCGACGTCGACCACTTCAAGCGCATCAATGACCGCTGGGGACACGCGGTCGGCGACCGAGTGCTACGGGAGGTCGCCGACGCGTGCCGGGCCGTCAAGCGCCAAGTCGACCTCTGCGGCCGCATCGGCGGCGAAGAGCTGCTGTTCGTGCTGCCCGACACCGACCTCGAGGGCGCGCGCACCTTTGGCGAACGCTGGCTCGCCGAGCTGAGAAGCCGCCGCGTCTCGACGGGCGAGGACGCGCCCCTGACCGTCTCCGCCAGCCTCGGGGTCGCGCAGCTGCGGCCTGAGGACACCGCCGAGGGCTTGGTGGCGCGCGCCGACCGAGCGATGTACGAGGCCAAGGCGGAAGGACGCGGCCGCGTGAAGCTGGCAGCGGTCGGCGTGTGAGCCTCACGGCGTCGACTTCGACCGCGACTCGTTGCGCCCGCGCAGGCTGATCAGCGGGGCGCGGAAGGACAGCGCAGGGCGAATCTCGGCGAACTGCAGGGCGCTGCTGTCCTCGTCGAGCATCAACATGACGGTGCCCGAGAGGTCGACGCCGTTGAAGGAGAAGGACAGGCTCAGGTCCACCGACTGGTAGACGAGGTCGCGCGAGCCCAGCGCGCGCTGGAGAAAATCGCGGTTGCCCAGGGCGGAGACGGTGCGCAGCGCGTACCGAACCCCCGGAGAGATGACGATGTCGCCGGCTTGTTTTGCCCGGACGGCCCACGCGTACCAGGGGCCCACGGCGAGCCGCAACGACGTCACTCTCGACGAATCAACGAGCGTGGGGTCGGCTTCGTCCACGAGGTTCCACTCACTTCCACCGCCCGAGAACTCGAAGGCCCCACCGACTTCGTGACGCCCCGAGGGGCGGTCCTCGTCCTTGTACGCGCCGTGGTCGGTGTCGAATACCTTGAACGCCGCGACCTCGCTCTGCAGGGACACGCGTGCGAGCTGAGGCATCAACAGCGCCTGCGCGAACTCGTCGCGATTGTCGAGGTTGTCGAGCGTGCCACCGTTGACGAACGCCAGCGCCCGCACGCGGTCCGACACGATGCGGACGCCGCCACCGAAGCTGCCGTTCGTACTCGCGCCCTCGGTCTCGTTGTTGACCGTGGTCTGCCCGAACGCATCTCCCATGAGGTCGAGCCGCCAGCTTCCCGCCGAGCTCAG
Source organism: bacterium (assembly GCA_024742475.1). Taxonomy (GTDB): domain Bacteria; phylum Myxococcota_A; class Polyangia; order Nannocystales; family Nannocystaceae; genus CAJXVA01. Next base: position 83,820 of record JANSYI010000001.1, on the reverse strand, counting down.
GGGCGTCGGGCCCGGAGCGATCGTCAGGGACCCGTTGGCGGCGTCTTCGGCCTCTTGTTCCTTCTTCTGTTTCCTCTTCTCTTTCTTCTTCTGCTTCTTCCTCTGCTGCTCGGCCGACGTCTCCTCGGATGGGGCGGCCACCGCTGGTGGCGGCGCAGCGGGCTGCTCGGGTGGTGCAGGCGTGGGTTGGGCGGTGACCTCTTCGGGGGGGGCGGGAGGCTGGGGGGCCGAGTCGTCCACAGGCTGGCTGCTGAGGACGAGCGCGAACAATGCGGGACAAGCGAGGCTCATGACGGACTCCTTCGGGGTGTGCAGGAGTAGTGAGCGGGGCTCGCACAACCGTCACGTCAACGCGAGATTTCCCGGCGCGGTGTCACGCTCGGCTGCTCGGCGACACCGTGGTAGCGTCGAGTCGTGGAGGACGACGACCTTCTCGCGGCGTGGTCGACTGGGGACAACGCGGCAGGCAGCGCGCTGTTCGACCGTCACTACGCGGCGATCTACCGCTTCTTCGTGAACAAGCTCTCCAACCTCTCCGAGGTCGAAGACCTCGTGCAGCGCACGTTCATGGGGTGCATCGAGGCGAAAGAGCGGTTTCGCGGCGAGAGCAGCATGCGGACGTTCCTGTTTGCCATCGCCCGCAACGTGTTGCTGAGCCACCTTCGCACCGCACAGCGCCGCAGCGTCGAGCCGGCGTCGACCTCCTTGGCGGACTGTGGCATGGGCGCGAGCACGGCGATGGGCCTACGCCGCGAGCAGCAGCTGCTTCTCACGGCGCTGCGCCTCATCCCCATCGACTCGCAGGTCGTATTGGAGCTGAACTACTGGGAGCGCATGTCGGGGCGCAAGATCGCGGAGGTGCTCGGGGAGACGGAACCGGCGATCCGCGGGCGGCTTCGCAAGGCCAAGCTCGAGCTGCGCGGCGCGATCGAAGCGGCCGCCCGCAACCCCGGTGAGCTCTGCTCGACCCTCGACGGACTCGACCGCTGGGCCGACGGGCTGCGCGACTATTGGAAAGCCAGTTGAACCCCGTTCTCGGCGAGCGACAAGGAATCTTGGTCGGCTTCACGAGCGTGTGCGACTCCCATGCAAAGCTCATCGAGCACAGGAGAGACGACACGACATGAAACACGACCCAGGCACACCGTACGAGGGGGGAGTCAAGCACGACACCATCAACGTCCACTATCACCAGGTGGGGGATGGGCACTGGAAGCTCGCGATCGAGAGGGGCAACGACCAGGAACTCTCCGAGGTGGAAGACAACACCTTGATCCTCGACCCCACGGTTCTGAAGCGCTTCTTGGTCACCAACGTCGACAACGACAGCGGTCACAAGTTCACCGTCGAGCTCGACTTCCAGGGGAGCGCGGCGGACGCTCGGGAGAGGCTGCGAAGCGAGGGCTTGGTGCCCGAGATGAGCGGCAACAAGATGAAATTCACGTTCACCCTCGCTGCACAGCCGCTAGGCCAGGGCGCCAAGTCTCGGGCATTCGAGTACAGGCCCGCGGAGACGGATGTGATCAACGTGGCCACCAAAGAGGATGACCCGCGGTTCAAGATCAAGTTCAAGACCTGAGCGCCGTCGTTCATCGAAGGGCGGCGATCCACCGATCGACCGCCTCGCGCTGCGATGCCATCTCCAGCTCCGCGTAGTCCGAGCGTGACTGTGCGGCCATGGCTCGGGCGCGTGCGCGTTGCGATGGATCGGCGGCCGCCAGCGCCCGCGCGAGGGAGAAGCGCGTATCGGCGATCTCGAGCGACTCGCCTCCGCCCGCGACGGCCAGGGCCAGCGAGCGCTCGAGATCGTCCAGCGCCTCGCGGGGCCGATCGAGCGCCAGCAGCGTCTGGCCCCGGCCCTTGAGTGGGAGCGCGAGGTCGGGGTGATCTTCGGGCAGCGTCTCGGTGTAGAGCGCCAGGGCCCGGTCGAAGCCTCGCAGGGCCTCTTCCCACCTCTCCAGAGCGAGCTCCGACTCGGCGAGGTTGGCGTAGAGCTCGGCGAGGTCGGGGTGTTCCGGCCCGAGGATGCGCTCTTGGATCGCCAGCGCGGCGTTGTATGCCTCGACGGACCCTTCGACGTCGCCGAGGTAGAACCGTAGGACCCCGCGCCCCTCGTGGACCTGCGCAAGCCGGCCGTGGTCGGGCCCATACGCTCGCTCGTACACCTCGATGACCTGATCCACCGCACGGAGCGCCGTCTCGAGCTCCCCGCGAAGCATCGCGAGCTTGGCCCGCGCAAACCGGATGCTCGCAATTTGCAGGGAGTCGGGCCCGAAGCTGGCCTGCTCGATCGCCTCGGCGCGGTCGAAGTGTCTCGACGCCGTCTCGAGCTCTCCGACTCGAATCGCCAACGCGCCGAGATTGAACTCGCACTTCGCAAGCAGGGGGGACTTCGGACCCCATCGCGTCTCGGCGTCGCGGCAGACCGCGGCGTACTCGGCACGAGCTTCCTCGAACTCGCCGAGGTCACCCAACCTCGACGCGACCCGGTTGCGTTGCCGGTCGATGGCGAGGGCTTCGTTCGCGCTGCTCGCGAGGGCGAGCGCGTCGCGATCGAGCTCGAGCGCGCCTCGTAGATCGCCCGCCTCGACCCGCAGGTTGGCGCGAGCGGCAAGCATCGAGATCCGTCGAGGGTCGGCCCGTTGCGCGACTCGATCGAGTGCAGCCGAGGCCTCCTCGACGAGGGATCGCTCTCGCTCGGGCTTGGACCACCGCCCTGTCGCGGCCTCGGCAGCCGTGACCAGCAAGGTCGCGGCGAGCTCGTCGAGGCGTGCCGCCGAGGCTCGCCGGCCCAGCGACACCAGCGGCTCGATCGCCCGCGCCTCTCGTTCGGTTTGGATGTCCAGCTCCCACTGCAGCGCCTCGGCTTCGATGGTCAGCGGGAGGTATTCGGGCGTCTGGTCGAGGAGCTGTTTGGCGCGTGCCCGGGCGCCCTCGACGTCACCGACGAGCGCAAGCGTTCGGACCTGCGCGACCGCGTCGTAGGCTGACTCGATCTCGTCACGTTCGGTTCCCGATGGCGGCAGCGGTTGCATCTCCGCCAGGCGCAGCGGGTCATCACAGGACTCGAGGCGAGGCAGCTCGGCGAGCAGCTGCGGGGCATGCACCGCCACGTCGATATCACGCTGTGGGTCGGTGATCGTGGCGAGGATCGCGGCGACGGACCGCCGCTTGCGTTCGAGGCACGCGCTCCGCTGGTCGAGGGCCACCTCGCTCTGCACGCCATCGACTCTCGTGGCGACACACGCGGCCCGTCGCGATGCGTGCCAGCGCTCGGCCCACTGATCGAGCGCCTCGATCACCCGGTCCCGGGACGGGCTCGGCGACGCTCGATCGATCAGCTGCTGCCGGCGCTGTGCGTCCCACGTGCCTTCGAGCGCCGCGGCGTCGCGGGGACACGGGTCGGCAGGTGGGGCGTCGCGTTCGAGCAGCAACGTGGTTGCCACTACGCCTGCCCCCGCACTGCCCAGTATGACCGTTGCCCGCCGGGTGCGTCGCTGCAGGGCCCCCTCGAGGGTCTCGATCAGCGGCTCGAGGCTGGGGTGTCGGGACTCCGGATCGGACGCGAGTCCTCGTTCGAGCGCTCGAAACACACGCTTGGGAACGCCGGGTACCGAGGGGAGCTGCAGCGGGGCGGGCGTGGTGGTCGGGCGGCTGCCGCTGAGCGCCTCCCAGATGCTCACGCACAGCGCGTACTGGTCAGCGCGTGCATCGACGCCTCCCCCCGAGCGCTGCTCGGGCGCCGCATATGCCCGCGTTCCCACGAAGCCCCGCGTCACGCGACTTCCGGAGTCGGGTTCGTCGGTCGTCTGCTCGGGAGGCGGATCAAAGCCCTCGACGCCCGCGCCGGCAGGATCGCGGACAAGGCCGAAGTCGATCAGCCGTGGCCTGCCGTCGTCTCCGACCACCACGTTGGCCGGCTTGACGTCTCGATGCACGAGACCGGCCTGGTGTACCGCCCACAGACCGCGCGCGACGGCCAGCCACATCTCCAGGAGCTCGCGGGGGCTCGGGCTTGGCTCGCGGCGTGCCCAGGCCCCCAGCGTCTCGCCCGCAAGCAGCTCCATCGCGATCCAAACCCGCTGCTGGACTTCACCAGCTTCGAACACGGAGACGACGTTGGGATGGGAGAGCTTCGCGAGGCTACGGGCCTCCCGAAGCGCGCGCTCGACCATGCCCGGCCCGAGCGAGGCGGTGTCGACGACCTTGAGCGCCACCTCGCGTTCGAGGGTGGGGTCCCACGCCGCGTAGACGGTGCCCATGCCGCCCTTGCCCACGGCCGCACGCAGCTCGAACCGCCCGAAGCAACGCGGCGACGCGTCGCGGCCGAACATGCGCGCGGCGAGGCGACTCTTGACCAGGTCCTGACCCACGCTGTCGAACACGCCGGCGGGGTCGAGCGCGGGAGGTTCGCAATCCGGGTCGTGCTCGGACCGCTCCACCCCGGCAGGCTATCACGCGCGCGAGGCGGCCCCGGGCCCGGCCCCGGTGGTCGTCGGGCGCTCGCATCTCCGTTCATTCGGCTCCTGTGGCCCGAATTCACGCGCGCACGAGCTTTCTTCATCGAGCTAGGCGAGCGGAGCGACTGCCCCTTCGACCCACGAAGGGCTGATCCTCATGACGCCGACACACATTTCGATCTCGACCCTCCCCGCGCCATCGACACGGCCGTTCCACGTCTTCCTCGAAGACGTCGAGGCCCAGATCGAGCGGAGGCTGACGAACCTGCATGCGCACCTGCCCGCTGCTGCCTCGCTGCGCCGCATCGCTGCGGGCAAGAAACTTCGCACCCGCATGGTGGCGCACCTGGCCGACGCGCGCCTGCCGAGCTTCGACCGGCGCAGCGCCGTGGCTGCGTGTGCGGCGACCGAGCTCGTGCACTCGGCGTCGCTGTGTCACGACGACATCATCGACGAAGCCGACGAGCGTCGGGGCGCCCCGACGGTGTGGCGACAGCTCGGTGTCCCCGGGGCAATTCTCGTTGGGGACCTGCTGCTCGTCGACTCGTTCGGCGCGCTGGCTCGGGCCGGGCACGTCGAAGCCGTCGCAGACTTCGTCGATACCCTGCGGAAGGTTGCGGGCGCCGAGATGGATCAAGAGCTGCGGCACCGCGGTGCCTGTGGCGACCTTCAGCGGTGGCGCGAGGTCTGCGAGGGCAAGACGGGGGTGCTCTTCGCGTTCCCGGCCCGGTGGGCGTGCCCGGCGGACCGACCGCTCGCCCACGCGCTCGAGAGGTGCGCTCGGTCCATCGGCACCGCCTACCAAATGCACGACGACTTGCTCGACATCCACGGCGACGCCGAGGCCGTTGGAAAGACCCTCGGCCAGGACCGAGCGCGGGGTAAGCACACGATCCCCGCAGCCCCGGGCACCGAGCGTGCGGTGGCGACAGCGGCCATCGAAGGCACGATCCGCGAGGCGCTGGCCTCCCTCGAAGCCTGGCCGCGGGCGCAGCAAGCGATGGAGCGCTTCGTCGCCCGGGACCTTCGAGCGTGTCTGCGCACCACCGGGGGGGCGCCTCGATGAGACATCGCTCGCTGAGCGCCTGGGTCAACCAGATCCGTCCTCATCAGCTGGTCCACCAGTGCGCGGTCTTGGTGGTGATGTCGGGGTTCCTCAGCGCGCCTGGGGGTCGCATCGCCTCGGCGGCGGCGCTGGCCGTGCTCGGCACGCTCGCGATGCTGCTGCTGAGCGACTACCAGCATCGCCACGACGACGCGGCGATGGGCCGAAGGCGGCTCGTACAACACCTCGGCCCGGACGCGGTCCTTCGAATCGCCGTGGCAGCCGTCGCGGCCCTGCTCGGGTTTGCGGTCGCGATTGGAGGGCTCCGATGTCTCGCCGCGGTCGTGGGCGTCGCCGCTGGTACGGGGCTGTACACGATCGCAAAGAAGCGGCGCCGGGCGATCCCTTCGTACCTGGGGCGCTTCGTCGCGGGGGTGATGCTCGTCGAGACCTACGCCGCGACGTTTCCCGAGCTGGAGCCGCCGGGCGGAGCGCTGCGCTTCGCCCTTGCCGCCGGAGCGCTCGATGTCGCGGGCAACCTGGCGGGCGATCTCCGCGACGTGGTGTCGGATCGGCGGGCCGGACTTCGGACGCTACCGCTGCTGTGTCCACCACCGTGGACGCGGGGCGCGATCGCTGGGCTGGTCACGCTGGCGCACGTGGTGATGCTCGGCGAGCTACCCACGCTGGTGGCCGTCGTGTCGTGGGGCGCGTGTGCGGGCGCAGCGTTGTTCGTGCTCCCCGTCGTGTCGCGACGCTACATGCATGCAGCCATTCACGGGCCAAAGCTCGCTTGCCTGCTGGCGTTGGGCTGCGGCTTCGAGCGGCAGGGACCCGCCTTGGCGATCGCAGCCTCGGTGATGGTCGCGTGGGCGTTCGGATACGCCGCGTACCTGTGGAGCGCCGTCGCGTGCGACGCCGTCGGGCAGGAGGAGCACCGTGCCTGAGCTCCGCGTCGACATCGTCGACCCTGCGGCCCTCTCGCCGTCCGCACGCAAGGCGTTCACGGCCGCTCTGTACGAGACGCACTGCCGCATCTTCACTGGGGTATGCGCCCAGACGTTTGCGAAGTACGTGATCGACTCGCCCGCCTTGCGAACACGCATCAAGGTGCTGCGCGAGGTGACCGCGGCGGGCGAGGATGGCCGCATCGTTGGCTACGGCGCGTTCCATTTGTTCGAGTGCGAAGTGGGCCAGCGCCGGATCCTGGTGGTTCGTGGCGAGATCGGGTTGCTGCCCGCGTACCGCCGCAACACGGTAATGGGGGGGTTCATGGTCTCGGAGGTGCTCCGTGCGAAGCTGCGCTGGCCTCTGACTCCGATGGTGTCGGTGGTCTGTGCCACCAACCCTGCGTCGTATCGCGCGGTCAGTCGCTACAGCGACCGCGTGTGGCCGCACTGGTCGCGGCCGACGCCTCCGCACATCGCGAGGCTGGCTCGCACGCTGGCGCAGACCTTTGCGCTCGACCCCGTCCACGGCGCGCCCCAAGGCGTGTATCGGGTGGGTTGGTGTCCACGGCTGGACCCCGACGAGGACGCGGCGCTGCGCAGGAGCCCGCACCCCGCCACGCGCTTCTATCTCTCCCGCAACCCGAAGTTCCACTTGGGCCATGGCATGCTGACCTTGGTCTCCCTCGATGCGCCCAGCCTCGCCCGCGTCGTCGCCAGGCTCGCGTGGCGTACCCTTGCGCGCGGCCGGGCAGCGCGGAGCGCTCGAGCTCATCGCTCGTTCGAGATGACGCAGCACGCCTATCGTGCAGGCTCCGTCGCTGGTAGCGTCGTGGTGGGTGGTGAGGCGGAGCCGGGCACAGATCGTCGCGAGTCTTGGAGTCATCGTCGCGCTGGGGACGAGCCCGATGTCGGCACTCGGGGCGGCGGCGCAGGAGCCTGTCGCCGAGGAGGACGCAGCGGCGCAGTTCGAGCTGGCGGAGCAGTACTACCGTGACGGGCGGTACGAGGAGGCGGCCGAAGTCCTGGCGCGGCTCGCCGAGTCGATCCCCGACCCCGTGCTCTTCTACAACCTGGGTCGGGCCTACGAGAGCGCGGGGCAGCTCCAGCCGGCGGTGCAGGCGTACGAGCGCTACCTGACGCTCGCGCCCGATGCGAAGGACGCGGACGCGGTCGCGGCCAGGGTGGGGCGTCTGCGGGAGCGCGTCGCCGAGGCAGCCGAGGAAGACGCTCGAACGCCCGAGCCGGCACCTCCGCCTCCTGTGGTCTCGCCCGAGGTGGTCGATCCGGGCCCGGCGCGGAGTCGAGCCGCAACCGCCGCGCCGTGGGTGCTCGTCGGCGTCGGGGGTGGAGGCGTCGTCGCCGGTATCGCGCTCGTCGTGAGCGCGTCGTCGCGCCATGCGGACGCCCGAGCCGAACGCGTTCAAGCTCGCGCGGCCGACCTCGACGCGCAGTCCCGCAGGCTCGCGCTCGCGGGCAACATCGCCTTCGCGGCCGGAGGCACGCTGGCCCTCGCGGGCCTCACCTGGGGCCTCGTGCGTCTGCGTCGCGACCAACGGCGCCGTCGCGACATCGCCTGGTCACCCCGCGGCGTCCATTTTTGACGGACTCATGCGTGCGCTTCGATGCGCGAGGTCGGCTCTTGAAACGTGGTGTCCTCGACGCTGTAGACGCGGCGTCGTCCGTCGCGATGCTGCTGGCACGCGCCGGTGTCGACGAGGTCGCGGAGCACGTCCTGCACGGTGCGTAGCGAGAGTCCCAGCCCCGCCGCGAGATCTCGCGCGCTGGCACCGTCGCTGGTGGCCATGCGCTGAAGCACCCGGTCTTCGTGCGCGCGTTGGCAGCGGGGGTCGGGCACGACGAACGGCGTGGTCGCCTCCAAGCGCACGTGCCCCTCGGCACGGAACAGCGTCGCGAGGCCCTTGCACGCCGCGCGGGCGCGGTGCAGCGCGACATCCCAGGCTCCTCGGTGCAGCGTGGCGTTGTAGGTGAACCCGTAGACGGCGGCGAACAAGCCCTGCTCGTCGAGACCATCGGGACCGGCCAGGGCGAGGGCTGCCAAGAGGCTCTCGGTGCGACCCGGTTTGTCCGTCAGCAGCAGCCGCGAGACGCTGTGGGGCAGGAGGGGCTCGGCCAGCCCGAGGACCCGGCTGCCTTTCGACGATGGCTTGGCGACGACCAGCGCCAACGGACAGAGCGCCACGGCCGAGAGCCCGCAGGGCGGAGGGTCGAAGGGGCGCTCCGCCGTGCGCCACTGCGCCACGACCTCGCGCGGCGGAGAGTCGGCCTGGCCCAGGCACGCGAGCAGGTCGGCGACGTCGTTGCGAAGCGGCGCAAAGGCCTCGAGGGTGGACATCAACGCGTCTGCGGCGCGCGTGAATCCGGGGTGGTCGCCGGCGCGTGCGTGCTCGAGCGCGGCGCGAAGCGGGCCGTCGCCCGACTCCCCTTGCATGGCGGTGCCTTCGGCGAGCGTACGCTCCAGCCCGATCCACCCGTGCCACGGCGCCGGAGCGTACTGACGCTGCGCTCCGAGGATGCGCGAGGCGAGATAGGGGCGACCGGTCAATCGTCGCTGTCGAGCGAGCGTCCACCCGGCCCAGTACTCTGCCTGCGGTCGTCGCTCGGTCCGCGCCATGCGAAAGGCGCGGCGTGCATCCTCGACGGCGTCGTTCGAGCGTCCCGCGGCCTCGGTCGCGAGCGCTCGCAACGTGGCCGCGCGCAACACTTGGCCCGCCTCCTTGTTCTCGCGACCGGAGCGCTCGAGCGCGACGAGTGCCGCCGGGTCGGTCGCATCACCGCTCGCCAGGTCGAGCAGGCACCGCGCCAACGCGAGCCAGGTTTGGTCGCGCGCACCCGCAACGTGCACGCCCCGCGCGAGCGTTCGAAGCCGGCTGACCGAGGCGGCGTCGAGCTGCAGCGTCGCCGCCTCGACGTGATGCACGAGCAGCTCGGCGCCGCGGGGCGCGGTCACCAGGTCGGGGTCGAGCGTCGCGGGCCGCTCACCCACCCCGGCGCACCAGCGCTGGCAGGCGAGGAGCTCCGCGAGGACTCGGAGCTGCGGGGCTGCGTCTGCAGGCACCACGACCCGCTGCGCGAAACGTCCCGCAGCGGCCTCGTCGCACGCGCGCGCGAGCCCGACCGGATCTGCGGACATCGGCATGGTCATCAGCCTCAGCGGCGACCTCGAGCCTACCGCGGAACGGTGCTGCCCTTGGTCGTTCACGCAGACGGCGTAAGAAGCTCCCCGCTCCGATTGAAATACGCTGCCTGTGTCCCCGAGGCCCTCGTTGGGCCTCGGAGTGGCGGGGAGCGGGAGAACATGCTGAGAACAAACGACAATTCAACGAGCCCGAGCGCTCGAGGGGGTGCGTGAGATGCGGTCTGGACGGTGGAGTCGCCGCGATTTCTTGCGCGCATCGGGCGTGTTTTCGGGCGCTGCGCTGCTCTCGGGGCTGATGCCGAAGCTGCGCGCGAGCGCTGCCGGCCCGGGTACGCGGCAGCTGTTCTTCGTCGGCTGCTCGCAGGGCACCGACATGGTCACGTGGCGGCCCGAGTCGTCCGACCTCGTCACCGATGGGCTCCCCTACCAGCACGAGCCCCTGCAGGACTACCTGCAGAACATCGCGATCCTCGACGGCATCTACAGCATCTCGGCGGTGCAGAGCGACTCGGAGGGCATGCCCCCCAACGGTGGACACGAGGGCAAGGGGGCGCTGCTCACGGGCACCACCGTGCGCTACGCAGGCGACCTGCTCGTCTACAACGGCCCCTCCGTCGATGAGATCATCGGCCGGCGCGTCGAGCAGCACTGCCTCGAGATGGGGGAGATCCCGCCGCCGATGCGGACGCTTCGCATCGGTCGGGCCAAGGGACCGATGGACTCCGACAACGCGCCGGACGTGCCGGGCTCGAACGGCGCCTGGCAGACGTTCTTCTGGCAGGACCCGCTCGTCTCGGCCCCGCTGCTGTGGGGACCATGGTTCGCGTACGAGGCGTTGTTCGCCAGCTTTGGTGTCGGGGAAGACGAGCTGCGTCGCCTCCGGACCAAGCAGGCCAGCGTGCTCGATGCGCTCACCGGGGAACTCGGCCGGGTGCGTGGAGAGCTCGTCACCGAGGACAAGGATCGGCTCGACGCGCACCTCGAGGGCATTCGCGAGCTCGAGAACAAGCTCGACACGATCATCGAGTGCACGCCGCCGGACATCGGCACGTCGCCCGACCACATCGGCACCTGGTCCAACACGCACATGAACGAGGTCGTCCGCGCGACGTTCCAGGTCGTGGCCACCGCGTTCGCGTGCGGTGTCACCAACGTCGCCGGGTTCGACGTCCGCCGCCAAGAAGGCCGCGGGGCAGAGCTGCAGGAGGACCCCGAGTACGCGGCGACCTACGAGGGCGTGACCAACATGGACCTGCACGGCCAGGCGCACAACATGCCCGTCTCCTGCGGAGCCAACTGCGGCTCCAACGCAGACGCCACCGCGGAGGACCGGGCCCTGGCCCGTCAGTTCTACGCAGACCTGTGGCGATGGACGAGCACGCGTCTCAAGGAGAACTTCCTCGACGCGGTGCCCGACTTCGTGCGCGACAACATGATCGTGGTGCACGCCTCGGAGATGTCCGAGGGTGGCACGCACTCCAACTACAACGTGCCGGTCACCATCTTCCAGGGCGACGACGTCGGCTACTTCGAGACCGGGCGTGCGTTCAAGTGGGGGGCGTTCGACGTCTTCGAGAACTTCCGCCCCCACGACGATCCCGGGCAGCCGAGCACGAAGCTTCTGGTGTCGCTTTGTCACGCCATGGGCTTCGAAGACATCGAGAGCGTCGGCGACCCCGCCTTCGCGAGCGGACCACTGACGGAGGCGATGGCATGACGATGACGACTCGAACGAATCCGCTCGCCCCTTGCTTGCTCGCCGCGAGCTTGGTCGGCTGTTACCAAGGCGTCGATGGCGTCGGCGCGTCGGGGGCCTCCGAGACGGACCCCGCTGCCGACGCGTCGGGCGACGACGCGGGGGACGGCCCCAACGATGACGGGGGGCAGGACGACGACGGCGGAAGCTCGGACACGTGCGACGGGGTCTGTACGGGGGCGTCGCCCATGCAGCTGCTTCGTCGCAACCAGGTCATCGGCATCGTGCGCCAAGCGTTCGGCGCCGACGCCGACGAGGTGCCGTTCAACCTCGTCCCCGCCGATACGTCCAGCGGCCTGTTCGCCTCGAACCATCTCCCCGCCGACGCGACGCGGGTCGAGGCCTATCACACGTTCGCCGAGCGAGCTGCGGCAGAGCTCGTGCAGTCGATCGGCTGCGCCGACGAAGCGTGTGTCGAAGAGGAGACGCGCCGGGTGCTGCCCATCCTCTTCAAGCGGGCGCCGCTCGAGGACGAGATCTCGGTGTACCTCGGCATGATGAGCGCGCCGGCCGAATGGGACGGCGAGTCGTGGACCATCGACGACGGCTTCTCGCAGGTCCTCTCACTCGCCCTGCAGAGTCCGCAGTTTCTCTACCGCATCGAGGTCGGCGAAGAGACCGACGACCCGAATCTGCGCCGCCTCACGGGCCACGAGATGGCCGTGCGTCTGTCGCTGCTGCTGTGGAACGAGAGCCCCTCGCCCGAGCTGCGCGCGCTCGCCGAAGAGGGCCGACTCGACGACGAGGAGGGGGTCGCGCAGGTCGTGCGCTCGATGCTCGACGACCCGCGTGCGGACGTCATGGCGCTCGACTTCTTCGAGGCGTACCTGGGCACGAGTCACTTCGGCGACCACGTTCGTTACCTCGAGGGGTCGGCGGTTGCCGAGGACTACCCCGGGCTGCCGGCGGTTACCTCCGACATGGTGGCCGAGACCGAGGCGTTCATCACCCACGTGATGCGCAATGGAGCGTCGATGCGCGAGCTGTTCGCGGCGGACTACTCGTTCGGCTCCGAGGCGTTGGCCGCGTACTACGACGTGCCCACGGCCGAGCTTCACGACAACGGCATGTATCGCTTGGAACTCTCCGACGCGGGGCGTGCAGGGGTTCTCTCGCAGGGAGCCGTGGTCGGAGCGCACACGACGGTCGAGGTCTACCGCGCCGCGCACCGCGGAACGTTCGTGGCACGCAACGTCATGTGCATCGAGCTTCCACCGCCCCCAGCCGACATCGTCATCCCGGAGATCCCCGTGGGCGTCCCGCCACGGGAGGCGTTCGAGCAGATGACCGACTCGGCCACCTGCGCTGGGTGTCACGACATCATCAACCCGCTCGGGTTCATGTTCGAGAACCTCGACGCGGGCGGTCGCTACGCCGAGGTGTATCCGCAGTTCGAGACGCCGATCGACGCCAGTGGGGTCCTCCCCACCGGAGAGGAGGTCGACGGCGTCGCAGAGCTCGGCGCCGCGCTTGCCGAGAACGAGCAGACACAGCGGTGCTTTGCGCGGCGGTGGTTCGAGTACGCACTCGAACGCACACCGACCGATCGAGACGAGGTCTATCTCGAGGCCGCGTACGCGCAGCTGCAAGCCTCCGACCTGGACATGCGAGCGCTGATCGTCTCGGTGCTCAGCTCCGAGGCGGGGCGCATGCGCGTGTTGCCCTCGGGGTAGCACCGAGCGCGTCGCCGCCGCGAGATCTGCGATGCCGAGTGGACCAAAGACCTTCGGGTCGGGCATCGTGAGTGAGGTGGAGACCGAGTCCTCCTTCGGCTCGACGTCGGGATACCTCCGCGTCGCCGACATCGCATCGGGGGGCATGGGCAGGGTCGATCTGTGCCTGCGCAAGCACGGCGCGTTTCAGCGGCTCTACGCGGTGAAGCGGCTGCATCCGCACTACCGCGAGGACGAGGACATGCGGACCATGTTCCTCGACGAGGCGCGGGTCGCTGGCCTGCTGCGGCACGCGAACATCGTGTCCGTGCTCGACGTTGGGGAAGACGGCGACGGGCCGTTCTTGGTGATGGACTACGTGGAGGGCGTCTCGCTGTCCGAGTTCATCCGCCACCACGCGACGGAGGAAGAGCCGATCCCCGCTTCGCTGTGCGGCAGCGTCGTCGCCCAGATCGCGCGGGGCCTGCACGCGGCGCACGAGTTGGTCGGCGCCGACGGACAGCCGCTCGCGCTCGTGCACCGCGATGTGTCGCCGCAGAACGTGCTCGTCGGGCGAGACGGCTTGGTGCGCGTGACCGACTTCGGAATCTCGAAGGCGCTCGGCCGCTCGAGCCAGACGAGCACCGGCTTGCTCAAGGGCAAGGTCGGCTACATGTCACCCGAGCAGCTGCGGTTCGAAGTCGTCGACCGTCGCTCGGATCTGTTCGCGCTCGGCATCGTGTTCTACGAGCTCGTCACGCGACGCCGCCTCTACAAGGAGTCCGACTCCAACGCGGTGGCGCGGCGCATCCTCGGAGAGCCGGCGCCGGACATCGGTGACCAGCGGCCCGAGCTGCCCGTCTCGGCGGTGGAGCTGTGCTTTCGGCTGTTGGCCAAGCGCCCGCAGGACCGTCCAGACACGGCCGCCGAGGTCGCCGACGCGCTCGATGAGGCGTTCGCGCTCGACGACCCGGTCGACCTCGGAGCCTACGTCGAGCTGCGGTTCGGGGGGCGGATGGCGCAGCGGCGGGCCGAGGTGCAGGCGTCGCTGGCTCGCGTGACCCGCGAAGCGGAGGCCACCGAGATCTCTACGCCCGAACCACGGCCGACTCGCCGCACAGGGCCGTTGTTTGCGGCGCTCGGGCTCGGCGGCGTCGCGGTGGTCGGGCTGGTGGCCGCGCGCTCGAGCGGCGAGGACGAGCCCGCGCCGGCCGCAGCCGCGGTGGAGCCCACCGGCGTCGAGGGGAGCGTCGAAGCCGAGCCTGACACCGTCAAACTCAGCGTCGAGAGTCGGCCCGAGGGGGCCGAGGTCCGGCTTGGCGCCCGCGTGCTGGGCACCACGCCGCTCGAGTCCGAGCTGCCTCGCGATGTGAAGGCCGAGATCGACGTGGTGCTCGAAGGCTTCGAGCCGCAGCGCCACCGCATCACCGGGCAGGCGGACGAGCGCATCGTCGTCGCGCTGCGTCGAGTCGAGGCGCCCGAGCCTCCCGCGACGGCGCCCGAGCCCGAGCCCGAGCCAAAGCCGACGCGCCGCAAGCGAAAGCGCGCGCGTCCGCGGAAGCCGGCTGCGGCGGACGAGACACCCAAGTCGTCGCCGTTTCGCCGCTTCGAGTGACGCGCGCAACTCGGGTAAGGCGGCGCGCGAAGCCCGAACGCTAGACTCGCGTCATGCGTCGCGTCACTCGAGCTGCTGCATGGTTGTTGGGTCTGGCCTCGCTCTGCGTGGTGCCCCGCGCTCAGGCGTCAGAATGCGACCGAGCCGACCCTGCTTGGCTGATGTGCGAAGACTTCGAAGGCGGCGCCGCGGGATGGGAGGCGTGGTTTGCCGACTCGGCGTGGACCGAGTGCGCGGGCTGCTCCAACGGCGTCAACAACCCCGAGCGCATCCGCCTCGAGAACGATCCGAGCCTGGTGCACGACGGAGAGTGGGCGCTGCACACCCCCGGCGGCGAAGGGGCAGGATTCCAGGGCGGCACGCTTCGGTTTGCCTCCTGCGCCGGGGCCCCACAGTCGGGCTGCGACCTCATCGGATACGACCGCCTCTACTTTCGCGCGTGGGTCCGGCTCGCGGCGGATCACGACTACGTGCACCACTTCCTGGGGCTGGGGGGCACCGAGCCAGACGCCTACTGGAACGCCAACGGAAACGCGGGGTGCCGTCCCCAGGGCGACCGGTGGGCGGGTACGCGCGTCGACCTCAACAGCGATCACGAGCTGTTCTTCTATACCTACCACCCCGACATGAATTGCGACTCGGGCGGCTACTGTAGCGGCGACTATGCGCAGGGCATTTGTGACGGCTGCGCCGGGATCGGCATGCCATGCAACGACGGCCCCGAATGTTGCTGGGGCAACCATTTTTCGCCCGACGTCCCCGTCGTGTTGCCGACCGAGACCTGGACGTGCCTCGAGATGTCGATGGAGCTCAACACGCCGGGCATCGCCGACGGCTCGATGACCTTTTGGGTCGACGACGAGCTGGGGCACGAGGCGACGGGAATTCGGTGGCGGGACGGGTCCGACCTGCAGCTCAACCGCGCCATGCTGGAGCACTTCATCGACCCAGGCGACACCGACCACCCCAACGAGGCGTGGTTCGATGACGTCGTGGTGAGCACCGAGCGCATCGGCTGCGGCGCGCCGCCGAGCGAAGGCACGACTTCGGGCGGCGAGGGCTCGAGCGGTGGTGGCGACGGCGACGGCGACGGAGATGGCGACGGCGGAGACGACACCACGCCAGACACCGGTGGCGGGGCGAGCGGAACTGGGGGCTCCGGCCCAGACAGCGCTGGGGGGTCTGGACCCGCCTCTGGCTCGGGCGGGTCCTCAGGTGGCGACGAGACGGGCGGTGCCTCCGCCGCTGGTGGCTCGGCAGGGGGCTGCGCGGTGGGGCGCCCTGGCGTCGGGCTCGGCGTGTTGGTGTTGTTGGTGTTGGGCCTGCGACGACGGCGCTGAGCCGCGCATCGCCTGGGGTGGTACGATCGCGTCGTTCATGCGGGGGGTGGGGATCCTGAGCATCGCGGGCGTGCTCGCCGGGTGCGTGCTGCAGCCCGTCGGTCTCGAAGGCAAGGCCTGTCCTTGCGCGTCGGGGTGGGTTTGCGACGAGGCTTCGCAGACGTGCGTCGTGCCGGCCGCGACCGAGACGAGCTCGGGTGCGGTGCCGACGACGACGGAGGCGAGCAGCGAGGAGACGTCGGGGACGACGGGCCCTGACTCGACGACGGGCACCGATCCCCGGGCGAGCTCCTCGGGGGACGCTCCGCAGGGGCAGTTCGAGGTCTTGGCGTTCGCCGCCGACTGGTCGACGCCCGAGTCGATCCACTGGGCCTTCGAGGTCGAGGGCGAAGAAGCCGACTTTCACGCCCGCACGCTGTGGCTGGCGACCGACGAAGCGGCGCTCGAGTCGGGCGAGGGGGTACTCGTCTTCGACGGTGGCACCAACCCCGAGCTCGACCGATTCGCGCTCAAGAACACCAAGGGATTCGACATCGTCGTTGGGACGGTGACCCGAGGGCTTCAGCCCGACACCGACTACTTCGCCAAGCTGTTCGTCTTCGACACCGCAGGCGGGGTCAGCGAGAGCCCCAACGTGGCGGTCCGGTCCACGACCGCGGTCCCCACGCAGTCCATCGCCCTGTTTGCCGATGCGCAGCTCTCGGGCGGCCCGTACCCGCTGCCCACCTGCTACACGTGGTCGGACGCCAGTCCGTACGAGGGCACGCACCACTACGCGCTCGAGCTGCTGTGTGACTCCAACGCGGACCCGACCTGCGTCGATCCCGACCCCGACGTCGTCGATTGCTGGGAGAACCTTCGGCTGCAGAACATGACCGTCTCGATCGCGAGCATCGGCGGCGGCAACCTCAGCGACGCCTTCCTCGACTTCGCGCTGGCCGTCGACCCCGGCGAGAGACCCGAGGGGCATGGCTGGTGGTCACAGGCGGGGATTCGCCTCGGAGAGCAGGGGTTCTCGATCGCGCCGCTGACCATCCCTGCCACCGCGACGTACGAGCGCTTTCAAGTCCCGCTGACGGTGCTCGGCGTCACGCTCGAAGACCTGGGCACTCCGCTCGAGCGCGTCTTCGTGGGCTCGCGCTGGCTCAACGGGACGCAGCTACGCTTCGACGAAGCCCACATTCGCTGGTAGACGGCTCGTGTCGGCGAGGGCACGGCGGATCCGCTTGCACATGGCCACGGGTCGCGCAGACCGTGCACATCCATGGCGTCCAGCTCGCGCGATCTGACCCGAGGCTCGGTTTCGGGGCATCTCGCTCGGCTTGGAGCGCCGATGGTGCTGGGCGTGCTCGCGGTGCTGTCGGTCAGCCTCGCCGACACGTACTTCGTCGGGCAGCTCGGTACCGACGAACTCGCGGCGCTGAGCTTCACGTTTCCGGTGGTGCTCACGATCTCGAGCTTGAGCATCGGGCTGTCCGCGGGCGCGAGCTCCATCGTCAGCCGATCCATCGGCGGAAACCACACCGACGACACGCGGCGCCTCGCGACCGACAGCCTCGTGCTCGCGTTGGTCGTCGTCGCTGTAGTCTGCGCCGCGGGGCTCTTCGCGGTGCGTCCGCTGTTTTCGCTGCTCGGCGCGCAGGGGCGCGTGCTCGACATCGTGGTCGAGTACATGCGGGTCTGGTTCTTCGGCATGCCCTTCTTGGTGGTGCCAATGGTCGGCGGCGGACTCATTCGCGCCAACGGTGACAGCATCGCCCCCAGCCTGGTGATGGTCGGGGCGGCCGTCATCAACGTCGGGCTCGACAGGGCCTTCGTCTTCGGCGCGGGGCCCCTGCCTGCTCTGGGGGTTGCAGGTGCCGCGTGGGCCAGCCTGGTCGCACGTGCGTGCGCCTTGCTGGCCATGGGCTGGTTCCTGATCGCCCGAGAAAAGCTGCTCTCCTCTGCCATCCCGCGCTGGGCAGACATGAAACACTCGTGGGCTCGGCTGCTGAAGGTGGGCGTACCCGCGGCGGGCAGCAACATGGTCAACCCGATCGCGATCAGCGTCGTGACGGCCGTGCTGGCCACCTTCGGCAAGGACACCGTCGCGGCGTTTGGCGTGGCCACGCGTCTGGAGTCGTTCGCGGCGATCCCCATGCTCGCGCTCTCGTCGGCCATCGGTCCCATCGCGGGGCAGAACTGGGGCGATGATGAGACCGCGCGCACCAAGGGCGCGATGCGGGCCGCGTTCATCTTTTGCCTGGGCTACTCGGTGTTGATTGCCGCCGTGTTCTGGCTCGCCGCGCGGCCGCTCGTCGAGTTCTTCAGCGACGATCCGGAAGTCGTCGGCGAAGCGGCCACCTACTTGCGCATCGTCGGCGCCACCTTGGGGGGCTACGGCGTCATCATCACCGCGAGCGCAGCCTACAACGCCATCGGCGAGGCGGTCCGCGGGCTGGGGTTCACGCTCCTGCGCAGCGCCGTGCTCTATGTGCCGCTCGCCTCCGCCAGCGTGCTCGTCGGCACGGCCTGGGTCGCGTTCGGGGGCATTGCCGCCGCCAACGCGCTCTCGGGTGCGTTGGTGCTCTGGCTGGCGTTTCGCTGGCTGCCCGCGTCGCAAGCGTAGCCTCCCCGTGAGGTGTTGTTGCCCCAGGTTCGTTGGGGAGATGGAGGACTCCGACGCCATGACGTTCGACCGGATCTCGTCTCGTTTCCTGCTCCTGATCGTGATGCTGGCGGTGCCTTGCTGCGACTCCGCGGACGGAGCCCAGGGGCCGAAGGGCGCGGCCGCGCTGGCTCGGGCGTCCTCCGTCAAGGCGGGAGACGTGACGGTTGCGCGCCTGCGAGCGTTCGACAACGCGAAGGTCAATCGGCACGCCGCGAACTTCGGGCAATGCGTGGCCGCAGCCGAAGCCCAGCTTGGTCGCGTCAGCAAGGTCGACGGTGACGAGTACTGGTGGGCCGCCACGGAGGGCGATGGCTGCCACGCGTACCTACTGGTGGGCGATGGAGAAGGGATGATGGCGCGCTCGAAGGGGCCCTACGAAGTCGGAGCGGACGAGCTCGCGCGGTGTCGCGAACTCGCGGGGTGATGCACGTGTGCGAGCGCTTTGCGATCGGTGAGCGAGGGTGGCAGGCTCGGGGGCAACCGTGAGCATCGAGACGCATGGCTCCCGCGGCCTGTCGGGGATCAAGCCGCTGGTGGACGAGCTCGAGGTCGCTCGGTTGCAGGACAAGCTGCGCGTCGAGTTGCTTGGAATCGAGACCACGCCCCCGAGGCTGGGTCGCTTCGTCGTGGTGGATCGACTCGGCGCGGGCGCGATGGGGGTCGTCTACGCCGCCTACGATCCGCAGCTCGACCGCCGTGTCGCCATCAAGGTCCTTCATGCCTCGCAGGACGACGACGACTCGACCAACGCGAGGCTCGTTCGCGAAGCGCGGGCGCTGGCGAAGCTCGACCATCCCAACGTGGTCACCGTGCACGAGGTCGGCACCTTCGAGGGGAGGGTCTTCGTAGCGATGGAGTACGTCGAGGGGACCACGCTGACACAGTGGCTGACCCCCTCGCGCAGCGTGTTGGAGGTGCTCCGTGCCTTCGGCCTCGCGGGTCTCGGTCTCGCGGCAGCGCACGCCAAGGGCGTCGTGCACCGGGACTTCAAGCCCGACAACGTGCTCGTCGGAGAAGACGACGCCGGACGGCTGCGCGTGTGTGTGGCCGACTTCGGTCTGGCTCGAAGCGGTGCGCAGAGCGTCGAGCCCCTCACCACGCTCGAGACCGAGGGTCCCCTGCTCGCGACGAAGACCGGGACGGTGCTCGGAACACCCGCATACATGGCGCCCGAGCAGCATCGCGGCGAGCCTGCCACGCCAGCCAGCGACCAGTTCGCGTTCTGCGTCGCGTTGTTCGAAGCGCTCGTCGGCCGTCGTCCGTTCGAGGGGCCCACTCGGCTCGCGCTGCTCGAGTCGATCGAGACCGGTCGCATGGTCGACTTCGAGTCCACGCGGGGGCGCGTGCCCGCGGGCGTCTCCCGGGCCGTGCAGCGCGGGCTCCAAAACGAACCCCAGCGGCGGTGGCCGAGCATCGATGCTCTGCTCGCGCAGCTCGAGAGGGATCCGCGAGGGCGCCGTCGATGGAGCGCCGTCTCAGCCGTCTCGCTGGGAGCGCTCGGCGTGGGTCTATGGGCCCGCGGGACCGCCGACGACCCCTGCGCGTCCCCCCGGGAGGCACTCTCGGCGGCGTACGACTCGAGCGATGCAAAGACGATCGTCGATGCGTTCGGTGTCTCGGGCGTGCCGGCCGGAGCGGAGATCGGTGGCGAGTTGCGCGACCGTCTCGATGCGTACTCGACCGCCTGGTGGACGCAGCGCGAGCAGGTGTGCGAGCCGCAGCAGGACGCGGAGATTCGCACCGCGATCTGCCTCGACGCCGAGCTCGCTGCCTTTGCAGCGCTGGTCCGGATCTTCCAGACGCCCGACGAAGCGTTGGTCGGGGATGCGCTCACGTTGGCGCCCGACGTCGCCGAACTGCAGCAGTGTTCGGGCGTGGGCTTCGTCGAGAGCGCACGACCTGACGCGGAGCTCAGTGGACTGCTCGCCGAGGCCAAGGCGCTGTCTCTCGCCGGACGTCGCGAGGACGGCATCCAGCGAGCCAACGAGGCCCTCGCCGCCGCACGAGCGTCCGCAAATGTGGCGAGTCAGGCACAGGCGCTGGTCCGTCTCGCGCGGGCAGACTTGGGACGGCAGCGGCCCGCGGACGCGCTCGAGCTCCTCGACCAGGCGAGCCTGCTCGCCGAGCAAGCCGGCGACGACGTGACGCGAGCCGACGCGCTCAGAGTGCGCGTTGCGGTGCTTCACCGACTCGACCGCGTCGACGAAGCCCGCGAAGTCGCTCAGCTCGCTGCCGCAGCGCTTCAGCGGTTCCCTCGGCGCCCAGTCAACTGGGACATCGAGCTCGACCGTCTGCGCGGTGAGCTTGCCGAGTCTGCAGACGACCCCCAGACGGCTCTGATCCACTATCAGCGGGGCCTCGAGCGGTCCGATGAGGGCACGGTCTCCCCGATCGTTCGCATCGAGCTGCTCAGCCGGATGAGCGGCGTCGAGTATCGCCGTCGGGAGTTCGAGCGCTCGCTGGCGTTGGAGGAGGAGGTTCGCGCCGAGCTGCGCGCAGCGTATGGCGAGACACATCCGGCCGTGGCGACGAGCTGGATTAGCACAGGGGCATCCAACTATGCGCTCCGTCGCCTCGATGAGGCTGAGGCTGCGTTTCGCCGGGCGCTCGCCCTTCGCGAACGCAACCTCTCCGATCCGGACGACCCCTCTCTTGCCGCGGTGCTCACCAACCTCGGGGGCCTGCTCGCGGTGACGCACCCCGAAGAGGCAGAGGTCATGCTTCGCCGCGCGAGGCGGGCCACCATCGCGGGGCGGGGCATCGAACATCCCCACGTCATCACGGTCGAGAGCAACCTCGTGACGCTGCTCGAAGGGCGCAGCCGCTTCGACGAAGCCGAGACGGTTCTGCGGGAAATGCTGCCGCGTGCGCGTGCGGCCTTGGGTGACGACCACCCCAAGGTCGCGAAGCTCGAGGCGATGCTCGGGTCCATCTTGGTCGCTCGCGGTGATTCGGTCGAGGCGCAGCCCATGCTCGAGGGGGCACTGGCAACGCTGGACGCGGACGCCGAGGCGAACGCGGAGTACCTCGCGCGGCCACTGTGCCGGTTGGCACGCCTCCGCTTGGGTGACGACGCGCGCGCTGCGATGACGCTGGCGCAGCGCTGCCACGATGTCGCCACCGACCGCGGCATCATCCGATGGCAGGTCGAGGCCGCGTGCACGCTCGTGCTCGCCGGACGGGCGGGCGGGTCCGACGAGCATGAGGTCTCGGCGTGGTCCCGCGAGGCGCACGAAGGCATCGACGCGCCCGGAGTTCCGCCCGCGCTCTCCCGTTGGATCCGCGACGAGAGCGGTTGCTGAGTCGGCTCTGCGTCGGCGGTTCGTTGCGGCGTCCCTTCTTGGCCCTGTCGGATGCTGCCGTGCGGCGTTACAACCACCGGGGCCCCTCGGTGCTGCGCGGGCGTCTCGCTGTCACGATGCCTAGCAAGAGCCGATATGCCGTCCGGGCACCCGTGACCAAAGAAGTGCTGCGGCAGATCGAACGGTTGCCCGAGAGCCAGGCCGACGCGGTGCTGGAGAGCTTCGGCAGCGGGCGGGCGGGACGAATCCGAAAGGCCATCGGGGTCAGTTGGATCGATGGGCTCGACCACCTCGACCTCCTCGAGGCCCTCGGTCAACACCTGCCCGAACCCGCCATCCGCTCCTTGTTCGAGCGCTGCTACCTCGAGGGGTTCTCCAGCGCGGGACTCGTCAAGGGCTTCATCGACGCGGCGCTCCGACTATGGAGCGCGAACCCACTGACCCTGGCCAAGGCGCTGCCGCGCGCATGGGACATGCTCACCTGCGAGGCCGGCCACTTTCGACCGCCCACCCTCCTGGGCCCCGAGCACCTGCAGATGGAGATCTACGACCTCAACGTGCCGTCGCTCGAGCGCACGGCGTGGTTGACCGGCTTCGAAGGCACGTTCGAGGGGTTCATGACCCAGACGCGTTGCGTCGGCGAGGCACGCGTGCGCGACCTCGACCCCACGCAGCGAACCGTCAGCTACGAGCTACGCTGGGAGCTCGGGTCGGGCGCCAAATCGTAGCGCGCGCGACCCCAACCGTAGCGTCCCAGAGGAGACGAGCATGCCGCAACGATGTCTGCTGAAGTTCTCGGTCGATGCCGAGCGGTCGGTCCTCTCCGAGCAGCGCGAGCGCGCCGGAGCGAAGCGCTGGGACGACTTCCCAAAGCGCTATCGCGCGGTCTACCTCGAGCCCGAAACGCAGCAGCCCGTCGACGTGGTCAAGGCGTTCGAGGTCGGCAAGGCTCCGTTCCTATGGTTCACGCCCGACTTCTCCGAGGCGGTGGTCAACGCGGTCGTGCTCACCGAGCTGACGGTGGTCGATGGCACCTCGCTGTCGCCGGGCAAGCGGGCCCGGGTTGGCGCGCTGACCGAGTTGGGGCTCTCGAAGATCGTCAGCCGCGACTTCGTGGAGTTCTTGGTGCGTGCCGACGTCATTCAGACGTACATGCACATCGGGTCCACCGTCTGCATGTACGACGAGCAGAACGACGCAGCGGGCTACAGGATCGCGGTCACCGGCGAGCACACGTACTTCACCAACGAAGAGAACGTCGACGCGTTCGGGTTCGAGGTGGTGATCGGACCCGGCGGTGACATTGCCGTGGTGGGGATCGAGCCGGTCCCATTCGAGACGCGGTAGGCGCCTCAAGCCGTCGGCACATCAGCCGATGTGGGCCTCGTGGGCACCGACCGGGAGAGCTTCGCGCAGCGACTTCTTCCTGCGTCCATTCGACGCGGCGCTCCGGAGCGCGTTCGGCAGGCGGCCGTCGTCGTGTCGTTCTCGATCGCGCTGGCCGTGTGGGGTCCCATCGAGGGCTCCGTCATGGCGTGGCTGGGTCTGAACATCGGGGCGTGGACGTGCGCCATCGGTGTCGTCACCGTCCTCGCAACGATTCCCATCCTGCGGACCACCGGCTCGGTCGCGTTCGCGGGGCACTGGTTGGCGGCCCAGATGTACTTCATCGTCTTCGCCTGTTCCTTGGACGTCGGGGGGTTGTTCTCCTCGGCCGTGGCCTGGAACGCCGCTGTGCCGGTCTTCGCGACCATCGTCGCCGGGCGACGCGCCGGGGTGATCTGGTGTGGTCTCGTCGTCGTGCAGCTCGCGGGCTTGGGCATTGCGGGGGAGTCCGGGCTCATCCCGCCCTCGAAGCTCGCTGCCGACGCCCGCACTCTCTACGACCTCGCAATCCTCGTGGGTGTTGCCGCCATGCTGACGTCGCTGGCCTGGTTGTACGAGTCGGAGAAGGACTTCGCGCTCGATGCGGTCGCGAAGGAAGCGAAGCGTGCGCAGCGAGCTCACGACCAGGGCCGTCGAATCCTGGACAACGTCTCGGAGGGCTTGGCGATCCTCGGGGCGGACGGGGAGCTCTTGCACGAGCGCTCTGCGGTGTTCGACACCTGGTTCGGCCGGGCTGACGACGGTGAGCGCGTGTGGTCGCGTTTGCGCTCGCACGACGCCGACTTCGCCTCGGCTCTCGAGCTGGGCTGGGACCAGCTTCACGCTGGTGTGTTGCCGGTCGACGTGGCCTTGGAGCAGCTCCCGACGGAACTCCGCACGTCGGAGCAGACGTTGCGGGTCGAGTATCACCCGATCGGATCGAGCGATGCGCTCGAGCAGGTCCTCGTCACCATCACCGACATCTCCGTGGAGCTCGAGGCGACCCAGGCGAAGCGCTCTCACGAAGACACCATGGCGTTGGTCGGCCGGTTCGCCCGCGACGCGCACGGCTGCCGCGAGTTCATCCGCGACACCACCGGCGCGATGCGGCACGTTCGCCAAGGGCAGGCCGGCAGCGCCTTGCTTCGCACGCTGCACACCGTCAAGGGAAACGCCGCCACGCTCGACCTGACGAGGTTCGCGCGGCTCGTGCACGAGTCCGAGGAGCAGCTGGAGTTCGGGGCGCCGCCGCGCGAGGTCACCGCGCCCCTGCTCGACCACTGGGCGTCGATCGAGTCGGTCGTCGGGCCGCTCGTCGGCGATCCGGACCAGCTCGCCCTTTCGCGTCGCACGCTTCACGGCTGGATTCGTGCGCTCTCGAGCGGAGACACTCGGGGCGTTCGCGAGGCCTTGCAAGCAGAGCTGCTCGAGCCCGCGCAGGTGCGGCTGAAGCGGCTTGCCGATGGGGCTCGTGAGCTCGCCGTTCGCCTGGACAAGCGCAACGTGCAGGTCCGCGTGCTCGAGGGCGACGTGCTCGTGGACCCCAGCGCCTGGACCGAGCGATGGGCCGCGTTGACACACCTGATTCGCAACGCGGTCGACCACGGCCTGGAGACGGCGCAGGAGCGTCGAGACGCCGGCAAGCCCGCGAAGGCGCAGCTGCGACTGTCGGCGTTCAGCACCGACGAGGGCGTCGTCGTCGAGGTCTCCGACGATGGGCGCGGCATCGACTGGGAGCGCGTGCGGGCGAGAGCCGAGCAGCGTGGACTCCTTCTCTCGCCTCACGACGCGCTCTTTGCCGACGGGCTCTCCACCCGCGATGACGTGTCGGAGGTCTCCGGTCGCGGGGTGGGGCTCGCCGCCGTCAAGGCGGCGTTCGAGGCCAGTGGTGGCCGCATCGACGTCATCAGCGAGCTCGGCCGCGGGACGACGTTCCGCTGCGTGTGTCCCATCGCCGCCAACACAGCGCCGGGCGAGTGCGCGACGTTGACCGGGGGCCGGCGAGCAGCCGGGTAGACCGCGCAGGTCGTGAGTTCGCGCGCGCGGCCGGATGACCTGCGTCCTCGCGTCGCGTAACGCCGTTCCGGCGCTTGTCGTACGAGCGGCGTGGGCTACACCTCCGTTCGCGAGGGCCCACGCAGCGCCCGAGGGTCGAGCCCCGTGAAAACCGTCTACGCCATCTTCGGTCTCCTGCTCATCGTGGGCGGCCTTGGAGCTACGAAAGCCGACCAGATCCGCTCGCTCATCGAGTTTGGTGAGCAGGCCAAAGAGAACGGACCTCCCCCAGAGACGGTGGCGACGTCGGTCGTCGACGCCCAGCCGGTGCAGCGGACCCACGATGCCGTCGGGTCGATCAGCTCCGGGCGAGGCATCACCGTCACGACCGAGGTCGCCGGGATCGTGACCGACATCCGATTCGACTCCGGTGACGAGGTCGAGCGCGGCGATGTCCTGGTTCGGCTCGACACCCGCGTAGAGCGCGCTCAGCTCGCGCAGGCGAAGGCTCGCGCGGGGCTGGCCGAGACCTCCTTGACGCGCAGCCGCGCGCTGGTGGGCAAGGGCGCGACGCCCCAGTCGGTGCTCGACGCCGACGAGTCCGGCTATGCGTCCGCCACCGCCGAGGTCGCTGCGCTGCGCGCTCAGCTCGCCAAGAAGACGATTCGAGCGCCCTTCGACGGGCGGCTGGGCATTCGCCTGGTCGACGACGGCGAGTACGTCAGCCCCGGTACCGCGCTCACCTCGCTCGAGGGCCGCGAAGAGACCTTCGTCGACTTCACGCTTCCGCAGGAGCTCTTGCCCGCGCTGGACGTCGGCATGCCCGTGACGGTGCGCGTCGACGCCGAAGGCGGGCAACGCACGCTGCAGGGCGAGCTCGCAGCCATCGACCCCGCAATCGAGCGAGCCACGCGCAGTATCAAGCTGCGGGCCAGCTTGCCCACCGACGAGCAGCTGCGGCCCGGCATGTTCGTGGGGGTCTCCGTGGTCGACGGCGACCCCGTCACGCGGGTCATGGTGCCGCAGACGGCGATCGTGCGGGCGTCGTATGGCGACTCGGTGTTCGTCGTCGAGCCCAAACCCGAAGACGAACCTGGGCTGCGTCAGACCAAGGACGGCTACACGGTCATGGTCGCACGCCAGCAGTTCGTCTCCCTCGGCACGACGCGGGGCGATTTCGTCGCCGTGCTCGACGGGCTCGAGCAGGGCCAGCAGGTCGTCACCGCCGGCGCGTTCAAGCTGCGCAACGGCTCGCCCATCGTCATCAACGAAGAAGGCGCCCCCACACCCGAGCGCGACCCCACGGTCGAGAACCGCTGAAGCACTCCGTGCGCCGCTTCACCGACATCTTCGTCGAGCGTCCGGTCCTGGCGATCGTCGTCAACCTGGTCATCATCATCGCCGGCCTGCAGGCGCTCGTATCGCTCAACGTTCGGCAATACCCCAAGCTCGAGCAGGCGACGGTCACCATCGCGACGCCCTACATCGGCGCCGACGCAGAGCTCGTTCGCGGCTTCATCACCACGCCGATCGAGCGCTCGATCGCCGCGTCCGACGGGATCGACTACATCGAGTCGACCAGCGTTCAAGGGCTCTCCACGATTCAGGTCCGATTGGGCCTGGGGGTCTCCGCCTCGGCCGCGCTCGCCGACATCAACGCGCGCGTCAACCAAGTCCGCGCCGACCTTCCGCCCGAGGCCGAGGTGCCTTCGATCAACATCGAAGCCTCCGACGCCCAGATCGCCGCGATGTACATGAGCTTTCGCTCGGACATCCTGCGCGACAATCAAGTCACCGACTACCTCGAGCGCGTGGTCCAGCCTCGCCTCACCGCGGTCCCGGGCGTGCAGAAGGCCGACATCCTCGGCGCCCGCAGGTTCGCGCTTCGCGCGTGGATGCAGCCCGATCGCATGGCCGCGCTGGGCGTGTCGCCCCAGATGGTCCGCGACGCGCTCGCGTCGAACAACTTCCTCTCCGCGGTCGGCCAGACCAAGGGGGCGCTGGTGAGCGTCCCGCTGACCGCCACCACCGACGCCGCTGACTTGGACGAGTTCCGTCAGTTGGTGGTCAAGCGCGACGGCGACACGCTCGTGCGCCTCGAGGACGTCGCGGAGGTTGTGCTCGGCGCCGACGACTACGGGGTCGACGTCAAGTTCTCTGGCGAGTCGGCCACCTTCATGGGCGTCTGGGTGCTGCCCAACGCCAATACCCTCGAGGTGATCGCTGCGGTGCGAGACGAACTCGAGTCGCTGCGCGACGAGCTTCCGCGGGGCATGGACGCCAACATCGCCTACGACTCGACCTCCTACATCGAAGCCTCGATCGCCGAGGTCGGCACCACGCTGCTCGAGACGGTCGTCATCGTCGTCATCGTGATCTTCTTGTTCTTGGGGTCGCTCAGAAGCGTGCTCGTACCCCTTGTCGCCATCCCGCTGTCGCTGATCGGGGCGGTGTTCTTGATGCAGGTCCTGGGCTTCACCCTCAACCTGCTCACCCTGCTGGCGATCGTCCTCGCGGTCGGTCTCGTCGTCGACGACGCGATCGTCGTCATCGAGAACTGCGAACGCCACCTCTCCGAGGGCAAGTCCCGTCTCGAAGCGGCCACGCTGGGGGCGCGGGAGCTCGTCGGCCCGATCCTCGCCATGACGGTCACGCTCGCGGCGGTCTATGCACCCATCGGGTTCCAGGGCGGCCTCACCGGCGCGCTCTTCCGAGAGTTCGCCTTCACGCTGGCTGGCGCGGTGGTGGTCTCGGGCGTCGTCGCCTTGACGCTCTCGCCGATGATGGCGTCGCGGCTGCTGCCCGAAGACAACCGGCGCGGCTGGCTGGGCCGGCGCGTCGACGCGGTCTTCGGGTGGCTGCAGCGGCGCTACCTCGGCGTGCTCGACCTTGCGCTCGCCCGGCGGGCGCCGGTCACGATCGCGTGGGTGGTGCTGTCGCTGGCCGTGGTGCCGATGTACATGCTCTCCCCCAAGGAGCTCGCGCCCGCCGAAGACCAGGGGGTGCTCTTCGGCGCCGTCGAAGGTCCACCCAACGCGAGCCTCGAGCAGATGGTCGCGTACACCGAGGAGGAGTTCGAGCAGTTCGCAACGCTGCCCGAGTTCGAGCTGAGCTTTCAGTTCACCAACCCTGGCGGGGGCTTTGGGGGCGTTCGGGTCGTACCGTGGGCCGAGCGCGACCGGGACATCTTCGAGATCAAGGCCGAGCTCGAGCCGAAGATCCAGCGCATGAACGGCATTCGGGCGCCCTTGTTTCTGCGGCCACCCCTGCCGTCCCCGGGCCGGTTCCCGGTGGAGGTCGTCATCGCGAGCACCATCGAGCACGCGCGGCTGCTCGAGTATGCCGAGCAGATCAAGCAGACCGCCACCCAGAGCGGCCTGTTCGCGTTCCCTCCGCTCATCGACACGAAGATCGACCAGCACCAGGTCGAGATCCAGCTCGACAAGGACAAGGTCGCGGCGCTCGGGCTGAGCATGCGCCAGGTTGGCTCCGACCTCGCGGCCACGCTCGGCGGCAACTACGTCAACCGCTTCAGCATCGACGGCCGCAGCTACAAGGTGATCGCGCAGGTCGAGCGCTCGAAGCGGCTCAACCCGGAGCAGCTCGGGCTGATTCACGTCAGCGGCCCCCAAGGGGAGCTCATCCCGCTCGACTCCATCGCCTCGTTCGAAGCCGGCGTGCAGCCGCGCTCGCTCAACCGGTTTGCGCAGCTCAACGCGATCAAGATCTCCGGTGTCGCCACGCAGTCTCTCGACGACGCGATCGGGCTCATTGAGGACGAAGCCGAGGCCCTGCTGCCTCCGGGGTCGCGCGTCGACTACACCGGAGAGACGCGTCAGCTGCGGCAAGAAGGGGGCAAGTTCCTGCCGTCGCTCGGGCTTGCGGTCGTGCTCATCTTCTTGGTGCTCTCGGCGCAGTTCAACTCGTTCCGGGACCCGGCCGTCGTCTTGCTCGGGTCGGTCCCGCTCGCCATGTTCGGGGCGCTCATCTTCACGTTCCTCGAGTTCCAGGGCCCCCCGGGCATGAAGTACGAGCTCACCGAGGGGTGGACGACGACCCTCAACATCTACTCGCAGGTCGGGCTCGTCACCTTGGTCGGGCTCGTCGCCAAGAACGGCATCCTCATCGTCGAGTTCGCCAACGTTGCGCAGCGGGACGGCCTGAGCCGCATGGCCGCGGTCCGCGAGGCCGCCAAGGTTCGCCTGCGGCCGATCTTGATGACCACGGCCGCGACCGTCGCTGGACACTTTCCCCTCACCCTCGTCGAGGGTCCCGGCGCCGCTGCGCGCAACTCGATCGGCCTGGTGCTCGTCGGCGGCATGGCGATTGGAAGCCTGTTCACGCTGGTGGTGGTGCCCGTCGTCTACACGTTCATCGCCAAGGACCGTGGGGGCGAGCGCGAGATGCCGGAGCCAGGCGAGGCCGAGCACCCCACGGCCGAGGGGTAGCGCAACCGCGGGCACGGCGGTCGAAAGTTCCGCTGATCAGATCGAGGATTCCGCCCTGGCGGGACCGTGGATGCATTTTGCAACCTGATTGCAAATGAGAATCTGCTCGATGCTCCTCCTTCGCGGAACACTCTTCGTCACCGGCCTCGGTCTCTCCGCGTGCACCACCGCTCAGGAGAGTTCCGGGGACGGAGCCCTTGGCCAGTGGCAAGGCCAGTGGCGAGCGGGCGAAGGGCTACTCCGCGATGACGCGCTCGATCCGGTCTACGAGATCGTCAGCGAGATGCGCCCCGAGTACCCACCCGGTGAGGTCCGTGCGCTGATGATCGAATCCGCAGAGGTGGACTACGACGTCGTCGAGTTCGATGGGGACGTGCTCACCTTTCTCGTGAACGCGCAGCCGCTGTGCTCGGGTACCTACGCGTTCGTCGAAACGCACGAAGGAGGACACCACGCGCAGACCGAGTTCTCGCTGTCGCACGAGCTGGCCGGTGACTGTACCGACTATGCGACCGTGTGGCTGAGCGAAATCATCTTCTCCGAGTCCGAGGCTCACTTTCACATTCAGACCGGTCGGTCCGATGAGCCCCTTCGCCCCCCGCCATGGGACCCCTCGGCATGGACGATGAGCACATCGCCCGAGTTCTTCGCTGGGGTCATGCATGGTGTCGCCCCGGCGATTGCCGAAGCGTTGCCGGAGAAAGGATGACGACCTGTCGTGACACACCCTGGTATCCGGCTCGAGCCGTCCCGGTCGAGGCATGCCGGTTGCCCCCGTTGGGGGCGACGTCCGTACACGATCACATGGTGCTGACCTACTTCACCCGCGGGCGTGCCACGGTCGAGCAGGGACAGCGCTTCGAGCTGCACGCAGGCGATGTGTACCTCGTGCCTGCCGGGAGTCAGCACGCGATCGCGGCGGTGGAGTCGGCAGCAGCGTGGCGCGTGGACATCGAACCGGCGTGCGTGTCGAGCACCCTGCTCGTGCCCTTTCAGCGGGCCTCGTCGGGTGGGTCGAAGGTCGTCCCGATCGACTCTGGTCGTCAGCGTCATGTCGAGTCGCTGTGCCAAGAGCTTCATCGCGAGACGTCCGGGGCCTCGAGGTCGTCGAGGGCACAACTCGTTCGACAGAGCCTGTTGACCCTGCTGCTCGCAGAGGTTGGCCGGGCCGCGCCGGATCAAGTCGAAATGCACCCGGGGCTCGTCGAGGAGACGCTTCGTGTGATCGAGCGGCGATGCCTAGGTCCGCTGAGTGTCGCTGAGGTCGCGCGTTCCGTCGCGCGAACGCCCTCGTATCTGTCCACCGCGGTGCGGCGCGCGACGGGGCGTTCCAAGTTCGGCTCAGTGCCCCCGAGGTATGGCCCTTCTCGGTCCGCCGTAGCGCGTCTCCAGGTACTCGAGGATCGCGACCGACTGCCCAATGCAAGCGCCCGAGTCGGTCTCCAACACCGGGACCGTGCCCGCTGGGTTCTTGGCCAGGAACGCCGGCGTATGCTGCTCGCCCGCGATCACGTCGACCTCGACGAGCTCGAGGTCGTCGATGCCCTTCTCCGCCGCGTAGATGTGGATGCGGCGCGGGTAGGGGCCCCAGGCGAATTGATAGAGCTTCATGTCACGAGTGTGGGCGGCCGCGAGTGCGCGCAGTAGAGCGGAACTCGCCGAGGAATCGGCGCGTTGCTGGACGACCAGGCGGCGATCGGCTCGCGCTACCCTTCGGCCGTGACGACGCGCAGCGGTCCGGCGAGCCTGTAGCCCTCGTCCTCGCGCATCAGCTGCTCGGCGAGGCCGGCCTTGCGCAGCCTCGACAGTTCGACGTTGAGACGGTTGCGCGCCGAGGCGTCGATGCGCCGGGCGTCTGGCCACCCGGCGAGGATCAGCGAGTCGCGACTCACATGTGGCCGTGGGGACGTCTCGAACGCGGCGACGAGGGTGGCGAGAATGCGCCGCGCGGCTTCGCTGCGGACATGGCATCGCCCGAGCGTTGGATGCTCGACCAGTCCCGCGGAAACGTCCACGATGACCCTGCGCTTACGTCGTTCTCGGAGACGCTCGAGCAAGCGCAGGGCGTAGCGGCCCTCGTCGGATTGGGGGGGCGAGGTCGGAGGGGGCGCGTCTCGGACATGGGCATCGTGAATGTCGAGCACCGTGCGCATCGATGTGTCCGCCGGGTCGACGTATCGCCGCGCTGACCGAAGCTCGCTCTGCGCGGTGACGAGGTCGCCGTCGGCGTGGGCACAGACGGCCAGGAGTGCGCAGCACAGCGCAACCTGGCGCCGATCCCCGAACTCGTCCAGGGCGACCCTCGCTCGCCGAAGCTGGGCGCTGGCGATCTGAACGCGACCCCGTTCGAGGTGGAGGGCCGCGAGGTCGAAGCGGGCGATGGCGGCGAAGCGTGTGGCTCCGCCGTCTTCGTGCCGACCGATTGCATTGGTGAACGCCTGCTCGGCGATGTCGAACGACCCGCGCTCCTGCTCGAGCACACCCAGCGTGTGCTCGACGCGTGCGGCCCCCGCCGAGTCGCCCAGCGCCTCATGGGCTTCGAGCGCCATCCGCAAGTGCGGTGTGGTGAGGTCGCCCCGCTCGAACTCCAGCCCGCCGAGTTGCTCGTGCGTGAGGGCGCGTGTGGCCGGGGGGGTCGAGTCGAGGGCGAGAAGTTCGAGGTATCTCGCGCGCGCCTCGTCGACTCGACCGCTGTGTCGGCACAGCGTCGCGAGCGCGCAGGACAGCGATGCCCACGTCGCCGTGTCGGACGTTGGCACCGTCTCGAGCCCCAGGCGAAGGTGGTGATCGCTGGATTCGAGGTCACCGGTGATGCGCGCCAGCTCTCCGCGCGCGAGGTGATGCTGCGGGCTGGGGTCGGGGGGCCATTGTCGTTCGTACTGGGCCAGGGCGGCAGCCGCTGACCCCTCGTAGCGTAGTGAGGGAACCGCGGCGCTCCACAGCTCCAGCGCGTCGGCGGGGTCGTCCGCGAAGGATGCCGCGCGCACGAGCTCCTGCCATCGAACGAACACGCCCTCCTTCAACCGTCTGCGCAGCAGCTGCCGGTGGCGCTGCGTCGCTGCTGCGTCGTGCGCGTGGATCGAGGCGTAGTCGCGCAGGAGGGGCTCGATGATGACGCCTTCAAGGGTTGGCCGCGCCGCACCGTGCATCACGAGGTTCTCGAGCGCTTCGTCGTCGGCTCGGGCCACGGCGAGCGCGTCCTCCCCGGAGATTGCCGTCGCGAAGGAGGCCAACGCCGCCAGCGTCTGTCGAACGGCCTCGGGCAGCGCGAGCCAGGCACCGCGAAGGTGGGCGCGTAGCGAGCCCGAAGGCATCGGCAGCGAAAGCCGCTGCTCGGCGGTCTCGAGCGCCACCATGCGACCCAGCGTGCCCACCCTCCTGGCCAGGCACTCGATTGCCAGCGGCGTTCGCCCGAGGCTCTCCATGCGACCGCGTACCGCATCGCGCAGGGTCTGCATCGGCGCGGAGCATCCCGCGTCGCGGACCCGCTGCTCGAACAGCGCCCACGCGTCGTCGCACGACCAGGGGCGAATCCGACGTATCGCCGCCTGAGCATGGGCGAACGCGGGCGTCGCTCGACTGGTCACCAGTGCGCGGCGCTGCGGCGAGACTCCCAGCCATCGCGGCACGACGGAGCCTACGGCCTGCAAGGCGTTCTCCGCCGCGTCTACCACCACGAGGGCGTCGTCCGGCCCCTGCAGCCCGACCAGCCGGCGCTCGAGCTCGGTCTCCGTATCGGTCGAACCTACGTGCAGATGCAGCGCCGGGCCGCCCACCTCGGCCGCGACCTCGCGAGCGAGCCGAGATTTGCCCGCTCCGACGGCGCCGACGATCGCGACGAGGCGGTGCTCTCGCAGCGCGGTCACCACGCGGTCGACGTCGTCGCGGCGTCCAATCCACGGTGACAGCGGCGGGACGAGCTCGTGCGGTCCGAGCATCGCGCGACTACATCACACCTTCGTATTCGATCGTGAGGCTGGCGGGTTCGACCGAGGCGTCGTCGTGCAGCACGCGGATGCGATACAGGTCGCCCTCGCCAGACCTCGCGACGATCGCTCGACCGACGAAGGCGTCTGGAGGGGAACCCCACAGGCCGAAGTAAGCGACGGACGTCCAGCACCCGATCTCGTTGTCGACGCACGGCTGGCAAACCGTCACGTCGATGTCTTCGAGGTCATCGACGGGATCGGGGAGGACGCACAGCTCGTAGTCGGACTCGAACGTCCCCAAGACGAGGTACCGCGAAAGCCCGCATGCCAGGCCCGTGTCGTAGTAGGAGGCCTCGTCCCCAGTCTCCGCGCGGGCGAGGTCTACACCGACGCTCGTGCCGACCGATGGCGCCATGTTCAGGACGCAGACCTCCGCCCACGGATCGCACGCGGGCTCGTCCTGAGGGGGCTCATCCTCGACCGAGGGCCCACAACCCGCCATGAACGCGAGGACGACGAAGATGCGCTGCATGGGCTCAG
This sequence comes from bacterium, assembly GCA_024742475.1. Classification (GTDB taxonomy): domain Bacteria; phylum Myxococcota_A; class Polyangia; order Nannocystales; family Nannocystaceae; genus CAJXVA01. Next base: position 49,616 of record JANSYI010000001.1, on the reverse strand, counting down.
CAGACCACGGACGCGCTTAAGCGGCAGCTTAATCTCGGCGCTGCCGTCGCGGGAGGCGCCCGGGGCGTCGTGGGCGGATCTCCCCAGCCCGTCGTCAGTCGCTACGCCGCGCGAGAACCGTGAAAAAAAAGTTCGCCCGGTCGATCGGGATTGGCGGGCCTTGTGCGTTCCGCGTCAGACCGGTCACCATGCAGGTGTGACGGGTTCGCGATTGGCTTTGGGAGTTTTCGTCCTCGCGATGGCTGGGTGCACGGAGCGCCTGGTCCTCGACGATGCGGGGCTCGTGCTCGACACCGACGGGCCCTCGACCGACACCGACGCCACCGACAGCGCCGGCGACTTCACCGACACCTTCGAGTCGAGCTCGGGCAACCCGGGCGGATTGGACATGGGCTGTGTACCGGGCGCCGGGAGCTGCCCGTGCCCGGCCGGGCAGGTGCCGCGCGACGGGTTTTGTGTCGATGCGCTCGTCGACGCAATCGAGGCGGTCGTCCCCGTGGACCAGTCGGCGCTCGCCGGCGACGTCATCGACCAGCCTCCTGCCGTGCGCGTCAGCTCCGCGGGTGCGCCCGTGTCGGGCGTGCCCGTCTCCTTTGCCACGGCGGGCACCGTGGGCGGTCAGGTCGGCGTGGTGGAGGGGGTCACCGACGCCAACGGCATCGCCACGGCACAGAGCTGGACGCTCGGCAAGATGGACGGCACGTACTTCGTGCGGGCCGCCGTCCCCAGCCAGCCCGAGCTGACTCCGGTCGACTTCACGGGGCGCACGATCTCCGACTTCGAGATCGTGCTTCACTACGTCAACCCGCCGACCGACGCGCAGTTCGAGGCCTTCGAGGTCGCCCGACTGCGGTGGCAGGGCGCGCTCATCAACGCATTGCCCACGATCACCGGCAACCTTGGCGCGCTCGCCTCGCAATGCGGCGTCGGGTTCGACGGAGACCAAGTGTCGATCACCGGCGTGCACATCTTCGTGCAGCTCCAAGAGATCGATGGGCCCGGTGGCGAGAACGGCAACATCCTGGGCCAAGCGGGCCCGTGCGCGCTGCGAGACGACCTGTCGCCGTACCTCGGCGTGATGACCTTCGACACCTTCGACCTCGGAGAGCTCGAGGCCTCGGGATCGCTCGAGACCGTGATCCTGCACGAGATGGGGCATGTCTTGGGGGTCGGGTCGCTGTGGGACTTCGTCGGGTTGCTCGAAAACCCGAGCATTCCCAACAACCAGGGCGCCGACACCTTCTTCACTGGGTTGCGGGCGACCGACGTCTTCTTCGAGCTTCTCGGCGGCCAGCCGTTCGCGGGGAACGTCGTGCCGGTCGAGAACAACGCCCAACCCGGCTCGTCCGACAGCCACTGGCGGGAGTCGATCGTGGTCGACGAGCTGATGAGCCCCCGCCTCGGTGGCCCGGGCGAGGTCGCGCCGATGAGCGTGCTGACGATCGGCTCGATGGGCGATCTGGGCTTCTATGAGGCCAACGAGCTCGCCGCCGATGCGTGGGCGCTCCCGCCCCAGGGCCTCGTCGGACCGGGCGATGGGTCGGCGGGCGCTCTGGGCACCGACGTCGTGCTCCGGCCGCAGTGGATGCTGCAAGCCGACGGCACGCTGACCCCGCTGTCGCTCTGACGCCTTCAGCTCCAGCCGAGCACGGGCGGAGCGTGCATGTCGACCATGCGCTGGGGAGCGCCGACGCCCTCGGCCTCGAACGCGGAGAGGTCATGGTCGGCGCGGCCTTCGAGCTGGTCGAGGCGAACGCGCGCCGAGCTTGCGTACAGGCGCATGCTGCAGGCGTCCGCGCGCTGGGCCGCCGTCACCAGGCTGGCCCGGGCGTCTTCGACTCGGCCCTCGGCCGCGAACAGGCTGGCCTCGAGCAGGGACACGAACGCGTCGCCCCACGGCACCCTCTCGCCGCGGATCTTCGCGATGTCCTTGCGGGCCACGGTCAGCAGCTTGGCGCGCGCGTGCCCGGAGGCGGCGCGGGCGGCCCAAAGCGCGCCGCTGCTGCGCTCGATCGAGAAGAACAGCAAGAACGGCTGCTTGGTGAGCATCATCGACTGCCGGACCGCTCCGTGATGCTCGACGAAGCACGCGTATGCCTGGGCATGGCGTCCGGCGTAGCGTTCGATCCGGCCCAGAGCCATCAGCATCGTATAGCGGTACGTCGGGGAGGACGCCTCCTCGGGTCGCCACCGCGCCGCGGCCTCGAGCTGCGCCCGCGCCTGGTCCGGTCGGTCGGCGATGAGGTAGCGCAGGTAGTCGTAGCCGATGCGCACCATCAGCATGGTCATCAGGTCGTCGCGCGCACGGGCATCGCGAGTGGCGAGCTCGAGCGTAGTGACGAGCCGGGCGAAGTCCCCGAGGTAGAGGCGCGCGAGGACGTCGAACGTGTTGGTGAACGCCAGCTCCCAGGCCGCGCCCGAGCAGTGGTTTCGGAACGTCGCCTCCGCGCGAGACAGCCGCTCGAGCGCGCCGGGGAACTCTCCGCGGTACACGCACGCGGCACCCGAGGCGAGGGCGAGCAGGCCATCGATGTGGGGGGTCGCGACGTCGTCGGCGATCTTCGCCACGCGCTCGACGAGCTCGTCGACCCGCTCGGCATTGCGTGAACCCGACGTGGCTCCGTAGAGGATCTCGAGGCTGAGCGCTCGGGCGACGCGTCGTGGTTCGCCGAGCTGCAGGGCGAGCCGAAGGTGGCGTGCCTGCATGTCTTGGCCGAGCAGCACGTCGACGGTGGGCAATCCCGTGGCCGCGGTCCAGCAGATGTCGACGCGGACGAGCGAGCGGGCGTCGAGGGCGTGCTCGGCGTTCGGCTTGAACCCGGTGCCGCTGAGCGCGATGGAGGCCCGCTGGAGCAGCCACGACCCGATCGCTCTGCGCGAGTTTCGTGCGAGTCCGAGACCCACGGCCTCGAGCACCTCGGTGAGCAGGGGGAGGCCTTCGGCTGCGTGTCCGCTTCGCAGGTACTGCTCGGCGGCGCGGCGACGCAGCTCGAGCGCGTCGTCGGCCGAGGCCGCGGCGGCGCGGAGGTACGCCTCGGCTGCATCGGCGCCACGTCCGTCGTTGCCCAGCGCGTCGCCGAGCTCGGACTCGAGCTCGATGCGCAGCGCGAGGTCGTCGTCGTCGCCCAGGAGATCGAGAGCCTGCCGCGCGAGGTCGGCCGCGCGCCGGAAGGCGAGGGCGCTCGCGGCCAGTCGGGACGCGCGACGCAGGTACCGGACTGCGGCGTCGGTCCGCCCGCTGCGTGCAAAGTGAAACGCGAGCGTCTCGGGGTCTGCGTCGGATCGTTCGAGCGCCGTGGCCAGGGCGAGGTGTTGCGCGACCCGCTGCGTGTCGCTCATCAGCTGCAGCACCGCGGTGCGTACGCGCCCGTGATAGACCTCGAACGCGTCGGCGAGGCTCGGTCCGAAGGTTCGCACGAAGTGCTGGGCGCGCAGTTCGGCGATGCGCTCGTTGGCGTCGGGCGGCGAGTGGGCCGCTTCGATGGCGACGCCCTGAGCGAGTGGGCCACGGGCGACCGCGAGCGCAAACAGCAGCTCTCGCGCCGCGCGTGGCAGCGCCCGCACGCGCGCTTGGGTCATCGCCTCGAGGCCGAGGCGCCCGGCGCCCTGGACCGACTCGAAGCTCGCCGCGTGGCGGGCGAGTTCCTCGACGAAGAGCGGGTTGCCCCCGGACTCCCGGGCGACGAGACCACAGAGTCGATCGGGTGTCGTCATGCCCAAGCGCGTGGCGGCGAGGCGCCGCGCCTCCTCGTAGGGCAGCGGGCCCAGCGACAGCTGCCACGACTCACCTCGATCGGTGGCTCGTTCGAGCAGCGCGGTCAGGCTGGCCGAGTGCGGGAGCATCTCGCTGCGATAGGTGCCCACGACCACGAAGCCCGCGCTGTGGGGGGCGAGCAGCAGATCGAGCAGCAGTCGTGTCGTCTCGTCACTGCCCCAGTGCAGGTCGTCGATGAACAGCACGAGGCGGCGCCCTTGGCCGAGCCGCGTCACGAGCTCGCGAAACGCGTCGCTGGCAGCGCGCTGAAGCTCGAGCGGGTCCGACGGCAACGCCTCGGAGTCGGGCTCGATGAGGTCTTCGAGGACGGGAAACACGACCGCCAGCGCGCTCGCGCGTGGTGGCAGCAGCGCTTCGAGGTCCTCCGGTTCGAGCTCCAGCAGCTGGGCGCGCATCGCATCGACGAGAGCATCGACGCCCGAGTAGCGGACGGTCTCCCGCTCGTAGCACTGTCCGCGCAGCACGCGGGTGTGGCCGTCGGTTTCGAGCGCCGAGAGGTGCGCGCGGGCCATCGCGCTCTTGCCTGCGCCCGAGGGGCCGGCGACCAGCAGCAGTCGGGGGCCTCCCCCGCCGAGCCCCGCTTCGATGGCGGCCGCGAGTCGGCTGCGCTCGACGGTGCGGCCGACGAAGCTCGCACGGGTCTCGCCTTCGGGACTCGAGGCCGCAGCCCCGAGGCGCTTGAGAACCTCCGACGAGGATGGGCGGAGGTCGGGATCGGGGAGGCGCAGGTCGAGACACAGCAGATCCAACGCTTCGAGCCGGGGATCTGCACCGCCTTCGGAGAAGACGAGTGAGGGCTCGGCGTGGAGGCGACCCCGGAGCAGCGTCCGCGCATCGTCTCCGTCCCAGGGCGTTCGTCCGGCAAGCGCCTCGTAGAGCATGACGCCGAGCGCGAAGAAGTCCGAGGCGGCCGTGACGGGGCGGCCGGCGGACTGCTCGGGCGAGAGGTACCCGAGCGTGCCGACGACGACGCTGTCGGAGGGGTCGGGCGCAGATCGAGCGGTGAAGGCGAGGCCGAAGTCGAGCAGCTTCGCCGTGCCGTCCTCGGTGATCAGCACGTTGCTGGGCTTGACGTCGCGATGGACGAGGCCGTGCACGTGCAGGTGATGCAGCCCGTGCACGAGCTGTACGAGGGCGTCCCGAAGCCTGTCGAGGTCGACGACGCCGTCGGGGCGGACCCACTCGAGCCAATGCACGCCCACGACCCGCTCCATCGTGAGGAACGCGAGCTCGTCGTCGACCACGAGCTCGTGCAGGGTGACGAGGTTGGGGTGGCTGAGGTTGGTGAGCGTTCGGAACTCGCGCTTGAGCAGGTAGAGGAACTCGGCGTCGCGAATCCGAAGCGCCTTGAGAGCGACCACGCTGCCCCGTACCCGGTCGTGGGCTTCGTAGACGATCCCCATCCCGCCGCGGCCCAGCTCGCGGCGCAGCTCGAACCGACCCCCGAGCACCGTGCCGGGGTTCAGGGGCGGGCTTGCATGATCGGGTGGCATCGTGGGGCGCTCTCGACTGCGAGCAGACTAGCGTGCGGCGGCGGTTTCGACATGCGACGGCGGGGCGCAGCACCGGCAGATGCTGCGCGGTGGAGCTTGTCGGACGTTCTCCGAGGACTGTGCGAACCGTGTCCGGTGCGAGCCCATCCCCCCGCGTGCCCCGCTTCAGGGGCGGATCCAACGTCCGCATCACCTGCGTTGAACAACGTCCCCGGACCGTGCGGCGCGACCTTCGACCAGGGGCCATCCCGATGCGGGTGTTTTCGCTAGCCTGCCGGGCATGTCAGCCAAAGAAATCGGTCAGCAACTCGTCGCGTTCTGCAAAGAGGGCAAGAACCTCGAGTCGATCAACACGCTGTACGCCGAGACCATCGAGAGCGTCGAAGCCTCGGAGCCTCAGCAAGGTGGCGAGCGCGTGACCAAGGGCATCGAGGGCGTTCGCGGCAAGAACCAGTGGTGGTCGGAGAACCACGAGATCCACAGCGCCGCGGTACACGGTCCCTATCCGCACGGCGACGATCGCTTCGCGGTTCGCTTCGAGTACGACATCACCAACAAGCCCAGCGGGATGCGCATGCAGATGGACGAGGTCGGCGTCTTCACGGTCGAGGGCGGCAAGATCGTCAAGGAAGAGTTCTTCTACGACATGTAATCGCGTTGCCGCCCGCCGGTGGGGCTGATACTGGTGATCCGTGCCAGTCGTCGGTCATTTCATTGCCGGGCAAGAGGTCGTCGATTCGAACGAGGCCACGCTCCCCGTGTTCGACCCCGCCCGAGGCGAGGTGGTCCGCGAGGTCGCCGTGGCCTCGGCCGATCGTGTGAAGCAGGCCGTCGAGGCGGCGTCGTCGGCGTTCGGGGGATGGGCCTCCACGCCGGTGCCTCGTCGGGCGCGCGTGATGTTCCGGTTCCGCGAGCTGCTCGAACGCAACATCGACGCGATCGCTGCGGTGCTCACCGAGGAGCACGGCAAGGTGCTCAGCGACGCCAGGGCCGAGGTCTCGCGCGGGCTCGAGGTCGTGGAGTTCGTCTGCGGCATTCCGCAACTGCTCAAGGCCGAGAGCTCGCAGCAGGTCGGCACGGGCATCGACACGCACGCCCTGCGGCAGCCCCTGGGCGTCGTCGCGGGCATCACGCCCTTCAACTTTCCCGCGATGGTGCCGCTGTGGATGGCTCCGGTCGCGCTCGCGTGTGGCAACACGTTCGTGCTCAAGCCGTCGGAGCGAGACCCGTCGGCGTCGTTGATGATGGCCAGGCTCTGGAAGGAGGCCGGCCTGCCCGACGGTGCGTTCAACGTGGTGCAGGGAGACCGCGTCGCGGTGGAGGCGTTGATCGACGCGCCCGCGGTGCAGGCGGTGAGCTTCGTGGGCTCCACGCCGGTCGCCAAGGCCGTGTACACGCGCGCGACGGGGCGCGGCATCCGGGCTCAGGCGCTCGGCGGGGCGAAGAACCACCTGGTCGTCCTGCCCGACGCCGACCTGGACCAAGCCACCGACGCGCTCGTGGGCGCGGCCTTCGGAGCAGCCGGCGAGCGGTGCATGGCGATCTCGGTGGCGGTCGCGGTGGGCGACATCGCCGACACGCTCGTCGAGCGGTTGGTCGCCAAGGCGGGCGCCCTGAAGGTCCGCGTGGGTACCGACGCGCAGGCCGACCTGGGCCCGCTCATCACGCAGGCGCACGCCAACAAGGTTCGCGGCTACATCGACGCGGGCGTGTCCGAGGGGGCGACGCTGCGGCTCGACGGCCGCGGGGTGGAGGTCCCCGGTCACGCCAAGGGCTTCTTCGTGGGGCCCACGGTGTTCGACGACGTCAAACCTCAGATGTCGATCTACCAAGAGGAGATCTTCGGCCCCGTGCTCTGTGTCGTGCGCGTGGAGTCGTTCGACGAGGCGGTGGCGCTGACCAACGGCCACCCCTTCGGCAACGGCGTCGCGGTCTTCACCCGCGATGGCGATGCCGCCCGAACGTTCGTCGACCGCATCGAGGTCGGCATGGTCGGCGTCAACGTTCCCATTCCGGTTCCCGTGGCGTTCCACAGCTTCGGGGGCTGGAAGGCCTCGCTGTTTGGGGACCACCACATCTACGGTCCCGAGGGCGTCCGCTTCTACACGCGGCTCAAGACGGTGACCTCGCGCTGGCCCACCGGCGTGCGCGAGGGCGTGCAGACGGTCATGCCGGTGTCGGGCGATTGACCAGCCGCTCACGGGGAGAGAGCTGTCGCCCCATCCGGCCATCGCGCACCCGGCTCACGCCGAGATGGCCCACGAACGTCGCTATGCATGGTGAGGGCGTCGTCATGCACTGCGTGGGACTTCTTCCATAGCCTGCTAGTCTCTTCACCGTTGTGAATACTGAATTGAATCTAGATTGGAGAATGTTTGCTGCATGTCTGGTGCTCGTCTCTTCCGTGGCCTGCGATTCGGCGGGCGACGGCGAGGGGGGGAGCACCTCGGCCTCCAACACGAGCTCGTCCGTGGGGGGGGAGAGCACGAGTGAGGGCTCCTCTTCGACGACGGGGGAGGGCGGTGGAGACGCCGATGGGACCGGCGCAACCTCCACCGGTACCGGCGGGGCTGAGCTCCCGATGTGTATCGGTGATACGGCCGCCCTGGCGGTGGGCAGCAGCATCAACGGAAACAGCGAGTCCGACGTCGAGTTCTGGTCGCACGTTCTCACCTCCACGACCTGCATTCCCGGCGCGGCCGAGGTCAGCACGGGGTCCGATGGCCTGATTCGGACGACGATGACCCTGGATTGTTCGCCGCCACGGCCGAAGAAGGGGGAGGACGCGGGGGTCTTCCTCGACGTGACCGTTCGAGGCTACACGGTAGACCTCGGACCAGACCCGGTCGAGGTCTCCTACCAAGGCGAGCCAGCAGGGGAAGAATACCCGATCCCCAGCTACCGCTTCGTCGTCGAACGGAACGACCGCATTCTGCTCTTCACTGGGTCGGGCGGGTCGGCGCTGGGCCTGGAAACCGTGGCGGAGGAGGAACTCTGCGCCCACGGCCTCGACGAGTGCGGCCACGTTCGGGGGGTCGAAGGGGTGACCCCCGACGGCGACCCGATCCGACAACACAACGGAGAAGCCGTGGAGATGGCTGTCGCCGACCACACCATGCTGGTCGCGGCCCGTGGGGTCGAGTTCGACACGTGTCCAGGCGAGGAGGAGGAGGTCTTCGACGACCCCGGCTGGCTGGAGGTCAACGCCATCAACCCGGACGTGATCGCGTCTCGCTAGCCGCTCGGCTCTCGTTGTTTCCCGATCTCGTGGTGCAACGAGCGCGCTGGGCCAACGTCGACCTCACCCTCGGTCCGGACGTAGAGCACACAATCGTCGCCGCCCTCGCACGTGAACGGGTGGTCGCCACCGTTCGCGCTCAGAAAACTGCCCGGCTCGAGGCCGGTGGCCTGCCCCGCGACCTCTCCGACGGGCGCGGGCCTCCCCTGGATGACGACGATGCGAAGGTTCGAGTCGTGGCTGCGAATCGTCCCAGCCGATCCCGCGGACAGTTTGACGAGGACCCCGCCGGGCTGGTCGCCTTCGGGGTCGCCACACAGCGTGCCTGCCAGGGGGCTCTCTTTTCCCCGGGTCGGGTTGAGGGGACCCCACTGCACCTGTGAGGCCAAAACCACCGTAACCGCCGAGTCGGCCGCCGCAACGCGCGGCTCGTCCACACGCGTTGTCTCCGGCGACGATGCGCAGCCCGCTACGGCGAGCACGACCAAGAGCTTGGTCCTCATCGGCCGGCCGCGTCCGCCAGCAAACTCTCGATCACGTCCATGACCGCCCCGCGCTTGCCTGCATCCAACGCATCGGCGTGTGGGGGGGCAAAACGCTTGGCGTCGTTGTCGTAGTACTTGCCCGACGCGTCCGCGAACTCGTCGGAGAGGGCTGCGCGAATCAGGATGTCGGCGCCGACCGAGATATCATTGCCATCGATGCCGAAGCCCGCCTTGACCATCTTGGTGCCCAGCAGCGACGCAGGGTTCACCGCGACGACCACCGGACCCTCGGGCCCGAGCTCATCGGCGAGATGGCGCGACCACATCGTGATGGCCAACTTGCTCTGCGCGTAGGCATCCATGTCCGGCAGCTGTGCCGGCGAGGACATGGCGTCCGTGTTCACCGGTGCCTGCGCTGCGGAGGACACGTTGATGACGCGAGAGGTTCCGTTCATCACCGCGAGCAGGCGGCGCGTCAGAAGATAGGGAGCGAGGGTGTTGACCACGAAGCGGATGTCGAGACCATCGGCCGTTGTCGGGTTGGCGGTCTTGAGGACACCCGCGTTGTTGATGAGGACCCCGAGGTGGCCGTGCTTCTTGATGACTGCCTCGGCCATCGCTTCGACCGCGCCGAGGTCCGAGAGGTCGGCGACGTAGCGTTCGACGGGTCCCGCACCCGGCAACGCGGACACTTCAGCGACCACCTTGTCGAGTTTGACCGGGTTGCGCCCGTGCAACAGAAGCTGATGCCCGGCAGGGGCGAGCATGCGAGCCGTTTGAAGCCCGATGCCGTCGGTGGCACCCGTGATGAGAATGGTCTTGTTCATGATGATCTCGCTAGGGGGTGAAGTCGGGCAAGAGCTCGTCAGCCAGACGTTGCAGGGTGGTGTCGATGTCGGCCCGGTTGAAGCGCAAGTTCAGCGCGACGTGGTTGACGCCGATCGACTCGAGCCTACGCAGGTGGGAGCGAAGATGGGTCACGCCGCTTCGGAACCCTAGGTGGATCGGCCGCGGCGGTGCATCGGGGTCATCCAGCAGGTCGACGTACAACGGCTGCATCACCGGCTTGTCTGGCCCGCCAAGAGCCTGAACCCGCGCCCGCCTGTCGTCGATGATCCCCGCCTGAGCGGAGACGTGGCGCGGGTAGAGCATCCAGCCGTCCCCGTTTCGGGCGAGCCATTGTGGATCCTGCTGGCTGCCTCCGGTGATCAGGAGCGGAAGCCTCCCCGAGGCAGGCTTGGGCAGCATGTCCATGCCTCCGCCGGGGTTGCCGAAGACGTTCTCGAACGTCGGTGCATGCTCGCGCATTCGTTGGATGTACGCGAAGGCGTCCCGAAACCGTGCGCCGCGATCGGCGAAGGGCATGGCCAACGCCGGGTACTCGGCAGGGCGATCTCCTGACGCCACCCCGAGGATGAGGCGGCCACCCGAAAGCACATCGGCGCTGGCGGCCGCTTTCGCGACGTGGGCGGGGGGGCGCAACGGCAAGACGACGCTCGCAACGCCCAACGCGATGTTCTCGGTACGGGCGGCAAGGAAGCCCAGATACACGAACGCGTCGAACATCTGGCCGGCATCGCCAAAGGACGGCACGTTGAACGGCACGTCGCGCAGCCACAGCGCAGAGAAGCCGAGCTCGTCGGCCAAGCGTGCGCGATCGAGATGATGCTCCATCGTGGGCGCGGGGCTCGCCCCATACTCTTCCAGCGGAGCGACGAGGCCGACACTGAGCCGGCCGGAGCGGAACACCGAGTTGTAACCCCGATTGATCGCCTCGAACCCAGGGCGGTTCAACGTCTGCCCCACGGTCTATCCTTCGAATCCAGCCGGTCGATCTGCAGCGAATCCTTGTAAACGATGGCGTGCATGGCGGGTCCAGTGGGTGCCCACTTGTTCTAAGGCCTCGGAGGGGCATGTAGAAGCGACGACCGGTTGGAACTCCTTCAAGTGTTGGTTGATAATCGACGTGTGAAGGTGCAAGAGATGGAGCTGCTGGTCCGCGTGGCGGAGACGGGTTCCATGACCCTTGCTGCGCACCAGCTGCACCTGACGCCTGCGGCGGTCAGCGCGGCCGTACAACGGGTCGAGAACGCGATCGGTGTACGGGTGTTCGAACGCACCACCCGCTCTTTGCATCCCACAGACGAGGGGCGCGTCGTCATCGATGGCTGCAAGGAGTTGGTCGACCTCTGGCAGCGCACGCTCGACGACGCCCGCGGGCAACGGACGGATCTCGAGGGCACCGTTCACGTCTCGGCACCGGCGGACACCACCTACGTGCTGCTCGAATCCATGACGGCCGAGCTGTGCGACGAGCACCCCAAGCTACAGGTGGTTCTGCACACCGGCGACGCCATCCAACACCTCCACCGCGACGCCATCGACATGGCCATCCGCTATGGGCCGCTGCAGGACAGCACCCTCAGCGCGCGCAAGCTCGCCGACCTTCCGACCCTGCTCGTGGCGTCGGAGGACTACCTCGAGCGACACTCCCCTCTGACCACCCCTGAAGACCTCACCGACCACCGTTGCCTCACCCTGCAGCTGTCGAGCGTGCCGGTATCGTCCTGGCAACTCCACGGCAAGGGCGAAGTGCACAACGTCGATCTGGCCAGCCCGTTGTGCGGGGATGGATACCTCGCCCGGCGATGGGCTGTCGCCGGCAAGGGCATCGCGCTCAAGAGCCTCTTCGACGTCATCGACGATCTCGAGGCGGGGAGATTGGTCGCGGTTCTGCCCGAGTACCTCGGAGCGTCCACGGCCATCCACGCGGTCTTCCCCTCTCGCCGCTTTCAGCGGGCCCGGGTTCGGGCGCTCTACAGTGCGATCGCTCCGCACTTCGCAGCACGGGTCGAACGATGCGAAGCCTGGCTGGCGGATTCGAGCCGACGCGCGTAGGCCAAGCGGTCCTCAGGCGCGCTGCAGAAAGGTCACGCAGGTGTCGGGGGGCTGATCGCGGCCAGCCGCGCGGTGCCGGACACGCTGACCGAAGCCTCGCAGGGTCCGGCCACGGCGACGTCGAGCGTGGTCGAGAGCTCGAGGCGTTCGAGCGTCATGCCGCACGCGCGCGCGGCCTCGGACAGGTCGTCGTGGAGAGCCTCGATCGCCGCTGCGCGATGGGCCTGAGGGGTTGCGATGGCGTAGCGGCTGTCGCCGACGACGACGCTCACCGCCTCGAGGTTGGCCGTCTCGAGGCTGTCGCGGAGCGACTCGAGGGCGATCGCGCGATCGATGAAGCCGTCGCTGGGCGCGAGACCGAGTTCGACCCGACAGACGGCCTCGGCCGTGGTCCGACGACCGCTGCCGAAGAGACTCTTGCTCGCGGTCTTCTCGCTCGAAGACGTGTAGCTGACCGGCGTGACCTCGGCCGGGGCGACGAGCTCGCCGATGCGTCGCAGCGCGTCGCCGAGCTCGGTCGGGGCGTGTGAGGGCTCGGCTTGATCGACGCGGACGCGCACCGAAACGACGAGCAGGTCGGGCCGCACGGCAACGGTGCCGCGAACCTCGGGAGCGCGGACGCGTGGGGACTTCGAGTGCATCGCGATGCCTACCAGGGCAGCGATTCGCCGTTTTGGTGCCAGAACGTGCCGGACTTCTCCAGCGTGAGGTCGTCGATGCGGGCGAGGATGCCGCGCGCGGACTCTTCGGCCTCGATCATGCCGTTGCCTCCGGTCATCTCGGTGCGGACGAAGCCTGGGTGCACGAGCATGACCGCGATGCCCTCGTTCTTCAGGTCGTGGGCGAGGCTGACGCCGGCCATGTTCACGGCGGTCTTCGACATGCGGTACCCGTAGCTGCCGCCCGAGGTGTTGTCGGCGATCGAGCCCATCCGCGAGGTCACGATCGCCACCTTGGCGCCGGACTTCAGGGATCCGAGCAGCCCCTTGGTCACCCGCAGAGGGCCCAGCGTGTTGACCTCGAACTGCTGCCGCATGCCGTCCATGTCGAGGTCGGCCAGCGTCTGACGCCGCAGCAGCCCGGCGTTGTTGATGACGACGTCGATGCTCTCGCCCTCGAAGCTCTTCGCGAGCTGTCCCACCACGCCATCGTCGGCGACGTCGAAGCCCTCACGGACCTCGGCGCCCGTCTCCTTCAGCGCGTCGCTGGCCGTGCGGCACAGCGCGATGACTCGGTGGCCGGCCGCGAGGGCCTGCCGGGTGAGCTCGAGCCCGATTCCGCGGTTGGTGCCGGTGATTGCGTATGTCGCCATGCGCGACAGTGTGCCCGAAAGTCCGCTGGAACTGACACTCGACGGTGGGGGCGTCGTGCGGTGTACTTCGCGTCGATGGTGCGCCTCGCTCTGGTCGCGGTCGTCATGCTCGCCGGGTGCGCGTCCAAGGGGGCGCATACGCCACGCTCGCCCGAGGCCCCGGGGCCCGAGGCGCCGCGCAGACCCGGACCGCCCACGCCGCGCGAGCCCACCGCGCCGCGCGAGCCGACCGCACCCCGAGAGCCCGATGCGCCGTCGACACCCGATGCGGCCTACGACCGGGCGGCGTGGAAGCACTGGACCGACGACGACGGCGACTGCCAGGACACGCGGACCGAGGTGCTCATCGCGGAGTCCCAGACCCCGGTCGCGCTCGACCGCTCCGGGTGCAAGGTGCTCAGCGGACGGTGGCGCTGCCCATACACGGGGCGGATCATCGAGAACCCGCGCGAGCTCGACGTCGACCACCGCGTGCCGCTGCGCCATGCCCATGAGCACGGGGCCGCGGCGTGGACGCAGGGGCGGCGACGGGACTACGCCAACGACCTCGCCCATCCCGAGCACCTCGTCGCGGTAGACGCGAGCGCCAACCGCAGCAAAGGCGCCAAGGGCATCGACGCGTGGCTGCCCGAGGATGCGAGCCAGCGCTGCGCGTATGTCGGGCTGTGGATGGAGGTCAAGCGCACCTGGGGGCTCGAGATCGACGCTCGCGAAGCCGAGCTCGCGGTCACCTATGCCGCCTGGTGTGCCGAGGGCAGGGCGCTGCCGCTCCCGCAGGACGCCGGTGAACTGGGCGAGTTGCCGTCCGAACCCAAGGCGTGCTGTCGCGTGTGCCGAAGCGGGCAGCCATGCGGGGACGCTTGCATCAGCCGCGCGAAGACGTGCCGTTCTCCACCCGGGTGCGCGTGCGCGCCGTAGACGGAGGCACGGTCAGAACGCGCCCGCGGGCATCGTCAGCGCGGTGTCGTCGAGTCGCTGCAGCAGCGCGGCCTGCCGCTCGATGCGGGGCAGCTCGTAGCGGGTGAAGAACCGGGCGGCGTGCAGCTTGCCCTCGAGGAACGCGCGGTCGTCCTCGGACGCCTGGTCCATGCGGGCTGCCGCGGTGCCGGCCTGCTCCAGCCACATCCACGCGATGACCACGTGGCCGAGCATGTGCAGGTACTCGGTGGCGTTCGCGAGGAAGAGGCGGACGTTGCCGCCCATCGCGGCTGCGCCGAGCTTCATCGTGGTCTCGGCGACGAGGCCGACGGCGCCGTCCAGGGCGGTGGTCAGCTCCTGCAGCGCCTCCACGGATTCGAAGCGCCCGATGGATGCCCGGATCGCGGCGAGCAGCCGACGAAAGGCGCGACCTTGGTGCGCCGTGACCTTGCGACCGAGCAGGTCGAGGCCCTGGATGCCGTTGGTGCCCTCGTGAATGGGGTTGAGGCGATTGTCGCGGTAGTAGCGCTCGAGCGGCCAGTCGCGGGTGTAGCCGGCGCCGCCGAGGACCTGAATCGCCAGGTCGTTGGCGCGGGGTCCAAACTCCGAGGGCCACGCTTTGGCGATGGGGGTGAGCACGGCGAGCAGGTCGTCCAGCGCCTCCTTGGTCTCGGCGTCGGTGGCGGTGGCGTGTTCATCGATGAGCTTGGCGCAGTACAAGCCCAGGCCCAGGCCGCCCTCGACGTAGACCTTTTGCGTGAGCAGCATGCGGCGCACGTCGGCGTGTTCGAGGATGGGGACGGCGGGCTCGTCGGCCCCGCGTCGGTCGGGGTGCCGGCCTTGGACGCGCTCGCGGGCGTACTCCAGCGAGACGCGATAGCCCGCGTAGCCCATCATCGTCGCGCCCAGTCCCACGCCGGTGCGCGCCTCGTTCATCATGTGGAACATCGTGGCCATGCCGCGGTGCTCGGTCCCCACGAGCGTGCCTACGCAGGGCGCGTCGGCGCCGAACGCCAAGGCGGTGTTGATCGTGCCCCGATAGCCCATCTTGTGGTTGAGGCCGGTCAGGGTGACGCCGTTGAGGGGCCCGAGCGTCCCGTCGGGGTTCACGCGTCGCTTGGGCACGAGAAACATGCTGATGCCCTTGATGCCCGCGGGCGCACCTTCGATCCGCGCGAGCACCAGGTGCACGATGTTCTCGGAGAGGTCGTGCTCGCCTCCGCTGATCCACATCTTGTTGCCGACGATGTGATACGTGCCGTCGGCCTGCGGGATGGCACGCGTGCGGAGGTCGGCGAGCGAGGAGCCGGCTTCGGGCTCGGAGAGGACCATCGTGCCGAAGTACCGGCCCTCCACCATCGGGCGCAGGAACGTGGCCTTCTGCGCGTCCGTTCCGAACGCCCGCAGTACGTTGGCCGCGGCGGCGGTGAGCATCGGGTAGGCGGCCGCCGGAGCGTTGGCGGCAAAGAACGCGGCGTACATTGCCTGCGCGATCACGTAGGGGAGGCCCATGCCGCCCACGTCCTCGGGCAGCGCCGCGCCGAGGTAGCCGCCCTCGATGTAGGCGTTCAGCGCGGTCGCGAGCTCGTCGGGGACGCAGACCGAGCCGTCTGGCCTCATCGCCGGCTCCTCGGCGTCGAGCACCTCGGCACAGGGCGCGAAGAGCTTGGCGGCAGCCTCGATGGCAGCATCGACGAGAGTCCCGAAGTCGTCCGCGTCGAACTGTGAGAACGCGCCCGTCGAGCGCAACGCACCGACGTCGAGCACCTCGTCCAAGAGGAACGCCAGGTCACGGCGAAGCGCGGCGAAGACTTCTGGGCGGCTCATACGGGGTCATTCCTAACACTCATCGACTTTTCTGCGATCCGTTTCCGCCCGGCCCACGTATCGACGCTGCAGCCATGACGAAGACGACGATCGGAGTGACGTTGAGCCTCCTTGCCGCCCTGGGTGGATGTGGTGAGCCGCAAGCGGCCTCACCACGGCCGGCGCCGGTCGAGCGAGCCGCCCCCGCGCCGCAGCTGCCCGACCTCGCGCTGGGCTTCGACGCCGCGAACGCGCCGGAGATTGCCGCCGCCCAGGCGCAGCTGAAGGCCGAGCCGGACCATCCGCAGTCGTACGTCGCGCTGGCGACCGCGTTCCTTCGGGCCGCTCGGTCCGAGGGCGGGGCGAACCGGGCCTATGCCCGCGATGTCATCGAGGTTGGGCTCGCGCGGACCACAGACGCCCCGCGCCTGAGGCTGCTCGCAGCGATGCTGCTGCTCGACGACCACCGCTTCGAGCAGGTGATCGCCGCCGCGAACGAGCTGGCCGTCGACCTCCCCTACGACCCCACGCCTCGGCTGTTGGTCGGTGACGCGTCGCTCGAGCTGGGTCGCTATGAAGCGGCGGAGAAGGCTTACGAGGCGGCGATCGATCTGCGCCCCGACCTACGCAGCTACAACCGGATCGGGTACATGCGCTGGCTGTACGGCGACTTCGATGGGGCGGTGGAAGCCCTCGAGTACGCCCTCGATGCAGGGAGCGCGCGCGACCCCGAGTCGATGGCGTGGTGTTTCACAGACTTGGGCGCGATGTATCTGCGGCGCGGCGAGGCTGTGCCCGCGAAGAAAGCCGCCGCACGAGCGTTGGAGCTCGTCCCCGACTACGCACCGGCTCTCGTCCTTGCCGGGCGTGCGGCCGCAGAGGTGGGCGACCTCGCGGGCGGTCGGGAACTGCTCGCTCGTGCGGCGGAGCGATCCGCCAGCGCCGAGACGATCCTGCGCATCGTCGAGCTCGATCGCGCGATGGAGGACACGGCGCAAGCGCGCTCGGGCCTGCACGACGCCCTGGCGATGGCCGAGCACGACCCGCGTCCGGTCGCGCATTTCCTCGCCCGCCGTGGTGAGCAGCCCATGTACGCGCTCCAGCTGGCCGAGCAGGAGCTCGAGGCGCGCCAGAACATCTGGTCGTGGGACACGCTGGCGCTCGCATCCGTCAGGGCAGGCGACACCAAGCGAGCCCGAGACGCGATCGACAAGGCCCGATCCCTGGGCACCCAGGACGCGGAGCTCACCCTGCACGCGGCGCTGGTCGAGATGTCCGAGGGCGACACCAACTCCGCTCGCGCGCACCTCGAAGAGGCGGTCGCCGCCCGACCCAACGTCGACCCCGTGCTCGTGGCCGAGATCCGCGGCCAGCTGGGGGCGTCGTGAAGCGCCGCGTCTCGTTGCTCGTCGCGCTGCTGCTGGGCGCGTGCACGAGCCACGCCGAGGTCGAGGTCGCAATCGAGCAGACCGCCGATGCGCCCCACAAGCCCAAGAAGAAGGCCAAGAAGACGCGAAACAAGATTCGCGCGCAGCGGCCCGCGCCGGCGCTGGACGACCGGAGCGCCTACGTGCTCGCAGCGGAGATCACCGCCGCGCTGCGCGAGCCGTCGCTGACCCGCGGCCAGACGCTGGAGTCCGTGCGCAGCGATTGGCAGGGCAAGCGGTATCGCTGGGAGGTCGGCGTCTCGGCGCCGCTGTGCACCGGCCCGGCCGCATGCAACGTGCTGCCCTTCGACCACGCCAGCCAAGACGAGCGCATCGTGCATGGGTGGCTCCCGCGGCTGTCGCTGACCGAAGAGCGCCACGCGGAGCTCCTCGAGCGCTGCGGCGCGGGGTTGTGTGTCGCGACGGTCGAGGCCACGCTGTCGAGCTTCGTTCTCTCGCCCGAGGATCCCACCTCCCTGACGTTCTCCGACGTCGAGCTGGTCGAGGTCAGGGCCCGGAGGCAGGGCGAGTCGTGGGTGCGTCGGAAGGCCGATCCTCGGGTGGCGGCGCGCAAGGCCGCACGCGCCAAGGGGTGAAGTCGAGGGCGCGCCCGGCTCGGGGTCCGGCCCGAGTCGGGCCACACCCTTGATCCTTCGCGCGTCTCGCCCGATGGCGTTTCTGATGCACACATTCGAGGGTTCCTCTCAGCTCACCGACGGCGCGGCCGCGGTGCAAGAGGCGGTTGAACACTGGAGCGAAGCGCCGGAGATGCTGTTCGTCTTCTGTAGCGCCGCCCAGGACGCAAGCTCCGTCGCCAACGCCCTTTCGCACCGCTTCCCAGGGGTTCCGATGGTCGGGTGCTCGACGTCGGGCGAACACATCGGTGGTAAGCACCATCGCAACTCCCTCGTCGTCGCGGGTCTATGCGACACAGGCATCGACTGGGCGGTCCAGTCCTTCGAGGGCTTGGCCGACTTCGACGAGGCTCGAGGCGACGCGGCGGCCCATCATCTGTTCGAGCAGCACGGTGCCGACCCCGAGACGCTCGACCCCGAGCAGTTCCTCGCGCTGCTCTTCGTCGACGGCCTGTCGATGTCCGAGGAGCGGGTGTCTTCCGCGCTTGCCGCGGGGCTGCAAGGCGTTCCGCTGGCAGGAGGATCTGCCGGAGACGACCTGGCCTTCTCGAAGACCACGGTGATCTGCAACGGGACCGCAAAGTCCGACCGCGCGGCGGTCGTGCTCGCCCGCAGCACCGAAGCACAGTTTCACGTCATCAAGCATCAGCACTTCACGACCGAGAAGCACATGCTCGCCGTGACGAAGGCCGACCCCGCCGCGCGCCGAGTCTACGAGTTCGATGGCTACCCCGCGGCCGAAGCCTACGCCAAGGCCATTGGAGTTCCCCTGGCCGAGCTCGACGGCGCAAAGTCGTTCCTTCACCCGGTCATGTTCCGCTGCGAAGGCGAGAACTACGTGCGGAGCATTCAAAGCGTCAACGACGACGGTTCGCTCACGTTCTATTGCGCGATGGAGGAGGGCATGGTGCTCCAGACGGGTTCGCACCACGACATGACCCAGTCGCTGCATGGAGACCTCAGCCCGCTGAAGGACGTCGACTTCATGCTCGGCTTCAACTGCGTGCTGCGAGCGCTCGAAGCCTCGGGGGACGAGAAGTGGGACGAGCTGGGAGCGGAGATCAGCGCCGTCGCCAAGTCCTCGATCGGCTTCGACACCTACGGCGAACAACTCAACGGACTGCACATCAACCAGACCCTCGTCGCAGTCGCATTCTCCTCGAAATCGAAAGCGGTGGCAGCATGAGCGAGCAACGAACGAACGACTGGGAGCGCAGGGCTCTCGCGGCTGAGAAGACCTCGACCATGCTCAAGGAGAAGGTCATCTCCCTGTACGGGGGCGATGGCCAGTCCATGATCTCGCAGCAGCTCGAGCGCGCGAAGCAGCGCGAAGCCGAGAACCGCCGACGCCGAGAGATGATGGAGATCCGGCAGCAGGAGCTCGCGAAGAACGCCGAGCGCCTCGAAGGGCTCGTCGCCGAGCGCACCCGCGCGATTCGAACGATCCTCGACAACGTCGCCTTTGGCTTCGTGCTCGTGGGGCGCGATCTGCAAATCGCCCCCGGCTTCACCCGCTCGTGCTCGGAGCTCTTCGGAAGCGAAGTTCGCGCTGGCATGCGGCTGACCGAGCTCCTGAAGCTCGATGGCCGAAGCCTCGCGACGGTGGAATCACTGCTCGATCAGGTGTTCGAGGACATCCTTCCCGAGTTCTGCTCTTTGGACCAGCTGCCCGAGCGCTACATCGTGGGTGGCAGGGTCCTCAAGGTCGAACCAAGCGTCGTTCGTGACGCCGAGGGGGAGATCGAGACGCTGTTGCTCTCGATCTCCGACGTCACCGCGCTCGAGCAAGCGCAGCGAGAGGCCGCGAGGAACCACGCGGTCATTTCGATTCTCGGCAAGCGCGCAGCGTTCTCTCGGTTCGTCGCGGACACCCGCATGCTCTTGGACCAGGCCGCCGAGGAGCAGGACGACGCTGTCAAGCGCCGCCTCCTTCACACGGTCAAGGGCAACGCGGCCTCGTGGGGTCTCAGCGAGGTCGCGGTCACCGTCCACCACATCGAAGACCTCGAAGACATCGGCGCCGAGGACATCGACCGCGCACACGCGGAGATGGAGAGGTTCCTCGACGAGACCAAGGATGTGATCGGGGTCTCGTACCGCAGCGAGGGCGACGACGAGTGCGCCGTGACCCGAAGCAAGGTGCGCGAGCTTCGGTTGCTCGCCGACGGCATCGAAGACGAGGCACAGAGTACGCGTCTGCGGCGCTGGGCTGCGACCATTGCACAGTGTCCGGCCTCCGACCTCATGGGTCCGCTCGACACCTTCGTCGCGGGCTTGGGCGAGCGCCTGGGCAAGCCGGTTCACCTCACGCTCGAGGGGATCAACACCCCGGTCGATCCGGACACGGTCGGTCCGGTGTTCCGCAACCTCACCCACCTCATTCGCAACTCGGTCGACCACGGTCTCGAGGAGCCGGGAATGCGAGGCGACAAGCCGGAGGAGGGCCAGCTGCGCGTGTCGGTGACCAGCAGCGATGCCGAGTACGTGGTCGAAGTCGTCGACGATGGTCGCGGCATCGACGTCGAGCGGGTCGTGCAGAAGGCGTGCGCCATGGGGATCGTCGACGAGGCCGAGGTCGAGTCGATGTCCGAGCAGGAGAAGCTGGCGTTGATCTTCCACGACGGCCTGTCGTCGGCGGAGCAAACGACCGAGATCTCCGGACGCGGTGTCGGTATGGCGGCGATCTACCGGGCCGTGAAAGCCCAGCGTGGGCGCATCCTCATCCAGTCCGCGCAAGGCCAGGGGACCACGATCGCAGCGCACGTGCCCAAGCCGGTGGAACTCCAAGAGACCGGCTGAGCCGCTCCAGCCCGCGGTACACTGGTGCCCGCCCGAGGCGGGCACCCCATGGCTGGACAGAAGTGGAAGATCGAGGAACTCACCGTCGGCAAGGCGCTGGAGGCTGTGTTCTGGCCCAACCCCCAGAAGGACTCGAAGCACAAGCTTCGCGCCACACACCTCGATGGCAGACGAGCGCCCAAGGTCGTGCTCAGCACCGACAAGCGCATCGTCGCGGGTGCGCCCTGCATGGTCCGCATCACCGCGATCAACAAGCCCGAGCGAGATGACCGCGGCTCCATCGAGGTCGAGTACGTGGGCCGCGCTCCGTTTCGCATCGAGGGCGTCTACCTCGACCCGGTCATCAGCAAGAAGCTCCAGGTGCTGCTCGAGAGCGGCCTGAACATCTTGCTCGATGGCCCGCAGGGATGCGGCAAGACGGTCTTGGCCCGTGCGATCGCGACCACGCTCGGCATGGAGTTCGTGTTCTTCAACTGCGGGGCGGTCGTCGAAGCGACCGACTTCTTCGCAACGATCCAGGTGCGCGCGTCGCAGAGCGGGTCTCCGGTGACCGACTTCGTGAAGACCGACGTCCTCTTGGCGCTCGAAGACGCGCACGAGCACCCCGAGAAGCGCTACCTGGTGTTTCTCGACGAGCTCAATCGCTGTCAGGAGACGGCTCGTAACGCGCTGATGCCCGCCCTCGACAGCACGCGCAAGGTGTTCCACCCGATCGAGAACCGCTTCATCGAAATCCCCGCCAACGTCCAGTTCGTCGCGGCCGTCAACCGCGGCAGCCAGTTCTCGGCGACGTTCGGCATCGACGCGGCGCAGCTCGACCGCTTCGCCCCGCTGCAGATGACCTATCTCCCTCCCGAGGAGGAGGTAAAGCTCCTGCAGGGGCGACACGAAGAGCTGCCGACGTCGCTGGTAGAGCACTGCGTCGCGGTGGCCGACGCCATCCGCAACAGCGACGATCTGCCCGCGAGCCTCTCGGTGCGGGCCACCGAGGAGGCCTGCATCTACCTGAAGCACCCGCTCTTCTCGGGCGACACGTCCACCCTGCCCGAGGTGCTCAAGAGCAGCTTCTGCGGCCGCTTCTCGGGGCGATGGTACGACGTCGGCAGCGACGCGGGCGCCGTGTGGGCGCTGGTGAAGAAGGTCCTGCGTCAGCGCAAGATCAACGTGCCCGACGACCGCTGAAGCGTCACGCGGGCGCGTAGCCGGGGGCCATCTGCTGCCCCGCCTTTTTGTGCCGATCCATCTATCCCGCCTCTCCGTACATCAGGCGCAGGATGATGAAGGCCCTCCCAATCGCGACCGCGGCACTCCTGGCCACCCTCGCCGTCCCCTCGGCCGCTTCGGCCCACATGGGCAGCACGAAGGCGCTCGAAGTCACGCCCAGCGAGACCGGAGCCACCGTAGAGGCCCGGATCGAGGCGACCGATGCCGCGCTGGCGCTCGGTCTGGGGCGCTCGCTCGACGCGGACGAGGTCGAGCAGCACGGCGATCTGCTCGCCGCCTGGCTCACCCGCGGCATCACGATGCGCAGCGATCGGGGCGCGTGTGACGCTCAGGCGCAGAGCGTCGCGCTCGAGTCGGGGCCGAAGGACCAGCTTCTCGCCACGCTCGACATGGCCTGCCCGTCGGTCGGCAGCCTCTCGCTTCGGGACGACACCCTCTTCGACGACGATCCCGACCACGAGGTGTTCGTCACCGTGCACGCCGAGGCCGGCAGCGCCTCGCACGTGCTGCGGGCCGAGTCGCGGTCGCTCGTCATCGATACGGCCCCAACCGCGAGCAGCACGGCCTCGTCGTTCGTGCGCGAGGGCATCGTCCACCTGATCACCGGCTACGACCACCTGCTCTTCTTGCTGTCTCTGATCCTCATCGCCGGTCTCACCGCCAAGCGAGACGGCCTTCGATCCGCCGCCGCAGACATTGGCTGGCTCGTCACCGCGTTCACGGTAGGCCACAGCATCAGCCTTTGCGCCGCGGCGCTGGGCTGGGTCGCGCTGCCCATCGCGTGGGTCGAGGCCACGATCGCCGCCAGCATCGTGCTGGTGGCGGGGCTCAACGTCGCGCGCCCCGAGGCTCCCTCGGTCAAGACCCTGCGCACGCGCAACGTCCTCGCGGTGGCCTTTGGGCTCATTCACGGCTTCGGCTTCTCGTCCGTGCTGGCCGACGTCGGGCTGCCACAGACGCACCGGCTGCTCGCGCTGCTGTCGTTCAACGTCGGCATCGAGCTTGGGCAGATCGCGTGCGTGCTCGCCCTGCTGCTTCCTCTGGCCGCCTGGGCGCGGCGCCCGAGCTACCCGCGCTACGGCGTGCAGGCGGGCTCGCTCGCCATCGCCTTGTGCGGCTGCATGTGGCTGTTCGAGCGAACGCTCGCTCTGTAGACGCCACCTCGACACCCCTCATCACCCCGAAACGAACGACGAATCTCGGCCCCTGCGGCGGAGAACCAGGAGACGTATGCAACGAACAATCATTCTCGCGGCCGGCCTCGGCCTTGCCGCCTCGAGCTGGGGCTGCTCGTCCTCCCCAGCAAACGCAGGGTCCGACACGGACGGCCCCTCCTCCGGACCCGGAGAAACCATGAACCCCGGCAGCGACTCCGACCCCGACTCGGATTCGGATTCGGATTCGGACAGCGACACCGATGACGACTCGGGAAGCTCGACCGGCGACGGACCACAGGGGCTGCCCGAGGACGCACCGACGCTCATCGAGCTGCTCGCCGACTCGGGCTTCGACGACGCCAGCGCGATCGCGGCGGCGCCCGACGGCTCGGAGTTCTACTTCGCGGCCTACGATGAGACCGGTGCCCCGGCCATCTTTGCCGTCGATCTCGCCGGTGACGTTCGAGTGCTGCACGCAGGTGCGCCGCTGGCCTATCCCACCGACATCACCGTCACCTGCGACGGCGGCACGCTGCTCGTCTCCGACGTCGGCGGGGCCTCGTCCATCGACGCCACGCAGGCGTTCGAGGAGAGCCAGGAGGAGTCGCTGGGCGGCATCTTCACCCTCTCTCCGCGGGGTGGGGCGCCTCAGCCGTTCTCGGCCAGCGGGGTCGCCCGGGCTGCAGGCGTCATCGTCTCGGTCGACTGCGAAGACCTCTACGTCTCCGGCTACGACGCCGAAGGGGTGCCCGCGGTCTTCACGGCGCCGGTCGAAGGGGGCGCTGCCACCGTTCTCCACCAAGGCGCACCTTTGGTCGCCCCCACGGGAATCCATGTGGACGCGAACAACGTAGCGTGGGTGATGGATCACCACGCACGCGCACAGTCGGGAGCCGAGGGCATCCTCTGGGCCATCGACGAGAGCGGCGACGTGCAAGAGGTGGTCGCGGGCCTCGGGATGGGTCGGCACGGTGGTGTCTCGCTCGCCCCCGGAGGCGTGACCGCAATCATCCCGGTCAGTGACGACCTCGGCGGATCCCGCCTCGTCACTGCCAACACCGAAGACGGCGGCATGGACCGCGTCGACACCGCGGAGATCCTCGAGCCCTCGGGCATCGCCGCCGCCCGCAACGCGCCGGTCATGGCCATCGCAGCCGAGACCGCCATCTACCTCGCCACGTACGAATGAAATCCGGAGTGAACACAGTCATGAACGCCAAGAACAAGATCCTCGCCCTCGCGGCCCTGGCCGGCGTCGCGGTCAGCCTCCCTCAAACCGCTGACGCGTCGAGCCACCGTGAAGCTCCGGCCATCGCAGAAGACCAGTTCGTCGACAACACCGACGTCTACACCTTCATCAGCCCGGACAACCCGGACAACCTGGTCATCGTGGCCAACTACGTGCCGCTGCTGCTCCCGCACTCCGGTCCGAACTTCTACCGCTTCTCCGACCAAGCGCTCTACGCCATCGCCATCGACAACGACGGCGACGCGGTTCCCGACCTCAAGTACGTGTTCGACTTCGACACGATGACCGAGAACGGCGGCACCTTCCTCTACAACACCGGCCCGGTCTCGGCGATCGACGACGCGACGCTCAACGTCAAGCAGCACATGCGCGTCTTCCGGGTCGACCGCGACGACGACGGGTCCACCTCGTTCGACACCGTGGGTGACGACATCCCCGTTGCGCCCTGGTACGTCGGCGACCGCTCCTTTCCCGACGGGTCCTACGAGACCGTGGCGCGCGAGGGCATCACCTCGCTCAGCGACGGCGCGACGGTCTTTGCCGGCCCTCGCGATGAGCCGTTTTTCGTCGACCTGCACGTCTTTGACCTGCTCGGCGTCGCCGGAGCGCCCACCACCGACGGCGCGAACGTGATGTCCATCGTGCTCGAGGTGCCCATCTCCGAGATCGCCGATGGAGGCGAGCGTCCCGCCGAAGGTGACGATGGCCTCAGCTCGGTCGTCGGGGTCTACGCCAAGGCCCTGCGTCCTCGGGTGACCGTGCGCCGGACGACCCGCGAGCCCCTCTTCGGTGGTGGCTGGGTGCAGGTCTCGCGCCTGGGCTGGCCGCTGGTCAACGAGGTCATCGTGCCGCTGCAGGACAAGGACAAGTACAACCGCAGCAACCCCGTCGACGACGTCGCCAACTTCGGCGCGTACATTCTCGACCCCGAGGTCACGGGCCTGCTCGCGGCCGTGCTCGGGCTGCCGTGCCCACCTGCGCCCGATGATGGCCGGCTCGACATCGTTGGCCTGCTCGGACCCAACGGCACCGCCCCGGCGGACCTCCTGCGCATCAACATCACCGAGGGCCAGACCTTCGCCAACAGCGGGTTCCCCAACGGCCGCACGCTGACGGACGACGTCACCGACACGCTCCTGACCGTGGCGTGCAACGGGGGCATCGCGGTGGGCGATGGCGTCGACGGCAACGACCTGGCGTTCTTCGACGAGATGCCCTACCTGGCAACCCCGCACAGCGGCAACCCGCTCTGAGCCGACGACATCATTCGGTCGCTTCGTAGTCCGGGGGGCGGTGCGTGGAGGCACCGCCCCCCCTTTTCGTTTCGTGGCCCCCAGCGCGGGGTCGAGTTGGGGGACTCAGCCCCGTGTCGCCGGCGCGAGCGGAGGGGTATCGTGACGCGGACCGTGATGAGGTGCTGTCTCGCGTTCTCAGTCTTCTGCCTGCTGCCAGCGTGTGCGAACGATGGCGAGGCGGGCACGCCCGGTGGGGACCCGACCGATGCGGGCTCCACGGCGGCCGACACCCTCATCGAGCCGACCACGGCGGCCGCCTCGAGCAGCACGGGGGCACGAGGCACCTCGAGCGGTGTCTCCTCCTCGGGGCCGGGCTCGAGCGGCGCCGGCTCCACGAGCTCGACATCGACCGGCGCGCCCCCGCCCGAAGGGCCCCCGGTGTGCACCCGCGACTGCGAGCTCCCCTCCGACTGCTGTCGGCCCGACGATCCCGACTGTCCGAGCGCGGTCTACCCCGGCAACTTCGGCTGCGTGAACGGAGCGTGCGTGCCCCCGGCGTGCCGGAGCGACGACGAATGTGAGGGCGTGTTCGCGGGCACGACCTGCGAGACCATCTTCGGCCACCCCCAGTGCGTGGTCGCGTGTGACGGGGACGGTCAGTGCGAGGGCGACGACATGGCCTGCGTGGGCCAGACCGACGATGGGCAGGGCTACTGCAGGGAGTCGTGCGTCGATGGGGGCGTCTTGGCCTGCCCCACGACCACCTGCGACGAGGCGAGCGGCCTGTGCCTGTGCGAGCCCGGTGACTGCCCGACGGGGGAGATCTGCGCCCCGCTGTGAGAGGGCGTCCGCGCGTTGGGCGAGGGTCGCGCCCGTTGACAGTCGCTCCCACCCCCGAGCACCCTCCCGAGCATGTCTGGTTGCACTGGTCGTTGGGGAGCGGGCCTCATTCTCCTCGCAGGGTCTTGCTTGCTCGCGTGCGGGGACGACGGCGTCGCCGGCGAGACCGACGGCGACTCGGTCGGCAGCACGTCGGTGGCCAGTACGATCACCGCCAGCGGCAGCTCGAGCAGTGACACGGTCACGCCGGGGAGCTCGGACTCAGGGGAGACCGACCCCGGCGGTGAGAGCAGCAGCTCGACGGGGGGGCCTCCGGTCATGCCCTCGTGCCCATCGCAACCCCAGGCCGACCGCAGCGGCACCGATCGGTGGAACGACAGCGTCGGCAACGCCGAGGTCACGATCGACGACCCCGACGCGGAGCGCCGCACCTACACGCTCAGCACCACGGCGGCGCTGGTCGATGGTCTGCCGAGCAACCCTCGCATCCTCATCGAGCAGGCTGATGACTCCACGCTGCGCTCGGGCCACGACCTCTTCGATGCCCTCTACACGCTCGCGCTCGAGGAGACGCGCGAGAACAGCGTCGAGTCGATTCAAGACTTCGCGTTCAACGACGGCGCCGAGGTGCCCTGCGGCGGCTGCTTCGAGACCGGGCGCAAGTGGAACTACGTGTGGACGCGCGACACCGCGTACGCGGTCGACCTCGGGCTCGCGGGGCTCGACCCCGAGCGCGCGCGCAACTCGCTCGAGTTCAAGCTCAGCGAGCGCCGCGGCGGCGGCGACCTGCAGGTGGTTCAAGACACGGGCACGGGCGGCAGCTACCCGGTGTCGAGCGACCGGGTCTCGTGGGCCGTTGGCGCGTGGGAGCTGCTCGCGCAGCTCGACGGTGACGCACGCGAGGCGTTTCGCGACCGCACCCTCGAAGCGCTCACCAACACGCTCGACCACGATCGCGGCGTCGTCTACGACCCCACCGACGGCCTCTACCGCGGCGAGCAATCCTTCCTCGACTGGCGCGAGCAGACCTACCCCGAGTGGACGGCGGGCGACGTCGTGCACATCGGCATGAGCAAGGCGCTCTCGACCAACCTGCTGCACTACCGCGCCATGCGAATCGCGGCCGCGCTGGCCGAGGAGACCGGCGACACCCAGACCCGCGACAGGTTCACCGACTGGGCGGACGACCTGCGCGCGGCGATCCGCGAGCGGTTCTGGCTCGAAGACGAGGGCCTCTTCTCCACCTTCGTCACCACGGGCCTCGACGTCGCTCCAGTGCGCCGCTTCGACCTGCTCGGTTCGTCGTTCGCGGTCTTGTTCGACGTCGCCGACGAGAAGCAGGCCGCGCGCATCCTCGCCCGCTACCCGCACTACGGCCCCGGCGCACCGGTCGTCTGGCCGCAGCTGCAGGACATCCCCATCTATCACAACCGCGGGGAGTGGCCGTTCGTGACCGCCTACTGGCTCCGCGCCGCTGCCAAGGCGGGCAACGCCACCGTCGCCGAGAAGATGATGCGCGCGCTCGTTCGCGGGGCGGCGGTCAACCTCTCCAACATGGAGAACTTCGAGGCGGCCTCGGGCGCGCCTTGGGTCGACGAGGGCGCCTCGAGCGGGCCGGTCGTCAACTCGCAGCGCCAGCTGTGGAGCGTCGCCGCCTACGTGTCGATGGTGCACCACACCCTGTTCGGTCTGCAGGCCGAGGCCGATGGCCTGCACATCCGGCCGTTCGTTCCCGCAGGCCTGCGCACGACGTTGTTCGCGGGCACCGACGAGCTCGTCCTCAATGGCTTCGAGTATCGAGGCCGCAGCATCAACGTCGTCCTGGCGCTGCCCGAGCGCGCGGGCTCTGGCGCGCTGCAGGTCGAGTCGGTCTTCGTCGGCGACACCGAGGTCGAGGGTGATCTGCTCGACGGCGTGCAAGACGGCGATTGCGTCTACGTGCGGCTGCGCGCCGGCGACACCGACGACGGCGAACTCACCGAGACCACCGACGCCAACTGGCGCGACGTCTTCGGCCCTCGCACCCCGCAGATCACCACCGTGAGCGGGGAAGGGGGGCAAGTCACCCTCGGCCTTTCCACGAGCGAAGCCAGCGAAGTCACGTGGCGGATCTATCGCGACGGTGCCGTTGTGGCCGACGAGCTGCCCGGCTCCACCACCACGTGGACCGACCCCGACTTCGACGCCGATAGCGCTGCCACGCCGTGTTACGTCGCCGAGCTGACCTTCACCGCCAGCGGCAACCACTCGCAGCACTCCTCGCCGCAGTGCTGGTGGGGTGAGGGCGCGCAGCGAGTCGAACTCATCAGCGCGTCCGCGATGACCAACGAGGGCGGAGCGGGCACCACCAACCACGGCCGGTTCCACTACGAGGGCTGGGGCGACGCGGGCCACAGTCTGACCGTCCCCAGCTTCACGCCGGACCAAAGCGGCACCCACCTCCTGCAGGTCGGCTATGGCAACGGCGCGGGCCCGGTCAGCACCGGCATCACCTGCGCGGTCAAGCGCGTGGTGGTCGAGGAGGTCGTCAGCGGGGACGAGGTCGCCGACGGCCTGCTCGTCATGCCGCACCTGGGCGACTGGTCGATCTGGGGGCTGTCCAGCTTCGTCGAGGCAGAGCTGACCGCCGGCGTTGCGTACAGGGTGCGCATCGAAGGCGATGACGAGGCGGTCAACATGTCGGTCTTCTCGCACTTCGAGGCGTACACGGGCGGGCTCGGGGGCGCAGACGGAGCGTTCAACCGCGTGAACATCTCCGACCTGCGCGTTCTGGCGAGGTAGCGTCAGTCCGGGCCGCTGTCTTCGGAGCCGCCCCAGGTGGCGTCGGTGGTCACGCCGCCCGAGCCCCAGCCGGACGTGCCGCTGTCGGTGTCGGGCCATTCGCCCGAGCCGCCCCAGGTGTCGGTTCCGCCCCAGCCACCCGAGCTGCCCCAGCCCTCGGTGTCTCCGCAGTCGTCGCCGGGCCCGGTGTCCGTCGGGGAGCCGCTCGCGACCCCGCCTTCACCCTGCACGCCGCCGCAACCCGCTTCGGCGCAAAGGCAATCGCAGAGCCCCTCCTCGAACTGCTGCAGGGTCTCGAGGGGGATGTCGTCGAACGAGAGCTCGCAGCTCTCGCACAGGCAGTCGTAGGCGTAGAACTCGTCGGGGTCGCCCACGGGGCCGGGATCGAACGGAGGGCACTCGCCGGCAGCGGTCTCGCTGGGCGTCGCGGTGTCGGTCGGAGGCGACGACGTCGCGACCGTCGTCGACGAGTCGGTCACCGAGCCCGGGCCGGGGCCGCCGCCGGAGGTCGTCGAATCCGAGTCGCCGATGTCGGGCAAGTCGCAGGCCGTGAGGGTGAGGGCGAGACCGAGGAGGGGAAGGAACAAACGCATGACACTGCCTTCATCTCCACGACCCCGGCCTTTCCGTCAGCCGCCGCGAGAGTTTCTTCGAGTCGCGGTGTCAGCTGCAGACGAACGGGAACGTGCTGCCGAGGTAGCCCGCCGTGATGTCGATGCGCAGCGCGTCCGGGGTCGAGCCCACGAGGGCGCCCGGTCCGGGGACGCAGTCGAGGTCGGGGTGGCTGACGGTGACCTCGACCTCGCCGACCGCGACGTTGAGCCAGCCCGCAAAGCCGACCTCGGTGGTCGCGGTCAGCTCCGGGTCGATGCCCTGGGGCGTCAGGTAGCCGATGGCGCCCGAGGGCGGATCCATGGTGAAGGACGCGCCCGAGAGGAGAGCGCCCTCTGCGTCGAGGACTGCGAGCGCGAGGTGCCCGTCGTTGTCGTCGATCTTCTCGCCGAGCGCGTTGGCGAGGACGGCCGCGGCGATGGTGGACAGCAGGTTGTAGTCGAGCACCTCGTCCTCCATCGGCCCTTCGCCCCAGAACAGGGACGGAAAGCGGCTGGGTCCGGTGAACTCGATCGCACCCTCGGCCGAGGGCACGCCGGGGAGGGTGTACGCGCCTTCGTCGTCGGTGGTGGCGCAGGGGATGCCGGCCTCTTCGAACACGCACACCGAGATGCCCGGCAGTGGGTTGGGTGAGCCAAAGTCGGTCACGACGCCCGAGAGCGTCACCGACTCGATCGCGCCGGTGGACGTGCCGTCCTCGGTGCCGGTCGAGCCATCGGAGGAGCTTCCGCTGGAGTCCGCGCTGCCCGTCTCGGTGCCGCCGGTGGTGCTGCTCGTGCCCTCGTCGGTCTCGGAGGTGGACCCGGTGCTCGGCACGCCCGACGTGCTCGGATCGGTGGGGTCGGTGCCCGAGGAGCCCGAGGTGGAGCCCGAGGTGGAGCCGCTCTCGTCCGAGGCGCCACCGTCGTCGCCGCAGCCCATGAGCGCGACCGCGGTCGCCAGAATCATCACGCGTTGCTGTGTCTTGATCGTCATGTCAGTCCGAAGTGCCACCCGATCCGAAGGCGGGACTCTTCCGCCTGGAGACCAAAATGTCAACCAGTGCCACGTTGACGCTCGCACCCACGCGGAGCGCCGTGGGTCGCGCCGAACGATCGTTCGACAGCGCGCTGGTTGGTGAGCTGGGCCGCCGTATTTTCCGTGAAGCGCCGAGAAATACCGGACTGCGCGCTTCACACGAGCAGGTCTCCGTGGCTATCCTGCCGCGACCAAGGGTCGCAGGGTCATGAGAATCACAAGTCCCCCGAAGAGCATCATAGGAATCGCTGGCTTTGTTGCTTTGGCAACTGCCTGCCAACCACCGGAGAACGAGCCGGTCGAGACGGAGGTTCGCGATGGCGACCTGGCGTTGCCAGGCACCGTGGGCCGGTTCGAGACCCGCGCGATGACCATGCACGACGGCACCGCTCGCATCGTGCACTACCTCATCGAAGGCGTCGAAGAGCACGAGGTCGTTCTCGCCGATGGAATGGAAATCCCGCGGGATGCGGTCGTCCGAGCGCAGGGGGAGCGCAACGACGACGGCGCGCTCGTGGTCGAGGACTTCGAGGTCCTCGAGCTGCCTCCGCAGCCTCTCATCGAGCCCGAGCCGTACGCGCCGCGCCGCATCGCGACGATCTTGCTGACGTGGGAAGACACCGGCGGGGGCATCAGCAACGCTGCTGGCGAGCAGGACATGTACACGGGCGAGAAGTCCACCAACGTGTTCTACGGCGAGAACTCCTACGGCCGGGAGACGATGTCCGGCCGCGTCTTCGGCCCCTACGCGATTCCGCGTCCGGCCGGCTGCAGCGCCACGGCCATCGCTCAGGCCGCGCAGCAGATCTTCACCGAACGCGGCCACCGCCTCGATGACTGGCGGCAGATCATGTACTACTTCCCGCCGGGCGTCAGCGGGTGTGGATGGTCTGGCCTCGCGAGCGTGGGCTCGGTGGAGTTCCCCGCCCGCGACAGCTGGTACAACGGCTCGTTCGGCTGTGTCGTGCGCAACCAGGAGCTCGGCCACAACTACGGCATGGGCCACTCCCACGCCTACAACTGCCCCGACGGCGTGGTGCTCGACGCCGAGGCGTGCTCCCACGTCGAGTACGGCGACCCGTACGACCCGATGGGTGGCGGCTGCGGCCACATCAACGCGGTGCAGAAGGGCTTCATGGGCTGGCTCGAGGGCTGCAACTTCGTCGACGGCACCCAAGACGGCACCTACAACATCGCGCCGCTCGAGCTGCCCTGCAACGGCACCCAGGCGCTGCGCGTGCCCACGGGCGACGGGCGCTACTACTACCTCGAGTACCGCCAGCCGATCGGCGAGTTCGACATCTCCCTCTCTGGCGGCGTCATCGCGCACGTCGCCGGCGAGATCAATAGCTTCGGCCCCTCGCCATACATCCTCGATCTCGGCCTCGGCGGCCTGATGCAGGAGGGCGACTCGTTCACCGACCCCGCCGGCGGCGTCACCTTCACCGTCGCCGAGGACTTGGGCACCCACGCGGTCATCCAGGTCGAGTACGACGAGAGCTTCACCCAGTCCGCGCCCACCTGCATCGACGGCAGCGAGCCGGGCATGGAGAACGGAGCGGTCGGCAGCCTCGAGTGCGCGGCCGAGCCCTACCCGGGCGACTCCGAGCCGCCGACGGTCACCATCACCGCGCCGCTCGACGGAGACAGCTTCGACCCCGGAGCCGACTTCCTGATCACGGCCGAGCCGCAGGACGACCGCGGCATCATGGAGCTCGAGCTCTACATCAACGGCGAACCGCAGTTCAAACTCTACGAGCCACCATGGGAGTGGGAGGTCACCGGCATCCCCGAGGGCACCTACGAGTTCGGCGTCGTCGCGCGTGACAGCCGGTTCTGGGCCCCGAGCCAGGCCGTGACCATCGACGTCGGCATCCAGGATGACGAGCCCGAGGACACCGCTGGCGACAGCAGCGGCGGAGGCGATCCGATGGGCACCGATGGCGACGACGGCCAGCCCGAGCCCGAGCCCGAGGACGACGGGGCCGACACCGACGGTGACAGCGGCGGTGACGCGTCTGCCGACGACGGCGGTGGCTGCCGCACCGGCGGTTCGGGAGCCCCGATGAGCGCGCTGCTCTTGCTCGCTCTCGGCTGGGTCCGCCGCCGCCGCTAGGCCGCGCGCCAGCACCGGCCAAAGGCGCCCTCTCCGCTCGCCGGAGGGGGCGTTTCTTCGTGCCGCGGCCCCGCCCGGCGATCCGCCCGCCGCGATGCTTCGTACCGCTCTCGCATGGGCATCAGCTGCACCAACTCGGGCGCGATGGCGTGGGGAAACAACTGTCGCCGGACCGATGCGCGCGATTTCGGGGGCGTCATGGGCAGGCCACAGCTCGAGTTCGAGGCGCGTATCCTCCAGCAGCACTTCGCGACGCGGCTCGCGGACTGGGAGTCTCACCCGCGGTACCACGCCTATCACATCGTCAACGTGCTGCACGGCCGAACGACGCTGTCGCTGGGCGCGGTCTGGCACGAGTATGCCCGTCGCCCTGCACCGACCCTGACCACGCGCGCCCGCCCCATCGTCGGTGGGGAGCGAAGCACCGCCGCGGGTGGGGTGACCATCGGCCGACACGGCCCGTGGCTGCCCTTGTACGGCGGCCCGGTTCGCCACTACGTCGACCGTCGCAACTTCGCGCTGATCAACGTCACCGAGCGCGGGCACGTGCTGCACCCTGGCTACATCATGCGGTGGATCGAGCGTGCGGGAGCCTCGGTGCTCAGTCACACGGTCGGGCGCGGTGTGGGCCCGATGGCGCGGACCAACGAGCGCATGGGCACGGAAATCTTCGACGACCTCGACGAGGACGTCGCGTCGGCGCTGCCCCGCCGATGAGCGGCGCCCTCACCACGTGATGTGGTAGCGGGCGCATCCACTCTGAGGCTCGACGCTGACGACCTCGACGTGCGGGGTGATGTCGATGCCCGCGAGCAGGCCGCGTAGACAGCCGTCGAGGCCCTCGACGAAGCACGGGAAGGAGTGCTCGCGCGCGGGGAAGTCGACGAGGTCGACCATGGTCTCGTCGGATCCGACCTCGGCGCTCAGGAGCCCGACGTTGCGACACAGGTACGTCCACAGGCGCGCGGTCTGGCGGTAGAGCGTGCCGGGGCCGAGGCCCAGCCGCACGCCGACGTGGCGCAGGAACCCCGAGAGCATCGGACGGCGCGTCAGATCGGCCATCGTCTCGGCCCAGAGCTCGACGTTGCGGCGCGGACCGATGACTGCCCGGATGTTGTCGGAAACGTCCATGTGCAGGGTCATCGGCGACCACCCGATCGCCTTCGCGCGCCGATAGTGCTCGCGCGTCTCCTCGGCGAGGCCGTGGACGATGGCGTCTCGTTCGGCCGCTTCGAGGGCTTTGACCTGGCCGAGCAGCGCCTCACCGAAGGCGCTTCGCATCTGCTGGGGTTCCGCCAAGGCCGAAGACCATAGCAGGCTTGCTCCGAGGGTCTGCGCTCCGCTCGCGCGACGCCGGCGCGCAGCCGCGAAAACCGTCGAGATGCTTGCGGCCTGGATGCCCGGCCGCAAGAACTGCGGGGATGAAGGGGGAGTCCAAGGTTTGTGCGTCGTGTGGGCGTGCCTTCTCCTGGCGAAAGAAGTGGGCGAGGCACTGGGACGCGGTCCGATTCTGCTCCGCTGCCTGTCGGCGGGCCAAGGTCTCGGCCAAGGACCGGGCGCTCGAAGCTGCAATCGTCGCGTTGCTCGATGCGCGCGGCCCCGGCAAGACGATCTGCCCCAGCGAAGCAGCGCGCCGGGTCGACCCAGAGCAGTGGCGTCCGCTGATGGAGCCGGCGCGACGAGCAGCGCGCCGCATGGTCGCGCGCGGCGAGCTGGAGATCTGTCAGCGGGGCAAGGTCGTCGACCCCACCGACGCGAAAGGCCCCATTCGCCTGCGCAGACCCTGAGCGCGGCGGGGGGCACTCAGGCGAGGAACGCGTCGATGAGCGCCTCGGGCAGCGTGACCGCGAGCTGCTCGGCATAGCCCTCGAGGGAGGCGCGACCATCCCCCTTGGGGGCGCCCGGGCGGTCGGACAGCGCCTGGCACAGCGCGAGCTGCAGCAGGTTCTCCGCGAGCAGCTCGCTGCGCTTCAGCGCTCGGTACAGCGCGTCGTCGACCGACTTGGCCTCGCGCCGCAGGGGCCGGATCCGCTGCACCCGGGCGCGCGGCTCGGCCACGGCGTCGAGCAGCGCCGCAAGCTCTCCGCGCGACAGCGGCGTGGCACCCCGGCGCTCGTGCCAGAGGCAGGCCAGCGCGACGTTGACGTCGAGCCCGAACTCGTCCTGAAGGCGAAGGCAGGCGTCCTTGACGCCCGATTTCGAGTAGTGCGCGAGCGAGAACGTCCACAGCGGGCAGACGTGGAAGTCCGGGTCCATGCGATGTGCGTTACGATCGTTCTCGGTGGTGGGCAAGTATCGCGGAGCTGTGTTGTTGGTGCTCACGGCGTGTGGCGGGCCGGGGGGTTCGACCGGCATGGGGTGGGACGGTCCTTCGTCGGAGACCCAAGGCACCGGCACCGCGGTCACGACCGATGCCGATCCGAGCGCACCGTCGACCTCCTCGGGGGCTGAGGCCACGGGCGACGTCGACCCCAGCGTGGGCGACGCGTCGACCACCGGCGAAGCTCCCATCGACTGCACGCCCGCGTGGACTCCCGCCTTCGTGGGCTCGCCGTGTAGCTCGGATGCGGACTGCCCGTTCGAGGGCGGGGCCTGCATCACCGAGGCCGCGGGTTTCCCTTGCGGCACGTGCACGGTGGCATGCGACGGGCTCTGTCCCGACCAGGATGGGGCGCCCGCGACCTTCTGTGTCGATGCGTCCGACGTGAACGTCGAGGGGGGAGGCTCCTGCCTCTCGCGCTGCGACCCTGGCATCGTCGGAGGCAACGGGTGCCGCGACGGCTACGCGTGCGCCGTGTTCGAGCGCTTCGGCGACCCACCCGAGAGCACCGGCGTCTGTGTGCCGACCGAGCTCGCCGGGGGCGAGGCCGAGACGGCCTGCCAGCAGACGCTGCTCGAGCTCGGTGCGGTGTTCACCGCGACGTCGCACGCGCCCGAGTCTCCCGACGGCCACCCCACGCTGGTCTGCGAGATCGACGACCCGGTGCTTCTGTACGGCCCGATCGGCTCGGTCGCGCTCGAGGATGGCGGAGGCAACGACGGCCCCGTACTCGTCGGCTGCGGCACCGCGGTGTCGATCGTAGGCTCCGCGGCGGTGGCCTCGATGTTGGGCGCCGAGGCGATCATCCACTACGGCACCTACAACTGCCGGACGATCTCGGGGACGAGCACGCTCTCCGAACACGGTCTCGCGCGCGCCATCGACATCGCAGGCTTCGTCATGCAGGACGGCAGCACCTTCACCGTTCTGGGCGACTGGGAGGACGGCGTCGCGGACCCCCTCACCCCGGGCGGACAGATGTTGCGGTCGTTTACGGACCAGGTGTGGGGCATGGGGCTGTGGAACATCATCCTCACGCCCGAGTTCAACGCCGCGCACGACGACCACTTCCACGTGGACCTGACGCCCGGCGGCAACACCTACGATTGAAGCGCCAAACCAACGCAAGAGCCGACCGCACGATGGCAGCCGGCTTTCTCCCAATCCGCAAGCGCGGCGTCAGCTGAACAAGCCGCCGAGCTTGTCCTTGATGTCGCCCACGACGTCGCTGCCGAGCAGCTCGGGGACCTTGTGCGAGTTTTCCTTGAGGAACTCGATCACCTGCTTGGCTTGCTCCTCGCTGATGCCCGCCTTCTCGGCCATTTGGGTAATGAAATCTTCGATCATCTTTCGTTTCTCCGTGTCGCGGTGAGGCCCGACGGGGCCAGCGACAACCAGCACTGCACATCCCGGGCCGGATCGCAACGGATACCTGAGTGCGGCGCCTTAGGGGGTGCGAGCGCCTCCTGCCGCATTCTCGCAGTCCGTTGCTGCGCGCCCCAGCGGGGCAGTACGCCACGGCCTGCCCGTATCATCGGGCGATGCGCGTCGCCTCCTACAAGAACACGACTCTCGATGAGCGCTACGACGCGATCATCGTCGGCTCCGGCTTGGGCGGCCTCACCACGGCGCTCCTGCTCGCCCAGCGAGGAAAGCGGGTGCTGGTGCTCGAGCGCCACTGGGTTCTCGGCGGTTTCACGCACGTGTTCAAGCGCAAGGAATGGGAGTGGGACGTGGGCGTGCACTACGTCGGCGAGGTGCATCGCGAAGGCAGCGTGCTGCGACGGCTCTTCGATCACCTCACCGACGGCGAGCTGCAGTGGGCGGACATGGGCGAGGTCTACGACCGCATCTGGTTCGGCGACACCGAGTACGCGCTGCGAAGCGGGGTCAAGAACTTCAAAGCCGACATGAGCGAGCGCTTTCCGGCGGAGAAGGACGCGATCGCCCGCTATCTCGACCTGGTCTTCGAGGTCTCGAAGGCGTCGCGGTCGTTCTACGCCGAGAAGGCGCTCGGCGACGTGACGGCGTTTCTCGGGGGCCGGCTCTTGCGGCGCAGCTACATGTCCTTTGCGCGCCGCACGACGTACGACGTGCTCCGCGAGCTCACCAGCGACGAGAAGCTCATCGGCGTCCTCACCGGGCAGTATGGCGACTACGGCCTGCCCCCTCGGCAGAGCAGCTTCGCCATGCACGCCACGCTCGTGAAGCACTACTTCTCCGGCGGCGCCTACCCCATCGGTGGGTCGGCACGCATCGCCGAGACCTTTGCACCGCGCATCGAGGCCCTCGGCGGCACGCTCGTCACCCGGGCCGCGGCCGAGGAGATCGTGGTGGAGCACGGCAAGGCGGTCGGCGTCCGCATGGAAGACGGCAGGACGCTGCGCGCGGACATGGTCATCAGCAACGCGGGGGTGCTCAACACGTTCGGGCGCCTGCTCGGGGACGTCGGCAAGGCGCGCGTCGGCGCCACCGACAAGCTCGCCAAGCTCCGCCCCTCGCTCGCCCACGCGAGCCTCTACATCGGTCTCGACGGGAGCCGCGAATCGCTGAACCTGCCGCGGGCCAACCATTGGGTCTACCCCGACGACTACGACCACGACCGTACGATCGCCCGATTCGAGGCCGACGAGGACGCGCCGCTGCCCGTCGCGTACATCTCGTTCCCCTCGGCGAAGGATCCGAGCCACGCGCAGCGGCACCCCGACAAGTCGACGATCGAGATCGTCACGCTGATGCCGTGGCAGCGCGTCGCGAAGTGGGCGGACACGCCGTGGAAGAAGCGCGGAGAGGAGTACGACGCGCTCAAGGAGCGGTGGTCGAACCGCCTGCTGGCCAAGCTCTACGAG
The DNA here is from genome assembly GCA_024742475.1 of bacterium. Taxonomy (GTDB): domain Bacteria; phylum Myxococcota_A; class Polyangia; order Nannocystales; family Nannocystaceae; genus CAJXVA01. Next base: position 11,430 of record JANSYI010000001.1, on the reverse strand, counting down.
CGAGAGCCGCACCTGCAGGGCAAGATCGCGTTTCACGAGCTGAGCACGCCACTGAGCACGCAGCACTTCACGGCCTACCAGCACGGTGAGATCTATGGGCTCTCCCACGACCCCAACCGCTTCGAGCAGCGCTTCCTGCGGCCGCAAACGCCCGTCTCGGGCCTCTACCTCACCGGCCAAGACGTGTGCACCTGCGGCGTGGGCGGGGCGCTCGTCTCGGGCTTTCTGACCGCCTCGGCGATCACGCGCAGCAACATGTTGATGGACGTACTGCGAGCCTGAGGCCTAGCGCTCCCGCGTCATGCCGTGGCGCGTCAGCTTGCGATACAGCGTCGCGCGGCCGATGCCCAGCCGTCGCGCGGCGGCGGTCAGGTTGCCCTCACAGGCCTCGAGCGCCTCTTGCAGTGCGCGTCGCTCGGCGTCGGCCATGGTGGGGCCGGGAGGCGATGAGAGCGAGGGGGTGGACGCCTCTTCGGTGAGCCCCGCCGGCGTTCGCAGCCCGAGCTTGCTCGCCGTGAGGGTGTCGCCACGGTGGGCGACCACGCTGCGGTGCGCGACGTTGGCCAGCTCCCGAACGTTGCCCGGCCACGGGTGGGAGCGCAGCGCGAGCCAGACGTCGTCGTCGATGGATGGCGCCTCGCAGCCGATCGTCGAGGCGTGGACCTTCACGAAGTGCTCGAAGAGCGCGCGCACGTCTTCGTCGTGATCGCGGAGGGCAGGCACCTCGATCGGATAGATCACGAGCCGGTAGAAGAGGTCCTGGCGGAACGCGTTGGCGGCGACCATGCGGTCGAGGTCGCGGTGCGTGGCCGACAGCACGCGGACGTCGACGGGCGTGGGTTCGGCGGCGCCGACCGGCTCGACGGTGCGCTCTTGAAGCACGCGCAGCAGCCGAACCTGCGCAGCGGGGGTGAGCTCGGCGACCTCGTCGAGCAGCAGCGTGCCCCCGTCGGCGAGCTGGAACTTGCCCTTGCGCGCCGCGGTCGCGCCCGTGAACGCGCCCTTGACGTGACCAAAGAGCACGCTCTCTTGCAGGCTCTCGGGGATTGCCCCGCAGTTGAGGGCGACGAAGGGCCCGTCGCTGCGGCCACTCTTGGCGTGGATCGATCGAGCGACCAGCTCCTTGCCGGTCCCGCTCTCGCCGTGAATGAACACCGTGATGTCGGTGTCTGCGACCTTCTCGATCTCCTCGCGCACGGCCTGCATCGGGGCCGAGTCGCCGATGAGCGAGGGTGCCTCGGACCGCGTTCGGGTCCGGGTGGGAGCGGGTGGGACCGCCGGGGGGCGAAGCGCCGCGTCGACGACCCGCAAGAACCCCTCTGCGTGAATCGGCTTGACCACGAAGTCGAACGCACCGAGCTTCATGCACTCGACGGCGGTGTCGACCGCTTCGTCCGCCGTGAAGACGACGACTGGGCACGGCAGGCCCCGCGCTCCCAGCGTTCGAAGCACCGAGATCCCGTCGAGCGCGGGCATGTTGAGATCGAGGCAGATGAGCGCAGGGCTCGCGCCCGCGTGGTCGAGATAGGCCGCTCCGCTGCCGAACCCCTGCATGCGGTAGCCAGCCGACTGCAGCCAAGCGCCGAGCAGGAGCCGGATTTCGGGGTCGTCGTCGACGACGTGGACGCAGGGCTCCGAACGAGACATGCCGCTTCCGCTCCTTCATGGGGCCGCGGGCGGGCGGCGGCCAGCTCCGCCTTTGGGCGAGCCGGGGAGCGTGCGGCCCGAGTTGGTCCGCGCGGGGATGCTCAGGTTCCGCAGTGATCGGGCGATGCTCTCACCGATGCCCTCCGCGCTCGAGCCGATCTCGCGGCTGCTCGTCGTCGATGATGACGACGCATCGCGATCTCTGCTGACCAACGTGCTCGAGAACTGGGGCTATTGGGTGGTCGAAGCGCGAAGCGGCGGGGAGGCGCTGGCGATGCTGCAGAAGCGGGAGTTCAGCGCGATGCTCACCGACCTACAGATGCCCGTGCTCGATGGCTTCGTGCTGGTCAGACAGGTTCGGGCCCGTGAGGAGCGGCTCGGACGCCCACGCCTGCCCGTGATGGCGGTCTCGGCTCACGCGACGCTGGCCGCCCGCCGCGAGTGCGCGCGGCTGGGCTTCGACCGCGTGCTCGCCAAGCCCTTCGACTGGGGCGCCGTCGCGGACGCGGTCAAGGCGTCGTGTGGCTCGACCGAGGCGGCGCCGATCGGAACGCGCCTGATCGGCCCCGAGGTCCGGATGCTCGTGCCCGGCTTCCTCGCCGCCCGCCGCAGAGAGCTCGTGTGGATGGAGTCGTGTCTGGCCGACGGAGACTTCGAGCAGATCTCGCGGCTGGGACACCGACTCAAGGGGTCGGGGGGGAGCTTCGGCTTCCCCGAGTTGACCGAGGTGGGTGGTCGCCTCGAAGACGCGGCGAAGCACCACGACACCGCAGCCTGCGAGGCCAGCTTGACCGACCTCGCGCGTTGCCTGAGCGAAGCCGGTCACGCCGCGTAGCCCCGCTACGCCCCACACGCGTTCTGCACGATGTCGGTCGCGCGCTCGAACACGCCGTCGAACGATGGCGCGCAGATCGACTCGACGATGCCGTGGGGAAAGCGACGGGTGAAGCTGGTGAGCACGTCGGCCTGCGTGGCGTGGCCGCTGCGGCTGCAGGTGTCGTCCTCGGTGTGGGCGATGGTCAGCACGACGATGGCCTCGTCGTTGCCGCCCTTGGCCTCGAGCAGCGTATCGTACGCGGGGCTGGGCTGGGCGTCCTCGTCGGTCATCACCACGACCACGAGCAGCGCATCGGGCCGGATGAACCCCTCGTTGCATCGGGCGACGCTGTCGAGGCTGGGGTCGACGGCCGAGCGGATCGCCGACAGCGGGCGCTCGGAGGTCGAGCCCGTCGTGCCCACCGCGACCGTACACTCGAGCGCCTCCTCGAGGTCGTCGTTCTCGGTCATGAAGCGGTGTCCGTCGGCGAAGGGTCCGCAGACCTGGTGCGAGCTGCCGTGGCCGCCGGTCTGCGTGACCAGCGAGCCGAGCTGGTCGCACTCGGGATCGTTGTGATCGTAGCCATCGGTGGTGATGACGCCGATGTGCACGGAGTCGACGGTCTGCAGGACGCCGGCGACGCCGTCGATGAAGTCGACCACGCCCAGCGCGAGCTTCGCCTGGTTGTCACCCATGCTCGAGGAGTTGTCGACGACCAGCAGGAAGTCGACCTTGTTGCACCCATCGACGATCGGGTCGAACGCCTCGTCGCGAATGTCTGCCTCGAACACGTCGATGGGCGTTCGCCCGCACCCGAGCGCAAGTGAACATGCCAAGACGGCGAGAGCTCCGCAGCGTCGCATCCTCTGGGCCAACGCGGCGCCAACCTCGTGCTTACGGCGCCGCCGGATTTTGGCCCGATGGAGCGCGATTCTGGGTTCCTTCGGGGGATCGGCTGGCACGGCGGACCGCTCGATGTACCATCGAGCAGCGTGTCGGCGGTTGCGATTGTCTCGGTTGCGGCGGTGTGCGCCGGGTTCCTCTGGGTCGAGCGACACCAGGTCCGTCGCGCCGCACAGGCTCGGTTTTTGGAGCGGCGTCGCTGCGGGGCGCTGCGGTGGTGCGAGCCGGACGTGTCGTCCGAGCTGGTCGCCTCCCGAGCCCTCGAGCGAGACATCGAGGCGGTCGTGCGCTCGGCCGACTTCGCGTGGTCCTACTACGACCGGCTGTTCTTGTGCGGGCCGCCCGGCGAGTCTCCGTTCCAGCTGCGGCGAGCTCGCGTCGACGCAGCGCAGCGTCGGTTTGCGGCGGCCTCGCGCCGACTCGAACGGGCGGCCGCGTCATGGCTCGCGCTCGCCGAGTCCGAGCCTGACCTCGACGCGCAGGCCAAGCTCGCCGTCGGTCGCATGCACGCGTGGCTCGCCGAGCAGCCGATCCCCTCGCGTTTCCCCGCGGGGGACGAGGTGTCGTCGCTGCACGCCACGGTCGACGTCCTCGAGAACGCGCTGGCCAACCTCCGCCAGCGCCGGGCGAGAGATCCGGCGGCCGACCCGTTCCGGACGGATGCGCCGCGACAAGATGTCATCGCGGGCGGCCCGTTCGTGTCGGCGCGGCAGGCCGAGCCGCTGCGCCCGTCGCCGCCGCTGTGAAACCGCGTGGGTTGTCGCCTGGCACGCCGCTTGCGTTGAACGCGAGGCATGCAGGCATCCCCGTGGTTCTTCGAGTTGGTGGGTCGCTCACCTCGGTGGCATCGGACGGCGTGGCTCGTCGGTCTGCTCGCGATGTCGCTCGGCGTCGGCTGGTCGCTGGCCACCTGCGTGCAGGGCGGGTGCGTCGATCGGCGCCAGGAGACCGGCCGCACCCTCACCCAGCTGCAGCAGGGCATCCAGATGGCCCGGCTGAGCGCGGGCCCCAACGCGGGCTGCCCCGAGGCGCTGGCGGCGGCCACGGTGGGGGGAATCCTGGAGCGCGCGGTGGACGGCTGGCAGCGGCCGGTGGAGATCCGCTGCTACGGGGACACCCTAGTGCTGCGCTCCCACGCGCACGATCTCGACGATCCGTACGACGACGTGGTGCTGGTGACGCCCATGCCGGCCCAGACGAGCCACGAGATCAGCTTGGCCGAAGGGTTGCGCTGATTGCGCGAATCCGCAGATGGCAGCGGTCGAAAAAAGACGCTTGTGAGTCGGTCGCCAGATGGGCACGATGTCGCCCGCCTGAGGAGCCTCGGGCAGCCTGACCATGGGAAGCGACGACGCAATCGAGTTTGACGGTGTGATCAAAGAGGTCCTCAGCGGAGGTACCTTCAAAGTGGATGTGGGCGAAGGCCACACCGTGATTGCAAAGCTCTCCGGCCGCATGCGCCGGCACCGGATCCGCGTCGTGCTCGGCGATCGCGTCAAGGTCGAGGTGTCGCCGTACGACCCGACGCGCGGCCGCGTCACGTACCGACAGCGATAGCGCGTCGCACGTGCGCGTCGCCTGCGACGTGCACACTGTGGCGTCTGCCATCCAACACGGCGGGGTTTCGCGAGTTCGCGGGCCCCGCCGCTGCTTTGTGCAACACTGAGCATCCCATGCGAGCCGCACAGGGCCCCCTTCAGACGCAAGCACTTCAGACGATGCGCGAGGTCCTCAGCGAGGACTTCCGGACGTTCGAGGTCAAGGGGTACTCGCTCGAAGAAGACTTCGGCGACGGCCACTGCAACATCGAGTGCAAGGTCGTGGAGAACCCCGGCGAGCGCGCGTTCGAGGTGGCCGGCAAGGGCGTGGGCATGCTCGACGCGTTCTTCTCGGCCCTGCGCGCGCGCTACCAGGGCGAGTTTCCGTCGCTGGCGTCGATCCGCTTCTCCAGCTTCTCGGTGCGCGGGCTGATGGGAGACGCCCACGCCGAGCAGGCCACCGACGCGCAAGCCGAGGCCACGATCGGGGTGACGAACTCGTCGGGCCGCGAGTTTCACTTCACGGCGCTCTCGCCCTCGGTCAGTCACTCGTCCATCGAGGCGGTGCTGGCGGCGGTCGAGTACTTCGTGAACTCCGAGCAGGCCTACGTTCGCATCTACAAGGCGCTGCAGCACCACCGCACCAGCGGTCGGCCCGAGATGGTCGCTCGCTATACCAAGCTGCTGGCCGAGATGGTGCGCAACACGTCGTACTCCTCGGCGGTCGAGCGGCTGCAGGCCCAAGAATAGGCGCGCGCGGCCTCAGTCGAGGCGGCTCATGATCTCGAGCTCCCAGCCCGAGATCGAGCCGCTGCTGCCGTTGTCGACGGCGTCGCGAACGACGAGCGTCCAGGTGCCGTTGACCGACTCGTCGCCCGAGAAGCCGGTGGGCACGATCGGGACGCCGCCGGGGTGCAGCTCGGTGCTCTGCAGGTTGGCGACCGGGACCTGGTTGCCGTCGGGGTTGCGCAGCTCGATCACCAGCTCTTCGGGGGCGGGGTGGTCGAGGTCGAGCAGGACGGTGACGTCCATGTCGACCGTGGCGAGTCCACCGACGTCCACCGCGAGCTCGATCGCCCCGCCGTCGGCTGGGATCGCGGCCCCGGCTCCGGAGAACACGCCACTGAACCCGCTGTCCAAGCAGAGCCCGCCGGGATCGTTGGCCAAGACGGTGTTGCGAATGATGCCGGCGCACAGCAGGCCGGTGGCGCAGGGCGAGGCGAGGTCGCAGGGCATCGAGTCGGTGGCCCCGCCCGCGCACGAGGCCTCGAGCGGTGCGGTCTGATCGTCGATGTCCTCGATCTCGGCGCCGAGGGCGTCGAAGGCCAGGAGAGTGTCGGCGGGCCAGATGAACGCGTAGGTCTCGCAGTCGTCGGCAGGCTCGACCTGGTCGCCGGTGACGGTCAGGGTGTCGCCCTGCCAGGAGAGCGCCTGCACGGCGAGCGCGTGGCCGGGATAGGGCTGCGGGCCGCGCGAGCCCAGCAGCACCCACTGCGCGGGAAAGGTGACGCCCTCGGGCACGGGGGCGTCGGTGAAGGAGGCCCACGCGTCGGCGGTGGTGATGACCACCCAACCCTCGGGCACGCGCGCGCTCAGCTCGAGGACGCTGGGGTCCAAGACGGTGAAGGGCACGTCGACGGCCTGCGCGCCGGTGGTGTCGCCGCTGCTGGAGTCGGAGCCGCCTTGGGTGCCGGTCGAGCCGGTGGTGGTGCTGCCGCCGGTCGTGGAGTCGTCGGTGTCTTCGGTGGAGCTGGACGTGGAGTCGTCGCTGCCCTCGGCCGAGGCGGCCGTGGTGCTCGAAGCGTCGGGCAGGCCCGAGCTGGAGGTGTCGCCGGAGGTGGTGCTGCTGCCCGCGTCGGTGGAGGCAGACGCGTCGTCGCCACAGCCCGCGGCCAACCACGGCGCGCACAGGAGGACTCCAGCCAGAGAAGCGTCGAGAACGAGACGGGCAGGGGCACGCATGATGGCGCGCAGGGTATCCCGACGAGGGAGGGCCTGCCTATGCGCGGCCGTGGTCGGACTGGTAGTCGAGCGCAGGGCCCCGGGCGATGATGCCGTGCGGGTTCACGTCGGGGTGGCTGCCGTAGTAGTGGCGGCGGATGTGGTCGAAGTTGCAGGTCTGCGCGACGCCGGGCATCTGGTAGATGTCGCGGACGAAGCCCCACAGGGCGGGGTAGTCGACGATGCGCTTGACGTTGCACTTGAAGTGGGTGTGGTAGACGACGTCGAAGCGGATGAGGGTGGTGAAGAGGCAGATGTCCGCTTCGGTCAGGGTGTCGCCGCACAGGAATCGAGACTCGCGCAGGCGACGTTCGCAGCGGTCGAGGGCGGAGAAGAGGTCGTCTATCGCCTCGTCGTAGGCGGGCTGGCGCTTGGCAAAGCCGGCTCGATAGACGCCGTTGTTGATCGGGCCGTAGTTGGCGTCGATCATGGCGTCGATCTCGGATCTCTTGGGCGCGGGGCATAGATCGATGCGGGCGTCCGAGATCTTGGAGAACTCGGTGCACAGCAGCCGCAGGACCTCGCGGGACTCGTTGTTGACGATGGTCTTCGTCTGGGTGTCGAGGAGGACGGGCACGGTGACCTTGCCGGTGTAGTCGGGCTTGGCGGCGGTGTAGACCTCGCGCAGGAACTCGGCGCCGAAGATGGGGTCGGGGACGCAGCCGGCGCGCTGGCTGAAGGCCCAGCCGTCCTCGCCCATGTGCGGGTCGACGACGCTCACATCGATGGCGTCTTGCAGGCCCAAGAGAGCGCGAGCGACGAGGGTGCGGTGGGCCCATGGGCAGGCGTAGCTGACATACAGCAGGTAGCGCCCGGCCTCGGGGGCTTCGATGGTGCCGCGAAAGGTGGTCTCTTCGCGCTGAAAGGCGCCGCCGTCGTCGGTTGGCGCGACCTCTCCGGTTCTCCATTGTCCGTCGACGAGTCGTCCCATGGCAGCGGCCTGGCAAACGATCGGGGCGCGTCAACCGTGTGGTATCCCGCGGGTGCCGTGCGCGTTGCAGTGATGACCCTGGGCCTTCTCCTCGCCGCCTGCCGCGCTGAGCCCTCGGGCCCGATCTGCCCGGAGGCAGCGCCAGTCGGGGTGCCAGCGCCCGCGAGCACGGTGACGTTCGTGCGGCACGCGGAGAAGGCCGCGGACGGCTCGGAGGACCCGCCGCTGACCGAGGCGGGGGTGGCCCGTGCGCGGTGTCTGGCGGAGGTGCTCGAGCCCGCGGACCCGACGGCGCTGCTGAGCACGGACACCCAGCGCACCCGCGACACCCTGGGGCCGCTCGCGGAGCGATCGGGCGTGCGGCTCGAGGTGGTGGACACCGACGTGCAGGGCTGGGCGACGCGTCTGCGTCAGGCGCCCGAGGGCAGCCGCATCGTGGTGTCGGCGCACTCGAATACGATCCCTGCGATCGTTGATGCGCTCGGCGGCGACCCGGGGCCCCTCGATGCGCAGGGCAACATCCCGCACGAGGAGTACGACCGCATGCTCACGGTGGTGCTGGGCGGGCGCGGGCAGGTGGTCACGGTGCGCACGCGGTACTGCGTGCGCCGGTGAGGTTGAGACGCGCTGCGGCGGTGAGCCGGTTGGGCGGCGGCAGGCTTAGTCGTAGATGCGGACCGAGGGCGGCGGCATGTCGCCGGGCTGGGCGCCGATGTCTTCGTTGAGACTGGGCCCGACCGAGACGTTTCTACCCCAGCACTCGATGCTGAGGTCCTCCATGAGCGCGCAGAAGTGGTCGGAGTTCGACGCGAAGAGGTCGACGGCGAGCTGGCTCAGCTCGACCGGTGGCGGCGGCATCTCGCCAGGCTCGTCGCCGACGAGCTCGTTCACGTTGTACCCGTAGGTTCGGTTGACACCGCCCCAGCACCGGACCTCGCCGACGTCGGTGAGCACGCAGGCCTGGGCGGTACCGACAGCGAGCTTTGCGACCGAGTCTGGACCGACGTCGACGGGGGGGGGTGGCATCTCCCCGGGCTCATCGCCGACGTAACCGGTCCCTCCGTACCCAACTTCGGATCGAGAACCGAAGCAGCGCACCGACCCATCTTCGCCCAGCGAACACGTTCGGCCGCCGCCGGAGATCGCGACCACGGGGCCACCGAGGTCGGTGATGGGGGGGACAGGGATCTCGGTTCCCGAGGCCGACGGCCCGTTGCCCTCCTGTCCGAGCAGGCCAGACTCCGACCTGCCGAAGCAGCGGACGAGCTGGTCGACACCGAGCACGCAAGTGCGGGTGGGGGAATGGAGCACTTCGACCGGCGTGACGCCGATGTTGATGGGAGGCGGCGGAAAGTCGTCCGTCAGCGCCCGCACGGTGATCTCGCCGTAGCCGAGCGTGGGCCAGCCTCCGGTCGGGGAGGCGCGGCCCCAGCAGCGAAGCGTCTCATCGTCGCCGATGACGCACGCGCTCGACGGGCCGGCCGACAGCCGCACCGCGCTGACGCCCAACGGCAATGGGGCAGGCGGAAGCTCTCCCGGGAGGTCTCCGACGAAGTTTTCCTCCGAGGCGTACTCCAAACTGCTGAGGTCCTCCAGTGAGAGCGGTCCGAGCAGCCCGGAGTAGTGGTGGTCGCTGTCTGGGTCGCCCGGCAAGCTCCAAGGCACGCCGCGCCCGTCGCCCCAGCATACGACCGTGCCGCCCGTTCTTAGCGCGCAGAGCCCGTAGTTGCGGTGACCTGCAAGGCTCGAAACGTCGCCTCCCAGCGTCGCAAACGGAGGCGGCATCTCGCCGGGGTCGTCACCGACGTTGGCCGTGGGCGGCGGCTCGATCGCTAGGGCGCCGTAATCGTACGAGCCCCAGCACCGGACGGTGCCATTCTCGAATCGTGCGCAGGTCGAGAAGAACCCAGTGTCAACCTGCGCGACCGGCGAGACGGCGGCGCACGACGTCGAGCACGGGACGAACCCGTTGCGCTCGCCTGCATCGCAGCCTTCGGTCGGGGTGTGGTGGTAGCCATCGCCGCACTCGTTGAGCACGCACTGCGCCGAGCACGGGCTGGTGCCGTCACCCGTCTGGGCCCCGTCGTCGCAGGCTTCGAGGGCGGGGACGAGATAGCCGTCGCCGCAGGTGTTGGTGGAGCACGTGGGTCCGCACAGCGAGACGCCATCGCCGTTGGCTTCGCCGTCGTCGCAGGTCTCCGCGCCTTCGATGATGCCGTCGCCGCAGACGGCCGCGGTGCAGTCGTTGGGACAGTCGTCGGCGTTATCGGGGTTGCCGTCGTCGCAGTCTTCGCCTTCGGTCGGGCTGAGCAGGCCGTCGCCGCACTGGGGCGGTGCGCACAGGGAGGTGCAGCCGTCATCCTCGTCGGCGTTGCCGTCGTCGCACTGCTCCGACCCTTCGAGTTCGCCGTTGCCGCAAGTCTCCAGGCGGCAGTCGGCTCCGCAGCCGTCGTCGTCATCGGTGTTGCCGTCGTCGCAACCCTCGGCAGGGCCTTGAAGGCCGTCGCCACAGACGTTCTTCGCGCACGCTGCGGTGCACGTCGCGTCGTCGGCGTTGTCGGGCCCGAGGTCGCAGTCTTCGGAGGCCTGCGTGACACCATCGCCGCAGAACTCGTCTTGGCAGAGCTTCGAGCAGCCGTCGTCGTTGACGAGGTTGCCGTCGTCGCACTGCTCGTCGGCTTCGAGGATGCCGTTGCCGCACGTGGGGCCGGCTTCGACTCCGGTGCTTTCGCCCGACCCCGTGGAGCCTTCCGCGGTGGTCGAGTCTGCTGCGGTCGAATCCTCGGTCGTCACGGCCGAGCTCGAACTCGAAGTCCCCGTTCTCTCGACGGCTCGACACCCGCCACGTCGTCCGCGCACGCGGACGCCAGCGCGAGGAGGAAGAGCGGCGTGTGCATCCTGCGAGCCATCGTTGGCATGCTAGCGCGCGACGGTGAGGGCAGCGACGCGAAAGCTCGACCCGCACCGACCGGACGAGGGGAGGGCGGGGCACCATGCGCACACCTACCCTGTCCCCAACCATGCGCGAGCTGTGCCGGCTGCAGCGACGCAGCCTAGGCTGCTCGGCAGTGCCGTCGCTGCTCCACGAAGTGCTCGCCGACATGCTGCGGCAGCACCCCTACGTCGCGGCGGTGCTGGTCGAGCGCATGACCGGGCTGCCGCTGTCGTCGATGGAGGCGAGCACGAGCGACGCGAACTGGAGCGAGTTGGAGCCGGCCGAACTCCGCGCGGACCTGGTGCTGGAGCTGCGCGAGGCCGGCGAAGCGAAGCCGAGCTTGGGCCTGATCGTCGAGGTGCAGCTGCGGCGAGACGACCGCAAGCGCTGGACGTGGCCGACGTACCTCGTGGGGCTGCGGCGGAGACTGCAGTGCCCGATGTTGCTGGTGGTGCTGACACCCGACGCGGCGGTCGGTGCGTGGGCCAAGCGGCCGATCCACCTCGGCCCGCTGGGTCTGAGTACGGTGCAACCGCTCGTGCTGGGGCCGGCGACGATCCCGGAAGTCACGCGGCCCTCGGACGCGGCAGCGCGGCCGGAGCTGGCGGTGCTGTCGGCGATCGCCCACGGGGAAGGCCCGCGGGGGGTGTCGATTGCG